>NZ_QMEW01000002.1 GCF_003284965.1 Mycolicibacterium sp. GF69
CACCCGCGACGAGGGCCGCGGTGATCAGGCGAAGTCCAACGTGAAAGATGCCGGCGAGAAGATCAAGGACGCCTTCCGAAAGTAATCACCCGGGGGAGCCGCTGGTCAGTCGTAGATGACGGCCAGCCCCCGGCGTCGGAGGTCGGCCAAGGTGTCCCGCATCGCTTGAAGCTGTTCGGGTGAATGTCCCACCCAGTCGGTGATCTCGCCGACGATTCTCACAGGCTCACGGGTGCGGTACGACCGCGTCGGATTCCCTGGGAGCTTCTTGTCCGTCACGTTCGGATCGTCCTGCACTGGGCCTTGCGGTTCCACGATGTAAATGCGGCCGCGCGCCTCGCCCGCCGCCAACTCGGCTCCCCACACTGCTGCATCCAATGTTTGGGTCACGTAGACGTGGTTCATGATGCGCCCTTCCTCGAAGTTCGATCGGCGCCCGGGCACCAGCAGATCACCTACTGCAAGGTCGGCCTTGGTGCCGTGGAGGAATGCACCGGACTCGTGGACTTCAAATGGTTTTGGCGTGCTTGGCATGTAGTTCTCCGTCTGTTGCGCTCGCAATCGGAAGATTGTGCAGTACTTGCGGGGTCTTGCCGCAAGCCCCACTCCCTGTCGTACAGTGATGACGGACGGCACCGAGGCCATCGGCAGCATCGGCGAGGCGCCTCAGGCGGGTCCCCAGAGGCCAATCGTCGCCGACGTTCGACGCGCCGGCGTTCGGCGGAGAGTCCCTCGCAGGGAATCAGCCGCGGCTCAATCGGTATGGGAATCCGAAGGCGGTGCGATCCGCGCCGATTCGCCGGCTGACTGTCGGTCGCTTAACTAGTTGCGTTGACCGGGTGCGGGTAGGCATCCGCACGGTGCTGGAAGGACAAAATGGCGGGGTTGATAACGACACCCTCGTGGATTTCAATGGCGCGGTGGATGATTGGGCTTGAACGCCATGCAGCGGGGCCGGCGAGGAGCGTGTTGAGATGAGGCAGCAACGCCTCGCTGACCTCCCACGTCGCTGAGTCCCACAGGTACGACGGGCTGTGGTCGACCGCGTAGTAGTGCACGTCATTCGCCAGCTTGCGGAGCGGCTCGGCGAACGACGTCGGCTGCGCCCAACTGAAGCCCATGCCCACATCGCAGGAGACGTCGACGATCAGGCTGCTCGGCGCGAATGCGGCCAGATCGTCCTCATTGGCAAAGATCAAAGGGTTTCCGGGATCCTGCAATGCGCAGTTGACGACGATGTCGTTGTCGGCCAGCACGCGGGCGACGGGCACGACGCCGGCGTCCGGCGTGTCCGCCCACGTTCGGTGGGGCGGTGTGCCTTCGTCGTATCCCATCTGGATGATCTGGGTGGAGTGAATCGGGGCCGCGACTGCCGCGACATCCCGATTGGTCAGCACGCGCACATCGTCGACGCCGTGGGCGTTCAATGCGGTGACCGCACCGCGAGCCGTCGCCCCGAACCCGATGACTGCGGCACGCAGGCGCCGACCGTAGCTACCGGTGATGCCGATCAGCTGCATGGCGTGCAACACCGAGCAGTACCCGGCGAGCTCGTTGTTCTTGTGGAAGACGTGCAGCCCGAAGCCGCCGTCGGCCTGCCAGTGGTTCATCGCCTCGAAGGCGATCAACGTCAGCCGCCGATCGATGGCGATCTGGGTCAGTCTGAAGTTCTGAACGCAGTGCGGCCAGCCCCAGATAACCTGTCCGACACGGAATTCAGCCAAGTCCTCGGCTTCGACTTTGGGCAGCAGGATGACGTCGCAGTCGGCGATCAGCTGCTCCCGGGTCCGGACTCCGCCGACCAGTTCAGCCAGCGCGTTGTCGGTGGCGCCGAAGGCTGCGCCGTAGCCGTGCTCGAGGAAGATCCGACTCCGCGTTTGAGGGTCGATCCTGTCGAAGTGGTCCGGGTGGATGGGTAGTCGACGCTCATTGGGTTTGCGCGAGTGAGCCAGGACCCCGAGCGAAAGGGATCGCGCGTCGGTACTTCTTGTCATCGATCAATGCCTCTCGGCGGTATCCGGGTTTCTCGACCCTACCGTCGGGCTCGGCGAGTATCGGCACCGTTATGCAAGGGCGACGACGAAAGTGAGCGTAGAGCGTCGTGGTGACTCACTCGTTGGTCGCCGCTGGCGTAGCGCGGTCGGCACGCTTCTGGTGATCGAGCTTGGTGTCATTGCCTCGGGCCACCGACGCCGCTTGATCATGATGGCGGGTGGCGGCGCGCCGGGCGTCGGCTGCTCGGCTCGCATCGGGCTGAGTGCCGGTCAGACGTTGAACGAATCCGACAGACGCCGCAACTCCGGATTGAATGAGGGCGCGAATACGGGATTCAATCGAAGTGAGCATCGGAGATCTCTAATCTGCTGGTAGATGTCCAGTACACGCGCGATTTGCCTGCGTGTCAAGGGAGTTCGAAGGGGCTTACCTCGGGTGAAATAGAACGCCCGTCATCGGTCAGGATGCTCGAAGTGTTGATAGTCCTTCGGGGTCCGCCAGTTTCCGCCCCAGGTCCAGCCGCGGTCGGTGAAGATCCGCACCGCGGGGTCGCCGTCGCGCAGCAGGCCCGGATCGATGCGGTTGCGGTCGAGGTAGGGCGCCGCGTTGGCGGGTTGAAAGGCGCCCGCGCTGTCGATGTACGGGTTGATGAGCGGGTTGATGTCGATGGCCCGGCCGTAGGCGTGCAGGGACCAGTTGCCGGTACCCGGGATGTCGCGGCAGTTGAACGCCGAGGTGTTGTTGTCCCGCATGGACAGCTCGTCGTCGGCGCCCGGGTAGTGCTCGGGTGTGCGCATCCTCTCGATGGGATAGCGCACATGCCGGAGTTGCTCGAAGATCTCGACGACCTCGGCCACCAGGTCTTCGTGCACGATGAGCTCGCCGCGGTGGGTCTGGCCGTCCATTCCGAGGTGGTCGATCTCGACCCGCCGCAGTCGCTCTGGCGCCAATGGGCAACCGGGACGCCAGCTTTCACCGAGTTCGGCCGCGGTGACAGGAGTGACGCGAGCAGGTGGCGGCGGCAGGCTGGTCGACGGTGGGGGAGGAGGCGGCGCAACCGGCGACGTGGACGGGGACGCAGTCGTGGACGGGGACGTGGACGGGGTCTCCGGCGGGGAGGAGGCGCACTGCACGACGAGCGCACCGGCTGCCACGATCGCCGCCAGCTTGGCGGCGACGGCAAAGCGACCGCGGACCACCGCCGGATCGTACTGCGTATCGCTCACGGCAGATAAAAGCCGCGGATCCGGTAGAAGCGGCCGCGGCCGAGCAACGCGTTGGCGGCTTGCAGACCTGACATCACCGCGGCTTCGATGCAACCGGCGTTCATGCCGCAGTCGGTCCAGTCGCCGGCCAGCACGAGGTTGTCGTAGCCGCCCTCGTCGGGGCGCAGCCGGTACTTGTCCGAACCGGGGACCGATTGGACATAGCGGTCCGACGGGTCGATGTTGACGCTGACGTGCTGGGTGGCCAGCGCGTCGCGGCCGCGGTGTCCGTCGACCCCGCTGAGCAGGTGCCAGGCGAACCCGTCGGCGGTAGTCGCACCTGGAAAGTAGAGCCCGACGTGGTGGTCGAGATACCGGACCGCCGCGGCGTGCACGGCCTCGCCGCTGCGCCGGACGTAGTCGTCGTAGGGTTCGCGCACCGGCCACGGCGCGTCGAAAGCACCGCAGAAATAGGCGACGGTGCCGGGGCGGTCGTCGGCCGGCCAGTCTTCGGCCCACAGTGTCTGCGGCATGGACGCCCACGTGTCGAACGGCGGCACGTACGCGCTGGTGGTCACACCGGGCCGCGGCCAGCCGAGCGCCGGTTCGTCCGGGCGCAGCCAGATCTGGAACGCCTGGGTGGCGACGGTGCGCACGTTTTCGGTCATCGCCCGCCACTCGGGCCGGTCGTCGATCAGTTCTGCGGCAACGATTTCCACCATGCTCAGCGACATCGCCAGCACCACGTGGTCGAAGTCGATGCCGCGACGCAACGTCAGCGTCTCGATATCGGAGCGGTCACCGAAATGCGACTCCAGGGTGTGCATTCCGGGCCTTACCCGAACCTGGTCGGCGAGCGGTTCGCTCGGGAAGACGGGCAGGCCGCGGCTGCGGGTCAACGGCTGATACTCGTCGACACCGTCGGCGAGCGTGAGCTGGCGGCCCATGCTGATGGCGTCGACGTGCCGACGCTCGGCGTCCAGGTACAGGCTGTCGACGCGGTGGAAGAACTTGAACCGGACACCGCGGCGACGCAGCACCTGGTAGATGGGCGCGATAACGATCTCGCCCATCCCGGCGGTCATCTTCCAGAAGATCGCGCCCTTGTACTCGAAAAGCACCAGGCCCGTGAGGAATACGGCGAGCCCGGCGGCAAATGCCGGTCGTTGGGGGTCCCCGCCGGCGTACCCGAAGACCAGGTCGTAGAGGCCGCGGATCAACGGGAAGTCCAAGACGTCGGGATGGGCGCCGTGGCGCAGGATCCACTCGCCGAAGTCCTCGTCGTTGATGGCGCGAAAGCCGCGAGGGTCGGTGACGAGGTTGTCAGCGATCAGCCCGCGCACCACCGCGACCACCAGCGAGACCAGTAGCCACGACCGGCGGTGGTCGGGGCGATGCTCACGGTCGAGCGTGCGGCCGACGGCGGCGACGGCGACGTCGAGCAGTGACGCTGACGACCGCGGTTCCGCCGCTGCCATGAGGGCCGCCAGCGCCGCCCGCTGCACCGCTTCGACCGCGGTCTCGGCGGCGTAAGGATGCGGGGAGGCCGACAGCACCAAGCCGACCGGTTCGGCGTCGCGCAACGAGCGGGTGAAGTCGACGAGAAGTTGTGCGGCTCTGCGCAGGAAGCCGACCGCGGTGATCTCGCGCCCGGTGGAGTGCGGCTCACCCGGCAGTTCCTCGTTGCGGGTGAACGTGCCCAGCCACGTCAGCCAGTCGTCGCCCCACCGGTCCGCCAGGCCGAGGTTGTCGGCGGGTATGAGCGCCTGGTCCCAGGCCTGTATCGGGGCGCCGGGATCGGTTGTCGCACGGTCGAGTTCGGTGTAGCACTCGCGCAGCAGCCCGAAGGCGTTCTCGTAGGAGCCCAGCCAGATGTGCAGGCCGTGTTCTTCGATGCGGCCGTGCGGACCGCGACTCGAGGCGGCCTTCCCGCCGAGCCGCCAGCCGCGTTGGTAGACGGTGATGGCGTCGAACCGGTCACGCCAGCCCGGCTCGCTGAGCCGCCAGGCCGCACTGAGGCCGGCCATACCGCCGCCCAGGATGGCGACCTTGCCCCCGGGCGGCCTCACGCCAGCAGCGCTTGGGCCCGGGCCAGCTCGGGCCACGTGCTGTCGGGCGTAAACCGTCCGGCGGCCTCGGCGAGGGCGTCGCGCGCCGAATCACCAAGCAGTCGGTAAAGGTCGGCGGCAATGCGCAATTCGAAGATCGCCGCACCCTGGTGGCGGGCCAGCGCGAGGGCGTCCCGCAGACAGGCCTCGCGCGCTTCGTCCTCGCGTTCGGTGTGTGCGCGCAACCGGAGCAGTTCGGCGTCGTAGAAGTGCACGTCGGTGTCTGCGGCCAACTGCAGCGCCGCGTCGAGCCGGGCGCGGGCTTCGTCGGTGCGGCCCGCCGCGGACAGCAGCCTCGCCACGATGCTGTCGTAGAAGGTGAGGAACATCCGCACTTCGGCTGCGCGCCATGCTTCGACGAGCATCGTCATGGTGGTGATGTGTCGCTCCAGCGTCGCGGGGTCGGCCTCGAGCGCGCGCAACCCGTCGACCGTGCATTGCTGGGTCGCGGCGATCAACGCCCACGCGTCGAATCCGTACCGCTGCGCGTCGGCGGCCATGGCGGCGACGATTGCCGCGGCGCGACCGAGGTCGCCGGCCTCGATGTACATCCACGCTTCGTAGCTACGCGCGTAGGCGGCGCTGTAGGGGCCCTGCGGGAACCCGAGCCGCTCGACGCGGCGGGTGCTGCGATCGAATTCCGTTTGCGCCCCGGCGAAGTCGCCCATCACCAGGCGGGCAGCGGCCAGATGGGTGTAGATCGACGCCAGCGGCTCGTTGGGGATGAACCAGTGCGCTTCGTCCTCACCGTCACCGACATCGGTGCGGGCCGCGACCGACTCCAAAGCCTCACGCGCCGCCAAGAACTGGCCGCGGTACCACGCCAGCATCGCGAACCCCGCATCATTGTTGACCAGAAACCAGGCGACGCTTCCGCTCTGGCCTGCCCGCACCGCGGTGAGCACCTGTTCGGCGCGTTGCAGGTCCGCGCGGGTGGCGAAGTAGCCGTACAGGGCAGCCATGGTGGTGAGGAACTCCTCGGTGAGTTCGGTTCCGACCACCTGCAGGCAGCGTTCGAAGTCGATCGCGGCCTGAGCGCTCGAGGTGCCCTCGACCGCCGAGGCGAGAAAGCCGCGACGCAGCCGGATCTCGACTTCGCGCCGGTCGCGGTGGCCGCCGGGTGCTATCCGGTCCACCCGTGCGATCGCCTCGTTGAGGAAGCCGAGCGACTCGCCGAGTGCGCCGCGGCGTCGAGCGTCGGAGGCGGCCTGCTGATAAGCCGTCGTTGCATCGTCGTATCGCTGCGCTTCGTCGTAATGGCGTGCGACAAGCCGCCAATCGGGCTTCCCGTCCGCCGTGCCCGCGTCGAGCGCGTCGGCGATGCGGCCGTGCAAGGTGCGCCGCACACTCGGCGGGGACAGTTCGTAGGCCACTTCGCGCAGGAGTTCGTGGCGGAACCGGAAGCCGTCGGTGCTGATGCGCTCGACGACCCGGGCATCCTCCAGCGCGCCGAGTACGTCGTCAACGTCGGTTTCGGGCAGCTCGGTGGCCGCCAGCAGCAGTTGCCGGTCGAATCCGCGTCCGATGGTCGCCGCGGCGGCAACGACAGGCACGGTGTTGTGAGTCGCGCGCAGCCGGGACAGCAGCGACTCGTAGAGCGCGTCGGGGACGTGGCCGTTGTGCTGTGCCGGCAGCCGAAGATGGTCGAGCCCGGTGATGATCTCCTCGACGTACAGCGGCACACCGTCGCACCGGTCGCGCACCGAGCGGCGCACATCGGCGGGCGCATCGGGTGCCAGCGCGGCGATCAGTGCGTCGGTGTCGTCATCGTCCAGCGGTTGCACGTCGAAGAGCGTGACGTTGCCGGCGCCGGGCAGCTTGGTGGTGTCGCGCGCGGTGATGACAACCAGAACCCGCCCGAGCCGGGCGCCGAGCATCTTGTCGAGCACTTCCACGGTGGACGGGTCGAACCAGTGCACGTCTTCGGCCACCAGCAGCCCCGGACCGTCGCCGAGGCAGGCGACCAGGTAGTCGTGAACGGTTTCGGCGATGTCCTCGTAGAGCTTGCCGCCTTCGGCCTTCGCGGCCTGGTAGCCGGCCTCGGCGGCGATGCCGAGCACCGGAGCCAGCAGCGGCAGCGTCGTCGCAGGATCCCGGCCCAACGCGGCGATGTCCCTTTCGAGCAGCCGCAGTCGTTCGCTCTGATCGGTGAGTCGGTCTATGCCGCAACGCCGTTCGAGGAGATCCCGGATCGGGTGCAGGCCGGCGGCGGTCTGGAACGGCGAGCCGAACACGGTGATCACGGTGGCGCCGGACTGCTCGGCGAGGTTGACGGCGGCCTGGGCGAGGCGGCTCTTACCGATACCGGCCTCACCGAGAAACGCGACGCCCGCGGTGTCGAGATCGCCGTCCTGCGCGCGCCCCCAGCTCTGCTCGAGGTAGGACAGCTCCTCGACGCGGCCGACCAGCGGCCCCAACGGCGACCGGGTGGGCACGGCCCGTTCGCCGAGCACCTGGTGGTGGATGACCGGCTCCTCGACGCCCTTGACGGGCTGGGCCGGTCGCGGCGCGAGGTCGAAGGTGTCGCGGATCAGCGGTTCGACGGCGTCGCTGACCACCACGGTGCCCGGCGGCGCGATGCTGGACACCCGGGCGGTGAGGTTCGCGGCAAACCCGTAGACGTCGTCCTGGCCGGTGTCGAGGTACACCAGGCCGCGGTGGACGCCGACGCGGACACTGACCTCGACGCCGAACCGCTCCCGCGCCTGCTCACTGAGCCGGGCCACGTCTCGGGTGATGTCCAGACCGGCCTGCACTGCCCGCCGGACGTCGTTCTCGTGGGCTTGTGGGTAGCCGAAGACCACCAGCAGGCCGTCGCCCTTCGTCGAGCCGATGTGCCCCTCGTAGCGGTCCACGATGCGCTGCACCTGGTCGCGGTACTTGCCGACGATGATGCGGTAGGCCTCGGGCTCGATGCGGGTCGAGAGCACGGTCGAGTCGACGAGGTCGCAGAACAGCAGCGTCAAGCGGCGCAGCTCGCCGCCCGTCGTGGGAGCCGCCAGGAGGTCCTCGGCGTCGGGGTTGCCGGAGTCGACGGCCAGCACCCGCTCGGCCAGCGAGGTCGCGGTCGCCCGGTCGCCGCGGTTGATGGCGAGTACAGCGCGATCGAGCAACTCGTCGACCGCTCGCCGGTGATCGCGCACGGTCACAGCTTGATGTACACCGACACGATCTCGTCCGGCTTGCCGTCCGGATAGCGCACGCGGACCTCGCCGGAATAGACCGAGCCGGGCAGTCCGGTGGCGTCGACTTCGATGCGGAAGGCCGCTTCGGTGGGGCCGAGTGTGCCGAGCGGCTTCAGTTGCGGGTCACGTCCGGCGTTGGGCACCAACGTGATCCGATCGTACGGAATGAACTGAAAGCCGTTCGACAGCGGTGTCGCCAATCTGAGCTGACGCTGCACCTCGATCCGCACGGTCGGGAAGTCGCCTGAGTGCACGGTCCTCTTCGTCGGTGGGGCTGTAGCACTCGCAGATCCTGTGGCGCTCGCAGATCCTGTGGCGCTCGCAGATCCGGTGGCACTCGCCGATCCGGTGGCGCCCGCAGGTTTTGTGGACCCGCACCCGCAGCCACAGTCGCCGGCCGGTGCGCAGGTCTTCTGCGCGGCACAGCAGTTGAGCGCGGCGGTGGTGAAGGCGAGCGTGCTCTTGACCGCTACGTCGACGAGTTGCTGCATCGTGGCGGTGCAGTCATGCGGTTGCGGGTGGGGTTCGCCGACGTCGACGCGGCCGGCGGGCATTCGGGTGGTATGGCTGCAGTTCATCAGTGCCCCTTGTGTTGTGGGGTCGCACCGAGCATCATCCCCCAGATTCGCCACGGTTCAGTCGCCAGCCGGGCCGACACTTTGGCGCCGAAGTCGGCCATCTCGCCTGCGTCGAATCCGCATTTGGCCCAGTGGTTCACCAGGCCGGCGTACTCGGTGGAGACCTCGGTGACGCAGCCGGCCCACAGATCGACCGCCTCGGCCATCGCGGGGTGGAAGGGGTGCTGACACCCGCACGGCGCCGGTGCCGCCGCTGAGGCGCAGACCGTCGGATCGATCGGCTTGGCCGGTTTGCCGGTGGCGGCGGACGGTTTCCAGCCGACGCGGCCCTTCGGCGGTTTCAGGGCGCAGCCGACCAGCATGTTCTCGCCGATGGCGGCGTATCCGCCGACGATCGCGAACATGATGGTGGCGATGGCTGGCACGCCGGCGAACTTCACCTCCTTCAGGGTGGTGATCCGGACGCCCCGTTTCTCGTTCTCGAAGCTGATGTAGCCGCGGTCGAGGACGGTGAACCCGTCGTCGGCGGTGTTGGCGCGATCGTCGTCGATGTCGTAGTTGACGTACGCCCCGTCCGTTCGTTCGCCCTTCCAGTACTTGATCGCCGTCCGCAACCGGTAACCGGGCACGACGCCGCACAGGGTGCTGATGCTTTCCAGCACGCGGCTCCAGCCGTAGCTGTCCGGGGTCTTCGGAATCGGCTTCATGTCGCAGAAGAACGGACAACAGAGGTGCCAGTTCAGTGGGTCCACGACCTCGCCGACGTCCTTGACCGACAACCCCTCTCGGAAGTACTCCGCGCGCAGGACGGCGTACTCGCCGCACGCGTCGCGGCGGATGCCGACATCGAGCTTTGCGTTCTTCACGTACAGCAGAAGTGCTTCGCTGACCAGGTTCTGGTCCGCGGCCCGTTCGATGACCTCGACGAAGCTCTCCGTGCCTTGGAGGTCGCCGCCGAACAGGTCCAGCAGGGCTTGGCCGCCGGCGATCGAGACCGTGCCCGTACTGCCCGGCACGGCTATCGAAAGTGCGTTCGCAAACAGCTCGCGCTCCTCCTCGGCGCGGGAAGTCAACTGCCAGTGCGCGCCGACGACGTAGAGCAGCCAGGCCGTCTCGACGGTGCCGATACCGACTTCCTCCTGGACCTCAGTGCCACTGCGCATCTCGCCAAACTCAAGCAATGCAGCTGTGCGCGTAGGGAACTCGGTCTGATCGGGATCCACCGAGAGTCGGCGGACGAATTGGCGGACGTCGCCGAACCAGCCCTGGCGTCCGGGACCGGTGGTTCCGGGGAGAAACGCTTCCACAGTTTCGGTGACATTCGGGTCATCGAGGGCGACCACAGCGTCGTCGAGCGCGCCGTAGAGCGCGAGCAAAGAATGAAGGGTGGCCATTCGGGTCTCCTCCCCCCGCGGGTGCGCTTAGCATACCGTGGCGCCCTCATTCGAGCAGGCAATTGTCGGGGAGGTAAAACGGCTTATGACCCGCCCGTTTGCCGACGACGGGACCCTCGGCGACCTGCCGTGGGCGTCGGTTTTCGACCCCGCTGCCAACGCCCGCGCGCTCAGCGCGATCCAGGCCGAGGGATTTCGCGCGGCCAGCCAGATCGTCGACCGGTTCGTTCGTCTTGCCCGGCCCGACGGCGGTGGCGCGGCGTCCCCGGATTTTTCGGTGGATGCGTCGCCGGGTTCACCGGATCTCGAGCAGCTCACCCGCGCGTGGTGGTCGGTGGCCGGCCAGTTCCTGCTCGGTGGGGGCCGGCCGCGCGGGGCGGAACTCGACTTCGCCGGCACGGATGGTCGGCAGGGGATCGCGCTGGAGTCGTCGGTGCCCGGGTGCGCGGAAACGGTGGTGTGGTTGCACAATCGCACCGACAAGGATTTTGGCTCAATAAGGTTGCGCTGCAGCGATCTCCTTGCGCACGGCGGTTCGGTGATCGAGTCGCGGGAGTTGGCTTTGGAACCGGACACGGTGGAGATGCCGCCGCGGAGCAGTCGAGGTATCGCCGTCACGATCCACGTGACCGAGAATGCGAAACCCGGTGTGTACCGGGGGACTTTGCTCGTCGATGCCGACGAGAACCTCTGGCTGCCAGTGGCACTAACGTTGCGGGCACCGGCACCGTGACGAGCACGGCCGACCGGGCCGACCTGGTGGCGTCCGTCGACGAGAGGCTGCGTGACGTCGCGCGACTGGTTCGCCGTTCGATGCTGGATGTGTTACCGGACGGGGAACCGGGCCGGTGGCTCTACGCGCCGATGCGCGAGTACCCGTCGCGCCCGGGTAAGGCGTTGCGGCCGGCGCTGTGTCTGGCGGCCAGCCGGGTGTTCGGTGCGGAATCGGACGACGCGCTCGGTGTCGCGGTGGCGATCGAGTTGCTGCACAACGCCTTTCTGGTGCACGACGACATCGCCGATGGAAGTGAGATGCGTCGTGGCAGGCCGACGTTGGCGGCGAGTTACGGGATGGCTGCGGCACTCAACGCCGGCGACGGGTTGGCGGTCGTAGCGGGGCAGGTGCTGCGGCGGGCCACCCGGCGGCTGGATCGCGATCTCGCCGATCTGGTGTGGGCGGAGTTCGACACTATGGCGATGCGCACGCTCGAGGGCCAGGCGCTGGAGGTGGGCTGGCAGACCGACCACATTGAGAATCTCGGTCCGGCAGACTATCTCGAGCTGATCATGCACAAGACGTGCTGGTACACCACCATTCACCCGTTGCGCGTCGGGGCGATGGTCGGCTCCAGGGGGACCGCGGACCTCGCGCCGCTGGTGCGCTTCGGGTTCCACTTCGGCGCCGCGTTCCAGATCCGCGATGACCTGCTGAACCTCATCGGGGATGAACGGCAGTACGGCAAGGAGATTCTCGGCGATCTCTACGAGGGTAAACGGACGCTGACGCTGATGCACCTGCTGTCGGTGGCGAGCGGCGAGGACGGAGAGTTCGTCCGGGACTATCTGAAACTGCAACGTCCCGAACGGTCTCGGGAGTTAGTGCTGAAGATCCGGGCGTTGATGGACGAGTACGGCAGCATCGACTTCACCAGTGAGTACGCCGAAGGTATTCTGCTCGTCGCCGAGGAGTATTTCGAGTGGGCGTTCGCTGGCGCCCAGCCCGGTCCGGACCTGGACTTCCTGCGCGCACTGGTGCCCTACGTGTGGGCGAGATGGCGCTAGCGGCAAAGGTCTTGCGCCATCGGAGGCCGGCTAGCGGCCGCGCCGTTCATTGAAGCCGTCCACGATGAGATCTCTGATCTCGGCGAACCGTTCGTCGACTGCGCGGAAGTTGGCGCGTGTCTCCTGGCGGTGGTCACTCAGCTCGTTGCGAAGCGCCGAGAACTCCGTCCGCGTGTACGCCTGATGAGAGGCGAGCTTCTCGCCGAGCGCGTTGATGGCCTCGCGGTTGGCATTGGTAGTGACCGCGACGTTGCCGAGTCGCTCATCAATGCCGTCGAAGCGGGTGTCCACCGCGTCAAAGCGGATGCCGAAACCATCGATGCGTTGTCCCAGTGCCCCCACCGCCACGAGTACTGCGCGGTAGTCGGCTCGGTCGGCTTCTAGGGCCGCGATCCGTGCTTCAAGATCAGCAAGCGAAGTCACGAGTTGAGTCTATCGCCGCCGACGGACCTCTCGGAGCGGCAATCGAACGAGGCGGTGGCAGCGCACCACCGCACCACCGCGGATGAAGTCGGCGGCCCTCGGTAGCTGAGCACATGCGCACTACTCGGCGAGCAAGTTCACCGCGCGGGTGAAGACAGCCGGCGCCGACGCCGCTGCCGGCACCAACCGCGAGCGAACCGACCGAAACGCCCCGGCGCGCACCAGTCCCGCGGTGAGCATCCGGTAACGGCGCGACATACGTCGCCACCGCCGCTCGTAGTCGGCGGGTCGGTCCGCGGTGATGCAGTCCACGAGCAGTTCGGCGGCGCCGAACGCGATACCTAAGCCCTCGCCGGTCAGGGCGTCGACGTAGCCGGCCGCGTCGCCCACCAACAGCACTCGCCCGGCGACCCGCTGCCGCACGCGCTGCCGCAATGGCCCGGCCGCCAGTTCGGGTGCGTGAGCGCACCCGGTGACCCGTTCGCACAGCGCGGGAAACGATTCGAGATGGTGGTCGAACCCGCCCCGCCGCGCGGAGAGGATCGCGACGCCCACGCAGTCCCCGGCGACCGGGGTCACATAGGCCTCGCCGTCGTCGGACCAGTAAACCTCGACGTAGTCGCTCCACGGCGCCACCGTGTAATGCCGGCGAATGCCCCACCGCCGAAGCCCCGACGCCGGTACGGCCAGCCCGAGCGACGCGCGGAGCGGCGAGTGCAATCCGTCCGCAGCAGCCAGGTAGCGCCCACAAAAACCATTGACAGACACCGACTCTGGCGTTTGCTCAACGGCACCGACGTCGCCGCGCTCGATACCGACCCCGGCCTGCAACGCCGCATCCCACAGCGCCGCATGTAACGCCGTCCGGCGGACCCCGAGCCCCGGCCCGCTGTCGAATCGCCCGGTGACGTTTCGTCGCCCGTCGCTGTACGTGATCCCCTCGAACGGG
This sequence comes from Mycolicibacterium sp. GF69, assembly GCF_003284965.1. Lineage (GTDB taxonomy): Bacteria > Actinomycetota > Actinomycetes > Mycobacteriales > Mycobacteriaceae > Mycobacterium. The sequence goes on from NZ_QMEW01000002.1 coordinate 13,620, forward strand.
TGTCCCGCCGGGTCGGCACCCAGCCCGCGCAGCTGACGCAGCGTGTGCGGCATCAGCCCTTCGCCGCACGCCTTGTCGACAGGCGCGGGCCGGCGCTCGACAAGCACCACCTCGAGCCCAGCGCGGGCGCCGTAGATGGCGGTGGCCAAACCCGCCGGACCGCCACCCGCCACCAGCAGATCGATCATCGGAGCAACCCCAGAGCCGTGTTCTCGACCCGGATCCGGGTCCACAACAGCACAGCGTTGAGCACCGTGAACACCGCCGCCGTAAGCCACGCGGTGTGCACCAGCGGCAGCGCCACCCCCTCGACGACGACCGCGACGTAGTTCGGGTGCGCAATGTAGCGATACGGCCCGCGGGTGAGCCGCGGCGCGTCCGGAATCACGACGACGCGAGTGTTCCATTGCCGGCCGAGCGTGGCGATGCACCACCACCGCAACGCCTGCGCAGCGAGCACCAGTGCCAGCATCGGCGAGCCCAGCGCGGGCACGAACGGGCGGAACGACGCTTCCACCAGGCAGCCGGCCAGCAGTCCGGTGTGCAGGGCAACCATCAAGGGATAGTGGGCGGCGCCGAACTCTACGCCGCCATGCTTACGGCTCCACGACAGATTACGTTGGGAAACAACGAGTTCGGCAATCCGTTCGGCGGCCACCGCGGCGATCAGCAACCCGTACCAGAGCATGGTCAGCGCCAGCGTAGGAGCACCAGTTCGGCGCAGAAGCCTGGACCCATCGCCATCATCACACCGGGCGTGCCGGCCGGCGGCGGCTTGGCGCGGGCGTCGCGCAGCTCGTGCAGCACCGACGACGACGACAGGTTGCCGACTTCGGCGAGCGAGCGCCACGACAGTTCGAACGCGTCGTCGTCGAGGCCCAGCGCCCCCGAGATCGCCTCGAGTACCCGCGGCCCGCCGGGGTGCGACACCCAGGAGCCGATGTCGCCGATCGTCAGGTCGTGCTCGGCGAGGAAGCCGGTGACGTCGTCGGCGAAGTAGCGCTCGATCAGGTCGGGCAGATCGGGGGAGAGAATCAGCTGGAACCCCGACGGGCCGACATCCCAACCCATGGTGTCCAGCGAGTCGGGGTAGAGCCGGCTGCGAGTGGCCACTACTTCCGGTCCGTCCGCCTGAATCCGTTGCGCGCGAGTCGAACCCACCGATACGACCGCACCCGCACCGTCACCGAACAGTGCGCTGCCGACCAGGGAGGCCATCGTGGGCCGTGCGGCCGGGAACATCAGCGAGCACAGCTCGACCGACACCAGCGCGGCCACGTCGTCGGGATGGCCGAGCAGGTAGTCGTGCAGGCGCGCCACCCCGGCCGCACCGGCCACGCAGCCCAGGCCGAAGATCGGTATCCGCCGTACGTCCGGACGCAGGCCGAGCCGCCCGGCGATGCGTGCGTCCAGCGACGGCACCGCCACACCGGTGACCGTCGTCGTCACGATCAGGTCCACATCCTCGGGCTGCAACCCGGCATCGTCGAGCGCGCCCAGCAGCGCTTGGCACCCGAGCTCGACGGCATGCTCGAGGAACAGGTCGTTGGTCTGGTCGAGCTCGCCGAGAGTCAGGTAGTCGTCCATCGGCAGGATGGTGTGGCGGCTGTCGACTTTGGCGCTCGCGTGCAGGGCGCGCACGACCTCCTCGTACTCGGCGAACGTCGGGACCTGCACGAACCGGTCGGTGATCTCCTGCTGGCTGTATCGGTGCGGCGGCAGCGCTCCGTGCACTCCGGCGATGACGCTCATGGTGCTCACTCTTTAGCCACGGGCGCGGAGGGTTGTTGGTTCAACGATGCCGCGCGGTCGGTCGCGGCTTCGGGGTCCTCGCTGAACCCGAGGCGGCGGTGCAGCGCGGCCAGCCAGCCGGGCGCCCACCAGTTCCATCCGCCGAGAAGGTGCATGAACGCCGGCACCAGCACCATCCGCACCAGCGTCGCGTCGACCAGGACGGCCAGCGCCAGGCCGAGGCCGAACAGCTTCAGCACCGCCACATTGGCGGCGATCAGTGCGGCGAACGAGATCGACATGATGAGCGCGGCGGCGGTAATGACGCGGCCGGTGTGGGCGATGCCGAGCGCGACGCTCTCGTCGTTGTCGCTCCGTGTGCGGCCGGACCGCAGCCAGTACTCGCGGATCCGGGAGACGAGGAAGACCTCGTAGTCCATCGAAAGGCCGAACGCGATGCAGAACAACAGCACCGGAATGTTGGCCACCAGCGTGCCGCTCGGGGTCGTACCCAGCGCGCCGAGGTGGCCGTCCTGGAAGATCCACACCATCGCGCCGAACGCGGCGGTCAGCGAAAGAATGTTCAGCACAAGCGCTTTGAGCGGCACGACGACGCTGCCGGTCAACAGGAACAACAGGGCCAGCATGATGACCGCGATGAGACCCAGCACGAGCGGCAGCCGGGAGGTGATGGCGTCGACGCTGTCGCTGTTGGTGGCGGCGGTACCGGTCAGCAGAACGTCCCGGCCGGCAGGTGGCGGCACCGCGTCGAGGCGGTCGAGTTGGGTTTCGGAGGCGTCGGAGAACAGCGGGGCCGTGCTGTCGACGGTGAGGAATGCGCTGCCGTCGGACTGGCCCGCGGGCGCCGAGGGTGAGCCGGCGAGGCGCCCGTCGACGAACGTCCCGGTGGGCGCGGACACCGCCGAGACGTCGGGTACCTCGGACAGTGCGGCGGCGTAGGCGCTGATCTCGGCGGCGTTGAGGCCGTCCGCGTCGGACAGCACGATGGTCACTGCGGTGTCGGTGTTGGTGGCGAAGTCATTGCGCAACTGGTCGCCGACTTGATGTGCGGAGGCGCTCTTGGGAAGTACGCGGTCGTCGGGCAGGCCCGGCCGCACGCCGAGGAACGGCAACCCGAGCAGGATCAGGAGCGTGACGCCGGCCAACCCGAGCGGAACGGCCCGGCGGATGACAAATGTGGCGCACCGGTACCAGAACCGTTGCTCGACGGCGCGGGACTCGGGTTCCGGTCGGCCGAAGAGGCGTCGGGCCAGGCGGCGGACGTCGAGTGCGTCGATTCGAGGGCCCAGCAACACCAGAGCGGCGGGGGTGACGACCAACGCGGCGGTCGCGCAGAACGCCACGGTGGCCACGCCGGCGTAGGCGAACGACTTGAGGAAGTGCATCGGGAACAACACCAGGACTGACATCGACAGCGCGACGGTCGTCGCGGAGAACACGACGGTGCGCCCGGCCGTGGCCATCATGCGGGTGAGCGCGACGTCGAGGGATGCGCCGTCGGCCAACTCGTCGCGGTAGCGGCTGATCATCAGCAGCGTGTAGTCGATGGCCAGGGCGAGGCCCATCGCGCTGGTGAGGTTCAGCGCGAAGATCGACACGTCGGTGCCGAAGGCGACGATCCGCAGGACGGCGAGCGCGCCGACGATCGCCATGATGCCGACCGCGACGGGCAGCGCAGCGGTCAGCAGGCCACCGAACACCCACACCAGAACCAGGAAGCTCAGCGGGATCGCCAGCGATTCCATCACCACCAGGTCGCGCTGGGACTGGGCGGTGAGCTGCAAGTTGACCATCGCGACGCCGCCTGCGCGGACGGTGACGCCGTCGCGGTCGAGCTGCTCGGTGAGCTCCTCGGCGTGCCGCTGCTGGGCGGCCTCGTCGCCGATGATGCCCGCGACGATCAACCCCGAAGTGCGGTCCTTGCTGATGAGTTCGGCGGCGGCTGAGGGCGGCACGGTCCACGGCGAGCTGACGTTCGCGACGTGCGGGGAACGGCTCAATCGGTCGACGATGTCGACGCCCGCAGTTCTGGCAGTCGGGCTGTCGACGCCGTCGGGCGAGGAGACGGTGATGAGCAGCTGCACGTCGCCCTGGTCGAACTTGTCGGTCAGCAGCTGGGTGGCGCGCGACGAGTCGGAGTTCGGATCCTGGAACCCGCTGGGCGACAGCTTGCTGGCGACGGGAACGCCGAGAACGCCGAGCGCAACCATCAGCAGCGCCGCGACCGCGATAACGGTGCGTGGCGCTCCAAGGGCGAGTCGGGCGATCCGGACTAGCAGGACGGTCCTCCGATCCCCGTGCGGGCGGCAATGAGCCTGTCAGTCAATTTACGTCGCCGTAGGGCTGAAGGTTCACTTCATCGGCAGGCAAATTGTGACGGCGATCAGCTCGAGCGTTGGGTCAGCGGAGGCCGGCTTCGATGTCTGCGACAGCTTGGGATGCCGCGGGCCCGCAGATGGTGCGGAGGTCGACGGGACCGGCGGCCAGGAGCCCGTCGATGCGGTTCTTGAGGTCACCGGAGGTGACGTGGGCGTAGAGGTGGGTGCCGGGGCAGGAGGTGTCGTGGCTGGCATCGCGGTGACCGCCCAGTGTGTCGGTCGGGATGCCGAATCGTTGTGCGGCCCAGGCGAATGCCAGTGCAGCGCCGTCGAGTTGTTCCTCGGTGACCTGTTCTTCGTCGAAGTTGCCCTCGCAGACGACGAGGAAGTGGCCGGTGGGGTCGTAGTTGGTTGCGGTGTCGCCGACGAGTTCGGGCTTTCTCAGCTCGTAGATGTTGCCGTTGCGGTCGACGCTGAGGTGGTAGGCGATGTCGATCCAGCCGTGTGTGTTCTGGTGGTAGTGCTGATGCTGGCGGAGTCGTGCGGGTGCGTTGCTGTTGTCGCCGAGGGTGACCGCGGTGTGGTGGATCGTCATGCGGACCGGCGTGTGGGGCGTGCCGCCGGAACGCGGTGGCTTGGCGCCCCAGGCATCCCGGCACAACACGGTTGGCGCCTGCGGCGGAGTTGCCTTTGCGAGGGGGAGCGGTGCGGCGGTGGTGGCGGCTGCCAGGCCGGCCAGTTGGAGGAGCCGTCGACGGTTGAGTGTAAGACGGTCGTAGGCTCGCACGTCAGCCCACGAACGATACGGCGGCAACGATCAGCACCACCACGCCGAGCGCCGTCAGCACCAATGACGAAGGGGCGCTGCGGCGTAGCACCGAGTTCATCGGGCTCTTGGGGTCGACCCAGACCTCGACTTGCTGACCGGGTGCGTAGCGCGAGGCCTGCGCGGAGGCGATCCCACCGAGGCCCATGCCGAAGCCGAGGGGTGTGCCGAACGCGGCGCGTTGACCGACGAAGCTGTGGCCGTTGAGTTGGTATTGGTAGGCGACGACGGAGCGCTGGACGTTGGCGCCCATGTGCCCGCCGCCCGCCTGGGTCTGATAGCCGGCGACGCCGGAGCCGAGCATGACGCCGGGAACCTGTTGCCATCCGAGCGCACCGACCAGTTGCAGCACTCCGGGCAGCCCGCGAAACAGCAAGAACAAGCCGATGATCAACAGGCCGATCTCGGTGACGTAGTTGGCCACGGCCGGAGCTTAACGCGGTGGCCAGCGTCAGATAGCGAATTTGCAGCGTGATGACACCGGTGGTCCGATACCGAAAGGGACCAATGTCCATAGGAAGAGAGTCCTATGGCCGGCGACTGAGCGCTGCCTCGCTGGTTATGTTCGACACACATCGCGAATAGCAGCACCCGGGTCACACGCTCGGGGTGCGTCCACCATATCGGCGCTGGAACACAACGAAGTGGGAAGCCATGCGCGACAAGGATTTCGACAACACAGAACTGGCCAAGTGGGATCCGGCGTTCATCGAACGGGCTCGACAGGTGCTCGGACCGGTCGCCAAGCTGTGGTTCCGCGCCGAAGTGCGGGGTTTGGAGCTCTTGCCGCCGGCGGGCGGCGCGCTGATGGTGTGCAACCACTCCGGGGGCGCGATGACACCCGACGTGCTCGTGTTGGCCTCGGGCTTCTATGAGACGTGCGGCTACGACCGTCCGCTCTACACACTCGGTCATGACGGCCTGTTCAAGTTGCCGCTGGCCAAACCACTGCGAAAGATCGGCGTGATCCATGCCAGCCCGACCAACGCGGTCAAGGCATTGCTCTCCAGTGGATTGGTGTTGGTGTTTCCAGGCGGCGACTACGACTCGTACCGATCCACGTTCTCCCAGAACAAGATCGACTTCCACGGCCGGAAAGGCTATGTACGGGTGGCGATCGAAGCCGGCGTGCCGATCGTGCCGTCGGTTTCCATCGGCGGTCAGGAGACACAGCTATTCCTGGTTCGGGGCGACCGGATCGCAAAACGGCTGGGCCTCAAACGCTTCCGGATGGAGATTCTGCCGTTGGGTCTGGGGTTCCCATTCGGCCTGACGTCGACGATCCCGGCCAATTTCCCGCTGCCGTCCAAGATCGTCACCGAGGTGCTCGAGCCGATCGACGTCCTCGCGCAGTTCGGGGACGACCCCGATGTCGACGAGGTCGACGCCCATGTGCGCGCTGTGATGCAGAGTGCGCTCGACCGGTTGGCGCGGCAGCGACGGTTCCCGATACTGGGCTAAACAGTTGGCTGTGCCCGGCTCTGTGCGACTGCGGTCGGCGCGCGGGGTCCGAAACTCTCTGCGACCGCCCAGCAGACGCACGCGGATTTCCGATGCCGCAGCCTGTTCGACATCGCGACGGTGCCGGCGTCGGCCGGGCTCAGGCTCAGTTGGGTGAGGGTGGGGGTTCGGGTACGAAGGGGTCGTACCACCACCAGTCGGCGCGTTCGCCTAGCGGTCCGCGGCAGGGCGGGACCGCCGGTGGAGATTCGGTCGGTGGACGGGCCAGCGACCCGGGGTGCAGGGGCTCGCCGTCGCGGCCGGCAACGACGAGTTGGTCGGCCGGCCCGGTGATGGTGATCTCACCGCGGTGATGCATGCGATGGTGATACGGGCACACCACCAGCACCAGATTGTGTAACTCGGTGGGACCGCCATCTTCCCAATGTTGAATGTGGTGGGCGTGCAGGCCGCGGGTAGCTCCACACCCGGGCACCACACATGTGGAGTCGCGGTACTCCAGCGCTCGGCGCAGCCGGCGGCTGATCACCCGCGTCGACCGGCCCGCACCGATGACCTGCCCGTGGCGCTCGAACCACACCTCGCAATCGGTGTCGCACAACAACATTTGTCGATCGGCATCCGACAAGACCGGGCCAAGATGCGGCCACGCGGCGCGCTTGTCCAGATCCAGATGGACGATCACCGTGGTGTATTGGCCATGCGGGCGCCGCGCCACCTCGGCGTCCCACGCGGCCTCCACCATCCGCACGAACGCATCGGTCAGCGTCGGAAACGGCGGTCGACACTCCGAGTCGCCTGCCGCATGGCGTTCGTGGTCATCGCCGGACGCGTCGTTGCCGTGATCGCGGGTGTGTTCGTTGATCGATGCATCGCGGTGTGACTGCAGCGCGGCATCGATCTTGGCCGCCTCGAGGTTGGGCACGGTGATTCGGTAGGTGGTGTACTCATCGCCGGTGGTCTTGGTGAACGACCGCTGCAATTCGGGCTTCGAGGGTTCGGGGCGCGGCTCGAGGCTGATCGCTTTGCGCAGCTGGCTCACGGTGGCCACCGACGCCAGATCCGCGTAATGGTTGTCGGAGCCTGCGCCGGCGTGTTGGGCGATTATCCCGACCTGGTCCAACGACAGCTGCCCCTCACACATCTCCGATGTGCAGCGCGGGAACTCCTCGAACCGATCCGCGATCGCGGCGACCGCCCTGGCGGTCGAATCCGACATCCCGAGTTTCCAGGCCACCATCGCCTTGACCGACCGCGCTCCCGTCATCGACCACAATTTGCCCCGATCGAGCTCGGCGACGATCTCCACAATGCGCCCATCAATGGCATTGCGCTGGCCCGAGAGCTCCTCCAACTGCCCGAACAACTCACTCAGACGCTCGTGGCGACTCAAGTCCACCTCAACGCCGGAAGGAGCGATCGAAACCATGCCCGCATCATGCCAACACCCTCTGACAAATCCGGGTGGCGCGATGGACTGCTGCTGTAAGTGCTGGCGCTACGCGCGGTGATGGGCGTCAGCCGAGGTCGTCGAGCACCTGGTAGCCGGCGTTGTAGCCGGGAATGAAGGTGATGCCCGGTCCGCCGTGGCAACCGGTGCGGCCGAGATAGAGGCCGTCGATGCCGATCGGCAGATCACGGAATCCCTTAGGGCCGGGACGGTTCGGCCCCATGAGGTCGGGGTGCAGCAGGCCGTGGCAGAAGTCGCCGGCGGGAGCGCCGAACATCGTGTTCATGTGATACGGCGCGAAGGTGATGTGCCGGATCTAGATGTCCGTGAAGTTGGGCGCGTAGCGGGTGATCTTGTCGATGACGCGTTGCGCCATCTCGTTCTTCAGATGGCCGTGCTGATCGCGCGGTGTCTCGACGGGGAACGCGTAGGCGTACGCGCTGGCGGCGTGCATGCCGGGCGGAGCCATGTTCGGATCGTGCACCGACGGGATCTGGATGCCCAGCGACGGGTTGTCGGGAACGATGCCGCGGCAGGCGTTCTCCCATTGGCGCTGTTGTTCTTCGGGCGAGCCGAAGATGCCGACCGAGGGCTGCATGCCGGGCTCGTTGAGCAGGTCGTACGGCGGCGCGAACTCGGGCAGTCCGTCGAGGGCGAAGTGCATCTGGACGAAGGACGCGCGGTGGTCACGGCGAATGTGACGGTGTCGCAGCTGGCGGCAGAGGCGGGCGTCACCGAGCGCACATTCTTCCGGCACTTTCCGACGAAGGAAGCGGTGCTGTTCGCGGACTACGAGACGCCCCTGGAGTGGCTGGCCGAGGCGCTGGCGCGGCGGCCGGCGTTCGAGTCGCTGTTCGATGCGGTGATGGCGAGTGTCGGGAGCTTCCCGCATGACCTGGAGGTGGTGCGCCAGGCGGCCCTACTGCGGGCGACGTTGATCGGCGAGCGGGCCGCTGGTCACCTGCGGGTGGTGCAGGCGTCGTTCGCGGCGGTACTCACGCAGTTCGTGCGGAAGCGGTATCCCGATGGTGGTGCCCTGGCTGCGGAGGTGGCCGGCGCCACGCTGGCCGCGGCACTCGTTGTGGCGGTGGAGAATTGGGGCCGCGGCAGCTGCACCGGTGATCTGGGTCAGATTGTCGCGGACAGCGTGAACCTGGTGCGGTTGGGGCTGGCGCCCCTGAGCTGACCGAGCCCCGAGCGCCAATGTGTTGTCCAGCCGTGGATAAGGCTGCAACTTGACGGATGTCACATTGTTAGCTGACATTTGACGTTCGCCACTATTCGGGGGTATCGCAACCAGCTATGGCGTACCCGAAGTGCCGTGGATCTAACCCTAGTGAACTGCGGGTTTATTCGCTATAGCGGCGACCTTGGTATATCACTGTCGGTATGACGCCACGTTGACCGCTAGTTGCTGCGCTTTCGGGCGTGTCGGTAGATTGCGCCTCCGATGGGAAGGCACGCATTAGCTAGAACGCGGCAACGGTCGCGGTTGTCCGTCGCTGCGGGCGTCGTCACTGCCGGCGTTTTGTTTGGTGTCGGGGCAGACGGTTATCCGCATATCGCTGAGGATGCCTCGTGCTGCGAGGACGTCACGGCTTCACAGCCGCTGAGCCCGGTGCCTGTGGCGGTGCGCCGCCCAATCCCTAAACCGGCCCCGCCGGCGCCGCCACCAACGTTGCCTCACGGCGTTGCACCGGAGAACGGACTCCAGGTCAAAACCATCCTGGCGGCCCGCTCGGTGAGCGCGGCGTTCCCCGAGATTCTTACTATCGGAGGGGTCCGCTCGGATGCCCTGAGATGGCATCCGCATGGGTTGGCAATCGACGTGATGATCCCGAACTCCCGCTCGACGGCCGGGAAAGAGCTGGGGGACCGTGTCCTGGCGTATGTCCTGCAGAATGCGGAGCGGTTCGATCTGAATCACGTCATCTGGCGGCAGACCATCTACCGGCCCAATGGCTCGAAACGAATGATGGCGGACCGCGGCGGGGACACGGCCAACCATTACGACCACGTACACATCGCTACGGACGGCGGCGGATTCCCAGGCGAGGGTCAGGTCTACCTCCGCTGATCCGCGGAGGGCCTTCCAGCAGCCCGACCTCCACTCCATGGTCTGGACTGCCGACCAGAAGGCGTTGTGTACTCGAACTAGAAAATGTTCGCCTAGCCGCCCAGCAAGGCCGCATCGATCACTATGCCCTCCTTCGCATTCGCACTGCGCGGCAACTCTTCCCACCGTAGAACCGAACCGGAACTTGACCGCAGGAGAGTGCTAGTTGCAATGGTCTCGGTGGCGCCAGCGCTGAGATCGTTACCTACGAATTCTCGCTGCCCGGTGTCCAGCTCCTGCGGCCTAATTTCTCGTGCCGAGAAGCAAGCATCAGTCCAGCGCCGGTGGTGGAAGGAGTTGTCCCGCGACAAGGACATCGTCGAGGAGTGTCGATACCTCTGTGAGAACCTCAAGTTGACGCGAAATCCGCGTCAACAAATCAACGAAGAGCGTGAGATCGTATTTTCTGAATGCTCGGCGTAGATATGGGTAGGACCGCTCGCGGAGCCATTTGTCGACGACATCATGACCTGAGATCCGAAGTGTCAACACGTAGCTGGGCACGTTCGTTATTGTGACCGACGCTCCTCCGGGTCCGGAAATTATCACTGTTCCAGCATCGGGATCCACCGAATATCTCTCCACTTTCAGTTCATCTAAATCATCCGACCACGATGTGTCGATGCCCATGTCCTGTAGCGCTTCACTCGGCCGTTCACACTCAGCCGCACGTCTACCCAGCTCTGCGATATGTTCGCGAATTTCCGGGTCGTCCGCAACAGGTATGCGTGGCGGGTTGTCCGGGTCTGATGGTTGATAAATCCGAGACTCGAATGTATCTAGATAAATCTCGGAACTCATCACTGCGTACACGTAGAAGATAGCATCGCGGTGGTCTTGAAACAGTGCGGAGAATTGGACGGCAATATTGTCGTATGCCGTCGAATCCCAATTCGCGCCCTTTTTCTCGGCGGGAGATATATCACAATAGATCATAGCATTTTGCCGAGCGCAGATATCATTATCGGGCAATTGCCAGCAAAACGAAACAAACCTAGTTAGCGAGGAGCCTAGGTCTATGGGCGCCGGAGCAACCGCGATACCATAAGCACCCTGCGTGAAGGCCGCACGGATCTCCGGCCTCGGGCGTGTACCCCCACCCGCTGTGCGCGTCAACTCCTCGAACAGCTTGTCGTTGTTTAGAACGAAGCCATCTACAAATGGACGGAAGGTATAGCCAGTCACGGCGCCCGCTCTTGCGGCTGCTGCGGCAGCCTGGCGCACGCCATCCGTAAGTTTGGCGGCGTTGGGCGGCTTTTTTTGGCCTTTCCACCATTCCTCGCGCAGGTCCTCGTTCGTCTTCGACCAGCCGGTACCCGAACGCGAGGCCAAAGCGCGAGACCTTCGCTCGAGTATCAATAGGTCAGTGTGAAAAACCAAGGCCGTCGGCGCAAGCTTGACGGCAGAGCACTTGGACGTGAATATGCCAGTTGCTCCGGCGGCATTTCGCAAAGGCCAGCAGGAGCTCCAAAGATCTGAGGTTTCATACGTAGTCTCCTGAAAGCGCCAGTGTGGTTCACTCGTGCTTATGCGGCTGAAGTTCCCAAACTTCGGCGATTCGACACCGAGGAAAACCTCTTTTTCTTCCTTGCTCAACCCCGAAATGTCGCGGACATACACCGCTGCCGTTTGCCCGTTGCCTTCGCCCCTTGCAGCCCCTTCGAGCGCCCGCACGGCAAACATAATCAGCCGGCCTTGTCGGACGTCAAACATCGACTGTCCGGTCGATTGCCCTGTGCGTAGGTCTCGGTCCAATACCAGGACGTACACTTCATCAAACGAGTCGAGCAGCCACTTACGTGCGTACGAGAAAGAAACTGCGTATGCGAATGCTCCCGGCAGAACGAGTGCAACGATTCCGGTCCCACTTTCGAGTACCTCTTTTGCGCTCCAGCGAAGGAACCGGTAGGCCTCGTTTCTTAAAGCCTTCTGTATGTTTTGGCGGCTTCGACGTTCGCCCCGTGGTGGCCGAAATTCCTCAATTAGCTTCTCTATTAACGTACGCGGCGCCTGGCTGAAATTGTGAGTGGAGGACGGCGGGTTCCCGATCACGACTCTGACCGGCGGGTCTGACCACTCAGCGGCGGCTGCGAGTTCGTCGCTGAACCCGTCCTTGCCGGGCTGGGGAGGATCCGCGAGCCGGTCGGAAAGGGTATCGGTAAGCGCGATGCTGACGCTGGGTTGGTGATCCCACCCTTCTCCGACTGCGGCGAGTCGATAATGGGCTAGCGCGTACGGAGCCGGCAGCACTTCAAAGCCGATGAAGTGTGGACCGTTGGGCACGTCGCCGACGACTCTTATCGCGGACTCCAGGAAGCCACCAGTGCCGCAGCACGGGTCGATCAGCTTGTCGACGACCGCATCCATCCCGCCGCCCAGATAAGCGTGAAGGAGTTGGTCGGTAATACGAGTCATCCACTCGGTGACCGAGGAGGGCGTGTAAAACACACCCCTGTCGAACTTGGTCTGCTTGTCAAAGGATTCGAGGAACCTTTCGAACAACGCGTGGAAGTCGATGGGTTCGACTTCGGCGCCCATATATTCGGCATGAGCGAGCACCGTGGCGGCTTCCTCATACCACACGCTGAGGTCGTTGCGGGTGCTCAGTGCGTTTCCAAGCACCTTCACGATCGTTTGGAATGGCCGCAGCTTCTCTGCCAGCTCGGAGAACGCTTCGCTCTGCCAGAAATCGCTGATGTGCTGTCGACGCTCGTCCGGCGACTGACCGTGCTCAGGCGCGCTGGTGTGAGCGTAGAAGAGCCCAAACACCAGCACCTGCGCTATGAAGTCGGCGCACGAATGCGGGTCAGTGAGGCCCGGGTCGTGGTTTTCCCGCGCGAGATCGAAGAGCGTCCGAAGTGCGCCGAGCAGCTCCTCTTCTGCGGCGTCCTTGCCGCTGCCGATGGGCGCTTCCAGCAGCGTGGCGATCGACGTCGAGAGCAGCCGCGTACGCCCGGCCAGCTGCTCCATCAACTCAGTCTCTGTCCATTTGCGGAATCCGGGGGCTTCAAGTAGCGATCGCAGGCGTATCTCAACGGCGGGGTCGACCGGCAGCGTCGACCAGTCGCTTTTGGGGTCAAGTGGCTTGCGGACCAACTCGATTCGCTCGGACGGTGCATTGCCCCCTTGGTAAAAAAGAAACTCGACGCCGTCGAAGACAAACACGGGCCGGCCCAGGTCGAGGTAGCGCAGTACCTGTTCCTTATCACGCTTCGTAAGTTGCAGCGGATTGTTGAGCGATAGTCCCTTGTGGTCACCGTATGCGTAGACGCCGAAGGTCTCCGGGTCGTCGATGCGCCAATCGGGTCGATTCGCGGAGCCAACCTGCAACTCGTTGTGCACAACCGCACCGGGTTTCAGCGCATTGACAACCTTTTCGAGGAAGTAGGCAGTGACTACTGGCCGTGTCGCCAACTCGAGCGAGCCGGCGCCTGCTCCACTGGCGCCGATGACGGCTTGCTGAAGTCGTTGAAGATACGCGCGTGCGATCGCGTCGATGCTCACGCGGCGTCGGCGTCCCGCATCCCTGCGGCGAGCAAGATCGCGCGGCCGATTATCTCTGCGAACTTAACAGGCACGGCGTTTCCGATCTGACGGGCTACTTCGACCTTCGACCCGACGAAGTAATAATCGAGCGGAAAGGTCTGCAGGATCGCGCCCTCGCGTAGGGAGACAGTTCGGTCCTGCTCGGGATGCCCAAACATGCCGCGGGTGAAGGAGTCGAACCGCGCCGTGATCGTGGGTGCGACGTCGTCCCACGTCATCCGTCCATAGACATTGCGATGGCCGATGGCGTCGGCGTCGCGTTGATGACAGTCGGCGAGCAGCTCCCGGGGAAGGTGCGTTCGTCCCTGGCCTGCCTTGAGTGCCCTGATTCGTGCAAGATTGACCGCAGATAGCTTGTCTGCCCGATGATTTGGCACGTCCGGATGGTCGGTGCCGTCCGTGGGCGGCGCAGGAAGGTGACCGATGGCGTCCCACACCGTCATGTGGTCGTCAATAGCATCAGGCCATGGGAATCGGGTGGACTCTCCGGCACTCTGGTAGGTAAGTGAAGGTTCCCTACTTCGCATCCCTATCAAGATGACGCGCCGTCTGCGTTGCGGTACTCCGAAGTTCTGGGCGTCGAGCGTTTGCTGTTCGGTGGAATAGCCGTTGGCCGCCATGCGTTTGCGGAATAACCCCAGCATGGCGCGCCCGCGACGTCCACCCAGTCCTGGAACATTCTCGAGCAGGAAGAACCGGGGTCGAACTTCGAGGATCAGGTCTCCATAGTCGTTAACTAGTAGGTTGCGGTCATCATCGTCATTGCCAATGGTCCGCTGCACACTGAATCCTTGGCACGGTGGACCGCCCGCAAGGAAATCGAGCTCGCCGGGAACCATGCCGAGTTCGTCGAGCAGACGGCCCCTCAACATCGACTGGAGGGTAGCCTCGAGCGCCCGGTGTTGGATCCACTGTGGGTTGGCGTGTTGAGTCTTGATGGCGACCGGGTCATGGTCGAACCCCAGGACGACGTCAATGCCCGCCGCAGCCAGGCCGAGACTCAGGCCACCGGCGCCGCAGAAGGCGTCTACGCAGGTGAATGCGCTCACTGTGCCACTGCCTCTACCGTATCCGCGACGTTACGTGGCTGATCGGCAACCATCAGATGGTCGGCGATGGCGCGCGCAACCGCGATCGACAGGAGCGGCGGCACGGCCTCGCCGATCTGCCTGAAGACGTCGTCGAACTTGCCCTCGAATAGAAAGCTGTCAGGGAACGATTGCAGCCGCATTGCTTCCCGCATGGTTAGTCCTCGGTCCTGCTCCGGATGGGTGTAGCGGCCACTCGCCGGATTGCGGGCGTAATGAGTCAGCGTGATGGCCGGCCGGTCCCAATAGAGCCGCCCATAGACATCCGAGAACCCCTTCACCTTGTCGAGACAAGCGGGGCCGACGCCTCTGGGTCTGCTGCCGCCGTCGTGGGGGACCGCCCGGATTACCTCGAGCGTCGACGGGCGGTGGCTGGCGCTGCGATGCAGCCTGTCCAACGGGTGCGGCGTTCCAGCTCTGACCGCGGGAAGACCGGCGATGGCCTCCCTGACTGTGCGGAAGCGACTTGGCGGCAGCAACGGTTCCGGTAAGCGGAAGTGCTCGGCCGACGCTGCGATCACAATAGATCGCGTGCGGGCCTGAGGTACGCCGAATTCAGCGGCGTTGTGGATCTTCCAATGCACCGTGTAACGCGCGCCTTCCATCACTTCTCGGAAGCCGTCAAAGTGATGGCTGTAGCGGCCGGTGATCAGTTCGGGCACGTTCTCCATCACGACGACGGCAGGCGAGAGTGCCACGGCAACCTCGGCGAAAGACCGGACGAGGTCGTTTCGCACGTCAGCGCCCACCGACCATCGCTTCTTTGCGTGTGCTGAGAAGCCCTGGCACGGCGCACAACCGATAAGCACCAGCGGAAGACTATCGTCGTATTCGGGCATTTCACTGATCAAGCGAGAAAGCGCCCCAGGCTCGGCGGCGAGGGCCCGGACGTCACGCTGAAGTGTGGGGACCTTGAAATTCCTGCCGTAGGTGCTCAACGAGGCGGCGTTGATGTCGACCGCGCCGACGAGTTGGAACGCGCCAGCCGTCTGTCCCAGGGCGGCGAAGCCCAACGACATGCCGCCACATCCGCTGAAAAAGTCGATGACTTGGGCCTTCGGCCGGAGCGGGCGCGGCCCACGTGGATCCCATTCGTTGAGCGCAAGCTGGTTTTGAGAAAGCATCCGGCCGGGAGTCGAACGATTGCTGGGTTCGAGTGCCTTGGCTTCTTTGGCCGATCTGGGCTCCGTTCGACGTGTCTTCACTCGACCCCTCCTTCGCCTGGACCGACTCGATGGCCCGCCATGCCTCTAAATTCTTTCGTCGGGCTACGTTCGGGCTACCGCCAAGTGCGACCAGGTCGCATGTCCGCGTCATCCTAAGCCCGCCCTTGCGATATCGATGTGAAGGCACGCCACTAGTCTTCAGAACCGTGAGGTCCCCGACTGCATCATCGGCAGCGGTTCGCGCCAGCATGCAAGCGAACCGCAGCCGCGATACTCGGCCTGAGCTTGCGTTGCGTCGAGTGCTTCACAGTCGCGGCCTGAGGTACTACGTAGCCCGACGTCCGATTCGCACTCTAAGGCGGACTGCAGACATCGTGTTCCCACGATCGAAGGTCGCCGTCTTCGTCGATGGGTGCTTTTGGCACGGTTGTCCCGAGCATCACACGGTTGCGAGGGCCAACGCCGAGTATTGGGCTGAAAAGGTCGAGCGTAATCGAAGTCGGGACCACGAGACGACCGAACTACTGCGGCTTGCGGGCTGGACTGTAATCAGAGTTTGGGAGCACGAGTCAGTGCAGGAGGCGGCAGACCTCATCGCGTCGACTGTTGGGCGATTCGGCGAGTCCGTCGAGCCGCGTACACACATCTCCGAACCTCGAGATAGTCCGCACACACCCGGATAAGAGCCCCGTGCAAACGCCACAAAGCACTTGGCCGTTCGGGGTACCGATTGGCGGGCAGTCTGATCACGCAGACGCGGCAAGATTCTCCGCACGTGATAACTGCCGTAGCGAACAAGCCGAACCTTGTGTTGACGACGGTTGAAACCTAGGCCAGAAGCGATGGGGTGGTTTCTAGGCGTCGTCGCGACTGGCCGGATTTTCAACCGTCGTCAACACCTGTTTACCTGGCGCTTCGAGGGCCACGAACAATCGGTTGCACGGATAGTTCGGTAACTCGCTCCCGCAACGCCTTGTCGTCATCGCTTCGCGTTCGATCCGTCATTTCTTCGCCATTCCTGGCGACGTCACCCACGGACGTCCACCACTTGCACGCGTCGCGTGCCAGCTCTTCCCGTGGGGCACCGTTCGGTGGTCGCGGTTGCCGGGACGGCGGGCCAGGTACCCGAACAGCCGTCTGCTCTAGAGCGATTCCGCAGATAGCAGGAGCCGCCGACAAGAAAATGCAATCGACGGGTTCACCGCACCGCTGTCACCCACTCGTTGTTCAATCGAGCCATGGAGTTAGCTGACGAACCGACGGCCGCGGCCGCCGATCAGGCCGAGCAGTCCGTCCACGACGTCATCCTGCACATGCTCGAGCAGGATCCCGACGTCGATCCCGCGGTCAAGAACGCGGTACTGGATGCGCTGGTAGAGGTCGTCGACCAGGCGCAGGAGAACGCCGAGACGCAGGCCCCGCCCACCTTCCTCACCAGCATCTCCGTCGCCGGCTTCCGCGGCATCGGCCGCCAAGCCCAGCTGGATCTGTATCCTGCGCCGGGGCTGATGGTGGTTAGCGGACGAAACGGGTCGGGAAAGTCCAGCTTCGCTGAAGCGCTGGAGCTCGCGCTGACCGGCACCAGCTACCGCTGGCATCAGAAGGCGGCGCTCTGGGAGGAATCCTGGCAGAACCTGCATTACTCGGATCCGTGCGCCATCCGCGTTCGCTTCACCGCGGACGGCGCCGGCTCCTTCACCATCGGCCTGGACTGGGAATCGGGGGCGGCGCTCACCGAGCGGAAGTCGTGGACACAGGCCGGCTCCGAGAAGCGCGTCGACGGCACCGACCACCTCGGCTGGGCGCGTCCACTCGAACTGTGGCGGCCCGTGCTGTCCTACGACGAACTCGGCCGGCTCTTCGACGGCGGCCCGTCGGCGCTCTATGACGCGCTGGCCAAGCTGCTCGGCCTGGAAGTGCTCGCCGACGCCGAGAAGTGGCTTGCTGCCCAACTGAAGTCGACCAAGACTACCCGAACACGTGCTGACGACGAACGAAAGCGACTGCTCACCCTACTTCGCGACTCCGGCGACGAACGTGCCCAACGGGCGACCGCTTTGCTCGGTAAGAAGCGTTGCGCCCTCGACGATGTGCTTGCTCTGGCCACCGGCTCAGACGACTCTGGGCTGCAAGTGGTGCCTGCGCTGCGAGCGCTTACCCGCCTCGACGCTCCGACGCTCGACGAGATCGAGGCTTGCGCGTCACGACTGCGGGCTTCAGACCAGGCCGTCGCCGCCGCCAGCGGCAACCTCGCCGACAGCACCCGCCAGCGCATCGACCTGCTGCAGGCCGCCCTGCGTTTCCACGAGCACGTCGGCGACGGCCACTGCCCGGTGTGCGGTAAGGGCACCCTCGACAGCGAGTGGGCCACCCGAACCCGCGACACCATCGCCAACACCGAAGAAGCGTTAAGCGAATACCGAGCGGCAGAAACAGAACTCACTCAAGCGCGCCGGGAAGCGACTGGCCTGCTCACCCGCATGGACGTCGTCGACGAGGTAACGGCTGTCGAGTTGCCCGCCCTAGCCGGGTACAACGACGCCGTCGCCGCCGCGCAGCAGATTCCCGACAACGACGCCGAACTGGCCTCGCGTGTGGAGACGACGCTCACCGCCGTCGCCGCAGCCGCCGACACCTTGGGCGCCCAAGCAAGCGAAGCGCTGAAACTACGCGAAAGCACCTGGAAGTCGGTCGCCGCGCAACTCGGCGGCTGGGTGCCGCTCGAGGAGCAAGCGCGGGCGCTCGACGACACCGTCAAGACCATGACGGCCGCCAAGAAGTGGATGGTGGAGCATGCTGGCACCTTTCGTAATCGCCGGCTGGAACCCATTGCCGCGCACGCGCGCAAGATCTGGAGCCAGCTGCGGCAGGAGAGCAACGTCGACCTCGGCGATATCACGTTGCAGGGCACCGCGAATCGACGTCGCGCGGTCCTCGGGGGGTCGGTCGACGGCGAGCCGACCAAGGCCCTGTCGGTGATGAGCCAAGGGGAACTACACGCGCTGGCGCTCGCGTTGTTCCTGCCGCGGGCCACAGCCGCCAATAGCCCGTTCCGGTTCGTCGTTCTCGACGATCCGATTCAGGCGATGGACCCGGCCAAGATCGACGGGTTTGTGCAGGTGCTCTCCGAGATCGCCACGACGCATCAGGTGATCGTCTTCTCCCACGACGACCGACTGGCTTCGGTGATCCGGGAAACGGGCGTCGACGCGAGGCTTCTCGAGGTGGTCCGGGAAGCGGGCTCGAAGGTGACGGTCCGCGACAACGTCAACCCGGCGCTGCGGGCCATCAACGATATCTTCGCGCTTATCAAAGACGACCGGCTTCCCGATGAGATCAGAGCGCGCGTCATGCCCGGTCTCTTCCGGGTGGCGCTGGAAGCGGCTGCGAAGCAAGCGTTCTACACGAAGCAGGCGATGGCGGGTCAGACCCGCTCCGAATTCGAGGATGCCTGGACGTCGGCGAAGAAGACGGTCTCGAGGCTGGCGCTGGCGGTACACGGAGACCCTGCTGCCGACCTGAAAGGCTGGCTTGACGCCAAATCCGAACGGCGCCCGACGCTGCGTCTGTGCAATGCCGTCCACGGCGACGCAAAGGGCGTCGACAAACAGGAGGCGCGCCAGCTCGAACGCACCGTTGAAGCCGTGTTGGCGCTGCGATGAGTGCGGCCGAGCTACTCGGTCAGGCGCAGCGGATCTTGGCCACGCGCAACACCGGCGGGGATTCGTCGCGCATGGCGGCATTCTTGGCGCGTCGGGCGCTCGAGGACATCATCGACGAGCGGTGCGCCGAACTCGTCGGCCACGTACCGGCGGCAAGCACGCGCAGCAAGCTGCTGATCCTGCGTGCGCTCGACACACCCGTGGTCGCCGACCGCGCGGCGTTCGCGTGGAACCGCCTGAGCAACGCCTGCCATCTGCATGCGTTCGAAATGCAGCCCTCGACCGCGGAAGTGGAAAGCCTTTGCGGCACAGTGTCAGGACTGTTGACTGACGGGTGAAACACGTCGCATGTGGCGGCTATGCAGCGGCGTACAGGGTGATGTCTGAGATTTCCGTTCGGCTCTTGCCGTCGGTGGTGCCCAAGGTGCTGATCCACACCAGCACATTCGACGTCTTCGTTTCGTCATCGACCGGTATCCGGTTGTGCCCGGGCTGCAGTGACGCGGGTGGCGTCAACTCGGTGGTATCGGACAATGTGTCTGGTGTGGCGGTCGGCGACGCACGGATCTGCACTTCGGTTCCTGTGCTGGACACGTCGATCGCCACCGCGCTCAGCGCCGTCGGTTCGGCCAGCTGCAGCATCAGCCCCATGCCTTCGATGAAGTTCGGGAATGGGACCGCGTCGGTATAGGTGACCGTCGACCACGCCGTGGATGGATCGTCGTCGATCGCCAACTCGGCGGATTGCGGATTGTCAGGGGCGCCGTCGGGTGAAAACACTGTTGCGCGTGCGGGTTTCACCATTGGTTCGGGGCCAGTCCACGCCCCGAATCCCTGGGTGAAGAAGAGGACCACCGCCGCCACCACAGCGATGACGACGATGCCCGTGGCGATCGCCGCCGCCCGGGAATTACCGAATCTTCGCGGCTTGTCCCGCCGCACCTTGGCGGGACGCCGAGTCCGTCGTCGCTTCGTAGTAGGCCGTGCGGAAAAGTTGCCGATTGTGTCGGCGTCGAGGGCACTGCCGTCCCAGACGCCGCTGACCTCGACCTCGTCGCCGTCGGTGAGTTGCCCAGCGCCAGCCTGAGTAGGCATTTCGACCCGCACCGGAGGAAGCTGGTTGCCTGCTGAGTCGTACGGCTCCACCCAGAACGACAGGATCGCGACCGGGTGTTGGTCACCGACCGAGCGTTGACTCACCCCGCGCGCCGTGCCGTGAACCACCATGCGCTCGAGACGCTCGGTGCCCGGACGTTCGCCTGAGGCAGCCTCGCTGCGCGGACTTGGCGGCTGCGCAAGAGCCCGAGCGAAGTCGATGCACCTCGGATACCGGTCGGCGGGGTCCTTCGCCAGCGCCGTTGTCAGCACCGCGTCAAGATGTGCGAGATCCGGGCGGCGCTCAGACAGCCGCGGTGGCGGCGTACTCAGGTGATGGCTGATGACGACGGCGCGATTCTCGTCCTCAAAGGGCGGCGTGCCGGTCAGCAAGTGAAAGGTGGTGGCAGCCAGCGCATATTGATCGGCCCGGCCGTCAAGCGGCTTGCCCAGGAGCTGCTCTGGCGCCGCGTAATTGATGGTCCCCATCGCGACGTTGGCTTCGGTCAGGTTGCTGACATCATCGATCCTGCGGGCGATCCCGAAGTCGGTCAACAGCACCCGGCGCCGGTGACCGTCGGACATCGTCACCAGGATGTTCTCCGGCTTGACGTCACGATGCAGCATGCGGCGCTCGTGGGCGAAATCGAGCGCGTCGGCAACCGCTGTCACGATCTCGGCGACGTCGTGCTGCGGCATCCCAGCCGGGTAGCGCTCCCGCAGCAACTGTCCGGCGTCGGTGCCGTCCACGTAGTCCATGGAGATCCACAGCCGGCCGTTGAACTCGCCGCGATCGTGAACCCCGACGACATGCGGGTGCCACAGCGTGGCTGCCAAGTCGGCCTCACGGTTGAACCTCGCGCGAAACTCCCCGTCGACCGTCGCGGCGGCCGTCAAGATCTTCAACGCATCGAGGCGAGGCAGACGGGGATGCTGAGCGAGGTAGACCTCGCCCATGCCTCCAGAGCCGAGCAACCGTTGAATAACGTAGCCGGCGAAAACCTCACCGTCGTTCAACGGCATACTCGAAGCCTACAAACCGGCCAGATCGGACCGCGAATCGCGGGCCTAACACCCACGACGCGGACGGGAAGCTCAGATCCAGTCGCTCAAGCAGCTTGTCCGACCCCGAGCTGCCGCCGGTGTACAGATGTGAACCGTTCGCGGACAAATATAGAGCGTCTTCGGCGGTCAGGTCGAACATGTCGGCCTCTGGCGCCGATACCGCGACGCGCATCAGGCTGCTTGCCGTTCCATCGATCTGGTCGGCTCGGCGGGAGGGACGGTTGCGGCCTTCACCAGTCGCTCATGATTGTCGCGCGCACCGCGGTAGGTCATGAGATACCGGTCGATCTGCTCGCGGCGAAGCGGTTGCGCCCAAATGTTCTCACTGGGGATCTCGATACCACTGTCGTTGGACTCCGCACGCTTGCGGGCACCGACGCGGAAGCCCACGGCCGTTGCCACCAGCAACGCGACCATGCTGGCACCGATGATTCCGGCCACAGTGCTCTGGGCGGCCAGCGCGTACACGAACGTCCCGAGCGCGCCGAGACTCAGCAGCAGGCACACGTACGCCACAGCCGTCAGCGGAATCCGTCCTAACGCCTTCAACATCACTATCACCTCTCATAAGGCCCAGAAGACGCTACGCGTATCGTAGCGCTACGCTTAGTGCAGCGTTTCTTTGGTCGCCGATATTCCCGAAAGGCGAGGAGCGAGCCGATGGTCCAGCGACGCGACGTCGACGACGGCATCACCGATGCCACCCTGGCGCTCCTGCGCACCAGAGGACCCAAGTCCGTGACCGTCGAGGCGGTGGCCGCACATTCGGGCATCGCGAAGACCACCATCTACCGCCGCCACCGCGACCGCCGCGACATGTTGTCGGTCGCGCTGTCGCGGGTGACCTTTTCCGAACCGCTCGGCGCACAGACCGAGGCGCCCGATCGGCTCCGCTGGCTCATCGGAGAAGCGGTCAAGACCATCGAGATCGGCATCGGCTTCGGCGGTCTCGCCGCCATGCTCACCGACGACGACCCGGACTTCACCAAGCTGTTTCGCCGCATCCTCGCCAGGCAGCGGACTGCACTGGAGTCGGTGATCGACCGGGCCAAGACCGATGGATCGTTCCGCGCCGACATCGACAGCGCCACCCTCATCGACGCCGTGGTCGGCGCAATCATCGCCGAACGCGCCCGCACGGGCCGCGTCGCGAACGGCTGGGAGGAGCGATTGTTCGACCTCCTATGGCCAACTGTGCGGGCCTGAGGCAAGACCGCCTGCGAGCCTTCACTCGATCTGATTGTCAGTGGGTCGGCGTACCTTGCCAGCCATGACGAACGAGACTCCCGCTTGCAGCCGATGCGGTTCGACCACTGTGCACCGCAAGGTGCATGGCATGCCCACTCCGGAGTTGTTCGCAGAGGCAGAACGCCGACGGGATCTCAGGCTGGGTGGGTGCATCGTGATGGAGGGCGACTGGATCGCCGAATGTATGACGTGTGGTCAGCGTAAACCATTGGTGGGCACGGTGATTCCGCGTGGACGATGGCGCCCCGTCCGGGCGCAGCAGGTCTCATCAGCGCGTACTCGGCGTCGGCGCGGCAGGCGCTGGGCACGGCGTAGACGTTGGCCGTCTCCTACTTTGGGTTGTGGCTGTTGCTTGCCAACTTGGCGCCGGTCGCGGCCGGTGCGCGTGAACTATGCCGTCAGGGTCTTCCATACATTTCCAGAATTCCAGCGTGTGCCGCTTCGTAATTTCTAACGATACGATCCTTTACCCACTCCAAAGGATTTGTATATGACTCGTACTCGGCCCTCGCTAATCGAACCAACTCTTCCAGCGGAACGCCGGCAGGTCGTTCCGCAAACCTTGTAAAGTACTGCCACTTCTTCGTCCGCAATCCGAAGTCGTTTGGTGCATCCAGCGGTGCGATCATACAGTTTACTTCGCCCTCTCGAAACGATTCATAAATTTGAATTTTGCAATCGTTTGAGCGGTAATACACGATATGCCGCTCGCCTCCCCGCTCCGGATCAGGCCTATCGTCGATCCCGTCGATCATAAAGCCGAGTTTCGCTAATATTGGACCTACGATCGACTGAGCGTCGTCGGAGAAATTAGACATTACCGTTGTCCACCTTGCATATACACCCAGGAGTCTCCTACCCGCTGGTATCCGTACGATGCAGCATGCTTATTCAGAAATTCTACCTCCATCGCGGAGAATGAGCCGGCGCGGTCAATCGCCATGTCTTCAAGTGACGAGTACTTCTCGCGGTCGAGGATGTAATCAATGCGCCCGACTTGATCTTCCATTTGTGTGCGCAGGAACCGTTCGTTTACTTGCCATCCGAGGGCGTTGGAATCCGGCTTGCTGAGTCCATGGCCCATGGCGTCCCAGGTGTCTGGTCCCGTGTCGAAATAGATACCGCCGTTGTGCCTGGCTTCGCCTATGTATCCTCCCTCGAGTCCGTCCCACTTGCCCAGGACTACGCGGTTTGCATTTCCCGTGTCGCCGGTCGGACTCGGCATGTGGTGCGTGGAGAGGTCTGCGACTTCGCGGGCAAGATCAACCGTCGGCTGCCCGTTCACGAAGGCGTCGTTGAGACTTGATGCCACAGCTGGAGCGTCAGGAGAGTAGCCGTCAGAGTAATCCCAGACGGCAGGTGGCGAGTGATCACCCGTTGCGGGGCCGAGTGGAGTTGGTTGCTCGACTGTTCCTGGTGAACTCGGCATGTCGATGACATCGCCGGGGATGGCCGCGCGGGCCGCGAGGGCAGCTTCACCGCCGAACATGGCGCCGGGCGCGGTGACGGCGGTTTCGCCGGCAATCTCACCCAGGTAGTGCCCGGGGTATTTCGTCGCGTGCTCCACTTCCTCGGCCAAAGAGTCGACCGGGTTGGTCACTCGCTCCCAGGTCCCCTTCGCCATATCGGTCCAGGCGTCTTTGAGGTCCTCCCACCCGTTGGCTCCAATCAGGTCTTTGATGCCTTCTTCGGTGTTGAACCAGCCGTCGGCGAACCCCTCGGCGAAGCCGGGCGGCAGAACCGGTTCGCGCTCGGCGGGTTTGGATGCGGGAAGCGGCTTTTGCGCTGCTGCGACGATCGCGTCGAGTCGTTGCTCGATCTGCTCTGGCGGCACACCGTCGCGCAGCATCGTCTGCCGCGCAAGGTTCTTGAACTGCTCGACCTTGGCCGGATCCATCGGCACCGGCCCGGCGCCAGCGCCGTCGGCCGTCGATGAAAACCGGTGATCCGGTTCTCCGGTGAGCTGACCCAACGCGCTATCGAGATCGTCCGGTGTTGACGACCGCTCATCGGGCTTCGGCTCGTTACGCTGCTCGCCGCCCCCCGGCAGCAAAAGATCCTGCAGCGACGTCCCGGACTTAACCTCCCGATCGACGTTCCCACTGGCAGCGGTTATCGCCCCCGCCAAGTCGGCGTCCATCCGCTCACCGTCGATGACCGCTGCCGCGATGCGCTCTTGCAAGTCGGCGACTTTGGTCGCGACCTGTGCGGCGTATTCCTCGGTCATGTGGCTTGTGTCAGGCGGGATCACCTGATTGGCGGACTCATTGACGACCACCGCCGGCTGTGTGGCGGCATCGTCGAGTATGCGCTTGATCGTCGCGGCGAGAGAGATCCTCAGCGTCTTGGTGGACGAGTTCCATCGTGGCCGCCACCCTGCCGAGATTCTCGGCGACCGCCTCGTGGTCGCCCGCTGAAGTCTCCATCGCGGACATGGCCGCCTGCGCGCCGCGTCCCTCCCAGGTAGACACCCTCATCAACGAGCGATAGAAATCGGCGGAATCGGTGTGGTTGGCAGCGGCATCTCGCGCTGCTTGGGCCAGGTCGGCGATTTCGGGAGGCCACTTCTTGAGCTCCTCCAGGTTCAACGTCACGTGCTCAACTCAGAGTGCAGAACCCGCGTCATCAATCGCGCCAGCGCTATCGGCGTCAGTGCGCTCGTAGCCGTCTGCTGCCTCGCGGTGTGCCTGTACGTGCCTGGCGAAATGCTCGCCGAAACGCGTACCGTCAGCGTCCCAAGCAGCCAGCATTCCCGGCAACGCCATGGCCGACGAACCCGATCCAAGAGCCGCCTTGCTCGCCCGTGCCTGCGCGGCTTGATGCGCTGTCTGGAAGCCGCTGGCGTGACCGGCGAGTTTGTCTGCCGTCATGTGCAGCTCGGTCGGATCGACCTTGAGCGGCTCGTTCGGATGCGCCACCGTGTCCCTTCTCCCGCGTTAGTCGCACATTAACACCGCCGGGATGCCCTCTGACGCGGCAAAATTGACCAGCACAGAAGCCCGCCGGGCTTTGGACGGGCCATCGCCTCAGAGGCGATCAGCTGGCAGAATAACGACCAGTTGACGCTGCCTCCAGACCGAAGGTTCGTGATGTGACCAATCATCCTGTCTTCGTTGACTTTCACTTCGACATCATGTGCCCGTACGCGTATCAGACATCGCGATGGATCCGCGAGGTGCGCGATCAGACCGGCCTTCAGGTGAACTGGCGCTTCTTCAGCCTCGAGGAGATCAACCGCCAGGAGGGTAAGAAGCATCCGTGGGAGCGCGAGTGGTCCTACGGCTGGTCCATGATGCGCATCGGCGTGCTGCTGCGCCGACGGTCGATGGCCGACCTCGACGCATGGTACGAACGCGCCGCCCGCGCCCTGCACGTCGAAGGACGCAAACCGCATGAAAAGAACGTCGCCCGAACGCTATTGACCGAACTGGGCTTCGATCCCGCGCTGGTCGACCAGGCCATCTCCGACCCGGCCACCAACGACGAGGTGATGGTCGACCACCAGCGCGTTGTCGATGCCGACGGCTACGGGGTGCCGACCCTGTTCTTCCCCGACGGCCAGTGCCTGTTCGGGCCGGTGCTCATCGACCCACCGGTCGGGGAGGCAGCGCTGCGGCTCTGGGACGCCGTCGTCGCGTGGACGGAGTTCCCACATCTCTACGAGCTGCAGCGGCCGAAGGCGCCCGCCGACCAGCAGGCGATCGTCGAGGCCTTCCGCCCGTACCTGGAGGCCCGCGACTGGGTCTCGATCAACCGCGGCGAGGTCGTCACCTTCGACCCGCCGCATTGAGGCTGCGCTGACGGATGGCTGTACTCCCTCGACACCGTGTTACACGCACGATGCCGTCGAGCCGGCGATACTGTCTTCGAGAATTCGGATCCAACGCTGAATATTGCGCGCAGGGTTGTTGCCTCGGTGGTGCCGCTACAGCCCTACACGCAATCTTGATGTGGTGGTCCGCTCAAGCCCGTCGGCATACCCCGCGACCCATGCGATGATGGCTCGCGTATCCCCCCAAAGCAAAGGAGCTTCAAATGGGGCTTGAGCGAATCGACGACCTGCTCAATGGCATCACTGCCGACGGCGCGTTGCACGGCGTCGCAGCCACGGTGGTTAGCCGCGACGGCGTCCTCTACGAAGGTGTCGCCGGAGATACCAAGCCCGACACGATGTTTCGCAATGCGTCGATGACGAAAGCCGTCGCCACCACCGGCGCGCTGCAGCTCGTCGAGCAGGGACGCATCCAACTCGACGCCCCCGTCGCGACCATCGTGCCCGAGTTCGGCGAGCTTCAGGTGCTTGAAGGCTTCGACGGCAGTGAACCTCTCCTGCGTGCGCCCAAGACGCAGGCGACCGTCCGCCAGCTGATGACCCACACGGCCGGCTGCGGCTACAACTTCCTCAACGAGAAGCTCTTCACCTACTGCAACGAGCAGGGTTTTCCCACTCCGCTCGACGGGATCAAACAGAGCCTCAACGCGCCGCTGGTCCACGACCCCGGCACCGTCTGGGAGTACGGCGTCAGCACCGACTGGCTCGGTATGGTCGTCGAGGCAGTGAGCGGCCAGACGCTCGCCGACTACCTCGCCGAGCACGTCTACGGCCCACTCGGAATGACAGACTCAACGTTCGCCCCGAGCGACGAGCAGCGAGCGCGGTTGCTGCCACTCCGCTTTCGGGCGCCGGACGGCGGCCTCGTGACAACCGAACTCGACCTGCCGGACGAGCCGGAGTGGGACGCGGCCGGCCACGGGTCCTACGGGACGATCGCCGACTACGGTCGCTTCGTGCGCGCCTGGCTCAACGGCGGCGAACTCGACGGCACGCGAATTCTCAAAGACGAGACGGTGGAGCTCGCGTTGCGCGACCACCTCGACGGCGCGCCGCTACCGAAGAAGATGGAACCGACTGTCCCGGAGCTGTCCAATCCGGTCGAAGCGCTCGACGTCCCGCAGGGCTGGGGCCTCGGATTTCACCTGTACCTGACCGACCTGCCCGGCATGCGCAGCGCCGGCTCGGCCGACTGGTCAGGACTGTTCAACAGCTTCTTCTGGATCGACCGAAAGGCCGGCATCGCCGCCGTGATTGCCACGCAGGTGCTTCCGTTCTTCGATGACACAATGGTCAAGACGATCCTCGGCTTCGAAGCAGCGGTCTACGCGGAGCTCGGCGCGGCGAGCGCTGGCGCCGCGTCATAGCGCGGCTGTCACTTCGCAACTGCCAGCGACCCCAGCTTCGCGTCGGGTGGTCGTTGGAAGCTTTCCAGTCCGCCTAGCCGAGACGGGTCGACGAGTCCGAGTCAATGACCTGTGGATCGCTGCCGTCGTACGGTGCTGCCGCCACGTCTAGCGTCGGCCGCGGTCTATGCAGAGCGCGGCGCGGTGGTTGCAGCGGCAGACGTCACCTAGGTTCAACCAGGCCCAGCGCGTGCCGTAACCGATCGGCGTCCATGCTTCCGCGCGCGGCGTCGCCGGTTGGGAACGTTCCGAGAAGCTTGATCAAGTCGTCGCGTCGCGTCGCGTCGATCGTCGGCGGCCTGCCGCGGTGTCTGGCCGCTCAGGGCGGGGATCGGCTCGTGGAGCCACTTGGCCTCGTTTTCACGGATGAACTCGTCGAGAGCCGCGGCCACCTGTGGATCGGCCGGGTCCAGCATGGTTTCCCCGACCTGCGGCATCCGCTCGGCAAGCGAGGCGGCCTCGCGGACAGCGGGCATAGGGATACGGGAGTCCTCGACCACCTCCACCACCACACCGAGCCGCGCCAGCGTCGCCAGCACCCGGTCCATCCGCTCCTCGCTGTTGGTCTCGACCCGCAACGTATCCCCGTCGAGCTCGAACGTCGCGCGGATCCGTTGCATACCTTGATTAACAACGTGTTCCAACCACAGCGACGAATCGCCAGACCGGTCATAGCTTCCATCGAGGGCTGCCTCGATCCCAGGTCCGACGCGTAACTTCGCCTCGCAGAGCGCCATCGGTTCACCTTCGGTGTTGGTCAGCCTCGGCGGCGCGAAACGGCGGCTCAACTGCGCCACCAGCATGACCGCGTCGGGCTCAGCGTCGAGCAACTTGATCAGCGCGTCGCGTTCGTGCAGTGCGACGGGTTCGACCGAGCCGGAAAACTGCATGGTGTCCCCTGCGGGGATGACGCGCGCGCAGATCAGGTGTCCGGATTTCAGTTGGCGGCTTCCCAGCCGCTCCCGTACCTCATGGGTGTGGCCGGTGCGCAGGTCGCGCACGGTGAGGCCATGGCCGGGACGCACCTGCTCGACCTCGAACACGGACCGGTCCAGCAGCAGCCACTGCTCGACGAGTAACCGTTCGTCCTCGGGCAACAGCGACCCGCGCAGCCGCAGGAAGTCCTCGAACGCACCGCCTTCGAACAACACCGCGTCCATCACCAGTGGGTCGGACAACGCTTCGTCCACCCCCTCCCGCGGATCGTCGTCGAAGTATCGGCAGGGCCGGGCAAGCTGACCTGTCAGACGTCGGCCTCATACTCGCGGCATGTACATCGTCGAGGGAAGGGTCGGGAGGAGTGCCGTCTTTGCTTCACGCCGATCCGGTACATCCAACCTGACGTACTCATTGGCGCATATATTGGCTCTGATATAAGATGATGGCCGATCTGAAGCCGGTGAGATGGCTGGGCACAACTCGCGACGACATTTGCGCGCAGCGCCCGAAGATCCGGGATGAGCTTGGCCAGCAGTTGTTTCGAGTACAGATGGGGTTGATGCCCAACAATTACAAGCCTATGAGCACCGTGGGTGCCGGCGTGTACGAGATCCGTGTGCAAGATGCCGACGGCATTGCCCGACTGATGTACGTGGCTAAGTTCAACGACGTCGTGTACGTCCTCCACGTCTTCACCAAGAAGTCGAAACGGACTCCAAGAATCGATATTGATCTCGCCAAGAAGCGCTACCGGGAGGCACGAGATGGTTGACAGCGTGTTCTATGACATCGCCGATACTCCGGATGAGGCGGCGAACCTCACCGCGCGCGGCCTGCTCATGGTCGCGATCGAGGAGCGAATCACCGAGGAAGGTTGGACGCAGGCCGAAGCTGCCGTCCGTCTTCGCGTCACCCAACCGCGGATCTCCGACCTGATGAACGGCAAGATCAGCAAGTTCAGCCTCGACGCATTGGTGAACATGCTTGCGCCCGTTGGCCTGGCATTCGACGTCCGACCCATCGAACCGACGCGTTCGCCGCGAAAGCGCAAAGCGCTCGCACACTGACGTGGGCCTCTTCACAAAAAAAGCAGCCAGAAGCAGCCGCCCGCGATGCAAAGTTCGTCTCCTAGGCGGAGGCTACCGTTACGCCGCCACCAACGACCCGAGCTTGACCTCGGGGTTGTCCCGCTGGAAGCCCTCCAGTCGCCACGGGGTCGAGAACAGCACGAGCATGACTCCGTCGCTGCGGGTCAAGACTTCCGCTGACACCTGCCTGTCCATGAACTCAGCGTCGGCGGGATCGACGACCCGCGCCACCTGATACGGCAACGACTCCAACGCAATCGGCGTGCTGAACTCCGCGGCCATCCGGTGCACGGCGACCTCGAACTGCATCGGTCCGACCGCCGCGAGCACCGGCGCCTGGTCGCCGCGCCGATCGGAGCGCAGCACCTGCACGACGCCTTCCTGCTCGAGTTGCTCGATCCCGCGGCGAAACTGCTTGTGCTTACTGGGATCGGTGCCGCGCGCCACCGCGAAATGCTCTGGGGAGAAGCTCGGTATCGGCGGATACCGCACGGCCACATCGCGATACAGCGTGTCACCCGGACGCAGCGCCGCGGCATTGGCCAACCCGATCACATCACCGGGCCACGCGGTGTCCAGCGTGGCGCGCTGCTGACCGAACACGGATTGCGCGTACTTGGTGACGAATGGCTTGCCGGTTGCGGCGTGGGTCAGGACATCGCCACGCTCGAACGTGCCCGACACCACCCGCGCGTACGCGATGCGATCTCGGTGCGCCGAGTCCATTCCCGCCTGCACCTTGAAAACAAAAGCGCTGAAAGGGGACTCGACGGCACGCCGAGCCCCGTCGACGTCGAGCGCTCCGCCGGGCGCCGGTGCGAGTCCGACCAGCACGTCCAAAAGCTGGTTCACGCCGAAGTTCAATGCCGCCGATGTGAACAGCACCGGTGAAGCCTCACCGCTGAGAAACTGATCACGGTCGTAATCGGCGCCGTCGGCCGAAAGCAACTCGGACTCTTCGACGGCGGTGTCCCAGTCGTCGCCAGCGGCCTCATGAACATCGGCCGCCGCGATGTGCTCCTCGGGGGCCGCGGTGGCACCGCCCGCCGTGCGGGTGAACCGGATGAAGTTGCCAGTCCGCCGGTCGAGCACACCCTTGAAATCTCCGGCGATTCCGACCGGCCACGTCAAAGGCGTTGTGCGCAAACCAATTCGTGCCTGGATCTCATCCATCAACTCCAAGGCGTGGCGCCCGGGGCGGTCCCACTTGTTGATCACCGTGATGATGGGGATCCCACGGTGCTTGCACACCTGGAACAGCTTCAGCGTCTGCGGCTCAAGGCCTTTGGCAGCGTCGATGAGCATCACCGCCGAGTCGACGGCAGTCAGCACCCGGTAGGTGTCTTCGGAGAAGTCGGCGTGGCCGGGGGTGTCGAGCAGGTTGATCACGCAGTCGCGGTACGGGAACTGCAACGCCGTCGACGTGATCGAGATGCCCCTGGCCTTCTCCATGTCCATCCAGTCCGACACCGTCGCGCGTCGGCCCGCCTTGCCGTGGACCGCGCCGGCTTCGGTGATCGCCCGGGCGTGCAGCGCCAGCGCCTCGGTCAGCGTCGACTTGCCGGCGTCGGGATGGCTGATGACCGCGAAGGTCCTTCGGCGGCCCGCCTCAGCAGAGATACGGCCGGAGTCGGCGCTGGGTGGAGCTGTCAGGGCGGTGTCGGTCATAGCGTCAGCGATGGTATTGGCTCTGTCGCGCAAACCAGTAATCGACCGTTGCAGTGTGAGCAACCAAGCGCTGCCGGCCGAGAAGTCAGGGCGCTTTCGCGGCCACCGCCGCCGCGGCGTCAGTGATCGTCATGGGCACCTCAGCCCTGATCGGCGATAAGCCCTTCCAGGAGGCCGACGATGTGCTGCTGACCTGCAGCTGCTGCGTCGAGTTTTCCGCGCAGCTCGGTGCGTAAATCAGTCATTTCGGTGCGCAAATCGGTCAGGTCGGCGCGTAGGGCATTGAAGCTGGAGACACTGGCCCGACGAAAGTCGCAGAGCTCACCGTGGAACTCGGTGACGTCGCGGTCGGCTGCGCCGGCGAGGACACGGGCAGCAGCGGCGTCCTGTTCACTCGCCTTTACCCGCTGCGTAAGCCCACGCACCTGCGTTTCCAGGGCCTCCACGCGGGCTTCGAGGCTCTCGGGCTCCATGGTCGTGAGCCTACCGCCGGCCCAGACCGGTTCGATGCATGAACAGTGGCATCGGAAGACCTGGTCAGCCGCCCTCTTACAGCGCCGAGGCCCGCTCCGATTCCGTCGACTGCTGCCGGTTCGCATAGACCTCGGCCAGGAACTGTTCGACGGCGACTGCCGCGTGGGCGGCGCGCGCCGAGCCCAGCATGTCGAAAGCGTGCTGCGCGAACGGCAATTCGGCGTACACGACCGGCTGGGTGCTGACATCGCGCAGCTTCGCGACGAACGAACGGGCCTGCTCGACGGGCACCAATGAGTCGTTGGTTCCGTGTAGGACGAAGAACGGGGGAGCGTCGGCGGCGACGTAATTCACCGGCGATGCGTCGGCATACGCCTGCAAGTTCGACGACTGCGGCTGCTTCATCACCATCTGCTCGAGCAGCTCGGGCATCGACGGATGCATCGCGTCCTCGAAGCGGGTGAAGTCGTAGACGCCGTAGAACGGGACGGCGGCCTGCACCCGAGTGTCGACGTCCTCGAAACCCGGCTGGAACCGCGGATCGTTCGGCGTCAGTGCAGCCAGCGACGACAGATGACCGCCGGCCGAGCCGCCGGTGATCGCGATGAACTCCGGATCGCCGCCGTATTCGGCGATGTGCGTCTTGACCCATGCCAGCGCGCGCTTGGCGTCGACGATGTGGTCGGGCCACGTATTGCGGGGGCTGTGCCGGTAGTTGACCGCCACGCAGACCCAGCCGAGCTCGGCGAGGTGGCTCATCAACGGATGCGCCTGTCCGCGTTTGTTGCCGGTGATCCAGGCGCCACCGGGGATTTGGAACAGCACCGGCGCCTTCCCGTTCCGTTCCAGATCGGGACGCCGCCAGATGTCGAGCTGGTTGGCGCTGCTGTATTCGCCGTAGCTGATGTTGCCGTCGTGGGCGTAGTCGCGGTAGATCCGCAGCATCCGCAGCGCGCCCGGGCTCTTGGCGGTGCCGGCGCCGGCGGGCCGACGCCACAAGCCCGTCGAGTCTTTGCGGCGACCATCTCCGAGGCCGCTGTCCAGCGCTTCGCGCAGCGGGGTAGCGGCGTTGTGGCCCGCGCGGCTGAAGTTCAGCAGTCCGATCGCGGACAGGCCGGCCACCGCCCAGGCGACGACGCGCACCGGACGGCTCAGCCGACGAGCGGTCAACGCCAGCCCGCCCAGTTGGCTCACCAGCGTCTGCAGCGGGAACTCGCTGACCACCAGACCGAATCCGAACGAGAAGATCGACGGGTAGCCCTTACGGGCCAACGACCGGTAGCCGTTCAGTGTGGAGGCGGCCGTCACCGCCGCGACGAATAACGCCCCGACCTGCCGGGCGACGTGGCTGACTCGGTCCTTGCGATCGTTGCGCATTCGGCCACCATACGAGGCGGCGCTGGTGCGGTCGTGGCACTAGCCATTCGGCGAGCGTCGAGAAGCGACATGTACACCAGCCTGTGAAAGAATTCGGGCATTCGCATCGGCGTGATGGTGCGATCCGCGGGGGGTTCCGCCTGACACACCACCGACAAGGTCGTCGGTCGGCGCTCCATCACGCCTGGACAAGCACGAAGATGTCTGGAGTTTCCATG
The DNA here is from genome assembly GCF_003284965.1 of Mycolicibacterium sp. GF69. Lineage (GTDB taxonomy): Bacteria > Actinomycetota > Actinomycetes > Mycobacteriales > Mycobacteriaceae > Mycobacterium. The sequence goes on from NZ_QMEW01000002.1 coordinate 47,415, forward strand.
TCCGCCCATAACGTCTCTGAACAGGATCGCGCCGTTTCGCCGATGGCGACGGTCCTCGTCTGGCTCGGTGGTGGCGAGCGGCGTGAAGTCGGTGCCCGCCATGAGCGGTCCACCTTGATCACCGCGGGAGTGGTGGTGTTGGTCGTGGCGATGCTGGCGTGGCTGGTGGCCGCCGCCGCCCTGGCCTCATCGACCTCCTGGCCGCTGGCGGCCGTCGTCGCGGTGACCTCAGGGGTCGGGCTGCTGGTCGGTGCGGTGAGCCGCGCCCTCGCCTCGGGAGCAGTTCATCGTTCCGGCGTAGCGGGACGTGCTGCCGTCGCGGTCGCGGTTGGACTCGTGGTCGGCGAGCTTGCCGCCCTCGTCGTGTTCTCCGGATCGGTGGGTCGGCTGCTCGACGAGCGGGCGGCGCGTATCGCCGACGGCGCTCCTGCGGTGATGCGCGCGGCGGCCGAGCTGGATCGGAGCCGCACAGCGCGAGGTGAGCTCGACGACCCTGTCGAGCAGGCAGTCCAACGCCGCCAGGAAGCACTGGTGGTGGCCCGCTGTGAGTTCAACCCCAGGCCCGACTGCCCGCAGACCTTCATCACCGGTGTGCCCGGTGCGGGACCGGAGAACCGGACGGCAAACGACTTTCTCGCCGACGCGCAGCGGTCGCTCGACGCGGCGTTGGCCGAGCGCGATCGACGCGCGCCCGCGGTCGATGCCCAGATCGCCGACGGTGAACAGGTACTGACGCGAGCCCGGCAGGTAGCGACCGCCGACGTGGATCGGGGGCTGGGTGCGCGATGGGTCGCGATGAACGACTACACGCTGGCGCATCCCGGTGCACTGATCTTGCGGCTGCTTGTCGATGCCTGCTTCGTTCTGCTGAGCTTGTTGCCGCTGATCCTTCGGCTGTGGCGCGGCGAGACATCGCAAGATCGCGGGATTGCCGCAGACGTGCAGCGGGACCGGGCCGAACTGGAGGCCGACACGACAGTCGCGGTGAAGCGGGCACAGGTGCGTGCAGCCATCGACAACATGTGGGCCGAACAGCAGCTGGCCAGTGCGCGCATGGCGGTCGAGGCGCAACTGGAGATCGACCGCGAGCACCAGCGCCGCCGGGTGATGGAGGCGGTCGAGCCGGCGATTTCCGCACGCGCGGAGCGTATTTCGGAGCCCGAGGACGTGTATTTGCCGATCGCTGCGGAGGCCGAGGCGGCGAGTCTCGGCGCGGCCGGGTCGGAGATCGCGCCAGTCGTGGATACCGCAGAGAACTTGCCGTCTGCGGTCGAGGAGGACCGTTCGGTGGAGCCGTCCGGGCGTCCCTTGATTCCCTCCATTCCCGATGTCACGCGCACTGCCGCTCGCTGGATTCGGCCGTTGGTGCCGCCGATCATCGTCAACGCGATCGACACCACGACGAAGCCGTTCCGAGGTGCGCGGCAGATCTTCGAGGAGACCGAGGAGATTCATTTCTCGATGCGACGTACCCGCAAGGTCACCACGCACGTGGAAGCGGTTGCGGGAGAGCATGTTGTGGATCCCAGGGGTGGGTCGACCGTCAGAGCCGACGATCACGGTTACGGTCGGCTGGATGCCGCTGCGGAACATGCGTCGTCAACACTGGCGGGCGGCGAGGACCGGGCCGAACTCACCGGGCGCGATTGGCGTGAACTGAGCGCGCATCGCGGGCCCCGGGAGCTGCCGCCCGGCCGTTAGCTTTCTGCGGCGGCCCGCACTTGTTTCTCGATGCGCTTGTAGAGCCGGTCATCGCTGACGATCTCGAGCGTCACCGTGCCGAAGTCGACATCGCCTGATGCGTAACGCAATACCGTGGGCATCTCGTCGACGATGCCGACGAGTTCGTCGATGAACGCCCAGAATCCCTCGAGCGGGATGTCCATCAACACAGAGCAGTCACTCAGGAGCCCGCGCCGCCACCACACATGCTCATGCGGCACGGCTCTACACCCGCCGCATTTTTCGACGGCCTCGATCGATGAATGATGAGGTACGTACCATCGACGAAAAGCTCATGAGGGAGGGCTCGACATGGGGTGGCCGCGTCGGGGCAACGTGAGGGCACAGCGATGACCATCACGCCGACCGACACCCCGCGGCTGGCCAACCGCGCCGAGCGCCGCGTCTACCAGGCCCTCGTCGAGCAGCTGCAGCCCAATGACTTGGTCATCGCCGGCCAACGCGTCACCGACCATCTCAAAGACCACGAGGTCGACTTCGTCGTCGCCATCGAGGGCGCCGGCATTGTCTGTCTGGAAGTCAAGGGCGGAGAAGTCTGGCACGACGGCGAGCACTGGCGTCAGAAGCGTGGCGGGCGCGAGCACACGATCGAACCCGTCCGCCAGGCCAGGGAAGCGTGCTACGCGCTGCGCGACTACATCGAGAAGGATCCTCGCTGGACGCAGGGCCGGCTGCGTTGGGACCACGTCGTCGTCCTGCCGAACATCGAACTGCCCGACGACTTCGCGCTGTCGGCCTGCCCGCGTTGGAAGGTCATCGACCGCAACGACCTGAAGGACATCGACGGCAAGTTGCGTCATGTGCTGGTCAGCCAGGAACTCGATCGTCCGCTGCTCAGCCAGGATGGGATCGACCAGATCGTCACCGCGCTCAGCGGGCGGGGACTGCCGCAGCGCGATGTGGTCGCCAGGGCACTGGCCAACGAAGACGCCGCCGACGCGCTCACCGAGCATCAGGCCGTCATCCTCGATGCCACCCGGTTGCTCAACCGCATCGAGGTGCGCGGTGGCGCTGGCAGCGGTAAGACGTTCCTGGCCATGGAGCAAGCTCGCCGCCTGGCGCAGCGCGGTCAGCGCGTTGCGTTGGCCTGCTACTCCCACGGTCTCGCGTCATATCTCGAGCGCATCACCGCCACCTGGCCGCGACGGCAGCAGCCCGGTTACGTCGGCGAGTTCCATGCGCTCGGCGTGCAGTGGGGCGCGCCGGAGGGGCCCGACGAGTCATTGCGCACCGAGGAAACCGTCAGGTTCTGGGAGCACGATCTGCCGCTTCAAATGGCTGAATTGGCAACGCAACTCGAACCCGGGCACCGGTTCGACTCCATTGTGGTCGACGAGGCACAGGACTTCGCCGACTCCTGGTGGGAGCCGCTGCTGATCGCGCTGAAGGATCCCGACGAGGGTGGCCTGTATGTGTTCACCGACGAGGGGCAGCGCGTCTTCAACCGGTACGGCTCGCCGCCGGTGCCGTTGGTGCCGCTGATCCTCGACCACAACCTGCGCAACACCCGACAGATCGCCAACGCATTTCAACCGCTGGTCGACCACCCGATGCGATTCCTCGGTGGGGAGGGCCCGGCCGTCGAGTTCGTCGCCTGCAGTCGCGAGGACGCTCTCGACGTCGGCGACGACCAGATCGAAGCGCTCCTCGAAGAGGGTTGGCGCCCTGAGGATGTCGCACTGTTGACCACCGGTAGTCGTCATCCCGAGCAGGCCGAGCGGCAGAAGGACGGACACAAGGCGTACTGGGATACGTTCTGGGACACCGATCAGGTGTTCTACGGCCACGTGCTCGGGTTCAAGGGCCTCGAACGTCGCTGCGTCGTGCTGGTCGTCAACGAGACCGATGTGTTCGAACGGTCCCGCGAACGGCTCTACGTCGGGTTGTCCCGTGCGCGTGACCGACTCGTCGTCTGCGGTGACCCGCAGTTCATCCGAGAGGTGGGCGGACCGGATCTGGCACGTCGGCTGAACCTACCGTCGACTTAGTTCTTGTCGTACTCCCAGGGCGGCTTCTGATCGTCGTCGCTGGCCCTATGCGCCGTAATGCTTCTCGAAATGCATGGTTCGGATGCGAACCTGGCAGGACCGCCTGGATGTCTCGTATCGCGTCGTCGGCAGCGATAGCTCGCAAGCGCGCTCCGTACAGCGCCCCGATGGCGGGTGTACGGCTGTATGCGGCGACGCAGTGCACGAGCACCGTGCGTCCCTCGCGCCGGAACTGCTCAATCAGCCGCACGGTGTCCAGCAGCACGAAGTCCAGATGCGGGTTCTCGTCACGGTCCGTGCGGTCGATCAGCCGTACCTCGACGTGCGGCATATCGTGGCGCATGTCGTCATCGGTCACCCGACACAGCGAGACGACAGCGTCGACTTCGGCCGGCAAGTTCCGCAGCACGCCGATGCCGCCGAGCAAGACCCCTTCGTCATACGGGTGACGTGCGCAGGTGTCGACCGTCGAGTCGGAATATGAGTAGTCGAAGAGATCGGGCTTGCCTCCGCGCTCGATCGCCGACCCCAGCGCCACCAAGTTATGCGCCGTGATACCCGGCCAGCCGTGCAGCATCTGCCGCCATGCTCCCGGAATCGCCGACGCTCCGTACGCCGCACCGAGCAGACCACCCGCGATCGCAGCCACGGTGTCGGTGTCGTACCCGGCGCGGACCGCGGCATCCAAAGCCAGCCGTAGATGGTCCGCCCGGTAGACACCAGCCTTGGGATCGTCTTCCGGTACCGGTGTCGTTGCGATCGCCGACCACGCCGCCTGCAGCGCCGTCACCACCCAGCCGTTGTTGGGGAACGACGCGGGAGACGCGGCTTCGGCGTCGTCGAGACGGTTCGCCCACATCGTGCGACGGTCCCAATCGATGTGACGCAGCCCGATTAGCACGTCCAGTTCGCCAGTGAGTACGGCGTGACGGATTGCGCTGCACCACAACACGCAGGCGTCGCCGGCATCCGAATCGAAGTGGGTCAGTTCGCTGAGTGCGCGTGCGGCTTCAACCATGGCGTTCTCGTCGTCGAGATACGCGAGTGCGACTGGCGCCGTGCGCATCAACGCGCCGTTGCCTCCGGTACGGCCGTTGCGTTCGTGCAACTTGGCCGACTCGGTGCGGGCACTCGCTGAGGTGATCACACCACCTCGCGCAGCACCCGTCAGTACGGACCGTGTCTGGATACCAACGTCTTTGGCGTTGCACGACCACTCGTACCATCGCTGCACAATGGCGTCCTGTGCGGCCGCGTCGCGGAGATCCGCACCCCTCGCGGCGACCTCGGCGATCGCGATGGCCATCGACGTGTCGTCGGTCCATTCGCCCGGTTCCCATCCGCCACCGCCGACCATCGCCACGTCGAGGTCCGGTCCGCGCGGCGGCTGGAACTCGTAGGGCGCCCCCAGCGCGTCCCCTGCGGCGGTGCCTAGCAGTACACCTTCAACACGGTCGTTGTATGACGTCATGCTTCCCCCTCTGCCCGATCCTACTTTGCGCAAATATACGCTAACTGTCAAACACGGTACGCTGACGCTCCGACATGAACGAGAACGTCTACCGAGACAGCAGCGGGCGGAAGCTGACCGACTACCCGCGGCCCTCGGTCGCCGTGGACACCGCCGTGCTTGCGCTCGACCCCGAGCAGGGTTTGGTCGTGCTCGAGGTGCGTCGTCCGAGGGGAACTGGCTGGGCGCTACCGGGAACCTTCGTCCATGAAGGCGAGACACTCGCAGAAGCCGTTGGCCGGTCGCTGTGGGTGAAAGCCAATGTGCGCGGGCTACATCCACGTCAGCTTCATGTCTTCGACGACCCGACGCGCGATGACCGCGGGTGGGTGTTGTCGGTCGCGCACGTGCAAGTGGTGCACCAGGAGCAGTTGGCGGATCGCTTCGCCGAGACAACCAGGCTCGTGTCGATCGGCGCGCCCGGACGACTGCCGTACGACCACGTCGACATCATCAAGCTGGCGGTGTGCGATGTTCAGGCGCGCTATCTCGAGAAGCCGGACCCGGATGGGCTGCTTGGTGACGAGTTCACTCTGCGGGAGTTGCGAATCGCGCACGAAGCGATCGCGGGGCACGCGCTGCAGCGCGACACCTTCCGACGCGCGATGGAACCGCATCTCATCGCCACCGGCTCCACGACGGCAGCTGCTAGGGGGCGGCCAGCGGCGCTTTTTCGACGACTCGCTACCGAGGCGACGCGTCGCCGCAGGAATTGACGCGGCAAGGCAAGTCGCCGATGTGGTGCTTCTCCTACATTCGACGCGGCGAATGTGATCGTCGGAGAGCTTGGCGATAGCAAACACGACACTCGAAGATGTCGGTTGCGCTCAGTAGAATATATATGTGGAACGACCTCGGGCGATATATCCAACGCTGGACCGCGACTTAGCGCGTGACGACATCATCAGCAACCTATATTTCACGTTTCGATGGCATGCGACGTTTCCCTTGGAGGGCGTCGGCGTTGTGCATGTATGGACATCCGCGACCATCGACGACCTCGAGTATGCGTACAGCGATGTGACACTCGTCCGTTACCGGCACAGTCGACCGGTGGAGCACGTGCCAGTGACCGGCTCGGTCTGCGAAAAGATGGTGGCTCGCTGTATGCACGAGCACTGGTGTGACGTCGAACGGTTGGTTAGATGTATACGCGGTGGCGTGAAAGCTCTCTACATCGGTGACATCGATTACGAGATCGACGATGATGACGCCGAACCGATCCATGACGGAACCGAAGTGGTAGAAGGCTTGGACCCCGAGGGCTCATTGCGAGTCGAAGCGATGATTGCGCGCGCTGAAGGTCGACCTGTGCGCGCGCCCGAGCTCAGTACGACATCGCAGTCGCCGAAGCTCCGTTAGCCGCTGCTTGCGAACTCTCGGTGTCCCGTGGCCTGGATCGCTTGCGTGTCCCGCGTTAGCACGCCAACTCCACGCTCCTGGGTGGCTCGTGTGACGACGCGGCGAGCACCGGCAGCCGGTGCTGACAAGAGCGCCTCTCCATGCGGGGGGCGATTTGTCGGAAGTACTTATGTCTCAGTGGCTTTAGCTCAGGGCTGGGCCAGCGCGTCAAGCTCGAAGTCCAGGGCTAACGGTTCTGCGGTTCGTACCCGGTTTTCGACGAGGACGCCAACGCGGTGATAGGTCGCTTCACGAAGTACGTGCGTGAGGATATTGCGTTCCGTCCCGTTCAACGATGTAGTGGTCATCGCTGACCTTTCGCAGGGTATGCCCGGGAGGCATAGCGAACATGCCCTCGTCGGGCACCCATTCGCCATAGCCCTCGAGTCTGAAGAACGCCCGCAATGCCTTATCCAGATGACGGGACTCGATTTGACTCGAACTCGCCTGCTCTGTAATGGACTGCGATCGCCAGCGGCTACCTGCGGCATCGCGCCGGAAATGAGTCTGCGACGGGGTATCGCTCATTCGCTCAGCTCCTCTGGCTCACTACTCAGAAAGTCGAATACGCTGCGCCACCTCGCCGTAACGCTCGAAGCGCTCCGGATCGGCCAGTGCGTTGTACAGCACGACGCGTGAGGCCACCCCGCCGTACTTCGCGATCAACGCGTCCGCCAACCCATCCCACGTCGACTCGGTGGCGAACGTTGCGATGTGCTCGTCGGTGATGCACGCCGCCATGCCTTGGACGTCACCGGCCTTCTGCTTCTCTCGGATCCGCGCCGTGGTGCCCTCGAACCCCGCCTCGTCCCAGATGAAGGCGTAGTTCGGCGTGCTTCCATAGAAGCTCATGCTCGCGCGCACCAGTTCCCGCTCGCGGTGCCGCTCCTCGTCGGTGTCGCCGACGATCGTCATCACCGGCACAATCACCGCGACGTCGTTCGGTGAGCGGCCCGATTTCGCCGCGCCCTCACCAATATTCGGCACCACATGCCGCCCGATGTAGCCCGGCTCGCCGAGCGGGTGCACGTGGATTCCGTCGGCCACCTCACCCGCCATCCGCAACATCCACGGATTCACCGCGGCCACATCGACTGCGGGGTCCGGCGCGTCGATCGGACCGGCGCTCCACTGCGGCGTGATGAAGTCCAGGCTGTAGAAGTCGCCGCGGTGCTCGAGCCTGCCGGTCCGAAACGCATGGAAGCACGCCTTGACCGCCAGCACGTAGTCCCGCAGTCGCGGACCCGGCCGCTCGAACTCCATGCCATAGCGCCGCACCACATGCGTGCGCACCTGCGTTCCCAGCCCGAGACGAAACCGTCCGGCCGTCGCCTCCTGCAACTCCCACGCCGTCGCCGCTGTCACGAACGGGCTGCGTGGAAACGCCACCGCGACCCCCGTCGACAATTCCAGGCCCGGCGCCGCCTGCGCCGCCACCGCGGCGTTCATGTACGGGGTGCGGCCGGTTTCGGTGAACAGCAATCCGGAGAAGCCGGCCGTCCGCGTCCGCCGGGCCAGGGCGCCGATCTCGTGCAGCGGCTGCGGAGTCGTCATCACATCGACGTGCACAGTGGCACCCTACGCCCGCCACCGCACCGTCAGCCCCCGAACTTTGGCAAGCCTTCGCTTAACCGCGAACGCGGACGCGAAGTTTCGCAACCTCCACCACTTTTGCGGCGCATTTGGTTACGTTGGCGTAAGAACCTGCGAATGTGAATTCAACTCGCCGGAGGGTGTCGCGATGACAGAGCAGTTCCTGGAGCCCGCTCCGAGCAAGGCCGAACTCGCCATCTCCAAGGGATGGGTTCAAGGCGTCGCGCTGGTCATGGTGTTCGGCTTCCTGATCATGGGCATGCTGGCCGCCAGAACCTACTCCGACTCGATGCCGCTGCCGCAGCGCGTCGTCGGCCCGGACGGCCAGACCCTCTACACCGAACAGCAGATCACCGCCGGACAGCAGATCTTCTTGCGCCGCGGGCTGCAGCAGTACGGCTCGGTGATGGGCCACGGCGGCTACCTCGGCCCGGACTACACCGCGGAGTACCTGCGGCTGTCTGCCGACCACGTCGGACAGGAACTGCGCGATTCGGGCGCTCAGGACCCGACCGCAGCCGTCGTCGAGATGATGCGGACCAACCGTTACGATCAGGCCACCGGCACCCTGCAGTTCACAGCCGAGCAGGTGAGCGCTTTCGAGAAAATACGCGCTCACTACGCCGAAGTCTTCGGCACCGACAGCACCAAGTACGGCCTGATCCCGCAGATGATCACCGACCCGCAGGAAATCCAAGACCTGACGGCATTCTTCAGCTGGACTTCATGGGCCAGTGCGGCCGAACGCGAAGGGCACTCCTACTCCTACACCAACAACTGGCCGCCCGAACAGCGAGTGAACAACACCCCGACGGCCGACATCCTGGTCTGGTCGGCGATGTCGCTGATCGCCCTGCTGGCAGGCCTCGGTGCGCTGTTCGCGCTCTACGGCCGCTGGAGCCGCAAGATCGGTTGGCACGCAACCGAAGCCCCGTCGCTGGCGTTCCGTCAACCCGGCGAAGTGGCGATCACGCCGTCGCAGAAGGCGACCGCGTGGTTCTTCCTCGTCGTCGCCGTGCTCTTCCTCGGCCAAGCGGTGCTCGGCGGTGCGATCGAGCACTACCGCGCCGAGCTGAGCAACTTCTTCGGCTTCGACCTGGCCCAGATCTTGCCGTTCAACCTGGCGCGAACCTGGCATGTGCAGCTGTCGTTGCTGTGGACGGCCGCTTCGTTCCTCGCGGCGGGAATCTTCCTGGCGCCCATCATCTCCGGCCGGGAACCACGCCGGCAGTCGTGGCTGACCTACGGGCTGCTCGGCGCGCTGTTCGTGGTCGTCGCCGGCACGCTGATCGGCACGGCGCTCAGCACATTCGGCGTTGATTGGGCGAAGGGCTCGATCTTCTTCGACCAGCAGTGGGAATACCTTGACCTGCCGCGGTTCTGGCAGGCGCTGCTCGTCATCGGCCTGTTCCTGTGGATGGCCATCATCTTCCGCGCGATCCGCTCGCGGCTGAAGACCGAGAGCAAGCTGAACATGCCGTGGCTGTTCTTCTACGCCGGGCTGGCCATCCCCGCGTTCTACGCGGTCGGCATGCTCGCCGGCACCGAAACCCACCTGACGGTCGCCGAGTTCTGGCGGTTCTGGGTGGTGCACCTGTGGGTCGAGGACTTCCTCGAACTGTTCACCACGGTGATGGTGGCCTACATCTTCGTGATGCTGGGCGTCGTGCGACGCAAAATCGCCATCCAGCTGATCTTCCTCGACGTCATCCTCTACTCGATGGGCGGCGTGATCGGCACGATGCACCACCTGTACTTCTCCGGAACACCGGTGGAGCACATGGCCCTCGGCGCGTTCTTCTCCGCGCTGGAGGTGATCCCGCTGACGTTCCTGACCGTCGAGGCGTGGACGTTCCTGCAACTGGGTTCCCGGCAGCAGTCGCGCAGCAGTGCGCCGTTCCCGCACCGTTGGGCGGTGATGTTCCTTGTCGCAGTGGGCTTCTGGAACTTCGTCGGTGCAGGCATCTTCGGCTTCCTGATCAACCTACCGATCGTCTCCTACTACCAGATCGGCACGGCCCTGACGGCCAACCATGCGCACGGCGCGATGATGGGCGTCTACGGCATGCTCGCCGTCGGACTCGCGCTGTTCGCGTTGCGCTACATCATCCCGCCGAACCGATGGCCGGAGAAACTCGCGAAACTGTCCTTCTGGTCGCTCAACATCGGCCTGGCCTGGATGGTGTTCGCGACGTTGCTGCCCCTCGGCGTCCTACAGCTGTGGCACTCGGTCAACGACGGCTACTACGAGGCCCGCACCCTGGGCTACATCACTCAGCCCGGCAACGTCGTGCTGGAGTGGCTGCGAATGCCGGGTGACTTCTTGTTCATCCTCGGCGGAGTGCTGCCGTTCGTCTGGATCTGCTGGCTCGGGGTCCGCTACGGGATCAAGGCGACCACGCACACGCTCCCGGCCGAAACCCTGTTCGTCGAGGAGCATCCCGAGGCGGAGGAGGACCGCACCGGGATGGCCGTCCCGGGACGCAGCCGTTACGCCTCTGACCGCCGGGTGGCCCCGGACGAGGACGGTGGCGGGCCATGATCGCCGGCATCGGCATCGACGCGTGGCTGACGATCGGCTACGCCGCAGTGCTCGTCGCCGTGGCGTACGGCATCGACACGTTCGCGCGGCGCGCGGCCGCCAAAGTGGAAGGGCACCGAACGGGTGCGTTCGTCTACCACGAGGACCATGACGCCTGGCAGTGCCCGGAGGATCAGTGGCTGTGGCCCACGTCTTTTGACCCCGACAACCGGGTCATGCGCTACCGGGGCACGCCGTCAATCTGCAACGCCTGCCCGGTCAAGCACACCTGTACGTCATCGCACGACGGCCGCGAGGTGAGCCGGGCGATCGACAGCTGGCCGGCGTCCGAGGCGGCGCGCTTCCATCGCGGAATCGCCTGCGCCGTCAGCGTCATCGCGGTCATCTTGCCGCTGGCGACGGCCTTCGCGGCCGACACCGCACCGCAGGCGCTGCTGCTGTTGGGCTCGGCTGTCGTGGTCGCGTTGTTGACGTTGCCGCTGTGGTCGCACCTGCGCCGCACCCCAGCTGTGCCGAACGGGGTGGTGTTCCAGTCGCTCGACGACAACCTCGAAGAACGAAAGCGGCTGGCCGAAGCGGAGATTCGTCGCCGCAGCTCGTATGCCTCCGATCGGCGCAGTGAGCCTCGGGAGGTGCGCTGATGACAGGCTGGATGGTGGTCGTCATCTTCCTCGCCGTCGTGTTGGTGGCGCTGGCGGTCGGGTCGCTGCGCATCGTCAAGGAGTACGAGCGCGGCGTGGCATTCCGCCTCGGCCGGCTGCGCGGCCCACTCGGGCCGGGCGTCGTCGTCGTGCTGCCGGGCCTCGACAAACTCGTGCGGGTCGACCTGCGGACGGTGACGCTGACCATTCCACCGCAGGAGGTCATCACCCGCGACAACGTCACAGCGCGCGTCAACGCCGTCGTGCTGTTCCGGGTGACCGATCCCACGAAATCGGTTATGGCAGTGGAGAACTTCGCGATCGCGACCTCGCAGATCGCCCAAACGACACTGCGTTCGGTGGTCGGTCGCGCGGACCTCGACACGCTGCTCGCGCACCGCGCCGACCTCAACGAGGATCTCGCCGCGTCGATCGCCAGACAGACCGAACCATGGGGAATCGTCGTCGAGGTCGTCGAGATCAAGGACGTCGAGATTCCCGAAATGATGCAGCGCGCGATGGCCCGCGAAGCCGAGGCGGAACGGGAACGGCGCGCGAAGGTGATCAGCGCGCGCGGAGAGTTGCAGGCGTCGGCGGAACTGCGCGACGCGGCGATCACGCTCAGCGAGAGCCCGGCGTCGTTGCAGTTGCGGTATCTGCAGACGTTGCTCGAACTCGGCGCCGACCAGAACTCCACGGTCGTCTTCCCGATTCCGATGGACATTGTGCGGCCGTTCCTCGAGGGTGAGAAGCGCAAGCCGGCAGTCGACGCGCCCACCGACTCCGTCCCCCATATCAGGAGGGTGAAATCCGATGAGTAGCACGACACCTGACCCTGCAGCCGTCGAAGAGTCCGTCTCCGACGACGGCCGCCCCGTCGTACTCGAGCCGACCCCGCCGGGTTTCTGGCGCGCGCTCTTGGGCGCGGGGGTGGGCGTGTTGGCCCCGTTGTTCGGCTTCCTCATCGGCGGAATGCTCGGCGCCGGGACGGTGGGCGACGAGGTCGACCCGATGGCCCTGTCGCTGTTCGTCGGTATCGCGATCGGCGGCCTCGGCATACTCGTGGCGCTATCGGGTGGCGCCCAACTGTGGCGGTACTTCCACCGCCAGGACGCTGAGGCAATATAACTGTCTCGCCCAGACCGCCCGGCTCACCGCTTCCCGCCGACGGCCCGTAATTACGTGTCGAGCATCGCGACACCATCGCGCCACGCGTTGAGGACATCCTCGACGCGGTCGTACACCTGCGCCCTGGCGGTATCGCGGTTGACACCCGACATGAGTAAATCGTCGTAATCGGTGTCGATGTGGCGGACGGACGCGGCGACCGCCAGGCGGACCGCGTCGGGATCCAGTTCGCGTGCAGCGGCGCTGCGTCCGACCCGGCCGCTGCCACGGGCGGCGGCGTGCAGTGCGATTGCGTCTGCGCGGCCGCGTGGGCACCCGGGAAACTGCTCACGAATCGCGGCGGCGAACTCGCCCTGAAAGCGCACGTCCTCGTCGGCGCGACGAACCTTGTCGCGATCTCGGCGGCGGGCCCGTGCGTCGGCGTCCGACAGGCATTCTCGCGCAGCCTGTTCGATCGCCGCGGGCTCCGCCAGGATGCCCTGGCGCTCATAGCGGTGACGTCGTCGAGCCCAGCGCACCACGACGGCGGACAACCGGCTGGCCGTCTTGGCGCGACGGGTCAGCGCGGCGTCACCGGACGGCAGGAACTCGAGGTGGCCGAGGCCGCCGCAGTCGAGACACAGCGTGCCCGCCCTGGCCTGCACAAGAAGGTCGCCGATGTCGTGGGCGGTGCCGCAGGACGCGCAATCCCACGCGTGGTGCGGCGAGATCACGACGATGTCGGGGGAGCGGCGCGGTTGGGGATCAGCGGGCAGCACCGCCTCGGCAGCCCGCGCGACGCGCGTCGTGACGTTTGCCATGCGCCGACGATACGTCGCGGGGGCGACGTATCAGCCGCGGTCTCTGGTATCAGAGTGGTATCTTGGCGCACGTGGGTATGACACTTCGGACGAGCGAGAAGCAGACTGAGGCGCTGCGTCGGCAGGCCGAGGCCGAGGGGCGTTCCATGCAGGCGGTGGCGCTGTCGGCCATCGACGAGTACATCGAGCGTCGCGCTCATCAGAACGAAGTAAAGACAGTGTTGGACAAAGTCATTGAACGCGAACAAGGCGTGCTGCGGCGGCTAGCCGATACGTGACCGTCTACCTGGATCTCGATGACATGCTGGCGATCGCTGCGCGGGCGATCTCGGACAAGGTCGTTGTCAGGGACTACGGCCTGTTGGAATCGGCGGTGGCGCGCCCCAGAACGACCGTCGGCGGAGCCGAGGCCTATCCCGACATCCATACCAAGGCCGCCGCTGTGCTGCACTCCCTCTGCCGCAACCATGCGCTCTTCGACGGCAACAAGCGCTTGGCATGGACAGCGTGCCAGGTGTTTTTGGGTCTCGACCACGAGTGGGTGACAGCCAGCGAAGACGCTCGTTTCGACTTCATGATCGCTATTGCTTCTGGGGCGATCGACGACGTGCAGGACATCGCCGCACAGCTGCGAAAATGGTGCGCCTGACGGGCGGATCAGCGGTCCGCCAGCCAGGCGAAGAACTCCTCGGCGGTGAACACGGGCTTACCGTACTCCTGCGCCTTGCGCGCCTTACCCGACTGCGTGCCCGCCTCAGCCGTGACCAGCACCTCGCAGCGCGTCTTGGTCACCGAGCGCACCGGCTTCAGGCCCGCCTCTGCCGCCATCCGCTCTATTTCCGCACGCTCGACGATACGTCCCCTTTCATCCAAAGCTGTTCCGGTGAAACAGATCCGCGCACCCGGTACGAGCGCCTCGCCGATGTCGTGCCGGGCGACCAACACCGCGTCGCTGACCACGTCGACACCCAATAGCTCCGAGGCATCGTGCAGGCGTGCGACCACCGCGTCGGGCAACAGCGTCCGGGCAGCGGCAGCGCCCAGCTGGTCGGCCACCGACTGGCGGGCGGCCGCATCCCACGACGAGTCGAGGTCTCGCTGCACCGATGCGCCGAGCAGCACCGCGCCCACATCACGACTGATCCGCAGCAGCGCCGACAACGCCGGCAGGTGATCGGCCTTCGGCGTCGGCACGTGCGGGTCGCGGCTGACCAGCAGCCCCGAAATCGACTCCGCTGGTTCGGGTTCTTCGAATGCCGACGAGCCACCCTCGACCCTTGCGGAAGTGTGCGCCGCCAGCGCCGACTGCGCCCGCTCCAGCGCTGTCCGCCCCGACACGTGCGCTCCGCGCAGCTCGACGCCCAGCGGCATCACCGCCACCTGCCCGAGCCTTTTGAGCTCGAAGTCGATCAATCCCAACGCCTCGTCGACGCCTGATCCGACCGGCGTGCAGCCGGCCAGCATCGGTGCGATCACCGCCCAGGCCTCGCGAAGCGTCGGCGCCAGCAACACGTCGGACACGCTGATGCCGTAGGAGTTTCGCGCAGCGGCGAGATCACGCTGGGGGTTGATCAGCGTCGAGATCGCAGTGCCGTCGTCGAAGGCCACCGCCAGCTCCACCGGCCGCGGCCGCGACATCCGGCCCTCGTCGCCGACGGTGAGCATGCCGATCGCGCAGTACCTGCGCGCGGCCGAGCTGTCCAGGGAGCTGCGCAGGAAGCGGGCGATGCGGCGGTCGGTCTTCAGATCTTTCGGCAGCACTGGACGTTTCAGCACCAGCCCCGCCAGCGAGGTGCAACGACTCAACGCGACATACAGCTGACCCGTCGAGAACATACCGCCGGTGAGGTCGACGACCACCCGCTCCAGCGTCTGCCCCTGGCTCTTGTGAATCGTGATCGCCCACGCCAGCTTGAACGGCAGCTGCGTGAAGGTCCCGATGACCTCCCGCCGCAGCGTGCCGCCGTCGACCACCGGACGCGTCGCCTCCCACGTGAAAGGCGTGACCTCCGCGCACCCTCCGTCGGCGAAGTCGATCTCGACGACGACGCCGTAGCGGTCGTAGCCGACGCCGATGACGCGCCCGATCGACCCGTTGACCCACCGGTCACCCTGGTCGTTGTTGAGCATCATCACCTGCGCGCCGACCTTGAACCGCAGCTCTTCCTCGATCGGCTTGTCGAACAACGTCAGGTCGCCGGACTCGCGGGCCCGGTGCAGCATCTCGTCGCCGGGCAGCCGCTCGAGGTGCTGACGATTGCGCGCGGTCACCAGCCGATTGGTCGGCGCCAGCGTCAGCCAGAACTGGTCGTCGGGCGGCACGAAATCCTTATCGGCGCGGGCGTTGAGCTGCTCCTGAGCGTGGCCGAGCAGCACACCTTCGCGAATCTCGTTGAGGATCGCGGTCATCCGATCGTCGCCTCGTTGGCGGAACACTGTGGTCAACGAGACGGTGGGGAAGTCGGCACGCTGGAATCTGCGGGCCGAGAAAAAGTACGGCGTCTCGTAGACCGTCGAGAAGTAGCCCTCTTCACCGTCACCGACGACCGGCGGCAGCTGATAGAGATCGCCAACAAGCACGATCTGGACCCCGCCGAACGGTGCTCCCGGCTCCGGGCCGAACCGCTCGAGTGCCGTGGCCACCATGTCGAAGACGTCGGCGCGGACCATGGACGCCTCGTCGACGATCAGCGTCTGCAGCGATGCGAGCGTCCTGGCGAACCGCCCCGGACGGTAGTCGCCGCCGGTGACGTCGGACAACGTCGTGGTGGTGCGAAACCCGAACAGTCGGTGGATGGTGTAGCCGTCGACATTCAACGCCGCGATGCCGGTGGGCGCGACCACCACGACATTGCGGTTCGTCTCCGCCATGAAACGCCGGATCAGCGTCGACTTGCCGGTGCCCGCCTTACCGGTCAGGAACAGGTGACGGCCCCCGGCCAGGAGCGTCAACGCCTCCCGGAACTCGTCGGTGAGGATCAGACCCCCGCTCACGGCTGGCACAGTACCCGCCGTCGTCGCGCCGGGCAGAAGGTCATCCCCAGCCCTCAGCTGCCGCGTTAGGCGATCCTGCATCGATGCATCATGATGCTTAGATGCTACGATCGGGTATGCGCACGACCGTGGATTTGCCAGATGACCTGCATAAACAGGCGCTCGCGATCGCTCGCGACACGGGCCGGTCGTTGAGTCAGACCGTCGCCGATCTGATGAGCCGAGGTTTGGGCGCACACAGCGCGGCGCCGGTGTCAACCGATCCCAGGACGGGCCTGCCGGTCATCAGTGTCGGCACGGTGGTGACATCCGAGGACGTGCGGTCGTTGGAGGATGAGCAGTGACGGTGCTGCTCGACGCGAATGTTCTTGTCGCACTCGTCGTGACGGACCATGTCCACCACGACATTTCCGTCGAGTGGCTGTCGAAATCGAGCGCGCCGTTCGCGACATGTCCGATCACCCAGGGCAGCTTGATGAGGTTCTTGATCCGTGCCGGTCAGCCGGCCAGCGCCGCTCGCGAGGTCATCACGCGATTAGAAGCCGCGGAGCGCCACGAGTTTTGGCCCGATAGGGTTTCGTACGCCGAAATCGATCCGACGGGCATCGTCGTACACCGGCAGGTGACCGACGCTTACCTTGCTCAACTCGCGCGAAGCCGGGATGCGCAGTTGGCGACGCTCGACTCCGGCTTGGCGCAACTGCACAGCGACGTGGCAGTGCTCGTAGCCTGATCTGGGCGGCACAGGCTTTGTCTCTGCCGAATCCCGCCCGCGCCGGGCAGACTGGAGCGCATGGCGGAATTGCTGATCGCGGCGAACCCGCAGCCAGATTCCCGGTTGCGGTATCTTCTGCGACTGCCACAACCAGGCGGAGATCTGGTGTTCCGGACGTCGGGCACCTGGCCGCGCGTCAAGGCGCTGTACTGCCATCCGATGAGCCTTGACGATTGGCCCGCCGACGCCGAGGTCATCGAACGGCTTCCGTTGCAGTCGTGCCAGCGCCGCGGCGCGGCCATCGACGTGATCCTCCAGCGGGGGCGGGAGAACCGTTCCCAGCTGGTCTTCACCACTGCCCGGGGCCGCGAGGTGGTGTTCTGGCAGTCGCCGCGCACCCGAAAACAAGCACGCCCGAACGTGCGAACCCCGACCGCGCGTGCTCAAGGCATCGAGCGACTAGAGGTGCTCGTCGACTCGCACGAGCGATACGCTTACACGTTCAATTCGCAACAGGTCAGCATCGTGAAGCGGTCCCTGCCGTGCGGTGACTACGGGGTCACCGTCGACGGGCTGCTGGTGGCCAGCGTGGAACGAAAATCACTACCCGATCTTGTGTCCGGTCTGACCAACGGCAAGCTTCGTTTTCAGGTGGCCCATCTTTCGGCGCTTCCGCGCGCGGCGGTCGTGGTGGAAGACCGCTACTCCCAACTGTTCCGGCACAATTTCGTCCGGCCCGCCGTGGTCGCCGATGCCCTCGCGGAGTTACAGATCCGCTGGCCCAACGTCCCGGTCGTGTTCTGCGAGACGCGTCCGCTCGCCGAGGAATGGACATACCGGTTCCTTGCCGCTGCGCATACCTGGGCGGTTACCGAGGATGCCGCCTTACAGCGTATTTCCGGAGTCCGTATCGATATCACGACGCCTGGCACGGCCGATGCCCAGTCCGAACCCAGCACCGCCGAAGTTCGTTCCTGGGCGCGCGATGCCGGCCTGCCGGTACCCGACCGTGGTCGGCTCCGCCCGGAGGTCTGGCAGGCGTGGCGCGACGCGCACGACCCGGTCGGCCAGCCTCCGGTCACACCACCGCCATCGCCTCGCACTCCATGACCTCCGTGGACCGAACTCGGCGAGCCCGCCTCCGCCAAACCACCGGGCGGCGGTGATGGCTCTGGCGCAGGAATGTGATCGGGGCCGCAGCGGTTGGTTGGGTCATGGCCAAGATGACGTGCGACGAGCGTGAAGAGTTCCTGTCCGATGTCCACGTGGGCGTCATAGCGGTCGAACGCGGCGACCGGGCGCCGTTGAGCGTGCCGATCTGGTACGGCTATCGGCCCGGCGGCGAGGTGGTGCTGTGGACGGAGTCATCGTCGCTGAAGCACCGGCTCATCAAGGAGGCCGGCCGGTTCGCGATCACCGCGCAGGACGAGCAGCCGCCGTACCGCTACGTCACGGCCGA
Organism: Mycolicibacterium sp. GF69; assembly: GCF_003284965.1. Classification (GTDB taxonomy): domain Bacteria; phylum Actinomycetota; class Actinomycetes; order Mycobacteriales; family Mycobacteriaceae; genus Mycobacterium. The sequence goes on from NZ_QMEW01000002.1 coordinate 65,929, forward strand.
AGGCGACGTCACCGGCATCGACGCCGCGCAGGACGCGGTGGTGCGTGAGATCGCGATCCGCTACCTCGGTGAAGTGGAGGGCAACGCGTTCACCGACCAGAACCTGACGCCGACGTCGGTCATCATTCGGATGCGTCCGCAGCGGTGGCTGAGTTTCGACTACTCGACGGAGTAGGCGCACAATCGGCGTCGTGCGCTACTAGGCGCTGATGGGTGCGCACTAGACCTGGCCGTGGCGCGGCGGCGGCGTGCCCGACAGCGTGTAGCGGCCGATGTGCTGCACCTTCCACCGCGTCGGGTCGTGCAGCGTGTGCGTGCGGGCGTCGCGCCAGTAGCGTGACAGGTTGCCCGACGCCGAAGCGCTTCTCGTGCCGCCCAATTCGAACAACACATTCGACGCGTCCAGCGCCGCACGCACCGCCGCCACCTTCGCCGCCGCGACGGCGATCGACGCCTCCGCGGCCGTCTGCTCGCTCAAGTTCTCCGTCGCGAGGTCGACCGTCGCAGCCGCCTGCGCCAGCAGCGCCTGCGCCGCACGGACTGTCACGGCCAGCTCGCCCGCCACCGTCACCAGCGTCGGATCGTCGACCGCGGCCGCCACGCCCGCCTCGAAATACGGTCGCGCACGCCCGGCTTGGCGAACCCCCGCGGCCAGCGCACCAGTCGCGATTCCGACGTCGATTGCGCTGTGTAACAGCTGTGCTCGCGCGCCGTAGACCGACGGTTCGTCGAAGATCGGCGAGAACGGCACCACATGTTCGACGGGCACCGCGACGTCTTCGAGCGTGACCGTGCCCGACGCGGTGGTGCGCTGACCCATACCGTCCCAGTCGTCGACGACCGAGAGTCCCTCGGCGCCGCGGGCGACGAACGCGATCGCCTTAGGCGTCTGCGCCGTCGGTACCTCACCGTCGCCGGCCAGCGACGCCCGCACCAGCACCCAGTCCGCGAACAGCGCGCCGGTCGAGTAGAACTTGCGCCCCGACAGCACGTAGTCGCCCGACGGCCGCCGGGCCAGTGTGGTCGCGTCCACGTCGACGGTGTTCGCCCCCCGCTCGGACTGAGCATTGGCCAGCAGCGCCCCGCTGCGCACCCGATCGTAGAAGTACGACTTCTGCGGATAGCTGCCCTGCAGCCGCAGCGCTTCGAGGAATACGAAGTGCGAGTGCGGAATCTGGGCCAGCGACGGGTCGGCGTGCGCGATCCGCCGGAACACCTCGGCCAGCACCGTCGCCGGCGCCGCGATGCCGCCGTACTCGCGGGGCACCGGCAGCGCCAGCAGCCCCGACTCCTTGAGCACCCGCACCTGCTCGTGCGGTAACCGGCGGTCGGCGTCGCGCGCCGAGGCTTCGGCGTCGAACTCGGCGGCCAGTTTGGCGGCGACGTCGAGCGCTTCGTCGGCCGACGCGATCAGGTTCATCGAGAACCGCTCACGAACGGGATCGACGCCGGGGTGGCCGTCGTCGCCGCACCCTTGTACAGCCCGCGCTCGCGCAGGATCGGGACGACGCCCTCGCCGAACCAGTACAGCTCCTCGAGATGCGGGTAGCCGGAGAAGATGAACTCGTCGATGCCGATGTCGGCGTACTCGGCGATGCGTTCGGCGACCTCGGTGTGGGTGCCGACCAGCGCGGTGCCCGCACCGCCGCGCACCAGGCCGACGCCCGCCCACAGGTTCGGTGCGATCTCCAGCGAGCGCGCATCATGCCAGCTGCCGTTGTGCCGATGCTCCTGATGCAGTGCCAGCATCCGCTTCTGGCCTTCGGATTGGCTGCGGTGCAACCCGTTCTGCGCGTTGCGCACGGTCTCCTCGTTTAGCGCGGCGACGAGCTTGTCGGCTTGTGCCCACGCCTCGTCGGAGCCGTCCCGGGAGATCGTGTGCAACCGGATGCCGAACCGGATCTCGCGGCCCTGCTCGGCGGCGATCCCACGGATCCACTCGATCTTCTCGCGCACCGCCGACGGCGGTTCACCCCACGTGAGATACACGTCGGCGTGGCGCGCAGCGACCGGGCCGGCGGCGGCCGAGCTACCGCCGAAGTACAGCGGCGGCACGGGATTCGGCAATGTCGGTAGCGCCGCCTCCTCGACGCGGATGTGCTCGCCCGCCAGCGACACCGTCTCGCCGGACCACAGTCGGCGGACCACTTCGAGGAATTCGTCGCAGCGCTGGTAGCGGCCGTCCTTGTCGAGATAGTCGCCGAAAGACTGCTGTTCGTGCGCCTCGCCGCCGACCACCACGTTGAGCAGGATTCGTCCTGGCGCGTGCCGTGCGAACGTCGCGGCCATCTGCGCCGACAACGTCGGGCTGACCAGTCCCGGCCGGAAGGCGACCAGGAAAGCCAGCGACGTCGTCTCACGTGCCAGCAGCGAGGCGGTGATGAACGCGTCCTCGCACCACGCGCCGGTCGGGATCAGCGCGCCGGTGAAGCCGAACGACTCGGCGGCGCGCACGATCGAACCCAGGTAGTCGATCGACGCGTCGCGGTCGCCGTGCGCTGCGCCGGCGGGCATGCCGTGGCCCCCGCCGACGATCAGCCGGCTGTCGCCGTAAGTGGGTAGGAACCAATGCAATTGAATCGTCACAAATAACCCCTTAGCGGCCGCTGGTCGGCTGAGATGCCACCGATGCCGAGGATGACGGCACCGTGGACGGCCGGTCGATGATCGTCGAGAGCGGACCGCCGACACGATAGCGGGAGCCGCGGTGGTCCTCGGGCAGCCGGTCCCCGTGGCCGAGGAGCTTGTGCCGCAACGTGCCCGGCGTGTACGACGGCTGATAGGCACCGCGTTCGGTGAGTACCGGGACGACGTGGTCGACGAACTCGGCGAACGAGCCCGGTGTGATCGCGTAGGCGAGGTTGAACCCGTCGACGTCGGTCTCCTCGACCCATTCCTGAAGCGTATCCGCCACGCGCACACCGGAACCCACGAAGCGTGGGCCCATACCGCCGATCTTGCCCCATTCGGCGATGTCACGGATGGCCCATTCTCGCCCGTCGGGGTTGGCGGACTGGAACGCCGCGACCGCCGAATGGATCGCGTTGGAGTCGACGTTGCCGACCGGTTCGTCCAGGCCGTAGCGCGACAGGTCGACGCCCATCCACCCGGACATGAACGTCAGCGCGCCCTCCGGGTCACCGTAGGACAGGTACTCCGCGTGCTTGGCGTGGGCCAACTTATCGGTGGCGGCGGTGACGATCGTCGACAGGTTGAAGATCTTCACCGAATACGGGTCGCGCCCGGCGATTTCGAGTTCCTGACGAATGGTGCTGACGGTCTGGCGCAGGATCTCCTTCGTCGGTGACGCGGTGAAGATCGCCTCGGCGTTCTCGGCGGCGAACCGCACACCGCGCGGCGACGAGCCAGCCTGGTAGATGACCGGTGTACGTTGCGGCGACGGTTCGGACAGGTGCACACCGGGAACGCTGAAATGCGTTCCGTGATGGCCGATGTGGTGCACTTTGGCGGGTTCGGTGAACACACCGCGGGTGCTGTCGCGAACCACCGCGTCGTCCTCCCACGACCCCTCCCACAGCTTGTAGAGCACCTCGAGGTACTCATCGGCGTGGTCGTAGCGGGCGTCGTGCGCCGGCTGGTCGGTCTGGCCCATGTTCCGCGCCGCGGCGGGCAGGTATCCGGTCACGACATTCCAGCCGATGCGGCCCTTGGTGAGGTGGTCGAGGGTCGACATGCGGCGGGCGAACGGATAGGGATGCTCGAAGCCGGTGCCCGTGGTGATGCCGAAGCCCAGGTGCTGGGTCACCAGAGCCATCGCTGACACCAGCAGCATCGGGTCGTTGACCGGGATCTGCGCGGCTTGCCGGATGGCCGCCTCGTCGCTGGCGCCGTAGACGTCGTAGGTGCCCAGGACGTCGGCGATGAACAAACCGTCGAAGCGGCCGCGCTCGAGTAGTTTGGCCATCTCGGTCCAGTACTCCAGATCCTTAAAGCGCCACGACTGATCGTCGGGGTGCTTCCACAGGCCGGGGGACTGGTGGGCGACGCAGTTCATGTCGAAGGCGTTGAAGCGGATCACACGAGACACCCCGAAATGCTGCCTACGAGCGGCGGACAAGTCACCGGTTAGGTTCAGCGCGAGCAGAACCGTCTCTTGCGCACGCTGGCGATGCAACGAACGTGCGTCGACTGTTTGAAATCCGCGGCGTGCCGAGTGCAGACTCACACGCTCGCGGGAAAGGGGGGAGGGTGGGCGTGATAGCCTTGACGTGGATGTTTATCTACATCCATTCACGATGAGAGAAGTTAAAAGTATGACACAGGGAACTGTGAAATGGTTCGACGGCGATAAGGGCTTCGGCTTCATCGCTCCCGACGGCGGCGCGAAGGATGTCTTCGTGCATTACTCGGAGATCCAGGGAAATGGATTCCGGTCGCTGGAGGAGAACCAACGCGTTCAGTTCGACATCGAGCAGGGCGCCAAAGGGCCTCAGGCAATCGGCGTAACCGCCGTCTAGCTTGCACGACGACTGTGGGCTGGTGGGAATTCCCACCAGCCCACTTTTCGTATGAGGGTCTTGACGGATGGCAACGAATTGCAATGTCGGCCAACGGGTTTGAAGCCATAACTCGGTGTCGAGTCAAGTAGCGTAGGCTGAAGGTCTATCGGGGATTTCTCGCACGCGAACACTTGAGATCGCGTCGTCACCGATGTAGTGAATGAGCCGTTGGACGGCTCAGATGGGACCATCCCATGGCAGTACAAGAAGCCTCCCCGGCCCCCAGCCGACAACACGACGGACCCGAGAACACCCCGCGATTGCGCTTGAAGCGCAAGGGGCCCGAGAGTGGCTATGTCGACGGGGCCTGGTGGCCGCACAGCGAGGAACTTCAGAAGGAACTTCCCGATCTGCTGAGCGTTCTGTCGGTCCGTCTCGGACCCGTGTCGCGGGTGATGTACAACCTCGCAGAATGGGCGGCGGCGCCTCGGACGACGGTCGTGGACGGGCGAGTCGTCCGCCTCGACGGATACCAACGCCAGCCGGCCAACACGATCGCTGTGATGGGCGGCAGCGGTAGCCGCATCACCCTGATGGTGGTTCCCGCCGCCACCGAAGCCGATTTCGCACACACGATCGCGATGGCAGCCGCCGCGCCCGGCAACGTGTCGACGGTGGACTCTCTTCTCTCGACCGGCACGTGAGGTCGTTCAAGCCTCGACAGGCGTCGGAACAGCGCTGATGGGCACCACCAGATTGTCTGTCGACGACGCCTTCGCGCTGCACACGCAAACCCCGACGACACCCGCGCACACCGTTGCGCTGCTCGTCATCGAGGCGTCGGATCGACTGAGCCACGAGCGCCTCAACAAGCTGGTTTCGGCGGCCTTGCCACAGATTGCACGCTTCCGAAGCGAGTTGGTGAGCAAGCCGATGCGGATCGGACAGCCCATCTGGGCCGAGACCGCCGCCTACGACCCCACGCCGCAGATTGCCACCGCCACAGTGCCGGCGCCCGGCGGTCGCCGCGAACTGGCCGATCTCGTGGCGGAGTTGACCGCCAAGCGGCAGACCTCGCCACAACCGCTTTGGGAGGCTTGGACGATCGACGGATTGGCCTCTGGCCGTTGGGCATTGGCGGTGAAGATGTCTCCGGTGCTAACCGATGGAGGGCACGTACTCACATCGATGTGGCGGCGCCTGACAACGGCCGAGCCGAACGGTGAGAACCGTTTACCAACCGAGGCAGGTCTAGGCCCCACACCGTCCACAGGAGAGTTGCTGACCGACTGGCTGGCCGAGGTCATCGAGGGTCAGGTCACCGGTGTCTGGATGGCCGCCGAGGCGGTGACCAGCGGACTGCTAGCGGTGCGTCGTCGACTGCGTGATGTCGTCGACTCGCGGATGGAACCCGAGGCCGTCTCGTCGATGCGCAACGCCGTGCCGGACACGGTGCTCAATGCGGCGCTGACGACGCGACGGTCGATGGGACTGGCGTCGATTCCGTTGGCCGACGTGCGAGCGATCAGCGAAGCTTTCGGTGGGTCCACCGCGAATGTCGTGCTCGCCGCCTGCGCGATGTCGCTGAGGACATGGCTACAGCGCCACGAAGCGGTACCCGGTGACCCGCTACTGGTGACCGTCCCGCTATCGAGACCGACCGGTGACGCCGCGGAGGACGCGCATCCGCTGGGCGTCGGCCATGTGCGACTTCCGGTTCATCTCGATGACCCGGTTCAAGTATTGACCGACCTCCACACCGCGACCGAGAGGCTGAACATCGCGCACCGTGATCGTGACGAATCGACGGTTTTCCCAGTCGATCTCGCGACCGTGGCATCGTTGTTCCCGCCTTGGTTGACCCGCGCAGGCCTGCAGTTGTTGGGCGGTGTCGGGCTCGGGGGACGCTCGTCAAGCTCACAAGCAACGGTTTCCTTCTCATCGGAGAATTTCGGTCGCGCGTACTGCGCCGGCGCCAGGGTCGTCGCCATGTATTCAGCTGAGCCGCTTGCCGAGGGCTGCGGGCTGAACATCGGCGTCACCACACACGGCGAGGTGATGAGCGTGTGCGTTTCCGCCTGTCCCGACAACGTGCCGCGCGTCGATGACATCGCCGGCGGCGTCGCCGAGGCGATCGGCGTGCTACTTGCCGCCGCCGAAGACTCACCGCGGGGTGAGGGGAGGTCTGTGGTGACGGAGCTGACGTCGCACAGGTTCCGACAGGCAGAACCGATGCGCTCATGAGGCGGCAGGTGGGCGTCGAACTCCAGGTCGAGATCACCGACCCGACCGAGTTGGAGTTCCAGATCGCGGTCGCTCCACACCCCAACGCCGAAGTACACGAACAGCTTTCGTTTCTCCTGGACGGAAAGCCGGTCGAAGCGGTGGAGATCAGCGGCGCGCACGGTAACCGGATGCACACGCTGTGCGCGCCGACGGGCACCTTGACAGTCGAGTACGCCGCGACGATCGTCGACCGAACCGATCCTGCGCCGGTCACCGCCTACGACCGGTTGATGTACCTACGTCCCAGTCGCTACGCCGAAGCCGACAAGTTCTACGGTTTCGCCGCAACGGAGTTCGGTAGCTATCTGGACTCGACGACTCTGCTCGAGAAGGTGTCCTCCTGGGTCGGCACCCGCCTGAAGTACGTCACCGGCTCCAGCGACCCGATCGACGGTGCGGCCGACACCCTGCTGGCCGGCGAAGGGGTGTGCCGCGACTTCGCGCACCTCGTCGTGGCCCTGCTGCGGGCGGTGAACGTCCCCGCCCGAGTGGTGTCGGTGTATGCGCCCGGGCTCTACCCGATGGACTTCCATGCGGTGGCCGAAGCTTATGTCGAAGGCGGCTGGCGCGTGGTCGACGCGACGCTGCTGGCGCCCCGTCAATCGCTGGTGCGGATCGCCACCGGGCGTGATGCCGCTGACATCGCCTTCCTCACCAACCACAAGGGCGCCATCACGTTGGAAAAGCTGCTGGTGACGGCGGTCGTCGACGGCGAGCTGCCCAACGACTCGATCGACCAACTGGTCTCGATCGGCTGACGAGCACCGGAGACCTCGGCCCCACGGGATCTTCTCTAGACTGGTGGCAACGCCGACGTGCTGCCGTTGTCTTTTTTTCGATTTCGGCTGGTGGTCCGCAAGCACGATGGTTCGAACACGAGCCCGCTCCGCCCGCACGAACACAGGACGAATTTTGGCAATCACCGACATCGGTGCGTACACCCATCTGACCAAAGCGGACATCGAGGCCCTCGGCGTCGAACTGGACACCATCCGCAGCGATATCGAAGAGTCGCTCGGCGAACGCGACGCGGCCTACATCCGACGCACCATCAAGTTCCAACGGGCACTTGAAGTGATGGGGCGGCTGCTCATCGGCGTCAGCCGGTCCCGCGCCGGCTGGATCCTCGGAACGGCATCGCTGGCCTTCGCCAAATGCGTTGAGAACATGGAGATCGGGCACAACGTGTCCCACGGGCAGTGGGACTGGATGAACGACCCGGAAATCCACTCCAGCACCTGGGAGTGGGACATGGTCGCCGTCTCGGCGCAATGGCGGTACTCGCACAACTACCGCCATCACGTGTTCAGCAACGTGGTCGGTGTGGACGACGATCTGGGGTTCGGCATCATGCGGATCACCCGAGACGAACCGTGGCAACCGGTCCATCTGCTGCAACCGCTACGAAACCTGTTGCTGGCGAGCATCTTCGAGTGGGGTATCGCGCTGCACGGCGTTCACTCCGAACGTGACCGCGCCGCGGGTGACGCCGAGCGGGTGACCCGGGAGAGAAGGAAGCTGGTGCGCAAGATCGCCCGCCAGGGCGTCAAGGACTACGTGCTCTTCCCGGCTCTGAGCGCACGACGCTGGCGCCGTGCCCTGGCAGCGAACGTGCTGGCCAACCTCTTACGTAACCTGTGGACGTATGTGGTGATCTTCTGTGGCCACTTTCCTGATGGGGCCGAGAAATTCACCGCCGAGGCCGTCGAAAACGAGAGTCGCGCCGACTGGTACCTGCGACAGATGCTCGGGGCCGCCAACATTGACGCCGGTCCGTTGCTGGCGTTCTCGACGGGCAACCTGTGCTACCAGATCGAGCACCACCTGTTTCCCGACCTGCCGAGCAACCGCTACGCGCAGATCGCGGTGCGGGTCCGCGCCATCTGCGACAAGTACGACCTGCCCTACACCAGCGGATCACTTGCGCGCCAATATCTTCTGACGTTCCGTACGATCCACAAGCTGGCGTTGCCCGATTGGCTTCTTACCGCGACGAGCGACGACGCACCGGAAACTGCTTCCGAGCGCAAGTTCGCCACACGGGCGTAGGGTGGGGGATACGAGCAGCTTGCCGAACAAGCGAACAGGCGTGTGGGCCGACGTGGAAGGCGACGAAAAGCGCCGGAATAAGCGCCGTTTCTGGGGCTAGCCGAGGTGTCTTAGCGCTTGTTCCTGTCGACCATCGCTTCGACGGCCGAGAGTTTCGCGGCGGACTTGGCGTGCTTGGCCGCCCGTTTCTCCTTCAGAGACTTTCCGGACTTCTTGGACATCGACTGCCGAGGAGATTTGTCAGACATCGCTGGCCCCCTGATCGTGAGGGGCCTGAATGGTCCCGATTGCCCTCACCCTACCCCAGTGGCGAGCCCGATAGCGATCATCGTCGGCAGATTCGCAGGGGTGTACCCTCGAAGTGTTGGGAGCCCAGCCATTCCGGAACGTCTCAGCTGAATTTCGCTGACTCGCCGAGCAACCGCTCATGTCGGACACGCCGGTACCTACTGCGAAGTTGGGACTACATTGAACGTACCGCCCAAGTTCGACTTCGCCCTCAATCCCGTCTCGCCGACGTTTGTCTCCCGGCATGCGCGGGTGAGCATCCTGGGCACGCCCGCAGTCGAGTCGTGCGCGCTCACCAGGTTCAGCGCCGGCCTGGCTCGCGCGTTGAGCGACCAGAACGTCGACGTCACCGTGATCGGCGACGCCGCAAGTCCGAATTCTTCGCCTGAGGGGCCGACATCGGCCGCGGCATGCGCGTATCTGCTCAACCAGTCCGACGTCGCGATCATCCAGCATGAGTTCGGCCAACGCAGCGATGCCGGCAACCTCATGGACATCCTTGAAGGGGTCCTGGTGCCCTCCATCGTCGTCGTTCACGATGTCCCGAAATACCCTACGGCACAGCAGTGTTCGATGATCGAGGCAATAGGCGCCGGCGCAACCCATCTTGTCGTCATGTCTCGTGCCGCGCGTGAGAACCTGGGGACCGGTTATTCGATCAGCCGCCAGAAGATCTCCACGATCCCGCATGGGGCGACCGTCCCCACCATGTCGCGATTGAAACGACCGAGCAGACCAACGATTTTGACCTGGGGATGGCTCTCGCATGGGGACGGGATCGAGCGCGTGATCGACGTGATGGCCTCATTGCAGAATGTGCCCGGCCGGCCTCGATACCTCGTGGCGGGTCCGACTCACCCACGCGCCATGGCCGTGAACGGCGACAGCTACCGCGAAGACTTGATCGAGCAGGCGCGTCGCTGCGGCGTTGCCGATTCGGTGTCGTTCGACCCCGGTTCATACGACGGATCGATGCTGGCGACGCTCTTGCAGCAGTGCTCGGTGGTGGTCCTGCCCTACGACTCCGCCGAGCAGGTCACGTCCGGAGTGCTCGTCGAGTCGATCGCACACGGCAGGCCTGTCATCGCGACCGACTTTCCACACGCGACCGAACTCCTCAACGGCGGCGCCGGCGCGGTCGTCGACCATGACGATTCCGCCGGGCTGGCGACGGCGCTGCGTCGGGTTGTGACGCAGCCACGTCTGGCAGGCTCGATGGCCGCCGAAGCCCGTCGGTTGGCGCCGGAGATGGCCTGGCCGACGGTGGCGAAAGCCTATGTGCGGCTCGCGCAACATCTGCTGGCCCTGCAGGAGGCGCGGGTATGACGGGCCACCGCGCATCGACGCGACCGGTAGTGGACTGCGGCGATGCATGATCAGTTTCTCGCCGCGGTCGATGGCCGCCGCGGGGTAGAAGCCGCCGACCGGCTGTGTGACGCGTGTGTAATGCTCCTGGACATCGATGCGGCGGCGATCTCGCTCGTCTTCGACGGAGTCAACAACGGCACACTGGGCTCCAGCGGCGAATCGGCCCGAAGGTACGACGAACTCCAGTTCATCCTCGGCGAGGGTCCCTGTCTCGAATCCGTCGCCCGTCGAAGGCCGGTCGCGGTGCACGATCTGGCCGACCCCGACGAGCGCAGGTGGCCGGTGTATGGACCAGCCATGGTCGATCTCGAAATTCGTGGCGTGTTCGCGATGCCGGTTGTCGTCGCGGGCGAATACGTCGGGGCGCTGGACCTGTTCCGAAGCCAACCCGGGCCGCTCGCTCGCACCGAGTTCGAGGGTGCCGCCGCCGCCGCCGAGATGGCGGGCGTTCCGCTGCTCGATCTGCTCGACGCCGACCTCCAAGCCGCTATCGACGACCCCGCGAGCAACGCTTGGGCCGAACTGCACACGCTGTCCCGGGCAGAGGTCAGCCAGGCCACCGGCATGCTGGTCGCTCAGCTCGGCATCGAACCGACGGAGGCCCTGGTCCGATTGCGCGCCCACGCTTACTCGACCGGGCGCAGTGCCACGGACGTAGCACGCGACATCCTCGACCGCCGCCTGCGGCTGGACGCGGACTGATGCGCCACCTTGACCGCAAGCTCACAATGGAGGGCAACGTGACAGACACCCCTCGTGAAACCCGCGTACTCGAAGCAGTTGTCTCGCTCGTCGACACACTGCTCGAGGATTTCGACGTCGTCGACCTGTTGACGGAGCTCACCGGACGGTGTGCCGAGCTGCTCGACGTCGCCGCCGCCGGCTTCCTGCTGGCCGATCCGTTCGGCCAGCTACGCCTGCTGGCAGCCACCTCCGAGCAGGCTCGCGAACTGGAACTCTTTCAACTGCAGGCCGACGAGGGGCCCTGCCTGGACTGCTACGCCAGCGGCCAACCCGTATCCATCGCCGACCTACGGGTCGCCGCCAGGCGCTGGCCCAAGTTCGTCCCCGCCGCCCTCGAGGGAGGCTTCGCCTCCGTCCACGCCGTTCCGATGCGGGCGACCGGCCTGGTGCTCGGCGCGCTTGGACTGTTCGGCAACCATCCCGGTGAACTCAACGGGGCCGATGTGCTGGTCGGCCAGACCCTCGCCCATATCGCGTGCGTGGCTCTGCTTCAGGAGGATGCGCCCAATCCGTCAACCGTGCTGCCGCGGCTGCGCGCGGCGCTTGCCGGCCGAGTGGTCGTCGAACAGGCGAAGGGCTTGCTGTGCGAAATGCTCGACGTGTCGGTCGAGGACGCCTTCACCTTGATGCGCTCGTACGCGCGTGCCAACGGTAAACACCTCATCGACGTCGCCCGGATGCTGATGGCCGATCGACATTCCCGACCAGCGCTCGTTGCGCAGATCTCCGAATTCACCAAGCGCTCAACGGGTTAGGGGCGGTGCCGGGCTTGCGCTCGGCGCACCGCCTCGACCACCAGCCGCTCAGCGACGATGTGTAGCTTGACATTCTCGGCTTGGCTCAGCCGCGTCAACCGCTCGAACGCCTCCTCTGCGCTCGCGCCGGATCGGCTCCGGATGATCCCGATGGCCTGGTCGATCACCGCACGACTGCCCAAGGCGCGCTGCAGTTGTCTCGTGCGCTCGCGGGCGCCGGCGAGCAGTTGACCGTTGTACACCGAAACCGCTGCGGGCCCGGCGAACTGCGTACCCAACCGCACCGAATGCTCGCCGAACGCATCGCGCGTACGAGCATAGGAGTTGATCGCGCCGATCACCCGACCATCCACGATCAGCGGTAACGACAGCGCCGAATGCACCCCCATCCGCGCCACCCGCCCACCGAAATGGGGCCACCTGCGGTCAGAACCCAGCGACCCGCTGACGGTGGGCCGTGCCGACTCCATCGCGGTCAGGCACGGCCCCTCGTTCAGTTGTTCGTACTGAACGCTGTCGATCTCGTTGACGAATTCCGCCGTGGCGGCCCACGCTTGTATACGCGTCGCGCCGTCATGGGGATGTGACAGCGCTATGCCTGCACCGTCCACGCCGGGAATGGCACGCGCCGCGAACTCCGCCACGTCCCCGAGAAGATCGGCCATGTCGCGCGCATCCGCCACCAGACCGGCCACCCCCGCCAGCCCGGCGTACAAGTCGGCCACGTCGGCGTCACGTTGCGCGGCCGACAGGTCGGCTTCCGGAGTCGATTGCCGTCCGGGTTGTGCGTCGTAAACCGCCATCGTGCGTCCCGAATGTACGCGCTCCGCCGCGGCTATATCAGCTCACGAGCGACAACGCATGCGCACGGCGCAACTTGCCCGACGCCGTCTTCGGGATCATGCCCGGGGCGAGCACCACAACGTTGCGGGGTCGCACGTCGACCTCGGCGAACACCTCGTGCGTCACTTGCCGCTCGACGCGACGTACCTCGCCGGCATCCGCGAAGTTCTTGCATTCGACGGCCACCGCGAACGTCTCGCGGGACAATCCGGCATCCAACCGCACTGCCACTGCACAGCCGGGCCGCACCCCGTCGACGCGACCGGCCGCACGTTCGATGTCGGTCGGGTAGATGTTGCGACCGGCCATGATGATGACGTCCTTGACGCGTCCGCACACCACGATCTCGCCGTCCTCGGTGAGGTAGCCCAGGTCGCCGGTGTCGTACCAGCCGCGTTTGTCCTGGGCCGGGATGAAACCCGCCAACGTCGTGTAGCCCCTGCTCACCGGGGCGCCGCGCACTTCGAGGACGCCGACGCCGCGTGGGGGCAGGTCGGCGCCGTCCTCGTCGATGACCCGTACCTCGAGACCGTCCAAGGGCCGGCCGAGCTTGACCAGCCGGCGGGTGCGGCCCTTGTTCGCTGGAACCGCGCGGTGCAGGACCGCCAGCAGGTCGGCGTCCACCTCGTCGACCGCCATACCGCGGCCGCACTCAGAAAACGAAACAGCGACAGTGGTTTCCGCCATTCCGTATGCCGGCACGATCGCCTCACGCCGCAATCCGAACGGTTTGCCGGCCTCGCAGAGATCCTCAACGTCCTGTGGGTCCACCTGTTCAGCGCCCGATAACGCCCAACGCAGCGACGACAGGTCGTACTCACCTGGCGCGGCCTGTCGTCGCAGCCGTTTCGCGAACAGCGTGTACGCGAAATTGGGGGCAGCCGTCATGGTCCCCCGGTACTTGTGAATCAGCTTGGCCCACAACAGCGTATCGTTCAGGAAGTCGACCGGTGTGATCTTGACCAGCTCGGCGCCGAAGTACATCGGTACGGTCAGATAGCCCGTCATCCCCATATCGTGGAAGCACGGCAGCCAGCTAACGATCACGTCGTTGTCGAGGTCGAAATCGCAGCCGACCGTCATGGCCTCGGCGTTGGCGACGATGTTGGCGTGCGTGATTTGAACGGCTTTGGGCGAACCCGTGGACCCCGACGTCAGTTGCATCAGTGCGACGTCGTCGTCGGTGGTTTCGACCGGGTCGGTGTAAGCGCCGCTCAGCAGTGTCTCGATGGTCAGCACCGTCATGCCCAACCCCTTCAGCACAGGGGCGGCGGCCATGAACGGGTCGCTGATCACCACGGCCTTCGCAGAGATCATGTTGATGACGGTGGTGGTCTCGTCGGCCCAGCGCAGCAAATCGGTGCGAGGGGTGGGTTGGTGCAGCATGGTCAGGCTGGCGCCGCGCATCCAGGTGCCCTGCGCCGTCGGCGCGATCTCGACCGGGGCGCCGGCCAGCACGGCGATCGCGTCGCCGTGTCCGATACCCGCCGCGGCCAGCCCGCCCGAGATCCGGCTGGCCCGCTCATTGACGTCGGCCCAGGTGTGCCGCACGGGGGCGACCGGCTCGCCGGTGACCATCCCCCTGGTGCTCCACCGGGCGTTCCGGTACATCGTCTCGGTGAATTGACTCACTGGAATCCCTTAGCCCCTCGGCGTGACGACGCCGTATGTAGGTGTTGCGGTAGCCCGGCAGCGGTTGCCGGACGATTTCGTCTACCTAGGTGATCCGTCGCTTCGGCCGAAGCGAGGTGCGGAGCTTGTCTGGCATCCCGACTGTACTCACCTTGGGGGCGCTGGTGGTGGCAGCGCGCCGGTCACGGCTGAGGTAGTGACTGTGCCACTGTCGGCGGGGAAGTCAGATCGCCGCCGTGAGGGGTCCGCGAGGCTGGAATATCAACCCGAGAGAACCGTACAGCCTCGACGCGGTGTCAGCAAACATGTGGCAGCGAAAGTCAACTTCGGCTGAACGACCAGAGTCGCCGAATGTGAACGTATGGCGAGAATCCGGGTGGTCGAATTCCGCCGAGGTTTCACATTCGGGAGCGGCGTGCGCTGTACGGCCAGGGGCTGTTCCGTTCCGGGACGGACTCCGCGCGGGCCTGCTTGAGTTGCATGCGCAAGTGCTGACGCAGGTCGTGCAGGTCCGGATCCGTCCACCGGTTGCGGGCCTCGGACGGGTCGTCGGTCAGGTCGTACAACTCCCACTGGTCGTCGAGCGGCGACGTCCGATACGCCTCACCGCCGATGCCGTTGGCCGCGAGATGACGCGCCCCGGGCTCCGTCCACGTCGCCGGATCGTCGAACGTTCGCACCAGCTTCCACAGATGCCCCTGGCCGCCGGTTTGGTCGACGCGCACCACCAGACCCTCGAAGTTCGACGCGACGTGCGCCGGCACCCGAATCCGCAGGGGTGCAGGGGGTTTCGTTGACAGCTTCAGTTTGCGGGCCATACCCGACGCGCCGGTGTCGCCTTCGAGCACGTTGTCGCGCGTCATCAGGTACACCGCCCGCGATTCGTCGGCCGCGGCGCCGTCGACCACCGGCATCAGGTTGCGGCCGGGCAGGCCGTGCACCTCGGAGAAGGTCTCGGCCAGTTTCGCCGCCGCCGCCTCGACGTCGACGCCCGCCGCGCCCAGCAGCGTCGGCACGATGTCCACGTGCGACGTCGGCGCCGACACCGTGCGCGGCTGCGTCGCCTGCGCACCGATGCGCGCGATCACGAACGGGACCCGCGTCGCCTCGTCGTACAGGTTGAACCACTTCTGGTGCAGGCCGCCGTGCGCGCCGAGCAGATCGCCGTGATCGGACGTGCGCACCAGCACCGCGTTGGCCGAGCCATTCTCGGTCACCGCGCGCCGCACGCGGTCGATCGGGTTGTCGACCTCGGCGTGGAGCCGGTAGTACAGGTCGCGGTACTGCTGGGCGCGGCGGGTGTAGGTGCGGTCGATGGCCGGCGCCGGGCCGTAGCCCGAGTAGTACGCCTCGCGGTAGGCGATCTGGGCGGCCGGTTTGGTAGTCAGGTCCTCCTCTGCCGTCGGCGCCGGCGGTACCGGCGGTGGATCCAGCGGCGACGGGTGCACCGGACTGCGTCGCTGCCACGCGGGAAACAGGACGATGTCGTGCGGGTTGACGAAGCTGGCCACCAGCAGGAACGGGCGCTGCGCGTCGACGTCACCGGCACGGCGCCGGTCGTAGCGGTCCCTCAGCCACGCCACCACCCGGTCGGCGATGAGCGGGTCGCGTCGCATCCCCGCGTTGGCCAGCGGGGCGCCGTGCGGTTCCGGTCCGACCCAGCCCGAAAAGCCGTACGGCGCAAGCGGATCAGCGTCGAGGTAACGCTGCACCGCCTTCGGGTCGACGACGCCGTTGTCGTCGTTGGTGGCCAACGGCCGACCGGTGGCCGGATCGGTGAGGTCGGCGTGCGAGATGTGCCACTTACCGTCGTAGTGCGTGTCGTAACCCGCTGCGCGGAACCAGTTGCCCAGCGTCGGCACCTCGTTCGGTCGCAGCCAGCGCATGCGGGAATCGTCGTAGACCTTGCCGATGCCGTCGGTCTGCGTGACGCCGTGCAGGTCGGGGTACTGGCCGGTGAAGATCGTCGGGCGGCTGGGCACGCAGGCCAGCGAGCCCGTGTAGTGCTTTGCGAAGCTGACGCCGTGCTCCTCGAACCACCTGCGGCCGGTGAGCGTGTCGCGGCGCCACGCGAGGACCTCGGGTGCCTCGTAGGGCGGAACCGCACGTTCCTCGTCGGTCATCACGATGATGATGTCGGGTCGATCAGTCACGAGATTCTCTCCAATCGCGCCGCCAACGCAGCGAGCATGGTGTCGGATCCGCGGGCCAGTGCGCGGCACGCCAGGCGTTCGACGAGTTGTTGTGATCTGCCAGGTCCCTTTCGGACGGCGCTGGTGATCGTTACGACGGTCTCCCCGCCGCTCGTCGGTTCGAGGGTCCAGCGGTTGGCGACCTTGCCCATGACCTTCGGCAAGCCTTCGATGTCATAAGCGAGCACGTACTGCGGGTCGCATTCCGTGATGCGTTCGACCAGGGTGTGGCGGCCGATCTGGACGCGACGCGTGGTGCCGACCATGCCGCCGTCGGCCCCGCGCGTCAGGATGCTGGCGTGGTCGACCTTGAGCCATGAGGTGAGGTCGCTGAAATCGGACAGTACGTCCCAGATCTGTGTTGGGGTTGCCGCGATGACGCGGCGGCGGTCGACTTCGGCCACGGCCCCACGCTACGTCAAACTGACGGCGTCGTCAGGCGAGTGCGTGCGCCGCGAGCCGGTGCTCTGGCGATGGGGCTGGGTTCAGTTGGCGAATCTGCGCTCTAACGGGTGGATCCCTCGCACCAGGTGCGGGCGATCCACCCGTTAAGTCGGGAATATGACGGATCGCGCGTGATCGTGCATCATGCTTTTCGGCCCTATCCCAGCTGCGCGACGAGCGCGGCAGTCACCTCGGATGTCGACGCCCGCCCACCCAGATCGCCGGTGCGGGTCTTCGGGTCGGCCAGCGTCGACTCGACGGCCGTCATCACCTCGCGCGCGGCCACCTCGTGCCCGAGATGCTCGAGCAGGAGCGCCGCCGACCACACCGCGCCGATCGGGTTGGCGATACCCTGTCCGGCGATGTCGGGCGCCGAACCGTGTACCGGTTCGAACATCGACGGGTACTTATTCGTCGGGTCGAGGTTGGCCGACGGGGCGATCCCGATCGAGCCGGCCACCGCCGCGGCAAGGTCGCTGAGGATGTCGCCGAACAGGTTCGAGCCGACCACGACGTCGAACCGCTGCGGTTGCAGCACGAACTTCGCGGCGAGCGCGTCGATGTGCTCGCTCTCGACGCGGACGTCGGGATAGTGCGACGCCCGCTCGGCGAGCACCTCGTCCCAGAACGGCAGGGTGTGCACGATGCCGTTGGACTTCGTCGCCGAGGTGACGTATCCGCGCCGGGTGCGCGCCAGCTCGAACGCGTAGTCGGCGATACGGGTGATCCCGACCCGCGTGAAAACCGATTCCTGTACGGCCATTTCGTCGGGGAAGCCACGGTTCAACCGTCCGCCGATCTCGCTGTACTCGCCTTCGACGTTCTCGCGCACCACGACGAAATCGACGTCTTGCGCTGTGCGGAGCGGGCTTTCGACCCCGTCGAACACCCGGATCGGCCGCAGGTTCACATACTGGCGGAACGCCCGGCGGATCGGGATCAGCAGCCCCCACAGCGACACATGGTCGGGCACCCCCGGCCAGCCGACCGCACCCAGCAGGATGGCGTCGAACCCGCGCAACGTGTCGATCCCGTCGGCGGGCATCATCGCCCCTTCGCGTTCGAAGCGCTGACACGACCAGTCGAACTCCGTGTAGGACAGCGCGATTCCGTGGCGCGCCGCGACGGCGTCGAGCACGGCGCGCGCCGACGCGATGACCTCTGTCCCGATGCCGTCGCCGGGGATGACCGCGATCGACGATGAGCCGCTTGCGCGAAGAGCATCAGGATCGATCATGTGCCCAACCCGAGCAGGCTGATCATCAACGGCAGCAGGATGATGATCAGGATCGCGCCGGCGATGTCGAACGCGATGCCCGAACGGATCATCTTCGTGATCGGCACGACGCCTGACCCGTAGACGATCGCGTTCTGCGGCGTGGACACCGGCAGCATGAATCCGAAGGAGGCCGCGAACGTCGCCGCGAGCGCGGGTACGAATGGGTTGACTCCGGCGGCCACCGCTACGGGTATGACGATCGGCACGACCACCGCGGCCGACGCGGTGTTGCTGGTCGTCTCGGAGACGATGATCGCCAGCACCACCGCGAATATCGTGATCGCGATGCTGCTCGTCAGGCCGAGCGCGTCGTTGACGGAGGTGCCGATGGTCTCGGCCAGCCCCGTCGACGAGATCAGCGAGCCGAAGATGATGCCGGTGCCGAACAGGATGATTGTGCCCCAGTCGATTTCGGCGGCGTCCTTCCAGCGCAGCGTGAATTCGCGGCTCTGCCAGTCGGTCGGCAACAGGAACAGCAGTGACGCGCCGAACACCGCGACCACGCCCTCGTCGAGGCGGTCGCTGACGAAGTCGTAGACGCTGGACTCGGTGCCGGTGACCAACGCGAACACCCCGGGCAGGATCCACAGCGTCACCGTGACACCGAACGCGACCAGCGTGTTCTTCTCGGCCCGCGACAGCGAACCCAGCTTCTCGCGTTCGCTCGCAACGTAATCGGCGACGCCGTCGATCCGCTTGATCTCGGGTTTGTTCAGCCGTAGCAGGATGAGCGCCAGCAGCAGGAACATCACCAGACAGATGGGAATCGCCAGCACCATCCACTGGCCGAAGCTGATCCGCTCGCCGGTGGCCTCTTCGATCAGGCCGCGCCCGATCAGGTTCGGTGGACTGCCCACCGGGGTGAGCAGGCCGCCGACACTGGCGCCGTAGGCGAGCATCAGCATCAGCGCCGCGCCGACCCGAAGCCGCTGGGGGTCGAAATCCGCCTCGACGTCACCACGCTGCTGCAACAGTTTGGCGATGACCGACAAGATGCCGATGGCCGTCGGCAACAGCATCGCCACCGTGGCGGTGTTGGAGACGAAGGCCGACAGCAGGCACGTGATCGCGCCGAACGCGAGGATCACCCCGGTGGTCGACCGGCCTGCCCGCGGCAAGGCCAGGATGCGGAATGCGAAGCGTCGTGCCACACCGTGTTTGAGCATCGCTTGCGCGAGGATGAACGCACCGATGAATGTGAAGATCGTCGACGACCCGAACGGAGCGAGCACATCGTCGACCGGTGCGACACCGAGGAAGACCGCTACCGCCACACCGAGCAGGCCGCCGATCGGAATGGGCACCGCCTCGCTGATCCACAGCGAGATCACGCCGAGCAGCACGGCGCCCAGCACCTGCTGTTCGCGGGGGATATCGATCGGCAGAACCAGGAACACGACGGTCAGCAGCGGGGCGAGGAACAGCCCGACGGTCCGGCGACCCTTCTCGAACTTCTCTTCACGCGGAGAGAGCCGCTGCTCGCCCAGACTTCGATAGGTGGCGCTCCCGAGCAGTGCCTTGTCGACGTCGGTCGGCGTGACCTCGTTCTCCGTGCTCATTGCAGGCTCCATCCACCCGGTGGTGTGTGCTACGCCACAATCGCCGGGAAGGAGTGCCCAGTAGGCGGGCCCACTCAAACCTCTGGAGAAGTCTCAGCTGTCCCGCAACCGGCGCGCCAGCCCCGATGCGCGCACCGCCCGGCGCTCGACGGCCGCTCGCAGCGAGGCCTCGGGGCCGATGACGCGAATCTTCTTCTTCGCCCGGGTGACAGCGGTGTAGAACAGCTCGCGGCTGAGCAACCGCGAGTCCTCGGGCGGCAGCAGTACGGTCACCTCGTCGGCCTGGCTGCCCTGTGACTTGTGAATCGTCATCGCGTGCATGGTGTCCACATCGGCCAGACGGCTCGTCGCGAACTCGAGTCGCTCGGAGCCGGCGGTGACCGCACGAAGCACGCCGTCGCGCAGCACCGTGACGCCGGTGTCGCCGTTGTAGAGCCCGAGCCCGTAGTCGTTCGCGGTCACCAACACCGGCCGACCGGCATACCACGTCGACCAGATCGGTTCGCCGGTCATCTCCGCCAGCCAGCGCTCGACTTGGTGGTTCCAGTACCGCACCCCGAACGGCCCGCGGCGGTGCGCACACAACAAGCGGTGTTCGTCCAACACCGCCAGGGCCGCCTCCTCGTCACCGAGGATCGCCGCCTTACGAAGTTCAACGGCGTACGGCATCAGCACTTTTCGCAGCTGCTGTGACGGTTCCTCGGTGTCGGCCCACTCGATGTGCGCACCGCCGGCGCGCAGCACCTCGATGACGGCGTCGGCGTCGCCGGCACGGATCGCGGTGGCCAACGCGCCGATCGACTCGCCGAACCGGTGCGACGTCTTGAGCTCCGCGATACGCCGGTCGCCGAGCCCGTCGACGAGATCCGCGAGCACCGCGCCGGCCTCCACCGACGCCAACTGATCCGGGTCGCCGACCAGGATGAGCCGAGCCTTCGGACGCACCGCCTCCAGTAGTCGCGCCATCATCGTCAGCGACACCATCGACGTCTCGTCGACCACGATGACGTCGTGCGGCAACCGATTACCGCGGTGATGGCGGAACCGCGCCGACGTGTCGGGGCGGCTGCCGAGCAACCGGTGCAGGGTCGTCGCGTGCAGGCCGGACAGCGCTTCGCGGTCGCCGGCGCCGAGTTTGTCCACCTCCAGTTGCACCGCCTCCTGCAACCGCGCTGCGGCTTTTCCGGTCGGCGCCGCCAGCGCGATCCGCAACCGGGTCCCGCTCGCCAGGAGTGCGAGCAGTCGTGCCACCGTGGTCGTCTTACCCGTGCCCGGACCGCCGGTCAGCACCGTCAGTCCCTGCGACAGGGCCAGTTCCGCCGCGGCGCGCTGTTCCTCGAAACCCGGCGGGAACAATCTGCCGAGATCCGGCGCGGGCTCCGAGGGCGTGGCTTCGATCATCTTGAGGATGTCGGCGCACACCTGCTGCTCTTCGAGCCAGTAGCGGTCCAGATACAGCAGATCTCCGTCGACCCGCAACACCGGCGGCCGATCGGTCAGCGGGTGGGCGGCGATGACGCCCAGCCATTCCTCGACGGCCGGCCACGGCAGCCCGTCGAGGCCGACTTGTTCGGATACGGTCCGAAGGTCCAGGCACACCGAACCGGTGCGCAGCGCACGCACAACCAGCGCGACCGCGAGCGACACCAGTTCGTCGGGCGCCTTGGTGAGCTCGCAGAGCCGTTGTGCGACATGCACATCGGGTGCGTCGAGGACTTCGGCGTCGGTGAAGGTGCGCAACAGTCCGGTGGCGTTGCGGGCCCGCCGCCACTCCAGGCTGGTCATGCCGCCACCCTGCCCGCGTCGAGCAGATCCGACAGCGCGGTGATCATCGCCGACGGCGGGTCCCAGCTGAACACTCCGGCGCGATGACCGTCGGTGATCGGGGTGTCCGGACCGCACATTCCGCGCAAGAACAGGTACAGCACCCCGCCCAGATGCTGCTCGGGCGTGTAGCCCGGCAGCCGCCAGCGCAGGAACCGGTGCAGCACAACACTGTACAACAGGGCCTGCAGCGGATAGTCGGAATGCAGCATGGCCTCGACCAGCCGCGGCTGTGTGTAGTCGGCCGCGGTCAACGGCCGCCTGGGATCACCGAGCCAGTTGGTCTTGTAGTCCACGACGAGGTAACGCTGCCCGATGCGCAGCACCGCGTCCACCGAGCCCGACAGGTACCCCTTCAGCGGTTGGGTGCCCAGCCCGGGGCCTGTCAACCGCTGCGCATACGAGCTCAGCGGATCGTCCGGCGGCAGATGCTCACGCAAAACTTCACCGACCTGGGCCAGCCGGATGTCGGGCGCAGCCCCACGCAGATCTCCTCCGGCCAAGGGGAATTCGAAGTCCATCTCGCGCAGACGGTCCGACAGTCCGATCTGGCGAAGCGTCCTGCCGTCGGCGAGCGGCCCGAGCGGCGTGTCGTGCATCGGTACCATCGCCGCAGCCAACTCGCCGGCCGGTACGTCGACCGGCCACCACTTCGAATGCTCGCGAATCTGGGACTTCAACTCCGCCGCGAGGTCGGCGGCGAACGGGTCGGCCGTCTCGAGCACCGCGTGCACCAGCGTGCCGAACTTGGCGCCGCTGGGCAGCTCCGCCATGGGTGAGGGCACGTCGGCGCCGGCCGTCGAAGACATCAGCGGGATCTCGGCGACCTCGTCGTCGAGTTCGACGATTTCCGGCTCGCTGCTTACCGGCGTCGCTTCGGCGGCCCGAATCAGACCCGAGTACGACGTCCGCCGCCACGACGTGTCGATCGAGCGGTGGAAGTGGCGGGCATCGAGGTTCGCGCTCCGCTCATCGCGGGGCAGCGCCGGAACCGGACGCGCCACCGACTCCTCGATCACCAGGGCACGCGCGGCCTCCCACTCCCTGAAGCGCGCCATCGCGTCCTCGTCGGAAACCTTCTCGGGCGAGACACTATGCGGCACCGTGGCTTCGCCGGGGCGTCGCCCGCGCAACAGGCGGGAGAGTCCGCCGTTCGGTTCGTCGCGCGTCGGCGCCCACCACGCGACCACCTGGGACTGGGCGCGCGTCATCGCCACATACGTCAACCGGCTGTCGTCGCTGGCGTCTTCGGCGCGGCCCAACCGGGCGACGGCGGCGTAGTCAGGGCTTTCGTCGCCGCCGACGTGCAGGCATCGGGTGTCACCGTCGTGAAACAGCACCAGTGGCGGGTTTCGCACGTAGCGGTTGAACGCGAACGGCAGATACACGACCGGGAACTGCAGACCCTTGGCCGCCCACACCGTCATGATCTGTACGGCCGCCGCGTCGTGGTCGAGTCGGCGGGCGCGTTCGGTTGCGCCGCTTCGCTCTTCGCGTTGGGCGCGCAGCCAGTCGCGCAGCGCCGGCAGGCTGAAGTGTTCGCGGTGGGCGGCCTCCTGCAGCAGCTGCGTCATATGCGCCAGGTCGGTCATCAGCCGTTCGCCGCCCTGCCACGACAGCACCCGGTCGCCCATCCCGCGCAGTTGCGCGGCTTCGAAGATCGCCGCGACGCCGCGCTCGCGGGCGTGAGCGGCCCACTCCCGCAACGTGTCCGCCACGCGGTCGGTCAACGTGTCGCCGCCGGTGGCCAGTTCCTCGGCCGTCTTGCCGAAGAACACCGTCGCCGCCGCTGCGCGCACCATCCCGGGCCGGTGCGGTTGGTCGAACGCCTCCAGCAGGCACAGCCATTCTTCGGCGGCCTCGGAGTTGAAGATGTCGGAGTCACCGGTGTACACGGCCGGGATACCCGCATCGCACAATGCGCGGTAGCAGGCGCGGGCGTCCGTGTGATTCTCGACGATCACCGCGACGTCGCGGGCCTGCACCGGTTCGCCGCAGAAGCTGGCACCGCCGGTGAGCAGTTCGCCGATGTCGGCAGCCAGATCACGGGGAATATACGTGCGCAGGTCGCCGATCGCGATGGTGCGTGTTCCGCTGCGCCCGAGTGCCTTTCGCGGCACGACCCGCAACCGGAACGGGTCGCCTGCCCCGACCAGTCGCGAACCCCGATGGTGTGCGCCGACCTCGTGCACGATGATGCGCGGGTCGCCGAGTTCGGCATCCTTGAGGATCGTCTGCAACCGCTGCACCAACGCGCCGTCGCTGCGCCAGTTCGTGTTCAGCGTCATCCGCGTCCCCGCAGTCTGCGCCGCCTTGAGGTAGGTGACGATGTCGCCGCCGCGGAACGCGTAGATGGCCTGCTTGGGGTCGCCGATCAGGATCAGCGTGGAGCGGCCGGTGAACGCACGGTCGATCACCTGCCACTGCACCGGGTCGGTGTCCTGGAACTCGTCGACCATCACGATCGGCCAGCGGCGGTGCATGCGCACCTGGGCCGGGGAGTCGTCGGCCTTGAGCGCGTCGGCAAGCCGGCTGAGCAGGTCGTCATAGCCGAGGATGGACCGTTGTCGTTTCCGCTTGTCCACCTCGGCGAGAACGTCTTTGGCGAAGGTGACGCACACCGCGGCGCGTGAGTCGGCAGGCGGGTCTTTGGGCCGAAGCTCGGTCGCGGGGTGCTTGACCACCTCGCGCGCGAGGCGCAGCGCGTCGGCGTGGGCCAGCAACGGGTCATCGCGCTCGCGACCGAAGTGGCGCAGGTAGAGGTCGTCGACGATCTCGGTCACCAACTCGTCGAGGCTCTCCACCAGCGTCACGCCCGTGTCGGTGTCACCGGCGACGCCGAGCGACCGCAGGACCATCTGGCAGAACTGGTGGGTGGTGGCGATGGTCGCCGCGTCGAACGATGCAAGCGCGTCGCGCAGACGCTGCCGACGCCGGTGCAGTTCGTCGTCGTCGGCCTCGAGCAGCTGCGCGACGACCTGGTTGTCGCCGACCGTCGCGGGGTCGTCGAAAGCCCTTACGGCGTCCACGATCTGGCGGCGCACCCGGTCGCGCAGTTCCTGGGTGGCCGCGCGCGAGAAGGTGATCAGCAGCATCTGGTCCAGCGTCGCCACGCCCTCGGCGATGTAGCGCGTGACCAGGCCGGCGAGCGCGAATGTCTTGCCGGTCCCCGCGCTGGCCTCGAGCACCGTGGTCGAGTGCCGCGCAGGCAACGCTCCGAGAAGGTCGAAGTCGTCCATCAGGTCTCCAGCGCCCGCAGCATCGGCAGCCAGAGGCGGCACGCGTAGTCGTCGAGGCCCTTGTCGATCAGAACCTTCAGCCAGGCACCCTTACCCCACGCCCGTTCGTGCGCGGGTAACTGATCCTCGCCGGGATAGTTGTTGGTCTGCCATCGATAGCGCGCGGCCTGTTCCGGATCGCCGCCGCCGTGTCGGGCCTCGGCCCACGCCAACGACGTCTTGACCGGCAGCGGCAGCGGTTGGCGCCGACCCTCGTCGTAGAGCGCGACCAGGTCTGCGAGCAGTTTGGCGGCGGCCTCGTCGGGCCGTCCGATCGTCTCCTGGCGCGGCGTCGTACCGCGCTTGGGGCGACCGATGCAGACCGCTGTCCAGTTCGTGCTCGGGGTGTTGGCGTACAAGGCCAGCAACGGAATCCATGACTGAAGCAGGTGTTGACCGCCGAGCTTCGAATATCGCACCGAGACCAGCCTGTCCCCGAAGACGGGGGAGACGGTCCCGGTCAACCGCCGACCGTCGCCGAGGTCGATGTCGACGTCGACCGCGCGGGGTTGGGCGCGGCGGAACCCGCGGGCGGCGTCGGCCAGCAGCACCGACTGGTCGCAGATGTCGTTGGCCTTGCGCCAGCCGAGGTATCCCGGCGGCAGGGTGCCGCGGCGCCACTCGGCCTGGCGGGCCTGGTCGGGTTCCATACCGTCCAACATGTCGTGCAGCATCCGGTCGCCGACCGTCCATTCTTCGAGGGCGTTGATGTCGACGGGCATCGCGTCCTCCACACCGTCGACCTCCCACGGCAGCGTGTACTCCAGGGCACGGTAGAACCCCTTGACCGGATCGCGGTAGAACGCGACGAGATCGGCGAGCACGACGTCGCCGAGTGGCGGAGCGGGCAGCAGACCGGAGATGAACGGTGGGCGTTCGGCACGATCGCCGCTGCGGGTTTGTGCCGCCCGAAGCACCGTCGGGTCGAAGCTGAAGGGCACATCGGGCACCAATTCGCCTGGGATGACGTTGCGATTGTCGAAGGGCTGCAAGGGGTGTTTGACGATGACGGTGTCGCGCACCTTGGCGCCATTTCGCGGGCCCCCGCGTTCGGTGGCCTGCGCCGACATGTCGAGGGTGTCGAGCAGTTCGGCCAGCGGCACCGCGGGCGGACGCTCCTGGCCGGAGCACTCGTCGGCGCCGGTGTAGGTGATCACCAGCTTCTCGGTGGCGGCGCCGATCGCGTCGAGAAGCAATTGCCGGTCCTCCGAACGGATATCGCGCTCGCCGGTCATCGGATCGCGGGCCAGCGCGTCGTCGCCGTCGACCATCCCGATGCGCGGGAAGACCCCGTCGTCGAGACCGACCAGGCACACCACCCGGTGCGGCACCGAGCGCATCGGCACCATCGTGCACACCGTCAACGTGCCGGTGCGGAAGTTGGCCCGGGTCGGGCGGCCGGTGAGGTGACGCTGCAGCAGCGCGCGGACGTCGGGCAGGCGCATGGCGACGTCGGTGCGACCGCCGGTGCTGTGCAGGATGTCGGCGAACACCCGTTGCAATTGGCTGGTCTGCCAGGCGTCGTCGTCGCCGCCGTGCGTCAGCATGGCGATGCCATCCGCCATGGCCGCCAGCCACCTGCTCAACGGCTTTGTGCCGCTGAGGGTTTTGACGACGTGCTGCAGGCGGTCGACGTACTCGGCAAGCTGACCGGCCAGGTCGACGCGGTTGCTGCCGACATCGTCGAGGGGCAGGGTGGTCTCGAGCCAGGCGTGCGAGTCGTCGGACATCGCGACGCCTGCCAACACACGATCGATGCCGAAACGCCATGTGTTCTGGACGAAGTCGACGCCGTAGGGCTGGCGATGCTCGCGGTCGAAACCCCAGCGGATGTTGGCCTGGCGCACCCAGCGGGTGATGTCCTCGAGGTTGTCGTCGGTGAACCCGAAGCGGGCGCGCACCGGAGCGGCTTGTGCGAGGTTGAGCACTTCGCTGGAGGTGGCGCGCCCGCCGGCGAGCGCGAGCAACTGGCTGGCCACGCCGAGGAGCGGATTGGTCTGCACCAGGGACCGGTCGGCGAGCCGCACCCGCAGTTGGTGCGCCGGGTGTACCCCCTTGATCATGTCGCCGAGCCCGAAGCTGGCGACGATCAGCGGGGCGTAGCTTTCGATGTCCGGGCACATGACGAGGATGTCGCGGGGTTCGAGCGTCGGGTCGTCCGCGAGGAGTCCGAGCAGTACCTCACGCAGCACGTCGATCTGACGGGCCGGACCGTGACAGCTGTGTACCTGCACCGAGCGGTCGGCGGCACTGTGTACCCGGCCTTCTTGCCGAATCTCGTTGGCGCTGATGTCGGACTGCAGCCAGCCCAGCAGGGTGTCCGGCCGACGGTCGCCGGTGAGGTATTCGTCGGTCTGCGGGCCGACGGGTAGGCCGCGCTGCAGTTCGCGAAGATCGCGACCCAGGGTGGCGAGCAGCGGATGGCCGACCTCACGGTGGGAGGTGTCCTCTCGACGCGGGAGGTGGCCGTGCATTGCGCCGAGTTGTCGCCAGAGGGCGTCGCTGGGGTGGGGCAGCCACAGGTGCACGTCGTGATGGGTGGACAACGCGTCGATCAGTTCGATCTCGGTGCTCGGTAGCCGGGTATGGCCGAACAGCGAGAGCCGCGCAGGTAGCTCGGTGGGCGACTCTTTCAGCCTGGCAACGGTTTTCGCATGACGGACCTGGGGTGCGTCGGCATCGATGCGCTCGACGAGCGCATGCCACAGCGGTGGCTGCCA
Organism: Mycolicibacterium sp. GF69; assembly: GCF_003284965.1. GTDB lineage: Bacteria > Actinomycetota > Actinomycetes > Mycobacteriales > Mycobacteriaceae > Mycobacterium. The sequence goes on from NZ_QMEW01000002.1 coordinate 93,650, forward strand.
CGCGAGGTCGGGCGCGATGTCGCCGGTGTCACCGTTCTGCCAGTCGAGCAGCAACTGGGGGCGTTGGCGGGCGTAGGAGGCGAACAGCCCGGCGAGCCGACGGGCCACGGCGTAACGCCGGCCCTGCCGCAACTCCTTTTCGTCGCCGACTTCGAAGTGGCCGAGGTGCGCCGCCAGCGGTTTGCACCACTCCTGCGCGCACGAGACGTCGATGACCTCCATCAGGGGCCACACCATCGCGTCGGGAGACCATGGATCCTCGCCGGTGGCGGCGCCGCCAGTTTGGCCAGAGCCGGTCCCCAACAACTCCGTGATCAGCGAACGCGGGTTGCGGAACGCGATGCCGGCGCAGACGCCGTCGGCTCCGGCGCCACGCCCGAGAAGGTGGCTCAGCCGCTGGCTCAACCACCGCTCGACGCCCTTGGCCGGAACGATGACCAGCTCGTCGGCGAACGGGTCGGGCAGCGGGTCGGAAAGCAGGGCGCCGAGACCGTCGGCGAGCAGGTCGGTGCGTTCCGCCCGATGGATGTGAAGAGCCATCGCAGCCCACCATAAGAGGTAGGTCCGACACGGACGGTGGTTTACCGTGGGCGACGTTTGCAAGGCATCGAGCCGGGGAAGTCAAGGTTCCTATGATTCGTTGGACGGCCGCGTTGAGCGCGGCCAGCGCTTTGCTGGTCATTGCCGGCCTGTCGCTCCTCGCGCCGCCGGGCGCAGCTGCAGAGCCGACGTGCGGACCGGACCAGGACGACGCGCTGCGTCTGGCGTTCGCGCGGTTGCCGTTCGAGCCGCTCACCGGTGCCAAATGGGACACCACACCAGTCGACAGCAACTACGATCCGTGCGCGGAGCTGTCGACGATCCTGGTGACCACCGAAGGCGGGACCGGCAGTTCGCCCGTGCAGGCGTTGCTCTTCCACCGCGGTCAGTATCTCGGCACGGGCACCTCCAAGGCGTACGGCTTCACGTCGCTGGACGCCGCAGCCAGTTCCGGCGACACCGTCGTGCTCACCTACAAGGTCCCCGGCGAGTGCACCGCTTGTACCCCCGCGGCGATTCACAGCGCGCGATACCGCTGGAACGGTGACCGCGCCGTGATGCTCGATCCGCCGCCGCCGACCTGAGGAATGAGTACGAGGTGAGCGAAACGGCATCGCCCCGCCTGGGCCCGAAGTTCGGCGAGGCGCTCGGATTCGCCGCCGAGCTGCACCGCACCCAGACCCGCAAGGCCAGCGACGTGCCCTACGTCGGACATCTGCTGTCGGTGGCCGGGTTGGTGATCGAAGCCGACGGCACCGAGACCGAGGCCATCGCCGCGCTGCTGCACGACGCCGCCGAGGACCAGGGCGGCGAGGCGACGCTGGCTCGGATCGAAGAGCGTTTCGGGTCCGATGTCGCGGCCATAGTCGAGGAGTGCAGCGACACCGTCGTCACGCCCAAACCGCCGTGGCGCGAGCGCAAGCAGAACTACATCGCGCACTTGAACACGGCCTCCGACAGCACAATTCGCGTGTCGATGGCCGACAAGCTGGACAACGCCAGAGCGATCTTGCGCGACCTGCGCCGCTTCGGGCCGACGGTGTGGCAGCGTTTCAACACCGACGATCCGCACCAGCATCTGTGGTACTACCGCTCGCTGCTGGAGGTGTACCGGCGCCGCAGCGACAGCTGGCTGGTTGACGAGTTGTCCGGTGTCGTCGAGACGTTGGCCGACGAGATCGGCCCGCCGGTCGCCGCTACCGTCTGAGGTATGAGTGCGCGTGCAACGGTACTGATCACCGCCGCGGAGTTGGCGCGGCGACTCCGCGCGGGTGAGCCGCTGACGCTGCTGGACGTGCGCTGGCAGCTCGGGAAGTCCGACGGTCGCGCCGCCTACGAACAGGGACACCTGCCCGGTGCGGTGTACGTGTCGCTGGAAGACGAGTGCAGCGATCACACCGTCGAGGGTCGCGGCCGTCATCCGCTGCCATCCGGTACCGCGCTTCAGGAGTCCGCACGCCGATGGGGTGTGCGGACCGGGGTGCCGGTGGTGGTGTACGACGACTGGAACCGTGCGGGGTCCGCGCGCGCGTGGTGGGTGCTGACCGCGGCGGGTATCGCCGATGTCCGCATCCTCGACGGCGGGCTGGCGGCGTGGACGGCCGCGGGCGGAAAGCTCGAGTCCGGCGCCGTCGCACCCGAACCCGGCGACGTGACCGCGGCCCACGACGATCTGTACGCCGGGGCCCGCCGCACAGTCACCGCCGACGCGGTACTCGCATCGGGCAGATTGCTCGACGCGCGAGCGCCCGAACGGTTCCGCGGTGAGGTCGAACCGGTCGATCCGGTCGCCGGGCACATTCCGGGTGCGCTCAACATCCCGAGCGCCTGGCTGCTCGCCGACGACGGCACCCTGCTGGCCGACGATGAACTGGCCCGGTTGGTCAAGACGGTGGACGACGGCGACGTGGCGGTCTACTGCGGGTCGGGTGTGACGGCGGCGGTGACGGTCGCCGGCCTGGCCGCCGTGGGTGTGGACGCGGCGCTGTTTCCCGGGTCGTGGTCGGAATGGACTTCGGACCCGTCACGGCCGGTGGCCCGCGGGGCCGAATAGGTCGCAACCTCGAGGAGGCCCCCCGGAATACGCCGTCCGGGGGGCCTCTGTGGAGGTGAGTATGTGGTGATCAGCGGTGGTAGTCCGGCTGGAACTGCTCCAAGCGGAGGATGCCGTGGTGGTAACGGACCTGCGGCGGGTGCGCGAGGGTGTTCGGCGTGGCGACGATCCCGGGCCGCGGCGTGGTGTCCTGTGTATAGGTCCCGGCGTTGGCGGCGCCGGCGAAGCCGAGAGCGCCCGCCAGGATTCCGGCCGAGACGATCGGCAGTGCGAAGAACCGGGCGATGCGGCGGGTGGTGTCGGCGTTCATTTCGGTGATCTCCTCGTTGAGGTCGTTCTCTGTGTTCTCTGTCCGGTGTTTCCGGCGATCAACCAAGAGTGCTGCACAGCGCCGCCGATGTATGTCGACCGACGAGGGGGTGCACCGGTTGAACCGCGTGTCCTCTGAACGGGGGGCTTAATGCAGAGGGCGTGAGCGGGCTGGAGACCTAACCCCGCGTAACGGTGTTCCTGGAGGACACGTCCACCTCCGGGGCACCGGAGTGGTAGATCACCTCGTTGTCGAAGCCGGACGCGCCGATCTCGTCGACGCTGTCGATGCTCACCTTGTTCTCGACACCGGACACCGTGACGCTCAGGCAGTGCCCGAGCAGCGTCACTGTGTTGTTAACGCCGCTGATGTTGATGTTGCTGCCGTTGCACTCGATCGTCTCGTTCTCATCGACGCCGGACACGCTGTACTGTCCGCCGGCCGGGGCGACGGCCACCTTCGGCGGCTCGGCGTCGGGAAGCCGCGTCGGCAGCAGGGTCGGGGCGTTGCGTGACGGCCCGATCGTCACGCTGCCGCCGTACGGGCCGTCGTCTCCCGCGTCGGAGAAGCCGGGCCGGCTGCTGATCGCGTCCGTCGCCGACGACAGCGTCCAGACGAGCATTCCGATGCCGGCGACGACGAGCACCATCACCGCGCCGAGCAACCCGAAGATCAGCCCGAACGGCGTGCCTCTCCTCGTCGGCGCCGGCGGGAAGGAGACGCCGAACGGTGGTGCGCTGTAGGGCGCCTGCGGGTACTGGTAGGACGGGCCGTAGACCGGTGGTGGCAGCGCCGAGGTCTGGTAGTCGTTTCCCGGCGACGGCGAAGTGCCCAGTTCGACTGCGCCGTTCTCGGACAGCGGCTGCTCCAGCTGCCGGATACGCGCTTCCGGGTCGTCCTCGGCCTTCATGCGCAGATGGTGCCATACCGCTGTTGGCGTCGCCCGGATAACGGTCCACGGCCGGTGGCCCGGCTGGCAAACGATGACGGTTCCCTGACATCGCGATTACGCCGCCGCCGAAGTTGGTACCCACCGTGTGTGGAGGCTCCAGGGTTCATCGCGATCGGCAGCGGTCCGGCCGGGGTGAGCGCTGCGGAGACGTTCCGGAGCAAGCACCCCGGCATTCCGGTGCGCATACTGACCACCGACCCCGCACTGCCCTACGCGAAGCCGCCGCTGAGCAAGGACTTCCTCTGCGGGCGCGACACCCAACTCGCCCTGCACAGCGAGCGCTGGTTCGAACGCAATGCCGTCGATTTGATCCGTGGCGTCACCGTCGACGCGATCGACCTGGCTCGCCAGGAGGTGATCACGGCCGGCGGCCGGCGCTACCCGTACTGGCATCTGGTGGTGGCGTCCGGCTCCACAGCGGTACGGCCCCCCGTTCCCGGCGTCGAATCCGCGCTGACGCTGCGGTCCTTCGCCGACGCGGTGGCACTCAAGATGGCCGCCCGCTACTCCGACTGCGCCGTCGTCATCGGCGGCGGGCTGATCGGCTGCGAGGCGGCGTCCTGCCTGGCCGAGCGCGGTGTGGCGACGACGATCGTGGCCGCCGAGCACGTCCCGCTGCAACGGCGATTCGGCCTGGAGGCGGGCGAGCGGGTCGCAAAACTGTTGTCGGACAACGGTGTACGATTCGCCGGCGAGACCACCGTGGCCGAGATCGAGGATACCCGCGTGGTGCTCGGCGGCGGTGAGGCCGTCGAAGCCGACCTCGTCGTGTGCGCGACCGGTGTGCGGCCCGACATCCGGTTGGGTGAGGCGGCCGGACTGCAAACCCGCGACGGCCGCATCCTCGTCGACGAGCACATGCGGACCTCGGCGCGCAACGTCTACGCCGCGGGGGATGTCGCGTTGGCGCACAACGTCACCGCTGTACGTCGCGTGCCCGCCGAGCACTGGCGCGACGCCGCGTACCAGGGTCGCGTCGCCGGCCTGACGGCGGCAGGTTTCGCGGCCGCCTGGGATACCGTCCCCGGGTTCTCCTGCACGATCGGCACCTCGATCCTCAAGTACCGCGGCTGGGGAGCCGCCTACGACCGCGCCCGGTTCGTCGACCACCACACCGGTTTCACGGTCTGGTACGAATCGGATGGGGACGTGGTCGGGGTCTTGACGCTCAACGCCGACGAGGACCACCGCCGCGCCGACGAGATGTTGCGAAGCGCCTGATTCACAACCAGTCTCGGCGCTTGAACGTCCAGTACAGCACGACCACCAACACCGCGATCAGCGCGGTACTGATGACGAAACCGGTCACGGTCTCGATGCCGGGATACAGCACGTTCTGGCCGTAGAAGCCGGTGATCGCCGTCGGCACCGCGATGATCGCGGCCCAGCCGGTGAGCTTCTTCATCACCGTGTTGAGCCGGGCGTCCTGCAGCGACAGATTGGTCTCGAACACCGTTGTGATCATGTCGCGCAACGACTCCGTCCACTCCGAGACCCGCAGCACATGGTCGTAGAGGTCGGCGTAGAGCGGGTCGAGCTCGGGTGCGGTCCTGGCGTCGAGCCTACGGTGCTGGATCGAGTTGACGACCTCGCGCATCGGCAGCACGACCCGTCTCAGCGAAACGAGGTCTTTGCGCAGCCGGTAGGTCTTGCGCTGCAGGTTGCCCCGCTGTGGCCGGTCCTCGAACAGCTCGTCCTCGAGCGTCTCGATCTCGTCGTCGAGCCTTTGCACCGCCTCGAAGTGGCCGTCGACGACGACGTCGAGTAGGCCGTGCACGAGCGCGCCGACGCCGTGCTCCTGGCCGCCGAGCTCGTCGAAGCGCTGCGAAACGATGTCGACGTCGAATTCGGGGGACAGCCGCACGGTGATCAGCCCGCGCGGTAGCACGAACCCCGAGATGCGGTGGCTGGCCATCGGCGCGGCCTCATCTCGCGTCGTCTCGCACACCGCATACACCGTGAAGAACGTGTGCGTGCGGTAGACGACCGCCTTGGTGCGTTCGGACTCGGCGATCGCGTCCTCGACCGCCCAGGTATTGAGCCCGAGCTCTTCGGCGAGTTCGCTGAGGGTCTCGTGGTCGGGACCGCAGATGTCGCACCAGACCAACGCGTCGTCCTCGGCGAGATAGTCCGAGATCGACGTGAACACGAAATCGTCCTGCGGCTTGCCGCCGCGCCACACCCGACCGCGCACATCTGTCACCCCGACATCATGTCAGCGACCGGCGCTTCCCGGGTCAGCCGAGCCCGTGCTCCAGCGCGTACATGCTCGCCCCGATCCGGTTCGAGACGCCGATCTTGGCGTAGACATGCTCGACGTGGTTGCGCACGGTCTTCTCGCTGAGGACGAGTTTGGCGGCGATGTCCTTGTTGCTGGTGCCCTGTGCCACCAGGCGCAGCACCTCGACCTCTCGGCCCGTCAACCCGTCCGGTCGCGGATGGCGCCTGCCCGACGCGTGTCCCGACGCCTGCAGCACCGCATCGGCGGCGGCCGGGTCCAACTGCCCGTTCGACACCCGCTCGCGCAGCCGCCGGGCGGCGCCGGCGGGACCGATTGCTTCCCGGTATGGCCGCGGCTCCAGCGCCGTCCTGGTAACTGACCGCACACGCCAGCACCCGGTCGGGTATCCCGAGCTGTCGCGAGGTCAGGCCGCGCGGATAGCCTGTGCCGTCGAGACATTCGTGATGGTTGGCCGCCACCCCCGCGACTTCGCTCAGCGCCGGTACCTGAGAGAGGATGCGTTCGGTCAGATACGGATGCAGCCGCATCCGCTCGAACTCCGCCATGCTCAGTGCGCCGCGCTTCGACCAGATCTGGTTGGACACCCCGATGCGACCGAGATCGTGTACATAACCGGCGCGCCGCGTCGTCGCGACCGCGGCCTCATCGAGTCCGAGCACTTCGGCGGCCGAAGCAGCGAGATCGGCCACCGCCCGCGAATGCCCAAGTGTGAACGGGCATTTGAGGTCGACGAACTCACCCAGCGCGACCAGCAAGGTGTCGAGCGACCGGCCGTCGAGTCGCGCGCCGCGATCGGGTGCATGCTGCAGCGCAGTCGCCCACACGTCGCCGGTCGACGGCACCGCCAGCACGCCGGCCGGATCGGCGACGAACGCGTCGACGATCGCGGGGTCGAACTGGCCGCCGCTCCTGTTGCGAGCCATCGCCACCGCGCCGTCGGTGCCGTACTCGCGTTGGTGCACCTCGATCATGTCGGCGGCTTGAGCGACGCGCATCTCGATCGGTATCGCCTCACCGGATGCGCCGGTCGGCAGGCCGCCGCCGTCGAACCGTTCGAAGGTGTAGCGCAGCGCGTACTGTACGTCTGCGGGCAGACCGATGCGTTCGGCCAGCAGGCCGGCTGAGGTGCAGTGCGAGTGGATCAGCTGCGAGATGTGGCCGCGCGCATTGGCGTACAGCGTCGCCGCCGTCTTCAGCCGGGTCAGCAGCGACTCCCCGTGCCCGAGGTGGGTCAGCAGAAACCGCTGGTACGGCAGTCCCGACCAGTCGACCAGGTACGAACTGCGCCGCACCGCGATGTCGTCACCGAACCACCGCGCGTACTCGTGCGAGTCGGCGTGGCAGCCGATCCACATGATCAAGGTGGCGTAGTAGATGCAATCGCGCTGCCGGGCAGTCAAATCGAGCCGGTCGGCGAGTCGGGTCGCGATGAGCGCAGCCCGCAGCATGTGCTCGGCGGGCTGGCCCAGGCCAAGGTCGACGGCGACCGACAGCGCCGCGAGCACCTCCGCTCTGCTCGGAAGTTCCTGCGCGGTGCGACGGCCGCTCACAGCCCGATTGTGCACCGTCTGCCCGGTCGGTTGAGTGAGATCAGCTGGAGAGGTCGAGACGGTTCGCATCGCGGTGACGCGCGACGTCGAACGCCTCGAACCGGCCCTGGGCGATCACGCAGATGCCCCGCTGCGGCAGTTGGAAGTCCGCCAGGTTGCCCTGGACGCGGTGCGGCCCCAGGGGACCGAGGTCGACACCCTGCACCACGGCAGACGAGTCGGCGACCGCCCACACCCGCCGGGGTGCGATGCGGAACTCCTGACCGTTGGGCAGGTTGCCGGTCAGTCGCACCTTGCCGATGCCCAGCAGCGGCCCGACGAGACGGCTCATCACGCGTAGCGTTTCGCGGTTGCCGGCCGCGGCCGCCGGAATCCGGCAACCGATCGCGCTCATCAGACGGGTCGCGAGGGTGGCTTTGATGTCGACGCGCCAATCCAGCACCCCGGCAACGGAAATGGCGAGCGACCACGGTGTGAGCCAGTGCGCCTCGATTCCACAGACGACCGGGTCGACGGTCGTGGCCGAGCTGAAGTACCGCGAGCAGCTCTGCGGTCCGGGAGTGGTGGCATAGAACGTCCACACGCCGTCGGGTGTGCGGTGCCACACCGACTTGTAGGCCGGGGAGAACGACGTCGCGGGAAAGTCGCGGTAGGCGAGGTAGTGGCCGCCGGCGAACGGGAGGCCCATCACGCCGAAGCCGACGACACGCTCCTCGTCGCCCTCGGGCAGGGGCATGGTCTTGGTGGCGGCCGCGCAGGCCTGGGGTGTGGTTTTCATGGCCGTCATCATTTGTTGACGGCCGAGCCGGGCACATGGGGCAGCTGCCTCAATTCCCGGCGATTTCGGTGAGCTACCAGTCGCTGAGCGATCAGTAGCGCACCGAAATCACTAGTTGGCGGGTCGGCCTAGCTGAGGCCGAATTCGGTTGCGAGGCCGTCGATACCGGCGCGAATGGCTTGCAGCGCGGATTCGCGTGCCTTCAGCTTGGTGGCCACGTGCGCGCCGGTCTGCAGCGTGGTCGAGAATTCGGTCGCCAGCTCCTGGGCCCGCGCGAGCACGCGGTCGGCTTCGACGATTTCATCGAGCCACCCGCCGGTGACGGCCTCGTCACCGGCGAACGTCGCCGCCAGCGCGGCTCCCCGGTGGAACACGGCGGGCGTCAACCGGAACCGCATGATCTCCAGCGCGGCGTTCGGGATCGTCATGCCGATCGCCACCTCGATCGCCTGGCATCGGGTCTTCGGCTGACCCACCCGGTGGTCGCCCGACAGCAGCAGAAACGAGCCCATCGCGATCGCCGGGCCGGTCGCCGCCATGACCACCGGCACCGGGAACCTCAGACACCGCACTGCGAGCTCGAACCCGCCGGCCAGCATGCCGTGCGCCGCCTTCGCATCGCCGGACTGAAACACCGTGAGGTCGAAGCCGCCGCTGAACACCCTTCCGTTACCCGCGAGCACGACCGCTTTGGCCGAGTCCTTCTCCGCTCGGTCCAGCGCCTCGTTGATCGCGGTCTGCATGGCCGGACCGAGCACGTTGACCTTGCCGTCGTCCATCAGGATCGTCGCGACAGAGTCCTTCAGTTCATAGCCAACGAGGCTCGTCATCGCTTCTCCTTCGAACGCGGCGGCTGATCCGATCGATGTTACGAAAAACGCGGCGGATGCCGAGGGACTGGGGTAGCCCACTACGCGTGCCCTGGCCGGCGACGCTTCCTATCGTCGAAAACAGCCCGGCAACGAGGGGTTGTCGGGCTCCGAAATGTCAGGCGATCCGGTGGCGCGCGGACTGGGCCTTGAGGATCTGGGTGTGCGCATCCTCGAACTCCGCGTCGATGTCGATCCGGGGCCCCGTGACCGACCCGTTGCGCGGGCGCTGTGGCACTTCGGTTTCCGTGCGGTACCGCTCGCGTAGTTCGTCCACCGAAGCCCGCACTCGTTTGATCTCGTGGCGCAGCACATCCTCGCGGCTCTCGTTGGCCGCGTAGTGGTAGTACGTCAGCAGGTGGCGCAGCAGTTCGAGCTTCTGCTTCTCCTGGCGCGCCAGGTCGTGCGTGGTCAACAACTCCAACCGTTCGACCGGGTGCAGCGTCGACCAGTCCAACACCGCTGTCGAGCGGAACCGGTGGCGAGCGCTTTTGTTCCTGGCATGGGCCTGCCGGTCGGAATAGGTGATCGCCCCGTCGAAGCGGGACGCGATGGCCTCGCCCAGCTCGCGACGGTCGAGCGCCGAGTCCCAGACGATGCGCCATTCCTGGCCCGGCGCCAGATAGGGGATCTCTGCGGGCAGGTTCAGCGGTGCGATGTCGACATATCGGTCGTCGTAGACGTTCTCGTACTTGGCCACGGTCGGTGGATGTGCGAAGTCGAAACGGATGTTGTAGGCCGGCGTCCGGCCGAAGTTTCGGACCACGAGCTCGATGAGATGCCAGTCGTTGGCGGCCGGTTCCATGAACATCGCGACGTTGGGGGCCATGAGTTCTTCGCTCTGGCGGCGGGCCCGCTGGTACTGGCGCCACGCATAGATCAGCGCGGCGACGCCCACCGCGACAGCGAGCCAGGCGGCCAGTGCCGTCCACATGCCGGCCGACAGACCGAGAAGAGTCCCATCCGCATTCACGCACCGCTGTATATCACGCGGGCAGCAATCACACAGCCTTTGCTAATCGGTGGCCTGCGGAGATCCGTTGGATTCACACCGACGATGCTGACCGGCCAACATTCGCTATCCCCGGTTCGCGGTGCTCAACCCCGCTTTATTGCTATCTGTCTCCTCGCATGCGCCGGAAGTGGTCAGGCCGACCAGCACCCGATCGGCCGAGGCGCCGTCGACACGAACGAGTCGCTCCCCCCGCGCCGCCCAGTCCGGGTCCGACCACGTCACGCGGCCCGGCAGCCGCTTCCAGTACTGCGGATGCTCGCGCAGGTACAACTCGACGCTGCAGTGGATGTCCGCATCCTCGGGAAGCCTGCGGATCGAGATCGTGTGAGGGGTTTCGGCGAGCGCATCGAACTGCCCCGGCCCGGGAACGGTGTGCATCCGCTCGGCCGGAACCGCCAGCCCAGCGCCGATCGCTCCATCGAGCATCCAGTCGAAGCAGATCTCGGTCAACGGTTCGCAGGCGCCCGGCCCGCCTGCCACGTCGCAATGTGCCCCGCGGAACCAGACCTCCTCGATGTGGTCCGACGCCGGGGCCACCAGACGTTCACCGGGACGTCCGTCGATCGCGACCGCGTGCCTGCCGAGCTCGACGTTGGGCATCGGAACGGGCATCGACCTTCGGGTGAAACCGGGGACACCGACCGCGTCCCAGAGCCCTAAAAACCGGACCGGAACCGGGATTTCGCGTTGCTGCTCCAACCGTGCCGCGACTTGTGTCACCCGCACCCAGTCCTGTCCGGTGCGTCCGGTCCGCGGCAGGGCGTAGGCGCCGAGCACGAAATCCATCAACTCGGGTAGCACCCCGACGGTGGACAGCAGCCGGGTAAGGGTCTGCGCGCAGTAGCCGCCGCGGCCCACGCCGAACAAGAAGATCGGGTCGCCGGGCTCCCACCGCTCGATCAGGAACCGGTAGGCCTCGGCGATGGCGCAGCGCGCGTCGCCGGCGACCGTTTTGCGCCGCCGCAGTACCGTCGCGCGATCCTGTCCGACGCCGGGGTGATACCAGGTGATCTGATCGGCGCGGTCGTCGAGCAGATGGAAGAGTCGATGCGCATTGGTCGTGGTTTCCGGCATCGGGTAGCGACGACTCTGGTCGAAGCACAACACCAGCTTCTTCACAGCGGCCCCCGGCTGTGGTCAATCGACGCCTGCCTTACAAGTCTGTCCCCGCCGGTGCCTCTTGTCCTCGAAACGGCACTTTCGAGCGTTCGATTCCGCATGCCGCCGCGAAGGCGTGTGGCGCCAAACCGTCGGCGGAGTTCATGTCGCAGCTGCCGAACGGCGGTGCGCCTTCCGGCAGGCCGCCGCCGTGGCCGCTGCCGTCGGTGTACTGATGCGCCACCTTGCCGGGGTACGCCGGGTTGTGCCCGTAGCCGGCGACCACGAGGCGAATGCCGGACGGCTTGTGCGGCCACAGCGTGTTCAGGTCGGCTACGTTGCCGTAGCCGATCACCCTCGCGGTGTCGCCGACGAACTCGCCCACCTCGCGGTAGGCGGCGTTGAGCGCCGCCGACCGGTTGCCGCGGATCCGGCCGCCCCACGACTCAACGTCGAGCATCACCGCCATCCGCGGATGCGGTGCGCCGACCTGTTCGCGAAACGTGGCCACGGTCTGTCGCCAGTTCGGCCGCCACACGAAGTACGCGATGAAGAACGTCAGCCGCCGATTGTCGGCGTTGCGGCGGCACCAGTCATAGTTGTTGCGCCACCGGCGATCTCGGTACGTACCGTCGTTGGCTCGGATGGCCAGGACCGGATACGGATAGCTGTCGTCGACACCGGTCTGCCACTCCGACACGTCGGCGTAGAGCGTGTCTGTCACGTCGGCCAGTCTGTCGGACGGTTGCGCCGGGTCAGCCGCCCATCAGCATGCGCCACTGGTCGAGGTTGCTCGCCCGGTAGACGTAGTTGGTCTGGCGCACCTCCGACAGCGATGCGCTCGGCTCCATCGAGTACCAGTGGCCGGGGAACACCGTCGGATCACCGGACAGCTTCGCGAGCGCCTGCAGGCTGCGGAACATGTCGTCGACGTCGCCGCCCGGGAAGTCGGTGCGCCCACAGCCCTCCAGGAACAGGGTGTCGCCGGCGACGAGGCGGCCGTCGAGCAGGAAGCACTGGCTGCCCGGGGTGTGGCCGGGGGTGTGCAGCAGTTCGATGTCGATGTCGCCGACCTTGACCACATCGCCGTGCTGGTGCTCGGTGAGCTCGCTACGCGCGATACCGGTGACTTTTGAAACCCAGTCCGCCTCAAGCTTGTTGACGTGTACCGGCACGTTCGTACGGTCGAGCAGTTCGGCCAGACCCTTGAGCTCGAAACCCATCATCGACCCACCGACGTGGTCGGGGTGGTGGTGGGTGACGAGCACTCCGGAGAGCCGCATGCCGTCGGCCTCCAGTGCGTCGACGAGATCGCCTGCGGCGTAGGCGGGGTCGACGACCACGGTGTCGCCGGTCTCGCGGTCGCCGATCAGGTAGGCGAAGTTACGCATCTGCTGCGCGATCATGTCTTCGGCCGCGAAGTCGCGACCCGACAGCAACTGACGGAAGTAGAGCCGATCCGAAGTCATGGACGTCAGCGTATCCCCGCCTGAATAACGAGGCTCGGCCGCGGACTAAACCTCGGGGCGTAGCTGCACCAGTCGGGTGGTACTGCTCTCGTCGAGCTCAACCAGCTCGCCGCGTGAGCGCAGGAAGTCGCTGAACGAGCGGAACCCCAGGGATTTCTCGGAGAACGACGGGTCCATGCGCTTCATCTGCGCCTTGACCGCGGAGTTGTGCAGCCAGTCGGAGTCCGAGTCGTCCTTACCGTGCGCGACCCGCAGGGCCCGCACCAGCAGTGCGGTCGCGGCGGCCTGCGGATCGGGTGTCTCGGCCTCCTGCTCGGCCTCGGCCTTGGTGCGCCGTCGCTTCGGCGCGTCCGACTGCGCGGTAGGAACGCCGGGCAGCCCGTCGTAGGAGACGTACTCGTCGCAGGCGGCGGTGAGCGAGCGGCTGATCGATCCGGTGATGCCGATGCCGACGACGTAGCGGCCGAGGCGCTTGCACCGCTGCGCGAGCGGGATGTAGTCGGAGTCACCGGCGACGATCACGACGTGGGTGAGGTCGGGTAGCCGGAACATGTCCTCGACGGCGTCGACCGCCAGCCGGATGTCGGCGCCGTTCTTGCTGTAGGCGGCGGCCGGGAACAGCTGCACCAAGTCGACCGCGCGGCCGACCAGCTGATCGCGGTAGTCGGCGTTGACGTCGGTCGACCAGTCGGCGTAGGCCTTGGTCAGCACCAGCGTCCCGAACGAGGACGCGAAATCGATGATCGCGCCGACGTCCACGACCGCCTGCGTCAGTCGTCCCGGATGCTTGTGGAAGCCCGCGGCCTTGTCGCGCTGGAACGAGTTGCGCCCGTGGATCTGGTCATAGCGGGAAATCACGATGTTGTCGAAGTCGAGATACACCGCCACCCGGGTCGCGCCGGTTTCGGTCACTGTTCGGTCCTATCACTCGGCGGCTACAGTCGGTCCTACGGTCTGACACAGCGGTTGTGGTGATCAGCGGTTTGGCGCGGCAATCGGCGAGACTGTACCCTCTTTAAGGCTCGCGCCGTGGTGCGCGGACCTCGAAGTAGGCAGGCCCCCTTAGCTCAGTCGGCAGAGCGTTTCCATGGTAAGGAAAAGGTCAACGGTTCGATTCCGTTAGGGGGCTCGGTGAGCGGGCGGACATCCGCCCGGGTCCCGGGGCGGTGTAGCTCAGCTGGTTAGAGCGCACGACTCATAATCGTGAGGTCGGGGGATCGAGCCCCCCCACCGCTACAGACAATAAGAACGCGTAGACGAAGGACGAGAACCGTGGCCTCCAGTACCGACGTACGGCCGAAGATCACTTTGGCGTGCGAGGTGTGCAAGCACCGCAACTACATCACCAAGAAGAACCGCCGCAACGACCCGGACCGGCTCGAGATCAAGAAGTTCTGCCCGAACTGCGGCAAGCACCAGCCTCATAAGGAATCGCGCTAGGCGCGCCGACCCGCGGGTGCCATCCGGGTTGACTAGGTAGGTTCACTAACTGTGTCGTTGTCCGAGCGGATCGTCGGGATGCACTACCGCTACCCCGACCGTTACGTCGTGGGCCGCGAGAAGGTCCGCGAGTACGCGGTCGCGGTCAAAAACGACGACCGCGTGTTTTTCGACGAGGATGTCGCCGCCGAACTCGGCCACGAGGCGCTACCCGCGCCGCTGACGTTCACCAGCGTCCTCGGTTACGTGGCGCAGACGTCGTTTTTCGAGCACGCCAACATCGAGATCAAAGACGCGAAGATCGTGCAGGTCGATCAGGTGGTCAAGTACGTCCGGCCGATCTTCGCCGGCGACACGGTCTACTGCGACGTGTACGTCGATTCCGTGCGGCAGGCCCACGGCACCGACATCGTCGTGCTCAAGAACGTCGTCACCAACGAAGCCGGTGACGTCCTGCAGGAGACATTTACGACCCTGGCGGGTCGGACCGGTGATGGAGAAGAGGGTTTTTCAGATGCCACTGCGTGAGTTCGCCTCGGTGAAGAAGGGCGACGTGCTCCCCGAGAAGGTGATCGCGTTGACCCGCCAGGATCTCGTCAACTACGCCGGTGTGTCGGGTGACCTCAACCCGATCCACTGGGACGACGAGATCGCCAAGCAGGTCGGCCTCGACACTGCGATTGCGCACGGCATGCTGACCATGGGACTGGGCGGCGGCTACGTCACCGAGTGGGTCGGCGACCCCGCGGCGGTCACCGAGTTCAACGTGCGGTTCACCGCGGTGGTGCCGGTGCCCAACGACGGTATCGGCGCCGAGATCGTCTTCGGTGGGCGGGTGAAATCCGTTGAGCCAGAGACGAAGACGGTGACCATCGCGCTCTCGGCCACCACCGGGGGCAAGAAGATCTTCGGCCGCGCGGTGGCCGTCGCGAAGCTGGCGTAGCCATGGCCCTCAAAATCGACATCAAGGGAATGGTCTGGAAGTACCCCGAGCCGTTTGTCGTGGGTACCGAGCAGATCCGCCAATACGCCAATGCCGTCAAGGCCCATGACCCGCAGAGCCACAGCGTGGAGGCTGCGCAGGCGTCCGGACATGATGCGCTGATCGCGCCGCCGACGTTCATGTCGATCTTCGCGGTGATGATTCAGCGCCACTTCTTCCAGCACAACGACATCGGCTTCGAGACCATGCAGATCGTGCAGGTCGACCAGAAGTTCAAGTTCCACCGGCCGATCAAGGCCGGTGACGCGCTGACCGGAACGTTACACGTGCTGACGGTCGACGAACGCTTCGGCGCGGACATCGTCACCACCCGCAACACGCTGGTCGACCAGCACGGCGAGCTCGTCATGGAATCCTTCACGACGCTGATGGGCCATGAGGGCGACAACTCGATCTCGGCCGGCTGGGATCCCGAGACCGGGCAGGTCACGCGCAAGCCCGTCGCGCACGAAGCCGGAGAAGATCGCGAGGCCACCGCCTAGGTGACCGGCTCGCCGGTGGATTAGTAAGTCAGACGGCTTGCGCGCTACACTCGGACCTCGGGGTTTTCCCAGTCCAGCGCGCTGTCCGTCGGTTTGAAGATCGGCCGATCGGGGAGCGCGCGAATTGTGTGAGCCTCGAACGGGTGAGGGATAGCGCAGTGCCAGCGGTGTCTTTCGCAAAAGGGGCGTAGCTCAACTGGCAGAGCAGCGGTCTCCAAAACCGCAGGTTGCAGGTTCAAGTCCTGTCGCCCCTGCTCAACTGAATACTCGACAGGTGTGGACACTGGATAGTGACCCACCGAAGACAGATGACCAGACAAGGGAGCGTGCGGTGAGCGACGAGCGCGATGGTGCCGGCCCCGACACCGGCTCGGACGCCGATAACGGCCGAGGCGCCGTCGTGACCAGACCCACCCGGCCGTCGGGAAAGCGGTCCCGCAGAGCCGCGGTAGGCGAGGACGCCGGCGAGGCGGTCGACCTGTCGACAGGCACCAAGGCGTCGCCCACCAAGAACGGGTCGGGCACCCGGAAGAAGACCGCAAAGAAGCGTTCCGACGGGCCGTCGCGGAACCCTTTCCTGTTCGTCTGGAACTACCTGAAGCAGGTCGTCGCCGAACTGCGCAAGGTGATCTGGCCGAACCGCAAGCAGATGATCAGCTACACCGTCGTGGTGCTGCTGTTCCTGGCGTTCATGTTGGCGATGATCGGCGGTGTCGACTTCGGCATGGCCAAGCTCGTGATGCTGGTGTTCGGCTGACGACGGATGAGAATTCTGAGAGGACTGACAAGTGACTAGCTTCGAGGGCGATACGCCTTCGGCGGAAAGCGTCGACGTGATCGAGACCGACACGACCGATGCGACCACCGACCCGGCGACCGAGGACGCCGACGTCGCCGGTGACGCCGTGAGCGACGAGGCGGCCACCGCGGCCGACGCCGCCGGCGAGGCCGATGCCTCAGAGCCGGAAGCGGCTCCCGAAGAGGAAGAGGACCCGGCGGTCACGCTGAAGAAGGAGCTTCGGCTCAAGCCCGGCGACTGGTACGTCATTCACTCCTACGCCGGTTACGAGAACAAGGTGAAGGCCAACCTCGAGACCCGCGTGCAGAACCTCGACGTCGGCGATTACATCTTCCAGGTCGAGGTGCCGACCGAAGAGGTCACCGAGATCAAGAACGGCCAGCGTAAGCAGGTCAACCGCAAGGTGTTGCCGGGCTACATCCTGGTGCGCATGGAGCTCAACGACGAGTCGTGGGGCGCAGTGCGGAACACCCCGGGTGTGACGGGCTTCGTCGGTGCGACGTCGCGGCCGTCGCCGCTGTCGCTGGACGACGTGGTGAAGTTCCTGCTGCCGCCGGCCGCGGCCAAGAAGCCGGGCAAGGCCGCCGCTGGCGCCGCTGCTGCGTCGTCTGAGACCGGTGGAATCGAGCGCGCACCGATCGAGGTCGACTTCGAGGTCGGCGAGTCGGTCACGGTCATGGACGGACCGTTCGCGACGCTGCCCGCATCGATCAGCGAGGTCAACGCCGAACAGCAGAAGCTCAAGGTGTTGGTGTCGATCTTCGGCCGCGAAACACCAGTCGAACTGACCTTCAACCAGGTCGCCAAGATCTAATTGCGGTTTCGGTGCGCTACTGATCGCTGAGCGATGGTTAGCGCACCGAAATCACTGAGAAAGGAAAAGTATGGCCCCGAAGAAGAAAGTCGTCGGGCTGATCAAGCTGCAGATTCAGGCCGGGCAGGCCAACCCCGCCCCGCCGGTGGGTCCGGCGCTCGGCCAGCACGGCGTCAACATCATGGAGTTCTGCAAGGCGTACAACGCCGCGACCGAGAACCAGCGCGGCAACGTCATCCCCGTGGAGATCACCGTCTACGAGGACCGCAGCTTCACGTTCAACCTCAAGACGCCGCCCGCGGCCAAGCTGCTGCTGAAGGCCGCCGGTGTGCAGAAGGGTTCGGGCGAGCCGCACAAGACCAAGGTCGCGAAGGTGTCCTGGGATCAGGTGCGCGAGATCGCCGAGACCAAGAAAGAGGACCTGAACGCCAACGACATCGATCAGGCCGCCAAGATCATCGCCGGCACCGCCCGGTCGATGGGCATCTCGGTCGAGTAATCGAGTTTGACCCGTTGACTCTGCGGTGAGGGCGTAGAAATCCGACTGATCGACGCCCTAGGCGCAGAGTCAACGCAGAAGGAAACCCGTGGCAGGGCTGGCATCGGCTCGCATGACCACAACTCAGCAATCAGGAGACACGAATGAGCAAGACGAGCAAGGCATATCGCGAAGCCGCCGAGAAGGTGGACCGCACGCGGCTGTACACGCCGCTCGAGGCGGCGAAGCTGGCCAAGGAGACGGGGTCGAAGAAGCAGGACGCGACCGTCGAGGTGGCGATCCGGCTGGGCGTCGACCCGCGCAAGGCCGACCAGATGGTGCGTGGCACCGTCAACCTGCCGAACGGCACCGGTAAGACCGCCCGCGTCGTGGTGTTCGCGGTCGGGGACAAGGCCGAGGCCGCCGAAGCCGCCGGCGCCGACGCGGTCGGCAGCGACGACCTGATCGAGCGGATCCAGGGCGGCTGGACGGATTTCGACGCGGCGATCGCGACGCCGGATCAGATGGCCAAGGTCGGCCGGATCGCGCGCATCCTCGGTCCGCGTGGCCTGATGCCGAACCCGAAGACCGGCACCGTGACGCCGGACGTCGCCAAGGCCGTGTCCGACATCAAGGGCGGCAAGATCAACTTCCGGGTCGACAAGCAGGCGAACCTGCACTTCGTGATCGGCAAGGCGTCGTTCGATGAGAACGCGCTGGCCGAGAACTACGGCGCCGCGATCGATGAGATCCTGCGGGCCAAGCCGTCGTCGTCGAAGGGCCGCTACCTCAAGAAGATCGTCGTGTCGACGACGACCGGTCCGGGCATCCCGGTCGACCCGTCGGTGACGCGCAACTTCACCGAGGCCTGAACGCTTCCGCCGCTGCATCCTCGTTGAGGATGGTGGGGCAGAAGTTAACACCGGCCCGGGCAACCGGCCGTAAGCGCTCGAAGTTCGCTGCGCGCAGGGGTCATACGGAGGAAATTTCTTCGGTGAAGTGCGCTGTTCCACCGTGACGGCCATCACAATTGTGTGAAAGTTGACCCATGCGTAAGTGCATTCGGGTCGCTGTCCTCGCTTTGCTGGGCCTGCTGAGCACCGCGGTTCTCGGCGCCCTGACCGCTGTGATGGCGGCCGTGAGCCTGGCCGCCACCACAGCGCTGATCGTGCCGGGCACCGGCACCCCCAACGCGAACGACGTGACGAACTACATGGAGAACTTCCGCGACTACTACATGCGGGATACGCCATGTACGGCTGCCGACGGCTGCGGCGAGTACAACGACCAGGATCCCCAGGCCGGCGGGTTGCTGGGTGTCAACTACTTCGCGTCGTTCTGGCCGCTGCCGTTGCCAGGATGGTGCGACCCCGGCCGGTGCGAGAAGTTCGACGTCTCGGTCGCCGACGGTGTGGACAACCTACGCGAAGCGCTCCAGAACATTCAGAATCTCGACCCCGAGTACAACGGCGACATCGTGATCGCCGGCTACTCGCAGGGCGCCCGCGTCGTCACCATCGCGAAGACGCAATTCGTCAACGGCGACTGGAACGATCTGCTCGACCAGGTGGATTCCGTGTCGTTCGTCTTCATCGGCAACCCGAACCGCCCGAACGGCGGCATCCTGTCGCGATTCGGCATCCTCGGGACCATTCCGATCCTCGACGTGACGACCGGCGAACCCACCCCGACCGGCGAACCTGACTATCCGAAGAATTTCTCCACTGAGGATTGGGCGATCCGATGGGAGGGCATCGCGGATTTCCCGCAGTACCTGTTGAATCCGCTGGCGGTGGCGAACTCTCTTCTCGGCTTCTATTACGACCACGGCACCTATCTGGCCATCAACGGCGGCAGTGATCCCGGTGAACTCCCGGCCGGATACGACATCGACACGTGGAAGGCGATCACCGCCAACCCGGAGCTCTATCCCGGCATCGTCGATATCCAGCAGTACGGCGACACCACCTACTACACCGTCACGCCCAAGGTGTTGCCGCTGGTGAGGCCGCTGCACGACATCCCGTTGATCGGCAAACCGATCGCGGACCTCATCGAGCCCGCGCTGCGCGTGATCATCGAAGAAACCGGCTACAACCGCGACATTCCGTTCGGCCAACCCTCCGAGATCGGCCTGTTCCCCCTCTTCAATCCGGTCACGCTCTTCTTCAAGTTGATCCCGGCGATCTTCCAGGGCGTCAACAACTTCCTCGCCAACTTCGGATTGGCGACCGAGATCCCGCTTTCCCCGACCACGCCGACGGGGCCGCCGACATCGACGCCGTTGACGTCGCTGCTGGCCGGCTTGCAACAGGGCGACTCCGAAGAGGACGAGCCCGACCTGGCGCAGTTGGCAGGCAACGATGTCGACGGGTCGTCGAAGGTCAAGCTGGCTGTGGTCAAAGACGACGGGAGCCTCGAACAGCAGTTCGTCGGCGAAGACACCGTTGCGGAGAACGCGGCGATCGTCGACACCGCGACTGAGGGCGACCCGCCGCTGACCGAGGGGGCCGAGGGCGCCGAGACGGTCGTCGGCGAACAGACACCGATCGCCGGTGGCGAGCAGACTCCCGTCGCCGAGGAGACGGTCGGGCCCGAGGGATCCCAGGAGACGGTCCTAGAGCAGCAGGCCCCGACAGCGGACGTCACCGGCGCCGCGCAGGACGGCCAAGAGCCCGCCACGGGCAACGAGAGCGCCGTCGTGGTCGGCACGAAGCCGGACGTCAAGAAGGAACCGGAAA
Organism: Mycolicibacterium sp. GF69; assembly: GCF_003284965.1. Classification (GTDB taxonomy): domain Bacteria; phylum Actinomycetota; class Actinomycetes; order Mycobacteriales; family Mycobacteriaceae; genus Mycobacterium. The sequence goes on from NZ_QMEW01000002.1 coordinate 114,283, forward strand.
CCACGAAACCCACCGGGACCCTGAATCCCGCGCAGAACAGGCTTGACGCGAACAACCGCAGCGCGTCGTTGAACTTCTCGCCGAACAAACCGGCCGAAAGCTCGACGACCAGTGGTGTCGGCGCGGGCGAAGCCGACCCCACGGCGAAGCCCGAACCCGTCGAGAGCCCCGAGGCCCCCAGCGGCCCGGCGGGAGCCGGCCCGGCGGGAGCCGAGAGTTCGGAACAGAAGAACTCCGAGCCGGCCGCCGCCTGACGCGCGCCGGTAGCGCGTCGCGGGCGTCGTGGTGACCGCGGGGACCATCGTGTCTCTGCGGGCGCAAATTCGCTGTGTGTCACGATTGGGCCCGTGAGGGGCATTATCTTGGCCGGCGGGAGCGGCACCCGTCTGCACCCGATAACGCTGGGCGTGTCGAAGCAACTGGTGCCCGTCTACGACAAGCCGATGGTGTACTACCCGCTGTCGACGCTGATGCTGGCGGGCATCCGGGACATCCTGGTGATCACTACCCCGCACGACGCGGAGGGCTTCGAACGCCTGCTGGGTGACGGGTCGCGTTTCGGTGTGTCGATCACCTACGCCCAGCAGCCGTCGCCGGACGGGCTCGCGCAGGCGTTCACGATCGGCGAGTCGTTCATCGGCACCGACAACGTCTCCCTCGTGCTCGGCGACAACCTGTTGTACGGGCCCGGCTTGGGTAGCCAGCTCAAGCGCTTCACCGCCATCGAGGGCGGCGCGATCTTCGCCTACTGGGTCGCCGAGCCCAGCGCATACGGGGTGATCGAGTTCGACGGCAGCGGTCTGGCGATATCGCTGGAGGAGAAGCCCGACCGGCCCAAGAGCAACTACGTCGTGCCGGGTCTGTACTTCTACGACAACGACGTGGTCGAGATCGCACGGGACCTGAAGCCAAGCGCCCGTGGCGAGTACGAGATCACCGACGTCAACCGCTGTTACCTGGAGCGCGCCCGGTTACAGGTGCACGTGCTGCCCCGCGGAACCGCGTGGTTGGACACCGGCACCTTCGACCAGATGACCGATGCCGCCGAATATGTGCGCACGATGGAGCGGCGCACCGGTCTGAAGATCGGAGCTCCCGAGGAGATCGCCTGGGCGCAGGGGTGGCTCAGCGATGACGAATTACGGAGACGCGCTGAGCCGTTGGTGAAGTCGGGCTACGGCACTTACCTGTTGAACCTGTTGGAGAGAGGACGCTGATGTCGCGACTCCTCGTCACCGGCGGAGCGGGTTTCATCGGGTCGAACTTCGTGCGCTACGTCATCGAACACACCGACCACCACGTCACCGTGCTGGACAAACTGACCTACGCCGGAAACCGCGCGTCACTGGCCGGATTGCCCGACGACCGGCTGACGTTCGTGCACGGCGACATCGCAGACGCACCGCTCGTCGACGAGTTGTTCGCTTCGGCCGACGCGGTCGTGCACTACGCGGCCGAATCGCACAACGACAACTCGCTCGACGACCCGCAGCCGTTCCTGCACACCAACCTCGCCGGCACCTTCACCCTGCTCGAGGCAGCGCGCCGACACGGTACGCGCTTACACCACATCTCGACCGACGAGGTGTACGGAGACCTGGCGCTCGACGACCCGGCCCGGTTCACCGAGGAAACACCGTACAACCCGTCCTCGCCCTACTCGTCGACGAAAGCGGGCAGTGATCTGTTGGTGCGGGCATGGGTTCGCTCCTTCGGCCTGGCAGCGACGATCTCGAACTGCTCCAACAACTACGGCCCTTACCAGCACGTCGAGAAGTTCATCCCGCGACAGATCACCAACGTGCTGCGCGGAATTCGGCCCAAGCTCTACGGCGAGGGTCGCAACGTGCGGGACTGGATTCACGCCGACGACCACTCGTCGGCGGTGCTGACCATCCTGGACGCCGGCCGGATCGGCGAGACCTACCTGATCGGCGCGGACGGCGAGAAAGACAACAAGACGGTCGTCGAACTGATCCTGGAGCTGATGGGCCGGCCCGCCGACGCCTACGACCACGTCACCGATCGAGCGGGTCACGACCTGCGGTATGCCATCGACTCCACCAAGCTGCGCGACGAACTCGGGTGGCAGCCCCAATACCGTGATTTCGCAGAGGGTTTGGCCGCAACAATTCAGTGGTACCGCGATCACGAAGACTGGTGGTCGCCTGCCAAGGACGCCACCGAGAGCTTCTACGCCAGGCTGGGTCAGTGAAGAGAGCCCACGAAAAGTGACTGAGTTCGGTAAATCCCTGCGCGCCGACGCGACTCCCATACCCGGTTTGGTTGTCTGGCAGCTGCCCGTGCACGGGGACAACCGCGGGTGGTTCAAGGAGAACTGGCAACGGGAGAAGATGGTTTCGCTCGGGCTGCCCGACTTCAAGCCCGTGCAGAACAACGTGTCGCTCAACGAGACCGCGGGTACTACGCGCGGCATCCATGCCGAGCCGTGGGACAAGTTCGTCTCCGTCGCCACCGGGCGCATCTTCGGGGCCTGGGTCGACCTGCGTGCCGGCCCCAGCTTCGGCGCCACCTTCACCGCCGAGATCGACCCGTCCCGAGCGGTTTTCGTCCCTCGAGGTGTCGGCAACGCATTCCAGACCCTGGAACCGAACACCGCCTACATCTACCTGGTCAACGACCACTATTCACCTGAGGCCGAGTACACGTCGCTCAACCTCGCCGACGAGACCGTCGCCATCGACTGGCCCATCCCGTTGGAGCGTGCGGCGCTGTCTGCGAAGGACCGCGAGAACCCCCGCCTGACCGAGTTAAGACCCGTTTCACCGCGCAAGACCCTTGTGCTCGGCGCCGGCGGACAACTGGGCCGGGCATTGCGCGAAACATACTCCGACACAAGCGGAGTCGAGTTCGCCGAACGCGCGGACATCGACCTCACCGCCGGGAACATCGAGACATCGCGTCGCTGGGGCGATTACGAGACGATCATCAACGCTGCCGCCTACACAGGGGTGGATTCGGCCGAGACCGACGAAGGACGCGCGGCGGCGTGGGCCGCTAACGTCGCGGGTGTGGCCGCGCTGGCGCGTACCGCCGCCGAGCACGGCATCACGTTGGTGCACATCTCCAGCGACTACGTCTTCGACGGCCAGGCCCCGAAGCCCTATCGCGAGGACGACCCCGTCTCGCCGCTCGGCGTGTACGGGCAGACCAAAGCCGCCGGCGACCAGATCGTGGGCACCGTTGATCGGCACTACGTCGTCCGGACGTCGTGGGTGATCGGCGACGGCCGAAACTTCGTGCGCACCATGCTGTCTCTCGCCGCTCGAGGTGTGAACCCAGCTGTCGTGAACGACCAACACGGTCGGCCGACCTTCACCTCGGAGATCGCCAGAGCGATCCGCCACTTGATCGAAACGCGTGCGCCGTACGGCACGTACAACGTCACCGGGTCGGGGTCGGCGATGTCGTGGGCCGAGGTCGCGCGGCGGACATTCGAATTGGCCGGCCACGACCCGGGTCGCATAACGGATGTGTCCACCGCTGAATATTTTGCCGACGCTTCGAAACCTGTTGCGCCTCGGCCACTCAACAGCGTTCTCGATCTCGCCAAGATCCACTCGGTGGGCTTCGAGCCGGCCGACGCGTGCGGGACGCTCATGGACTACGTCCGACGCGAAACCTCCGGTGCCGAGTAGGTCAAAGGCCGCCGCCGTAGACGCGCCCCAATTCGGCGCGTGACCTGATCCCGAGCTTGCGGTAGATGCGCGACAAGTTCGTCTCGACCGTCTTGGGGCTGATGAACAGCGCGGTGGCCACGTCCTTGGTCGTCATCCCCGTCGCCGCGAGTTCAGCGACCCGGTGTTCCGACGGCGTCAGGCCCTTGCGCCCGGCACCTGACGTGCTCGCCCGGGCGATCTCGGCGCGCGCCCGTTGCGCCCACAGCGGGGTGCCCAATGTTTCGAACACGTGCAACGCCTCGAGCATCGTCGTGCGCGCCAGTTCCTTCTGCCGCTGACGGCGCTGGATCTGACCGAGCAACAACAGGGTTCGGGCCCGCTCGAAGGGCATCGGAAGCCGCTCGTGATGCGTCAACGCGAGCTTCGCCATCTCGGCGCCCGCATCGATGTCGCCGTCCGAGGCGAGCCGCAGGCTTCGGCACCGCGCGCCCATGGCCAGCATCCAGGGCCGATCCAGCAGGCGTCCGTTGCTTTCCAGCGCGGCGATCATCGGCTCGGTCTCCGCGGCGCGACCGAGCGCGATCATCGCCTCGATCGCGTCGGGCAGGTATCCGACGGTGATGATCTCCGTGCCCGGCAGGAACGGGAAGCGGTCCACCATGGGCTGCAACACCCGCATGGCCTGCTCGTAGTTGCCCAGCGATACCTCCAGGAAGGCCAGGTTGATCGCCGCCCAGTCCGCCAGCCGCGGGGACCCGCACCGTTGCGCGAGATCGACCGCCTTGGTCGCGACTTCGCGAGTTTCGTCCTGCCTGCCCGCATACGCCGCGACCGCGGACTGCATGGTCTTGGCGACGACCCGCAGGTATTCGCCGCCGAGTTGTTGGGCCCGCTGGACGGTCTCCTCGGCGATGCGGGTGGCCTCGTCGTAGCGGCCGCGCCAGATCTCGTTCAATGCGCTGAACACCGCGACGAAAACGAGATCTGTTTCAGCGCCCCGCTCGACGCATCCCTGGCGCACGAGCGCCAACTGTTCGGTAGCCTCATCCAACCGCCCGACCCACGCCAACAGCAGGGCGTTGTTTGCCTTGGCGCGAAACGCGATCGGCGCCTCGCTGTTCAGGTCCTGCAATGCCAGGGCCCGGCGCATCTGGGCCCAATCGACGCCGTGCCCGCACATATAGGCGATGCTCGTCCGCACCGCCAGCACCTGGCTCGTGAGATCGTCGATTCCGACGTCTTCCGCGTAGGCCGCGGCCCGTTCGGCGTTCTGCATCGCGGTCCCGAAGTCTCCGATGTTGAGACACGCGTAGGCCAGCAACAGCAGCGTGCGGACACGGACCTCGCGGTTGCCCTCGTCGTTGTCGAGCGCCTCTGTGAGCAGGCCAACGGCGTCGGTGAAGCCGTTGTTATGAATTCGCATGGCGGCCAACAGGTTCAGCGCCATCGCGCGGTCCACACCGCGGGGCACGCGTTCCGTCAGCCCGTCGAGCAGGGCGTGCGCGCGTTCGAGGTCCCCGGCGTGCAGGTGATGGTCGGCGGCCCGGATCCGTCGCGCCGGGCTGTCTCCGCCGAGACCGATTGCGAATTCGAGCAATTCGGCGGCGGCGGCGGGCGCGCCGCGGTCACAAGCCGCTTCGGCGGCGACGTCGAGTGCCTCCAGGGTCGCCGGATCGGCCTTGGCGGCGGCCAGCGCCATATGTCGCGCCCTCGACTCGGCGAGCACCACCGCTTCGGCCATGGACCGGTGCATGGCACGTCGCTCACCGGGTTTGGCGTCGCTGTAGACGCTGCGCGCCAACAGCGGGTGGCCGAACGCGATCTTGTCTGCCGTACCGCGTCCGTCACCGTCCCCGGTGATCGTCAGGATGCCCTTGGCCCTGGCGTCGGCGAGCAGTTCGGCGGTGCGCTCGACGGTGTTGCCCGTGACGCGCGCGAGGAGGCCGACGGTCGGCGCCGCTTCGCATGCGGCGGCCAACAGCAGGATCTGGGTTTCGGAGTCGAGCCTGCCGATTCGCCGTCGCATCAACTCCGCGAGCGTGGCGGGCAACACCGACCGCGAACCACCCGCCTCGACGGCCCGGGCCAGTTCGAGGGCATAGAACGGGTTACCGCCGGAGATCTCGGCGATCCGGACCAGTGTCGGGCGAGCGAACGACCGGCCGAGCCGCGCGGCGATCAAAGCATGCAACCCGCCGAGGCTCAGCGGGCCGACGTGTACCCGGCCCACCTCGCCCGAGCTGCCCAGCTGCAGCCAAGTCGGCGCGTCGGCACCGCCATGCTCGGTGCGTTCGGTGAGCAGCATGCCGACCGGTCCCCTCAACCGTCTCGCGGCGATCGTGATCACGGCGTGGCTGGACGGGTCGAGCCACTGGACGTCGTCGAGCGCCACCAGCACCGGCCGGTCGGCGCAGAGCCGCTCGATGGCCGTCGCGAGCGCCGCCGCGACCGCACCCGGATCTGTCGGTGGGCCGTCGCCGTCGGCGCGCAGCAGCACCCGGTCGACGGCGAGGCGTTGAACCTCCGGCAGGTCGACGAGAACCTCCAGAGCGATGTCACCCAGGAGGTCGGCGACCGCCGCATACGCCAGAGCCGTCTCGGCTTGCCCCGCCCGCGCCGTCAACACGCAGAAGCCACGGTCGCGCGCCGCGGCGATACCGGCCAGCCACAGGGTGGTCTTGCCGACTCCGGATTCGCCCTCGATGACCAGTCCGCAGGGGGCTTCGGCGACCGAACTCAGGAAATCGGACACCGCCCGGAATTCCGCCGGACGTTCGATTACGCCGGAAACCAATGACCACACCCCTCATCGACAGCAAATCGAGAATACTCGTTGCCGCCGAGCCCCACAGGTGTGGCTGCGCGAATGTGCCGCTACGGGAGGTGCTTGGCCCGCGTCACCGATGGCGGCGCCGGATTCGGGTGCCGACCTGGGCGGAGAGCCGCTGATGGGGGGCGCCGGCAGCGATGCACGTCCGGGAGACAATCTCTTGTGAGCCGGCGCCGAAGATGCCGTAGAGCACCTCGTCGCTGGGGACCGACACCGTGACCAGCAATTCGACCGGGGTGCCCTCGCCGGTGGCGACGGCTGCCGCAGCATCGAGACGGGCGACCAGGTCGTCGACGGATTGCTCGGTGAGCTCAGGCAGGTACCACTCGGCCAGGTAGCACGCGGATTCCCCGCTCCCGCTCATCTATCGAACGGTAGCGATTCGTCAGGCTGATGGAATCCGGTGTTTCCCTATTTCTCGACTGCTGGTCAGCCTCAGGCCGCCGCGCCCGACTTCAGGTACGTGACCAGGCTGACGTCGATGCCCTCGTCGATGAAGTACCACTGGCAACCCTTGAGGTACTTCATGTAGCGGTCGTAGTTCTCCTCGCCGGCGGCCGCGACCGCAGCGTCCTTGTTGCGCTCGAGGCGGTCGGCCCAGATGCCCAATGTCTTGATGTAGTGGTTGCGCAGCGAGATGGCCTCGGGCACCTGGAAGCCGGCCTTCTCGCCGTGCTCGATCATCATCTGGGTGGTCGGCAGCCGGCCGCCCGGGAAGATCTCGGTGATCATGAACTTGATGAAGCGGGCCATCTCGAAGGTCAGCTTCTTACCGCGCTCCGCCAGGTCGTACGGGTGGTAACCCACGCTGCTCTGGATGGTCATCCGGCCGTCCTCGGGCAGGATGTCGAAGCACGTCTTGAAGAATTCGTCGTAGCGCTCGAAGCCGAAATGCTCAAACGCCTCGATCGAGACGATGCGGTCGACGGGCGAGTGGAACTGTTCCCAGCCCTCGAGCCGCACGTCGAAGGTGCGTTCGGTGTCGAGCTTGCCCAGCAGCTGGTTGCAGTACGCCTGCTGGTTCTTCGACAGGGTCAGACCGATGACGTTGACGTCGTACTTCTCCATCGCGCGCTGCAGCGTCAGGCCCCACCCGCAGCCGACCTCCAGCAAGGTCATGCCGGGCTTGAGCTCAAGCTTGTCGAGATGCTGATCGACGTTGGCGACCTGCGCCTCGGACAGCGTGACATTCGGTCCGGTGAAGTACGCGCAGCTGTATTTGCGCGTCGGATCCTGGAAGACGCCGAAGAAGTCGTCCGACAGGTCGTAATGCGCCTGGATGTCCTCGAAGTGAGGCCGCATATCCTTCGTGCCGGTTGAGTTGTCAGACATAGTTCCCCTGCTTGGCCTTTCCGAAGACGTGACGCTCACCTGCGCTTCGTCACGTGATGATCTGGTCGACAGACTAGCGTTCGGCGGGGGCAGACCCTAATTCGCCGGGCCGTCAATCGGGCGGCAATTTGCTCGGGAACAGGCTACTTCTGCAGCGTGAACTGGTTCACGTCGATATAGCCGACGCGGAAGCCGTGCGCGCAACCGGTCAGATAGTGCATGTAGCGGTCGTAGACCTCTTGCGACTGGATGGCGATCGCCTGCTCCTGATGGGCTTGCAGCGCCTCCGTCCAGCAGTCCAGCGTGCGCGCGTAGTGGGGTTGGAGGCTCTGGCGCCGGGCCAGCTCGAAGCCGGCGTGCCCGGCATGCTCGCCGACCAGTTCGATCGTCGGCAGGTAACCGCCGGGGAAGATCTCGGTGAGGATGAACTTGACGAACCGGGCCACCGAGAACGTCAGGGGCATCCCCCGCTCGGCCATCTGCGGCAGCGTGAGCGCCGTGATCGTGTGCAACAGCATCACGCCGTCGTCGGGCAGCGCCCGATGGGCCATGGCGAAGAAGTCGTCCCAACGGTCCCGGCCGAAATGCTCGAACGCACCGATCGAAACGATCCGGTCGACGGGCTCATCGAACTGCTCCCACCCCTGCAGCAGCACGCGCTTCGACCGCGGACTGTCCGACGCGGCGAACTGGCTTTCGACAAAGGCGTGCTGGTTCTCGCTCAGCGTCAGGCCGATGACGTTGACGTCGTATTTCTCGATGGCCCGCAGCATCGTCGAACCCCAGCCGCAACCGACGTCGAGCAGCGTCATCCCCGGTTCGAGACCGAGTTTGCCCAGCGCGAGGTCGACCTTGGCCCGCTGGGCCTGTTCGAGCGTCATGTCATCGCGTTCGAAATAGGCGCAGCTGTAGGTCTGGGTCGGGTCCAGCCAGAGCTTGAAGAACTCGTCCGACAAGTCGTAGTGGGCTTGGACATCTGCGAAATGCGGTGTCAAATTGCGCGTTGCGGCCATTCGTGGTGCCTTTCATGGGCGGATCAACCTCGCGTCGCCTGTGTTACTTCAAGCCCCGAAGCACTCGGTCCGAATGTACGCGCCGTGAACCCGACTCTCCACTTCTGGCGAGTTTGGGGAGTTTGCGGGAGCGTTAAATTGCGGCGGCGAAGTTTGTTTTGAGCTCGCCGATGATGTCGTCCCACAGCGGTTCGGGCAGCTCGTGCCCCATACCGTCGAACAGCACCAGCCGGGCGTCCTTGATCGCCCTGGCGATGGCGCGCCCGCCGGACGGGCGCATCAGTTTGTCGGCCTTACCGTGCAGGACCACCGTCGGCGCGGTGATCTCGCGGTCGTAGCCGCGCAGGCTGCCGCTGCCCAGGATCGCGGCGAATTGGCGTCCGATGCCCGCTGGATAGTAGGAGCGGTCGTAACCCTCGATCGCGTCGGCGCGCAGCCGCTCCTGCGATGCCGGATAGCCCGGGCTGCCGATGATTTTGCTGACCCTGATCGCGTTCTCGATAATGGCCTCGCGCGTGGCGTCTTTGGGCCGCTGCAGTATCGCGAGCAGCTGCCGCGGGCCGGGCGGCGGCAGCAGCGCTTGGTTGTTGCTCGAGAAGATGACCGCCAGCGTCTGGGTGCGCGGCTTGTGCCGGGCCGCGAACACCTGGGCGATCATGCCGCCCATCGACGCGCCGACGATGTGAGCCCGGTCGATGTTCAGGTGGTCGGTTAGCGCGGCGGCGTCGTCGGCCATGTCCTCGAGCGTGTAGCCCGCCGGGCTGCGCAGCCCGACCAGCGAGCGAAGCATCCGCGGCGGCAGCGCGGTGCCGCTGTGTAGCCCGGTGAGCTTGGACGACAGGCCGACGTCGCGGTTGTCGTAGCGGATGACCCGCAGGCCCTGGTTGACCAGCTTCTCGCAGAAGTCCTTGCGCCACAACACGAGTTGAGCGCCGAGGCCCATGATGAGCAGCACCGCAGGATCGTTCGGGTCACCCATGTCCTCGTAGTGGATGTCGAGCTCGCCGGATCTGGCGGTGCCGCTTCTGATCTGCACTACGCCTCGAGCTCTTCGGAGTGTTCCCTGCTGACCTCGACCATGAAGTTGGCGAAATAGCCGGTCAGCTGCGGATCCGACATCATCTGCCACTTCGGCGCGAGCAGCTTCATATAGCGCTCCACGTAGAGGAACTGTTTACCGATCAGCACCAGTTCGCGCGGCAGCTTGACGTCGTAGGCGTCGGCCAGCGTGGACAGCTGCTTGCCGAGCTCGGCGTAACTCATGTCGCCCAGCGTCGACATCGTCAGCGGCGTCGCGAACTTCTCCAGGTCCTTGGCGGCCTGCGCCTCGGGCTTCATGGTGCCGACCGCGCCCATCAGCACGACTATCTTGCCGGCCGAGGCGTGGTCCTTCTTCACCAGCAGCGCGTACACCAGTTCCCTCAGCAGCCAGCGGGTGCGCGGGTCGATGCGGCCCATGATGCCGAAGTCGAAGAACACGATCTTGCCGTCGTCGTCGACATAGAGGTTGCCGGCGTGCAGGTCGCCGTGGAACAGGCCGTGGCGCAGACCGCCTTCGAACACGCTGAACAGCAGGGCCTTCACCAGCTCGGTGCCGTCGAAACCCTTCTGGCGGATGGCTTTCACGTCGTCGATGCGGGTGCCCTGGATGCGTTCCATGGTCAGCACCCGCTCGCTGGTGAGGTCCCAGTAGACCTGCGGCACACGGATGTTCTCCCCCAGCGGGGAGGCGTGCATATGCGACACCCACGCATCCATCGACTGCGCCTCGAGCCGGAAATCGAGCTCCTCGGCGAGGTTGTCGGCGAAGTCGGCGACGACGTCCTGCGCGCTGAGGCGCTGACCGAGTTTGGCGAACTCCACCAGGCGCGCGCCCCGCTTGAGGATCTGCAGGTCCGCGGCGACCCGTCGGCGGATGCCGGGGCGCTGGATCTTGACGACTACCTCCTCGCCGCTGTGCAGCGTCGCGTAGTGCACTTGCGCGATCGAGGCGGACGCGAACGGCGTCTCGTCGAAGCTCTTGAACAGGTTCGCGGGTTCGTCGCCGAGATCCTCGACGAACAGTTTGTGCACCTCTTTGGGGTCCGCGGGCGGTACACGGTCGAGCAGGCTGCGAAACTCTTTCGACAGTTGCTCGCCGAAGGCGCCTGGACTCGACGCGATGATCTGCCCGAACTTGACGTAGGTGGGTCCCAGGTCGGCGAACGTCTGCGGGATCTGCTTGATGATCTTCTGCTGAAGCGAACCGCGACCGGTGATCGTCGAGACGACCCGCGCGCCGGTGCGGGTTACCTGCCAACCCGTTGCCCCGACGCGAGCAGCCTCGATGGGCAGCGGGACCCGGTCCAGCCTGGCTCCGTCGCGGTGCTGCGTCTTTCGCGTGGCACTCATAGTCTGCAGTGTCTCAAAATCGACCCTGGGCCGCGAAAAGCTGTGGACGGGCTCACAGTGGGCTGGTTTGCTCTCAGGCTTCGGCGAAACTGCGCTCGACCTCGTCGCGCGTACGCACCGGGTCGTCGCCGGGCTGGTACGTCGGCAGCGTATGCGGCACGTCGGTGCCCGCCGCGACCCTGGCCTGCGCCTGCCGGAACTCCGGAATCGGCCCCTGGGCCAGGTGCAGGCCGTTGATCACCGACCAGACGGTGGCTCGCCGGGCGGTGCACTCGACGATGTTGGGGTCCTTGTGCTGGATCAGCTGTTTGGCCCAGCGCGGCATGGTGTCGCGGATGGCCCAGTTGATCGCGCTCTGCGCCAACGGCAATCCCGGGCCCGTTGCCACCGCCGTACCGTGTGTCACGGCCAGTCGCGGCAAGTAGGACTGAAGGCACTCGGCGACCTCGGCCTTGGTCTCCGGCAGGTCGGTTCCGCCCAGTGCATGACCGACCCGCACGAACTCCCGGTAGTAGCGATCGATCTTCTTGCCGCGCAACGGGTTCGGATGGTAAAGCTCGTGTGCGGTGGCCAGGCCCCAGACCACGGTGGCGTAGTTCCACCGCAGCCAGTCCGGGTCGTCGGCGTCATAACGGGCACCGTCCGGCCGCGTGCCCTTGATGGTGTGATGCATCGACCGCACCGCGTGTGCCAGTCGCTCGGCGGTCTCGGTGGACCCGTAGGCCGTGCCGATGAAAAATGCGATCGAGTGGCCGAGGCGTACCGCCGCACCCTTCGGATCGATCTCGGGCCGGCCGACGCCCTGCTCGTCGCGCTTGACCAGCCGCGAGTGGTGCATGCCCATCCAGTAGATCGAGGGGTCGAGTCGTTCCATGAACGCCGCGCACTGCAGACCGAAGATCAGCGCCTGCATGTGTGAGTGCACATGCCAGACGGCGCTGCCCGGGCCGAACCACCCCGGGTCGCCCACCGGCGCCGCGAACTCCATACCGCGGAAGTAGTTGCGTCGGACGTCCTTGTCGAAGCGCTGATTGAGGAACTCCCCGATGAACTGGTGTGGCAGCAGAATCACGTCGGCTCCTCGAATCCCGAACTCTGGTCACGGCTGTAGCCAGAATACATTTTGGTCACGTATGTGACCAGAGTCGACGGTCATCGGCCTACGCTGAAGCGGTGTCGAGTCCCACCCGATGGGCCGGCGTGCCGCTGACGGACCGCCGCGCAGAGCGCCGCGCGCAGTTGATCGACGCCGCCTTTCGGCTGTTTGGTGAGGGTGGCGAGACCGCGGTGTCGGTGCGCTCGGTGTGCCGGGCAGGCGGACTGAACACGCGGTACTTCTACGAGAGCTTCGCCGACGTCGACGATCTGCTTGGTGCGGTGTACGACCAGGTGAGCGCCCAGTTGGCCGAGGCGGTCGAGGCCGCGATGTCGCGGGCGGGCAATTCGTTGCGGGCCAGGACGCGTGCGGGTATCGCCGCGGTGCTCGGCTTCAGTTCCGAGGATCCCCGCCGCGGCCGGGTGCTGTTCACCGACGCGCGATCGAACCCGGTGTTGGCGGCGCGTCGGGCCGCGACGCAGGATCTGCTGCGCGAAGGCGTGCTGACCGAGGGCTCGCGGCTGCAACCGGAGGCCGATTCGGTCGCAGCCCAGGTCGGCGCGGCGATGTACACCGGCGCGATGGCCGAACTGGCCCAGCAGTGGCTGTCGGGCCGGCTGGGCACCGACCTCGATGCGGTCGTCGAACACGCCGTCAGTCAGGTGCTGCGATAGCGAAGTTCTCCGTCAGCGCCCCGACGACCGGACCCCACACCGGCTCGGGGAGGTCATGGCCCATCCCGTCGACGACGACATAGCGTGCGCCGTCGACGGCTTTGGCGACGTTGCGGCCGTTGCGCGGACGCACCATCGGGTCTTTCGAGCCGTGGACGACGACGGTCGGCGCGCTGATGCGCCGGGTGTAGCGCAGCAGGCTTCCGGTGCCGAGTATCGCGTCGAACTGACGCAGCATGCCCTGCGGATAATCGCTGCGCGCCCGCAGCTCGCGCACCCGTCGGTGCAATTGTTCAACCGGCGGCAGAAAGTTCGGCCCGTTGATGATCGCGATGTTGCGCACCTCGTGTGCCAGTCGCTGCTCTATGGGCGCATCCCTGGCCGGCGCGCCGAATGCCAGTCGGATCACCCGCAGCGTGGGCACCGAGGAGAACGGTGTGCCCGCACTGGTCATCACCAACCCGAGCGACCGCACCCGCTCGGGATGGCGGCCCGCGAGTATCTGGGCGATCATCCCGCCCATCGACGCCCCGACGATGTGCGCACGGGCGATGCCGAGGTGATCGAGCAGGCCGCGGACGTCCTCGGCGAGGTCGACGAGCGTGTACGGGACCGGACTGCCGCGGCCGAGCAGATACCGCAGCACCCGCGGATACACCGAACCGTCGGCGCGCTGACCGTCGAGCTTCGTCGAAAGGCCCGTGTCGCGGTGGTCGAACCGGATCACCCGGTGACCGTGTCCGACCAACCGTGCGCAGAACCCGTCCGGCCACATCGGCAACTGCGCGCCGACACCCATGATGAGCAGCACCGGCGGATTGCGCGGGTCGCCGAGGTCCTCGTAGAACAGTTCGACGTCCCCGCAGTCGGCGGTGCCGCTACGTACCTGCATACCGAGTTTTCTACACCTGCCCGTTCACCGGCGCCTTGCCCCACGGCGTCAGCCACGGTGTCGGAGCCCAGTCCTCGAGCCCGGCCACCAGCTCGTAAAGCGTTGCACCGTCGATGGTTTCGCGGATGATATCGGCCTGTCCGGCGTGCCGGGCCAGCTCTTCGATCAGGTGGAAGATCACCCAGCGCGCCGACCACGCCGCAACGTCCTTCGGAAACCACGGGACGTGCTGCGGAATCGGTACCGCGACGCCGAGATCCACGGTGTCGATCAACCGGAGGGTCTCGGCGTTCTGCTCGTCGAACCGGGCGAGGATTTCGGCGAGGGTCTCGTCCTCGCGCATGACGAATTCGTCGCGATAGTCGTTCTGCTGGGCTTCCATCGGGTGCTTGTCGTTCTCGGTCATCTCCGGCGCCGCCGCGACCCGCTCCATCCAGCCGCGCTGGCAGTTGGTGACGTGTTTGATCAAGCCGCCGATCGACAGAGCGCTGACCGACGGGGCCGACCGCGCCTGTTCGTCGGTCAACCCGAACGCGACGGCGTGGAACGCATACTGCTGCGCGGCGAGATACTCACGCAGACCCTCGCGTTCGTCGGCGACGGGTGGGGGCATTGCAGGCATACTCAATTTCCCTTCGGGGTGGTGTGGGCGTAAAGGTCGCGAATACAAGCTATTTCGGCGCCGTGGTGGATGAACTCGCGGTTGATGTGGAGTACCAGCGTGATGAGCGGGCGATCGGCGTAGGGGCCTTCGGCGGCACCGCACGGCCGGTTCAGCTCATCGTCGGACAATGCGCGCACACCGTCGATCCAGGTGCCGTACTGCTCGTCGAGCTGTCTGAGCGCGGTCGCGGCATCCCTGGCGTAGGGCCACGACTGGTAGTCGGCGGGCGGCGCGCCGAAATGGCTGTGGTTGCGCATCGCGAACACGCCGACGATGACGTGGGCGAGGCGCCAGGCGATCGTGGTGAACGGTGCCGGTTCGGGTGCGGGATAGGCGAAATCGATCGAACCGTCTGGGTGCACGGTCCAGCCGTCGGGCACCGGCTGCCAGAAGTACTCGTCGTCGGTCAGTCCCTCGAACCTGGGGCGCAGGGAGTGTGTCCAATGAAAGTCGGCCTGCTCGGCCAGTTCGTCGGTGATCTGGATGCCCATACGATCAGTCTGACAGGGTTATAGGACTGTTTCAGTCCTATGACTGTGGCAGGCTCTGAACATGGCCGAAACCACCGGCAGGGTGCTGGCGCTGCTCGGGCTGCTGCAGTCGCGTCGGGTGTGGACCAGCGACGAGCTCGCCGAGCGGCTTTCTGTGACCACCCGCAGCGTGCGGCGCGACGTGGAACGGCTGCGCGACCTCGGCTACCCCGTGCACGCCAGCAAGGGCCACGGCGGCGGTTACCAACTCGGGGCGGGTGCGGCGCTACCCCCGCTGCTCCTAGACCCCGACGAGGCCGTGGCGATGGCGGTCTGCCTGCGCTTGGCGGCGGGCGGGACGGTGGCGGGCGTCGGCGAATCCGCCTTGCGGGCGCTGAGCAAGCTCGACCAGGTGATGCCGTCGCGGCTCCGGTCTCAGGTGGCGGCGGTGCACGATTCGACCGTCACGCTGACCGCGCGGTCCGCCGATGCACCCGTCGAACCCCAGCTGTTGATGACGCTGGCCCGCGCCTGCCGCGACCACGAACACGTCACCATCGACTATGTCGACATCCGCGGCAACTCAACCCACCGACGCCTCGAGCCCTATCGACTGGTGACCACCGGGCGGCGCTGGTATCTGCTGGCCTACGACCGCGACAAACAGGACTGGCGCAGCCTGCGACTGGACCGGATGTCCGAGGTGCGGGCCGCGGGCAGCACGTTCGCGCCCCGCGACGCGCCCGACGCCGCGACCTACGTGCGACGCTCGATCAGCAGCTCGCCGTACCGGTATGTCGCGCGCGTCCGCTTCCGGGCATCCGAAGGTGTTCTGGCGCAGCACTTCTCGCCGGCATCGGCGACGATCGAGCCCGACGGCCCCGACGCGTGCATCGTCACCGCCGGTGCCGACGACCCCGAACGCATGGTGCTCTACTTCGCGACGGTGGGCGCTGACTTCGAGGTTCTCGAGCCGCCGGAAGTGGTCGGGGCGGTCGAGACGGTCGCCCAGCGGCTGCGGCGTTCGGTCCTCAGCCGGTGAGTTCCAGACGGTCGGCGAGCACCAGGAATGCCGCGGCGAACGGGTTTTCCGCGGTGTCCGCGCGGATCCGCCCCCAGTCCACCTGTTCACGCACCGCCCGAACGCCCGGCAACAGCGCGGCGAAGTCGCAGTGGTGTTCGTTGAGGGCGTTGAGCTTCTCGCGCAGCACGTCGGTGGGCTCCAGGACACGCATCCGGATGGCAAGCACGTCGTACTCGTCCGCGGCCAGGATGGAATCCTTGTCGACCGGGACACCGTTGAGCCGGTGCAGGACGTCGATGACGAAATCGTCCTCGACACACGCCTTGAACAACCAGTCCTCAGGTGTGCGCTCGATGCGGAAGCCGGCCTCCGCCAACGTTGCCGCGGCTGTCTCGGTATCGGTTTCGGCGACCACGAAGTCGACGTCGTGCACGGGTTCCGGACCGCCGAACACCCACAGCGCGTAGCTGCCGGCCAGCGCGAACTCGGGACCTTGCGCGCGCAGAGCCGACGCCGCTCGCTTGAGCGCGTCGCGCAGATCGTCGTTTCGCTGGGGCACTACTCTCCTGGGGCCGACTGATGGGCTAGCAGCCATTGTGGGTAGCTAGTACCCATGCAGATGCGGATGGCCACCTTCAACATCTTGCACGGACGCAGCGTGCACGACGGCATGGTGCACCGAGACCGGCTCGTGGAGTCCGTGCGCGAACTCGACGCCGACATCCTCGCGCTGCAGGAGGTCGACCTCGATCAGCCGCGCTCGGGCATGGCCGACCTGACCGCCGTCGCCGCCGAGGCGATGGGTGCGGTGAGCCACCGCTTCGTTGCGGCGATCTCCGGCACTCCGGGCGCCACCTGGATGGCCGCGACGGGCCAGGAGCAACCGGGGACCGCCGCCTACGGCATCGCGCTGCTGAGCCGGTTTCCCGCCGAGTCGTGGCAGGTGGTGCGGCTGCCGCGGATTCCGGTGCCGTTTCCGATGTATCTGCCAGGGCCGAACCGGGTCCAGATCGTCAACGAGGAGCCGCGCGCGGCGATGGTGGGGCAGCTGAACACTCCGCTGGGCCCGCTGACCGTCGCCAATACGCACCTGTCGTTCGTGCCGGGGTGGAACCGGGTGCAATTGCGGCGGCTGTTGCGCGATCTGCGGGGGTTCCCGGCACCACGAGTCCTGATGGGCGATCTGAACATGGCGCCAGGCCCGGTCCGGCGCTGGACGAGGTTGCGTCCGCTCGCCTCGGCAATGACCTTCCCGGCCGAGGAGCCCGATCGGCAGCTCGATCACATCGTCACCGACGACCGCGGTCTGCGGGTCCAGCGGTGCTGTGCGCCGTTGCTGCCGATCTCAGATCACCGCGCTCTGGTGGTCGACGTTTCCCGCGCCTCGTAATGCGACTGCTCGAACCGAACCGCACGTAGGGTTTGGTTGTGCGGGTCATTTCGGCGGAGTCGACGGATCTGTTCGTCGGGCCGGCCGAAGCGCCGCTGCAGATCGTCCGGGTCGGCTACACCGGCGGGGCGGGCGAGGTGCGCGTCGACGGCGACGGCCTGGCCGGCCACGCCCGTGCGGTGGCCGCGGACGGCATCGTCGAGGTCGCGGTCGCGGTGACCGAACCCGCCGTCGGCGAACAGCGGCCGGCGCGGGTGGTCACCGGCGCCGGGATCACACCGTTCACCTTCACGGTCGCCGAACCCGGCTGGACGATGTACATGATCAGCCACTTTCACTACGACCCGGTGTGGTGGAACACCCAAGCCGCCTACACCAGTGTGTGGAGCGAGGACCCGCCGGGCCGGTGCCGACAGACCAACGGCTTCGACCTGGTCAGCGCGCACCTCGAAATGGCCCGTCGCGAACCCGAATACAAGTTCGTGCTCGCCGAGGTCGACTACCTCAAGCCGTTCTGGGACACCCATCCCGAAGACCGCGACGACCTGCGCCGCTTCCTCGCCGACGGCCGCATCGAGATCATGGGCGGCACCTACAACGAGCCCAACACCAACCTCACCAGCCCCGAGACGACGATCCGGAACTTCGTGCACGGCATCGGTTTTCAACGCGACGTACTCGGCTCCGAGCCGGCGACGGCGTGGCAGCTCGACGCGTTCGGCCACGACCCGCAGTTTCCGGGCATGGCAGCCGATGCCGGGCTGACGTCGAGTTCGTGGGCCAGGGGCCCGCATCATCAGTGGGGCCCGATGGCCGGCGGCGGCGACCCCGAGCGGATGCAGTTCGGCAGCGAGTTCGAGTGGATCGCACCGTCCGGGCGCGGGCTGCTGACGCACTACATGCCCGCCCACTATGCCGCGGGCTGGTGGATGGATTCGGCACCGACGCTGGAGGCGGCCGAAGCCGAGACCTTCAAGCTGTTCACGTCGTTGAAGAAGGTGGCGTCGACCCGCAACGTGCTGTTGCCGGTCGGCACCGACTACACACCGCCGAACAAGTGGATCACCGCGATCCATCGCGACTGGAACGCCCGCTATACCTGGCCACGGTTCGTTTGCGCGTTGCCGAAGGAGTTCTTCGCCGCCGTACGTGCCGAACTGGCCGAGCGCGGCGTCGAGCCGTCGCCACAGACGCGCGACATGAACCCGATCTACACCGGCAAGGACGTCTCCTACATCGACACCAAACAGGCCAACCGGGCCGCCGAGGACGCCGTGCTCGACGCCGAGAAGTTCGCGGTGTTCGCCTGTCTTCTCGGCGGTGCGACCTACCCACAGGCGGCGCTGGCCAAGGCGTGGGTCCAGTTGGCCTACGGTGCCCACCACGACGCGATCACCGGATCGGAATCCGACCAGGTGTACCTGGATCTGCTGACCGGCTGGCGCGATGCGTGGGAGTTGGGCCGTGCGGCCCGTGACAACGCATTAGCCGTGTTGTCCGGTGCGATCGAGGGGTCGGTTGCGGTGTGGAACACCGTGGCGCACAAGCGCACCGAGGTCGTCACGGCCCGTCTCGCGCGACCGGCCGCCGCGGTGTGTGTCGTCGACTGCGGCGGCGCACAGCTGCCCACCCACGTCGAGCACGGCGGGCGGACAGTCAGCTGGCTGGCCCGCGACGTGCCGTCGTTGGGTTGGCAGTCGTACCGACTCGAGGAGTCGGATGCCTCGCACGGCTGGGAACCGATCGGTGGCAACGAGATCGGCAACGAGCATTACCGGTTGCGGGTCGACCCGTCGCGGGGCGGGGCGGTCGAGTCGTTGACCGAATGCGCTTCGGGCCGTTTGCTGCTCGCACCGGGCAAGGTCGGCAACGAGTTGGCGGTGTACGAGGAGTATCCGGCACACCCCGAGGCGGGGGAGGGGCCCTGGCACCTGCTGCCGAAGGGGCCGGTGGTCTGCTCGTCGGCGTTCGCGGCCACCGTGCGGGCCTACCGCGGACCGCTCGGAGAGCGGATGGTGATCCGCGGTTCGATCGACGGACTTCTGTGCTACACACAGACTCTCACGCTGTGGCAGGGTGTGGCGCGCGTCGAGTGCAGGACCACGATCGACGAGTTCGCCGGTGCCGACCGGCTGCTGCGCCTGCGCTGGCCGTGCCCGGTGCCGGGTGCCCTGCCGGTCAGCGAGGTCGGTGACGCGGTGATCGGGCGGGGCTTCGGGCTGCTGCACGAGCTCGGAGAGCGGGCGGCGGTCGATTCCGCGATGCATCCGTGGACGCTGGACAACCCGGCCTACGGCTGGTTCGGGCTCTCGTCGACGGTGCGCATACGTTTGGGCGACGGGTTTCGCGCGGTGTCCGTT
Organism: Mycolicibacterium sp. GF69; assembly: GCF_003284965.1. Classification (GTDB taxonomy): domain Bacteria; phylum Actinomycetota; class Actinomycetes; order Mycobacteriales; family Mycobacteriaceae; genus Mycobacterium. Next base: position 134,060 of record NZ_QMEW01000002.1, read on the forward strand.
GCCGAAGTGGTTACGCCCACCGAGGAGACCTCCGCGACGGCGCGTCCGCTGATGGTGGCGCTCGTGCGGGCCGGCGTCACCGCGACCTGCAGCGGCGCCGGCAAGCCGCGCTACGGCGACCTCGCCGTCGACTCCAACCTCCCGGACACCCGAATCGCTCTCGGTGGGCCCGAGCAGAACCAGTTCGTGGCAGAGGTTCTCGCCGCGGCCGATCCGAGCTACACCGAAGAGCTTGTCCGGCAATTGAATGAGACCGGAGCAGCCAGAGTATGGGTACCGGCGCTCACAGCGCTGTCCGACGTGTGGGTGCCGAGCGCAGATCTGCGCAACGTGCGCGTACTGCCGGTACTGATCGTCGCGGGGTCGGCGTTGACCGACGCGGTGGCGGGCGTGGTCGACGACCTCGCCGACCGGGAGATCACCGTCGAGCAGGCAGTGCCCGCGGGGCCAGGCGCATTCGAGAACCGCACGGTGGCGGTGCTGAACCGCGGGTTGCCGGGGTTCGCCGTCGAACCCGATGGCACGCTGCATCTTTCGCTGATGCGCTCGTGTACGGGATGGCCGTCAGGCACCTGGATCGACCCCCCGCGGCGGACCGCACCGGACGGGTCGAACTTTCAGTTGCAGCACTGGACCCACACCTTCGACTACGCGCTGATCTCCGGTGAAGGCGACTGGCGGGCGGCGAATGTTGCGGCCCGCAGCGCGGAGTTCTCGCATCCGCTTCTGGCGGTGACCGAGGAGCCCGGGGTGACGGGTGGACTGCCGCCGTCGGGTTCGCTGCTGGAGATAGAACCGGCCGGGTCGGTGCAACTGGGTGCGCTGAAGGCCGCCGGCAATCCGTTGGCCGGCGGTAGCGCCCGCTCGGTTCACCCGTCCGATGGGGTCGCGATGCGGCTGGTCGAAACCACCGGGGCCGCAGCCGATGTCACGGTTACTTCCGGGCTGCGTCGGGTCTCGGCCGCTGTTCGAGTCGACCTTCTCGAGCGGCCGCGCGTGCAGGAGGTGACACCGGACGGGTTGTCGTTGCACGGCTTCGAGATCGCCACCACGCTGGCCCGGTTCAACTTGCCGCAGGCCCTGCAGGCCGACCGCGCGGTGCTGGCACCCGACGCCGAGGAAGCCCAACCGCTCTACGCACGCTACTGGCTGCACAACCGCGGTCCGGCTCCCCTGGGTGGCCTGCCCGCCGTCGCCCACCTGTACCCGCAGCACGTCACGGCGTCGGGTGCGTCGGTGCAGCTCCGCCTCACCGCGGTCAGCGACTGCAGCGACGAGATACTGCACGGTCGGGTGCAGTTGCTGTGCCCGGCGGGCTGGTCGGTCGAACCGGCCGTGCTGCCGTTCATGCTGCCGCCTGGTGAGTATCTGGACACCAGTGTGAGCGTGACCATGCCGGACGGTGCGGCGCCGGGACTGTACCCGGTGCGCGCAGAACTGGCGTTGACGGGCGCGCATGTCTCGATTCCACCCTCGTGGCGCCAAGTGGTCGAGGATGTATGCGTCGTCGCGGTCGACGCGCCGGGGGACGACGCGCTGCTCCGGCTGGTCTCTGGACCGGAGCCCGTCGACGTCGTCGCCGGAGAGTCGGCGCGGCTGGCGGTAACCGTGGGCACCGACGCGTACGCCGACGTCGCGGTCGAGGCGCATCTGATCAGTCCGTGGGGCACCTGGGAGTGGTTGGGGCCGGCGGCATCCGGGGTCGAGTTGTCCGCCCGTGGAACCGTCGAGATCGGGTTCGACGTCGCACCGCCGGAATGGGTCGAGCCCGGCCAATGGTGGGCGCTGGTCCGGTTGGCCGCCGCCGGGCGTCTGGTGTACTCGCCGGCCGTGAAGGTGACGGTCCGGTGAGCGACTCGAATCCCTGGACGGGCGTCGCGGCGACGGTGGCGGGCATGCCGGTGCGCATCGACGAGGTCGACGCGCGCGAGGCGTCGCTTCGTGGATCGCGGGTCGCCTCATCGCTTCCGCGGCCCGGCACCAGCGAAGGCCGGCAGTTGCGAAGGTGGCTGACCCAGCTTCTGGTAGCCGAGCGTGTCGTGGCGGCCGAGGCCGCGGCGCGCGGTTTGAGCGCCGACGGCGCGCCGTCCGAGGCCGAGGTGCTGCCCGACATGGCCGTGCGGATGGAGGTCGGCAGTGTGGCGGCGTCGGTGCTTGCCGACCCCTTGGCTCGCGTAGTGTTCGCGGACGTGACGGCTTCCGTCCACGCCACCGACGCCGAGGTTGCGTCGTACCGAGCGCGAAACCCGTTGCGCCTGCGCGATGAAACCGATGTCGCGGCGCATCTGACCGCTGCCGCCCGACGCCGCGCGTTCCGGCTCTGGCTGGACGCCCGGTGCGCGGCCGTCGTGCGGCTCGCACCGGGCTATGAGCATCCCGGCGACCCTCGTCAGCCCGACAACACGCACCGGCACTGATGGACGATCTCACGCTCGCGCTCGATATCGGCGGCACGAAGATCGCGGTCGGTCTCGTCGACGATACTGGGACGCTGGTGCACCGGCACCAGTTGCCGACGCCCGATGGTGACGCCGAAGCGATTTGGGCAGTGGTGGATTCGCTGCTGATCGCTGCGCTGGCGCGCGCGGGTGGCCGGGTTCGCGGTGTCGGGATCGCCTCGGCCGGGCCGATCGACCTGCCGACGGGCTCGGTCAGCCCGATCAACATTACTGCGTGGCAGTGCTTTCCGGTCGTCGAGCGGGTGTCGGCGACCGTTCGCGCGCCGGTGCGGCTGGCCGGTGACGGATTGTGTATGACGCTGGGGGAGCGGTGGCGCGGCGCGGGCCGCGGCGCCGACTTTCTGCTCGGAATGGTGGTGTCGACCGGTGTCGGCGGCGGACTGGTGCTCGATGGCGCACCCTACGACGGACGGAGCGGCAATGCCGGGCACGTCGGCCACGTCGTCGTCGACCCCGACGGCGGACCGTGCAGCTGCAGCGGCCGCGGCTGTGTCGAGACCATCGCCGCGGGACCGCGCATGGCGCAGTGGGCCCGCGAAAACGGTTGGGATGCACCCGTAGACGCCGATGCCAAGGAGCTGGCCGAGGCCGCCCGCGCCGGGGATGCGGTCGCATTGCAGGCCTTTGGACGCGGCGCGCAGGCCGTGGCCGCGATGATCACATCGGTCGCGGCGGTATGCGATCTGGACCGCGTCGTCATCGGCGGTGGGGTGGCCAAGTCCGGGGCACTGCTGTTCGACCCCGTCCGCGAGTCGCTCGCGTCCTACGCAGGGTTGGCCTACCTGCGCGATCTGCAGGTGCTGCCTGCCGAACTCGGCGGCGACGCGGGTTTGATCGGCGCGGCGGCGCTGGTGTGAATTCCTGGGCTTAGCAAACGCGCAGCGAGATCAACTCACTGAACGTCTAGTGAGAGGAACTGCGGGCCATGTGCTTTCGGCCCCATTCGCACAGGCTCTCCAGCACCGGGGCGAGCGTCATGCCGTACTCCGAAATCGAGTAGTGCACGCACGGCGGGACGGTGCCGGCATCGTGGCGGTCAATGATGCCGTCGTCGACGAGTTCCCGAAGGTGACGGATGAGCATGCGCTCGGTGATATCGGGAATGCTGCGGCGCAACTCCGCGGTGCGCATCGGGCCGTCCTGGAGCCGCCACAGGATGGTGCCCTTCCAGCGCCCGTCGACAACGGTCAGCGCGGTGTCGATCGGGCACGCATTGACACCCTTCTTGGATACGGCCATGACTCCTCCGCCGCCGAGTATGCTGACAAATTCGTCAGTACCTTGTTTTCTGTCAGTATAAACGGCACCCTCGAACTATGAGGGAATTCATCGAGGTCGCTGCCCTGCTGATCACCGGCCCGCTGGTCGGTGTCGAGTTCGCTGTCGCGGCGTTCACCAACCCCGCCATCGGACGGCTGCCCGATGACGGTTTCCGCCAGGCCCGCAGCGACAGCGGTCGAGTGCTGGGCAAGGCGATGCCGTTCTGGTACATCTCGACGCTGGTCGTGCTGATCCTGGCGGCGGTCGTCACCTGGGAGAACTGGTTTATCGCGGCTGCGGCGGCGGTGTTGGCCCTCGTTGTCGTGATGACGGTGACGCTGATGGTGCCGATCAACAACCGCATCGGTCGCTGGTCGACGGTCGCCGATGTCGACCGTCACGAAGCCCGGCTCTGGGACCGGCTGCACTGGCGGCGAGTGATCCTGCTCGTCGCGGCGCTTCTCCTGCTCGCAGTGGGCGTGACCGTCTAGCGGCCGCACGATATCCGCCGGCGGCTGCCGCGCACCCACGTCGAGACATTCAGATCGGCATGCGGTAGCCGTAGTACTCGTGATCCTCGTTGTACCCGCCGTGTCCCCATCCGACATCACGGATATCCGCGACCAATTCAATGGCCTCGATCCACTTGACTTGTTTGAACCCGAGCTCCAATTCGTTGCGCAGACGTAGCGGTGCGCCGTGGGCCTCGCCTAGCGGTTGCCCGTTCATCTCGTACGCCAGCAAGGCCATCGGCTCGCGCATGTGCTCGATGCGGTGGCAGTCGTAGTACCGCCCGTGACCGGGTTCGGCGCCGTCGGCGAACGAGTAGAACACCACCCATCTGGCCTGCGGTAGTGGGTGCACCATGGTCAGGATGTCGGCCATCCGGACACCGCCCCATTTGGCCACCCCTGACCAGCCCTGAATGCAGTAGTGCTGCGTAATCTGCTCATGTTTGGGCAGTGCCAGCAGTTCTCGGTAGGACAGCTCCATCGGATCGGCCACCAGGCCGTCGATTCGCAGCGTGTATTGCGACCATCCTCCCTGCTGTAACCAGCGGTAGCGCTCGGAGTCAGGCAGAGTGCCGTTTGCCCACAGGTAGGGCGAGATGTCCTTTTCGGTGTACGACGCCCGTGGATGGACGCGTTCCATCCAGGCTTTCGCCCAACCGACGGTGAATTTTCCGACCGTTTGGACCATCCTGGGATAGCGGATTGTCACCGGTGAGGCGGCCACCCATAGCGCGATGACCACCGCGGCGGCAAGACCGAATATCGCCAGAGCCCAGTATGATCCGGTGTCGGTACCCAAAGTCATGTGGTTGAGGTTTCGCACCGCGCCGGTGAAGAACACCATGGTGACGTGGATCGCGATGAAGCTCACCATCCACAGCCATACCGCGAAATGCAAGGTGCGGGCGACCTGACGGTTGAGCGGTCCCCGGCCGGTGCCGAACCGGGCAGCGACCGCCGGTGCCTGTAGCAGGCCGGTGAAGAACGCCAACGGTGCGGCGATGAACACCGTGATGAAGTAGGCCAGCATCTGCAACCCGTTGTAGGCGACGAATCCGTGGTTCTCGGGAAAATTCAACGAGGCATACTGCACCGCAGTCGATAGCGCGTTGGGGAACACGTCCCAGGACTGGGGCACGATCCGCTGCCATTGTCCAGTGCTGAACAACAGCACATAGAACACTGCACCGTTGATCAGCCACAGCAGGTCGAAGCTGAAATGCCACCATCGAGCCAGGCCGATGGAGTGACGGAAACCCGGGATTCCCAACCATTTCGGCAAGGTCACGGCGTCGTCCTTGGAGGTCCACACCTTTGGTGGATCGGTTTTGTCCATCCGGTCGGCGGGCACCTCCCGGCGCATCCGCAGCCACTCCGTGTTGGGGCGGCAGCCCGAATTCAGATACAGCCGTGGATGGTCGGCCAGGATCTGTAGTCCTGAGCGCAGGATGAACATCATGAACACGATGTTGAAGAAGTGCTGCCAGCGCAGCCACGCCGGAAATCCGCTTTCCACTGGATGCGCAAAAGTAGGCGAAGTGCCCGGATAGCGGGTGAGGAAATCCTGCATCCAACCGTATTGGCGTAGTTGTTGGGCCACTGCGACAACCACGAGCAGTGCGGCCACGCCGATGGGCAGCAACCATAGTGCGCTAACCCAATGCCGGCCCAGTCGAATCAGGGGGAAGCGGGCCGGCACTTCCGGGATGCCGCCGCCGAATTGCCGTTGGTCGACGTGGTCGCGTAACAGGGGCTTGGGCTGGTGAGGATCCAGCAGTGTCCCCAGCCGGTTAGTTGTCGTCATATCCCCGACCTCCAGACCACGGCCGCAGACACTGGCCGATCACGCTTTCTCTCAACAGGACTCACTGCAGGACGCTGCGGGTCTGATCCCGGCAACGCATCACGGATTCCACGCGAGTTCCCTTACATCGGGCGCATGATCCGCCGCCTCTCATGCACATTCGTGCGCTACGGTGCGCTACGGAGCCAGGTTAGCGCCGTTAGCTGGACGTTTCCTGATGGAAAGCCAAGAGCAGCTGCGAGCGCCGCCGGGACCACCGGCAAGTGGAAGCGCCTCGCCGCCATACGGATAGCGGACGGCGCGAGGCGCGCCCAGATCCTCCGGCGCACAGCGGTGACCGCTGCGGCCCATCGCTGCTGGCTCATCGCCAGCGGCTCCTAACCGAGCGGCGGTACATCGCCCCACGGTCCGTAGGGCCCATTGGCGCCGATGCCCATCTTGGGGCTGGTGGTCGGCGGCTCCGAGTACACCTGCGCGTTGCCGGGGCTCTGACACACCACGGAACCGCCGCCGTTCGTGCAGTTCGCCGCGGGCGCTGCGAAAGCGCCTGGTGCGAGGGCGATTCCGGTCGCCACACCGGCACCCGCCAATAGCGACAGCACAGCAGCTGGTATCGACGTGGGTCGTCTGGATGTCCTGTTCACAGTCCACGCTCCTTCATTGGTCCCTGTAACCAAGGGTGCCCCTCGAACGCGCCGAAATCATTGGCGCTGCCCCCCAAGCCCGGCCCGGCTAGCCGGTACTCGCCGCAAGGTTCGTGACCGATGGCGCCCGCCCATTGCGTGGACCGGGCATGAGGTGGCACGGCGGACCGAGGAGGAGGAACATGGGACGGTGTCGGTTACTCGTAACTCAACGACCGTCGGTGAGGTGGTCAGCGGAGCGATGCGATGACGGACCCGACCGGTGATCGGCCCTACCCGGTGACGACAGCGGCTGCGGAGCGGGTGATCGTGGCGGGAGACGACGTACTGTTCCGCGAGGGCTTGGCATGCATTCTGCAGCGTTGCGGTTTCAACGTCGTGGCAAAGGTCGGCGTGGTAACCCGGCTGCTGCCGCTCATGCGCACAACCCCACCGGATCTCGTGGTGATCAGCATCCCCCTGCCGGCCGATCGCCCAGAGGAATACGAGGCGGCTCGATCGATCCGCAGCGAGTTCCCAGGGACCGGTGTCTTGGTCCTGTGCGCTCACGTCGAAGTTCAACACGCCATCGATGCGCTGTCCGGAGGCGGCGGCATCAGCTACCTGCTCAACAGCCGGGTCGCCGACATCGAGGACTTCGCAGGCATCCTCAGGCGCATTGCCAAGGGCGCGTGCATCATCGGCCCGGCGGTCGCCCGAGCGCTGGTGTCGGCGCGCGAAGACGACGATCCGCTTGCCGCCCTCAGTGCGCGGGAGTACGAGGTGCTCACACTGATGGCGGAAGGCCGCTCGAACGCCGGGATCGCACGTCGGCTGTTGCTGGCGGAAGGCACCATCGAAAAGCACGTGCACAGCATCATGAGCAAGCTGGGAATCCCCGAGACCAGAGATGATCATCGGCGCGTGCAGGCAGTGATCGCCTTTCTGCACGGCCGGTGACCGCCGATGACTACGACGGCGCTCGCCGCAGGAGGGTGGGCGTTTTGGCTGATGAGTGGACGGCAGGCTATTCTTGACGGCGTTCCACCGAAGACCGTCGGTCACCGATGAGCGCTTGCGCGAAGAGCAAGTAGCTCGGCAATCGGTTGAAGGTCCGGGATCAACCCGGCGGCCCACGCAGGAGGACGAGGCTAGAGCTCATTGCCGCGCCCCGACCTGTCTGCGTCGGGGCGTTCGTCGTTTCCGGCCCTGAAACCACTGCACGCCGACCGATGGTCACCCATCCACGAGGAGGCATGCATGGCCAAGGCTGACAAGGCCACCGCGGTTGCCGACATCGCCGAGCAGTTCAAGGAGGCTTCGGCGACGCTCGTCACCGAGTACCGCGGGCTGACGGTGGCCAACCTCAAAGACCTGCGCCGCTCGCTCGGTGATTCCGCCACCTATACGGTCGCCAAGAACACGCTGGTCAAGCGTGCCGCGGCGGAGGCGGGCATCGAGGGGCTCGACGAGTTGTTCGTCGGTCCCACCGCGATCGCGTTCGTCAAGGGCGAGGCCGTCGACGCCGCCAAGGCGATCAAGAAGTTCGCCAAGGACAACAAGGCCCTCGTCATCAAGGGCGGCTATATGGACGGCCGTCCGCTGAGCGTGTCGGAGGTCGAGCGCATTGCCGACCTCGAGTCGCGCGAGGTGCTGCTGGCCAAGTTGGCCGGCGCGATGAAGGCGAACCTGTCCAAGGCTGCCGGGCTGTTCAACGCTCCGGCATCGCAGGTCGCCCGGCTGGCCGCCGCTCTGCAAGAGAAGAAGGCCGGCGAAGAAGAGGCGGCGTAGCCCACCCACCACCCGGCGATTTGTGGAGCCGCACCGGCGCTGACCGCCGCTAACACTCCACAAATCGCAAACCAGAAGTAAACGAGAAAGGACCAACCATGGCCAAGCTGTCCACCGACGATCTGCTCGACGCGTTCAAGGAACTGACGCTGCTGGAGCTCTCCGAGTTCGTCAAGAAGTTCGAGGAGACCTTCGAGGTCACCGCCGCTGCTCCGGTCGCCGTTGCGGCTGCCGGTCCCGCCGCCGGGGGCGCCCCGGCCGAGGCCGCCGAGGAGCAGTCGGAGTTCGACGTCATCCTCGAGGGTGCCGGCGACAAGAAGATCGGCGTCATCAAGGTCGTCCGCGAGATCGTCTCGGGTCTGGGCCTCAAGGAGGCCAAGGACCTCGTCGACGGCGCTCCCAAGCCGCTGCTGGAGAAGGTCGACAAGGCGGCCGCCGACGACGCCAAGGCCAAGCTTGAGGCCGCGGGCGCGACGGTCACCGTCAAGTAACACTCGGCAACATCATTCGCCGGCAAGCCGGCAATACCACAACCGTGGGGCCGATCCAGCAAATGGGTCGGCCCCACAGTTGTTTCGGCGATCGGTCACAATCTGTGCGCAGACTCGTGTTCTGGCCGGTTGACGTAGGCTACAGTGACTCAAGCCACAAGCTCTGAAGCGTGTGGCGTGACGATGATTGGGAAGGATCTCGCGTGGGCATTGGCATCCAGATTGAGGGGCTGACCAAGTCCTTCGGCCCCCAGCGAATCTGGGAGGACGTCACGTTCGACCTGCCGCCCGGTGAGGTGAGCGTTCTGCTCGGCCCGTCCGGTACCGGCAAGTCCGTGTTTCTGAAATCGCTGATCGGGCTGCTGCGCCCGGAACGCGGCAAGATCATCGTCGACGGCACCGACGTCATTCAGTGCACCGCCAAAGAGCTCTACGAGATCCGCACGCTGTTCGGCGTCATGTTCCAGGACGGCGCGCTGTTCGGTTCGATGAGCCTCTACGACAACACCGCATTCCCGCTTCGTGAGCACACGAAGAAGAAGGAAAGCGAGATCCGCCAGATCGTCATGGAGAAGCTCGAGCTGGTCGGTCTGGCCGGTGACGAGAACAAGTTCCCGGGCGAGATCTCCGGCGGTATGCGCAAGCGCGCCGGGCTGGCCCGCTCGCTGGTGCTCGACCCGCAGATCATCCTCTGCGACGAGCCCGACTCCGGTCTGGACCCGGTCCGTACCGCGTATCTGAGCCAGCTGCTGATCGACATCAACGCTCAGATCGACTGCACGATCCTCATCGTCACCCACAACATCAACATCGCCCGCACCGTGCCCGACAACATGGGCATGCTGTTCCGCAAGCACCTGGTGATGTTCGGTCCCCGCGAAGTGCTGCTGACCAGCGACGAGCCCGTCGTCCGGCAGTTCCTCAACGGGCGCCGTATCGGTCCGATCGGCATGTCCGAGGAGAAGGACGAGTCGACGATGGCCGAAGAGCAGGCCATGTTCGACGCCGGCCACCACGACGGTGGCGTCGAGGAGATCGAGGGTGTGCCGCCGCAGATCCAGGCGACGCCGGGTATGCCGGAGCGTCAGGGCGTGGCGCGGCGCCAGGCCCGGGTGCGCGAGATCATGCACACTCTGCCGCCCGCGGCGCAGGAAGCCATTCGCGACGACCTCGAGGGCACGCACAAGTATCAGTCGCACGGGTTCGGCGACGAGCCGACTGTTCGGCACAGCACCACCGGTGCCGACGACGAGGCGCCCACCGGAGCCATCCCGCGCGCCCAGCAGTAGGACCCGGCGAACACCCGGATCCCACGATCTAGGGGGCCAAGGTGGGCGTCGAGCACACACCGACGTTCTGCCGGATCTGCGAGCCACTCTGCGGCATGATCGCGACGGTCGAAGACGGCCGCCTGACCGAACTGCGCCCCGATAGGGACCACCCGCTCTCGGCGGGATTCGCCTGTCAGAAGGGCATCGCGTTCAGCGAGGTCGTCAACGACCCCGACCGCGTCACCACACCGTTGCGGCGCTGTGCTCACGCTGATGGTCTTCGCGCAAGCAGCTCATCGCCGGGCTTCGAACCCGTCGGCTGGGACGAGGCGATGACCGACATCGCGGCACGGCTCGGCGCCATTCACCGCGCGCACGGCGCGGGCGCGATCGGCTGGTACTTCGGCAACCCGGGCGCCTTCAGCTACTCGTACACCATGAGCCTCACCACCTTGATGGCTGGTTTCGGCCCGCGCATGCACGTGTTCACCGCGGGTTCGCAGGACGTGAACAACCGCTTCGTCGCGAGCCAGCTGCTCTACGGTTCACCGCTCGCGCTGCCGGTGCCCGACGTGCTGCGGACCGATCTGCTCGTTGTCATCGGCGCGAATCCGGTCGTCTCGCACGGCAGCGTGCTGACCGTGCCGCGGATCAGGGACCGCATGCACGACATCGTCAGACGCGGTGGCCGCGTGCTGGTGATCGACCCGCGCAAGACCGAGACCGCGGCCCAGTTCGAGTGGCTGGGCATCGTCCCGGACGGTGACGCCTATCTGTTGCTGTCCCTGCTGCACGTGATGTTCGACGAGGACCTGGTCGACCGACGGCGACTCGCGAAGCAAGCCGACGGTACCGCCTGGCTCGAGCGGCTGGCGCGGCCGTTTGGTCCGGAGGCGACCGAGGCGCGTACCGGGATCGAACCCGACACGGTCCGTTCGCTGGCCCGTGATCTTGTCCGCTCCGAACGGGCCGCGGTGTACGGCCGCGTCGGCACCAGCATCGGTGAGAACGGAACGCTGACGACGTATCTGCTCGACGCGGTCAACCTGGTGGCAGGCAACCTCGACGTGCCCGGCGGCAGCATGTTCGGCCGCCTCGGGGTGCCGGGGGAGCGGTGGCTGAACAAGGCCGGCGGAGCGCTGCTGCGTGCCGTCTACTCGCGCAGACGCTCACGCATCGGCGGGTTCCCGTCCGTATTGGGTTCGGAGCCCGCGGGTGTGATGGCCAAGGAGATCACCACGCCGGGCCGCGGTCAGGTGCGCGCACTGTTCGTCGGCGCGGGCAACCCGGTGCTGTCGGTGCCCAACGGCGATGAACTTGAGACAGCACTGGAATCCCTGGACCTTATGGTCGGCATCGACCTCTACGTCAACGAGACGCTGGCGCACTGCGACTACGTGCTGCCCGCCACGTCGATGTACGAGCGCGACGACTTCCCGCTACCGTTTCAGACCCTGCAACCCACCCCGTTCCGGCAGGCCACCGAGGCCGTCGTCGCGCCGGTGGGACAGGCCCGTGCGGAATGGGAGATCATCGAGGACCTCGCCGCCAGGATGTGGCGGTCCACACCGGGGCTGGCGGTATTCGCCGGAGTGCGGAAAGTGTTGTCGGCGTTCGGAGTTCGGCTCGGTCCGCGAATGCTTGCCGACGCCGTGATCCGGCTGGCCGAGGGCGGTGACCGGTTCGGGCTGCGGCCCGGGTTGAGCTTCGCCAAGCTCACCGCTCGTCATCCGCACGGCACCGTGCTGGCCGACAATCTGCGCGGCGGTGTGCTGCACGACATCGTCGTGTACCGCGGTCGCCGGGTGCGCTTATGCCACGACGAGATCGCCGCCGAGGTCGACAAGCTGACCCGTCGCCGCGTCGCGCCCGGCTACCCGATGCGGCTGATCGGCATGCGCGAGGCGCGGTCGGAGAACTCGTGGATGCACAACTCGCCGCTGCTGATGCGCGGTGAGCGCACCCACCAGGCGCGCATGCACGTCGACGATGCGGCGGCCGCGCACATCGTCGACGGCGACACCGTGCGGATCGCGTCGCCGCACGGCGAGATCGAGTTGCCGGTCGTGGTGACCAAGGACATCGTCGCGGGGGTGATCGCGGTGCCGCACGGGTGGGGGCACAAGGGCACGGCCGGGTGGCGGGTGGCCAACGACGCCGGCGGCGCAAACGTCAACCGGCTGATGTCGAGCGATCCGGCCGACATCGAGAGCCTCGCCGGAATGGCCCGGTTGACCGGTATCCCGGTGCGCGTGGAGCGGGTCGAGGCCGCGGCTGTGCGGACCGGTCACGCGCAAACTCGCGCATAACCCGGTCTGCAGACATCTGAAACCGTTATCTTTCTCCCGTCGTCGGACGGGAGAGGTCATGGCTGACCGGTTTCTGATGTGGTTGGGCGCGGGTGTCGTCACGGCCGGTTTGTCGGCAGCGATGCTGACGGGTACGGGTGTGGCGATCGCCGACGACGGGTCCTCGTCGGACACCGGCGGCGCCACATCGTCCGGGACGTCCGGGACGTCCGGGACCGCCGATACGGCCAGGACTGCGAATTCGGCTGGCGGCGAGACGGATTCGTCGAGCGGCGGGGTGGCCGGTGCCCGCACGACAGGCGGTGGTGCGGCTGGTGCGCGACCGTCGACCGGCAGGCCGACGCCCCGGGTCGGTGCGACCACTCCGGTGGATGCCAAAGACACCGCGAACGCTGCCGCCGGGGCCCAAGCGGCGGACTCGGGCGATGACGCAAAGAGACGCGCCGGCAAGAAGACGCAAGCCGTCGCAGTAGAAGACACGGCAGCAAAAGAGGCGAAGCAGGACGAAAAAGCAGCGGAGGACAAGGGCGCGGACGGGGGAGCGGCCGGCCAGCAGACGACCGATGAACAGACGACGGTCGACCAGCTGACGGACGAGGTGGCCTACGAAGCGGCGACCACCGACGCGGCCGACCAGCAGACGACCGATGAGCAGACGGCCGGCGAGCAGACAGCCGACCAGGGAATCGACCAGGGGGTTGACGAGGTCGCCGTGGACACCGGGTCGGATCGCGACCACACCGCCACGCAGAGGATTGCCGCCGTCACGCTGAACGCCGCGGCCAACCCATCCGGCGACGACACCACCGACCGGGCCGGGCTCGAGAAGAGGACCGTCGTCGACACCGAGATCGATGACCGGGTAGTCCAGGACGCCGAAGAGCGCACGACGGTCGCCCTCGAGAAGGCGGTGGACACCGCCCTGGAGAACACTGAAGAATTTGCAGTTCAGGCGGTCGCATTCGCCTCCGCGCCGCTGGCCGCGACCACGGCGACCGCACCTGCAATCCCCAACATCCTGCGGGTGATCGGCACGATCGTCTTCGACCTCTACGCCATCGCGACCCGGATTCTGGGCGGCCCGCCGATCCTGCCGCCGAACAGCACCGTCACCGTGCGTTCGTCGACGCTGCGCATCGACTGCGGCTGCGCGGCCGGCGAAGGGGAAGAGGTGCCCGCGGACTGGTACATCCCGGAGACCGACGAAGGCGCTGCACCGCCGGACCGGCTGATCTATCTGCAGCACGGATTTTTGGCCAGCGCTCCGTGGTACAGCCACACCGCGGCGGCGCTCGCCGAAAACACGAACAGCATCGTGGTCGCACCGTCGATCACCTCGAACTTCTTCGCCGCCGACGCCTGCTGGCTCGGTGGCTCGTCGATGCACGAGGCGATGGCCGGCTTGTTCGACGAGGAGAACGAAGCGCTGGCTGAGAGCGCGCGTGCGGCCGGTTACGCCGGTCCGATCCCGGACCGCGTCGTGCTGATGGGCCACTCGCTCGGCGGTGGAGCGGTCTCGGGCATGGCCGGCCACATGGTCGACGACGGAACCGTCGACAGGCTTGCCGGGGTCGTCCTGCTCGACGGCGTTGCCCTGGGCGACCCGGCCCGGATGACGGCATCGTTGAAGAAGGTTCCCGGCGACATCCCTATCTACCAACTCGCCGCGCCGGTCTACATGTGGAACAACTTCGGTTCCGGTCTCGAGGCTCTGCTCGCGGCACGGCCGGGCGAGTTCGTCGGCGTGACGTTGGTCAACGGCTCGCACGTCGACACGATGCGGGGCGGTAACCCGCTGATCCAGTTCGCGCAGGAGTTGGTCGCCGGGTTCACCCGGCCGGAAAACGCCGCAGCGGCGCAGACGCTGATGATCGGCTGGGTCAACGACATGTTCGCGGGCACCAAGGAGAGCGGCCTCTACCTCGACCTCGGGGAGCGTTACAGCTTCGAAACCCCGGCGGGCACGGCCACTGTGGTGGCGCTGCCCAACGGGCTGACCAAGCCGTTCCTACTCAACTTCCTGCAGCCGTTCATGTCGCTGGCCGACGGGATCTTCACCTTCGATCCGGTCTGTGTGCGCGAATCGGTCGGCACTTCCGGGTCCGGCGGGTGTGGCGACCCGATCGCCGCCTGATCGTAAAACTCCACACCAAGACCGTGTTATCTCTTGACGGACGGCCGCTGAGGGGCCAATCTGTTGGGCAGCAATGTATGGACGGATGAGAAGGATCGAGTCGCCAGCCAGCGCCCCGATGCGTGCCATACGTGCTGGTTGGTTGTGGATGTTTTGTGGATGTTGAGGAATACGCCGTCCTGCGGTACTGTTGGACGTTGCGCTGGCTGCATCCTGCCCACCTAAACCCGCACCTGACACCGATGTCCTAGCCTGAGCCCCGCTCAGTGATCTAGTCGCGTGCCGTGCGTTCGGGAAGTTTGTGGTCGTGAGTGGCCAGCCGAACCGACGCAGATTCGCGGCGCATGAAGATCGGGAGCACCGGCCCTTCAGAGTCGCATTAGGTGCTGGAAGGATGCATCTTGGCAGGGTCCCGCCCAAGCAAGACAGCAGAAGCTACTAAAAACTCCGTCCCAGGAGCACCAAACCGAATTTCCTTTGCGAAGCTCCGTGAGCCCCTTGAGGTTCCCGGGCTTCTCGACGTTCAAACCGAGTCCTTCGAATGGCTGATCGGCTCCGAGGCCTGGCGTGCGAAGGCCCGCGAGCGCGGCGAGGAGAAGCCGGTGGGCGGCCTCGAAGAGGTGCTCTCGGAGCTGAGCCCCATCGAGGACTTCTCGGGTTCGATGTCGCTGTCGTTCTCCGATCCGCGCTTCGACGAGGTCAAAGCCCCGGTCGACGAGTGCAAAGACAAGGACATGACGTACGCGGCCCCGCTGTTCGTCACGGCCGAGTTCATCAACAACAACACCGGTGAGATCAAGAGCCAGACGGTCTTCATGGGTGACTTCCCGATGATGACCGAGAAGGGCACCTTCATCATCAACGGCACCGAGCGCGTCGTCGTGTCGCAGCTGGTCCGTTCGCCCGGTGTGTACTTCGACGAGAGCATCGACAAGTCCACCGAGAAGACGCTGCACAGCGTCAAGGTGATTCCCGGCCGCGGTGCATGGCTGGAGTTCGACGTCGACAAGCGCGACACCGTGGGCGTGCGCATCGACCGCAAGCGCCGCCAGCCGGTCACCGTGCTGCTCAAGGCGTTGGGCTGGACCAACGAGCAGATCACCGAGCGGTTCGGTTTCTCCGAGATCATGATGTCGACGCTGGAGAAGGACAACACCGCCGGCACCGACGAGGCCCTGCTCGACATCTACCGCAAGCTGCGTCCGGGCGAGCCGCCGACCAAGGAGTCCGCGCAGACCCTGCTGGAGAACCTGTTCTTCAAGGAGAAGCGCTACGACCTGGCCCGCGTCGGCCGCTACAAGGTCAACAAGAAGCTCGGCATCACCGCCGAGCCCGCGCAGACGTCGTCGACCACGCTGACCGAAGAGGACGTCGTCGCGACCATCGAGTACCTGGTGCGGCTGCATCAGGGCGACAAGTCGATGACCGTCCCGGGTGGCGTCGAGGTACCCGTCGAGGTCGACGACATCGACCACTTCGGCAACCGTCGTCTACGCACCGTCGGCGAGCTGATCCAGAACCAGATCCGGGTCGGCCTGTCGCGCATGGAGCGCGTCGTGCGCGAGCGCATGACCACCCAGGACGTCGAGGCGATCACGCCGCAGACCCTGATCAACATCCGTCCCGTCGTGGCGGCGATCAAGGAGTTCTTCGGCACCAGCCAGCTGTCGCAGTTCATGGACCAGAACAACCCGCTTTCCGGGTTAACTCATAAGAGGCGTCTGTCCGCTTTGGGCCCGGGCGGTCTGTCCCGTGAACGCGCCGGCCTCGAGGTCCGCGACGTGCACGCGAGCCACTACGGCCGCATGTGCCCGATCGAGACGCCGGAAGGCCCGAACATCGGCCTGATCGGTTCGCTGTCGGTGTATGCGCGGGTGAACCCGTTCGGCTTCATCGAGACGCCGTACCGCAAGGTCAAAGACGGTGTCGTTACCGATGACATCGAGTACCTGACCGCCGACGAGGAGGACCGCCACGTCGTGGCGCAGGCCAACTCGCCGCTCGACGACAAGGGCCGTTTCGCCGAGGAGCGCGTGCTGGTCCGACGTAAGGGCGGCGAGGTCGAGCAGATCTCCTCGGCCGAGGTCGACTACATGGACGTGTCGCCGCGCCAGATGGTGTCGGTCGCCACGGCCATGATCCCGTTCCTCGAGCACGACGACGCCAACCGCGCCCTGATGGGTGCCAACATGCAGCGCCAGGCGGTTCCGCTGGTGCGCAGCGAGGCCCCGCTGGTCGGCACCGGTATGGAGTTGCGCGCCGCGATCGACGCCGGTGACGTCGTCGTCGCCGACAAGGCCGGGGTGATCGAGGAGGTCTCGGCCGACTACGTCACCGTGATGGCCGACGACGGCACCCGGCACACCTACCGGATGCGCAAGTTCGCTCGCTCCAACCACGGCACCTGCGCCAACCAGCGTCCGATCGTGGACGCCGGGCAGCGTGTCGAGACGGGTCAGGTCATCGCCGACGGGCCGTGCACCGAGAACGGTGAGATGGCGCTGGGCAAGAACCTGCTCGTGGCGGTCATGCCCTGGGAGGGCCACAACTACGAGGACGCGATCATCCTCTCCAACCGTCTGGTGGAGGAGGACGTGCTCACCTCGATTCACATCGAGGAGCACGAGATCGACGCCCGCGACACCAAGCTGGGCGCCGAGGAGATCACCCGGGACATCCCGAACATCTCCGATGAGGTGCTGGCCGACCTCGACGAGCGCGGCATCGTCCGTATCGGCGCCGAGGTTCGCGACGGCGACATCCTGGTCGGCAAGGTCACCCCGAAGGGTGAGACCGAGCTGACCCCGGAGGAGCGGCTGCTCCGTGCGATCTTCGGTGAGAAGGCCCGCGAGGTCCGCGACACGTCGCTCAAGGTGCCGCACGGTGAGTCCGGCAAGGTCATCGGCATCCGCGTGTTCTCGCGCGAGGATGACGACGAGCTGCCCGCCGGCGTCAACGAGCTGGTGCGCGTCTACGTCGCGCAGAAGCGCAAGATCTCCGACGGCGACAAGCTGGCCGGACGTCACGGCAACAAGGGCGTCATCGGCAAGATCCTGCCCGTCGAGGACATGCCGTTCCTGCCCGACGGCACCCCGGTGGACATCATCTTGAACACCCACGGTGTGCCGCGTCGGATGAACATCGGCCAGATTCTGGAGACCCACCTCGGGTGGGTGGCCAAGGCCGGCTGGAAGATCAACGGCTCGCCGGACTGGGCGAGTGCGCTGCCGAAGGAACTGTTGGAAGCCGAGCCGGGCAGCATCGTGTCCACGCCGGTGTTCGACGGTGCGCAGGAAGGCGAACTGCAGGGTCTGCTCTCGGCCACGCTGCCCAACCGCGACGGCGAGAAACTCGTCGACGACGACGGCAAGGCGAGGCTGTTCGACGGCCGCAGCGGCGAACCGTTCCCGTACCCGGTGACGGTTGGCTACATGTACATCCTCAAGCTGCACCACCTGGTGGACGACAAGATCCACGCACGCTCCACCGGCCCGTACTCGATGATCACCCAGCAGCCGCTGGGCGGTAAGGCGCAGTTCGGTGGCCAGCGGTTCGGCGAGATGGAATGTTGGGCCATGCAGGCCTACGGCGCGGCGTACACGCTGCAGGAGTTGTTGACCATCAAGTCCGACGACACCGTCGGCCGGGTCAAGGTGTACGAGGCGATCGTCAAGGGCGAGAACATCCCCGAGCCGGGCATCCCCGAGTCGTTCAAGGTGTTGCTCAAGGAACTGCAGTCGCTGTGCCTCAACGTCGAGGTGCTGTCCAGTGACGGCGCCGCGATCGAGATGCGTGACGGCGACGACGAGGACCTGGAGCGCGCCGCGGCGAACCTGGGAATCAACCTGTCGCGCAACGAATCTGCCTCTGTCGAGGATCTTGCGTAGATCTGGCTTAGTAGTTATTGGTTTCTAATCCCGAAAGGGGAAAGGGAGTTACGTGCTAGACGTCAACTTCTTCGATGAGCTCCGGATCGGCCTGGCCACCGCCGACGACATCCGTAACTGGTCCTTCGGCGAGGTCAAGAAGCCGGAGACCATCAACTACCGCACGCTCAAGCCAGAGAAGGACGGCCTGTTCTGCGAGAAGATCTTCGGACCGACTCGCGACTGGGAGTGCTACTGCGGCAAGTACAAGCGCGTCCGCTTCAAGGGCATCATCTGTGAGCGCTGCGGCGTCGAGGTGACCCGCGCCAAGGTGCGTCGTGAGCGGATGGGCCACATCGAGCTGGCTGCGCCCGTCACGCACATCTGGTATTTCAAGGGTGTGCCGAGCCGTCTCGGCTATCTGCTCGACCTGGCGCCGAAGGATCTCGAGAAGATCATCTACTTCGCCGCCTACGTCATCACCGCCGTCGACGACGAGATGCGCCACAACGAGCTGTCCACGCTGGAAGCCGAGATGGTCGTCGAGCGCAAGGGCGTCGAGGATCAGCGCGACCTCGATCTGGCCGAGCGCTCCCAGAAGCTCGAGGCCGACCTGGCCGAGCTGGAGAAAGAAGGCGCCAAGAGCGACGTGCGCCGCAAGGTGCGCGACGGCGGCGAGCGTGAGATGCGCCAGCTTCGCGATCGGGCCCAGCGTGAGCTGGACCGGCTCGAGGAGATCTGGACGACCTTCACCAAGCTGGCGCCCAAGCAACTCATCGTCGACGAGGTGCTCTACCGGGAGCTGCAGGACCGCTACGGCGAGTACTTCACCGGTGCGATGGGTGCCGAGGCGATCAAGAAGCTCATCGAGAACTTCGACATCGAGGCCGAGGCCGAGGAGCTGCGCGAGGTCATCCGCAGTGGCAAGGGTCAGAAGAAGCTTCGTGCGCTGAAGCGGCTCAAGGTGGTCGCGGCGTTCCAGCAGTCTTCCAACTCGCCGATGGGCATGGTGCTCGACGCGGTTCCGGTGATCCCGCCGGAGCTGCGACCGATGGTGCAGCTCGACGGTGGCCGCTTCGCCACGTCGGACCTCAACGACCTGTACCGCCGCGTCATCAACCGCAACAACCGGCTCAAGAGACTGATCGATCTCGGCGCACCCGAGATCATCGTCAACAACGAAAAGCGCATGCTTCAGGAGTCGGTGGATGCGCTGTTCGACAACGGCCGCCGCGGCCGACCGGTCACGGGACCGGGCAACCGTCCGCTGAAGTCGCTTTCGGATCTGCTGAAGGGCAAGCAGGGCCGGTTCCGTCAGAACCTGCTCGGAAAGCGTGTCGACTACTCGGGCCGTTCGGTCATCGTGGTCGGCCCGCAGCTCAAGCTGCACCAGTGCGGTCTGCCGAAGCTGATGGCACTCGAGCTGTTCAAGCCGTTCGTGATGAAGCGGCTGGTGGATCTCAACCACGCGCAGAACATCAAGAGCGCCAAGCGGATGGTCGAGCGGCAGCGCCCGCAGGTGTGGGACGTCCTCGAAGAGGTCATCGCCGAGCACCCGGTGCTGCTGAACCGCGCACCGACGCTGCACCGCCTCGGTATCCAGGCCTTCGAGCCGCAGCTGGTGGAGGGCAAGGCAATTCAGCTGCACCCGCTGGTCTGCGAGGCGTTCAACGCCGACTTCGACGGTGACCAGATGGCCGTGCACCTGCCGCTGTCGGCGGAGGCGCAGGCCGAGGCGCGCATCCTGATGCTGTCTTCCAACAACATCCTGTCGCCGGCGTCGGGCCGTCCGCTGGCCATGCCGCGTCTGGACATGGTGACCGGCCTGTACTACCTGACGACGATGATCGAGGGCGACCCCGGCGAGTACACGCCGGCTGCCAAGGATCAGCCAGAGACCGGTGTGTACAGCTCGCCGGCCGAGGCGATCATGGCGCTGGACCGCGGCGCGCTGTCGGTACGGGCCAAGATCCGCGTGCGGCTGACGGCGCTGCGTCCGTCCGCCGAACTCGAGGCCGAGCTGTTCGGCGATGCGGGCTGGAAGCCGGGCGACGCCTGGACCGCGGAGACCACGCTGGGCCGGGTGCTCTTCAACGAGCTTCTGCCGCACGGATATCCGTTCGTCAACGAGCAGATGCACAAGAAGGTCCAGGCGCGGATCGTCAACGATCTCGCCGAGCGCTACCCGATGATCGTGGTCGCGCAGACTGTGGACAAGCTCAAGGACGCCGGCTTCTACTGGGCCACCCGTTCGGGTGTCACCGTGTCGATGGCCGATGTGCTCGTTCCGCCGCAGAAGCAGGAGATTCTGGACCGCTACGAGAAGGAAGCCGACCAGATCGAGAAGAAGTACCAGCGCGGTGCTCTCAACCACGACGAGCGCAACGACGCCCTGGTCAAGATCTGGCAGGACGCCACCGAAGAGGTCGGCGAGGCCTTGCGGGCGCACTACCCGAAGGACAACCCGATCATCACGATCGTCGACTCGGGTGCCACGGGTAACTTCACGCAGACCAGGACCCTGGCCGGCATGAAGGGTCTGGTGACCAACCCGAAGGGTGAGTTCATTCCGCGTCCGATCAAGTCCTCGTTCCGCGAGGGCCTGACGGTGCTGGAGTACTTCATCAACACCCACGGCGCCCGAAAGGGTCTGGCGGACACCGCTCTTCGTACCGCTGACTCGGGGTACCTGACCCGTCGTCTGGTCGACGTGTCCCAGGACGTCATCGTCCGCGAGACCGACTGCGAGACCGAGCGTGGCATCAATGTCACGCTGGCCGAGCTCCAAGGTGACGCCTTGGTGCGCGATCAGCACATCGAGACGTCGGCCTACGCCCGCACGCTGGCCACCGACGCCGTCGACGCCAAGGGCAACGTGGTCGTCGAGCGCGGCCACGACCTGGGTGACCCGGCGATCGAGGCACTGCTGGCCGCCGGCATCACCGAGGTGAAGGTCCGCTCCGTGCTGACGTGCGCGACGGGCACCGGCGTGTGCGCGATGTGCTACGGCCGCTCGATGGCGACGGGCAAGCTCGTCGACATCGGCGAGGCGGTCGGCATCGTCGCCGCGCAGTCCATCGGCGAGCCCGGCACTCAGCTGACCATGCGCACGTTCCACCAGGGCGGCGTCGGTGAGGACATCACCGGTGGTCTGCCCCGCGTGCAGGAACTGTTCGAGGCCCGTATCCCGCGGAACAAGGCGCCGATCGCCGACGTCACCGGCCGGGTGCAGCTCGAGGAGGGCGAGCGCTTCTACAAGATCACCATCATCCCCGACGATGGCGGCGAAGAAGTGGTGTACGACAAGCTCTCTCGTCGTCAGCGCCTGAAGGTGTTCAAGCACGACGATGGCTCCGAGCGCCTGCTCGCCGACGGTGACCACGTCGAGGTGGGCCAGCAGCTGATGGAAGGCGCCGCCGACCCGCACGAGGTGCTGCGTGTCCAGGGCCCCCGCGAGGTGCAGATCCACCTCGTCAAGGAGGTTCAGGAGGTCTACCGCGCACAGGGTGTGTCGATCCACGACAAGCACATCGAGGTCATCGTCCGGCAGATGCTGCGTCGCGTGACGATCATCGACTCGGGCTCGACGGAGTTCCTGCCGGGCTCGTTGACCGAGCGTGGCGAGTTCGAGACCGAGAACCGTCGGGTGGTCGCCGAGGGCGGCGAGCCCGCGGCCGGTCGTCCGGTGCTGATGGGCATCACGAAGGCGTCGCTGGCCACGGACTCGTGGCTGTCGGCGGCGTCGTTCCAGGAGACCACGCGCGTGCTGACCGATGCGGCGATCAACTGCCGCAGCGACAAGCTGCAGGGTCTGAAGGAGAACGTGATCATCGGCAAGCTGATCCCGGCCGGTACCGGTATCAACCGATACCGCAACATCCAGGTGCAGCCAACCGAAGAGGCACGGGCAGCCGCGTACACGATCCCGTCCTACGAGGATCAGTACTACAGCCCCGACTTCGGCCAGGCCACCGGTGCCGCGGTGCCGTTGGACGACTACGGCTACTCGGATTACCGCTAGTCACAACGAGAAGCCCCCGGGTCCGCCCGGGGGCTTTCTCGTCTCGACGGCCAGGTGCGGCGACTGTGGATCCGGCGACGAATTCCGGCGGGAACGTCGCCCGCAGGTGCACAATCGGGCACTTGGCGACAACTGACTTGCACCGGATTTCCGCCTCGCGTACACATTCGGCCTGATGCTCACAGACATCGCGTGGTTCCTCGTCGGACTGGCCGCGCTGGTAGTCGGTGCCGAGGTGATGGTCAAGGGCGGCTCACGGCTGGCCCGCCGCCTGGGCATCAGCCCGATCGTGGTGGGGTTGACCGTCGTGGCGATCGGCACCAGCATGCCCGAACTCGCGGTCGGCGTGGTGGCCGCCAGTGACGGAAGTGGCGCACTGGCCGTCGGCAACATCGCGGGCACCAACGTCGTCAACCTCTTGCTCATACTTGGGCTCACCGCGGCGATGGCTCCGCTCGTGCTGCAACTGCGCACGATTCGCCTCGAGCTGCCGATGATGGCGGCGGCCGCGCTGCTGTTGTGGGCCCTGGCCGCCGACGGTGTGATGACGCGGGTCGACGGCGCCATCCTTCTCACCGGCGCGGTCGCCTACACCGGTGCGGTGATCTGGTCGGCGCACCGTGAATCAGGGCAAGTGGTCGGCGAATTCGCCGGAGCCTACGTCGCGGGTTCGTCACAGGTGGGTACCACGGTCGCCCGCCACCAGACGTTGCGCGAGTTGGCGATGCTCATCGGTGGCATCGCACTCTTGGTGATAGGCGCGGACTGGCTCGTCGACGGAGCGGTCGGAATGGCCCGCGACTTCGGTGTGTCCGATGCGCTGATCGGGCTGACCGTGGTGGCCATCGGCACGTCCGCGCCCGAACTGGTGACCACGATCGTGTCCACGCTGCGCGGCGACCGCGACATCGCGGTCGGCAACCTGGTGGGCAGCAGCATCTACAACATCGCGTTGATCCTCGGCGTCACCTGCCTGGTGCCGGCGCACGGTCTGCTACTCCCGTCGAGCCTGGTGCGCATCGACGTCCCGATCATGGTGATCGTCGCGCTGGCCTGTATCCCCATATTCATCTCCGGTCGGCGGGTTTCGCGGGGCGAGGGCGTGGTGATGGTCACCGCCTACGCCACCTACTTGGTGTTCCTGCTGGCCACCCAGACGTGACAGATCGGGTCACTACACTCGGGGCGTGCTTATCGGTTCCCATGTCCACGGTGACGATCCGCTCGCTGCGGCCGACGCCGACGGCGCCGAGGTCGTGCAGTTCTTCCTCGGCAACCCGCAGAGCTGGAAGAAGCCCAAGCCGCGCGAGGACGCCGGTGTGCTCAAGGCCTCGGACATCCCGCTTTATGTTCACGCCCCGTACCTGATCAACGTCGCGTCCGCGAACAACCGGGTGCGCATCCCGTCGCGCAAGATCCTGCAGGACACCTGCGATGCGGCCGCCGACATCGGCGCGACGGCGGTCATCGTGCACGGCGGCCACGCCGACGACAAGGACTGGGACGCGGGCTTCGAGCGGTGGGTCAAGGCGCTGGACTACCTCGAAACCGACGTGCCCGTGTATCTGGAGAACACCGCGGGCGGGGACCATGCGATGGCTCGGCACTTCGATGTCATCGCGCGGCTGTGGGATCACATCGGCAACAAGGGCATCGGGTTCTGCCTGGACACCTGTCATGCCTGGGCGGCCGGTGAGGCACTGATCGACGCGGTCGACCGCATCAAGGCGATCACCGGGCGCATTGACCTGGTGCACTGCAACGACTCGCGCGACGCCGCGGGCTCGGGCGCCGACCGGCACGCCAACTTCGGCACCGGTCAGATCGACCCGCAACTGTTGGTCGCGGTGGTCAAGGCGGCCGACGCCCCGGTGATCTGCGAGACCGCCGACGAGGGCCGCAAGGATGACATCGCGTTCCTGCGCGAGCACCTCGACTAGCGAGCTCTGATCACGATCCGCTAACCGAACGGCCCACCAAGCGCCGATGACTTCCAGGTGAACTAGATTCATCCGAGTGGCTGTGGTCGACGAGTCATCGCTTGCGCCTCGGCGCGCCGTCGAACCACCGACCGCACCGGTCGAACCGGCGAAGCGTGCAGAACCGGTAGAGGCGGCGCCCGAGCCCGGTGGTTCCCGTCGATGGCTGCGGATCCTGCGGTGGGCCGCCATCGCGGTCTGGGCGTCCGTCGTCATCTACCGCACCGTGACCGACGGTTTCGCATTCAACCGCGAACTGGTGCTGCTGTACGTGTGCACCGGCCTGGCGGCGGCCAGCATCGGTCAGGGCCGTCGGATGCTGTACATCATCCGCGACTGGCTGCCGTTCGCCCTGGTGCTGATCGCCTACGACCTCAGCAGGGGAGCGGCCGACATGGTCGGTCGGCCGACGCTGTGGGAGTGGCCGGCCGACGCCGACCGTTGGCTGTTCTCCGGGACGGTGCCGACGGTGTGGCTGCAGGAACAGCTGAAGCTGCCCCAGCCGCCCTGGTGGGAAGTGGTCATCAGCTGCGTCTACATGTCGTTTTTCATCCTCCCCTACGTGGTGGCAGCGGTGCTCTGGCTGCGGGACCGCGAGGAGTGGAAGGCCTTCGTCAAACTCTTCGTGGGGTTGTCGGCCGCGGGACTGGTGATCTACGCGGTTCTGCCGGCCGCACCCCCGTGGGCGGCGGCCCGATGCACGTCGGGCGACATTGCGGGCGGACCCGCCAATCCGCGGTGCATGTTCCGCTCGGCGCGCGGTGTGCCCGACGGCGGCCTGCTCGGTGCCCTGCAGTCCACGCAGGACGGTGCCAACGGCTGGATCGAACGCATCGTCGGCCGCGGCTGGGGCAACCTCAACCTGCATTCGGCCACCGCGTTGCTCGATCAGGGCCAAGCCAGCGTCAACCTCGTCGCAGCCATTCCGTCTCTGCATGCCGGCATGACCGCCGCCGTGGCGATGTTCCTGTGGAACCGGGTGCATCGAGGGTGGCGCCCGCTGCTGGTGGTCTATCCGCTGATCATGGCGTTCACGTTGGTGTACACCGCCGAGCACTACGTCATCGACATCCTGTTGGGCTGGGCGCTGGCCGTGGTCGTCGTCATCGCGCTCAACCGGTTCGCAACGTTCCGCGCCAACGCGCGGGACCGCAAAATCGCTCGCGCCACCTGAGCGCCCCAGCGGTATTACGACTATTGTGCAGTTGTCGAAATAAATGTAATAGTAGGGGCTATGTCAGACACGCATGTCGTCACCAACCAGGTCTCTCCGCTGGAGGACTACAACCCGGCGACCTCGCCGGTGCTCACCGAGGCGCTGATCCGCGAGGGCGGAGAGTGGGGCCTCGACGAGGTCACCGAGCTGGGCGCGCTGTCGGGGTCGCGGCAGGCGCAGCGCTGGGGTGAGCTGGCCGACCGCAACCAGCCGGTCCTGCACACCCACGACCGCTACGGAAATCGCGTCGACGAGGTCGAGTACGACCCCGCCTACCACTCGCTGATGACGGTGGCGGTCGGACATGGATTGCACGCCGCGCCGTGGGCCGACGACCGGCCCGGCGCCCACGTCGTCCGCGCCGCCAAGACTTCGGTGTGGACTCCCGAGCCGGGACACATCTGCCCCATCTCGATGACGTACGCCGTCGTACCCGCGTTGCGCCACAACCCCGAGCTCTCGGCGGTGTACGAGCCGCTCTTGGT
Source organism: Mycolicibacterium sp. GF69 (assembly GCF_003284965.1). Classification (GTDB taxonomy): domain Bacteria; phylum Actinomycetota; class Actinomycetes; order Mycobacteriales; family Mycobacteriaceae; genus Mycobacterium. The sequence goes on from NZ_QMEW01000002.1 coordinate 160,281, forward strand.
CAGCCGCGAATACGACCCGGAACTGAAGGTGCCCACCACCAAGGCGGGTATCACCGCCGGCATGTCGATGACCGAGAAGCAGGGCGGCTCCGACGTACGCGCGGGCACGACGGAGGCGACACCCAAAGGCGACGGCAGTTACTCACTGCGTGGCCACAAGTGGTTCACCTCGGCGCCGATGTGCGACATCTTCCTGGTGCTCGCACAGGCGCCGGCCGGGCTCAGTTGCTTCATGCTGCCCCGGATCCTGCCCGACGGCACCCGCAACCGGATGTTCCTGCAGCGGCTCAAGGACAAGCTCGGCAACCACGCCAACGCGTCGTCCGAGGTGGAGTACGACGGCGCTGTGGCCTGGCTCGTCGGCGAAGAGGGCCGCGGCGTGCCGACCATCATCGAGATGGTCAACCTCACGCGGCTGGACTGCACGCTGGGCAGCGCGACGAGTATGCGCAACGGTCTCGCCCGCGCGATCCATCACGCGCAACATCGAAAGGCATTCGGCGAGTATCTGATCGACCAGCCGCTGATGCGCAATGTGCTGGCAGATCTATCGGTGGAGGCGGAGGCGGCGACCATGGTCGCGATGCGCATGGCCGGTGCGACGGATGCCGCGGTGCGTGGCGACGACCGCGAGACACTGCTGCGCCGCATCGGCCTGGCCGCCAGCAAGTACTGGGTCTGCAAGCGCGCCACCCCGCACGCGGCGGAGGCGATGGAATGCCTGGGCGGCAACGGCTACGTCGAGGATTTCGGTATGGCGCGGCTCTATCGCGAGGCGCCACTGATGGGCATCTGGGAGGGATCGGGCAACGTCAGCGCGCTGGATACGTTGCGCGCCATGGCAACCCGACCGGAGTGCATCGACGTGCTCTTCGACGAGCTTGCCCGTACCGCTGGAGCCGATCATCGACTGGACGCTCATGTCGACGCGTTGCGGCCTGCGCTCGGCGACCTCGAGACCATCCAGTACCGCGCCCGCAAGGTCGCCGAGGACATCAGCCTGGCGCTGCAGGGGTCGCTGCTGGTGCGGCACGGGCATCCCGCTGTGGCCGAGGCGTTCCTGGCCACCCGGATGGGCGGCACGTGGGGCGGGGCGTTCGGAACGCTGCCCACCGGATTGGATCTGGCGCCGATCATCGAACGCGCGTTGGTCAAGGCTCCGGACGCGAGGAGGACCGACAACGGATGACGCACGCGATCAGGCCCGTCGACTTCGACGACCTCAAGACGATGACCTACGAGGTCACCGATCGCGTCGCCCGGATCACGTTCAACCGGCCGGAGAAGGGCAACGCGATCGTCGCGGACACGCCACTGGAACTGTCCGCGCTCGTCGAGCGGGCCGACCTGGACCCGAACGTGCACGTGATCCTGGTTTCAGGTCGGGGTGAAGGGTTTTGCGCGGGATTCGACCTGTCCGCCTATGCCGAGGGCTCCTCGTCGGCGGGCGGTGGCAGTCCGTACCGGGACACCGTGCTATCGGGCCGCACGCAGGCCGTGAACCATCTGCCGGATCAGCCGTGGGATCCGATGATCGATTACCAGATGATGAGCCGGTTCGTTCGCGGCTTCTCCAGCCTGATGCACTGCGACAAGCCGACGGTGGTCAAGATTCACGGTTACTGCGTGGCGGGCGGCACCGATATCGCGTTGCACGCCGATCAGGTGATCGCCGGGGCCGACGCGAAGATCGGCTACCCGCCGACCCGCGTCTGGGGTGTGCCAGCGGCGGGAATGTGGGCGCATCGACTCGGCGATCAACGCGCCAAACGCCTTCTGCTGACCGGTGATTCGATCACCGGCGCGCAGGCTGCCGAATGGGGACTGGCGGTGGAGGCGCCATCGCCGAAAGATCTCGATGTGCGCACCGAGCAGTTGGTGGAACGGATCGCGCGGGTTCCGATCAACCAGCTGATCATGGTCAAGCTGGCGATGAACTCGGCGCTGTACTCGCAGGGCACAGCCAACAGCGCGATGGTGTCGACGGTGTTCGACGGTATCGCCCGCCACACACCCGAGGGGCACGCGTTCGTCGCGCAGTCACGCGAACACGGGTTCCGCGAGGCGGTTCGGCAGCGTGACGAACCGTTCGGCGACCACGGCCGCAAGGCGTCCGGGGTGTGATGGCGAAGTCGCTGTCGCGGATGACGGCCCGCTCCGTCGTGCTGAGCGTGTTGCTCGGCGCCCACCCCGCATGGGCAACCGCGAGCGAATTGCTGCGACTCACAGCGGATTTCGACATCAGGGAGTCGACCGTGCGGGTAGCACTGACGCGAATGGTCAGCGCCGGCGACCTGGTGCGGTCCGAGGACGGCTACCGGCTCTCGGACCGCCTATTGGCGCGGCAACGGCGCCAAGACGATGCGATCGATCCGCGGCTGCGGCCGTGGCGCGGCGACTGGACGACCGTGGTGGTCACCAGCGTCGGCACCGACGCCCGCACCCGGGCCGGTTTGCGTAACAGCCTGCATGACAGCCGGTTCGCCGAACTGCGCGAAGGGGTGTGGTTGCGTCCCGACAACCTCGAAACGACGTTGTCACCGGACGTCGCGCGCCGGGTACGGGTGATGGTTGCCCGCGATGCCGAGCCCGCAGAGTTGGTGGCCCGGCTGTGGGACCTGCCGGCCTGGACCCGGTGCGGGCGGGCGCTGCTCGACGAAATCGATTCGGCCGCAGACGTACCCGGCCGCTTTGTCGCGGCGGCTGCGATCGTGCGCCACCTGCTGACCGATCCGGTGCTGCCGGAGGAACTGCTGCCCGACGACTGGCCCGGCGCCGCGCTGCGCCGGGCCTACAACGACTTCGCCGCGGAATTGTCCGCGCGGCGTGCCGGTCCTGAATCGTCGCTGACGCGACGTGAACTACTGACGGAGGCGACATGAGCGGTGGAGTCCGGGTCGAGAAGAACGGCGCCGTCACCACGGTGATCATGGACCGTCCCGAGGCGCGCAACGCCGTCAACGGCCCCGCCGCGGCCGGACTTTTCGCGGCGTTCGACGAGTTCGACAAGGACGACTCGGCGGCCGTCGCGGTGCTGTGGGGTGACAACGGAACCTTCTGCGCCGGAGCCGATCTCAAGGCGTTCGGTACCGCCGACGCCAATCCGGTCCACCGCTCGGGGCCCGGACCGATGGGGCCAAGCCGAATGGTGTTGTCCAAACCGGTGATTGCGGCGGTGAGCGGCTACGCGGTGGCCGGCGGCCTGGAGTTGGCGCTGTGGTGCGACATGCGCGTCGTCGAGGAGGACGCGATCATGGGCGTGTTCTGCCGTCGCTGGGGTGTGCCGCTGATCGACGGCGGAACAGTGCGACTGCCACGGTTGATCGGGCACGGCCGCGCGATGGATCTGATCCTGACCGGCCGTGCCGTCGATGCGGCCGAGGCGCTGGCGATCGGCTTGGCCAACCGGGTGGTGGCCAAGGGAGAGGCCCGGCAGCGGGCCGAGGAACTCGCCGCCGAACTGGCGAAGCTGCCGCAGCAGTGCATGCGCGCCGACCGGTTGTCGATCCTCAACCAGTGGGGACTGCCCGAGGCCGAGGCCATGGATTTCGAGTTCGGCAGCATGTCGCGCGTGGCCGCCGAATCACTGGAGGGCGCCGCACGTTTCGCGGCCGGAGCGGGTCGACACGGCGCCGAGGCCTAGAAAGGTCAACGCTTGGTGATCGTGTTGTTGTTGCCCGTGTCGTTGACCTTCGGCTCACCGTCGCGGTAGGTCACCGTGTTGTTCAGGCCGACGACGCTGATCTCCTTGTCGATCCGCTCGAAGTCGACCTTGTTGTCCGCGCCGCCGATGTTCACGTTCGCGCACGTGCCCTTGACGGTCAGCGTGTTGTTCGAACCGCCGATGTTCAGCGACTTCCCGTCGGCGCAGTCGATGTCGGCGTTGGTGCCGAACGAGCCGTAGTTGATGGTGTTGCCGATTTCAACCTGGGCGCCCGACGAACCGGCCGTCGCCGTGGGCGTATTGGTGTCAGAACTCTCCGAGCCACAGGCGGCGAGAAGGACTGCGGCGGCGAGGGTTCCGGCCGCGGCGAGGGTGTGGATGCGCGTGCTCATGCGGGCACCCGGTTGATGCGGTTGGTCATGCCCAGTTCGCGCCCACGGTCCAAGATCAGCGGTGCCCCGTTCTTGTACAGCACCGTCTGGTCCCAGCCATAGACGGTCACGTCGTTGACGACGTTGTCGGCCACGACGACGTTGCCGTTGCCCTGCATCGTCACCGCCCAACAGCTACCCAGTGCGGTGATCTGATTGTTCGCGCCGTTGACGAGCAGCGTGGAGTTCTTGCAGTCGATCGTGTCGACGACGTTGATACCCGTGATGGTGGTGTCAGTCCCCCGGTGGGCACCCACCACGCTGTTGTCGGCGCAGTTACGGGCCAGCGGGTTGCAGACCACCGGCTCCGCTTGCGCGCCGGGCGCGAGGAAGATCAGCGGAAACACCACGGCGGATACGGCAAGTGACCGGCCTACGACAGTCCACTTCATGGGGGAAGCGTACGTGGCGGCCCCCGCGATCCACAGCCGTTCTCCCGAGTCGCCATTAACGGTCCCGCTGGGTAGCGTGAGCGGCGATGCGTTGGCGGGTCGGTCCGATTGCTGTCGCGGCGGTCGTAGCGGTGGTGACGGTGGCGGCATGTGCTGAGACCGTCAGCGGAACCGCGCAGCGGGCCCAGGCCGGGGTACCGGATCCCGAACGCAACTACGGCTACGTCGACGACCACTGCGCCCTGCTGGACGACGAGACCGTTCAGGAGATCCTGCGCGCCGAGAACGTCGTACGGCCCTACAGCGGCGCGGTCTGCCAGTACGTGCTATTCCGGGGCGACGACATCGTCGACGCGACCTACTCGTGGTTCCAAACCGGCAGCCTCGACCGCGAACGCGCGCTGGCCACCGATCGCGGCGCGGAGGTCACCGACACGGTCGTGGAGCGCCACCCGGCGTTCTTGGCCCGGCGTGACATCACCGGCGTCGCCTGCTCGGCCACCGCAGCCGCCGGCAGCGGGGTCCTGAGTTGGTGGGTGCAGTCTCGCGAACAGCGCGCCGGTGATCCGTGTGCAGAGGCGCAACGGCTGCTGTCGGCCACCCTGAAATCGGAAATGTGACCGTGCCCGCCAGATCGAACGCCCGACTTGTCGCGCTGGCCGCATGCGCCGCGCTGCTCACCGCATGCGGGGCGGCCGAAGAGGCGCCGACCCCCTCGCCGACGGCCAGCCCGGGGGACGGCGGTTTCCGAAGCGGGGACTGCAACGGGATCACCGACGACGACATCGCCGCCGCGGTCGGCGAGCCCCAGTTCACCAAGGCCGTCGTCAGCGACGCGGGCTGCTTCTGGCAGGAGAACACGGTGTTCGGCACTGTCGGCGCCGGCATGGGCATCTCGACCTGGTGGTACCGCGGCAGCGATATGGACACCGAGCGGACGCTCGAACAACAGGCCGGCCGCACGCTGACCGAACTGTCGGTCGACGGGAACAAGGGGTTCAAGGCGTCCGACGGGAACGCGTGCAGTTTCTATGTCGCCAAGGGCGGTGACGTCATCACCTGGTCGATCCAGACGATGAACCCCGCGTCGCTGCCCGATCTGTGCTCGATCACCGAACAACTCGCCGAGCTCAGTCAGGAGCGCGTCAACTGAGCCGGAGGAAACTAGAGGTGTTAGTTTTCTCCGGGGGATCAACTCGGAACCGACGAGACGGCAGGGGTGGAGCGCGCATGGCACAACCCTCGGGCACGTCGGCCAGGCGGGTGCCCCGGCTCAGCCGCGACGCGATCGTCAACGCCGCGCTGACCTTCCTGGACCGCGAAGGCTGGGACGCGCTCACGATCAATGCGCTCGCCACCCAGCTCGGCACCAAGGGCCCGTCGTTGTACAACCACGTCAACAGCCTCGAAGACCTGCGCAGAACTGTGCGGATGCGCGTCGTCGGCGACATCATCGGCATGCTCACCAACGTGGCCGAGGGCCGCACCCGCGACGACGCGGTGACGGCCATGGCCAGTGCCTACCGCAGCTACGCCCATCACCACCCGGGTCGCTATTCGGCCTTCACCCGGATGCCGCTGGGCGGCGACGACCCCGAGTTCACCGGGGCGACCAGGGCGGCCGCCGCGCCCGTCATCGCGGTGCTGGCCTCGTATGGACTCGAGGGTGAGAACGCGTTCTATGCGGCGCTGGAATTCTGGTCGGCGATGCACGGCTTCGTGCTGTTGGAGATGACCGGGGCGATGGACGGCATCGACACCGACGCGGTTTACAGCGATATGGTGATGCGGTTGGCGTCCGGCATGGAGCGCCGTTAGGTGCGCACGAGTGGCGCCGTCGCAGAAGCTCTTCTGACCTGCGGTTAGTGCGCGAACGACGGGTTTGGAGCGCTGCCCGGGTGCTGGTATTGTGGACGATCGTGCCTGGCAGATAAAGGCGCATTGCGGGTGCGTTACCAAAAGGACCTGCGAAGCGTGCCTGCACGCCGGGCCAATTCGCATGTCGACATGCCCTGAGAATTGAGGCATTACCTGCCGAATTGTCTCGGGCGGGCGTGTGCGACACACCCGATCGCGGGGTGCGTGACCGGGGCAAAACTGCAGTACAGAGACTTGACAAGAACTTAAAAAGCAGCAACACAGAAAGCCGGTAGATGCCAACCATCCAGCAGCTGGTCCGCAAGGGTCGCCACGACAAGCCCGCAAAGGCGAAGACCGCGGCCCTCAAGGGCAGCCCGCAGCGCCGCGGGGTGTGCACCCGCGTGTACACGACCACCCCGAAGAAGCCGAACTCGGCGCTTCGCAAGGTCGCGCGCGTCAAGCTCACCAGCGCGGTAGAGGTCACCGCCTACATCCCGGGCGAAGGCCACAACCTGCAGGAGCACTCGATGGTGCTGGTGCGCGGCGGTCGGGTGAAGGACCTGCCGGGTGTGCGCTACAAGATCATCCGCGGCTCCCTCGACACCCAGGGTGTGAAGAACCGCAAGCAGGCGCGTAGCCGCTACGGCGCGAAGAAGGAGAAGAGCTGATGCCGCGCAAGGGACCCGCGCCCAAGCGTCCGTTGGTCAACGATCCGGTCTACGGGTCGCAGCTGGTCACCCAGCTGGTCAACAAAGTTCTGCTGGACGGGAAGAAATCGTTGGCCGAGCGCATTGTCTACGGTGCGCTCGAACAGGCCCGGGACAAGACCGGCACCGATCCGGTGGTCACCCTCAAGCGCGCTCTGGACAATGTCAAGCCGGCCCTGGAGGTGCGGAGCCGTCGCGTCGGTGGTGCGACCTACCAGGTGCCCGTCGAGGTGCGTCCGGATCGCTCGGTCACGCTGGCGCTTCGTTGGCTGGTCAGCTTCTCCAAGGCCCGTCGCGAGAAAACCATGATCGAGCGGCTGGCGAACGAGATCCTCGACGCGAGCAACGGCCTGGGAGCCGCAGTGAAGCGGCGTGAGGACACCCACAAAATGGCCGAGGCAAACCGGGCGTTCGCGCACTACCGCTGGTGAGCGTCGACGCTCGCTTCGAGGCGCGAGCGTAGCGAGCACCGATAAAGACCAGAACGTTTACTTCCCGAAGGGAATGCAGTGGCACAGAAGGACGTGCTTACCGACCTGAACAAGGTCCGCAACATCGGCATCATGGCGCACATCGATGCCGGTAAGACCACGACGACCGAGCGCATCCTGTACTACACCGGCGTCAACTACAAGATCGGTGAGACGCACGACGGCGCTTCGACCACCGACTGGATGGAGCAGGAGCAGGAGCGGGGTATCACCATCACCTCCGCGGCGGTCACGTGCTTCTGGAACGACAACCAGATCAACATCATCGACACCCCGGGCCACGTCGACTTCACCGTCGAGGTGGAGCGCTCGCTTCGTGTCCTTGACGGCGCCGTTGCCGTGTTCGACGGCAAAGAGGGTGTCGAGCCGCAGTCCGAGCAGGTCTGGCGGCAGGCCGACAAGTACGACGTACCGCGCATCTGCTTCGTCAACAAGATGGACAAGCTGGGCGCCGACTTCTACTTCACCGTGCGCACCATCGAAGAGCGGCTCGGGGCCACGCCGTTGGTGATCCAGCTGCCGATCGGCGCCGAGAACGACTTCATCGGCATCGTCGACCTGGTCGAAATGCGGGCCAAAGTGTGGCGCGGTGAGACCGCGCTCGGTGAGAAGTACGAGGTCGAGGACATTCCGGCCGAGCTCGCCGAGAAGGCCGAGGAGTACCGCACCAAGCTGCTCGAGACCGTCGCCGAGACCGACGAGGAGCTGTTGGAGAAGTACGTCGGCGGCGAGGAACTGACGGTCGAGGAGATCAAGGCGGCGATCCGCAAGCTGACCGTCAACTCCGAGCTGTACCCGGTGCTGTGCGGCAGCGCGTTCAAGAACAAGGGCGTGCAGCCCATGCTCGATGCCGTCATCGACTACCTGCCGTCGCCGCTGGACGTCGAGTCCGTGCAGGGTCACGTGCCCGGCAAAGAGGACGAGGCGATCAGCCGCAAGCCGTCGACCGACGAACCGTTCTCCGCGCTGGCGTTCAAGATCGCGGTGCACCCGTTCTTCGGCAAGCTGACCTACGTCCGCGTGTACTCGGGAACCGTCGAGTCCGGTTCGCAGGTGATCAACTCCACCAAGGGCAAGAAGGAGCGGCTGGGCAAGCTGTTCCAGATGCACGCCAATAAGGAGAACCCTGTCGAGCGTGCCTCGGCCGGCCACATCTACGCCGTCATCGGGCTGAAGGACACCACCACCGGTGACACGCTGTCCGACGCGAACCAGCAGATCGTGCTCGAGTCGATGACGTTCCCCGATCCGGTGATCGAGGTGGCCATCGAGCCCAAGACCAAGAGCGACCAGGAAAAGCTCGGCACCGCGATTCAGAAGCTCGCCGAGGAGGATCCGACGTTCAAGGTCCACCTGGACCAGGAGACCGGCCAGACCGTCATCGGCGGTATGGGCGAGCTTCACCTCGACATCCTCGTCGACCGGATGAAGCGCGAGTTCAAGGTCGAAGCCAACGTCGGCAAGCCCCAGGTGGCCTACCGCGAGACCATCAAGCGCAAGGTCGAGAAGGTCGAGTTCACCCACAAGAAGCAGACGGGTGGCTCCGGCCAGTTCGCCAAGGTGCTCATCGACCTCGAGCCGTTCACCGGCGAGGACGGGGCGACCTACGAGTTCGAGAACAAGGTCACCGGCGGTCGTATCCCTCGCGAGTACATTCCGTCGGTCGATGCCGGCGCCCAGGACGCCATGCAGTACGGCGTGCTGGCCGGCTACCCGCTGGTCAATCTCAAGGTGACGCTGCTCGACGGCGCCTATCACGAGGTGGACTCGTCGGAAATGGCCTTCAAGGTCGCAGGTTCGCAGGTGCTGAAGAAAGCGGCACAGGCTGCGCAGCCGGTGATCCTCGAGCCGATCATGGCGGTCGAAGTGACCACACCCGAGGACTACATGGGTGACGTGATCGGCGACCTGAACTCCCGCCGTGGTCAGATCCAGGCCATGGAGGAGCGATCCGGTGCCCGCGTCGTCAAGGCGCAGGTTCCGCTGTCGGAGATGTTCGGCTACGTCGGCGACCTTCGGTCCAAGACCCAGGGCCGGGCTAACTACTCCATGGTGTTCGACTCGTACGCCGAAGTTCCGGCGGCCGTGTCGAAGGAGATCATCGCGAAGGCGACGGGTCAGTAGACCCGGTTGCGTCGCGGCGAGAAACAACTGCAAAGATCAACACTGCTTTAGACAAGCACCAACACAGTCCAGGAGGACACCACAGTGGCGAAGGCGAAGTTCGAGCGGACGAAGCCGCACGTCAACATCGGGACCATCGGTCACGTTGACCACGGCAAGACCACGCTGACCGCAGCAATCACCAAGGTTCTGCACGACAAGTTCCCCGAGTTGAACGAGTCGCGCGCATTCGACCAGATCGACAATGCGCCTGAAGAACGTCAGCGCGGCATCACCATCAACATCTCGCACGTCGAGTACCAGACCGACAAGCGGCACTACGCCCACGTGGATGCCCCCGGTCACGCCGACTACATCAAGAACATGATCACCGGTGCCGCCCAGATGGACGGCGCGATCCTGGTGGTCGCGGCGACCGACGGCCCGATGCCCCAGACGCGTGAGCATGTGCTGCTCGCCCGCCAGGTCGGCGTGCCCTACATCCTGGTCGCGCTGAACAAGTCGGACGCCGTCGACGACGAGGAGCTCATCGAGCTCGTCGAGATGGAGGTCCGCGAACTGCTGGCCGCCCAGGAATTCGACGAGGACGCCCCGGTCATCCGCGTATCGGCGCTCAAGGCGCTCGAGGGCGACGAGAAGTGGGTCAAGAGCATCGAAGAGCTCATGGAGGCCGTCGATGAGTCGATCCCGGACCCGGTCCGTGAGACCGACAAGCCGTTCCTGATGCCCGTCGAGGACGTCTTCACGATCACCGGCCGCGGCACCGTGGTCACCGGTCGTGTCGAGCGCGGTGTGGTCAACGTCAACGAGGAAGTCGAGATCGTCGGCATCAAGCCCACCAGTACCAAGACCACGGTCACCGGTGTCGAGATGTTCCGCAAGCTGCTCGACCAGGGCCAGGCCGGCGACAACGTCGGACTGCTGCTGCGCGGCATCAAGCGTGAAGACGTCGAGCGCGGCCAGGTCGTCATCAAGCCGGGCACCACGACCCCGCACACCGAGTTCGAGGGTCAGGTCTACATCCTGTCCAAGGATGAGGGTGGCCGGCACACGCCGTTCTTCAACAACTACCGTCCGCAGTTCTACTTCCGCACCACCGACGTGACCGGTGTGGTGACGCTGCCGGAAGGCACCGAGATGGTGATGCCCGGTGACAACACCGACATCTCGGTGAAGCTGATCCAGCCCATCGCCATGGACGAGGGTCTGCGCTTCGCGATCCGCGAAGGCGGTCGTACCGTCGGCGCCGGACGGGTCACAAAGATCATCAAGTGATCTAGTCTCTGTACGCGATTGCGGCGCTCACCTTTCCGGTGGGCGCCGCTTTCGTCTTATCGGCGACCCGTCTTCGCCGCGCGCGCATCTCGCCCCGGTCAGACCTCGGCGCTCTGGGGGTAACGTCCGCGGCCCTGGAGGCGATGTACTTCGCGTATGCCCTGATCGGGCAGAAAGGGTTGGGGTACATGCTCAGTCGTCTCACTGCGTTCGCCGGGGCCGCCGCGATCTCGGGTGTCGCTTTCGCCGGTTTCTCGGCAGGCGTGGCGCAAGCCGCTCCGAGTTGCCCCGACGTGCACTGGTTCGGCGCAGCCGGCTCCGGACAGCGCACCGGCGACCTGACGGCGAACGAGGGCATGGGCGACGACATCTACCAGTCCTATGTCGATCTGGAGCAGTTGGTAGAGCGCGACGGACGCACCATGACCGCCGAAGCCGTCGAGTATCCGGCCGTCGCGGTGCCCGATGATGACGGCGGCATCGGGGAGTGGCTCGATTTCATGGGCAGTGTGGATGCCGGAGCCGCCGCACTGGAGTCGCAGTACACGGCGTTCACGCAGCGCTGCCCACAGTCGAAGGTGGTGCTCGCCGGCTATTCGCAGGGCGCGATGGTGGTGCACCGCAATTTGCATGCGGCGGGGACGAATCCGAACATGGTGGCCGCGCTGCTGATCGCCGACGGCGATCGTCTGCCCGCCGATCCGACGATCAACATTGGTTCCGTCACGAGCGTCCCGGGCGCCGGAAAGGGCGTCGCGCAGGACTGGCCGATCCTCGCCCACGCCCCGAAACCGCTGCCGCCGGCGATCGGTGCCCGCACGATCAGCGTGTGCGAACTCGGTGACGCGGTCTGCGACTACGACCCCGACGCCGAGGAGGTGTCGAAGGTTTCGACGGTCATCCACACCAGCTATACGACGGCCGCCAGTGGCTACCGCTGGACGCAGCCGCTGTATCAGCTCGTCGGACCCGCCCCCGTCAGGCCCGATGCGCCCGAGGCGCTGCCGATCACACCTCTGGTTGCGACGACGCCACTGTCGACACCGGTCGAATAGCGTTCGTCACGCGCTCCACAACACAGCCGCCGCGCCGGCACGGCGATAATCTGACCCGCCACCTTCACGGCCGGCGAAGACAACTGGAGACGTACGACCTCATCGGGCAGACGCTTCCTCTGATGGAGATCCTGCAGATCCTCAAGGCCAACGACATCAGTGTGGACAACATGATCGATCTGCGGTCGAATCCGATTGCGCGGCAGCAGGTTCAGGAGGTGGTGCGACGGGCGACCGCAAAGCGGCTACAAGAGCTCGAGACGCTGCGCGCCACCGGCGTGATCACGGCAGACGAGTACACCGCGAAGCGACAGCAGATCATCGCTGACCTGTGAGAGGTTCCGGCCCGCGGTACGGCCACTAGAACACGTTCCAATTCGGCTGCTAGCCTGTCCGCAGCCTCTCGCCTCCCGCGAGCGACCGCTTTTCGTACGCGTACGGCGGCGTGTCACTCACAGACGCGGTCGCTCGCGCTCGAGGGGCTCGCACTCGGGGAGGCGCAGCATCCCGAAAGGAGCAGCGGTGACGGCGAACAACCGGCCACTGGACGGCCGAGTGGCACTCATTACCGGAGCCGCGCGCGGCCAGGGACGGGCACATGCGGTCCGGCTGGCGCAGGACGGTGCCGACATCATCGCGATCGACGTCTGCGCGCCGATCTCGGAGACCATCACCTATCCGATGGGAACCTCGGAGGAACTGGTCGAGACGGTCCGGGCGGTCGAGGCGACGGGACGCAAGGTGCTCGCCCGCGAGGTCGACGTCCGGGACCTGGCAGCGCTGCAGCAGGTGGTGGCCGACGGTGTCGAGCAGTTCGGCAGGCTCGACATCCTGGTCGCCAATGCCGGTGTGCTCAGCTGGGGCCGCATCTGGGAGATGTCCGAGGAGCAATGGGACACCGTCATCGACGTGAACCTCAGCGGAACGTGGCGCACCATCCGTGCGGCCGTGCCGACGATGATCGCCGCGGGCAACGGCGGATCGATCATCATCGTCAGCTCGTCGGCCGGCCTGAAGGCCACCCCGGGCAATGCGCACTACGCGGCCTCCAAACATGGTCTGACGGCGCTGACGAACTCGCTCGCGATCGAGGCGGGGGAATTCGGGATCCGGGTCAACTCCATCCACCCCTACTCCATCGAGACGCCGATGGTGGAGAAGGACGCGATGATGGCGATTTTCGCCAAGCACCCCAGCTACCTGCACAGCTTCGCGCCGATGCCGTACCACCCGGTCGACGAGCAGAACAAAGGCCTGCAGGGCTTCATGGAGCCCGAGGAAGTCGCCGACGTCGTCGCATGGCTTGCCGGTGACGGCTCGAAGACGCTCTCGGGCAGCCAGATCGCCGTCGACCGCGGCGCCATGAAGCACTGATTGGCCGGGGTGGCGGACATATCGCCACGCGCATCGTGTAAGAAACTGCCCATGACCACTTCAGGGGGCATCGTCATCGTCGGCGGCGGACTGGCCGCGGCTCGCACTGCCGAACAGTTGCGGCGATCGGAGTACACCGGGCCAGTCACGATCGTCAGCGACGAGGACCATCTGCCGTACGACCGCCCACCGCTGTCCAAGGAAGTCTTGCGTTCCGAGACCGACGACGTCACGCTCAAGCCCGCGGAGTTCTACAGGGAGAACGACGTCACCGTGCAACTGGGCAGCGGCGCCCGGTCGGTCGACACGGCAGCACAGACGCTGAGCCTGACCGACGGCGGCGAGCTCGGTTACGACGAGCTCATCATCGCTACCGGCTTGGTGCCCAAGCGTATTCCGTCGTTCCCCGACCTCGCGGGCATCCATGTGCTGCGCAACTACGACGAGAGCGTGGCGCTGCGCAAGGAAGCGGGTTCGGCTCGGCGAGCCGTCGTCGTCGGCGCCGGGTTCATCGGCTGCGAAGTGGCGGCCAGCCTGCGCAAGCTCGGTGTCGAGGTGGCGCTGGTGGAACCCCAGCCCGCGCCGCTGGCATCGGTGCTCGGCGAGCAGATCGGTGAGCTGGTGGCCAGAGTGCACCGCAGTGAGGGTGTGGACGTGCGCTGTGGCGTCGGTGTCGCCGAGGTGGCGGGCGCCGAGCGGGTGGAGAAGGTGGTGCTGAGCGACGGCACCGAACTGGAGGCCGATCTGGTCGTCGTCGGGATCGGATCACGCCCGGCCACCGACTGGTTGGAAGGCAGCGGTATCGAAGTCGACAACGGCGTCGTCTGCGACGACCGCGGCCGCGCCAGCGTGCCGCACGTCTGGGCGATCGGCGATGTCGCTTCGTGGCGACACGACCTCGGACATCAAGTGCGCGTTGAGCATTGGAGCAACGTCGCCGACCAGGCACGCGTCCTGGTGCCCACGATGCTGGGCCAGGAGCCGCCGACCGCGGTCTCCGTGCCGTACTTCTGGAGCGACCAGTACGACGTCAAGATCCAGTGCCTCGGCGAACCGGAGGCCGACGATATCGTGCACGTCGTCGAGGACGACGGCCGCAAGTTCCTGGCCTACTACGAACGCGACGGTGTGGTGGCCGGCGTCGTCGGCGGTGGTATGCCCGGCAAGGTGATGAAGGCCCGCGGCAAGATCGCGGCCGGTGCACCGATCGCGGACCTCCTCGGTTGAGCGGGTTCGGGGCGCTACAAGTCGCTGCGCGATAGGTAGCGCCCCCGAAATCCCCTTAGAGCTCGCCGAGGTAGAAGCGGGTGCCCTGATCGTCGGTGCACAGCGCGGACTTCCCGTACGACTGCTGCGAGGGCTCTTCGATGACGGTTCCGCCCGCCTCGAGCACCCGCGCCACCGCGGCGTCGATGTCGGCGACGCTCCACATCGGCACGGTCACCGCCTCGGCGCTGCCGCCTGCGGCGCCCGCCATCGGGTGTGAGCCCTCTACACCCCATCCGTCGTCGATCCGGCCCGGCTCGAACGTCCAGAACAAGAACCTGCTGTAGAACGCTTTGAACGCGGCGGAGTCCGGAACCTGGTAGGTGATGTACGAAAGTTCCCCCGGCCCAGTACCGTTTCGGGCTGGCCGCGCGATGCCCGGCGAGGGCTGGAAAACGCCGAAGGATGCGCCGGCCGGATCTGTGGCGCCGCACAACCTGCCGAAGTCGAAGTCCTCGACTTCGTCGACGCTGCCACCGGCCGCGACGATCGACTCGCGCGCCCCTTGCAGGTCGGTCACGGCGTACGCGCAGAACAGCGTCGGTGGCCCCGCGAAACTGTGGATGCCGATCCGCTGATCGGTGTTGGTGACCTGATGGGCTGTCGGGTCGTACGTCCAGCCCAGCACGTGGCCGTAGAACGCGGCGGCCCGATCGGCGTCGGGTGTCCACACCGAGACGTAGCCGACATCGCCGTGTTGGATCGGTACGGCGGCACTGGTGACGGGTCCGGTCAGCATCCAGCGATGACCGAACGGGTCGATGATCGTCGCCGTGCGGCTGCCGTGGTCCTCGTACGGTTCGCGCTGCACCTCGGCGCCGCGTAGACGCGCCCGCTCCAGGACTGCATCGGTGTCGGGTACGGCGAGCATCAGACTCACCGAAACCGACTGCGGCGCAGGCGTCCTCAATCCGATCTCGGGATACTCGTCGGCGAGGTAGAGCACCCCGTCGCCGATGGCCAACTCGGCGTGGCCGATGCGCCCGTCGTCCATCTCGTAGGGGGCGCCGACCACCGTGGCGCCGAACGTCTCGACGTACCAGGTGATCGCCGCGCGCGCGTTGGAGACGGTTAGATATGGCAGCGCAGCGCTGCGGGGCACGACGGATGTCGGCTCGGCCGAGGGTTCGGCGAGTTCTGCGATCGCGGTATCGGTGCCGCTCATTTCCACTCCTTGAGTCCGATTGGGCAGTGACAGGACCGACTCCAGGCGTGCTCGCAGTCGGGCGGCGAACGCCGGATCGGGTGCGATCGGAAGGTCGTCAGAATGCAACACGGCCAGCGGATCGTGGCTGTTGTTCACGACTGCCTCCCTTCCGGTTGCGGGTAGTGAGCTCGAAACGCCTTGCGTGCCCGCACTAACAGCGCCTCGGTCGCGTGCACCGTGCGGCCGATCAACTCGGCGCACTCGGGCACCGAGCAGTCGTCCATGTAGCGCAGCGAAAGCACCGTGCGGTGCTGCTCGGACAGTTTGGCCAGCACGCTCTCGGCGACGATGCGGTCGAGTTCGGTATCCCAGTCGTCGATCTGACCCACGGGCTCGGGCAGTTCGGCGAAAGGAGTGCTGAACCGGTCGTGGCGGCGCCGGTAGTGGTCGGCCAGCTTGTGGCGCGCCACCCCGATCAACCACGGCACGCTCACCGGCGGCGAAGCGGTCTTGCGGGCGGCGTCCATCGCCGCCAGAAAGGTTTCCGACGTCAGGTCTTCGGCGGTTCCGCGGTCACTGCAGCGCCGGACGAAATATCCGTACACGACCGGCAGCGCCTCGTCGTACAGCGCCAGCAGTGCCCGCGGAGCGTCGGTGCCATCCGGTTCGGCGCTCACACCCTTATCGTCGCCGTTGCGCGCCGAACTCCGACGGGTCAATGCGAAAAACTTTTCAAGCTTCGGTGAGCGCTCATCCCGGTACGCATTTCGGCGCTCAAACCGTACGTAGATGATCGCTCGTGCAGAAGGGGGAGGAGTTTCAGCTCCCGTATTCGGGTGTCCACCGCACGTCGACGATCCGCTGGGCCAGCTCATCGTCGCTGCGACGGGGGGCGATACCGTCGGCGACGGCCTGCACCGCGACTGCGTGCGCGACGCGCGATGCGACATCGGGAACGTCCGACCATGCGGGCAGGAGCGGGGCATTGGGGTCGTGTAGGGCAGGCGAGGCGTCGCCCAGCGCGGCGGCGGCGGTCCGCATCATCTCGTCGGTGACCCGGGTGGCCTGGGCGGCGGTGACGGCCAACCCGATGGCGGGGAAGATGTAGGCGTTGTTGCACTGCGCGACCGGGCACTCGACGCCATCACGCGTCAGCGGTGCGAACGGGGAGCCGGTCGCGATCAACGCGCGTCCGTCGGTCCACCTGTCGAGCTCGGCGGGATGGGCCTCGGCGCGACTGGTCGGATTCGACAGCGGGAAGATGATGGGCCGGTCGACCTTGGCCGCAAGATCGCGCACCAGGGGCTCGTTGAAAGCACCTGCCGCGGTGGACAATCCAAGCAGAATGCCGACGTCGACGTGATGCACGACGTCGGCCAGCTGAGCCGGTGCGGACAGTCCCCAGCTCGCGGTCCGGTCCGCGGGCTGGGCGAACTGACGCTGTCCCGGGGACAGGTCCGTGCGGTCGTCGGTGAGCAGGCCGTCGATGTCGACGACCCAGATCTGTGCCGACGCCTGCTGCTCGGACAACCCTTCGGTGACCATCTGGCGGTGCACCATCTTCAGCACCCCGATGCCGGCCGAACCGGCGCCCAGCGACACCACCTGCTGTTGCGACAGTGGACGGCCCGCCACATTGGCCGCCCCGTGGAGCGCACCCAATGTCACCGCGGCCGTGCCCTGGATGTCGTCGTTGAACGTGAGCAACTGGTCGCGGTAGCGCTCGAGGATCGGAAGCGCATGGGCGGTGGCGAAATCCTCCCACTGCAGCAGCACATCGGGTAGTTCCTCGCGCACTGTGGCGACGAAATCATCGATGAACGCGTAATATTCGTCGTCGCCGATGCGGCGTTGCCGCCAGCCGAGGTACTGGGGGTCCTCGAGAAGCTCGACGTTGTCGGTACCGACGTCGAGCACGATCGGAAGCGTGCGCGCCGGATCGATACCGCCGATCAGGGTGTACAGCGAGAGCTTCCCGATCGGGATGCCCATGCCGCCGATGCCTTGATCGCCCAGACCCAGAATGCGCTGACCGTCGGTCACCACGATGACGTCGACCTCGCGTCGCGGCCGGTTGCGCAGCACCTCCCGTAACGAACCGCGGTCCGGGTAGGACACGAACAACCCGCGCGGACGTTGGTAGATGCCGCTGAACCGCTGACATGCCTCGCCGACGGTCGGTGTGTAGACGATCGGCATCGTCTCGGCGATGTGGTCGCGCAACAGCCGGTAGAACAAAGTCTCGTTGCGGTCCTGGAGGCTGCGCAGGTAGATGTGCTTGTCGAGTGGTTCGCGACGCCTGCAGAACTCCAGCCACGAATGCTCGGTCTGCTGGTCGAGCGTCTTCTCAGCGGTGGGAAGTAGCCCCAGTAAACCGAATTCGCGGCGTTCGGCATGAGTGAAGGCCGTGCCCTTCGTCCACAGCGCATCGAACAGCAGGGTCTGTCCCGTCTTCTTCTCCGGCATCCAGGTTCCTTCCGCGACACCCAAAGCTAACGCCACGCCGACCGCTGCGGAGTGATTCAGCGGTCGAGCGCCCACAGCCCGTCGGCGACCGTGTCGAACGCCGCGCCGAGTTCGGCGGCCAGCGGAACCGAATCGTCGGCCAGCCAGTGCTCGTATGCCGAGAGTGCGACACCGAGCATCGTCCACGCCACCGTCTGGGGCACCAGGTCGCTTGCGGTGGTGCCGAGGCGCTTGGCCACGAACTCCGCGACCACTGCCCGCCACCCGGCGTACATGGTCATCGAGTACGCCTGCAGCGCGGCGGTCTCGAGGATGACCCGCATGCGTTGACGGTGCCGCGCCGTCTCGGCCGCGTCGAAGGTGTTGAACGCCAGCAACGCCGTACGCAGCGCCGCGCCGATCGGCACCTCGGGGTCGAGGTCGGCCAGCAGATTCCGCATGTGTGCCAGATGGGCGTCGAAATCGCCCCACGGCAAGGCGTTCTTGGAGGGGTAGTAGCGGAACAGCGTGCGACGGGCGATACCCGCGGCGCCTGCGATGTCGTCGACGCTGACGTCCTCGAATCCGTGGGTGGCGAACAGGTCGATGGCCACATTGCTGATGTGGTCCCACGTCGTCGAGCGCCGGCGGCCCACCCGCTGCTGGTCCGGCCCCATCGGGGTCCCCTTTCCATTTAGGCACTCGATGCCATATTATTGCGATCTCGATCACAGTTGTCGAGAACCGGTGAACGGAAGTGGAGGGCCAAATGGAACCGAATCAGCAGGTGAACAACGATGAGCTGGTCACCGAGACCCTCGTCGAAGAGGTGTCGATCGACGGGATGTGCGGGGTCTACTGATCGTGACCGCGTCGGCAGCGCAGGGCGACACCGTGGTCGATGAACACGGTGCGTTCGACCCCGAACGAGGCTGGCGGCTGCACCACCAGGTGGCGGTGCGGCCCGAACCGTTCGGGGCGCTGCTCTACCACTTCGGAACGCGCAAGCTGTCGTTTCTGAAGAATCGGACGATCGTCGACGTCGTCAAGACGCTGGCCGACCATCCCGACGCCCGATCCGCCTGCCGCGCCGCCGGTATCGACGACGCAGCGCAGGCGCCGTACTTGCACGCACTCCATGTGCTTGCTCAATCGAAAATGCTGGTGCCGCAGTGACATCAACGGAAATGACTTCAACGGAGAACGCACGCGTACCGCGGCTGATCGAGCAGTTCGAGCACGGTCTCGACGCCCCGATCTGCCTGACCTGGGAACTGACCTACGCATGCAACCTGGCGTGTGTGCACTGCCTGTCGTCGTCGGGTAAGCGCGACCCGCGCGAGCTGACGACCCAGCAGTGCAAAGACATCATCGACGAGCTCGAGCGCATGCAGGTGTTCTACGTCAACATCGGCGGCGGTGAGCCGACCGTGCGGTCGGACTTCTGGGAGCTCGTCGACTATGCCACCGCGCACCACGTCGGGGTGAAGTTCTCCACCAACGGCGTGCGGATCACGCCCGAGGTCGCGGCGCGGCTGGCGGCCAGTGACTACGTCGACGTGCAGATCTCGCTCGACGGCGCGACCGCGGAGATCAACGACGCCGTGCGTGGCGCCGGCTCGTTCGCGATGGCCACCACGGCGTTGCAGAACCTCGCCGACGCCGGCTTCTCCGACGCCAAGATCTCAGTGGTCGTAACGCGCCACAACGTCGACCAACTCGACGAATTCGCCGCGCTGGCTGCGCAGTACGGTGCCACGCTGCGCATCACTCGGCTGCGGCCGTCGGGCCGCGGCGCCGACGTCTGGGACGACCTGCACCCCACCGCCGAGCAGCAGGTGCAGCTCTACGACTGGCTGGTCGCCAAGGGCGACCGGGTGCTCACCGGCGACTCGTTCTTCCACCTGGCCGGGCTGGGCGAGCCCGGCGCGCTGGCCGGCCTGAACCTGTGCGGAGCGGGCCGCGTCGTCTGCCTCATCGACCCCGTCGGCGACGTCTACGCATGTCCATTCGCCATCCACGACCGCTTCCATGCTGGAAACGTCCTGTCCGATGGCGGTTTTGACAGCGTGTGGAAGAACGCCCCGCTGTTCCGCGAGCTGCGCGAGCCGCAGTCGGCGGGCGCGTGCAGCAGTTGCGCGCACTATGACAGCTGCCGTGGCGGGTGCATGGCCGCCAAGTTCTTCACCGGCCTCCCGATGGACGGCCCGGACCCCGAGTGCGTGGAGGGGTACGGCGCACCCGCCCTGGCCCGCGAGCGGGTCAAGCCGAAGTCCAGCGTCGACCATTCCCGGTCTGGACCGGTGATGCTCAAACTGCTCACCACGCCTCCCAAGAGGCTGTGCAACGAAAGCCCGGTGTGATCATGGCCGACACGTGGTTCGAAACCGTCGCCGCCGCTCAGGAGCGGGCCAGGCGACGGCTGCCCAAGCCGGTGTACGCGGCGCTGATAGCCGCGAGCGAGAAGGGCGTGACGGTGTCCGACAACGTCGACGCCTTCGCCGAACTGGGCTTCGCCCCGCACGTCGTCGGCGCGACGGAGAAACGAGACCTGGCGACCACCGTGATGGGCCAAGAGCTTTCGCTGCCGGTGCTCATCTCGCCGACGGGTGTGCAGGCGGTCCACCCGGACGGGGAGGTCGCGGTGGCGCGTGCCGCGGCCGCTCGTGGCACCGCGATGGGTCTGTCGTCGTTTGCCAGCAAGCCGATCGAAGAGGTGATCGAGGCCAACCCCAAGCTCTTCTTCCAGGTCTACTGGCTGGGCGGCCGGGATGCGATCGCCGCACGGGTCGAGCGGGCGCGCGAGGCCGGTGCCGTGGGTCTGATCGTGACCACCGACTGGAGCTTCTCGCACGGCCGCGACTGGGGCAGTCCGAAGATTCCCGAAAAGATGGACGTTCGTACCACTGTGCGGATGCTCCCGTCTGGGCTGACCAGGCCGAGCTGGATGTGGCAATGGGGCAAGACGTTCCGCCCGCCGAACCTGCGCGTGCCCAACCAGGCGGCGCGTGGCGAGGCCGGACCGCCGTTCTTCGCGGCGTACGGCGAATGGATGGGCACTCCGCCGCCGACCTGGGAGGACATCGCCTGGCTGCGCGAGTTGTGGGGCGGTCCGTTCATGCTCAAGGGCGTGATGCGCGTCGACGACGCCAAACGCGCTGTGGACGCCGGTGTTTCAGCCATCTCCGTCTCCAATCACGGGGGCAACAACCTGGACGGGACACCCGCGTCGATCCGCGCCTTGGCGCCCATCGTCGAGGCTGTCGGCGATGACATCGAGGTTCTGCTGGACGGCGGCATCCGCCGGGGCAGCGACGTGGTCAAGGCGGTCGCGCTCGGCGCCCGCGCGGTGATGATCGGCCGGGCCTACCTGTGGGGGCTGGCCGCCAACGGGCAAGCCGGTGTCGAGAACGTGCTCGACGTGCTCCGCGGAGGCATCGATTCTGCATTGATGGGTCTGGGCCGCGCATCGGTGCACGATCTCGACGCCGAGGATGTGCTCGTGCCGCCCGACTTCGTCCGGGCACTCGGAGTTCCCGGCGGCACCGCTTCCTGACCAGCCTCCTGACAAACCGCCGGGGGCGTGCCGAAGCTGCTGGTACAGGCGTGGCTCAGGGGGCTGACGAGACGCCGTCGCCGTGGCTGAGGAAAATTTCGCTGAACCAATTGCTGCGCATGCGCCAACAATTGGCGCAAGACAGGTGAATTCGGCCTACCATCGGCGAGTGCCATCTGTCAGCGAGCTCGCGAATGCGACGTCGAAACAGCTGCAGAGCATCCCATCAGCGCTGCTCATTCCCGTCGGGTCGACCGAGCAGCACGGCCCACATCTCCCGCTGGACACCGACACCAGGATCGCGACCGCGGTCTGTCGGGCCGTTGCTGAGCGGCTGGCCGATCACGATGGCGCGAACTGGTTGGTCGCGCCGGCCATCGGCTACGGCGCCAGCGGTGAGCACGAGGAGTTCAGCGGCACCGTTTCGATCGGGACCTCCGCGCTGCGGCTGTTGCTGGTGGAGTTCGGTCGCTCGGCATCACGATGGGCGTCGCGGCTGGTCTTCGTCAACGGCCACGGCGGCAATGTCGAGGCGCTGGCCGCCGCGACCGCTTTGCTGCGTTATGAAGGCCGCGACGCGGGCTGGTGCTCGTGCACCGTCGCGGGCGCAGATGCACACGCCGGCCATACCGAAACCTCTGTATTGCTACATATTTCGCCGCAAGACGTCCGCATCGACGAACGGGTGACCGGCAACGTCGCGCCGCTTCGCGAGCTCATTCCCGACCTGCGCCGGGGAGGTGTCGCAGCGGTCAGCGAACTCGGGGTGCTCGGTGATCCCATGACCGCGACCGCCGAAGACGGCGCCCGCATTTTCCCCGATATGGTCGACACATGCTTTCGGCGGATCACGCGCTGGGCGCCCGACCGCAACGGAATGCTGACATGACGGGTCCACGCCTGCCCGACGGATTCGCGGTCCAGGTCGACCGCCGGGTGAAGGTGCTCGGCGAGGGATCCGCATTACTCGGCGGTTCGCCGACCCGCCTGCTCCGCCTGGCGCCTGCTGCGCAAACCATGCTCAACGGCGGCAGGCTCGAGGTGCACGATGCTGTCAGCGCGCAGTTGGCACGCACGCTGCTCGACGCGACCGTG
Source organism: Mycolicibacterium sp. GF69 (assembly GCF_003284965.1). GTDB lineage: Bacteria > Actinomycetota > Actinomycetes > Mycobacteriales > Mycobacteriaceae > Mycobacterium. Next base: position 183,163 of record NZ_QMEW01000002.1, read on the forward strand.
GCGCACCCGCGTCCACCGAGCGGCCCGTCCCACCGTGACGTGACTGTGGTGATACCGGTGCGCGACAACGCTTCCGGTGTCCGCCGGCTGCTTACCGCCGTGCGTCGCCTGCGTGTCATCGTCGTCGACGACGGCTCGGCCACCCCGCTCGAACAAGCCGACCTCGCTGAGCTTCACGGCGACGTGCACGTGGTGCGACACGACCGCAGCCTGGGCGCGGCGGCGGCCCGCAACACCGGCCTGGCCGCGTGCACCACCGACTTCGTGGCCTTCTTGGACAGCGACGTCGTTCCGCGCCGCGGATGGCTGGAGGCACTGCTCGGCCATTTCTGCGATCCGGCGGTCGGCCTGGTCGCGCCCCGCATCGTCGGCCTACGTGAACCCGAGAACATGGTGGCCCGGTACGAGGCGGTGCGCTCGTCGCTCGACCTGGGGCTCCGGGAGGCCCCGGTGATGCCCTACGGCACCGTGTCCTACGTTCCCAGCGCCGCGATCATCTGCCGCCGCCCCATGCTGCGCGAGGTCGGTGGCTTCGACGAGACCCTGACGTCCGGGGAGGACGTGGACCTGTGCTGGCGGCTCATCGAGTCGGGCGTTCGCCTGCGCTACGAGCCCATCGCGCTGGTCGCGCACGACCATCGCACCCAACTGCGAGAGTGGTTCGCACGCAGGAATTTCTACGGAGAGGCGGCCGCACCACTGTCGGTCCGCCATCCCGGAAAGACCGCTCCACTGGTGATCTCCGGCTGGACGCTGGTGGCGTGGATGCTGATGGCGATGGGTTCATCGATCGGGTACCTGGCGTCGGTCATCGTCGCGACCATCACCGGCCGCCGCATCGCCAAGTCGCTGTCGGCCGTCGATACCGAACCCAAAGACGTCGCCGTGGTAGCCGCACACGGACTGTGGTCCGCGGCCATGCAGCTCGCGTCGGCCGTCTGCCGGCACTACTGGCCGCTCGCGCTGATCGCGGCGCTGTTGTCCCGACGATGCCGGCAGGTGGTGCTGCTGGCCGCGGTTGTCGACGGCGTCGTCGACTGGATGACCCGCAACCGCAACCTCGAGGACGACACACCTCGCATCGGGCTGCTGACCTACATCGTGCTCCGCCGACTCGACGACATCGCCTACGGGGCGGGCCTGTGGACGGGCGTCGTGCGGGAGCGCCATCTCGGCGCGCTCAAGCCCGCGATCCGGACCTGAAACGACGCCGCTCGCGTGCGCAGGGATCCATTTGCTCCTCGCGTGCGCAGTGATTCATCTGCTCCTCGCGTGCGCAGGGACCCTCTTGCTCCTCGCGTGCGCAGTGACGTCCTGATCGTCGGTGCCGGTAGCGCCGGATCCGTTCTGGCCGAGCGGCTGTCGGCCGATCCGTCGCGGCGCGTCACCGTCGTCGAATCGGGCCCGGATCCGGCCGATCCCCGGGTTTCGGCCCAGATCAGTGACGGGCTGCGATTGCCGATCGGTACCGCCAGTTCGGTGGTGCGTCGGTATCCGAGCACGTTGACCGTCGCTCCGTTGCGACACGCACAACTCATGCGTGGCGAGGTGGTGGGCGGATCCGGCGCCATCAACGGCGGCTACTTCTGCCGCGGCTTGCCGTCGGACTTCGACGGTTGGGGGCTGCCCGGCTGGGCGTGGCCGGATGTGCTGCCCCACTTCCGCGCCATCGAGACTGACTTGGACTTCACCAACCCGTTACACGGCTCCGATGGTCCGATACTGATTCGGCGCGTCACCGAGTTCGACGGATGCACAGCATCTTTCGTCCATGCCGCCACCGAAGCGGGGCATCCCTGGATAGCCGATCTCAATGGGTCGACCGCTGAGGCGCCCGTCGGCGACGGAGTGGGAGCGGTGCCGTTGAACATCTTTCAGGGCACCCGGGTCGGACCCGGCGGTGCGTACCTGCAGCCCGCGATGGCCCGAGCGAACCTGACGATGCTCACCGGCACCCGCGTCCATCGCATCCGGATCGTCGGTGACCGCGCGGTCGGGGTGAGCTGTGTGGGCCCCGAAGGTGCCGTCGACCTCGAAGCCGACCGAATCGTGCTGTGCGCAGGAGCAATCGGCTCGGCGCACCTGCTGATGCTATCCGGCATCGGCCCACAAGACGTGCTGACGGCGGCGGGGATACCCGTGACAGCGGACCTGCCCGTGGGTGCCAGAACCTCGGATCACCCGGAATGGGTACTGCCGGTCGATTGGTCGCAGACCCACGGACTGCCGCCGCTGGAGGCTGTTCTCACCACCGAACAGCTTGAAATCCGGCCTTATACAGCGGGTTTCGGAACGATGATCACCGGTCGGCGCGACGACCCGGGCGATCATCCGCACATTGGAGTGACATTGATGCGGCCGAAGTCTCGGGGGAGAGTGAGCGTAGTGACCGCCGACCCCCAGGTGCCTCCGGTGATCGAGCATCGGTACGACACCGACCCCGAAGACGTCGAGAAGCTGCGCGACGGAGTCGAGGTGGCTCGCCAAATCATCGGCGCGCGAACAGAACTAGGTTCGACATCATGGTCGACCTCGCAGCATCTTTCGGGTACCGCGCCGATGGGTACCGACGATGATCGTCTCGCCGTAGTGGATCCGAGATGCCGGGTCCGCGGCGTGGCCGGGCTATGGGTGGTCGACGGCTCGGTGCTTCCCCTGGTCCCCAGCCGCGGCCCGCACGCCACCATCGTCATGATCGGCCACCGGGCGGCCGAGTTCGTCACCTGAGTACCGAGACGTCCACCGCTCGATGAAGCGGTACTGCCTGCCGTCGCGACCCGGTGCCCACAGCGCGACGAACGCAGCGGCCGCTGCGCACAGCACCCCCAGGGCGATCAACGAGAAGTGCATGGCCTCCAGGAACGCAGACTGCGCGATCTGTGAGAGCCGGGCGCCCTGCGGACCCAGCCGCTGCGCCACCTCGAGCGCCTCGGCCAACGAGTTCGACGCCGGCGCGCGGACCGCTTGGGGCAGCTCCGCCAAGAAGGGCTGCAGCCGGTCACTGTACTGAGCGGCGAGCACCGAGCCTGCCACGGCGATGCCCAGGGCCGCGCCCACCTCGCGGGTGGTGTCGTTGACCGCCGACGCGACACCCTGCTTCTCGTCAGGGACCGCACCCATGATCGCTGAAGTCGTTGGCGCAGTGCACAACCCGATACCGGTCGACATGATGAGCAGCGGCAGTGCCAGGTCCAGGTACGGTGAGTCGACCTCGAGTGTGCGCGCGCAGAACAGTCCGATCGCGATCAGCACCAGGCCGGTCGACACCACGGCGCGGAGGCCCAACCGGGGCAGGTACCACGGTGTCGCCAGGCTGAGCAGCAAGACCGGCGCCATCAGCGGCGCCAGCGCGAACGCCGTCTGCAGCGGGCTGTAGCCCAGCAGCAGCTGCATGTATTGCATTGACACGAAGAAGAACCCGAAGTTGGCCAGAAAGAAGAACGTCACCCCGACGGCGCCGGTGGCGAAATCGGGCTTGGCGAACAGCCGAACGTCGAGCAGCGGGTGCTCGGTGCGCAGTTCCCACACCGCGAACGCGGCCGCCATCGCGACGCCGACGGCCATGCACCCGTACACGACCGGGTGGTTCCAGCCGTGCGCAGGCGCTTCGAGGACGCCGTAGACGAACACCGCCACCGCCCCGCCGATCAGGACCGCACCGCGCCAATCCAGCGGTGTGGCTGCCGGGTCGCGGGACGAGGCCACGGTGCAGGTGAGGGCGAACAGCCCGGCGCCGGCTCCGGCGAATGCCCAGAAGATCGACTGCCACGACCAGAAGTGAAGCAGCACACCCGATCCCAGAAAGCCCACCACGGCGCTGGAGCCGGCGACACCGGCCCAGATACCGACCGCCTTGTTGCGTTCAGCCCTCGGATACGCCGCGGTCAACAACGACAGAGTGGCAGGCATGACGAATGCCGCACCGATGCCGGCCACTGCGCGGGCCAGAATCAAAGCCACCGGACCGCCGAAGATCAGCGGCGCGACGGAGGCGAGGGCGAAGATGCCCAGACCAGCCAGCAATGCGCCGCGGCGGCCATAGCGGTCGCCGATCGCCCCGGCGGGTAGTAACAGGCATGCCAGTACAAGGGTGTACCCGTCGACCACCCACGTCAGCTGCGCCTGGGTGGCCGTGGTTTCCAGCGCGATTTCGGGCAGGGCGGCGTTGAGCGCCACCATCGAACTGATGACCAGCGCGACGGCCATGCACGCCACGCTGAGTAACCAGACGCGTGCCCGAGCCGACAGGTTGGCGACGCTGACGCCGATATCCTGGTCGGACCGGCCGAGGGTGTCGACCATGCGTAGCTCTCTTCCGGCGGGTGATTTTTGAGACTAATGGTCTCGTTGCGATACCGCTAGTCTTGTTCCCGGTGAGGATGGGGGTTAAACGATGAGTGGCGCGAGTACCGACCCGCGGCCGGCCCGGTCCCGGGCGCGCCTGCTCGATGCTGCGACGACGTTGTTGCGGTCGGGCGGGCCGAACGCCGTCACCATCGACGCGGTGACGCGCACCGCCAACGTCGCGCGCGCCACGCTGTACCGTCACTTCTCCAGCGCCAACGACCTGATGGCCGCGGCGTTCATGAGCCTGCTCAACCCGGCACCGATGCCGCCTGTCGAGGGCAGCGTGCGCGACCGGCTCGTGGCGGTGGTGGAGGGCTGGGCGGAGTCGATCGCCGAGGTGCCCACGATGATCACCGCCATGACGTGGATGGCCTCCGGACCCGACGTGGGCACCTATTCCGATGTGCAGCAGTCGGATTCGGACTCTGTCGGCACCCTCAGGGCGCGGATAATTCAGCTGTACTCGATGCCGTTCGACGCGATCCTCGACAGTCCGCAGGCCGCCGAGGAACTCGACGAAGTGGACCGCATGCAAACCATCGCGCTGCTCATCGGCCCGTTGATCATCGGCAAACTGTCCACCGTGGCCGACTTCGACTATCGCGCGTGCGCCTCCGCCGCAGTCGATGGTTTCATGGCCACCCACCGCAAGAGGACGGGCGACATCACCTCAGCGAGTAGCGAATCGGGAGATGCTTGAGGCCACCGACGAACACCGTCGCGGCGAGCTCAGGCTCACCGGCCAGTTCGATCGAGTCGAGCCGCGGCAGCAGTTCGGTGAACAGGCTGTTCATCTCCATGCGCGCCAACGCGGCCCCGAGGCAGAAGTGCACCCCATAGCCGAAGGACACGTGCTTGTTGGGATCACGGCCGACGTCGAAGCGGAACGGCTCGTCGAAGATCTCCTCGTCACGGTTGGCCGAAGCGTAAGCGAGATAGACGGATTCGCCCTTGGCGATCGGAACCCCGCGTACCTCGGTGTCCTCCGCGGCGGTGCGCATGAACTCTTTGACGGGCGTGGTCCAGCGGATCATCTCCTCGACCGCGGTACCCATCAGTTCAGGCTGCGCTTTAAGCCGGGCGAGTTGGTCGGGGTTCTCGATCAGTGCGTGCAGGCCGCCGGAGATCGCGTCCTTCGTGGTGTCGTGGCCGGCGGTGGCGACGATGACGTAGTACGACGCGGTGTCGGCCTCCGACAACGGCTCACCGTTGATGGTTCCGTTGGCGATCGCCGAAGCGAGGTCATCGGTGGGGTTCGCCCGGCGTGAAGCGGTCAGTTCGCCGAAGTAGGCGAAGAACTCGACCACCGTCTGCAGCTTCTCCTCAGGGGTGGTGCCGCGCTGGTACTCCTCGTCGTCACCGCCGAAGATCTCCTGGGTGAGCTTGAGCATGCGCGGGAAGTCGTCCTCGGGCAGGCCCAGCAGCGACAGGATCACATAGAGCGGGTAGTGCACGGCGATGTCCTCGACGAAGTCGCATTCGGGACCGATGTCGCGCATCTTGTCGACGTAGCGCTTGGCCAACTCGTCCACCCTGACCTTCAGGTCACGCATCGCCTTGGGCCGGAACCAGTCTGCGCCGATCTTGCGGACGTCGCGGTGGTGCGGGTCGTCCATGTGGATCAGCGTGCGCAGACCCATGCCGGCCTCCAGTTGGGCCCTGGCGAGGTCGTCGGCTTCGGCGGTCGCCAGCAGCGGCCGCGGTTCGCTGAGCCACAGATCGTTGGCGCGCTCGATCTCCATGATGTCGGCGTGCTTGGTGATCGCGTAGAACGGCCGGTACGGCGGGTGGTCCACATAGGGCACCTGGTGGTGAGCCCGCAGGTGAGCAAACGCGGCGTGCAGCCGATCGTTGTCGGCGTATGCCTTGGGATCGGCGAAGACCTTGGCGGCATCCTGTGTTTTCGGGTCCATCGTCGGCGTGCTCATGAGGCTCCTCGGGAACGTACTTGACGGGTGTCAAGTACAGTGTATGTGACGATCACCACTTCGCGCCGCCAGGTCTGTATTCGTCACACGCTCATCATTCAGCGCAGCGAGTACCGGATCGGCAGATGCTTGAGCCCGCCGACGAACGTCGTCGCGACGAACTCCGCGTTCCCGGCCAACTCGATGGACGCCAGGCGCGGCATCAGTTCGGTGAAGAAGCTGTTGATCTCCATGCGGGCCAGCGCAGCACCCAGGCAGAAGTGCACGCCGTAGCCGAAAGACAGGTGCTTGTTGGGATCTCGGCCGACGTCGAATCGGAACGGGTCGTCGAACACTTCCTCGTCACGGTTGGCCGAGACGTAGGACAGCAACGCGGACTCACCGGCCTTGATGGGTATCCCGCGCACCTCGGTGTCGGCGGTGGCGGTGCGCATGAACTCCTTGACCGGGGTGGTCCAGCGGATCATCTCCTCGACCGCCGTGCCCATCAGCTCCGGCTGCTCCCTGAGCCGGACGAGTTGATCCGGGCTCTCGATCAGCGCCAGCAGCCCGCCCGAGATGGCGGCGCTGGTGGTGTCGTGGCCGGCGCTAGCCACGATCACGTAATACGACAGGCAGTCGATGTCGTTGAGGTACCCACCGTCGATCCTGGCGTTGGCGATCGCCGAGGCCAGGTCCTCGGTCGGGTTCTTCCGGCGTTCTGCGGTCAGCGCGGTGAAGTAACGGAAGAAGTCCGTGATGACCTCGTGCAGTTCCTGCGGACTCTTGCCGCGGGTGAACTCGTCGTCGTCGCCGCCGAACATCTCCTGGGTGAGTTTGCGCATCCGGCCGAAGTCCGATTCCGGCAGCCCGAGCAGCGAAAGAATCACGTACAGCGGGAAATTGGCTGCGACCTCTTCGACGAAGTCGCACTCCGGTCCGGCCCCGACCATCTTGTCGACGTAGATCTTGGCCAACTCGTCCACACGCGTCTTTAGCGCGCGCATCGCCTTGGGCCGGAACCAGTCTGCGCCGATCTTGCGGATGTCGCGGTGCAGCGGATCATCCATGTGGATCAACGTGCGCAGGCCGCCGCCGGCGGCCAGGTTGGCCTGCGAGAGGTCATCGGTGGCTGCGGTGGTCAGCAGCGGCCGCGGGGCGTTGATCCACAGTTCGTTGTCGCGCTCGATCGCCATGATGTCGGCATGTTTGGTGACGGCCCAAAACGGCCGGTAGTCGGGCACGTCGACGTAGGAAACCGGAGCGTTCTTGCGCAGGTGGGACAACGCGGCGTGCAGGCGCGCCTCGTCGGTGTAGGCCTTTGGGTCGGCCAGCACCCTGGCGGCGTCGTCGATGATCGGCGTGCTCATGTTCCCTCGCTTGCGGACTTTTTTGACAGCTGTCAAGTAGGCACTTTAGGGGATCGTGCGCTCGCCGATCCGGTCGACGTCAGTACGCTCGCGTCGTGTCGAGGGCAAGAGCGGGCCGGCATTGCCTGCGGGCGGTGGCGATGCTCGCGCTGTCGACCGTCGCGCTGGCCGGCTGCGCCGACGGCAGGACCGCCGCGGTGGATCTGCCCGCCGACCCGGCCGTCGTGTACACGCAGGCCGGCGCCGTGCGCGGAGCGGTGGCCGACGATCATCGCTATTTCGCTGGAATCCCTTATGCCGCAGCGCCTGTCGGTTCGCTGCGATGGCAGCCGCCGCAATCCGCGCCGGCCTGGAGCGGGTTGCGTGACGGGACCCGCCCCGGCCCGCGATGCATCCAGGACACCAGTACCGACGTCGATCCCAGCCCCACCAGTGAGGACTGTCTGACCCTCAACGTGTGGACGCCGCCACCGTCGGACGAGCCGCGACCGGTGATGGTGTGGATTCACGGCGGCGGATTCACCAACGGCAGCGGTGAGTTCTACGACGCCCGCCGGTTCGCCGCGCGCGGCGACATCGTCGTCGTCACCATCAACTACCGGCTCAGCACGCTGGGCTTTATGGCGCACCCGGCTCTCGGGGCGCCTGGCGAGGTGGGCAACTACGGGCTGCTCGACCAGCAGGCCGCGTTGCGCTGGGTTCGCGACAACATCGCCGGCTTCGGCGGGAATCCGGACAAGGTGACGATCGCGGGGGAGTCGGCCGGGGCCATGTCGGTCTGTGACCACCTCGTCGCTCCCGGCTCGGCGGGTCTGTTCAGCGCGGCCATCATCCAGAGCGGGCCGTGCCAGGCCCAGTACGACCTGCCCACCGCCGAGAACGCCAGCCTGCAGTACGCCGCCGAGGCGGGTTGCGGCGATCCGGCCACCGCCGCGCAGTGCCTGCGCGACCTGCCGCCGGAGCGGTTGGAGAAGGCCCTGCTGTATGCCCGTATCGGTACCGAACAACTCAGCGGTCCCGTCACCGGTACCAAGGCGCTGCCGGTCGATCCGGCAACCGGTGCGGCGCAGGGGCAGGCAGCCCGGGTGCCGGTGATGATCGGCACCACGGCCGACGAATTCAACTTCTTCACCGGAATGCAGTTCGTGCGCGGCCGGGCGATGGGCCCCGCGCAGTACCCCGAGCTGCTTGCCGAGGCGTTCGGCCCGGACGCCGCGGCGGTCGGGGCGTACTACCCACCGCAGAACTTCGGAGACAGTGTGCCGCTGGCCTATTCGGCTGCCGCCACCGACGGCATCTTCGCCTGCGTCGCGGACTGGCTGGGAGATGTGATCGCGGAGAATTCGCCGGTGTACTCCTATGAGTTCGACGATCCGCATGCTCCGGTGCCCGAGCCGTTGCTGCAGGCGCCGTTCCCCGTGGGGGCGGGGCATTCGCTGGAACTGCGTTACCTGTTCGACGTCGGCGGGGCGCCGCCGCTGGATCCTGCGCAGCAGCGGCTGTCCGAACAGATGATCGACTACTGGAGCGAGTTCGTGGCGACGGGCTCGCCGGGGTCCGACTGGCCGGCCATGGGCAGCGGTGATGCCGGGCAGCGCATGTCGCTGCGGCCCGACGGCAGCCGGGTCATCACCACGTTCGAGCGGACGCACCAGTGCCCGTTCTGGGCCCATCTCAAGGGCTGAGGATCCGCAGGTCGAGGCCGTGCCGGACCGCGTTTTCGCCGCGAACGGCGATCTGGATGGGGTCTCGGCATGCGAGGCGGGCTACCGGCCCGGTTTACCGTGGCCAGGGATTTGGACCGTGCCGTTTTCTAGGGCATACTGTTCGGGTTGCCTTGAGCCGGGACGGTGCCTGTTCGGACCGCATGGCCCAGGCATCCGACCGGCGCCCACCCGGGCGCATCCGGTGCCAATCTCGAGCGTGACGATTTTGTCGCCAACGAGTGTGCGTGAGGGCGACACGCCCGACCGCGGGTGCTGGTGGACCATAGACAGAAGAACAGCGGCGGCATAGCAGCGCGAGGCTGGATGCCGGTTGGAGCGGCCCGTTCGCGGGCCCAGTATGAGTGAGGTAGGAGAAGCGTGGCGGGACAGAAGATCCGCATCAGGCTCAAGGCCTACGACCACGAGGCGATCGACGCCTCGGCGCGCAAGATCGTGGAAACGGTCACCAGAACCGGCGCCAGCGTGGTCGGCCCTGTGCCGCTGCCGACCGAGAAGAACGTGTACTGCGTCATCCGGTCCCCGCACAAGTACAAGGACTCGCGGGAGCACTTCGAGATGCGGACGCACAAGCGGCTGATCGACATCCTCGACCCGACGCCCAAGACCGTTGACGCCCTCATGCGCATCGATCTGCCGGCCAGCGTCGACGTCAACATCCAGTAGGAGACTTCCAGAACCATGGCGAGAAAAGGCATTCTGGGCACCAAGCTGGGCATGACGCAGGTGTTCGACGAGAACAACCGGGTCGTGCCGGTGACGGTCGTCAAGGCCGGGCCCAATGTGGTGACGCGCATCCGTACACCCGAGCGCGACGGCTACAGCGCTGTGCAGCTGGCCTACGGCGAGATCAGCCCGCGCAAAGTGAACAAGCCTGTCACGGGCCAGTATTCGGCCGCTGGGGTCAACCCGCGCCGGCATCTGGCCGAGTTGCGGCTCGACAATGAGGCCGCCGCCGCCGAATACGAGGTGGGTCAGGAACTGACCGCCGAGATCTTCGCCGACGGCACGTACGTCGACGTGACCGGCACCAGCAAGGGCAAAGGTTTCGCAGGCACGATGAAACGGCACGGGTTCAGCGGCCAGGGCGCCAGCCACGGCGCGCAGGCCGTGCACCGCCGTCCCGGCTCCATCGGTGGCTGCGCCACGCCGGGCCGAGTGTTTAAGGGCACGCGCATGTCGGGCCGGATGGGCAACGACCGCGTGACGACGCAGAACCTGGTGGTTCACAAGGTCGATGCCGAGAACGGCGTGCTGTTGATCAAGGGCGCCATCCCGGGCCGCAACGGCGGACTGGTGATGGTGCGCAGCGCAATCAAGCGAGGCGAGAAGTAATGGCATCGAACAAGATCGACGTCCGCACACCGGCGGGAAACAAGGAAGGCTCCGTGGAGCTGCCCGCCGAGCTGTTCGACGTCGAGGCGAACATCGCGTTGATGCACCAGGTCGTGACGGCGCAGCTGGCCGCGGCGCGGCAGGGCACGCACTCCACCAAGACTCGCGGTGAGGTGCGCGGCGGCGGCAAGAAGCCCTACCGGCAGAAGGGCACCGGCCGCGCGCGTCAGGGCTCGACCCGCGCGCCGCAGTTTGCCGGCGGTGGCGTCGTGCACGGTCCCAAGCCGCGCGACTACAGCGAGCGGACCCCGAAGAAGATGATCAAGGCGGCGCTGCGCGGTGCGCTGTCGGACCGGGCGCGTAACGACCGGATTCATGCGGTCACCGAGATCGTCGAGGGTCAGACCCCGTCGACCAAGAGCGCCAAGGCATTCCTGGCGACGCTGGTCACCGACAGCACGGCCAAGAACAGCAAGGTGCTCGTGGTCATCGGCCGCACCGACGAGGTGGGCGCCAAGAGCGTGCGCAATCTCCCTGGTGTGCATGTCATCTCGCCGGATCAGCTCAACACCTACGACGTGCTGAACGCTGACGACGTGGTGTTCAGCGTCGAGGCCCTCAACGCCTACATCGGCGCGAACACGAAGGACGAAAAAGAAGGAGCGTCGGTCTGATGGCAACGATTGCAGACCCCCGCGACATCATCCTGTCCCCGGTCATCTCCGAGAAGTCGTACGGGTTGATCGAGGACAACGTGTACACGTTCATCGTGCACCCGGACTCGAACAAGACGCAGATCAAGATCGCGATCGAGAAGATCTTCGGCGTCAAGGTCGATTCGGTGAACACCGCCAACCGGCAGGGCAAGCGCAAGCGCACCCGCACCGGCTACGGGAAGCGCAAGAGCACCAAGCGCGCCATCGTCACGCTGGCCGCGGGCAGCAAGCCCATCGACCTGTTCGGAGCACCGGCTTGATTTCGTCAAGCCGGCGACGGAGGAAGACTTAGAGGATCATGGCAATTCGCAAGTACAAGCCGACGACCCCCGGCCGTCGCGGTGCCAGCGTTTCGGACTTCGCTGAGATCACGCGCGACCATCCGGAGAAGTCGCTCGTTCGGCCGCTGCACGGCAGGGGCGGACGAAATGCGCACGGCCGCATCACCACCCGGCACAAGGGCGGTGGACACAAGCGTGCCTACCGCGTGATCGACTTCCGCCGTCACGACAAGGACGGCGTCAACGCCAAGGTCGCGCACATCGAGTACGACCCGAACCGCACCGCGAACATCGCGCTGCTGCACTACTTCGACGGCGAGAAGCGCTACATCATCGCCCCGCAGGGGATCAAGCAGGGCACCATCGTCGAGTCGGGGCCCAACGCCGACATCAAGCCCGGCAACAATCTGCCTCTGCGCAACATCCCCGCGGGCACGCTGGTGCATGCGGTGGAGTTGCGACCGGGTGGCGGCGCCAAGCTCGCCCGCTCGGCCGGGTCCAGCATCCAGTTGCTGGGCAAGGAAGGTTCTTACGCCTCGCTGCGTATGCCATCCGGCGAGATCCGTCGCGTCGACGTGCGCTGCCGCGCCACCGTGGGTGAGGTCGGCAACGCCGAGCAGGCCAACATCAACTGGGGCAAAGCCGGCCGCATGCGGTGGAAGGGCAAGCGCCCCACCGTCCGTGGTGTCGTGATGAACCCGGTCGACCACCCGCACGGCGGTGGTGAGGGTAAGACCTCCGGTGGTCGCCATCCGGTGAGTCCGTGGGGTAAGCCCGAGGGCCGCACGCGGAAGCCGAACAAGACGAGCAACAAGCTCATCGTCCGACGCCGGCGCACCGGCAAGAAGCGCTAGGAGTATCAGCGATGCCACGCAGCCTGAAGAAGGGCCCGTTCGTCGACGACCATCTGTTGAAGAAGGTCGACGTGCAGAACGAGAAGAACACCAAGCAGGTCATCAAGACCTGGTCGCGTCGGTCGACCATCATCCCCGACTTCATCGGACACACCTTCGCGGTGCACGACGGCCGCAAGCATGTCCCGGTGTTCGTCACCGAGTCAATGGTCGGGCACAAGCTCGGCGAGTTCGCGCCGACCCGAACGTTCAAGGGTCACATCAAAGATGACCGGAAGGCGAAGAGGCGCTAATGACTACAGCGACTGAATATCCGTCCGCGACGGCGAAGGCGCGCTTCGTACGCGTATCGCCGACGAAGGCGCGCCGCGTCATCGACCTGGTGCGCGGTAAGTCGGTGACCGACGCGCTGGACATCCTGCGGTGGGCGCCGCAGGCCGCCAGCGAGCCGGTCGCCAAGGTGATCGCGAGCGCCGCGGCCAACGCGCAGAACAACGAGGGTCTGGATCCGTCCACGCTCGTGGTCGCCACGGTGTACGCCGACGAGGGCCCGACCGCCAAGCGCATCCGTCCGCGCGCGCAGGGCCGTGCGTTCCGGATCCGCAAGCGCACCAGCCACATCACGGTGATCGTGGAAAGCCGAGCAAGCGAGGACCAGCGTGGCAGCGGCTCGTCCTCGGCCAGTGCCACCCGCGCGCGTCGCGCACAGGGCAGCAAGGCGGCCGCGGCCAAGAAGACGCCGGCCACCAAGGCTTCCGCAGCGACGGCGTCCAGCACCGTCGAGTCCGCGGCTCCGGAGAAGGCGCCCGCCAAGAAGGCGCCCGCCAAGAAGGCGCCCGCCAAGAAGGCGGCTGCGAAGAAGACGGCCGAAGCTGAGAGCAGCAAGGCCGATAAATCGACTGCTGAAGCGTCCGATGCGAAGGAGGGCTCGGAGTAGTGGGCCAGAAAATCAATCCCCACGGCTTCCGGCTCGGTATCACCACCGACTGGAAGTCCCGGTGGTACGCCGACAAGCAGTACAAGGACTACGTCAAGGAAGACGTGGCGATCCGACGGCTGCTGGCGACCGGACTCGAGCGCGCCGGCATCGCCGACGTCGAGATCGAGCGGACCCGTGACCGGGTGCGCGTCGACATCCACACCGCGCGCCCGGGAATCGTCATCGGCCGCCGCGGCACCGAAGCCGACCGCATCCGCGCGGACCTGGAGAAGCTGACCGGCAAGCAGGTTCAGCTGAACATCCTCGAGGTGAAAAACCCGGAGTCGCAGGCACAGTTGGTGGCTCAGGGTGTGGCCGAGCAGCTGTCCAACCGCGTGGCGTTCCGCCGCGCGATGCGCAAGGCGATCCAGTCGGCCATGCGGCAGCCCAACGTCAAGGGCATCCGCGTGCAGTGCTCGGGCCGTCTGGGCGGCGCCGAGATGAGCCGCTCGGAGTTCTACCGCGAGGGCCGGGTGCCGCTGCACACGCTGCGTGCCGACATCGACTACGGCCTGTACGAGGCGAAGACCACCTTCGGCCGGATCGGCGTGAAGGTGTGGATCTACAAGGGCGACATCGTCGGCGGTAAGCGCGAACTGGCGGTCGCCCCGCCCTCAGAGCGGCCGCGTCGCGAGCGCCCGTCGGGCACCCGGCCGCGCCGTAGCGGTGCGTCGGGCACCACCGCGACGAGCACCGACGCCGGTCGAGCCGCCTCGGGCACCGAAGATGCGCCCGCCGTCGCCGAGGCGACGGGTGCGACCGAGGCTGCTGCGGCCGAGACTGCAACGTCTGGGACCACGGATACTTCTACTGCTGGGGAGAGCTGAGAATCATGTTGATTCCCCGTAAGGTCAAGCACCGCAAGCAACACCACCCGCGGCAGCGCGGCATCGCCAGCGGCGGTACGACGGTGAGCTTCGGCGATTACGGCATCCAGGCGTTGGAACACGCCTACATCACCAACCGGCAGATCGAGTCCGCCCGTATCGCGATCAACCGGCACATCAAGCGTGGCGGCAAGGTGTGGATCAACATCTTCCCCGATCGCCCGCTGACCAAGAAGCCGGCCGAGACCCGCATGGGTTCGGGTAAGGGTTCGCCGGAGTGGTGGGTGGCCAACGTCAAGCCGGGCCGGGTGCTGTTCGAGCTGAGCTACCCCGACGAGGCGACCGCCCGCGCGGCGCTGACCCGCGCAATCCACAAGCTGCCGATCAAGGCACGCATCGTTACCCGAGAGGAGCACTTCTGATGGCAGTAGGAGTGACGCCGGGCGAACTGCGCGAGCTGACCGACGACGAGTTGAAGGACCGGCTGCGCGAGTCCAAGGAAGAGCTGTTCAACCTGCGCTTCCAGATGGCCACCGGCCAGTTGTCGAACAATCGCCGGCTTCGCACGGTGCGACAGGAGATCGCGCGCGTGTACACCGTGCTGCGCGAACGTGAGTTGGGTCTGGCCTCCGGACCCGTGGGTGAGGATTCGTAAAATGGCAGAGAACACCGCAAAAGGGCCAGGCCCCAAACACACTCCGCGCAAAGAAGAGCAGCGCGGTAGCCGCAAGACGGCCATCGGGTACGTGGTGTCGGACAAGATGCAGAAGACCATCGTCGTCGAGTTGGAAGACCGTAGTCGTCACCCGCTCTACGGCAAGATCATCCGCACCACCAAGAAGGTCAAGGCGCACGACGAGAACGACGTCGCGGGCATCGGCGACCGGGTGTCGCTGATGGAGACGCGGCCGCTGTCGGCCACCAAGCGCTGGCGGCTCGTCGAGATCCTGGAGAAAGCCAAGTAATTCGGGCGCTCCGACGAAATATCCCCCGACACGAATCGCGCGTGCGGGGGATATTTTTGTCGGCTGGCGGGTCAGCCGACGCGAGTGGCGATGCCGTCGAGCAGTTGACGCAAGCCGGCGCAGAAGTCGGTATACGGGTCGTTGTCGGTGCTGTCGAAGACACCGTCCTGCAACGCCGCATCCAGCGCCGGGAACCGGTCCGGGTCGAGCAGCCGTCGCAGTAAAGCCGGGTAGCTCGGCCAGTCGGTGCGGCCCGCCTCGATGTCCACGGCGGCCGCACCACGCACGAAGTGCAGGACCGCCATCACCGCGGCGAGCTTTTCGCGCTCGGCGAGCCCGGTGCGGCCCAACGCGGAGAGCCCGGCGTCCAGCCACGCCACCTGCCCGGGATCGGCGGGCGGCCCGGCCGCCACCGCCTGCAGCACCCACGGATGGCGGTGATAGACCTCCCACAGTGCGGTCGCCCAATTCGTCAGCGCGGCAGCCCAATTCCCTACGTCGATGGCGGGCGGCCGGCCGACCGAGGCGGCCAGCATGAACGTCACGAGTTCGTCCTTGTTGGCGACGTGCCGGTACAGCGACATCGTGCCGCAACCGAGGCGCTCGGCCAGCCGCGCCATCGACAGGGCGGCCAGGCCTTCGGCGTCGGCCAGTTCGACCGCAGCGCGCACGATGCGCTCCCGGCTCAGCCCACCGGTCCGGCCGCCGGCCTTCGGTTCACGCCAAAGGATCTCCAGTGCGCGGGGCAGTGCATCGCTCATCGGCTGACAGCCTAATCCACTGGACATCTGAAGCGTATGCCGTACGCTTATCGCGTATGACATACGCATCAGCGCGGCGGTGGGCGGTAGGTCTCGCGATCGTGGTCGCGGCCTTTCTCGCGTTCTCCGTTCCGCCCTACTTCGTCGGAGGCACGCGTGTACCGGCCACCTTCGCGGCGCACTATCCGCTACTGGTGGCCCATGTGATATTCGCGGGCGTCGCGATGATTGCCGCCGTCGTCCAGATCTGGCCCGGTTTGCGGACGCGTCACCCGGTATTGCATCGGCGTTGTGGGCGTGTCTACGTCGTTACTGCGATCCCTGCCGCCGGGTCCGCCATCGTCATCGGTGCGGCCACCCCGTTCGGGCCTGCCCTGGCGGCGAGCAATGTGGTCCTCGGGACACTGTGGTTATGGTTCACGGTGAACGGCTACCTCGCTGCGCGCCGACGGGACGTGGCGCAACACCGGCTTCATATGGTGCGTAGCGCGACGCTCGCGCTGTCGATCATCACCAACCGGATCTGGACGCCCATCATCTTCATCACCTGTTACCCGTTGCAGGACAGCGTTTTTGATGGCAACACCGAACACTTCCAGTGGTTCGCGGCCGGTGTCGGAGCGTGGTTGGGCTGGACCGTCCCGCTGGGAGTCGTGCAGTGGTGGCTGACCCGGCGACGGATGACGTCGTCGTCGTCAATTCGTCAGCAAGCCGAGACGCGGCGGGTGTAATCTCCGGGCCAACTGCGACGCGACACCGGGACGGGGCGGGTATGACCACCGAATTCAAGGGCAGGATCGAACTCGACATCCGGGACTCGGAACCGGATTGGGGCCCGTACGCTGCACCCACCGCACCGGAAGACGCACCCAACGTGCTCTACCTCGTCTGGGACGACACCGGGATTGCCACCTGGGACTGCTTCGGCGGTCTGGTCGAGATGCCGACGATGAGTCGGATTGCCGAACGCGGCATTCGGCTTTCGCAGTTTCACACCACCGCTCTCTGCTCGCCTACGCGGGCTTCCCTGCTGACCGGCCGCAACCCGACGACGGTCGGCATGGCGACCATCGAGGAGTTCACCGACGGTTTCCCCGGATGCAACGGACGGATTCCCTTCGACACCGCGCTGCTGTCCGAGGTGCTCGCCGAACGCGGATACAACACCTACTGCGTGGGCAAGTGGCATCTCACGCCGCTCGAGGAGTCGAATCTGGCGTCCACCAAACGGCATTGGCCATTGTCGCGCGGTTTCGAGCGGTTCTACGGTTTCATGGGCGGTGAAACCGACCAGTGGTATCCGGATCTGGTCTACGACAACCACCCCGTGGCACCGCCGGCGACTCCCGAACAGGGCTACCACCTGTCCAAGGATCTCGCGGACAAGACCATCGAGTTCATCCGCGATGCGAAGGTGATCGCGCCCGACAAGCCCTGGTTCTCTTATGTCTGCCCCGGCGCGGGACACGCACCGCACCACGTCTTCAAGGATTGGGCCGACCGCTACGCCGGAAAGTTCGACATGGGCTTCGAGCGGTACCGCGAGATCGTGCTCGAGAACCAGAAAAAGCTCGGCATCGTGCCCGCCGACACCGAACTGTCGCCGATCAATCCCTATGGAGATGTCAAAGGGCCCAACGGAGAACAGTGGCCCGACCAGGACACCGTACGGCCCTGGGACGAGCTCGGCGACGACGAGAAACGGTTGTTCGCGCGCATGGCCGAAGTGTTCGCCGGGTTTCTGTCCTACACCGATGCCCAGATCGGCCGCATCCTGGACTATCTGGAGGAGTCGGGTCAGCTCGACAACACGATCATCGTCGTCATCTCCGACAACGGCGCCAGCGGCGAAGGCGGGCCGAACGGTTCGGTCAACGAGGTCAAGTTCTTCAACGGGTACATCGACACCGTCGAGGAAAGCATGCGCCTGCTCGACGACCTCGGCGGGCCGCAGACCTACAACCACTATCCGACCGGGTGGGCGATGGCGTTCAACGCCCCGTACAAGTTGTTCAAGCGCTACGCCTCACACGAGGGCGGGATCGCCGACCCGGCGATCATCTCGTGGCCCAACGGGATTGCGGCCCACGGCGAGGTGCGCGACAACTACATCAACGTCTGCGACGTCACCCCGACGATCTACGAACTGCTCGGCATCACCCCGCCGGACACGGTGAAGGGGATTCCGCAGAAGCCGCTCGACGGAGTGAGTTTCGAACCGGTACTCCAGGACTCCTCGGCCGCGACCGGCAAACACACGCAGTTCTACACGATGCTCGGCACCCGGGGCATCTGGCACGACGGTTGGTTCGCCAACACGGTTCACGCCGCATCCCCGGCCGGGTGGGGTCATTTCGACCGCGACCGCTGGGAGCTGTTCCACATCGAAGCCGACCGTAGCCAGTGTCATGACCTGGTCACCGAAAACCCGGATACCCTCGAAGAACTCAAGGCGCTCTGGTTCGCCGAGGCCGAAAAGTACAACGGGCTGCCGCTCGGCGACCTGAACATCTTCGACACGATCTCGCGATGGCGACCCAATGTCGCGCAACGGCGTGACTCGTACCTCTACTATCCGGGCACGGCCGACATCGGTGTGGGCGCTTCGGTCGAGATCCAGGGCAGGTCGTTCTCGGCGATGGCCGAGCTGACCATCGACGATCCCGGCGCCGAAGGCGTGATTTTCAAACACGGTGGCGCCCATGGCGGACACGTGTTGTTCGTCCAAGACGGGCGATTGCACTACGTGTACAACTTCCTGGGCGAGGAGGAGCAGCAACTCTCGTCGCCGGATGCGATCCCGTTGGGACGACACACGTTCGGAGTCGCGTATGTGCGCACCGGGACGGTGGAGGGCAGTCACACCCCGGTTGGTGATGCCGCGCTGTACATCGACGACGATCAGGTCGCGATGCTGGCGGGGATGCGGATACTCCCGGCCACGTTCGGGCTTGCGGGTGCAACGCTGAGTGTCGGCAGGAATGCGGGTTCGCCGGTCTCGAGCTCGTACAAACCGCCTTTCGCCTTCACCGGCGGGGTCATTGCTCAGGTGAACATCGATGTCTCGGGTAAGCCGTATGTGGACTTGGAGAAGGAGTTCGCGCGGGCGTTCGCGAAGGACTGAAGCAATAAAACCCAGCGAAGGACTGAAGCGATTTCATCGAGCGAAGGACTGAAATGGGAGGCGCCTGTTGAAGCACGTCGGCTCGATATCCGTTGCGCTGGCGTGTCTGTTGACGGCGTGCGTCAACAGCAGGGAGGGCTCACCCGTCGCCGATGAGGGGTCCGTCAGCTCGGCCACATCGGTTCCAGCCACTGCGGAGACGTCGACCACTGGTTCCGCGCATCAACCCGATACGGCTCAGCCCGGCGTCGTCCCGACCACCGCAAGACCCGCGCCGACGGGCAGCACATGCGAGATGCCGATCGCGCATCCGGTGGAGGTGGTCGCGACGGTGCCCGACGTTGCCGCCCCGAAGATCACCGTCGCGCTGCCCGAGGGATGGTCCACGTCGGCGGGGGAGGGCGACATCGGTGCGCGGTTCACCGGACCGGACGGGATGTGGGCGATCGTCACCATCGCCGAGACGACGCTGCCGCCGGCGGTGGCATTCGAGAATTACGCCGAGGACGCCACGGAGGCGACCGAACTCAGCGCTCTGAGCGTTCTGCCGGCTGAACTGTGCGGCTACAGCGGGCAGAAGTTGTTGGGGTCGCGAGCCGACACCGCACAGCAGGCTGTCGAATTCGGCGACCGGTTGGCCCACATTCCGACGGCCACCGCCGATTACTTGGTCGCGGTGCACGTGGAGGCCCCGACTGGGACCGCCGATTTCGATCCGCTGGCCTCACCGCTGCTCGGCGATTTCGGCATCGTCATACCCTGACTGCATGCTCACCGAGCTCGTCGAACTGCCGGGCGGGACGTTTCGGATGGGCTCGACGCAGTTTTATCCGGAAGAGGCGCCGGCGCACACCGTTCACCTGGACGCGTTCGCCATCGACCGCCATCCCGTCACCAACGCCCAGTACGCGGAGTTCGTCGCCGCGACGGGGTATCGCACCGTCGCCGAACAACCTCTGGACCCCGGCCTCTATCCGCAGGCCTCGCCGGACGATCTTTCACCCGGCGGTCTGGTGTTCCGGCCTACCTCGGGCCCGGTTGACCTGCGCGACTGGCGGCAGTGGTGGCAGTGGATGCCCGGTGCCGACTGGCGGCACCCGTTCGGGCCCGGCAGTCGGATCGAGGACCGGCTGGAGCACCCCGTGGTGCAGATCGCGTACACCGACGCGGCCGCCTATGCCCGATGGGCTCGGCGACGGCTACCGACCGAGGCGGAATGGGAGTACGCGGCGCGCGGCGGAACCACCACCATGTACCCGTGGGGCGAGGATGTTGCGCCCGGCGGCCGGCTGATGGCCAACACCTGGCAGGGCGACTTCCCGTACCGCAATACCGGTGCGCAGGGCTGGGTCGGAACCTCACCGATAGGCGCGTTCCCGCCGAACGGCTTCGGCTTGCTGGACATGATCGGCAACGTCTGGGAGTGGACGACGACGCGGTTCTCGGCGCACCACCGGTTCGGTGCGACCGCCAAGAGCTGCTGTACCCCGAGCGGTCCGGCGGACCCGACGGTGAACCAGGTGCTCAAGGGTGGCTCGCACCTGTGCGCACCGGAGTACTGCCACCGCTACCGGCCGGCGGCCCGCTCGCCGCAGTCGCAGGACAGCGCGACCACCCATATCGGCTTTCGGTGTGCGGCTGACCTGTAGCGGTCGATCGTGGGCTCGACACACGCTGACCGGCCTCGAAGCGTGCGGGTAACCCACGTTCGGCGGCACTGGGACGGATTTGGTTTCCCGCAGGTCGTCCCATAGAATCAGGCGGTTGCCTTGGGCAGACCTCGGTTCTCGTCGAGAAAACCCCGCGTGCCCTTGGGTGACAGCAAGACCGCGCACGTCCAGGTCGGTATCTGGCGTGCATACAAAAACCAGGTCGAGGAGATCGAGTGATTCAGCAGGAATCGCGGCTGAAGGTCGCCGACAACACGGGCGCCAGGGAGATCCTGTGCATCCGCGTGCTCGGTGGCTCGTCGCGGCGCTATGCCGGCATCGGCGATGTCATCGTGGCGACCGTCAAGGAAGCCATTCCCGGCGGCAACGTCAAACGTGGCGAGATCGTCAAAGCCGTCATCGTGCGCACCGTCAAGGAGCGGCGCCGCGCCGACGGCAGCTACATCAAGTTCGACGAGAACGCTGCCGTCATCATCAAGCCCGACAACGATCCGCGCGGTACGCGCATCTTCGGCCCGGTCGGCCGCGAACTGCGCGAGAAGCGCTTCATGAAGATCGTCTCGCTTGCTCCGGAGGTGTTGTAGATGAAGGTCCACAAGGGCGACACGGTCCTGGTCATCTCGGGTAAGGACAAGGGCGCCAAGGGCAAGGTGCTGGTTGCCTACCCGACGCGCAACAAGGTGCTCGTCGAGGGCGTCAACCGGATCAAGAAGCACACGGCGGTGTCGAGCAACGAGCGCGGCGCACAGTCGGGCGGCATCGTCACCCAGGAAGCGCCGGTCGACGTCTCCAACGTGATGGTCGTCGACTCCGACGGCAAGCCCACCCGGGTCGGGTACCGGGTCGACGACGAGACCGGCAAGAAGGTCCGCATCGCCAAGACCAACGGCAAGGACATCAACTGACATGACTACTGCTGAAAAAACCCTGCCGCGCCTCAAGCAGCGCTACCGCGAAGAAATCCGCGAGACCCTGCAGAACGAGTTCGGCTACGCCAACGTCATGCAGATCCCCGGCGTGGTCAAGGTCGTCGTCAACATGGGTGTCGGCGACGCCGCCCGCGACGCCAAGCTGATCAACGGCGCGGTCAACGACCTGGCCTTGATCACAGGTCAGAAGCCAGAAGTGCGCAAGGCCCGAAAGTCCATCGCCCAGTTCAAACTGCGCGAGGGTATGCCGATCGGTGCGCGCGTCACGCTGCGCGGCGACCGGATGTGGGAGTTCCTGGACCGCCTCATCTCCATTGCGCTGCCGCGTATCCGCGACTTTCGCGGGCTGTCACCCAAGCAGTTCGACGGCACCGGCAACTACACCTTCGGGCTGACCGAGCAGTCGGTGTTCCACGAGATCGATGTGGACTCGATCGATCGCCCCCGTGGCATGGACATCACCGTCGTCACCTCGGCGACGACCGACGACGAAGGACGAGCGTTGCTGCGGGCGCTGGGCTTTCCGTTCAAGGAGAACTGAGTAATGGCAAAGAAGGCACTGGTCAACAAGGCCAACAAGAAGCCGAAGTTCAAGGTGCGCGCCTACACCCGCTGCCAGCGGTGCGGCCGCCCCCACGCCGTCTTCCGCAAGTTCGGCCTGTGCCGGATCTGCCTGCGCGAGATGGCGCACGCCGGCGAGCTGCCCGGCGTGCAGAAGAGCAGCTGGTAATCCAGCCCAACCGACGAGACCAACCAAACAGGTTGCGGCAGGCCCGGATACCGGGAACCGCCGCGAGAAAGGTGAGCCGGCTGTCATGACCATGACGGACCCGATCGCAGACTTCCTGACACGTCTGCGCAACGCCAATTCGGCGTACCACGACGAGGTGACACTGCCCCACTCCAAGATCAAGGCCAACATCGCCGAGATCCTGAAGAAAGAGGGCTACATCACCGACTACCACACCGAGGACGCACGAGTCGGCAAGTCGCTTGTCGTGCAACTGAAGTACGGCCCCAGCCGGGAGCGAAGCATCGCCGGGCTGCGCCGGGTGTCCAAGCCCGGACTGCGGGTGTACGCGAAATCCACCAACCTGCCGCGAGTCCTGGGTGGCCTCGGCGTGGCGATCATCTCCACGTCATCGGGCCTCCGAACCGACCGCCAGGCAGCCCAAGAGGGCGTGGGCGGCGAAGTCCTCGCATACGTGTGGTAGGCGAGAAGGGGAGCAGAGCTTAAATGTCGCGTATTGGAAAGCAACCGGTTGTGGTTCCCACCGGAGTCGACGTGTCGATCGACGGGCAGAACGTGTCGGTCAAGGGTCCCAAGGGCTCCCTCGAACTGTCGGTCGCCGAGCCGATCAAGGTGGCCCGCGATGACGACGGCGCCATCCTGGTGACCCGTCCCGACGACGAGCGGCGCAGCCGTTCGCTGCACGGGCTCTCACGCACGCTGGTCTCGAACCTGATCACCGGCGTCACCGAGGGGTACACCACCAAGATGGAGATCTTCGGAGTCGGCTACCGCGTGCAGCTCAAGGGATCCAACCTCGAGTTCGCGCTGGGCTACAGCCACCCCGTCACGATCAACGCTCCCGAAGGCGTGACCTTCGCGGTGGAGACACCGACGAAGTTCTCGATCTCCGGCATCGACAAGCAGAAGGTCGGCCAGGTCGCGGCGAATATCCGTCGTCTGCGCAAGAGCGATCCCTACAAGGGCAAGGGCATTCGCTACGAGGGTGAGCAGATCCGCCGCAAGGTCGGAAAGACAGGTAAGTGAAAATGGCTTCTACCACAAAGGAATCCGCGTCACCGACGCGCAAGCCCGTGGGGCAGAACATCTCCGAGACCCGGCGGGTGGCGCGGTTGCGCCGGCACGCTCGGCTGCGCAAGAAGATCTCCGGCACGGCCGAGGTGCCGCGGTTGGTGGTCAACCGTTCGTCGCGGCACATCCACGTGCAGTTGGTGAACGACCTGGATGGCACGACGCTCGCGGCGGCATCTTCCATCGAGGCCGACGTGCGGGCGGTCGACGGGGACAAGAAGGCCCACAGCGTGCGGGTAGGTCAGCTGATCGCCGAGCGCGCCAAGGCCGCGGGGATCGGCAAGGTCGTGTTCGACCGCGGTGGCTACAGCTACGGCGGACGGATCGCGGCGCTGGCCGATGCCGCGCGCGAAGGGGGGCTGGAGTTCTAGATGACTGACTTCAACGAAATGGGAAGGACTGCATGATGGCCGAACAGGCAACTGCCGGCGGCCCCCAGGACGGCCGTGGCTCGCGGGGCGACCGCGACGGGCGTGGCCGCCGTGATGACCGTGGCGGTCGTGGCCGCGACGGCGGCGACAAGAGCAACTACCTCGAGCGCGTCGTTTCGATCAACCGCGTCTCCAAGGTGGTCAAGGGTGGTCGCCGCTTCAGTTTCACGGCGCTGGTGATCGTCGGTGACGGTAAGGGCATGGTCGGTGTCGGGTACGGCAAGGCCAAGGAAGTTCCCGCCGCCATCGCCAAGGGCGTCGAAGAGGCACGCAAGAACTTCTTCCGGGTTCCGCTGATCGGCGGCACCATCACCCACCCGGTGCAGGGCGAAGCCGCCGCCGGTGTCGTGATGTTGCGACCGGCCAGCCCCGGTACCGGTGTGATCGCCGGCGGTGCTGCTCGTGCGGTGCTGGAATGCGCTGGTGTGCACGACATCCTTGCCAAGTCGCTCGGCAGCGACAATGCGATCAACGTGGTGCATGCCACCGTCGCCGCGCTGAAGCTGCTGCAGCGTCCCGAAGAGGTCGCGGCCCGTCGCGGCCTGCCGATCGAGGATGTGGCGCCTGCGGGCATGCTGCGGGCGCGCCGAGAGGCCGAGGCGCTCGCCGCGTCGACCGCGCGTGAAGGGTCGGCGTGAGAACCATGGCATCCGAAAAGACACTGAAGATCACCCAGGTACGCAGCACCATCGGTGCCCGTTGGAGGCAGCGGGAGAGCCTGCGGTCGTTGGGACTGCGCAAGATTCGCCAGTCGGTGGTCCGTGAGGACAACGCGCAGACGCGCGGTCTGATCAGGACCGTGCATCACCTCGTAGAGGTTGAGGAGGTCTCGTGACTATCAAACTGCACGACCTGAAGCCGGCGCCCGGTTCGAAAACCGCCAAGACCCGCGTGGGTCGCGGTGAGGGGTCGAAGGGTAAGACGGCCGGTCGCGGCACCAAGGGCACCAAGGCCCGCAAGAACGTCCCCGCGACGTTCGAGGGCGGCCAGATGCCGATTCACATGCGGCTGCCGAAGCTCAAGGGCTTCCGTAACCGGTTCCGCACCGAATACGAGGTCGTCAACGTCGGCGACATCAACAGGTTGTTCCCCAAGGGGGGCGACATCGGTGTCGATGAACTGGTGGCCGCGGGTGCCGTGCGCAAGAACACCCTGGTGAAGGTGCTCGGCGACGGCAAGATCACCGTGAAAGCGAACGTCACCGCGCACAAGTTCAGCGGCAGCGCACGCGAGAAGATCTCGTCCGCGGGCGGATCGTGCACCGAAGTCGCGAGGGGTTCGGCGACCGAGCGCTGACTCGAAGGTTGACTCCCGCGTGAGCGGGAAGAGAAAGCCCCGCATGTCATTTCGGCATGACGGGGCTTTCTGCATTCGCCTCTGCGGGTTCCATTCGAAGCATCCGACACCCGGCACAGCGCCCTGACGCAGGCGCGACGGCGTGGTGCGGTCGAGAGCGTCGGTAGGCTCGGAGCATGTTCGCGTTTCTGCCCGGCCTTCCCGGTATCGACGACGTGCGTGCGCTCGCCCAACGGGTCGACACCGCCCGCCACCACGGTGTACCGAACGGATGCGTGCTCGAAGTCGACCTGATGTCGGTGCCGAACGAAACCGGCGGCTTCGACCCGTTCGCGTTGATCTCCGGCGCCGGGCGACCGCTGCTGCTGCGCGAAGCCGTGGCGGCGATCCACCGGGCCGCCGAGGATGACCGCGTCGCCGGCCTGATCGCACGGGTGCAGCTGTCGGCCGCGTCGCCGGGTTCCGTACAGGAATTGCGTTCGGCGATCGCGGCGTTCAGCGACGCCAAACCGTCACTGGCGTGGGCCGAAACCTACCCGGGCACGTTGTCGTACTACCTGGCCTCGGCGTTCCGCGAGGTGTGGTTACAGCCGTCGGGCACTGTCGCGCTTGTCGGGTTCGCCACCAGCGCGACGTTCCTGCGCGGCGCATTGGACAAGGCCGGTATCGAGGCGCAGATCTCCGCCCGCGGGGAATACAAGTCCAGAGCCAACTTCTTCACGCAAGACGGCTACACCGACGCTCATCGCGAAGCCGACGAGCGGTTGATCCAGAGTCTGCATGGCCAAGTGCTCGAGGCGGTCGCCCACTCGCGTCATATCGAGCCCGAGGACATCGACGCGCTCGCCGACAAGGCACCGCTGCTGCGCGACGAAGCTCTGGCCGGCAGGCTGATCGATCGCATCGGCTTTCGGGACGAGGCCTACGCCCGCATCGGGGAACTGGTTGGCGCGCCGGACTTCACGGCCGGCTCCGACGCGGACTCCGAGCACGCGCCGCCGCGGCTCTACCTGTCGCGGTACGCGCAGGCGACGGCGGATCGCCAGGGCCTGCCGATGCCGCCGATCCCCGGCCGGAAGAAGCCGACCATCGCGGTGGTGACGTTGCACGGAGCGATCGTGAGTGGCCGCGGCGCCCCGCAAGCGCTGCCGCTCGGCACTCCGAGCGTCGGAGGGGACACGATCGCCGCCGCGCTGCGCGAGGCCGCGGCCGACGACGTGGCGGCGATCGTGGTGCGAGTGGACAGTCCCGGTGGATCGGTCACCGGATCGGAAACCATCTGGCGCGAAGTGAATCGGACCCGCGACCGGGGCAAGCCGGTCGTCGCGTCGATGGGCGCGGTCGCGGCATCGGGCGGTTACTACGTGTCGATCGGTGCCGACGAGATCGTCGCCAACCCGGGCACCATCACCGGATCGATCGGCGTGCTGGCAGGCAAACTGGTGGCACGGGAACTCAAGGACCGGCTCGGCATCGGCTCCGGGTCGGTTCGCACCAACCCGAACGCGGACGTCTGGTCCCTCAACGAGCCCTTCACAGACCAGCAGCGCGAGCATCTGGAGTCCGAGACCGACCTGTTCTACGCCGATTTCGTCGAACGGGTCGCCGTGAGCCGCAAGATGAGCGTCGAGGCTGTCGACGCGGTTGCGCGCGGGCGGATCTGGACCGGTGCCGACGCACACGAGCGGGGGCTGGTCGACCATCTCGGCGGGCTTCGGACGGCCATCACCCGGGCGAAGGTTCTTGCCGGGCTGGACACCGACGCCGAGGTGCGCATCGTCTCGTATCCCGGTTCGTCGCTGTTGGACCGGCTGCGGCCCAAGCCGTCGTCGGCGCCGGCGGCGGCCTCGCTGCAGGAAGCCTTCGCCGGGTTGCTGGTGGGCTCGGTGGGCCAGTGGGTGACTCAGGCGGAGCGGTCGATCAGCGGCGTCAGCGCCCTGTGGCTGGGCAACCACCGGTTCTAGCGTCGGTTTGTTCGTTAGCAGCCCCACACGTCCCCGACCGCGTGTGGGCCCACGCGCAAAAGGGGGCTAGTGCTTGGCCGCCGACAAATAGCTCATGTCGCTGAACAAGCCGACCGTGCTCTGTTCGTCGAACGTGAAACCGTTGGCCGCGTAGGCATCGGGCATCTTCTGCGTCGTGACGTCCCAGCCCCGGTCGCTCAGATAGTCCACGACATCGTTGCGGTCGCCGTGATAGATCAGCTCTCCCATCTCGATTTCGTGGCCGTAGGTCCTGAGCCGCTCGGCGATCTCCTGGGACCGTTCGTCGGAGAACATGCTGACGTCGGGGATGTGCTCGCAGGCAACGCGACTGCCCGCAGCGCTGAGTTCGTCGATCCGGTCGAACAGCAGATCCTGCGCCTCTGGCGGCAGATAGATCAGCAATCCTTCGGCGATCCAGGCGGTAGGCTGCGACGGGTCGAAACCGTTGTCCAGCAACACCTTGGGCCAATCGTCGCGCAGATCGACCGCCAACGCGCGCCGGTCCGCCGTCGGGTCGCCGCCCAATTCCGCCAGCGTCCGGGTCTTGAACGCGATGACCTCCGGCTGGTCCAGTTCGAATACCGTCGTACCGGCCGGCCACGCCAACCGATAGGCGCGCGCGTCCAGACCCGAAGCCAGGATCACCGCCTGGCGGACACCGGCCTTCGCGGCCTCGGTGAACAACCGATCGAAGTGGCGGGTCCGCACCGCCATGCCCTCGGCCGCGCGCCGTTGGTCGAACCGCGGGTCGATGTCACCGAGGTCGATCTCCCCGTCGAGTGCCCGCACGAAGAAGTCCAGACCGACCGCCCGCACGAGCGGTTCGGCGTACGGGTCGTCGATCAGGCCCTCACGATGGCTCAGCACGCGCTGGGCGGCCACCATGGTCGCGGTCGATCCGACGCTGGACGCCAGATCCCAGGAATCGTTGTCAGTGCGGGCCATGTTTCTCCTCAATTCGGGTTGCGACGATCGCAAGTGAATCACGCATGGGCGCAAGTAAATCCGTGTCCGGGAAGTCCCAGCCGTAGTCGGCGTACACCTCGGGGCGAGGCTTGGCGGCCACCTGCCAGCCGCGCTCGACGAGATAGTCGACGACGTGCCGGCGCTTGCCGGCGTAGAACAGATCGGAAATGTCGACGTTGGCGGCGTGCTCGCCGAACTGCTGGCTGATCGCCTTGCTGCGTTCGCCGATCGTCGCCGCGGCGTCGGGATGGAACTCGGTTGCGAGCCTGCTGCCCGTGGCGCTCAACGCGGTGATGTCGTCGAACAGCCGGTCCTGTCCGTCGGGCGGCAGGTAGAGCAGCAGTCCCTCGGCGCTGAACGCCGTGGGCTGGGAAGGATCGAAACCGCTGTCGCACAGTGCTTTCGGCCAGTCGTCGCGCAGATCCACCCCCACCGTGCGCAATTCGGCCGTCGGCGTCGCACCGAGCGCGGCCATCGTCGTGGTTTTGAACTCGACGACCTGCGGCTGGTCGATTTCGTAGACGACGGTTCCGTCCGCCCACGGCAGTCGGTAGGAACGCGAATCCAGCCCGGAGGCCAGGATCACCGCCTGGCGTATACCGTCGGCTCCTGCCGAAATGCCGCCTCCGCCGGTTTCAGCCGAGAAGAAGTCGTCGAAGAACCGCGTCCGCACCGCGATGAGGTGGACCATGAACTCCGCGCCCGCGCCATCGATGTCGTTCAACTCGATTCCGCCGTCGACCAGACGTGTGAAGAAGTCCAGCCCCACGGCACGCACCAACGGTGCGGCGAACGGGTCGTCGAACAACGCGTCCGGGGCGCGGCTGGCCAGTGCTCGGGCCGCGGCGACCATCGTCGCGGTGGCGCCGACGCCGGAGGCCGCGTCCCAGGTATCCGAGTCCGTGCGGGCCATTACTCGAGTATCCCGGTCACGTACTGCAGCTCGCTGAAGTTGCCCACCTCGTCATCCTCGGGCAGCGGCGGCAGACCGTTGTCGGCCAGCAGTTCGCCGATGGTGCGGCGGCCGAGCCGCCAACCGCGCTCGGCCAGATAGGCGCCGGCCTCGTTGCGCTCGCCGATGTAAACCAGGTCGGCGAAGTCGAGCTCGAAGCCGTGCTCGCGCCACCGCTCGGCGGTCTCCTGCATCCGGGCCAAAACCTTGTCGCGATCGGCGTCGCCGACACCGGTCGGGCCGCTCTCGACGGCCACCCGGCTCCCGGGCGCGCTCAACTCGGTGATCGTGTCGAGCAGTTTGTCCTGCGCCTCAGGTGGTAGGTAGCCGAGCAGGCCCTCGGCGCTCCACGCCGTTGGCTGCGAGGGGTCGAACCCGGCCGCCTTCAACGCCGCCGGCCAGTCGAAGCGCAGGTCGCACGCTACGGCACGGCGCTCGGCGGTCGGTTCGGCCCCCAATTCGGCCAGTGCCTGACTCTTGAACGCGATGACCTCGGGTTGGTCGATTTCGTAGACAGTGGTCCCGGCCGGCCAGGCCAACCGGTAGGCGCGCGCATCGAGTCCCGACGCCAGGATCACCGCCTGCCGGATGCCGGCCTTGCCCGCATCGGGCGCTGAATTGCCGCCTCCGGCGGCGGGCGCTGAATTGCCGCCTCCGGCGGAGGTGAAGAAGTCGTCGAAAAACCTCGTCCGCACGGCCATGTTGTCGGTCATCCGGGCCATCCCGGACGTCGCCCCGGAATCCGAGGCGCCCGCATCGAGATCCTCGAGCTTGAGCTCACCGCTCGCGAGCCGGGTGAAGAAGTCCACACCGACGGCGCGCACGAGAGGCTCGGCGTACGGATCCGAGATCAGCGGCTTGTCACCGCTGCTGGCGATCGCACGCGCCGCCGCCACCATGGTCGCCGTCGCACCAACGCTCGAAGCGAGGTCCCAGGTGTCTCCGTCGTATCGGACGCCCGTCTGTGTCATCCTTTAGCTCCTACCTGATTAATTAGTGGATATAACGAGATGGGCACCACGATAAGTTCCCGTGCTGAGAACTTGCTGTGAGAGGCAGGCCGTCGGCAGGATGCGGGCCAACGAAGCCCCAACTGTTACTCTCGTAGACTGTTTGACGGGTAACTTCGCAGGCTGTGCGCTTGACGGGGCTCCGCACACGACTTAACCAAGACGCTGGTCGAATCCAGCCCCATCCGCACGCCGCGATCAACAGGCCGGCTGCGCAGGAGGAAGAGTGCTCTCGGCTTTCATCTCATCACTGCGAACGGTCGACCTGAGGCGAAAGATCCTGTTCACCCTGGGCATTGTGATCCTTTACCGGGTCGGTGCCTCGATACCGTCTCCCGGGGTCAACTACCCGAACGTGCAGCAGTGCATCGCCGAGGTCAGCGGTGGCGAATCGGGACAGATCTACTCGCTGATCAACCTGTTCTCGGGCGGCGCGCTGCTCCAGCTCTCGGTGTTCGCCGTCGGCGTGATGCCCTACATCACCGCGAGCATCATCGTGCAGTTGTTGACCGTGGTGATCCCGCGCTTCGAGCAGCTGCGAAAAGAGGGTCAGGCCGGCCAGGCGAAGATGACGCAGTACACGCGTTACCTGGCCATTGCACTGGCGATACTGCAGAGCACCAGCATCGTGGCGCTGGCGGCCAACGGCGGCCTGCTGCAGGGCTGCTCGCTGGACATCATCCAGGGTCAGAGCGAGGGTCTCGACATCTTCACCCTGGTCGTGATGGTGCTGGTGATGACGGCCGGCGCGGCGCTGGTGATGTGGATGGGTGAACTCGTCACCGAACGTGGCATCGGCAACGGCATGTCGCTGATCATCTTCGCGAGCATCGCCTCGGCCATCCCGGGCGAGGGCCAGGCCATTCTCGAGAGCCGCGGCGGCCTGGTGTTCGCACTGGTCTGCGCGGGCGCACTGGCCATCGTTGTCGGCGTGGTGTTCGTCGAGCAGGGCCAGCGCCGGATTCCGGTGCAGTACGCCAAACGAATGGTCGGACGCAAGATGTACGGCGGCACGTCGACCTATCTGCCGCTGAAGGTAAACCAGGCGGGCGTCATCCCGGTGATCTTCGCCTCGTCGCTCATCTACATCCCGCAGCTCATCACGCAGCTGATCCAGAGCGGCAGCGCCAACCCGAACAGCACCAACTGGTGGAACACGTTCGTCGCGAACTACCTCACCGATCCCAGTAGCCCGGCATACATCGGGGTCTACTTCGCTCTGATCGTGTTCTTCACGTACTTCTACGTGTCGATCACGTTCAATCCGGACGAGCGTGCCGACGAGATGAAGAAGTTCGGCGGCTTCATTCCCGGCATCCGGCCCGGCAAGCCCACCGCCGACTACCTGCGATACGTGCTGAGCCGGATCACCCTGCCGGGCTCCATCTACCTCGGTGTCATCGCCGTGCTGCCGAACATGTTCCTTTCGGTGGGCAGCAGCGGGCCCGTGCAGAACCTGCCGTTCGGCGGTGTGGGCGTTCTGATCCTGGTCGGCGTCGGCTTGGATACGGTGAAGCAAATCGAGAGCCAGCTGATGCAACGCAATTACGAGGGGTTCCTGAAGTGAGAGTCGTTCTACTCGGACCACCCGGTGCCGGTAAGGGCACGCAGGCTCAGAAGCTCTCCGAGAAGCTCGGCATCCCGCAGATCTCGACGGGCGACCTGTTCCGCAAGAACATCGGCGATGGCACCCCGTTGGGCCTGGAGGCCAAGAGGTACCTTGACGCCGGCGATCTGGTGCCCTCGGAGCTGACGAACAAACTGGTCGAGGACCGCATCGAGCAACCCGATGCGACCGACGGGTTCATCCTCGACGGCTACCCCCGCTCGGTGGAGCAGGCCAAGGCGCTGGACGAGATGCTCAAGCGCCACGACACCAAGCTCGACGCGGTGCTGGAGTTCAAGGTCTCCGAAGACGAGTTGTTCAAGCGGCTCAAGTCCCGCGGCCGCGAAGACGACACCGAAGACGTGATCCGCAACCGGATGCAGGTCTATCGCGACGAGACCTACCCGCTGCTCGAGTACTACAGCAGCAACAACCTGCAGCAGGTCGACGCGGTCGGTGGGTTGGACGAGGTCTTCGCGCGGGCGCTGCAGGCGCTCGGTAAGTAATCGGACATGGGCCTGAAGGGTCTGCGCAGTCGCAAGGTGGTACCGCAGCGCACCCCTGCCGAGCTCGATGCGATGGCCGTCGCCGGGGCTCTGGTGGCCAGGGCGCTGGCGGCGGTGCGGGAAGCGGCCGTCCCGGGTGTTTCCACGCTGATGCTCGACGAGGTCGCCGAATCGGTGATCCGCGACGGCGGTGGCGTACCGTCGTTCCTCGGTTATCACGGCTATCCGGCGAGCATCTGTTCGTCGGTCAATGACCGTGTGGTGCATGGTATTCCGTCCGCCGACGAAACGCTGAGCGCCGGTGACCTGGTGTCCATCGACTGCGGTGCGATCGTCGACGGCTGGCACGGCGACTCGGCGATCACGTTCGGCGTCGAGACGTTGATCCCCGTCGACGAGGCGTTGTCGCAGGCCACCAAGGAGGCCATGGAGGCAGGGGCCGCCGCGATGGTGCCCGGCAACCGGCTCACCGACGTCTCACACGCCATCGAGACCGCGACGCGCGCCGCCGAAAAGCGTTACGGCCGCGCGTTCGGCATCGTCGACGGCTACGGCGGCCACGGAATCGGCCGGCAGATGCACATGGACCCTTTCCTGCCCAACGAGGGCGCCCCGGGCCGCGGACCGCATCTGGCCGTGGGTTCGGTGTTGGCCATCGAGCCGATGCTGACGCTGGGCACGACGAAGACGGTGGTGCTTAAGGACGAATGGACCGTCGTCACCGCCGACGGGTCGCGGGCCGCGCACTGGGAGCACACCGTCGCCGTCACCGATGACGGACCGCGCATCCTCACGCGCTGATTTTCTCGCCGAACGTGGGTTACCCGCACGCTCTGCCGTGATTTCGTGTGCGGGTAACCCACGTTCGGCGGACGAAGGCGAATACTGAACCCAACGGCCGGCAACCTCGTATCCATAGCGGAGGTTGATTTTGGACGACCCGGAAGCGACCGTGATGCGGGTGCTCTATGCGGAGCACGCCGCCGCGCTCTGGCGATATGCGGTGCGGTTGACGGGCGACGCGGCCCGTGCGGAGGATGTCGTGCAGGAGACGTTACTGCGTGCATGGCGCCACCCGGAGGTGACGGCCGACGGCTCGAGGCCGGCGCGGGCCTGGCTGTACACCGTGGCCCGCAACCTGATCATCGACGAACGGCGCAGCGCGCGGTTCCGCAGTGAGTCCGGCGTCGCCGACATAGAGGTCACCGCGGACCGCGCCGGGCCCGACGAGGTGGAGGCGGCGTTGGACCGGATGATGCTTGGCGAAGCCATCGGCGACCTGTCGCAGGAACATCGCGCGGTCATCAGCCGCGCCTACTACCAGGGTTGGACCACCGCGCAGATCGCGGCCGACCTGCACATCGCGGAGGGGACCGTGAAATCGCGACTGCACTATGGGGTGCGAGCGCTGAAGCTGCGGCTGGAGGAGATGGGGGTGACGCGATGACGGCATTCGAACCCTCTCTCGGCCGAGCGGACGACGATGCTTACGCGACGTGGGATGCCGCCTACGTCCTGGGGTCGCTCTCCAGCGAGGAGCGTCGCCGGTACGAGGCGCATCTTGCGGGGTGCGCACGTTGCACGGCCGCGGTCGCCGAGCTGAGCGGCATCCCCGCGCTGTTGAGCAAGGTGAGCTCTGAGGACTTCGAAGAGTCCGACGTGGCACCGGCCGAACCGCCCCCGCAGCTCCTAGACGGACTGCTGGACTCGGTGCGTGCGCGACGCCGACGGTCGCGCTGGGTGGCCTCCGCCGCGATCGGCTTGGCCGCGGCGCTGCTGGCGGTCGGTATCGGGATCGCGGTGCGGCCGCAGACTTTAGCGCCCGGCACACCTTTGCAAGCGTCGGGTCAGCACGCGGAGATGACCAAGGTGTCGGCGACGCCGATCAACGCGACCGTGTCGATGACGGGTTTCGGTTGGGGCACCCGCATCGACATGGCATGCACCTACGGTGACTGGGGCCAGCGTGACGCACCGCCGCAGAACCTGGCGATGGTTGTCGTCGGCCGAGACGGCAGCCACAACGAGGTGGCCACGTGGCTGGGTCTTTCCGGCGCCACCGCGCTGCCGAGCGCGAACACCCCGATGCAGATGGACGAAATAGCTGCCGTGCAACTGGTTTCGGTCCAGTCCGGCGACGTGCTTCTCGAACATTCGATGTGAAATCTCTTCACGGTTGAACTCAACCGCCGCGCGCTCCGTGTCACTCCTGAAGTCCGAAAGCGGGTGAGCCATGGGGTATCGCGTCGTCGACCACATCGTCGACCATCTGGCGGGAATCGGTGTCGAGTTCATCTTCGGTGTCGACGGTGCCAACATCGAAGATGTCTACGATGCAGCGTTTTACCGTGCCGGCATCACCGCGGTGCTCGCCAAGCACGAGTTCTCCGCCGCCACGATGGCCGACGGATACAGTCGCGGCGGCAGCGGCCTCGGCGTGGTGATCGCGACCTCGGGCGGCGGCGCGCTGAACACCGTGCCGGCACTGGGCGAGTCGCTCGCCAGCCGGGTGCCGGTGTTGGCGTTGATCGGGCAGCCGCCGACTGCGCTCGACGGGCAAGGCGCGTTCCAGGACACCAGCGGCCGCAACGGGGCGCTCGACGCGCACGCGTTGTTCTCCACTGTGTCGGTGCACTGTCGACGTGTGCTGGCCCCGGATGGCATCCTGACCGCACTGCCGGCGGCGATCGCGGCCGCGCGTACCTTGCGGGGGCCGTCGGTACTGTTGCTGCCCAAGAACATTCAGCAGTCAGTGGTGGCGTTCAACGGTGGCGCAGACACCGGCCGGTGGTCCGATGTGCGGCCCGGCGATCCGCAGGCCATCGCGCGAGCCCTGCGGCGGACGGCCGGTCCCGTCACGATCATCGCCGGGGAGCAGGTTGCGCGCGACGACGCGCGGGGTGAGCTCGAGGCGCTGCGGGCGGTGGTGCGGGCCCGGGTGGCCACGGTGCCCGACGGGAAGGACGTTGCGGGCACACCGGGTTTGGGCTCGTCTTCGGCGCTGGGTGTGACCGGCGTGATGGGGAATCCAAGCATCGCGGCGGCGGTTGCGGACAGCGGGCTGTGCCTGCTGGTGGGAACGCGGATGAGCGTGACCGCGCGCGCCGGGCTCGACGACGCCCTGGCTTCGGTTCCGGTGTTTTCGATCGGTTCCGCGCCACCGTATCTCGCCTGCACCCACATCCACACCGACGATCTTCGGGGCACGCTTTCCACACTGACCGCGGCGCTCTCGGGG
Organism: Mycolicibacterium sp. GF69; assembly: GCF_003284965.1. Taxonomy (GTDB): domain Bacteria; phylum Actinomycetota; class Actinomycetes; order Mycobacteriales; family Mycobacteriaceae; genus Mycobacterium. Next base: position 218,764 of record NZ_QMEW01000002.1, read on the forward strand.
AGCGGGCGACCCCCGCACGTGCGAGTGCCCGATGCGGTGACCCGCACCGAATTGCGGCCGCCGGCGCACCACGGACCTGGTATCCGGTACCGCGATGCGATGGCCGCGCTCGATGCGGCGCTGCCCGACGGCGTCGACATAGTGGTCGACGCCGGCAACATCGGTGCTGCGGCGATCCACCACCTGCCGGCGCGGCGCGGCGGACGGTTCATCGCCGCGCTCGGCATGGGAGGGATGGGATACAGCTTCGGCGCAGGGATCGGGATGTGCTTCGGACGTGGCAGGCGAACGGTGGTCATCGCGGGTGACGGCAGTTTCCTCATGCACGGCATGGAGATTCACACCGCGCGCGAGTACGGCCTGCCGGTGACGTTTTTGCTGTTCGACAACCACGCCCACGCGATGTGCGCCACCCGCGAGCAGCTGTTCTACGGCGGCCGCTACAGCTACAACCGGTTCGGCCCGAGCCGCCTCGGGGCGGGGCTGGGCGCGATGTTCCCCGGGCTGCCGGCGACGGACGTCGACGACATCGCCTCGCTGCCCGCCGCACTGATCGCCGCGCTCGAGACGGACGGTCCGGCGGTCGTCAGCGCCGAATGTTGCGCCGACGAGGTTCCGCCGTTTTCGGCGTTTCTCGACGGCCCAGTCAGCAAATCATCTGTCGCAGAGGAGATCCAGCACCATGTCGCTATCCGCACTTGACGACATCACCGCCCACCGGGGCACCGGCGAACCGCTGGACGGCCTGATACGCGTCGAGACGTCACCGCGCGAAGACGCCACGCCGATCATCATGGAGATGATGCGGTCGGTCTATCCGCACGACTACGTCTACGGCGAGTACTGCACCGTCAACGACTACATCGACTGCCCACCCGACGAGTTGTTCGAGTACCTCGCCGACACGCGGTGCCTCGAGGAGTGGACGTACAGCCTGCGCGGTTTCACCCCCACCGAAGAACCGGGTCTGTGGTTGGCGTACGACCGATTGGGTTCTCAGACAAAGATTTTCACCCGTACGGTGGCCAACGAGGCGGCCATGACCGTGGATTACCACTGTGCCTGGGATCAGGGTAGGCACCTGTGGATGATCTACCTGATGCGCATCATCGATGCGCAGGTCGTGTTCGACAAGCCCGGTTCGGTGGTGTTGTGGACCAACTGTCACCACCCCTTCTACGAGCGCAACCCCTACCCGGAGACGGCCCCACCCGATCGACCGGTCTGGGTCGGTGACTTCTGGGACATGTTCGGCCCCGGCCACCTGCTCGAGTTGCGCAATCTCAAGGCCATCGCCGAGTACCGCCACCGCAACGGCCTCGCCGTAACCCCCGACTGGATGAGATGAGCCCGATGACCGTCAGCCTTCTGGATGTCTCGACGTACCTGCCCGGCGAGCCGATCGGCGCCGAATATTATGCGCAGTTCGCCGAATCCGACGATCTGCGCGACAACCTGATGTTTCGCGCGCCCAGATACCGGCACCACGTCGCGCCCGACGAGACGGCCGTCGACATGGTCGAGCGTGCAACGGCCGGCCTGATCGAGCGTCACGGGCACGACGCGATAGCCGGCGCGGACGTGTTGATCACCCACACCCAGCTGCCTGACATGCCCTTCTAGGCGGCGGCGGCGCGATGGCGCACCGACTCGGCATGAAGCCGGCCTGGGTGCTCGATCTGCACAACGGCGGCTGCGCGGCGTTCGTGCTGGGCCTTCAGGTGGCGCGCCAACTGCTGTCGTCGGGGGCGGGCCACACGGCGCTGATCGCAGTCGCGCAGAACGCCGCCGGACAGGTGTTCGACCAACCGGGGGTGCGGCGCAAGGCACAGGCGTCGGTGCCCGGCGACGGTGCGGCCGTCGGCCTGGTGACGGTGTCCGAGCAGTCGCCGATCCTCGGCGTCGAATGTCGCACCTACGGTGAATTCGCCGGAGATATGACGATCGCGGCCGACCCGCCGCGCAAGTGGTGGCAGCCGGGCCCGGGGGAGGGCTACATCGGCTTCACCGAAAGCAAGATCACCAAGGTGCTCGCGCGGGGCAACCGGCAGGTGCCCGAGGTGTCGTACGCGGTGTGCGATCAGATCGGCGTGAAACCCCGGGACCTCGACCTGTTTGTCACAAACCAGCCGAACCGGGTGTTCCTGCGGAACTGGCGGGAAGCGCTCGAGCTTCCGGCTGAACGGCACGTCGACACGTTCGAAGACTGCGGCAACCTGTTCGCCGCGGCCATCCCGATCAACTTCGACCGCGCGGTCCGCAGCGGCCGGCTCGAGAGGGGCGACGTTGTGCTGATGGCCGCGTTCGCCCATGCCGGTGACTTCGCGGGCGCGGCCGCCGTGCGGTGGGGCGGCTCATGACCGATCCGAGCCGGAGCGAAGCCACCGCCGTTGACGCGCTGCCCACTGCGATGAATCCGATGGCGCTGTCGCTCAACGAGAACCCGTTTCCGCCGCTGCCCTCGGTGCGATCGGCGCTGAGCGCCTCGATCGAGGCGGCCAACCGGTATCCGGAGTATCTGCCCGAACGGCTGCGGTCATTGATCGCCGCGCGCATCGGTCTGCGCGACGAACAGGTCGTGATCGGCGCCGGCGCGACCGGGGTGATCATGCAAGTACTGCACGCGGTCACCAGTCCCGGCGACACGATCGTGCTGAGTTCGCCGACGTTCGACGGGTATCCGATCTTCGCGCAGATGGCCCGGCTGAAATCGGTCGCCGTCGCGCTCGACGCGCACGGTCACCACGATCTCGATGCGATGGCAGCGGCCGCGGCGGACGCCAGGGTCGTGGTGGTGTGCCGGCCCCACAATCCGACCGGCACCGTCGAACCCGCCGCCGACTTGGAGCGGTTCCTGCGTCGGGTACCGCGGGACACCGTGGTGCTGCTCGACGAGGCCTATGCCGAGTTTCTGGGGTCGGAGTGCCGCATTGACACCGTCGAACTGATCGCGCGGCATGCGAATGTCGTGGTACTGCGGACGTTTTCGAAGGCGTACGGGCTGGCCGGGCTTCGCATCGGCTACGGCTTCTGCGCCCCCGGGCTGGCCCGCCGCCTGTGGAGCATGCAGCTGCCGTTCGGCGTCGCGATCACCGCGCTCGTCGCGGTGGCGGCATCTTTCGACGCGGAAGCCGAGTTGCGCAAACGCATCCGAATGATCACCAGCGAGCGCCGCTACCTGCGGATGCGGTTGCGGTCGATGGGGGCGTACAGCACCGAGAGCAACGCCAACTTCGTGTACGTCCCGGGGCGCGGGCATTACTGGCGAGAGGTGTTCGAGACGAACGGACTGCGCGCCCGGCATTACACCGACGGCGGCGTGCGCATCACCGTGGGCGACCGCAACTCCACGCGCGCGGTTGTGGCGGCGGTGGCCCAAGCCATGCGCGCAAATTCGCGGACCGCGTCGACGGATGCGGTATGAAGAGGCGTGCCCCCGGAAGCGTCGCGACCGCCGTCGCAAGACGACGGCGACCCGATCGCGCTCGCGCGGGCCAACTGGGAGCGTTCCGGCTGGGGTGAGGTTGCCGACGGCATGGTCGCGGTGACGTCGGTGATGCGGGCCCATCAGATCCTGCTGGCCCGCGTCGAGAGCGCACTGCGGCCCTACGATCTGAGCTTTTCGCGGTTCGAGTTGCTGCGGCTGTTGGCGTTCAGCCGCAACGGCGCATTGCCGATCACCAAGGCGTCCGACCGGTTGCAGGTGCACGTCACCAGCGTCACCCACGCGATCCGTCGCCTGGAGGCCGACGGGCTGGTCGAGCGGATCCCACATCCCACCGACGGGCGCACCACGCTGGTGCGGATCACCGACCTCGGTCGCTCGACCGTCGAGGACGCCACCGTGACGCTGAACAACGAGGTTTTCGCCGACATCGGGATGTCGGCCGCCCAGTCCCAGGCGCTGGCCGACTCGATCCAGACGCTGCGCCACAACTCGGGCGACTTCTGACCGGTCGGCTCGCGTCGGCGGATGCTCGCGCTACTTTCGCCGCATGATCCAGTCGCGGAACGATTGCAACCCGGGGTTCAGCGTCCGCACGAACGCCAGATCGCGCGCCTTCGTGAACCGTTCCGAATCCTCGGCGTAGTACTGGAACATATTGCCCATCTCGACGGCACCGGGAAAGTTCAACTCGCGCAGATCGTCCCAGGCCTGCGGACGGTAGAGTACCGCCTCCCCGTGCAGGGTTGACAGTGCGGCCGCGAACTCGTCGCCGGTCAGGTGGTCACCGGCGATGCTCACCGTCTTGCCGACGAACTGCGCGCCGCGTTCGAAGATGCCGAGCGCCGTTCGGCCGATGTCGTCGACCGCGATAGCGGCCATCGGTCGGTCCGCCATCGGCAGTGTCAGCACCAGTTGCCCGTTGGGGTCGCGAACTGGCTGCAGGTCTGCGGTGAAACCCTCGTAGAACCCGGCGGTGCGTAAGAACGTCGTCGGCACACCGGATTTCGTAAAGTACTGGTCGGCTTCGGCTTTGGCATCGAAGTGCGGCACCTTGTATCGGCCCTCGACTGTCGGTACCCGCTCGTCGTCGCCAAAGTGGTCGCGGGTGTCCTCGAGCGTGGACCAGATGACGTGCGCCACGCCCGCGGACTTCGCTGCCCGCGCGGCCGTCTCGGCCTGATGTAGTTCGGATTCCGCACGGCTTCGTGCGGCTTCCTCTTCGGGTGTCCGGTCTGCCCAGTAGTTCGTGACAACGAACGCGCCCTGGGCGCCGTCGAATGCGCGCACCATGCTGGCGGTGTCGTAGAGGTCGGCTTCGACTACTTCCGCGCCGATCGCTGCCAGCTGCTGGGCGTTCTTGGACTGCTTGTCGCGCGTCACCGCACGTACACCGAACCTCGCGGACGGATCGGCGAGGATCGCACGGGCCAAACCGCCGCCCTGCTTGCCGGTGGCTCCCACAACCGTGATCACATGCTCGGCCATTGTCATCTCCTTCGAATTCTAGGTTGATACGTCAACCCAACCGAGCGTAACCGCTCGGGTTGATATGTCAACCCAATCCGCTAGGATCGCTTTCGTGGCGGACAAAGGGCGGCTCACCGATGACGAATTGACGGCCTGGCGCGCGTTCGTGTCGATGCGGCACCGGCTCGAGCGCCACCTGGTGTCGCACTTGCAGCGCGACTTCGGGCTGTCGGACTCCGACTTCGAGATACTGGTCAACCTGTCCGAGGCGCCGAAGGGCCGGTTGCGCGCCTATGAATTGGGCAGAACCACCCACTGGGAGAAGACCCGGTTGTCGCACCACTTGAGCCGGATGGAAAAGCGCGGGCTGATCCGTCGAGAGGAGTCTGCGGCCCGCTACCCCGACATCGTGCTGACCAAAGCAGGGCGCGATGCGATCAAGGCGTCGGCGCCGGCCAACGCCGCGCGGGTGCGTGAGCTGTTCATCGACGTACTCGGCCCCGAGCGCCTGGCGGCATTGCGTGAAGCGTCGGAGGATGTGCTCGCCGCCATCGACGATCACCTAGCGACCGAGTGCACGCTCGATTGACCAAACCGGCCTGCGAGACGGTCACCCTACTCGGGCACCGAGGGCAGCGGAATCGTCGCCGTCACCGCGGTGCCCGCGCCCGGGCGTGACCGGATGTTGAGCCGGCCGCCCACGATCTCGGCGCGCTCGGCCATCGACAGCAGGCCGTAGCCACCCATATCGTCGCCGCCGAGCGGATGCTCGAAGGTGTCGAAACCTATTCCGTCGTCGACGATTTCGAGCCGTGCGACATCGCCGGTGGGGCCCGCGTCGACCGCGAACGTCAGCCGGGCGGACATGGCCTTGGCGTGTTTGACGACGTTCTGCAGGCATTCCTGGGCGATCCGGTACAACGCGAGCTCGATGTGGTCGGGCAGGCGTCGCTCCGCGAGGTCCACCTCGATGCCGATCTGCGGTATCGACCGCGCCAGGCTGGCCAGCCCGCCGGCCAGTCCGAGGTCGTCGAGAACCGGCGGTCGCAGCCCGCTGATCGCCGCGCGGGCCTCTTGCAGGGTCAGTTCGACCAGCTCGCGGGCCTTTCCGAGTTGTTCGGCCACGACAGCTGGATCATCGGATCTGGTCGCGGCGTCCAGCCGGTAGGACAGCGTCACCAGACGCTGCGAGATGCCGTCGTGGATATCGCCCGCGAGCCGGCGCCGTTCGAGCTCCTGGGCTTCGATCACCTGCTCGACAAAATTCTCGTGCGCCCGCTCGCGGGCCACCAACTGCCGGTGCAGCCGGGCCTGGTGCATGGCGCCGGCGATCAGCCTGCCGATCACCACCAGCAGCTCGACGTCACGCGCGGTGAACTCCCGGCGCTCGACGGTGTGCACGTTAAGCACGCCGACCAACCCCCCGGGGTCGGTTTCCATCGGCACCGACACCATCGACGTGAAGTCCGAGCCGCGCAGCGACTGGAACGGCATGTAGCGCGGATCGGACTCCTTGTCCTGGGTGATCACCACCGGCTCGCGATGGCTGGCGACCCACCCCGAGATGCCCTGCCCCAGCGGCAGTCTGATCTTGCCGATCTCCGCGTCGAAAGGCGGCGTGGCACCCGCCAGCGTCAGCGACCGGTCGCTGTCGTCGAGCACATGCACGAAGCACACGTCGCTGGCGGTGGCCGCGGTGATCATCCGGGCGGCCGCGGCGGCGAGCGGTTCCACGCCCGGGCCCTTCGACGCCGCCTGGATCAGCTCCCGCAGCAGCGCCAGCTCGCGGTCGGCGGCCAGCGGGTACTGGCTCAGCTCGTGCACCGGATTCGGCGGATCACTGTCGGAGCTCACTTGTAGATCCCCTCGCGCAACGCCGTCGCCACGGCGCCGGTTCGATCGCTGACACCGAGTTTGCGGTAGATCGAGCTGAGGTGCGTTTTGACCGTCTCGTCGCCGATGACCAGCTTGGCGGCGATCGCCCGGTTGGACAGCCCGTTGACGACCAGGGACAGGATCTCGCTCTCGCGCTGCGTCAAGCCCTGCCGCGCGCCGGGCCAGAACTCGTCGCGCTGCAGCCGTGCGGCCGTGTCGACCGCCCTGGCGGCCATGCCCGGATCGATCGCGGTCTCTCCGCGATGCACGAACTCGAGCTGACGGACCAGCTCGTCGCTGCTGATGCTCTTGAGCAGGTAGCCGGACGCGCCGACGCGTAATGCCTGGAACAGGTACTGCTCGTCGTCGTATACCGACAGCATGACGACTTTGCGGCCGGTGTCGCGTTCGCGCAGCTCGGCGCACAGGTCCAGGCCGCTGGCCCCCTGCATTCGGACGTCGCACAGCACGATGTCGGGGTCGAGGTCGTCGATGACGCTGACCGCCCGCTCGGCGCCGACGGCCTGCCCGACGACCTGAACCCGGTCGCTGAACGCCGCCAGCATGGCCTTGAGACCCTCGATCACCATTTCGTGGTCGTCGACCAGCACAAGACGCACCGGTGGGCTGCTCGGCATGCACCCACCTTAAGGCGTCGTTTCCAGCCAGAACTGGCAGGTAGAACAACATGGCGCGGCGATTCGGCACCGACGATCCCCCGATTGGGGGAGGCCGCGGCGTGTGATCGCAGCCACTCTTTACCCATGCCGACAACGCAGGAGACGACGTGGCGCGCGGGCCGGTTCTGGTGGGACGGCGCCTCCGGGCCCGGATTAGCTTCTCGGTGCGCTGTGCGCGGGGTGGTTTTCGACCTCGACGCCCTGACCGATATCGAATGCGACGGCCACCGGGTCGCCTATAACGCGGCCTTCGAGTCGCATGGGCTGAACTTCCAGTGGTCGGTGACGCGCTATCGACAACTGCTTGCGCTGACCGATGAACGGCAGCGGGTCGCGGCCGAACTCCGCAAGCGGTGCGTGGCCACCGAGTCCGATGTGCTCACCAAGCTGCTGGCCGACGAGATCTACACCACCAAGACGATGTTGTTCGACGAGCTGATCCTCGAGCGCGATCTCACACCGCGGCCGGGACTGGTCGACTTCGTGATGGATGCGGTCGGCGCGGGCGTCCAGGTCGCGGTTGTGGTGAACGGTCAGCGCGGTTGGGCCGAACCGCTGGTGCGGCAGCTGGCCGGCGAGGGTCTCGTCGAGGTCGTGGTCACCGCCGAGGACGTCGTCAAGCCGATGCCCGATCCCGAGGCGCACCGTCACGCGCTGTGGGAACTCGGGCTCTCACCGGAGGACGCGATCGCGGTCACCGGTTCGGCATCCGGGCTGCGGGCCGCGACGGCCGCCGGCCTGGCGACCGTCGTGATCACGGGGGAGGGCACGCCCGACATCCCCGCCGCGGTTGCGGTGCGCGAGGACTTCGGTGGCGCCAACCCGCTGCGGCTCGTCGACTGTCAACGGCTGCACGCCAACTGGTGGCGCACCCACAAGCCGACGGCTGCGTAGCGGCCAATCAGGCACGGCTGCGTAGCGGCCAATCAGCGGCGGTCCCGGTAGTTTCGTGCCATGACCGAGATCCCCACCACCGACGAGGCGCTTGCCCGCCTCGATATGCCGTTGGTCGACGCGATGATGACCCAGCGCGCGGTGCGCCGCGTCCTTCCCGACCCCGTCGACGACGCTGTCGTCTTGAAGTGCATCGAGTTGGCGCTACGGGCCCCGACCGGGTCGAACGGGCAGAACTGGGAATTCATCGTGGTGAAGGACCGGGCCGTCAAGGATCAAATCGGCAAGCGCTATCGCCAGGCGTGGTCGCTCTACGGCGGGATTGGCCGGCGTCTGGCTGCCGGTGACGAGTCGATGCAGAAGATCCTGCGGGCCGTGCAGTGGCAGGTCGACCATTTCAGTGAGATCCCGGTCCTCGTCGTGCCGTGTCTGCGCGGCGGGATGCGGTTGCCGTACATGCCGTCGCCGTTCGTCGGCGAGTCGTCGTTTTTCGGATCGATTTACCCAAGCGTGCAGAACCTGCTGCTCGCCGCTCGGGCGATGGGGCTGGGTGCGTCGCTGATCACCCTGCCGCTGTGGAGCGTGACGTCCGCGCGCCGGATCTTGGGCCTGCCGCTGACGGTGACACCGGTCTGTGTCGCGCCTCTGGGATGGCCTCGTGGCCGGTACGGGCCGACGACCCGCAAGCCGGTCGGGGAAGTTGCCCATCTCGACCGGTACGGCAAGCGCGTCTGGGACGACGCCCCGGCCCGGTGAGAAGCTTCCTCAGTTGCCGCGCAGCAGTTCGATCACGGCGCTGAAGTCCTTGTCCGCGTGCTCGGCGGCAAACTGCTTGTAGATGTCGGCGGCGTGGCTGCCCAGCGGGGCGTTCGATCCCGTCGACTCGACCGCGGCCATGGCCAGCCCGAGGTCCTTGTTCATCAGCGCGGTCGCAAACCCCGGCTGGAAGTCGTTGTTGGCCGGCGACGTCGGAACCGGCCCGGGCACAGGGCAATTCGTGTGCACCGACCAGCAGTTGCCGGTGGCACCGGTGATCACGTCGAACAAGGACTGCGCCGACAGTCCCAGCTTCTCGGCGAGCACGAACGCTTCGCCGATCGCGATCTGCTCCACCGCGAGCACCATGTTGTTGCACAGCTTGGCCGCCTGCCCAGTACCGGAGGCGCCGCAGTGGATGATCTTGCCCGCCAACGGTTCCAGCACTGGCCGGGCGCGTTCCACCGCGGAATCCTCACCGCCGACCATGAACGCCAGCGTGCCCGCGGTCGCGCCTTTGACCCCGCCGGACACCGGGGCGTCGAGTTGGGCGAACCCGCGCTCGGCCGCCTGTCGGTTGACGCTGCGGGCGTCGTCGACGGAGATCGTGGAGGTGTCGATGAACAACGTGCCGTCTTTGGCGGCGGGCAGCACCTCGGCGTAGCAGGCTTTCACGATCTCGCCGTTGGGCAGCGACGTGATCACGACATCGGCGTCGGCGACCGCCTCGGCGCCGCTGTCGAACACCGATGCACCCTTGTCGGCGGCAGCGGACTTGAGCGCGGAAACGGGATCGAACGCGCGGACCGTCTGGCCGGCGCCGACCAGGTTCGCCGCCATGGGCCCGCCCATGTGGCCCAGCCCCAAGAACGCGATCGTCGTCATGAACAGCCCTTCCTGCGTTACGCGGACGCTCGCACCCTGGCGGCCTGCGACCGCCCGATGACCACGCGCATGATTTCGTTGGTCCCCTCGAGAATCCGATGCACCCGCAGATCCCGGACGATCTTCTCCAACCCGTACTCGTTGAGATAGCCGTAGCCGCCGTGCAACTGCAGCGCCTGGTCGGCGACCGTGTAGCAGGCGTCGGTGACGTAGAGCTTGGCCATCGCGCACAGTTCGACCTTGTCCGGGTGGTTGTCGTCGAGCGCGCGGGCCGCCCGCCACAACAGGTTTCGCGACGTCTCCAGCGCGGTGGCCATATCGGCGAGGGTGAAGCGGATAGTGGGCTCGTCGAGCAGTGCGCCGCCGAACGCCTCGCGGTCACGCACATGGGCGACGGCCTTGTCGTAGGCGGCCTGCGCGCCGCCGAGCGAGCACGCGGCGATGTTGATCCGCCCGCCGTTGAGCCCGTTCATCGCGATCCCGAAGCCCACGCCCTCGCCGTCGGCACCCCCGAGCATGGCCTCGGCGGGCACGCGGGCACCCTCGAAGATCACCTGGGCGGTGGGCTGGGCGTGCCAGCCCATCTTCTCTTCCTCGGCCCCGAAAGTCAGCCCTGGCGTGTCCTTTTCGACGATGAATGCCGAGATGCCCCGCGGTCCCTCACCGCCGGTGCGAGCCATCACGACGTACACGTCCGACGAGCCTGCGCCGGAGATGAACTGCTTGACCCCGTCGAGCACATAGTGGTCGCCCGCACGAACGGCCCTGGTGCGCAACGCGCTTGCGTCGGACCCCGCGCCGGGTTCGGTCAGGCAATAGCTCGCGATCAGCTCCATCGACGCCAGCCGCGGCACCAGGCTCTTGCGTTGCTCAGCGGTGCCGTACGTGTCGACCATCCAGGTGCACATGTTGTGAATCGACAGGAACGCCGCCACGGTCGGATCCGCCGTCGAGAGCTGCTCGAAGATCCGTACCCCGTCCAGTCGCCGCAGGCCGCTGCCCCCGGCGTCTTCGTTGCAGTACACCGCCGCCATACCGAGTTCGGCGGCCTCGCGCAACACGTCGGTGGGAAAGTGGTGCGAGGAGTCCCACTCCAAGGCGAACGGCGCGAGCCGCTTCTCGGCGAACGCGGCCGCCGTCTCGGCGATCACCCGTTCGTCGTCGTCGAGCCCGAAATAGTCCATGGTGCCGCAGTTCTCGCGAGCTACTTCATGGTGGGGATGACGAACTCGGCCCCATCCTTGATGCCCGACGGCCACCGCTGGGTGACGGTCTTGGTCTTGGTGTAGAACAGGATCGAGTGCGGTCCGTGCTGGTTGAGATCACCGAAGCCGGACCGCTTCCAACCGCCAAAGGTGTGGTAGGCCACCGGAACCGGGATCGGCACGTTGACGCCGACCATGCCGACCTGTACCCGAGAGACGAAGTTGCGGGCGGCGTCTCCGTCGCGGGTGAATATCGCCACTCCGTTGCCGTAGTCGTGCTCCGACGGCAGCGCCAGCGCCTCCTCGTAGTCCTTCGCGCGCACGATGCACAGCACCGGGCCGAAGATCTCGTCGGTGTAGATCGACATGTCCGTGGTGACGTGGTCGAAGAGCGTCGGCCCGATGAACCAGCCGTTCTCCAGGCTCGCATCGCCGAATTGCATGTCGTCGCTGGCGCGTTCGCGGCCGTCGACCACGATCTCCGCACCCGCTTCCACACCTGCGTCGATGTAGCCGCGGACCCGTTTGAGCGCCGCCTCGGTGATGAGCGGTCCGTAGGTGGCCTTGGGGTCGAGGCTGTGCCCGACGCGCAGTTCGGCGACCCGCTCGGTCAGCCGGGCGCGCAGGCGGTTGGCCGTCTCCTCGCCGACGGGCACGGCCACACTGATCGCCATGCATCGCTCACCCGCGCTCCCGTAGCCGGCGCCGATCAACGCGTCGACGGCCTGGTCGAGGTCGGCGTCGGGCATCACGATCATGTGGTTCTTTGCACCGCCGAAGCACTGTGCACGTTTACCGTTCGCCGTCGCGGTCGAGTAGATGTACTCGGCGATGTCGGAGCTGCCGACAAATCCGACCGCCTGGATCATCGGGTGCTCGAGGATTGCGTCGACGGCCTCCTTGTCACCCTGCACGACCTGGAAGACGCCGGGTGGCAGGCCCGCCTCGATGAACAGCTCGGCCAGCCGCAGCGGCACCGAAGGATCGCGTTCGGAGGGCTTGAGGATGAACGCGTTGCCACACGCCAAGGCGGGGCCGGCCTTCCACAGCGGGATCATCGCGGGGAAGTTGAACGGGGTGATGCCGGCGACCACGCCGAGCGGCTGACGCAGCGAATAGACGTCGATGCCGGTGCCCGCGCCCTCGGTGTGCTCACCTTTGAGCAGATGCGGGATGCCGACCGAGAACTCGATCACCTCGAGGCCGCGCTGGATGTCGCCGAGAGAGTCGGCGTGGGTCTTGCCATGCTCGAGGGACAGCAGTTCGGCGAGCTCGTCGGCGTTCTCGTTGACCAGCGCGATGAACTTCATCAGCACCCGCGCCCGACGCTGGGGGTTCCACGCCGCCCACGCCTTCTGCGCTTCGGCGGCACCGGCGACGGCCGCGTCGACGTCGGCGGCCGAAGCCATCGACACCTGCGCCTGAACTTCGCCCGTGCTGGGATTGAAGACGTCGGCGGTGCGACCCGATTGGCCGTTCGTGCGCTGGCCGTCAATGAAATGCGGAATCTGGCTGGTCATGCGAATGCCCCTCACTACTAGATAGTTGGATATCCTAGTAATGGCGTGCCGTGCGATGCAAGAGCGGTCCGCCGGGTCCGGGAAAGCGAGTCAGCCGCGAGATTGCAGCCAGGGTCGTTGGCGCCGCTGCGAGCGCAGCCGTGAGTGCAAAAACCGGGCCGTCGTTTGCCTCAGCCTCAGCCCTCGAGTCCAAGCGGCCCCGCCAACTCGGTCAGCGTCGGCAGCAACACGTCCCACCCGCCGAGCACCTGGATCGCAACATGGTCAGCCCCCGACTCCAAGTGCTCGTTGAGTCGCGCCGCGATCACTTCGGGCGTGCCGTGTGCGACGACCGCGTCGATGAAGCGATCGCTGCCCGGCTTGGCGAGGTCGTCCTCGGTGAAGCCCAACCGTTTCCAGTTGTTCAGGTAGTTCGACAGGTTCAGATAGAAGTCGACTGTCTGCCTGCCGATCTCGCGGGACGCCTCGGCGTCTCGGGCCAACACAACCTTATGCTCGGGGGCGATGAACACGGTGGGGCCCAACAGATTCCGTGCCTCGCCGGTGTGTTGGGGAGTCGTCAGATACGGGTGGGCGCCCGCGCTGCGCTGCGCGGACAGCTTGAGCACCTTGGGACCCAACGCGGCGATCACCCGCCGGCTCGTCGGCACCTTCTTGGCGTCCAGCGCATCGAGGTACTCCACTAGTACGTCGTACGGTTTGCGGTACTCCTCGGTGTGCTCGGGGTGACCGATGCCGATGCCGAGCAGGAACCGCCCCGGATATGCGTCCTCGACACGGTGATACGCCTCGGCGACCTCGTCGGCGGGCGCCGTCCACACGTTGACGATGCCGGTGGTGACCTGGAGGTTCTCCGTGCGTTCGAGGATGGGCTCGACGTACTCGAGGTTGCCGGCGGGTGATCCACCGATCCAGAGCGCGCCGTAGCCGAGTTTCTCGATCTCCACGGCCTGCTCCGGCTTCGGCACGCCGAATGTCCAGACGCCATAGCGGCCGAGGTCGGGTTTGAGCTCAGTCATGCGGATCCCTTCGGTGTCATGTCATCTCAGGCCTAGCGGCCCGGCCAGTTCGGTTAGCGCATCCACCAACTTGTCCGGTCGGGTGAGCACCTGTACGGGAACGTGGTCGGCCCCCGCTTCGCGGTGCTGCTTGAGCCGCGCGGCTATGGCGTCGACGGTGCCATAGGCGACCACGGCGTCGACCAGCCGGTCGCTGCCCGGCTTGGCGACCTCCTCGTCGGTGAAGCCGAGCCGCTTCCAGCTGTTGAGGTAGTTCTCCAGGTTGAGGTAGATCTCCAACGCCTTGCGGCCGACCGCGCGAGCCCTCTCCGCATCCATCGTCAGCACCACCTTGTGTTCGGGTGCGAGGAACGCGTCCGGGCCCATCAGTTTGCGGGCTTCGGCGGTGTGTTCGGGCGTCGTCAGATAGGGGTGCGCACCCGCCGAGCGTTCCGCCGACAGCCTCAGCACCCGCGGGCCCAGCGCGGCGACCACGCGCCGGTCCTTCGGAACCCCGTACTCATCGAGCTTGTCGAGGTACGCGGTCAGCGCGTCGTACGGCTTCTGGTACTGGGTGTGCGCTTCGGGATGACCAACGCCGATGCCCAACAGGAAGCGCCCGGGGTAGGCCTTCTCGATGCGGTGGAACGACTCGCTGACCGGACCGGCATCTGCGGTCCAGATGTTGACGATGCCGGTAGCCAGCTTGATGTCGGCGGTCGGTTCGAGAATCGGCTCGACCCAGGACAACTCCGCCGCGGGGGAGCCGCCCGCCCAGATCGCACCGTAGCCGAGACCTTCGATGTCGCGAAGCTGCCCGGGGCTCAGTTGCTGCCACATCGAGTGGTGGCCGAACGCGCCGTACGCGCCGAGGTCCGGTTTCGTCATGATCGCTGCAACCCTTCGGTGTCGTCCGGCTATTCCGGCGCCGTCAGCTCTGCCGGCGGCGATGCCTCCGGGCCGGGAGCAACCAGCGGCAGCAGCACGATGAATTTCGTGTCACCCGGTTCGGACTCGACTCGAAGGTCGCCGTGATGCTTTTCCACCACTATCCGGCGGGCCAGATCCAGGCCGAGGCCGGTGCCCTCACCGAACGGCTTGGTGGTGAAGAACGGGTTGAAGATATTGCCGACGATGTCATCGGGGATGCCAGGACCGTCGTCGCAGATCTCGACGCGGATCATGTCTTCGTTCTCCCGCATGGTCCGCAACGTCAGCGTGCCGCTACCACCCATCGCCTGGATCGCATTGTCGATGATGTTCGTCCACACCTGGTTGAGATCCCCTGGGTAGCAGAGTAATTCGGGAATCGACTTGTCGACTTCCTTCACCACCTTGACCGACCGATCCTTGCCGACCTTTTCGCCGAACATCATCAGCGTGCTGTGCAGAAGCTCATGGACGTCGGTGGACTGGTATGGCGCACGGTCCATCTGCGAGTACTGCTTGGCGCCGGCGAGCAACGCCGAGATTCGCTTGCTCGCCTCCGCGATCTGGTTCATCAGGAGTTCGGTGTCGATCGTGTACTTGAGCCAACCGATGGCGCCCTGCAGCGCCGCCGATCCTTGCTCTTCTCCCAAGACCTCATCGATCGACGCCGACACCCGTTCGAGCCAGTCGGTGTCCAGACCGGCGTCGACGAAGGTCGGTGCGTAGTCCCATCCGCCGGTGATGCCGCGGCCCTCGAGCCACTCGCCGATCGCTTCCTCGCGGTCAGCGGCCTCCAGTGCGGTGAGTTCGGTGGCCTTGGACTTGGCGACCTGCTCGGCGACCTCCTCCTGCATCCGCACCAGCACGCACAAGGCTTCGGGGCTGAACTTCCCATCTGCCAGCATCGAGAGTTTGAGCCGCATCTTGCCCACGCGGTCGCGCAGATCGGCGACGGCGCGCGCGGTGGCAGCGGCCGGATTGTTGAGTTGGTGGGTCAGCCCCGCCGACAGTTGGCCCAGCGCCAACAGCTTCTCGCGCTGGCCAATGATCTGGCTGTGCCGTCGGCCGCCGACGAGGTGTCCCTCGAGCAGGTGTACGGCCATCGGGAACTCCGACTGCATGAAGCGCGCGAAAGCGTCCGCGTCGAGGACGAAGAACCGCGACGGCTTGGTGACCCGCACCGATGCGGAGTAGGCCGTTTCGGCGCCGGGGATATATGCCGACCACGCGCCGCAGTAGACGCCGCGTTGCGATGTGCGGTTGGTTTCGATGTCGACGCCGCCCGAGCGCTTCGACATCACCAACTCACCGTCGATCAGCACGTAGAAACATGTCGCCGGCTCGCCCTCGACCACGACGGGGCCCGGCTCGAAGGTCTGGATATGTCCGTTGTCGCAGAGGATCTGAAGCTGCGCGTCGGTCAGCTTCTCGAACAAGAACAGCGTCCGCAGTTCGTCGGGCAGGCACCGTGGTGAGTCGCCCATGTCGTTCCTCCTACGCTTCGCCCGCGGTGCCGACAATCATGCTTCGTCGGCGGTGCCGACAATCATGCTTCCGCCAGGTACCGGTGCACCAGCATCACCGCCATCGAACCTTCGCCGACGGCCGCCGCCACCCGTTTGGCGGATTCCGAGCGGACATCTCCTGCAACAAACACACCGGGCACGCTTGTTTCCAGGTGGTGCGGGGGACGATCCAACGTCCAGCCGGCGACCTTGGTCACGTCCGGCCCGGACCGGATGAACCCGTGGTCGTCCTTGGCGACCAGATCCAGCCAGTCGGTCCGGGGCTCGGCGCCGATGAAGCAGCACATTCGGTCGCAGTGGACGCGTTCCTTGGCGCCCGTCTGCTTGTCGAACAGGACCAGCCCGGCTAGGTGGTCGTCCTCGCCGTCCGTGTCGACGACCTCGGTGCAGGTGCGCACGGAGATCGCCGGATTCTTCTCGATGCGTTCGACGAGATAGTGCGACATCGACGCCGCCAGCGACGGTCCGCGCACCAGCAGCGTGACCGACTTGGCCCGCTCCGACATGTAGATGGCGGCCTGGCCGGCCGAGTTGGCGCCGCCGACGATGTAGACGTCCTCGCCCGCGCATTCGGCGGAGTCCGATACCGATGCGCCGTAGTAGACGCCGCGCCCGATGTAGTTGCACGCGTTCTCGTCGGGGTCGTCCCAACAGCCCGGGACGTCGCGCAGCTGACGGTAGGCGACGCCGGTGGCGAGGATGACGGCCCGGGCCGCGATGGTTCCGCCGTCGGCGAATTCGATGGTGCGCGCGGAGCCGCTGTCGTCGGCGTGCAGCCGGACCGCCTTGCGCGTCGTGATGACCTCGGCGCCGAAACGTTCGGCCTGCCGGCGTGCCGACGTGGTCAGCTCGGCACCCGAGATGCCCGTCGGGAACCCGAGGTAGTTCTCTATCCGGGAGCTGCGCCCGGCCTGCCCACCGGTGGTCGTCTCCTCGATCAGAACGGTCTTCAAGCCTTCCGACGCGCCGTACACCGCAGCGGCCAGCCCTGCGGGTCCGCCACCGATGACGGCCAGGTCGTACAAATCGAGGGCGGGGTTGGTCGACAGCCCGAGCATCGCGGCCAGTTCGGCGTCCGTCGGTTCGACGAGCGTCTCGCCCTGCTCGGAAATCACCACGGGCAGCCGGAATTCGTCGAGTCCGGCCGCGTCCAGAAGCTGCTTGCCCTTCGGCTCGTCTGCCATGAACGAGCGGAATGAGTGCTGATTGCGCGCCAGGAACTGACGCACCTGCCAGGATCGTTCGCTCCAGCGGTGGCCGATCACCTTGGTGTGGGGAATCGCGCGGTCACCGGTCTCGCGCCACGCCTCGATGAGCGCGTCGAGCACCGGGTAGAGCTTCTCCTCGGGCGGGTCCCACGGTTTGAGCAGATAGTGGTCCAGGCCGACGACGTTGATGGCGTCGATCGCGGCGTGGGTGTCGGCGTAGGCGGTGAGCAGTATCCGGCGGGCCATCGGGTAGATGTCCATGGCCTCTTCGAGGAAGTCGATACCGCTCATCTGCGGCATCCGGTAGTCGGCGACGAACACCGCGACGGTTTCGCCGCGCAGCTTCAGTTCGTTGAGCGTCTCCAGCGCATCAGGTCCCGACTCGGCACGCACGATGCGGAAGGTCTCGCCGTAGTGGCGGCGAAGGTCGCGTGCGACGGCGCGCGAGACGGCGGGGTCGTCATCGACGCTCAGAATGACGGGTTTGCGGGACTGGGCGGAGGGGCCGGTCATCGGGTACAAGTATGCGCCCATCGTCCGGGCTTGGCGGTGTACCGGAAACAGCAACCTTCCGTAGGTCCTGTATCGGCCGCCACATCCCTCGTCCCCAGTGGTGGGCGCCACTGTGGGGATCGGCGATGTCCGACGAATCCGGCTGAGTACCAGCACGATTGCACACATCACGACCGCCCTGCCCGGCGGCTATATGCACCGAAAGTGACCAATGGCTCTGCTGGGACGACGGCTGCGTGGTTACTGTCGGGAGTGTGGGAACAGACGACATCGGTGTCGACGCCGACGGTGGCGGACAGACCCCGCACCGCTCCGCAGTGCCGCGGATACAAGCGCCGGCGCCGCTGCGCAATGCGGTGCAACCGCTGACGAGAACCGGCGGCTACTACGCCCGATCGTGGCGTGACTACCTGCATGACGGCCGTGATCAGACGCCAACCGTGCGGCCGACCGTTGCGTTGGCCGCCGAGGCGTTCCGCGACGAGGTGGTGCTGCTCGGGCTGCGGGCGCGGCGTCCGCTCAGCGATCCGCGGGCGTTCGACCGGATTCACGGTGAAGTGGTCGCGGGGCTCGACGTCTACGGACAGCGCGGATGCCTCGACGACCCGGCGGCGTTCTTCGCCGCGCCGGGGCCGCCGAGCGACCTGGTCGTCTCGCCCGTGCGCCGCCGCAACCGCTCCTACCACCGGATGCGCTGGACCAGCGGGTACCGGCCGGACGCCGCCGAACCCGGCGCCGACCGCTGGCTGGGCTACGACGCCGTCTCCCGCGGCTACGGTCTGCTGCTGCGCCATCCCGACCCGCGGCCGTGGCTGGTGTGCGTCCACGGCACCGAGATGGGCCGTGCGGCGATCGACCTGGCGATCTTCCGGGCCTGGTATCTGCATGACGAGCTGGGGCTCAACGTCGTGATGCCGGTGCTGCCGATGCACGGCCCGCGGGCCAAGGGGCTGCCGAAGGGGGCGGTTTTCCCCGGCGAGGACATCCTCGACGACATCCACGCCACCGCGCAGGCGGTCTGGGACGTCCGCAGCCTGCTGTCGTGGATCCGCCACGAGCAGCCCGAAGCGCCGATCGGCGTGTACGGCCTGTCGTTGGGCGGTTTCATCGCCGCGTTGGTGGCCGGTCTCGACGACGCGCTGGATTGCGCGGTGCTGGGTGTACCGGTCGCCGACCTGGTCGGGCTGCTGGCGCGGCACTCCGGCATGGGCGCCGACGATCCGCGGATGGAGACGCTAAGGCTGGCCGCCCCGCTCGGCCGGATGATCTCGCCGCTGTTACTGCCGCCTCAGGTGCCGGTGGCCGGTCGCTTCATCTACGCGGGCATCGCCGACCAGGTGGTCCACCCGCGCGAGCAGATCGACCTACTGTGGGAGCACTGGGGGCGCCCCGACATCCAGTGGTACCGCGGCGGCCATGCCGGCTTCTTCCGGTCCCGGCCGGTGCACCGGTTCGTGACGGCCGCGCTGGTGCAATCGGGCCTCGTCCGCGGGATCGACGCAGAACGTGGCGGTCGCGAGACGATGACCGGTTGACGGACGACGGGGTGACGGGAGCCGTTCCGTCGCGATTTTGGGCCCGGCCCGCTGGCGAGTACCATGGACCAACGGTGCGGTGTTCGCGCCGGCTCTTGCGTGCCCCTGTCCTGGAATTTCTGGCTACTGGCTCACGTTTGTAGTCGGAGGCGTTTGCCGTGCCTGAGCAGTATCCGCCGCTCGCGGCGGAAAGGCGCCAACGATTCAAAGGACACGGAGGATCTCCGAAGCACAATGGCCAAGAAAGACGGTGCCATCGAGGTCGAGGGTCGCGTGGTCGAACCCCTGCCCAATGCGATGTTCCGCATTGAGCTGGAGAACGGACACAAGGTCCTTGCCCACATCAGCGGCAAGATGCGACAGCACTACATTCGCATCCTGCCCGAGGACCGCGTCGTGGTGGAGTTGTCTCCCTACGACCTGTCCCGGGGCCGCATCGTTTATCGGTACAAGTAAGACGACACAGAGAACAGGATCGACGAGCCGTGAAGGTGAACCCGAGCGTCAAGCCCATTTGCGATAAGTGCAGGGTGATCCGCCGGCATGGGCGGGTCATGGTGATCTGCTCAGATCCACGCCACAAGCAACGGCAGGGATGAGCGCCTGCGCGAAGGCCGGACAACAGCGCTGAGCCTTCCGCTTCCGCTCGCTCGCAACACAACTCAATGATGAAATCCCGGTACCACTGGGCGGATAGGCCGCCCGTCAACGTCCGGCACGGAGGCCGGACCCCGCAGCTACACCAAGAACAAGCGGGAACGGACTGGGACCAGACCTCCGCATAGAAGAAGGAACACCGCCTGATGGCACGTCTCGTGGGCGTCGACCTCCCGCGCGATAAGCGCATGGAGATCGCCCTTACCTATATCTACGGCGTCGGCCGTACCCGCTCCCAGGAGATCCTGGACGCCACCGGCATCAGCCGGGATCTGCGCACCAAAGACCTGACCGATGATCAGGTCACCCAGCTGCGCGACTACATCGAAGCCAACCTCAAAGTGGAGGGCGATCTGCGCCGCGAGGTGCAGGCCGACATCCGTCGCAAGATCGAGATCGGCTGCTACCAGGGCCTGCGGCACCGCCGTGGTCTCCCGGTGCGCGGCCAGCGGACCAAGACCAATGCGCGTACCCGCAAGGGCCCCAAGCGCACCATCGCCGGCAAGAAGAAGGCCAGGTAACCCACGATGCCACCCGCCAAGAAAGCCGCGGCCGGCCCCAAGAAGGGCCAGAAGACCCGCCGCCGGGAAAAGAAGAACGTTCCGCACGGCGCCGCGCACATCAAGAGCACCTTCAACAACACGATCGTGACGATCACCGACCCGCAGGGCAACGTCATCGCCTGGGCATCCTCAGGTCATGTGGGCTTCAAGGGTTCGCGCAAGTCCACGCCGTTCGCCGCGCAGCTGGCCGCCGAGAACGCCGCGCGCAAGGCCCAGGAGCACGGTGTGAAGAAGGTCGACGTGTTCGTCAAGGGCCCGGGTTCGGGCCGCGAGACCGCGATCCGGTCGCTGCAGGCCGCCGGCCTCGAGGTCGGTGCGATCGCCGATGTCACGCCGCAGCCGCACAACGGCTGCCGTCCGCCGAAGCGGCGCCGGGTCTAGGAGGAGATAGAACAATGGCTCGTTACACCGGACCCGCGACCCGCAAGTCCCGCCGCCTCGGCGTCGACCTGGTCGGCGGCGATCAGTCGTTCGAGAAGCGTCCCTATCCGCCCGGCCAGCACGGCCGCGCCCGGATCAAGGAGAGCGAATACCGTCTGCAGCTGCAGGAGAAGCAGAAGGCCCGCTTCACCTACGGCGTGATGGAAAAGCAGTTCCGCCGCTACTACGAAGAGGCAGTGCGCCGGTCGGCAAAGACCGGTGAGGAGCTGCTCAAGATCCTGGAGAGCCGGCTCGACAACGTCGTGTACCGCGCCGGCCTGGCGCGCACCCGGCGGATGGCGCGCCAGCTGGTCAGCCACGGCCACTTCACCGTCAACGGTGTCAAGGTCGACATCCCGAGTTACCGGGTGTCGCAGTACGACATCATCGATGTGAAGGAAAAGTCGCTGAACACCGATCCGTTCGTGATCGCCCGGGAGACCGCCGGCGAGCGGCCGATCCCGTCGTGGCTTCAGGTCGTCGGCGAACGTCAGCGCATTCTCGTGCACCAGTTGCCCACTCGTGAGCAGATCGACGTCCCGCTCTCAGAGCAGCTGATCGTCGAGTTCTACTCGAAGTAATAAGACCGCTTGGGAGCACCGCCCCGAGCAACCCCCGAAAGACGTCATATAGCGGACGTCAAAAGGAGAAGAAGAAAATGCTGATTTCTCAGCGCCCCACCCTGTCGGAAGAAGTCAAGGCCGACAACCGTTCCCAGTTCGTCATCGAGCCGCTGGAGCCCGGTTTCGGTTACACCCTTGGCAACTCGCTTCGGCGCACGCTGCTGTCGTCCATCCCGGGTGCGGCGGTCACTAGCATCCGCATCGACGGTGTGCTGCATGAGTTCACCACCGTGCCGGGTGTCAAGGAGGACGTCACCGACATCATCCTGAACCTCAAGGGATTGGTTGTCTCGTCCGAGGAGGACGAGCCGGTCACCATGTACCTGCGCAAGCAGGGGCCGGGCGAGGTCACCGCGGGTGACATCGTTCCGCCCGCAGGCGTGACGGTGCACAACCCCGAGATGCACATCGCCACCCTCAACGACAAGGGCAAGCTCGAGGTCGAACTCGTCGTCGAGCGTGGCCGCGGCTACGTGCCCGCGGTGCAGAACAAGGCGTCGGGCGCCGAAATCGGCCGCATCCCAGTCGATTCGATCTACTCGCCGGTGCTCAAGGTCACCTACAAGGTGGAGGCCACGCGTGTCGAGCAGCGCACCGACTTCGACAAGCTGATCCTCGATGTCGAGACCAAGAACTCGATCGCGCCGCGTGACGCGCTCGCGTCGGCCGGTAAGACACTGGTCGAACTGTTCGGTCTGGCACGGGAACTCAACGTCGAGGCCGAGGGCATCGAGATCGGCCCGTCGCCTGCCGAGGCCGACCACATCGCCAGCTTCGCGCTGCCGATCGACGATCTGGACCTCACGGTGCGGTCGTACAACTGCCTCAAGCGCGAGGGTGTGCACACGGTGGGCGAGCTGGTCGCCCGCACCGAGTCCGACCTGCTGGACATCCGCAACTTCGGCCAGAAGTCCATCGACGAGGTGAAGATCAAGCTGCACCAGCTGGGTCTGTCGCTCAAGGACAGCCCGGCCACGTTCGATCCCTCCGAGGTCGCCGGCTATGACGTCGCGACCGGCACCTGGAACAGCGAGGCCGGTTACGACTCGTCCTACGAGGCCGACGACAACCAGGACTACGCCGAAACCGAACAGCTCTAAACGGGAACTTTCCCAACCGTCCGTCCCGGCCCTACCTGATACGGGGGTCGGCCCCACATAGGAGATAGTCGCAATGCCTGAGGTTCAAAATGCCTAAGCCCACCAAGGGCCCTCGCCTCGGCGGGTCGTCCTCGCACCAGAAGGCGCTCCTGGCCAACCTGGCCACGTCGCTCTTCGAGCACGGCCGGATCAAGACGACCGAGCCCAAGGCGCGGGCGTTGCGGCCGTATGCGGAGAAGCTCATCACGCACGCCAAGAAGGGCACGCTGCACAATCGGCGCGAGGTGATGAAGAAGATCCGCGACAAGGACGTCGTGCACACTCTGTTCGCCGAGATCGGTCCGTTCTTCGCCGACCGTGACGGCGGCTACACGCGCATCATCAAGGTGGAAGCACGCAAGGGCGACAACGCCCCGATGGCCGTCATCGAGCTGGTGCGGGAGAAGACGGTGACATCTGAGGCCGACCGTGCTCGCCGGGCCGGGGCGCCGAAGAAGTCCGCCACGCAGCCGGTCGCCGC
The DNA here is from genome assembly GCF_003284965.1 of Mycolicibacterium sp. GF69. Taxonomy (GTDB): domain Bacteria; phylum Actinomycetota; class Actinomycetes; order Mycobacteriales; family Mycobacteriaceae; genus Mycobacterium. The sequence continues at coordinate 242,087 of NZ_QMEW01000002.1, forward strand.
GGCGGCCGTGCCGCAGGCAGCGGTAGAGCCCGAGGCGGCCGAGGGTCCATCCGAGAGCGAGTCGGTCGAGGAGGCCAAGGCGGAGTCGACGGAGAGCGCCGAGGCCGAGTCGACGGCGGTCGAAGAGGCCGCCGACGAGGCTGAGGCCGACAAGGATGCCGACAAGTCCTAACTCGGCCTAGTACCCGTCGCGCAACCGCTCATCGAAGCTGTGAACGAGCCCGCCATCGACCCCGGTGGCGGGTTCGTTCGTCTTCGGCTCGACATCGCCTACGACGGAACCGAATTCGCGGGGTGGGCGGTACAGGCGGGCCAGCGCACCGTAGCCGGTGCCCTCGAAGACGCGCTGTCCACCGTGTTCCGAACTCCGGTGGTGTTGCGCGCGGCTGGCCGCACCGACGCCGGGGTCCACGCCACCGGTCAGGTCGCCCATGTCGATGTGCCTGAGGCTGCACTACCGCACGCCTATCCGCGCGCGACGCGCCCCGGCGACGGCGAGTTCCTGCCGCTGGTGCGACGGCTCGGACGGTTTCTGCCGCAGGATGTCCGGGTGCTCGACGCCACGCGGGCGGCCCCCGGATTCGACGCCCGGTTCTCCGCGCTGCGGCGCCACTACGTCTATCGGCTGTCGACGGCGCCGTACGGGGTCGAACCGCACGACGCGCGTTACGTGACCGCCTGGCCCCGCCCGCTGGACATCGACGCGATGGCCGAGGCGTCGCGGGCGTTGTTGGGTCTGCACGATTTTGCCGCGTTCTGCCGGTACCGCGAAGGTGCCACCACGATCCGCGAACTACAGCGCCTGGACTGGTCGCACGAAGGCACCCGCGTCAGCGCCCATGTCACCGCCGACGCGTTCTGCTGGTCGATGGTGCGCTCACTGGTCGGCGCCCTGCTCGCGGTCGGTGAACACCGGCGCGAACCGGGTTGGTGCGCAACGCTGTTGACAGCCCAGCGACGCTCCAGCGCGTTCGCCGCGGCGCCGGCCCAAGGGCTGACACTCGTCGGCGTCGACTATCCGCCCGACGATCAACTTGAGGCGCGCACGAAGGTCACCCGCGACCTGCGGCGGTGATCACGCGTCAGATGCGGCCCGCGACGAAGTCGGCGGCCTGATTGACCATGCCCGCGCTGACGTAGGCCCTCGCCGCGTGGTCGGGCCAGTTGCCTTCCCAGGTCTTGGGTTCGGCAGGGTTGCAGATCGGGTCGGCGCCGTGGCACAACTCGATCGTGCGCTCGCGATAGAGGGGGCTGAAGTTGGTGATCGGTCCCACCCAGGCGGCACCATTGCCGAACAACGCCACCGCCGCGATATGGGTGTCCATACCGGCGGGCAGGGGCTTGTCGAAGCCGAAGGCCGCGATCGGCGCGGCCAGGACCACATCGGTCACCGCCGCGCCGAGCGAGTAGCCGCCCAGCACCAGCCGGGTGTCGGGGCACCGCCCCGCCATGTCCTGGATGCGTGAACTCATGTCGTTTGCGCCGATATCAACCTCGTAGTCGGCGGGGTAGCTGACGGCGTAGAGATTGACGCTCTTGTCGGTCTTGCTGCGAAGTGCGCTGATGAGCGCGTTGCCGATCACGCCTGCGCCGGGCGCTTCGGTGCGGCCGCGGGCGAAGATGAGCTCCACCTGCGGGCACGATTGCGCTGCGGCGACCGGCACGAGCGGGTGCCCGCCCGGCATGGTCGGCGCGATCAATCCAGCCACCGCGAGTACAACAGCTCCCACGAGCAGCATCCCGCGACGTCCCCAACAGCGAACAAGATCGTTTTGCACCCCGCCGATCTTATAGGAACTAATCAACGCCGACGAAGATTGATTTCGTCCGCGATACCGCCACCTCAGACGAGACGCGCCACGAAATCCGCCGCATGGTTGGCCAGTCCGGCGCCGACGTAATTGCTGTGCGCGAGTGGGTTGCGGCCGCGGGAACAGATCGGGTCACCGTCGGTGCAGAGGTCGATCGCGCGTCCACCGAACATGGGCGCCGAGGTGATCGGGTTACCGAACTTCGTCGCGGGGTTGCCGAACACGGCAACCGCGGCGACGTTGGGAGCGACGGTCGGCGGCAGCACCGGACCCACGGCACCGAGACGATTGCCCAGCGGCGGGACGCCGGCGAGCATGTCGACCACCGCCGCGCCCTGAGAGAATCCGCCCAGCACGATCCGCGAGTCCGGGCACGACTGTGTGGTACTGGCGATATAGGCCGACGCGTCGGCGGCGCCGTCGGCCGCCAGCGCGAAGTCGTAAGTGGCCGGGTAGGTGACCCCGTAGGTGGCCAAGGTGCGGTCCCCGAGCTGTGGGCGCAGCGCGTCGACGAACGCCTGGCCTACCCGGCCGATGCCCGGCGGTTCACCGGTGCCGCGGGCGAACACGACGGTCACGTCGGAGCAACCCTGAGCCCAAGCGGGCCGAGGCACCAGGAGCGGACCCATCGATGCGACGGCGCAGATGAGCGCGGCAATCATGAACCTGTGCATAAACCTGTGACGGCGAGCGAGAACCACGGGAAGACATGATATCGCCGGCTGACGCTGCGCAGGTCAGACCAGGCCGGCGACGAACTTCGCTGCCTCCTGAACCATTCCGGTGCTGACGTAGTCGTTGTGCGCGAACGGGTTGCGCCCGCGCGAACAGATCGGGTCGCCATCCTTACAGAGATCGATCGCTCTACCGGCGAACACCGAGTTGGTGATCGGGTTGTTGAATTTCGCGGCCGGGTTGCCGAACACCGCGACCGCGGCGATGTTCGGTTGCAGGCTTCCGGGCAACGGCGGAGCCGACCCGATCGAGCCGATCTTGTTGCCGAGCGGCGGCACACCGGCCAGCATGTCGATGACCGCGGCGCCCTGCGAGTATCCGCCGAGCACGATGCGGGTCGACGGGCACTGCTGAGCCAGCATCGCCACCCGGTTGGTGGCGTCGCTCGCACCGTCGGCGGCGGCCAGGAAGTCGTACGAAGCCGGATAGTTGACCGCGTACGCGGTGACGCTGCGTCCGGCCGTCAAGCCCCGAAGCGCGTTGACGAACGCCGTGCCGGGCGTCCCGAGGCCCGGGGTGTCGTCGGTGCCGCGGGCGAAGATCACCTCGATGTCGCTGCAGTTCGACGCGGAGCTGCCATAGCCGGGTGTGGCGGCAGGCGTGCCGTAGCCGGGTGCGTACGCCGGCCCGGGTGCGGCGCCGGATCCGTATCCGGGGCCGACCGGCCCGGGCGGGGGACCTGGTTGGCCCGCGGCCGGCGGCGCCGCGCTGCCGACGAGCCCGGCGACGGCGATGGCGGCTGTGGCGACCGTCAGCCGGACCGCCTCGCGCAGCAAAGTCACGCGGACATACTCACATACCGAGGGGTCTGCTGGCTAACAGTTGGCCCGTGCTGGCGGCTCGGTGAGCGGGCCTCCGGCCAGGTCTCGGCAACGGCGTTTCCGAGCGGTCGCCGGCCGAAAGCGGTGACGGGCGCGGGTCATCACAGGGCTTAGGCTGGCCGCGGGGGAGTGATGACGGGGAAACCGACCACCAAGCTGCAGATCAACGGACACCGGTTCCTTTTGCGGCGCATGACCCACGCACTCGTGCGGGGCGATGTGCGGATGTTGGATGATCCCCTGCGCGCGCAATCGCTCTCATTGGTCACCGGTGCGGTCTTGGCGGTCATCGCACTCGCAGCCGCGGCCGTCCTGGCCTTCCTGCAACCGCGGGGGGCGCTCGGTGACGCCCCGATCGTGATGGTGCGCGACACCGGCGCGCTGTATGTGCGGATCGACCAAACCCTGCATCCGGTGCTGAATCTTGCATCGGCCCGGTTGATCACCGCTTCGCAGGCCAAGCCCCAAATTGTGAGTGCATCGGCCATCGACGGTGCGCACCGGGGCGCGATGCTCGGTATCCCCGGCGCGCCCGACACGATCGGCACACCACTGACCCTCGACGATTCGGGCTGGATGGTCTGCGACGACGAATCGTCGACGACCACTGTGGTGGCCGGACCGGTCAACGAACCGCCCCCCGCGCGCCGCAGCGTACTGGTTAGTGCCGTCGGCGAAGGCGCGGCGGCGACGTACCTGGTCTTCGGCGGGCAGCGCGCGGCGGTCGATCTGCGAAACCCGGCCGTGGTTCGGGCGCTTGCACTCGAGGGTGTTGCGCCGCGGCCGGTTTCGCGCACGCTGCTGGACACCCTGCCTGAGGTCGCCGAGATCTCGGCACCATACATCCGCGATGCCGGTGCCCCCGGACCGTCTTCCCTGCACCGGCTGCGGGTCGGCACGGTGCTGCGGGTGCCACGGGCCGATGCGGCCGAGCTGTACGTCGTGCTCGCGACCGGCGTACAGCGGATAAATGCGGTGGCGGCTGATCTCATCAGGTTCACCCAGCCGCAGGCCGGCTACGAGATCACGACGGTCGAACCGGGTGCCATCGGTTCGGTTCCGGTTGTCGACGACCTGCCCGTGAACGAGTTTCCCGAACATCCCGGGGCGGCGCACGATCCGGTGCTGTGTGCTCGGTGGCGGTGGTCGGGAGGTTCGAAGTCCGTCGCGCTCGCCGCCATCACCGTCGACTCGGTGCCCACCGGTGGCGTGGGCACGCCAGTTGCGTTGGCGCAGGCCGACGCCGCAGCCGGCGGGATCGACAACTTCGCGATGAGCAGGGGCCGCAGCGCATATGTGCGGGCGGCAGGTGTCAGCGGCGACGGCGCGCGCAACGGAACGCTGTTCCTGGTGAACGAGGCCGGCGTGGTGTTCGGCATCCGTGACGAGGAAACCGCCGAACGGCTCGGCCTGACCGGCGATCCGGTACCCGCACCGTGGCCCTTGCTGGCGCGACTGCCGCGGGGTTCGGAGCTCAGCGTCGCAGCCGCATCAGTCGCGCGGGATAACCACGGGGCGCCGTAACCGCGGGCGCGCCAGCGTGATTGCGGCCACCGCTGCCGCGATCGCCAGGCAGACGGCGGCTCCGCGGACCGCGACTCCGACGGTCTGGCCGTCGGGCGGGGTGCGGCTCGGCAGCGACACGGTGGTCACACGCTCGATGTCGGACGCGGGTGCGGCGCCGCCCGTCACCGCGGCAAGTACGTCGACGGCGCCGTGGCCCACCAGGGGATCCCAGCCGGCGGCGGGGTGGCGCGCCGTCTCCTCGATGCGCCGCATCACCTGCCGGGCCGTCAGCTCCGGCGACCGCGACCGCAGCAGCGCGACGACGCCGGCAACAACGGGTGCGGCGTAGCTGGTTCCGGCCAGCGGCTTCTCGCCGGTGGAGATTGGCACCGCTGCGACGTAACCCTCGCCGTCGCGGTCCAGCGACACCACCTGCTCGCCGGGCCCGGCTACGTCGACCCAGGGCCCGGCCAGGCTGAACGCCGATGCCACCCCGTCCGGCCCGAGCGATCCGACGGTCAGGACATAGTCGTCGTACCACGCCGGGCTCACCACGGCAGCGACGTCGGACCAGTCGGGACGCCCCGGCCGGACGGGGTTCTGGTGCCGGCATTGTCCGGGCCCGCCGACGTTTCCCGCGGCGGCCACCACGACGGCATTCTTCGCGTCGACCGCGTACGCCAATGCGGCGCCCAGTGCGCGATCGTCGAATTCCGTGTCGGCCGCGACGCACGCGACGGTGGACACGTTGATTACGGTGGCACCCATGTCCGCTGCGCTGCGCACCGCGCTCGCAAGGGTGTCGACGTCCCCGAAACCGGATCCGGCCGGGTCGTCGATGGCCCTGAACTTGTTGCTGGACTGCCGGATACCGATGATCGTGGCATCGGGTGCAATACCGCTGAAGGAGTTGTCAGCGTCCGCGCCGGCGCCGATGATGCCGGCAACGATCGTGCCGTGACCGTCGCAGTCGTCGGTACCGTCGCCGTGTGAAACGTAATCACCGCCGGGGACGAGATGAGGCAGCAGGCGGTGGCGTGACACGCCGGTGTCGATCACCGCGACGGTTTGGCCCGCTCCGCGGGTGAGTCGCCACACGGACCGCAAATCGAGGTCGTCGAGTTGGCCGCCGACCTCGCCGCCGGGCGTCACGCCTCGAGAAGTCACGCACTGCTCCGATTGCTCGGTGCGGAGCGGCGGTACGGGCGATCGCGAATGAGGCAGCAGCGAATCGTCCACGGCGGGCGGCGTGATCGCCCATGCTGGGGGAGCGCCGCCCAGCGGGACGAAGCCGACGCTGGTGACCAGAAAGGCGATGACGACCAGAAGGATGCGACAGGTGCGCCCGAGTGTCCCGCTCATGTCAGCGCCAAGTTGCGAACGAGGTCGAAGACACCCGCGAGCCAGCAAGCCAGCGGGATCACCGCCGCCAACACCGCGTACTCAACCAGTTCTGCACCACGACGCGCGGCCAGCCCGGGCGTGACGTCGAAAAGCGGAATCAGGAAGGCGGTTCCCGCGACCGTGGACAGGAGGCCCAACCAATGCGCGTGCGGCGGCGCAACCATCGACGTGACCGCGAACGCGATTGCCACACAAGCGAACCCGCATACGGTCAGTGCGCAGCACCGGGCGAACCCGATGTGCGTGCGGACACGCAAAAGCAGTACCGCCCCGACGACTACGCCGAACGCTATGGCCGCGGTGGAGAATTCGCGTGTTACAGCCGAGCCGCCACCGACAAGCGCGATGCCCGCGGCTGCGGCCACCGACGCGCCGACGATGATCCCCGTCAGCATGTCGTGAGCGATTTTCGCGCGGCCCTGCGCAGCTGGTGTCGGAGGCTCGGTTGCATCGTCCTCGGGCGGCGCGGGACCGATGCGGGCGAGCCGGATCACCGCTCCCGGGGCCGCGCTTAGGACCGCAAGCGCCTGAGTGGCGAGCAGGGCTCCGGCGGTGGCGGGCTCGAGACGCCATCCGATCGTCGCGGCCGAAGTCACCGCGCACAACAGAGCGGCCGCGACGATGGCCGTCAGCGGTATCTGCCCGCGGCCGGTGCACCGCAGGGCGATGACCGCGACAGCCACTGCGGCCGACGATGCCAGCAGAAGACGTCCCGCGAGCGGACCTGCGGGCACCGCCACTGCGCCGGTGACCGCGGCCATGATCACCGCGATAACGCTGAAAGCGTTGCACAGCAACGGGTCGGGATGTACGCGGCGAGCGGCGACGGCGGCGGCGATGCCGGCGGCTACCAGCCCGGCACCGGTCAGAGCCGGGCCCGAGCCTGCCGCCGAGCGCGCCGACCAGAGGATCGCGGCGCCTCCGACGCCGGCTGCGACCAGGCTGGCACCGACGCACAGCTGCGGCGGTACGGCTTCCGGCGCGGGACGCAGCCCGGCGACCATACGGCTGCAATCTCGGTCGCGGAATACGGGTGCCGGAACTTCGTCGGTGGTGAGCCACAGCAGTTCACCGTCGCGAATATCGTTGTCGTGCAGGGTGGTCGACTCGTCGAGGGGAGACCCGTCGACCCGGCGCAGCCGCCAGCCCCCACCGGTCTCGGACTCGTCGCGATCCGCGTGGACGAGGTCGACGATCGCGGGCAGCATATCGCCGAGGCGAGCCCGGTCCGGCAGGGTCAGATCGACCGTCTGCGTGGCGCGTCCGCGGTCGAGGTGAACGGAGACTCGACACAGTGAATCAGGCATAGCATCCCCCCGAATGACGCCGGTGTGCTCACCGTAATGCAGCCGAGGAGAGGCCCGGCGCAGTTCTTTTTCCGGCTGGGGATGGAACCGAATAGGCCGCGGGTGCGTCCGGTTCATTGATGGAGTTTTATCGTGAGCCGCGGGCCGTCGTGCTGAAACCGCCTCCAGCCGTGCCGAAAGCGGTCTCGACTAATCCCGTCGCGCGCCTGCTGCCGGTGGTGATGCTCGTCGCAGCGGTCGGCATGATGGTCGTCTACTTCACGTCAGGGGCGGGGGCGAACCGCACGCCGATGTTCATGTTTTTTCCGCTGATGATGGTCATGTCGGTGCTCGGCTCTGTGTTCTACGGCGCCCGCGGCGGGGCGAACCGGTCCGCCGAGATCGACGCGGGCCGCCGGAGTTACCTGCGTTACCTGGACTGCCTCGACGACGACGTCACGGCGGTGGCGGCCGACCAACACCGGGCGCAGTATTCACGCCACCCTGCGCCGGAGTCGTTGTGGGCGCTTGTCGGAAGCCCCCGACTGATCGAGCGCGAGCTTGGTGACGGGGACTTCTGCTGTGTCCGGATGGGCATCGGTGACCAGGGACTGTGCACACCGTTGGTGGAGCCCGAACTGGGTCCCGCCGAGGATCAGGATCCCGTGACGGTGTCGGCGGTGCGCACGCTGATCCGGCAGCGGTCGGTCGTAGGGCGGCTACCGATCGCGCTACCGCTCGCTCAGCACCGCGCCATCGCGATCGACGGCGATCCACCGACCGCGCGCGGGCTGGTGCGCGCGATGGTGTGTCAACTCGCGGCGCATCACGGGCCGCATCTGGTCGCGATCAGCGCAGTCACCGACCAGTCGACGTGTGGGGAGTGGGAGTGGCTCAAATGGCTTCCCCATCACATACATTCGTCAGAGTTTGGCGTCGCCCCGGCCGGCCGCCGGCTGCTGGTGATCGTCGACGGAGCAGCGGGCACCGGCCCGGTTGCGGTGGGAGATGACGTCACCGTCGTCAACATCGGAGCCGGTCCCGTCGAGGCGGCCGACGTGTTGTGTCTACGTGTCGACACGGACGTGGTGAGGTTGAGCACCCCCGACCGGGGCGAGATGACGTGGCGACCGGACTTGCTGGCACCTGCGCAGGCGCTCATGTGCGCACGACGCCTGGCGGCCCACCACCACGGCGCAAGGGATACGTACGGCCGTGCTCTGGCACGCGGCTGGCTCGACCTGATGGGTATCGAGCAGCTCAGCCGGATGAGCGTCGAAAAGCTCTGGTCCCGGGCAGGCGACCGGCAGATCGGGCCGGTGCCGATCGGTGTCGCGGACGACGGCACACCGGTGCGCATCGATATCAACGAGGCTGCCCGTAACGGCATCGGCCCGCATGGTCTGTGCGTCGGCGCCACCGGTTCCGGGAAATCAGAACTACTGCGCACCCTGGTGCTCGGCATGATCACACTGCACCCGCCGGATGCGCTCAACGTCGTACTCGTCGACTTCAAGGGAGGTGCGACGTTCCTCGGGCTGGAGCGGGCGCGACACGTCGCAGCGGTGATCACCAACCTGGCCGACGAGGCCCACCTCGTCGCCCGGATGAACGACGCACTCGCCGGCGAGGTCCATCGCAGGCAGGAGTTGTTGCGTGCCGCAGGCAACTTCGTCAACGTCGGGGAGTACTCGCGGGCTCGGTCCTGCGGTGCGCCGCTACCACCGTTACCCGTGCTGTTCATCGTCGTCGACGAGTTCTCCGAACTGCTCAGCCAGCACCCCGACTTCGCCGAACTGTTCGTGGCGATCGGCAGGCTGGGCAGATCGCTGGGTATCCACCTGCTGTTGGCGAGTCAGCGGCTAGACGAGGGCAAGTTGCGCGGCCTCGACACCCATCTGTCGTATCGGATCTGCCTGAAAACCTTCTCCGCCAGTGAATCCCGCGCGGTGCTCGGGGTGGCCGACGCCCATACCCTGCCCGGCGATCCCGGCGCGGCGTTGCTGAAGACGACCGCGGGCGACCTGATCCGGTTCCAGGCGGCCTACGTGTCGGGCCCCTGCCCGCGGCCAGATGTCGACGATGCGGCCGACACACCTGCGCCGACGGTGTTCACCGCCGCCTCACCGGTCGCGGTCCGCGAGGCACGGGACGGGCAGCGCACCCGCATGGTGTTGGACGCGGTGCTGGACCGGGTCGCCGGTCGTGGACCCGCCGCACACCCGGTGTGGCTACCGCCGCTGGCTGCGTCCCCGACGCTCGACCTGCTCATGCGGGCCGACGAACCGCCCGAGTTCAGTGTGCCGATCGGGCTGGTGGACAACCCCTTTCATCAGCGGCACGATCTGCTCCTCGCATCGGTGGGCGCCGGCCACGCCGCGATCGTCGGTGCGCCTCAGGCGGGCAAGTCGACGACCGTACGAACGCTCATGCTGGCTCTGGCCGAAGTGCACGGACCTCACGAGATCGGCTTCTACTGCCTGGACTTCGGCGGCGGAGCGCTGGCCGGACTCAGCGACCTCCCACACGTGGGAGCGGTATCCGGCCGATCCGATACGGATCTGTGCCGCCGTACCGTCGCGGTGCTCGAATCGCTGATCCGGTCGAGGGAGACCCGCTTTCGGAGCAGCGGAATCGATTCGATGGCCGAGTACCGGGCGATGCGCGCATCGGATGCGACGGTCGCAGCCGACGATCCTCACGGCGACGTGTTCCTCGTCGTCGACGGGTGGGCGCACCTTCGCCGTCATCTGGAAACTCTGGAGGCGCCGATCACCGCCATCGCCGCACAGGGCCTCGCATTCGGCGTCCACGTGATCGTCACCGCGTCCCGGTGGGCCGAACTGCGCCCAGCGCTGAAGGACCAGATCGCCACACGGATCGAATTGCGACTCGGTGACCCCGCCGAGTCGGAGATGGATCGCCGCCGGGCACGTTCGCTGATCAACGCGCAACCGGGCCGGGGCATCACCGCCGACGGCCGGGAAACGATCATCGCCCTGCCCCGCTGGGACGGTGTGTGCGGCACCGAGGGTATGGGTGAGGCGCTGGCAGCCACCGTCGAACGTCACCGGCAGCGGTGGGCCGGACGGTGCGTGCCGCAGATCGAACTGCTGCCGCCATCGGTGAGGCATTCTCAGTTAGTCGAAACCGCCTCAGAGCGGCTCCTCAGAGACCAGATCGTGATCGGTCTCGAGGAGCGGGAATTATCGCCGGTGACTGTCGATTTCACCGAGCAATCGCATCTGCTGGTACTCGGGGAAGTCGGCTGCGGCAAGACTTCGCTGCTGCGACTGCTGTGTCGCGAGATCGTCCGGACCCGTGCTGCCGACCAGGCGCGGTTGGAGATCGTCGACTTCCGGCGCGCACTGCTCGGCGTCGTCGAATCGGGGCACCTTGGCGGTTACGCCGCATCGCCGGCCGCGCTGACCACCAGGTTGCCGAAACTGCTCGCCATGTTGGCGGCGCGTATGCCGGGCGAAAGTGTGACACAGCGGCAATTGCGGGACCGATCGTGGTGGTCGGGCCCCGAGATCTTCTTAGTCGTCGACGACTACGATCTTGTGGCCGCTTCGACCGGTAACCCGCTGGCGCCGCTGGCCGACTTCCTGCCGCATGCCGCGGATTTGGGTCTGCACGTGATCGTCGCGCGCCGATCCGGAGGCGCGGCGCGGGCGATGTTCGATCCCCTTCTCACCCGGATGCGCGAGCTCGGCTGCCTGGGCGTGATGATGAGCGCATGCCCGGACGAGGGCGTGCTCCTCGGCTCGGCGCGGCCGTCAACCCAGCCACCAGGACGCGGCACGCTGATCACCCGTCGGGACGGTGAGCGCCTCATCCAGATCGGGTGGACGGAGCCGCCGTGACGCCGGTCGTCATCGAGGTGGGGCCGATCACGATCCGCGGCCCTAATCCACTCGACCCGGAATTGGTCTCGGCGGCGCTCGAATCCGTCGACGACGACTTTGCGCTTTTTGCCGAACAGGCAATCTCCGTGCCGGAACTGTGGACCAAATTGATGCAGTCCGCGGTGAACGACACCGACGCCGTTGTACTCGTCTGCCCGACATGGTGGCCGAGCGCACGCATCGACCGCATTCGTAATGCGTTGGCGCCCAGGTCAGTCGATACGATCGGCCGGACAGCGGTGCTGCAACGTCAAACCTCGGCGAGCGTGGTCGAGATCGCCCCGGAGATGGTTGTTGTCACCCGCGTCGGCGCTCGCGCGGTCGTCATCGCCGACGACGACGCCGCGCTCGCCGAGAAGGTCGCCGCCGCAGTGGGGCTCGAGGGCCCGGTCCTGATCGATGCGCCCGGCGCCGGTCCGTTGGCGCAGGCGGTCGCAAAGCGGCTGTGGACGAACGGGATTCAAGGGCGCGTCATCGAGGAGGACGCCGTCCTTCGGGCCGCCGGGCGGCAGGTGCCGTCCGGCGATGCGGTCACCGGCCGCCAAAGGAACACCAGCCGGCGGGCAGCGGTAGTGACCGTAGTCGTCGCTTTGACGGCGGCGGTGTGGGGTCTGGCCGGGCTACGCGGAAGCGCCGCCGAGCCGTCGACATCTGCCCTGCTGGTCGAGGGGCGTGTCCGGGTGGCGGTGCCCGCGGCATGGCCGGTAAAGCGGATCACCTCGGGACCGGGATCGGCTCGGGCCCAGTTGGTCTCACCGTCCGACGACAACCTCGCGCTGCACCTGACCCAGTCGGTGGGCCCACCGCAGGAGAGCCTGACGGAGGTCGCCGCCTCCTTGCGCAACGCACTGGTCGACGAACCTGGCGACGTCTTCGTCGACTTCGATGCCTCCGACACCTCGGCGGGCCGGCCCGGGGTGACCTACCGGGAACTGCGCCGCGACCACCACGTGGCATGGACGGTGCTCGTCGAAGACGGCGTCCGCATCGCGATCGGCTGCCAGAGCGCCCCCGGTCGCGAATCCACGGTGCGCGAGATCTGCGACCAGGCAATCCAGTCCGCACACGTTGTTTCCTGAATCGGATGGAACCGAATCCGCGTCGGGTGCGTCGTATTAGTCAGAACCGTAGCGAGGAACCGAAGGGATGCCCATGACGACACCGCAAGGTGGTTCGCTGAACACCGATTTCGACCTGATGACCGTCGTCGCGAACCAGACCGACGCGCGCAACGAGGAGATGCGCGCGATGCTGCAGTCCTTCATCGCACGGATGAGCGCTGTCCCACCGTCGGTCTGGGGCGGGGTGGCAGCGACCCGCTTTCGCGACGTCGTCGACCGATGGAACGCGGAATCGCTGAAGCTGCACGCTTCGCTGGAGCGGATCGCCGAGACCATCCGGCTCAATCAGCGGACCCTTCAGCAAGCCAACGAAAGCCACTCGCACCGCATCGACGCGGTGGCCAACAACCTGTAGAGGAGCCGTCATGGATCACGTGTTGTCGTACAACTTCGACGAGATCGAGTTCACCGTCCGGCAGGAGATCCACGCCACCTCGGCCCGGCTGAACGGCGCGCTGGCAGATCTGCGCGCGCAGATCGCGCCGCTTCAGGAAGTGTGGACGCGCCAGGCGGCCGACGGGTACCGCCTCGAACAGGCGCGGTGGGAGCAGGCGGCCGGGGCGCTCAACGAGATTCTGTTCAGCCTCGGCAACGCCGTCCGCGACGGCGCCGACGACATCGCCGCCACCGATCGCAGCGCGGCGAACGCGTGGGGTGCCTGACGCCGACCAGACCTGTGCGGTCCGGACTGGAGGGGAGCCAGGGAACGCACGGTTGGCGCCACCGTGGTCGATGGAGAGCGGCCACGGTGGCGCACCACCGCTTCTACTCGCAGGCGATGCCGTCGCCGTCGCGGTCAAGGTGTTCGGCGTACCCGTCTTCACCCTGCATGATCGGGGTCACGCCGGCCGCGCGCGCAGCGCTGCAGTTCTTGTAGTACACATCGGCAGACGCGGTCGCGGCCCCGGCCGCGGTTGCGGCGACGACGAAGGCTGCGACGATCAAGCCACGAATCATTCTCACTCCATTGCGATCTAGGTTTGCGCTTATGGGCCAGCGGTTTGCTGGAATCCCGCGCCGACGCTATTGCGACAGAGGTGAAAAGGAATCAGGGGTTTCCCTATGGCTTTGCCGGTCGGCCGGTGCACCGTTTTGACCTGCGACGACGCATCCAGGTAAGCTGCCTCGTTGGCGTGCGGTATGCACGGGTCCTCGGGTCGACGTCGGTCGCCGAGATCAACCCGCCGCGAACGCCTGACCGGCACCCGGGCCACCGGGACTCGAAAACCCCGAGAGGGCAAAAGGAAGGTAGCGCTGTGCCTACGTACACGCCGAAGGCGGGTGACACCACACGTTCGTGGTACGTCATCGACGCCACCGACGTGGTGCTCGGCCGGCTCGCCGTCGCGGCAGCGAATCTGTTGCGCGGCAAGCACAAGCCGACATACACGCCGAATGTCGACGGTGGCGACTTCGTCATCGTCATCAACGCCGAGAAGATCGCGATCAGCGGTAACAAGGCCGACCGCACGTTTTTCTACCGCCACTCGGGTTATCCCGGTGGCCTCCGCAAGCGCTCGCTCGGTGACGAGATGGACAAGCACGCCGACCGTGTCGTTGAGCGCGCCATCCTCGGCATGATTCCCCACACCAAGCTGGGTCGTCAGATCAAGAAGAAGCTGCGGGTGTACGTCGGCCCGGATCATCCGCACACCGCGCAGCAGCCGATTCCGTACGAGATCAAGCAGGTGGCCCAGTGACTCAGCCAGTTGAGACAACCGACACCGTGACCACGGAGGCCGTCGCCGAGACCGAGGCCGCCCCGCGTGAGCCCGTCTTCATCGACCGCCCGATTCAGACCGTCGGCCGTCGCAAGGAGGCCGTCGTCCGGGTGCGCCTCGTCCCCGGGACGGGCCAGTTCAACCTTGACGGCCGCAGCCTCGAGGACTACTTCCCGAACAAGGTGCATCAGCAGCTCATCAAGGCTCCGCTGGTGACCGTCGATCGGTTGGAGAGCTTCGACATCTACGCCCATCTCGACGGCGGCGGCCCGTCCGGCCAGGCCGGCGCGCTGCGGCTGGCCATCGCCAGGGCGCTGATCCTGGTGCAGCCCGAGGACCGGCCCGCGTTGAAGAAGGCCGGCTTCCTGACCCGCGACCCGCGGGCCATCGAGCGCAAGAAGTACGGCCTGAAAAAGGCCCGCAAGGCGCCTCAGTACAGCAAGCGCTGATCAAACCGCGAAACCGCCGGGTGTGCACCGCACATCCGGCGGCTTCGCGTTGTACCCCACTCAGTGAGGGCTATCTCACAATCGCGGGTTGTTCGGTTTGGGATGGGGACTCGCCGTAAACACGCACGGGCTGGAGGCGGCGGCGCTGCATGCGCTAGGCAGACCGCAACTGCCACCGGTACGAGCTAGTCACTTCGTTGGGGGGCCGGACCGTCGTCTCCTGACTGAAAAGGAGCTGTAGATGATGAACCTGGTCAACACCGCGAAGAACGCGAAGACCGCCAGGACGCTGACCGCGGGCGCCGTGTTGGGCGGATCGCTGCTCTTCACCGCCGGCCTGGGGATGGCGATGGCGCAGCCGGATACGGCTCAGGACAGCCGCGTGAATGTCTCGATCGGCAACGCCGGTGTCCTCGAGGACGTCGACGTGACCGCGGCCGCGCAGATCGCGGCCGGTGTGTGCGACACCGATGTGGCTTCGGTGAACGCGTTGGCGCAGGCCGCCGACACCGAGGGCACCGACCAGACGGTGTGCACGAACAACCTGGGTACCGTCACGATCCAGCAGAACGGCCCGGGTCATTCGGAGAACGCGCCGGGTCACGCCCAGCAGCCGACTTCCGAGGCGCCGACGACCTCTGAGTCGGCCCCGGCTGCCGAGAACCCCGGCAGCTAGTAAACGCGCGCTCACCGCCCGTATCCGGTCCGGATGCGGGCGGTGAGTCGCGTCTGGATACCGATTCGGCGACAGCACGGCCGTCGGTCTGCGCGATTAACCCTCTGGCGGCCATCTGTGAGAAATTTGTCGGCATGGCTCGACTGTTCGGCACCGACGGGGTGCGCGGCGTCGCCAACAAGGATCTGACCGCTGAGCTGGCGTTGGCCTTGGGTTCGGCGGCGGCGCGACGCCTGGCCACCACCGGGGGGCACGCCAGGCGGGTGGCCGTCGTCGGCCGCGACCCGCGGGCCAGCGGCGAGATGCTGGAAGCGGCGGTCATCGCCGGGCTGACCAGCGAGGGCGTCGACGCGCTGCGCGTCGGGATCCTGCCGACCCCGGCCGTCGCCTATCTGACCAGCGCTTACGACGCCGACTTCGGCGTGATGATCAGCGCGTCGCACAACCCCATGCCGGACAACGGCATCAAGATCTTCGGCCCGGGCGGCCACAAACTCGACGACGCCACCGAGGACCGGATCGAGGAACTGGTCAACCAGGGCCCGGCGAACCGACCTACCGGTGCCGGGATCGGCCGTGTGGTCGATGCCGAGGACGCCCTGGACCGCTATCTCCGGCACGTCAGCAAGGCCGTCACCACGAGGCTGGACCAGCTCACCGTCGTGGTCGACTGCGCCAACGGCGCCGCCTCGGCCGCTGCCCCGCAGGCGTACCGCGCCGCGGGTGCCAACGTCATCACGATCAACGCGCAGCCCGACGGGTTGAACATCAACGACGGCTGCGGCTCGACCCATATGGAGACGCTGCGGTCCGCAGTGGTGTCCTACGGAGCCGACCTGGGGCTCGCACATGACGGCGACGCTGATCGATGCCTCGCCGTCGACGCGCACGGACGCGTGATCGATGGTGACGCGATCATGGTGATTCTCGCCCTCGCCATGCAGGAGAGCGGCGAGCTGGCCTCGAACACTTTGGTGGCGACCGTGATGAGCAACCTCGGCCTGCATCTGGCGATGCGGTCGGCCGGGATCGAGGTCCGCACCACCAGCGTGGGGGACCGCTATGTTCTCGAGGAACTGCGCGCCGGGGCGTACGCGCTGGGTGGTGAACAGTCCGGACACGTCGTCATGCCCGCACTGGGGACGACGGGCGACGGCATCGTCACCGGGCTGCGGTTGATGTCGCGGATGGCGCAGACCCGCACTCCGCTGGCAGCGCTTGCCGAGCCGATGCAGACGTTGCCGCAGGTCCTCATCAACGTCGAGGTCGCCGACAAGGCGACTGTCGCGGACGCCCCGTCCGTCCGGACCGCGGTCGCCGCGGTGGAAGCGGAACTGGGCGACACGGGCCGGATCCTGCTGCGGCCCTCGGGGACCGAACAAGTCGTGCGGGTGATGGTTGAGGCCGCTGACGAAGACACCGCGCGCCAGTTGGCCGTGCGGGTCGCCGAACAGGTCAGCGCTCAACGCTGACGGTGGAACCGGCGGCTCTTGCCGCGCGTCCAACTCATACATGGGAGCAATGGACGCATCGCGCGTCGACGTCGCCGCATTGTCGAGCATCGCGCGGCAGTACCAGACGGTTGCCGACATCGTCGACGCCGCCGTACGGACACATCTGAGCGGTCTGGCATTTCACGGCGCCGGCGCGGGCCGGTCGTACATCGCGCGTGGTGAGGTGGTGCGATCGGCGGTCGAGGACATCGTGAACCAGATGCGGTGGTGGTCGCGGGCGTCGGCGGAGATCGCGGCGGCGCTTCAGGCGGCTGCGGACCGGTACGCCGAAGCTGACGCACGCGCTGCGCGCCGGTTGGGCTGACCGATGGCCGAACCGTTCGATGCTGCAACGCGTCTGGCCGAGGGATCGGCTGCCGTCGCCGATGTCGAGCAGTACGTCCTGGCCTGTCGGTGCCTCGGCTACCAGCACCCGGGCTTGACGACACACCCTGCGCAGATACGCGACGGGTACGCCACCGAAGCGGGCATGGACTTAGGCGCTCTCCAAGCCGACTGTGCCGCACTGCAGGCCGCAGCGGTGGCGGCTGAGGATGCCCTAGCGCGCCAAGACGGTCAACTGGACATGCTCGCTACGGCTTGGCAGGGCGGCGGCGCGAACGCATCGCGAGAGTTCCTGCGCCGTCACGGTGAAGCGGTGACCCTCGCCGCGACCGCCGTCCGTACTGCCGCGAATACGTTGGCCGACTTGCGAGATCGCCTGTGGCAGGCGGTCGATGGCAAGGTTGCCAGCGTGCTGAGGATCGGCGAGGGTGTGCAGGCGCGGCGCGGGGATTGGCTGGCCGCGGCGCACACGGTAACCACGGGCGCCGGAGATCGCGCGACCGCCAGTGAGCTGATCGATCAAGAAGTGAAACCATTCTTAGACAACGTGATCGGCGGGCAGTGGCTCGCGGCGATGCGCACGGCTGTCGATGCGGTCGAGGCAGCTTATGAGGCAGCGACGGCGGAGCTCACGGCGCAGGCTGGGGTGACGTTCGACGTGCCACGTGACCTTGGACCGGCGTGGACGCCATCGGGTGACGGCGCGACGACCACACCCGCGGGAACGTTCGCTGTGGCACCGGCCGCCGTCGCACCGAGCAACTGGGGTGGGATGCCTGCTGCCGCACCGCCAACTGCTACTCCGTTTTTTGCTGCCGCACCGCCATCTACTCCGTTTCCTGGTGCCGCACCGGGGCCTGCCGCGCCGCCGACACCGCTGGCGGCTCCGCTGCCAACCGATCCCGCAATGGCGCAGCCGATGGCGGCCCCGTCGCTGCCGTCGCTGGGCGGAGGTTTACCCGACATCGGAAGCGGCCTTACGAGTTTCGGTCAGCAGCTGGGCGACATGCTCGGTGGTCTACTCGGTGGGGACTCGCTTCTCGACCCCGTAGAGGCTGACGACCCGCTGGACACTGCGGACATCGCTGAGCCCGCGACCGACGAGGAGTCGGAGCCCGATGAGGGGGAGATCGATGAAGCGGACGAGGTCGAGCCTGAGGCTGACGACGTTGAAACCGCGGCCGACGAGGCGATCGACGACTCAGTGAGCGCCGAGGAAGGATCGGTGGAGCCCCTCGCCTCCGCGGCCGCGCCTGTCTGCCCTCCCGAACCGGCACCGGAAACCGCCAGCGATGAGCCTGGCGGCGAAACATCGTCCGCACCGCCACCCGAGCCGTTGGGTGTCGTACCGGGGCCGCCGCCCGAGGGTTCGGGGGCTGGTACACCCTGTGAGATAGCCGCCGATGAACTACCTCAGGTAGGCGAATGACGTTGTGTCGCTCTCCTTTACCTGAATTGCCCGCGGGACCGAACGGTGCGCAGGCTC
The DNA here is from genome assembly GCF_003284965.1 of Mycolicibacterium sp. GF69. Taxonomy (GTDB): domain Bacteria; phylum Actinomycetota; class Actinomycetes; order Mycobacteriales; family Mycobacteriaceae; genus Mycobacterium. Next base: position 260,849 of record NZ_QMEW01000002.1, read on the forward strand.
ATGGGCTCATATCCGGCCGGTCGGGGCCGTTGACAAGCAGGCGGATGCACTCGTCGGACACTAGCCGGTCTCGGTGGTTCGTGCCGCAATGCTCGCACCAGCGGCGAGCACCCGCACGCGTAGTCCTCCGACGTTGACAATTCAACGCTATTGCTAGACCTAGCCCAGTCGCTGAACGCGGGCATGCCAGTCGTTTTGGCGATCGGTGTCGCGCGCGATCCTCGGCCCCCTGGGGTAGTAGGTATGCGACGGATCTCATGGCGCACTCCCTTCTGGAGTGAAGGTTGGAATACCCACTAATGCAGGGTTCATGCCGAGAACCCGGCGGTGATTTCCAGCCGACCGCCATTTGTCAGCATCAACTCACTCGGACTCCCGAGGCCCCTCATCGACGAGGTTGATTCATGGCGTCGAGAGACCCACGATCCGGCAGGGTCAGAAGGGGGCGGGTGTTGTGGTGCGGGTGCGTTCGGCTGTGATGCGGGCGGCGAATTGGGCTGCGCGGGTGCGTTTTCGTTTCGGCATCATCAGCGCGCGCTCGGGTGGGTTTGGTGGGTTGGTTGGTGGTGGTGGGAGTGTGGCGGTGGTGGTGTTCCAGGTCGGGAACAACAGCTTGCTGCCGGGGTGGGTGGTGTAGGTGGGGCCGTTGGGTGATGTCCAGATCACGGTGCCGTCGGGCTGTTGGGTGTCATGCCAGCCGTCGGTGCCGCCGTAGAAGGGTTTTCATCAGGTGGTGCTTACGGCATAGGCATTTGAGGTTGGAGGGGTGGGTGGGGCCCAGCGGCCAGGGGATTGTGTGGTCGATGTCGCAGCGGTCGGCGGGTACGTCGCATCCGGGTGCGCGGCAGTACATATCGCGCATCCGGACGAACTCGCCCAGCCCTACCGAGGGGTGATAGCGCGTTTCGGCGGCAGCGCCGGGCATCGTGATGGGCCGGGTGGTGGCCCCGCGGCGCAGCACCTCGGGCAACAGCGAGGTGGGCAACGCCCCGCCGCCCAGTATTACCGCCGTGCCGCGCGGCTGGGTCAGGGCCGCGGGCTGCTCGGCGGCGGCGTCGCCGTGTTCTGCGGGGTGTTGGGGGGTGTTGGTGTGGGCGTAGTCGATCGCGGCGGGGTCGGCCAGCACGTGGACCACGAGGTTCGATGTTTGGGGGCCGGCGGCTTTGCAGGTCGGTGAGGGGCATGCGCAGCGCAGGTGTTGGTCGCCGGCGCCCAGCGCTCCCAGGGCATCGGCGCGGCGTTCGGCCAGGGTGCGTGGGTCGTGTTCGCATACGCCCTGGGCCATCGCATCGACGCGGCGTTTGAGGACCGCGGCGTCGGTGGCCAGCAGTTTGCCCCACACCGAGGTGGTCGCGCAGGGGTCGTCGATGTCGCCGACGTGGAAATCGCGGGTGCGTGTGGAGGTTTGTGTCGTGCGTAGCGCGTCGGGGTCGTAGCGTTCGACGACCGTGTCGAGCGCGTCGTGGAGTCGGTATTCGGAGAGGGGACCCAGCCGCGAGGCCCGATCGGCCAGGGCGGTGTCGATGAGTGCCAGCGCTTGTTCGTCGAGGACCAGTTGGGTGCGCCAGGTGATCGCCGAGACGATGCGCGCGCTGAGCGTCCCCTGGGCGAACAACGCCGCCACCTGGGGCAGGCGATCGCGTAGCGCCATCGCGATGCGCATCTGTCCTGAGGCGCGTCGATGCCCGACCGTCATGGCCGCGGCCACCTCGACGGCCACCCCGTCCCAGGGGTCAAAGGCGCACTTGTTGTCTTCGTCGTCATCGCTGACGTGTCGATGCACCAACGCCGCGATGGCGGCCAACCGCCGCGCGGCCGCGGCGGCCTCGGCGCGCGCGCCCTGCTCGATCGCGGCCACGATCGCCGCGTCATCCAGACCCGCGAACTCCGAATCGAACATACGTGCGACCCTACCGCCCGGGTATGACACGTCGCCCACATCCTGATCGCGTAGCGTCCAGCGTGTGAAGCTGCGGTTCTCACAGCTCCTCTTCTTCCTCGCTCTGGGGGCGGCGGCGTCGCTCGTCGGCGACCACAGCCATGTTGTCACCGGGACCACCGAGTACTTCACCGACGCGGTGCCGTTCGTGTGGAGCAGCCCGCTGTGGTTTCCGGCATTGGTCGCGCTCGCCACTGCTTCCCTGGCAGAGCTCCGCCTTCACCTGCCCGCGCCGCGCATCGATGTCACACTCCGACAGGGTGTGGCGGGTATCGCCGCGGTGCTCGGCATCTACGTCACGACCGCGCTCATCCATACCGCACCCGTCGTGCCGGCCACCGTGCTGATAGTGACGATGGCGACCATCGCCTGGTGCGCGCTGGGCGACGGACCGTCGGTGGTCTGCGGGCTACTCGCCGCGATCATCGGCCCCATCGTCGAGATAGTGCTTGCCAAGGCCGGCGTGTTCGCCTACCACGAAGCCTGCGACGAACTCTTTGGCGTCGCACCGTGGTTGGTCCCGCTGTACTTCGCGTTCGGGGTGGTCGTCGCGTTACTGGCCGAGATCGCGGCCAAACGCTCCCCGCGTTAGGCGTTGGCCGGACGCCGCGACCGCGCGGGACGCCGGCGCCGCTGGGGGCGGCCCTTGGCTGACGAAGATTGATGCGGACGTGTGGGCTCGGGCCGGCTGGTGACAATCGGATCGCCGAAAGTCCGCTTACCCGGGGCGATTTCGTTCAACACCGGATGTGACGATCCGCTGAAGCGGGTGATCGTGGGCTTCACGCCGGCCTTGCGCGTCAACTGCCGCACGTCGGATACCTGCTCATCGAGCATCAGCGTGACCACTGTGCCCTCGTTGCCGGCTCGGGCCGTTCGGCCCGACCGGTGCAGATAGGCCTTGTGCTCGACGGGCGGATCGGCGTGCACCACGAGGCTCACATCGTCGACGTGGATGCCGCGCGCGGCGATGTCGGTTGCCACCAGCACCGTGGCCGAACCATCGGAGAAGGCCGCGAGATTGCGGGTACGCGCGTTCTGCGACAGGTTGCCGTGCAACTCCACAGCGGGAACCCCGCGCGAGTTCAACTGGCGGGCAAGGTTCTTGGCGCCGTGCTTGGTGCGGGCGAAAACAATGGTGCGGCCGGGCGAGGCGGCGAGGTCGGCCAGCACGCCGAGCCGTGACGCCTTGTCGACGTGCAGCACATGGTGTTCCATCGCGCTGACCGGCGACTGCTCCGAATCGACGCTGTGCACAACCGGGTCGGTGAGGTACCGCTTCACGAGGACGTCGACACCACCGTCCAGCGTCGCCGAGAACAGCATCCGCTGGCCGCTGCGAGGGGTCTTGTCCAACAACCGTTTCACCGGCGGCAGGAAGCCGAGGTCGGCCATGTGGTCGGCCTCGTCGAGCACGGTGATCTCGACGCCCGACAAGTCGGCATGACCCGATTTCACGTGGTCCTCGAGCCGCCCCGGGCAGGCGATCACGATGTCGACACCCTGGCGCAGCGCTTGAATCTGGGGGTTGGGCCCGACGCCGCCGATGATCGTCACCGATCGCAGCTTGGTGGCCGCTGCCAGCGGTGCGAGCGACGCGCTGATCTGGGCGGCCAGTTCCCGGGTGGGCGCGAGGATGAGGGCCCGCGGGCGACCGCCGACCCGTTTCGCCGGGCTCGCAGTGAGTCTCGTCACTACGGGCAACAAAAACGCGTAGGTCTTCCCTGATCCGGTGCGACCGCGGCCCAGGACGTCGCGGCCGGCCAGCGAGTCAGGCAGGGTTGCGGCCTGGATCGGGAACGGCGACTCGATGCCGTTTTCGGCGAGAGTGGCGACGACGGACGGCGGGAGGCCGAGTTCGGCGAAGGTGGGCACGGTTGTGCCACTGGGGATTTGCACAGACAAGTAAAAACTCCGAAAGTTCAGTGTGGTCGTCCTGCCCGGCGCGGATGATCCGCGGCGCTCGGTGTGACGATCGAGATGCGGCAAAAGGCAGAACAGAAGATGCCGCTGAGCACACTGTACAGGGGTGTCGACGTTTCGACGTAATCGGCTACGGCAGCAAAGCGTGCAATTCCTCGACGAAGCCGACTGTTTCGCGCTGGTCACCGGAGAGTGGCTGCAACAGAAGTGTCGTCGCACCGGCTTCGGCGAACGCGGCCAGTCGCTCCTTGACGAATCCGCGCGGGCCCACCAGCGACACGTTGCGCACCAAGTCATCCGGCACCGCCGCGATCGCTTCGGCCTTCTTGCCGGCGAGGTAGAGATCCTGAATGGTGTCGGCCACCTCGCCGTACCCGTAGCGGGTGGCCAGGCTGTGGTAGAAGTTGCGCCCGCGTGCCCCCATACCGCCGATGTACAACGCCAACTGGGGCTTCACCCAGGACAGCCGGTCGTCGACATCCTCACCGATGGCCAGGGGAGCGCTGACCATGACGTCGAGTGGGCCCAACGAGGAGTCGCGTTTGTCGAACCCGGCGCGCAACGCCTCACCCCATACGACGTCGGCTTGTTCCGGATAGAAGAACACCGGCTGCCAGCCCTCGGCGATTTCTGCGGTCAGTTCGACGTTCTTCGGCCCAAGAGCGGCGATGGTGATCGGAATACGTTCGCGCACAGGGTGATTGATCAAGTGCAACGGCTTGCCCAATCCCGTGCCCTGGGCCCCGGGTCCCTCGCTGGGTAACGGAATCTGATAGTGCTTGCCTTCGAACTGGACGCGCTCGCGGCGCCACACCTGCCTGCAGATCTCGACCACCTCGCGGGTGCGCCCCAGCGGTGCGTCGAATGCAACGCCGTGGAACCCCTCTATCACCTGCGGTCCGGACGTGCCGATACCGAGTCGGAAGCGGCCGCCGGAGACGTAGTCCAGCCCGGCGGCCGTCATCGCCAACAAGGTCGGCGTGCGGATGTAGATCGGTACGACGCCGGTGCCGAGTTCGATGCGCGATGTCCTGGCCGCCAGGAAGCCGAGCTGGCTGATCGCGTCGTAGGAGTACGCCTCGGCCACCAGAACGATGTCCACCCCGACCTTCTCGAGTTCGACGACCTGGTCGACCGCATCGAGAAAGCCGTCGGTGTAGTTGAGGAAGATCCCGGTGCGCATCCTCGAGTTATACACTGCCAACCGGTTGGTTGGTTACCTCAGGGCTTAAGCAGCGCGATGACCTTGTTCTCCAGGTCCACCGGATCGTCGGCGAACGGATCCACGCTCGTTGCCTTCGGCAGCACGCTGTCGGGGTCTGCGAAGTCGCGGTAGGTCTTGTCGCCGGTCAGCGTGTGCAGCAGATATCCGGTGATCAAGGCGCGGATCACCTTCTGGGTGCTGCGGTCTGCGCCGGGCAGCCCGACGACGCGCGCGAGGCGACGACCTTCGATCAGTCCGCCCGGCTTGGCCTTGGCCATGGTGCGCAGCGTGGCCGACTTCCACACCCGCGCCAGTTCCACCGCATTGGACCGCAGCGTCATCGGATCGCCGGTTGCGCTGAGCACCAGGCCGGGTACCTGCAGCGTCGCCGCGGGCTCCTCGGCGGGCGGGGAAGTGACTGTGGGGAAAATCGCAACGACAGATCTGGGTTTGACGGGCATCCCGGCCGCGGCGAACACCGCCGCCGAGCCGCCGAACCCGTGTCCGACGACGCCGAGCTTGGAGCGGTGCACGCTGATCTCGCCCGGACCCAGGCGGACACCGGCGATGATGTCGAGCGTTGTGCCCAGGTCATAGGCGAAATTGAGCGCCGAGGGCGCCAGGCCCGTTTCGGTCGCCGGCGCCGCCGCGACGATCCCCCACGACGCCAGATGCTCGAGCGTCCCGTGGTAGCGGTCCGCTCCGGCGAGCCAGTCGTGGCCGAACGCGACGCCGGGCAGACTCAATCCGGATTCTGGGGTGAACACCACGCCGGGAAGCCCGGCGAAGGCCAGGTCACCTCGCAAAACGCGGTGCGGACCGCGGCGGGTCAAGGCCCTGAAGAGCTTCTTCGTGCTGGCCACCAGACGACCGTAGCCCACAGAGTTTCAGGCGGTTCTTGCACTACCCTGAGTGTCTATGTGCGGAATCGTCGGCTACGTCGGGCAGCGCCCGGCCTGCGACATCGTCGTCGACGCACTGCGCCGGATGGAGTATCGCGGCTATGACTCCTCCGGCGTTGCCCTGCTCGACGGGAACGGCGGCCTCACCGTCCGTCGCCGGGCGGGGCGGCTGGCCAATCTGGAAACCGCGCTGGCCGAGACCGACGCCGCCGGCCTCGCGGGCAGCACCGGCCTCGGCCACACCCGCTGGGCCACCCACGGCAGGCCCACCGACCGCAACGCCCATCCGCACCGCGACGCCGCGGGCAAGATCGCCGTCGTCCACAACGGGATCATCGAGAACTACGCCGCGCTGCGCGGAGAACTCGAGCAGACCGGCGTGGAGTTCGCCAGCGACACCGACACCGAGGTCGCGGTGCATCTGGTGTCCTGGCAGTTCCACCACGGCCCCACCGCCGGCGACTTCGCGGCGTCCGTGCTCGCAGTGCTGCGGCGGCTGGAGGGGCACTTCACGCTGGTGTTCGCCAACGCCGACGAACCGGGCACCATCGTGGCGGCCCGCCGTTCCACGCCACTGGTGCTCGGTGTCGGCGACGGCGAGATGTTCGTCGGCTCCGACGTGGCGGCGTTCATCGAACACACTCGCGAGGCCGTCGAACTCGGCCAGAACCAGGCGGTTGTCGTCACCGCCGACGGCTACCGCATCACCGACTTCGACGGGGTGGACGACGCCGCGAATGCCCGCACGTTCCACATCGACTGGGACATGTCGGCGGCCGAAAAGGGCGGCTACGAGTACTTCATGCTCAAGGAGATCGCCGAACAGCCCGCCGCGGTCTCCGATACGCTGCTGGGCCACTTCGCCGACAACCGCATCGTGCTCGACGAGCAGCGGCTGTCCGATCAGGAACTGCGCGAGGTCGACAAGGTTTTCGTGGTGGCCTGCGGCACCGCCTACCACTCGGGGCTGCTGGCCAAATACGCGATCGAGCACTGGACCCGGCTGCCCGTCGAGGCGGAACTCGCGAGCGAATTCCGTTATCGCGACCCGGTTCTGGACAGCCACACCTTGGTGGTGGCGATCTCGCAATCCGGCGAGACGGCCGACACCCTGGAAGCGGTCCGCCACGCCAAGGAACAGAAGGCCAAGGTGCTGGCGATCTGCAACACCAACGGCAGCCAGATCCCCCGCGAATGCGACGCGGTGCTCTACACGCGCGCCGGACCGGAGATCGGGGTAGCGTCGACGAAGACCTTCCTCGCTCAGATCACCGCCAATTACCTTGTGGGGCTGGCGCTTGCGCAGGCGCGCGGCACCAAGTACCCCGAGGAGGTCGCGCGCGAGTACGCCGACCTCGAAGCGATGCCCGATCTGGTAGCCCGCGTGCTGGAGACCGTCGAACCGGTCAGGGCGCTGGCGCACCGCTTCGCCCAGTCGCAGACCGTGCTGTTCCTCGGCCGCCATGTCGGCTATCCCGTTGCGCTCGAAGGTGCACTCAAGCTCAAGGAGCTGGCGTACATGCACGCCGAGGGCTTCGCGGCGGGCGAACTCAAACACGGTCCGATCGCGCTGATCGAGGACGACCTCCCGGTCATCGTCGTGATGCCCTCGCCGAAGAACGCGCCGATGCTGCACGCCAAGCTGCTGTCGAACATTCGCGAGATCCAGGCCCGCGGTGCGATCACCATAGTCATCGCGGAGGAGGGCGACGACACCGTTCGTCCCTACGCCGATCACCTGATCGAGATCCCGGCGGTGTCAACGCTTTTCCAGCCACTGCTGTCGACGATTCCGCTGCAGGTGTTCGCCGCCGGCGTCGCGCAGGCCAGAGGCTACGACGTCGACAAGCCGCGCAACCTGGCCAAGTCGGTCACCGTCGAGTAGTGCGGGTCGGAGACTTCAAGAGCGAGCAGGCTCGCACCCACTTCCTCGACGTGTATCGGGCGGCCATGGCGGAGCTGCCGGCGGTCGGCGAGATACGCGATGTGCCAACCTCATTCGGGACGGTGCGGGCGTACCGGTTCGCCGGCTCGCCGGACGCCACGCCGGTGATCTTGCTGCCGGGGCGCAATGCGTCCACCCCGGTGTGGCGGGGCAACATTCCGCTCCTGCAAAAGCATCGGCCCGTCATCGGTGTCGACCTGCTCGGCGAGGCTGGGCTATCGGTGCAGGAGAAGCCGATCGCAGGCCCCGACGACGAGGCGCAATGGCTGGACGAGACGACCGCGGGTCTGGGGCTGGACCGCGCGCACCTGATGGGGATGTCGATCGGGGGATGGACGGCGACCAACTACGCCGCCCGCCGGCCTGGCCGAGCCGCCTCATTGGTGCTGCTGGATCCGGTGTTCACGTTCGCGCCGATCGCGATCAAGGCCGTACTGGCCTCGCCGGCACTGTTTGTGCCGGGCGTGCCCGACAGCCTGCGCAGGCGCGTGCTCAGCTGGATCTCCGGCGGCGCCGACATCGACCAAGCTGAAACCGAAGCGGCGCTTATCTCGGCCGGCTCAACCGATTACACGCTGCGCAAGGCGATGCCTAAGATGATCAGCGACGAGCAGTTGCGCGGGCTGGACATACCGGTGCTGGCGCTGATTGGGGGGCGCAGCGTAATGCACGACGCCGCTAGGGCGGTCCAGCGGGCGCGAAGGCTGCTGACGCGCGGGCAGGTCGAATTGTGGCCCGCGGCCTCGCACGCGATCAACGGCGAGTACGCTGCCGAGATCGCCGAACGGGCAGCGGATTTCTGGGCGGAGGCAGACGGCCGAAACTGAGCCTAGACGGATGTTTGGCCACTAACGTGGGCGACGATGCGGCACTACTACACCGCTGAGCAGATCCGCGAGGCTGAAGCGCCGCTACTGGCGTCCCTGCCCGACGGTGCCCTGATGCGCCGCGCCGCCAACGGGTTGGCCGGCGCGATCGTCCGCGAACTGGTGCTGCGAACCGGTGGGGTCGCCGGTCGCCGCGTGTGCGCAGTGGTCGGCTCCGGCGACAACGGCGGCGACGCGCTGTGGGCCGCGACGTTCCTCCGTCGGCGGGGCGCGGCGGCCGCCGCTGTCCTGCTTAACCCGGACCGCACCCACGGCAAGGCGCTCGCGGCCTTCACCGCCGCCGGCGGGCGCGTCGTCGACACGATTCCGACCGCCACCGACCTGGTGATCGACGGCGTGGTGGGGATCTCCGGTGCGGGATCGCTGCGGCCGAACGCGGCCGCGGTGTTCGGCGCCGTCGAAGACGCGGGCATACCGGTGGTGGCCGTCGACATCCCCAGTGGCGTCGACGTGCAGACCGGGGCCGCCGACGGGCCGCATGTCCACGCCGCGCTGACAGTGACGTTCGGCGGCCTCAAACCTGTTCACGCGCTGGGGGATTGCGGCCGCGTCGAGTTGGTCGACATCGGGCTGGACCTCCCGCCGTCCGACGTGCTCTCCTTCGATGCCGCCGACGTGATCGCTCGTTGGCCGGTGCCCGGAGCGAAGGACGACAAGTACACCCAGGGGGTCACCGGTGTCCTGGCGGGGTCGGCCACCTATCCGGGCGCGGCGGTACTGTGCACCGGAGCCGCGGTGGCGGCGACGTCAGGCATGGTCCGGTACGCCGGAACCGCTGGACAGCAGGTCCTTTCGCAGTGGCCGGAGGTGATTGCGGCACCGAGCGCGGCTGCATCCGGACGCGTGCAGGCCTGGGCCGTCGGGCCGGGCCTGGGCACCGATGACACCGGCGCGGCAGCGCTGTGGTTCGCGCTGGAAAGCCGCCTCCCCGTGGTCGTTGACGCCGACGCGTTGACCATCCTGGCGGCCCATCCGGATCTCGTCGACGGGCGCGAAGCACCGACAGTACTGACGCCACACGCGGGTGAGTTCGCGCGCCTGGCCGGTTCGCCGCCGGGCGACGACCGTGTCGGTGCGGCCCGCAAGCTGGCCGACCGACTCGGGGTGACCGTACTGCTGAAGGGCAATGTCACCGTCATCGCCGAGCCCGGCGGACAGGTGTACCTCAACCCCGCGGGCCAATCCTGGGCCGCCACAGCAGGATCCGGCGATGTGCTGACCGGTGTCATCGGGGCGCTGCTGGCCGCCGGCCTGCCCCCAGGCGAAGCGGCCGCCGCCGCCGCGTACGTCCATGCGCGCGCGGCGAACCTCGCTGCCGCCGATCCGGGTCCGCGTCGCGCTCCGACTTCGGCGTCGCGCATCCTCGCGCACCTCCGAAATGCCCTAGCCAGTTTGTAAGCCAGTATGTAAGCCGGTTTGTCACGAGAGGAACTGTCATGTCGCCCAACCGCAGTCACGCGCCGCAGATCGCCCCCGCCTACACCGGACGGCTGGCGATGGCGCCCGTACCGTCGCTGCGGCTGCCGGACGATGCAATGGATCCCGATGCCGCATACCGCTTCATCCACGACGAGTTGATGCTCGACGGCAGTTCGCGGCTGAACCTGGCGACCTTCGTCACGACGTGGATGGATCCGCAGGCCGAGAAGCTGATGGCCGAGACCTTCGACAAGAACATGATCGACAAGGACGAGTACCCTGCGACCGCCGCGATCGAACAACGCTGTGTCTGCATGGTCGCCGATCTGTTTCACGCCGAGGGGTTGCGCGACGACGACCCGTCGAGCGCGATCGGGGTGTCCACCGTCGGTTCCAGCGAGGCGGTGATGCTGGCTGGGTTGGCGATGAAGTGGCGGTGGCGAGATCGCGTCGGCGAGCAGTGGAAGGGCCGTACGCCGAATCTGGTGATGGGTTCCAACGTTCAGGTGGTCTGGGAGAAGTTCTGCCGCTACTTCGACGTCGAACCGCGATACCTGCCGATGGCCGACGGCCGCTACGTCATCACGCCCGAGCAGGTGCTCGAGAACATCGATGAGGACACCATCGGTGTGGTCGCGATCCTCGGAACGACCTACACCGGTGAGCTCGAGCCGATCGCCGAGATTTGCGCCGCGCTCGACGAACTCGCGGGCGGCGGTGGGCACGACATCCCGGTTCACGTCGACGCGGCCAGCGGCGGCTTCGTGGTGCCGTTCCTGCACCCCGACCTGGAATGGGACTTCCGGCTACCGCGTGTGGTGTCGGTCAACGTCAGCGGTCACAAGTACGGCCTGACCTACCCCGGGATCGGCTTCGTGGTGTGGCGCAGTTCGGAGTACCTGCCCGAGGGCCTGGTCTTCCACGTCAACTACCTGGGCGGTGACATGCCGACCTTCACGTTGAACTTCTCCCGGCCCGGCAATCAGGTGGTGGGTCAGTACTACAATTTCCTGCGCCTCGGCCGCGGCGGGTATTTGCAGGTGATGCAGAGTCTTTCGCAGACGGCGCGGTGGCTCGGTGACCAGTTGGGCGACAGCAAGCACTTCGAGGTAATCGCCGACGGGTCGGCGATCCCGGTGGTCAGCTTCAGGCTCTCAGGCGACTTCGGCTACACCGAGTTCGACGTGTCGCAGGCGTTGCGGGCCTACGGCTGGCAGGTGCCCGCCTACACGATGCCGGAGGGCGCGACCGACGTCACGGTGTTGCGCATCGTGGTGCGGGAGGGGTTTTCCGCCGACCTCGCCCGCGCGCTGTACGACGACATGGCCACCGTGCTCGCCCACCTCGACGAGCTCAAACCGAACGGGCACTTCGACCAGCAGCAGCCGTTCGCGCACTGATCGTTCAGGCGGTGTCGAGCAGCCGCCAGGCCGTCAACGCGATGCTGGCCCGTAGCAGGCCGTCAGGCTCGGTGAGGTTGAAACCCATTGTCTTGCTGAGCTGTTCGAGTCGGCGTGCCACGCTGCTGTGGTGCAGGTGCAGAACGTCAGCGGCTCGGCGCAGCGATGCCGTCGCGCAGTACGCGTCCAAGGTGTCCAGATCGTCCGGCGCACTTGCCAAACGGGCGACGGCCGCGACATCGGCGTTGGTGTCGGCTGCATACGAGGGCACCTGCGCGAGCAGTGCCAGCGCACCCAGCGAGTCGTAACGCACGATCGGCCGGCGGGCGGTCGCGAAGCGCAACGCCGTACGCGCCTCGTGCCAACACCGGTCCGGACTCTCCGAAGCGCCGATGCCCGCGCGGACGTCGGCCGGGAAGGCGGAATCGACGACCGCGCCCGCCAGCAGCACGCCCACGTCGTCGAGTCGTGCGGCCTTGACCGGGCGGTCCGGGCAGATGGTGCCGCCGATCCGGTCCAGCGGAAGCGGTGAGTGCACCGCGACGACGCGGACCGGATCGCCGGACGGGAAGCCCAGCAGGCGCAACGCCCGGTTTCTGGCGGCCTCATCGGTGTCGCAGCCGATGACGAGTTCGACCAGCGCCGGGTCGGCCATCGTCGTCTGGGCTGGGCCGTAGCGTTCGACGACGGCGGCCACCGCGATGGCCAGCCGATCAAGGGCCAGCTCATCGAGGGGTCTGGCCGGTCCGGCGCGCTCCAGCCAGACCGTTCCGATGTCCTCCTCGTCGAGGATGACGGCGGCCGTCGTCGAGGTGGTGGACGGCGCACCGGCGGCTTCTTTCCCGTCCGGCGACATCCGGACCGCATGCCCGGTGGCGTGCAACCGGATGCCCGCCGTGCACTCGGCCAGTCCCGCCGCGGCCCGCCCCAGCGCCGGCAGATCGACCCGTCTGCGCATCAGCGTGTCGAAGAACTGCACCACCCGCAGCGCGCCCTCCGCATCCGAATCCAGACGCGACAACCGCGCGACCAACGCTTCCATGCCCGGCAGGATAGGCGCCGAACGTCGGCTGAACCCACCCCTTTAACCGACGAATGTCGGATGACGTACCGGCAGCCGGATCGCGAGCATGGTGTGCATGGATCCCGAACTCGAAGCCTTCCTGGCGTTGTTCCCGAAACCCGACCTGACCGATCCGATCGAGGAGCGTAAGAAGTTCGCCGCACTGGCAGCGGCCATACCGGTGCCCGAGGTCGCCGGCCTGCGGGTCGAAAACCGGACCGTGCCCGCCACCCCTGACGTGCCGATTCGCATCTACCGGCCGCAGGGCGCACGCGCCGCGATCGTCTGGCTGCACGGCGGAGGCTTCGTGATGGGCGACCTGGACACCGAACATCCGTGGGCAACGCGTATCGCCGACGGCGCCGGCGTCACCGTGGTCTCCGTCGGCTACCGACTGGCACCCGAAAACCCGTTTCCGGCCGCGGTCGACGACGCGTACGCCGTTTTGAAGTGGACCGCGGCGCACGCCGCTGAATTGGGCGTCGATGTGGACCGGATCGCGATCGGAGGCCACAGCGCCGGCGGCGGCCTTGCGGCGGCCGTGGCGTTGCGCGCCCGCGACGAGGGCGGGCCGGCCCTTCGCTTCCAACTGCTCAACCAGCCCGGGCTGGACGACCGGCAGGACACCGTCTCGGCGCGCACGTTCACCGATACGCCGTGGATGAATCGCGACAAGGTGTCGGCGTCGTGGCGCCATTATCTCGGCGGGGCACCCGCGACCGCCTATGCCGCACCGGCTCGGGCTGACGAGTTGTCCTGTCTGCCACCGGCATTCGTAACCACCGCGGAGTTCTGCCCGAACCGTGACGAAGGCCTGACGTACGCGATGCGCCTGTTGGCGGCCGGTGTGCCCGTCGAGCTTCATCAGTGGGCGGGAACCTTCCACGGCTCGCAGGCCATCCTGTCCGCGGAGGTCTCCCAACGTCAGCTCGCCGAACTGGCCGACGTGCTGCGTCGCGCCATGTGCGCCGACCAGGAGGTGCCGGCATGACCGTCAGCCCTATCGACCTGTACTCGGTGGCATTCCGCCTCCCAGCCGACGGGCGGGCGCAGACTATTCCGCGCGTATTCGACGTCGAGCAGTCCGGATGGTTCGTGATGGCGGCGCACGCCGAAACCGACGCCGATGTGCACGGTGACCACTGGGAAGTGCACCCGCAGGCCGAGGAGTTGGTGGTCTGCCTGCGCGGCGCGTTCCGCATGTTCATCCGCGCCCGCGAATCGGACGCCGAAGACGAGATCTCGGTTCCAGGTGGTGCGGCGGTGATCGTGCCCCGGGGACACTGGCACCGGATCGAGTTGGACGAACCAAGCGACCTGCTGTCCGCCACGGTTCTCGACGGCACCCGGCTGGCAGCGCGAACGAACCCGTAGCAAGTCGGGCGCCCGCACCACCGTCTGGGACAATCGGTCGTGGTGAGGAGACAATGCACACGACCGAGCTGACGACGCCGACCGCGATCGCGGCCCCTCAGGCGGTGGTGGACCTCGACGCGATCGCCCACAACGTCGCGCTGTTGCGCGACCTGGCCGGGACCGCTCAGGTGCAGGTCGTGGTCAAAGCCGACGGGTACGGGCACGGCGCCACCCAGGTGAGCCGGGTCGCGCTAACCGCGGGCGCCTCCGAACTCGGCGTGGCGACCGTCGCCGAGGCGGTGGCGCTGCGCCGCGACGGCATCACCGCTCCGGTGCTGGCCTGGCTACATCCGCCCGGGACCGACTTCGCGCCCGCTGTCGGCGCCGACATACAGATCGCGGTGTCGTCGGTGCGACAGCTCGACGAAGTGCTCGACGCGGTCGCCCGCACCGGCCTCAGCGCCTCGGTCACCGTCAAGGTCGACACCGGGCTCAGCCGCAACGGCGTCGGCCTACCCGACTATCCGGCGTTGATCGCCGCGGTCAAGCGCGGACAGGCCGACGAAACGATCGGTGTGCGCGGGTTGATGTCACACCTCGTGCACGGCGACGATCCCGACAATCCGCTCAACAGTTTGCAGGCGCAGCGGCTCACCGAGATGCGTACCTACGCCTCTGAGCAGGGCGTGCATTTCGAGATCGTGCACCTGAGCAACAGCCCGGCCGCGATGACGCGGCCCGATCTGGCCTTCGATCTGGTGCGCACCGGCATCGCGGTATACGGCCAGACCCCGATTCCCGAACGCGGCAACATGGGGCTGCGCCCGGCGATGACGTTGAAATGCCCGGTGGCGCTGGTGCGCTCGTTGCGGGCGGGCGACGGTGTGTCCTACGGCCACACCTGGGTGGCCGAGCGCGACACCACGGTGGCGCTGTTACCCGTCGGGTACGCCGATGGCATCTTCCGCAATCTGAGTAATCGCTTCGACGTGTTGATCAACGGCCGGTTGCGGCGCAACGTCGGTCGGATCTGCATGGACCAGTTCGTCGTGGACCTCGGACCGGAGGGTGGAGTCGCCGAAGGTGACGACGCGATCCTGTTCGGGCCTGGCACGCAAGGCGAGCCCACGACGCAGCATTGGGCCGATCTGCTCGGCACGATCAACTATGAGGTGGTGACCAGCCCGCGCGGCCGGTTTGTCCGGACCTACACCGGCTCGACAGGCGAAACACGGTGACAGACGCCGACATTCCGACGCCACGCGGGCGCAACTCGAATGCGCGCTGGCTCGCCGGAGCAGCGGGGCTGTCCGCAGTCGGTAGCGCCGCGGGAATGTCGGCGGCACGTTCGCTGCGGCGTCGGGTCACCGCCGATGACCAGTATCGGGACGAGGATTTCGAACTTCTCGACGCCGACCGCAGCTCCGTCGTCACCACCCCCGACGGCGTATCCCTGGCGGTGCGCGAGGTCGGCCCGGAGGATGCCCCGCTGACCGTGGTGTTCGCGCACGGATTCTGTCTGCGGATGGGCGCCTTCTACTTTCAGCGCGTCAGGTTGACCGAGCAGTGGGGCGCCCAGGTTCGGATGGTGTTCTACGACCAGCGCGGTCACGGTAGATCGGAGGAGGCGCCGCCCGAGACGTACACGGTGACGCAACTCGGACAGGATCTGGAGGCGGTCTTGGCCGTGGTGGCGCCGCGCGGCCCCGTGGTGCTGGTCGGTCATTCGATGGGTGGGATGACGGTGCTCTCGCACGCCCGCCAGTTTCCGCAGCGATACCCGACCCGCGTCGTCGGTGCGGCGATCATTTCCTCGGCCGCCGAAGGTGTTTCACGATCACCGCTCGGTGAGATCCTCAGGAATCCGGCGCTGGAGGCGGCCCGGTTCGCGGTGCGTTACGCGCCCAAGCTCGTGCACCGCACCCGTGGCGCCGCGAAGTCGGTGATCGCGCCGATCCTGCGCGCCGCGTCGTACGGTGACGAGCGGATCAGCCCGAGCGTCGTGGCCTTCTCGGAACGGATGATGCACGACACACCGATCGCGACGCTCGTCGAGTTCCTGCATGCGCTCGAGGTGCACAACGAAATCACGGGCCTGACGACGCTCGCCAAGATCCCCACCCTCATCGCGTGCGGCGACCGCGACCTGCTGACCCCGATGGAGTACTCGCAAGCGATGGCCGCAGCGCTCCCGAAGGCCCAGCTGCTGATCGTCGGCGGTGCAGGCCATCTCGTTCAGCTCGAGCGACCGGAGGCGGTCAACGAGGCTTTGGTTCGGTTGGTCGAGCGCGCGACCCCGTCCAAGCTCGTCGCGCTGACCAGGCGAGTGCGCGAGAAGGTCCGCAACAATGGTTGAGCGCAGCGCGGGGACGGCCGAACTGCCGACCGCCGAAGACACCGTTGCGCTGGGCACCGAACTCGGGAGGCAGCTGCGCGCGGGCGACGTCGTCGTGCTGTCCGGACCGCTCGGCGCCGGAAAGACCGTGATCGCCAAGGGCATTGCGAAGGCGATGGATGTGCAGGGGCCGGTGATCTCGCCGACGTTCGTGCTGGCGCGGGTGCACCGGGCCCGCCGGCCGGCCGCGCCGGCGATGATCCACGTCGACATGTACCGCCTGCTCGACCACCCGTCGGTGGACCTGCTTGCCGAACTCGACTCGCTGGACCTCGACACCGATCTCGACGACGCGGTCGTGGTGGTGGAATGGGGTGAGGGCCTTGCCGAACGGCTCTCCGACAGCCACCTCGACGTCCGTCTCGAGCGTGCATCCGACACCGAGGTGCGCACCGCGGTGTGGGAGTGGAGCACAGCGTGAGCGTGGTACTGGCCATCGACACGGCGACACCGGCCGTCACCGCCGGCATCGTGCGTACGGACACGTCGGCGCAAACGTTGGCCGAGCGGGTGACGGTGGACGCGCGGGCGCACGCCGAACAGCTCACGCCGAACGCGGTGCGGGCGCTGGCCGATGCCGGGCTCGGCGTCGAGGACCTGGACGCGGTCGTCGTTGGTTGCGGGCCGGGCCCGTTCACGGGTCTGCGCGTCGGAATGGCGACCGCCGCGGCCTACGGCCATGCGCTCGGCATACCGGTCCACGGCGTGTGCAGCCTCGACGCCATCGGTATCGAAACCGCGGCCACCGGCGGCGATGTACTCGTGGTCACCGACGCCCGCCGTCGCGAGGTGTATTGGGCGCGCTACCGCAACGGCGTCCGCGTCGACGGACCCGCGGTCTGCGCAGCCGCAGATGTACCAGTGGGCGCCACGGCGGTCGCCGGGTCACCCGAGCACGCGGCGCTGTTCGACCTGCCGCGACTGGCGCCGGCATATCCGACCGCTTCGGGTCTGGTGCGCGCGGTCGATGACTGGACGTTGCAGCCGGCTCCGCTGGTGCCGCTGTATCTGCGCCGCCCCGATGCCAAACCGTCGGTGGCGCGCCGATGAGCATCGAGTACGGCCCGCTGAAGCGCTCCGACGCGGCCAGGTGCGCCGAGTTGGAGGCTCAGCTGTTCGACGGCGACGACCCGTGGCCCGAACGGGCCTTCCTGGCCGAACTCGCCGCCAAGCACATCCGGTACGTCGCGGCGCGCGATGGGGACAAACTCGTCGGCTACGCCGGTATCGCCCGGTTGGGCCGGAAAATGCCCTACGAGTACGAGATCCACACAGTCGGGGTGGATCCGGCCTACCACCGGCAGGGCATCGGTGGGCGCATGGTGGCTGAGCTGCTGGACCACGCCGCAGACGGAACGGTATTCCTGGAGGTCCGCACCGACAACGAAGCGGCGATCCAACTGTACGAGAGCTTCGGCTTCGTCAACGTTGGGCTACGCAAGCGCTACTACCGGGTCAGCGGCGCCGACGCCTATACGATGCGGCGAGACCCGACATGACAATCATCCTGGCCATCGAGAGCTCCTGCGACGAAACCGGCGTCGGCATCGCCGAATTGGGCGCCGACGGGTCGGTGACGCTGCTCGCCGACGAGGTGGCCTCCAGCGTCGACGAACACGCGCGGTTCGGCGGCGTCGTTCCCGAGATCGCGTCCCGTGCGCACCTGGAGGCACTGGGCCCGACGATGCGCCGCGCATTGCAGACCGCCGGAGTGGTCAGACCCGACATCGTCGCCGCGACGATCGGACCCGGGCTGGCGGGCGCGCTGCTGGTGGGAGTGGCTGCGGCCAAGGCGTATTCGGCGGCGTGGCAGGTGCCGTTCTACGCCGTCAACCACCTGGGCGGACACTTGGCCGCCGACGTCTACGACCACGGACCGCTGCCGGAGTGCGTCGGCCTGCTGGTATCGGGCGGGCACACCAACCTGCTGCACGTACGGTCGCTGGGCGAGCCGATCGTCGAGCTCGGCAGCACCGTCGACGACGCCGCGGGGGAGGCCTACGACAAGGTGGCGCGGCTGCTGGGACTGGGCTATCCGGGCGGCCGGGTGCTCGATGAGCTGGCCCGCGAGGGGGACCGGAACGCGATCGTGTTCCCCCGCGGGATGACCGGTCCGCGCGACGATCCGTACGCGTTCAGTTTCTCCGGGCTCAAGACCGCGGTGGCCCGCTACGTCGAGAGCCATCCCGACGCGCCGACGGCGGATGTCGCTGCCGGTTTCCAGGAGGCGGTGGCTGACGTGCTGACGCGCAAGGCGGTGCGCGCGTGCAAAGAACTCGACGTCGACACGCTGCTGATCGCCGGCGGAGTGGCGGCGAACTCCCGGCTGCGCGAGCTGGCCGAGGAGCGCTGCGCCGCCAACGGCCTGACGCTGCGGATCCCGCGACCGCGACTGTGCACGGACAACGGCGCGATGATCGCGTCGTTCGCCGCCCACCTGATTGCGGCGGGCGCTCCGCCATCGCCGCTGGACGCCGCCAGTGATCCCGGGCTGCCGGTCGTGCAGGGTCAGGTGGCGTGACAGAGCGTTGAGGCTGGGCACACCCACCCCTTGAGTGCTAGCACTCTCGTGTATAGAGTGCTAGGTGGCACGCGGCCAATCCCTGCGCCGGCACCCGCGACGACGGTGCGTGGGCACGGACGCATGCCGATCACCTGGTAACTGAGAGATCCGGGACCCCGGATCGATACCCGAACTAGTGGAGGGCTCCATCGTGGCGAGCGTTAACATCAAGCCACTCGAGGACAAGATCCTCGTTCAGGCCAACGAGGCCGAGACCACGACCGCTTCCGGTCTGGTCATCCCCGACACCGCCAAGGAAAAGCCGCAGGAAGGCACCGTCGTCGCAGTCGGCCCCGGCCGCTGGGATGAGGATGGCGAGAAGCGCATCCCGCTGGACGTTTCCGAGGGCGACACCGTCATCTACAGCAAGTACGGCGGCACCGAGATCAAGTACAACGGCGAGGAGTACCTGATCCTGTCGGCACGCGACGTGCTGGCCGTCGTCAACAAGTAAGCACCCGTGTTCCGCCCCGGGAATCCCCGTCTACTCGGGTGATTTCCGGGGCGGCATGCGTCTATAGCGAATCGCACCTCAAAGAAAGACAGCTATGAGTAAGCAGATTGAGTTCAACGAAACTGCGCGCCGCGCAATGGAAGCCGGTGTAGACAAGCTGGCCGACGCGGTGCGCGTGACTCTGGGCCCGCGCGGCCGCAACGTGGTGCTGGCCAAGTCGTGGGGCGGGCCGACCGTCACCAACGACGGCGTGACCATCGCCCGCGAGATCGACCTGGAAGACCCGTTCGAGAACCTGGGTGCCCAGCTGCTGAAGTCGGTCGCCACGAAGACCAACGACGTCACCGGCGACGGCACCACCACCGCGACGGTGCTGGCGCAGGCGCTGGTCAAGGGCGGTCTGCGCAATGTCGCGGCCGGCGCCAACCCGATCGCGCTCGGTGCGGGCATCGCGAAGGCCGCCGACGCGGTCTCGGAGGCGCTGCTGGCCTCGGCCACGCCGGTGTCGGACAAGAAGGGCATCGCCCAGGTCGCGACGGTCTCGTCGCGCGACGAGCAGGTCGGCGAGTTGGTCGGCGAGGCGATGACCAAGGTCGGGGCCGACGGAGTCGTCTCTGTCGAGGAGTCCTCGACGCTGGAGACCGCGCTGGAGATCACCGACGGTGTCGGTTTCGACAAGGGCTACCTCTCGGCGTATTTCGTCACCGACTTCGATTCCCAGGAAGCGGTGCTCGAAGACGCGCTGGTGTTGCTGCACCGCGAGAAGATCAGCTCGCTGCCCGACCTGCTCCCGCTGCTGGAGAAGGTCGCCGAAGCCGGTAAGCCGCTGCTGATCGTCGCCGAAGACGTTGAGGGTGAACCGCTTTCGACCCTCGTGGTCAACGCCATCCGCAAGACGCTGAAGGCCGTCGCGGTCAAGGCGCCGTTCTTCGGAGACCGTCGCAAGGCGTTTCTCGACGACCTCGCGGTCGTCACCGGCGGCCAGGTGGTGAACCCCGACGTCGGTCTGGTGCTGCGTGAGGTCGGCCTCGACGTGCTGGGCACGGCGCGGCGCGTGGTGGTCGACAAGGACAGCACCACGATCGTCGACGGCGGCGGCACCAAGGACGCGATCGAGGGACGTAAGGCGCAGCTGCGCTCCGAGATCGAAGCCTCCGATTCCGATTGGGACCGCGAGAAGCTCGAGGAGCGGCTCGCCAAGTTGGCCGGCGGCGTCGCCGTCATCCAGGTCGGCGCGGCCACCGAGACCGACCTGAAGAAGCGCAAGGAAGCCGTCGAGGACGCCGTTGCGGCGGCCAAGGCGGCGGCCGAGGAGGGCATCATCGCCGGCGGCGGTGCGGCGCTGGTTCAGGTGCGTGACGCGCTGGGCAAGCTGCGCGACAGCCTGACCGGCGACGAGCGTCTCGGCGTCGAGTTGTTCGACTCCGCGCTGGCTGCGCCGCTGTACTGGATCGCCACCAATGCGGGTCAGGACGGCGCGGTCGTGGTGAGCAAGGTCGCCGAACTGCCCGCCGGACAGGGCTTCAACGCGGCCACGCTGACCTACGGCGATCTCGCGGCCGACGGTGTCGTCGACCCGGTGAAGGTCACCCGGTTGGCGCTTCTCAACGCGGCGTCGGTGGCCCGCATGGTGCTGACCACCGAGACCGCGATTGTCGACAAGCCCGAGGAGCCAGCGGACGACGGCCACGGCCACCATCACGGTCACGCTCACTAGAGCGTCATTGACACGGAGCACCCTCGGTCGTCATGACCGGGGGTGTTTCGCTTTACTGATCCGTCGGACGCTCTGGGTGACGTCGGCAACCGATGGTGCTATTCGTCGGGAGTCAAGCCACCACGGTATGGACATGGCTCGGCCCGGTTCTGCTGTTCGCAGGCGCGATGCTCACGCTGTTCTTCACCTTGCGGCATACACGCAAGCTCGAATGGAACAAGTGGAAACGGGACACGCTGATCATTTTGTGTTCCGATGCGGTTGCGGCGGCCCAGGAAGTCGTGGTCGAGTGCGAAGCAGCGATCGCTTCAGAGGCACAGGTCGTATACAACGACCATTTGGCTTCTGCCGCAAGGGTCACCCGTCGCATCGCGGTAATCGCCGAGCAGTTGGATCTGATGAATGAGAACTTGCTCGCGGCGACGTGTGCCGCCATGAAGGCCAAGGCAGATGCGCTCGATGACCCTGCCCGATGGCTCCATTGGGCAAAACTTCAGGCCGCTCTGGCGCAGAAATCTGGACTCAAGAAGATCAACGACGAAACCCCGTTCGACGTGTTCGCCATACCCAGTCCCGAACATGACGAGTACGAAGCGAAACTCAAGGAGATGCACGAACGCATCCGTTCTGGGCTCATCGAACCGCGTGAGACGACATACAACGCGGCAAAGGATGCGTTAGAAGAGGAACGACTTAGGTTCCTCCAACGAGGCAAGAACGCAGTCAAATCGACTAGCTGACGAGTGCCGAGCGTATGCCTAGCCGTACAGCTCCGCTGACGGCCCACGTATCTGGGAACGGGGATCGCTCCCTGCGTCTCTCTGATGCTATGGAGGTAGCCGACACCTTCGACCGTGATCTGTTGGCGCACAGCGCCGCAAATAGCGTCTAGGGCCTCGTCGTACAGCTCCTCGTCCTCTATCGGGCCGTCAGCCGAGACGACAGCGACACCTGGCAGGGCCCCCGCAAGATCGGGAGGACCACGGGCGCGCGCCGCGTCAGCGGCGTTCGATCACATAGTGGACGTGCCGCGTCCGTGCTGATCCGTTGTGCCGGATCAGGTCACCGATCATGCTCCAACGCTTCCCGTTCCATTCGATCTGCGACTGAGCGCCGAGGACGTGCGGCCACGACCGAGGGAACCGCAGCCTGTAGCGGCTGGCGGTCTGGTAACCGCTGTCCTGCTCCTCGGTCGGCGTACCGACAGGTTGGATACGTGCTCTCGTTTCGATGCAGGTCGCTGACGGCTTGGTGATCGTGTTCCCGTCTGCGTCTGTGGTGGTTTCCTCGAGGTAGACCACAACCTCCTCGTTGGCGGTGTCCAAGAGGCTCACAGCGCGACTCCTCCTCTGCCAGGCGAGATCTGGAACATACGAGACGGCTTCACGCCGAGCACTGACCACTCGTCGGGGGTCACCCGCAGCCTGTTGTCGGCTGCGTGCCGATTGAGTTGGTACTGGTAGCTGCCGTCACCCTCGGACTGGTATCCCTCGGGATTCTTGATCACCCTCAGCACGGCCTCGGCCTCGATGTCGATCACGTCGGCTTCGTCCAGGTCTCGAGCGTCGATCTGGGCGGCCAGGTCGGGAATCCTGCGGAGGATCATCCGCTCCACCTGAGCCAGACGGCGCGTGACAAGCGCCGTCTCTTCGGTCGTCAGCTCCCGCGCCAGCAGCGCGGCTACGTCATCTGCCTCGGCGTATGCCATCAGATGGCCCTCTCTAGTCGGTCGAGTAGTACAGCGGTGGCCGGGTTGGCCAACCGCCCTGCGGCTTGCTTCACTCGCATGTCTGCGAGGAACTCCGCATGCGAACGCGGGTCCGGGTTCGTGAGTCGCAGCCTGAAGAACTCAGCTACGGACACCCCGGGAGACGATTTCGGGGCTGCCGCGCGGCGGCGTCTGGTCTTGCGTGCAGCCTTGGACATCAGTCCTCCTCTGGCTCTGCGAAGTTCATCCGGGCAAGCAACTGGGCCAGGAGCCCACGTTGCACACGGGCCTCTGCGATGAACGGGGAGATGACCGGCTGGCCCATGCTGCCCTTGACGGTCAGCGGAGCCTCGGCGGCTGCCTCGTCCAGCTCTGCGATCTGATCGGCTGTTTTGCACGCTTGGAACAGCAGTTCGCGGCGGTCTGGGTCGTGTTCGATGTCGAATTCTGACGTGATTTCTCGCCACAATTTCCATCCGGGTTTACCTAAACCGGCAGGTGTACGCATGTTTTGTCCTAACTTACTGACTCTGAAAAATAGGGGTTTAAGTCGCATCGGATTCGGCACCCGCATTACCGACCGGTCGACAGGGGGTGGGGAGGGGGGGATCCCCCGATCCCCCTGGGGTGTCTCTAGGTCGCTGGATTGTGGTGGCAGCCGGTCGGCGGCTAGCCTGGCAGCCGTGACCGGATCGTCTGAGTACCCACCGGATGCGGCGGTGAGAGACACTGAATTGAGCCGCCTGCAATTGGGTGCGGCCTCCATCGCGGCGGCGGTGGCAGCCGGTGGGATTGCGTGGCTCGCCGGGGGGATCGTGGTCTGGGGCGTGAGGCTCGGTGGCCCACCGTGGTGGTGGCAGGTGTTCATCGTGTGGATGTTCGCCGCCGCTATTGTCGCGGCGGTGGCTGCTGTCGTCGTCGCAGCAACAAAGACAGTCCCGCCTGCCTCGGTGGTACCCCCTCAAGAGTCCTAGCCGCCGAGGCGTAGAGGGACGGGGATTTCCCCTGGGTGGCGACGTGCGCCAATTCGCTGCTGTCGCGGCCAGCTTGGCCTACGCTCAGCAAACATGAGCGCACCACCGAATCGGCAACCGGGCTGGTATCCCGACCCGAAGAATCCTTGGATGCAGATCTACTGGGACGGCGCTAAATGGGGCGAACCCGTCCGTGTGCCGACCGATTCCAACAGGAACAAGAAGACGGCCGTTGCGATTGGCGTCTGCGTGCTCGCCGTCGTCGGACTCGTGATGTCGATGCAGTCGGTCAGCCTCATGACCGGCTCAGGTCCGGTGTGGACCGGTGTTGCTGTTGTCGGAGTTGTGACGGCTATCGCCTTCTTCTTGGGTGCCGCCACCTGGGTCCGCGTCGTCGCGTGTGTGCTCTTGGGGTTGTCGCTCGCGAACGGTTTTTACATCGAGAGCCAGATGTCCGAGAGGCGCGACGAGCTGACGCGGATATTCGACAGCTAAGTCTTTGGTCAGTTCGCTCCTGAGTGCCCGTAGATCGCTGTTGTCTCCAACGCGTTTGCTACCGTGCCGATCACAAGCTTTTACGTTGGGGTAAGCAAAGAGAGAACGAGGATCAATCCATGAGTGCACCGGGCTGGTATCCGGATCCATCTGACCCGAGCCGCCAACGGTATTTCGACGGCAGAGCGTGGACCGAGAACTACGCCCCACTCGCCGCAGCGCCGCCGGGAGTCGGCCAACCTGCGAAAACTGGCATGTCCCGAGGAATGAAGATTGGCCTCGGAATAGGAGCGGCGGTGTTAGTGCTGATCGCCCTCGGCTCCATCGGCAATAGCGACAAAACCTCGTCCACGTCGTCCGAAACCGGTACCACGACCAGGACGGTGCCTGTCCCCCCTGCGTCGCCCGGGACTGTAGATGTCGCCCCCACGACAACCGAGCCCCCGAAGCCCGACTTCACCTCAGCCCAGGAGAACGCAATCGCGAAGGCAGAGAGCTACCTGGATTTCACAGGGTTCTCCAAGCAAGGGTTGATCACGCAACTGGAGTTCGATCAGTTCAGCACAGCAGACGCCACGTTCGCAGTCGAGCACCTCGAGGCCAATGGGAGCGTGGACTGGAATGAGCAGGCAGTCAAGAAGGCCAAGAGCTACCTGGATTTCACCTCGTTCTCCCTTTCGGGCTTGGTCACCCAACTGGAGTTTGACGGTTTCACTCCAGCTCAGGCTCAGCACGGCGCCAACATTGCCTACGGAGGCTGAACGAAGCTCTAGGCCTCACGTTTGGTGATCACTCCTCGTTTAGGTCGGTCCGTCTTGGGGAGACCAGAAGGGCACCCGTTGGGTGCCCCTCTAGCGTATGTATTCAGTTGTGGCTCAGCAGATCCTGAGATCAGGCGGCGTCGTACAGACGCACGACCGAGGCCGGATGCAGGAACGCGAAGCCGACTCGGGCGATGCCGCGAACGTCGACGGCATCCTGTCGCGGAACATCGAACATCTGCATCTCGGTGCCCTGCCGAAGCACGGCCTTGACTCGGGTCGAGTCGATACCCCAAGCCTTCGTGTCGGCGTCGACCTTGGGGTCGGTCAGAACCTTGATGCCAGCGATGAACGCGCCATCGGTGGTCAGCTCCAGCAGCCGCTCGTTCGAGCCGGTGCCCTTCTTCAGCTTCGACAGAACCTTGGCCGTGTCGGGGTGCATCACCCAGCGGTCGATGTTCGCGTCGACCGCCTGAGCGGCGAACAGCGCGTCGATGAACGGATCTTCGTTGGCGACCGTGGCACCGGTGTCCACGGTGCTGTACGCGATGCTCAGCAGACCGTCGTTCGCCTTCGGCGTCGTCTCCGCGAGGAACGCGGCGTCGATCTTCTTGGCGATGTCGTTCGCCAGACCAGCAGTAGCGGTGTCGGCGATCTCCGGGTCGGTGTCGCTCTTGATCTCGTTGGACAACGTGGTGATACCGCCGACCTTGGACGGAGTGCCGATGACCGCGCCGGTCGAACCGTCCGTCGGAACGATCACCTCCAGCTCATCTAGCCAAGCGGCAGACGGGTCGGCGTTCCACAGCGGGAAGTTCACCCGAACCTTGCTGGTGCCGAACGTGGTAGCCGCCTTGAACGCGGTCGGCCGCGCCTGAATGGCCGTGTTCAGAACCTTGCCGAAGTCCTCCGGGGTCCAAGCATCGGCGGTAGTGGAATGCTGCATTGCCATGTGGGTTTCTCCTTGAAACGTGTTGTTGGGCAAGAAAGAAGGACCGACCACAGGTCAGTCCTCGGGTGCCTCACAGAGGCGTTGGGTGAGCGGGGCCGCCACAGACGGCTACGCGCTCAAGATCAGTACGGCTGGCTGGTGCTCTTGAACAGATCAGCGAAGGACGGTTCAGCCGGGGCAGCCTTCGGCGGTCTCCCTCCGAGACCCTGAGACGGGTCGTAGCCGGGTGTCAGCTTCCGCAGAGGTACGGTTTCCGGCCCGCGAACCGTACGTACGTGAGCGGTCGATCCGCCGGAAACACGTCGCCGTCCCGGAGGAAGCGAGGCACCGCGATCCAGCGCGGCGGTGGGCTTCTGAACGTGGGTTTGACCTCGTAGTACCGCGGCGCGCCTGTAAGTTCCGGCCCGGCCGTTTCCTTAGACTTTCCTCCTCACCGGCGAGAGGATCAACGTGGGCAACACCGCTGTGGCGCGGTCCCCCCGTCTGGGACTGCTGGTGGCCATCGCGGCTGCCAGTGTCGGCGTCATCTACGGCTACGACCTCTCCAACATCGCCGGTGCGCTTCTGTTCATCACCGACGAGTTCGGGTTGACCACCCGCCAGCAGGAGTTGGTGACCACAGCGATCGTCATCGGCCAGATCGCCGGGGCGGTCGGCGGCGGGATGCTCGCCAACGCCATCGGACGCAAGAAGTCGATGGTGCTCGTCGCCGTCGCTTACGCGGCCTTCGCCCTTCTCAGCGCGTTGTCGGTATCGGTGCCCATGCTGCTGGTGTCGCGCTTCCTGCTCGGTCTCACCATCGGTGTATCGGTGGTGGTCGTACCGGTGTTCGTCGCCGAGTCGGCACCGGCGAAGGTGCGCGGCTCGCTGTTGGTCGCCTATCAGGTGGCCACGGTCGTCGGCATCATCATCGGCTACCTGGCCGCGTACTTCCTGGCCGGTTCCGGCAACTGGCGCTGGATGCTCGGACTGGCCGCGATACCGGCAGTGCTCGTCACCTTCCTGCTGCTGTGGATGCCGGACACCGCACGGTGGTACATGCTCAAGGGCCGGGTCGAGGAGGCCCGTCGAACCTTGCGCCGAGTCGAGCCGAGCGCCGACGTCGAGGCCGAACTCGCCGAGATCAGCCGCGCTCTCAAGGAGGAAACCGGGGGCGCGGTGCGCGAGATGCTGCGGCGGCCTTACCTTCGCGCCACGACGTTCGTGGTGGTGCTCGGTTTCTTCATCCAGATCACCGGCATCAACGCGATCGTCTACTACAGCCCCCGGCTGTTCGAGGCCATGGGTTTCGAAGGGAACTTCGCGCTGCTGATACTTCCAGCGCTGATCCAGGTCGCCGCGTTGGCAGCGGTGTTCGTCTCGCTGATGTTGGTCGACCGAGTAGGCCGACGGCCGATCCTGCTGGGCGGCATCGCGATGATGGTCGCCGCCAACGCCACGCTGATCGGCGTCTTCGTTGCCGGCACGGAGTTCGGTGGTGCGCTCACCACGATCGGATTCTTCGGCGTGCTGCTGTTCACGATCGGGTTCACCTTCGGCTTCGGCGCATTGGTCTGGGTGTACGCCGGTGAAAGCTTTCCCACCCGGCTCCGGTCGATGGGGTCCAGTGCGATGCTCACCTCCGATCTGGTGGCCAACGCCATCATCGCCGCCTTCTTCCTGACGATGCTCAACTCGCTGGGCGGTGGCGGGACGTTCGCGTTGTTCGGTGCCTTCGCACTGGCCGCCCTCGTATTCGTCTATCGCTTCGCGCCGGAGACCAAAAGCCGCCAGCTCGAAGAGATCCGGCACTTCTGGGAGAACGGCGGACGCTGGCCCGATGAAGCCGGCGGCACGCCCAAGGACGCCGGCCTGCTGAAGTGACGCTCATCGCCGCGGGGACCATGGTCCTGGACGACCAGGTCTGCAAACCGGGTTGGTTGGCCACCTCCGCCGGTCGAATCATCGACTGCGCGCCCGGCCCCGCTCCGCGACCGCCCGACCACGACTTCCCGGAACACGTGGTGGTGCCCGGGTTCGTCGACATGCACGTACACGGAGGCGGCGGCGCGTCCTACACCGACGGCATCAGCTCGCAGATCGAACAGGCAGCCGAGTTCCACCTGCGCCACGGCACCACCACGACGGTGGCCAGCCTGGTCACCGCGTCATCTGACGACCTTCTGCGCCAGGTGCGGGTGCTCGCCGAGATGACTCGTCAGCGAACCGTCGCCGGCATCCACCTGGAAGGCCCCTGGCTGAGCACGGCGCGCTGCGGTGCACACGACCCAAAGTTGATGCGGGAACCCGACTCTCGCGAGATCGACACCCTGCTCACCGCCGCGGACGGAACTATCCGCATGGTCACGCTGGCGCCCGAACTGCGGGGCAGTCTGGCCGCCATCAGCCGCATCGCGGACGCGGACGTGGTCGTCGCCGTCGGCCATACAGATGCCAGCTACGACGACACGAAACGTGCGATCGAGTCGGGTGCGACCGTCGGCACCCATGTGTTCAACGCGATGCGGCCACTGCACCATCGCGACCCCGGCCCGGCGTTGGCGCTGCTCGAAGATCCCCGAATCACAGTGGAACTCATCGCCGACGGCGTACACCTCCATCCCGCGCTCGTGCGGCAGATCATCGAGACGGCCGGGCCCGCCCGCGTCGCGTTGATCACCGACGCGATGGCCGCAGCGGGCCTGCCGGACGGCTCATTTCGGATCGGCGCAGTCGAGGTCGAGGTCACCGAGCGCATCGCGCGCGTGCGTGGGATGTCGACCATCGCCGGCAGTACGGCGACCATGGATCAGCTTTTCCGTACTGTGGTCGGCCAATTCGGTGGTTCGGATGAGGCGCTGGCCAAGGCGGCACGGATGACGGCAACCACCCCGGCCGCCGCGTTGAAGCTCGACCGTGTCGGCAGCTTACGTGTCGGCATGGACGCCAATTGCGTTGTGCTGGAACAGGATCTGCGGATCCAGCGGGTGATGCGCGACGGTTCGTGGCTGCCCCGCCGCTAGCGCCAGCCAGGGTTCGGTCACGAAGTCTGGGTGCCGACGTTGGGGCAATTCCTTTGCGGCGGCAAGAAGTTCGTCAATTTGGCTTCGCCCAATTGTCGAAACGACACCATTGCCGCTGGACGCGGAGTTAAATATGCCACCCAGGAAGGTAGCCGAGATGCCCACAGCTCCTTGATGGGAGACCGCAGATGAACAAGATGTTGAAAAAACTCACGATCAGCTTCATGACGGCCGTCGTCGCCCTGGTCGGTCTGGCCGCTGCCCCGGCGCTCGCACAGGATCGCCACGTCGTCCTCATCAACGAGACACGGCACGCGATCGTCGCGTTCTACGCCTCCAACATCGGCCGCGACACGTGGGAGGAGAACATTCTCGGCGAGGACGTGCTCCCGGTCGGCCAGTCGGTCAACATCAACGTCGACGACGGTACCGACGCGTGCCTGTACGACTTCAAGGCGGTGTTCGACGACGGCGAGTCGCTGGTGCGCAATCGCATCGACGTGTGCAGCATCAGCACCTACCGCTACACCGAAGACTAGGTCGAGGGCTTGCTCGAGCGCCTTGGCCGAGGCGTTCCGCGGACAGGCGAATTTGGCCCGGCTTCGGCTCCGGTATACCCTGGGCCGCGTGAACATCGGCGTGTGTGCCAGCTATTGGCGCTTTATCGAGGCTCCGGGCGGAGCCGATAAGGCGCAGCACTAAGCGCGCATCCACCCGGAGCCCAGGCAGTGACCATCAGGTCGCTGCCTTTCGTCATTCAAGGGCACCGGGTCATCACCAGGTTGCCCACACTCAGAAAGGCATCCCGAACATGAACCTGGCGCAGACCGCCACTCCGCCCGCGACGTCGGACCGGCGGGTCCGCGGCTTCAGCGCGATCCCCAGCCCACACGAAGTGCTCAGCGAGTTCCCGCTGGGCGCGCGACGTGCCGAACGGGTGGTGCGCGACCGGGACGAGATCGCCGACATCCTCGCTGGGCGCGACGATCGCCTCCTGGTCGTGGTGGGCCCGTGCTCGGTTCATGACCCGTCCGCGGCGCTGGAGTACGCGAGCCGACTGGTCAAGGTCGCCGACGACCTTGCCGACCGGCTCAAGATCGTGATGCGGGTCTATTTCGAGAAGCCGCGTACCACGGTCGGATGGAAGGGCCTGATCAACGATCCGGGTATGGACGGCACCTTCGACGTGGCCCGCGGGCTGCGCACCGCCCGCCACCTGCTGCTCGACATCGTCGACATCGGTCTGCCGGTCGGCTGTGAGTTCCTCGAGCCGACCAGCCCGCAGTACATCGCCGACGCGGTCGCATGGGGTGCGATCGGCGCTCGCACCACCGAATCGCAGGTGCACCGCCAGCTCGCATCGGGGTTGTCGATGCCGGTCGGGTTCAAGAACGGCACCGACGGCAACATCCAGGTCGCCGTCGACGGCGTGAAGGCCGCCGCCGCACCGCATGTCTTCTTCGGTATGGACGACCTCGGACGCGGCGCGCTGGTCAACACTGCGGGCAACGAAGACTGCCACGTCATCCTGCGCGGTGGCACCCACGGGCCCAACTGTGACGCCGCGTCCGTGCAGGCAACGGTCGACAAGCTGACCGCCGCCGGGCTGCCCGGTCGCGTCGTGATCGATTGCAGCCACGCCAATTCCGGCAAGGACCACGTCCGGCAGGCGCAGGTCGCATCGGAGGTGGCGCAGCTGGTGCGCGACGGCCTCCCGGTCAGCGGCGTGATGCTGGAGAGCTTCCTCGTCGGCGGTGCACAGGCGCCCGAAGCCCGCCCACTGACCTACGGGCAGTCGGTGACCGACAAGTGCATGGATTGGGCGGCAACCGATTTGGTGCTTCGCGAGCTGGCCGACCGCAGGTAGATCTAATTCGGCGCTACGAGGCCCTGCGAATTCCGCGCTTCAGCAACAGTTCACGCTCGGTTTCGGACAACCCGCCCCAGATACCGTAGGGCTCGCCGACTGCGAGGGCGTGGGCACGGCACTGCGCGATCACCGGGCATTGCCGGCACATCTCCTTGGCGCGCATCTCGCGCTGGGCGCGAGCGCGGCCGCGTTCGCCGTCGGGATGGAAGAACACCGAGGAGTCGACGCCCCGGCAGAGCCCGGCCATCTGCCAGTCCCAGATGTCGGCATTGGGACCGGGCAACTGTTGCGGTTGTGGCATTGGAAACCCCTCTCTGCACATCCATTTCGGAAACGAACGGATGAGTGAGTTCAAAACCGATTCCGAGCTCAAGTCGCCGATGACCACTCGTGGACATAAAGTAGGGGTGCTCGGGAAATTTCGTCAATAGCCCCGAGGTGTGCTCATTGACATAACCGCAGGCCAAGAATTTACATCACGTTCATCATTGCGACGCCTGAGCAACGTGAACGGCGCTAAACCGACGTATCGCCGACCGTCGCGAACGCGTTTTTCCTGATGGCGTCAATTGGCGTTATGCCAGCCATTCCCGTGCGTATACACGGAAGTAACATGGCGACCATCAACTGTTAACCAATCGAATTGATACCGTCCCGTCTCGATGTCTGTAGAGACCGTTCTCCTGAACGCCGCATTCGGTGACGACCCGGGGCGTTGGCCGCTGCCCCGCGCCACCACGCCGCGCGAGCGGTGGCTGCGCGCCGTCGCCGCCGGCGGGCAGGGTCGATATGCGAGTGCCCGAGCCGATTTGGCGCAGCTGTACCGGACCGCCGGGCCCGAGCGCGCGTTGGCGCACAGCACCGAGGCGTCGTTCCTGCGCCAGATGGGTTGGCACACCCGCGCGCGGCGATGGGATGGGCGCGCGTTGGCGCTCGCCGGGACGGACACGGAGGCGGCGGCGGACGCGTTGATCGGGCTGGCCGCCGACGCGTTGGGGGTGGGGCGGTTCGAGTTGTCGGAGCGCGCGCTGGCCCGCGCCGCCGCGCTGTCGGCCGAATCGGCGCCGGCGCGGCTACCGGTCCGACTGCGGTGGGTGTCGGCGGAACTGGCGATGGCACGCGGTCAGGGCGCGACGGCGGTGAGCCACGCCGAAAGCGCCGTCGAGCACGCCGCCGGCCTGGGGTCGGCGCGCCATGCCGTGAAGTCGTCGGTTGTGCTGGCGGCCGCACGGTGCAGCGCAGGCGACCTCGACACCGCCCGCGCGGTCGCCGACGCGGCGCTCGACGATACGGACCGCCTCGGAATGGTTCCGCTGCGTTGGGCGTTGGCCTGCTTGCTGGCCGACATCGGCAGCGCGAAGCACTCGACGCATGACATGGTGGTGCTCCGCGACGGTTGTGCCGATACAGTGCGTCGACGGGGCGGCGTGTGGTCGGTGCGGTAACCGGGTCAACGCGTAAGTGAAAGTTATTGTTTAGCTGACCGACCTTTTCGGGCTCGGTCCCGTTCGTAACGTTGGAGAGATCGCCCACGATGACATTTTCGGGAGAACGTCTCGATGCTGTCGTTGCTGAGGCGGTGGCAGGAAACCGGGACGCGCTCCGGGAGGTGCTGGAGACCATTCGTCCGATCATCGTTCGGTATTGCCGGGCGAGGGTGGGGGCGACAGAGCGTAGTGGCCTATCAGCAGACGACGTTGCGCAGGAGGTTTGCTTGGCCGCCATCACGGCGTTGCCGCGTTACAAGGATCAGGGACGACCGTTTCTGGCCTTCGTCTACGGCATAGC
Source organism: Mycolicibacterium sp. GF69 (assembly GCF_003284965.1). GTDB lineage: Bacteria > Actinomycetota > Actinomycetes > Mycobacteriales > Mycobacteriaceae > Mycobacterium. The sequence goes on from NZ_QMEW01000002.1 coordinate 293,566, forward strand.
CGCACACAAGGTTGCTGACGCGCATCGCGCGGCGGCCAGGAATCGATCCGACCCGACCGATGTCGTGCCGGAGCGGTACTCGCTGGACTCCGGACCCGAGCAGATGGCACTCGACGCCGAAGCATCGTCGCGGATGAACAAGCTTCTGGCGATACTTCCGGACAAACAGCGCGAGATTCTCATACTGCGCGTCGTCGTCGGGATGAGCGCCGAGGAGACCGCAGAGGCCGTCGGCAGTACGGCGGGCGCGGTCCGCGTCGCCCAGCACCGTGCGCTGGCGCGGCTCAAGTCCGAGATCGTCGCGACGGGGCGCGACTATGCCTGACTTCGGACGCTGGACTTCGAGCGGGGGCGACCCCTCGCTCAACGAGATCAACCGCACCGACCGGCTCCTCGACGCACTGGCCAATCAGCAGCCGGTGTACTCGGCAGACCCCGGTGAGGCGGAGCTGGCCCAACTGTTGGCCGGCTGGCGCGACGACGTCCGCAGCGCGCCGCTCACCGCGACGGTCACGCCCCGCGATGCCGTGCTCGCACTGGACCGCGCTGCCGCATCACGTCGGCGTACGCGCACATCGCTGGCGGTGGTCGGGTCGGCCGCGGCCGCGGTGCTGTGCATCGGCGGCTTCGGCGCCGTGGTCGCCGGGTCGGGCCCAGGCGATGCGCTGTACGGCCTGCGCACGATGCTGTTCGGCGAACAGCACGAGACCCGCGACGACGCGGTCGTCCTGGCCGCACAGACGCAGATGGCCGAGGTCCAGCAGCTCATCGACCAGGGCCAGTGGCAAGCCGCCCAGGACAAGCTGCAGACGCTGACCACGACCGTGGCGACGGTGAACGACTTCGAACGCAAGGAAGCGTTGGTCACCCAGTGGCAGGAGCTGACGGTCAAGGTCGAGGCACAGGACCCGGCCGCCACCGTGCCGCCGGGTGCGCCGCCGCCGACCTTCCCCGAGGTCGTCGTCCTCACACCGGGCGAGACGACGACATCTTCGGAGACCACGTCCTCGGAAAGCACGTCGTCTGAGACTTCGCCGACCTCGCCGTCTGAGACGACATCGCCATCTCAGACGACGTCGTCTTCTGCGACGACGTCACAGACCACTTCGCCGTCGCAGCCCACGACATCGCGATCGTCGTCGCCGTCACCGTCGACGCCGCCGACCAGCTCGCCGACAGCACCGGGCACTGCGCCGCCGACATCCGTGCCGCCGACATCCGTGCCGAGTACTCCGACGGCCACGCAGCAGCCGACTCCGTCCGCGACGGTTCCGACGGCGACGGTGAGCACCGCGCTACCCACGCCGAGCAGCCCCGTTCAGGCCCGGACGCCGTCATCGCAACCATCGGTGGTCGAGCAGCAGGAAGACGAGCAAGCCTCGGCGCCGACGTCAGAGCAGTCGACGGTGGAGGTGCCGGCGCAGCGCACGGTGGTCACCAGCGTGCCGGAAGCGGACGAACCGAGTTAGCTCAGCGGTAGCCGTCGGACTCCGAGGTCGCCTCGTTGAGCGACGCGTCGGCGTAGCCGCGGCAGTAGTCCCACGTCACGTAGGCATCGGGTTCGGGGTCGTAGGCCGGCTCATGGGGCCGGACCGTGCCGTCGACCAGCAACTGCAGCAGGTTGGCCCGCAACATGTCCCAGTCGTGATAGTGGTCCTGCTGGCATTCGTCACAGCACACCACCAGACCGCGTATCCCTCTGTGCGCCAGTAGCGCCTCGTACACCGCCAGGTCCGCGAGATCGGCCTCGACCGCGGTCCGCTCCTGCGGGTCCAGCGGCTGGCCGGGCTCGAGAGCGTCGAGGGCCGCCGAAGGATCGCACGGGTCATCGGCGAACGGGTCGGGTGGCAAACCCGGTGGCAGGTGGTCACGCACGGGTCCACCCTACGCAGCGGGGCTGGGATCGCGCCAGCCGTTACGCCCGTTGCCCTCGGCGCGTCGGCCGGGGCGTCGAGGGCCGGGTGAAAAGTTGTGTGGGTCGGTGTTGTGTTGGGTCAAAGTTGTGTCGGGTCATGGCACGTGACACCGGGATGACGGTCTTCAGCCGATAGGATGGTTCTCTCTAGCCCGACTACTGTGCTCGGCTGCGTTTGTTACGGGAGGCCAACCTTGTCGATCCACACATCGGCGCCCACCCCGACATCGCCTGGGTCCGGCGAAACCAGCATGCCCCTCGCGGTGCCGGTGCCGACCGGCGGAGACGACCCGACGAAAATCGCCATGATCGGCCTCACCTTCGACGACGTGCTGCTACTGCCCGCCGCCTCCGACGTCGTGCCCGCCACCGCCGACACCTCGAGCCAACTGACCAGGAGGATTCGGCTCAAGGTGCCACTGGTGAGCTCGGCGATGGACACCGTGACCGAGGCGCGGATGGCGATCGCGATGGCCCGCGCCGGCGGCATGGGTGTGCTGCACCGCAACCTTCCGGTCGCCGAGCAGGCCGGCCAGGTCGAGACCGTCAAACGCTCCGAGGCCGGAATGGTCACCGACCCGGTCACCTGCTCGCCGGACAACACGCTGGCCGAAGTCGACGCGATGTGCGCCCGCTTCCGGATCTCCGGGCTGCCGGTCGTCGACGACACGGGCGAACTGGTCGGCATCATCACCAACCGGGACATGCGTTTCGAGGTGGACCAGTCCAAGCCGGTCTCCGAGGTGATGACCAAGGCGCCGCTGATCACCGCTCGCGAGGGCGTGTCCGCCGAGGCCGCGCTAGGCCTGTTGCGCCGCAACAAGATCGAGAAGCTGCCGATCGTCGACGGGCACGGCAAACTGACCGGGCTCATCACCGTCAAGGACTTCGTCAAGACCGAGCAGTTCCCGTTGTCGACCAAGGACAAGGACGGCCGGCTGCTCGTCGGAGCCGCCGTCGGCGTCGGTGACGACGCCTGGACGCGCGCGATGACGCTGGTCGACGCCGGCGTCGACGTGCTGGTCGTCGACACCGCCCACGCGCACAACCGCGGTGTGCTGGACATGGTGAGCCGGATCAACGCCGCGGTGGGGGACCGGGTCGAGGTCATCGGCGGCAACGTCGCGACACGCGCCGCCGCGGCCGCTCTGGTGCAAGCCGGTGCGGACGCGGTGAAGGTCGGCGTCGGACCCGGATCGATCTGCACCACCCGCGTGGTCGCCGGCGTCGGCGCACCGCAGATCACCGCGATCTTGGAAGCGGTCGCGGCCTGTCGTCCGCATGGCGTCCCCGTCATCGCCGACGGCGGTCTGCAGTACTCCGGCGACATCGCCAAGGCGCTGGCCGCGGGTGCGTCGACCACGATGCTCGGCTCGCTGCTGGCCGGCACCGCCGAGTCGCCCGGCGAGCTGATCTACGTGAACGGCAAACAATTCAAGAGCTACCGCGGCATGGGATCACTCGGGGCGATGCAGGGCCGGGGCGCGGGCGGGTCGGTGCGTGGTTCGTACTCCAAGGACCGCTATTTCCAGGACGATGTGCTCAGCGAGGACAAACTCGTGCCCGAGGGCATCGAGGGACGAGTGCCGGTCCGGGGCCCGCTGTCGACGGTGATCCACCAACTCACCGGCGGCCTGCGCGCCGCCATGGGCTATACCGGCTCGGCGTCGATCGAGCAGTTGCAGCAGGCGCAGTTCGTGCAGATCACGGCCGCCGGGCTCAAGGAGAGCCACCCGCACGACATCACCATGACCGTCGAGGCGCCGAACTACTACACCCGCTGAAAAGGGGAGTCCCGCCATGCGTGACATGGTCGAAATCGGCATGGGCAGAACCGCCCGCCGCACCTACGAACTCGACGACATCAACATCGTCCCGGCGCGGCGCACCCGCTCGTCGCAGGACGTCTCGACCGCCTGGCAACTGGATGCCTACCGGTTCGAGATCCCGGTGGTGGCCCATCCGACGGATGCCCTGGGATCCCCGGAATTCGCGATCGAGATGGGACGGCTCGGGGGTCTGGGGGTGCTCAACGGCGAGGGGCTGATCGGTCGGCACGCCGACGTCGAAGCCAAGATCGCACAGGTCCTGGAGGCGGCTGAGAAGGAGCCCGAACCGTCGGTTGCCGTCCGGCTGCTGCAGCAGCTGCACGCCGCACCGCTGGATCCGGACCTGCTGGGCGCGGCCGTCGCGCGAATCCGTGAGGCCGGGGTGACGACGGCGGTGCGGGTCAGCCCGCAGAACGCGCGAGCGCTCACCCCCGCGTTGCTCTCCGCCGGGATCGACCTGCTGGTCATCCAGGGCACGATCATCTCCGCCGAACGTGTGGCATCCAACGGCGAGCCGCTGAACCTCAAGACTTTCATCTCCGAACTCGACGTGCCGGTGGTCGCCGGGGGCGTGCTCGACCACCGCACGGCCCTGCACCTGATGCGCACCGGCGCGGCCGGCGTCATCGTCGGCTACGGCTCGACCAGCGGCGTGACCACCAGCGACGAAGTGCTGGGCATCAGTGTGCCGATGGCCACCGCGATCGCCGACGCGGCCGCGGCACGCCGCGAGTACCTCGACGAGACCGGCGGGCGTTACGTCCACGTGCTGGCCGACGGCGACATGCACACCTCCGGCGATCTGGCCAAGGCCATCGCGTGCGGGGCGGATGCGGTGGTGCTCGGCACGCCACTGGCGACCGCGGCCGAGGCTCTGGGCGGCGGCTGGTTCTGGCCCGCAGCCGCAGCGCATCCATCACTGCCTAGGGGCGCGTTCCTGCAGGTCGCGGTTGGTGAACGGCCGGCGCTGGAGCAGGTCCTCACCGGCCCGTCGGATGACCCGTTCGGCTCGCTGAATCTGGTCGGCGGGCTGCGCCGCTCGATGGCCAAGGCGGGCTACTGCGATCTCAAGGAATTCCAGAAGGTCGGCTTGACCGTCGGCAGCTGAGTCGGGGCGCGCTCGCCCGCTGATCGTCCTGGAAAGTTACCTCTCGGTAACGTCATACTGGACACATGGAGCCTGACTACGACGTCCTGGTGATCGGTTCGGGGTTCGGCGGCAGTGTCACCGCACTGCGGCTGACCGAAAAGGGCTATCGCGTCGGCGTGCTCGAAGCCGGCAGACGCTTCGCCGACGAGGACTTTGCGAAGACCTCGTGGAATCTGCGCAAGTTCCTGTGGATGCCACAGCTCGGCATGTACGGCATCCAGCGAATCCACCTGCTGCGCAACGTGATGATCCTGGCCGGCGCCGGCGTGGGCGGCGGATCACTCAACTACGCCAACACGCTCTACGTCCCGCCGGACCCGTTCTTCAACGACCCGCAGTGGAAAGAGATCACCGACTGGCGTGCGGAGTTGATGCCGCACTACGACCAGGCGCAGCGCATGCTCGGCGTCGTCACGAACCCGACATTCACCGACGCTGACCGCGTCGTGAAGAAGGTCGCCGACGAGATGGGCGTCGGGGACACGTTCGTGCCGACGCCGGTCGGGGTCTTCTTCGGCCCGGACGGCACCAAGGCACCCGGCGAGACCGTGCCCGACCCGTACTTCGGTGGGGTCGGCCCGGCGCGCAGGGGCTGCATAGAGGTCGGCGAATGCATGACCGGATGCCGGCACAACGCCAAGAACACCCTGGTCAAGAACTACCTGTATCTGGCGGAGAAGTTCGGGGCGAAGATCCACCCGATGACCACGGTCACAGGCTTCGAGCAGCGGCCAGACGGCCTGTGGGAAGTCCACACCGTCCGAACCGGCCGCTGGGTGCGTAAGCAGAAGCGGACCCTGACCGCGACCCACGTGGTGCTCGCGGCCGGCACCTGGGGCACGCAGCGGCTGCTGTTCAAGATGCGCGACACGGGCAAGCTGCCGGAAATGTCGGACAAGCTCGGTGTGTTGACGCGCACCAACTCCGAATCCATCGTGGGCGCTGGGCGATTCGAGGTGTCCGACGATCTCGACCTCACGCACGGCGTGGCGATCACGTCTTCGATCCACCCAACACCGGACACCCATATCGAGCCCGTGCGCTACGGCAAGGGCTCCAATGCCATGGGCCTGTTGCAGACGTTGATGACCGACGGCGATGGTCCCGAAGGCACCGACACCCCGCGCTGGAAACAGCTGTTCGTCAACGCTCGAAACGATCCCCGCGGCGCGCTGCGGCTGCTCAACGTCCGGCGGTGGAGCGAGCGCACGTTGATCGCTCTGGTCATGCAGCACCTGGACAACTCGATCACGACCTTTACCAAGCGGAACAAGCTGGGAATCAGGCGCTACCTGAGCAAGCAGGGCCACGGGGCGCCCAATCCGACGTGGATTCCGGTCGGCAATCAGGTCACCCGCCGGATCGCCGAGAAGGTCGACGGGGTCGCGGGCGGCACCTGGGGCGAGTTGTTCAACATCCCGCTCACGGCGCACTTCCTGGGCGGCGCCGCGATCGGGGACGACGCTCGACACGGGGTCATCGATCCCTACCACCGGGTGTACGGATACCCGACGCTGTCGGTGCACGACGGTGCGGCCATATCGGCGAATCTCGGTGTCAATCCATCGCTTTCGATTACCGCCCAAGCGGAGCGCGCGACGTCGCTGTGGCCCAACAAGGGGCAGGAGGACCTGCGGCCGGAGCAGGGTCGGCCGTACCGCCGGTTGGCGCCCGTCCCGCCGGAACATCCGGTCGTACCCGCCGACGCACTGGCCGCGCTGCGGCGGCTGCCGATCGAGCCGGTCACCTCGGCTGGCTAAGGCCGCGCGAGCCGCATAGCACGGGCAGAGGTGCGGGCTGGAGCGCTACATCCGCCGCACCGGCTCGCGTCCCGGTGGCTGCTGTGGCGCCGGCAGCAACGGCTCGCAGTGGTTGACCGGCACGGTCGTCGGCTCCCGAGAGTCCAGTTCGAGGTCCTCGCCGCAGTGGCGGATCCGCAGGGCGCCGTCCGGACCGTCGCGCAGCGTATAGGCGACCTCGTCGTGGTTGGCGTCAACGGTCAGCCGAAAGTTGCGCCACCGCAACCGGAATCGAAGCCGCGAGATTCCGTCGGGCAGTCGCGGGTTGAGCTCCAGCACGCCTTCATCGTCACGCAACCCGCCGAAACCCGCCACGAACGCCGTCCAGGCCCCGGCCAACGACGCCATGTGCAGGCCGTCGCGGGTGTTGCGGTGCAGATCTCGCAGGTCGATCATCGCGGCTTCGTACGCGTACTCGTGGGCCAGTTCGAGATGACCCACGTCGGCGCACATCACCGCCTGCGTACACGCCGACAGCGACGAGTCCCTGGTCGTGCGCCGTTCGTAGTAGTCGACGTTGCGCGCCTTCTGCTCTGCGGTGAAGGCGTGGCCCTGCCAATGCATCGCCAGCACCAGATCGGCTTGTTTGATCACCTGAGCCGGATAGAGCCGGACATACGGCTCGTTCATCAGCAGCGGGTAGGTCGTGTTGTTCGTGAAGTCCCACTCGCGCAGTGTCGTGAAACCGTCGTGCTGCGGGTGCACGCCCAGTTCCTCGTCGAACGGGATGTGTACCGAGTCGGCAGCGTGGCGCCACGCGGCCATCTCCTCGGTGGTGACACCCGCGGCGCGGGCCGTGTCCATGTTGCGGGTGCAGGCGTCCACAGCCGCCCGAAGGTTGGCCGCCGCCATCAAATTCGTGAACACGTTGTCGCGCACCACCGCCGTGTACTCGTCAGGTCCGGTGACACCGTCGACGTGCCAAACGCCGTGCCGGTCGTGGTGACCGAGCGACTGCCACAACCTCGCGGTCTCGATGAGCACCGTGAGCCCGCATTCGGCCTCCAGTGAATGCTCGCCGGTGACAATGCGATAGCGCTCGAAAGCCATCGCGATGTCGGCGTTGACATGGAATGCCGCGGTGCCCGCCGGCCAGTACGCCGAACACTCCTCGCCGCGGATCGTCCGCCACGGATAGGCGACCCCTTCCAGATCGAGCTGAGCCGCCCGCTCCCTGGCCTGCGGAAGAATCGACGCACGCCAGCGCAACGCGTCCGCCGCCGCTGTCGGGTGGGTATACGTCAGCACCGGAAGCACGAAACCCTCGGTGTCCCAGAAGGCATGGCCGTCGTAGCCCGGGCCGGTCAACCCTTTTCCGGGGATCGCGCGGCGCTCGGCGCGTGCGCTGGCCTGCAGCACGTGGAAGAGGGCGAACCGCACCGCTTGTTGGCAGTCGGGATCGCCCTCCACCTCAACGTCGGCACCGTCCCAGAAATCGTCGAGATAGGCCCGCTGCGCATCGAGCAAGCCCTGCCAGCCGGTGTAGCGCGCGCTGCTGATCGCGGCCGCCGCCTGATCACGCAACGCGGGGCGAGACCGCAGGCTCGACCAGCCGTACGCGAGGTACTTGACGATCCGAAGCCGTTCGCCGGGGCGAAGGCCGCAGATGACCGTGGTGGTGGCCCAGTCCATTCCCGCGTCGGTATCGATCTCGACGCGGCCGGGCACCTCGATGTCGTGGGTCATCGCGGCGGCCATCATCAGATTGCTGGTCCGGGTGCGGTGCAGCAGGATCGCGCCGCGATCGGAGTGCTCGTGCTGCACGGGGTCCAACGGTTTGTCGAGGACCGCCGACACTCGGGGATCGTTCGACGACGGTGGCAACTCCTCGTTGGCGACGAGTTCGGATTGCACGGTGACCCTGGTGAACTCGTCTACCGCCTCGACGTTGTACTCGATTGCGGCGACGCTGCGTTGAGTGAGTGAAACAAGCCGCGTGGAGACGACTTTGATCTTCCTGCCTGCCGGTGACTCCCAGAGCGCGCTGCGAGTGAGGGTGCCTGCCCGCAAATCCAGGATGCGTTCGTGCTCGTGCAGTGCGCCGTAGCGCACGTCGAACGGTTCGTCGTCGACCAGCAGCCGGATCAGCTTTCCGTTCGTCACGTTGACGACGGTCTGCCCGTCTTCGGGGTAGCCGAATCCGGCCTCGGCGTACGGCAGGGGTCGGCACTCGTAGAAGGAGTTCAGGTATGTGCCCGGCAGCGCGTGCGGTTCGCCTTCCTCGAGGTTGCCGCGCAATCCGATATGTCCGTTCGACAGCGCGAACAGCGACTCCGACTGCGCCAGCGTGTCGAGGTCGAGCGACTTCTCACGGACCTGCCACGGCTCGACGGGATACACCTCGTCCTCGAACATCATGCGAGCAACTCCGCCAGGTCGGTCACCACGATGTCGGCTCCGTTGTCTCGCAACGCTTCTGCCTGCCCCACCCGGTCGACGCCGACCACCACGCCGAAGCGTCCGGCCCGACCGGCCGCCACGCCGGACAACGCGTCTTCGAACACCGCACCTTGGCCGGGTTCGACGCCGAGGAGTTGCGCAGCGCGCAGAAACGAGTCGGGCGCGGGTTTCCCTGCGATGTGCTCCGCACTCAACGTGACACCGTCGACCCGGTGCTGCACGAACCTCGCCAGCCCCGTCAACTCGAGTACCTGGCGGGTGTTGGCGCTGGAGGACACCACCGCGATTCCCAAGCCGGCGTTGGCGGTCGCTTCCAGGTAGCGGCGCGATCCCTCGAACACCTCGACGCCGTCGGCTTGCAGAACCTCCTGGAACATCTCGTTCTTCCGGTTGCCCAGGCCGAACACGGTCTCTTGTTCGGGCCCATCGCCAGGATCGCCCTCGGGCAACTCGATGCCCCGGCTCATCAGGAAGGAGCGCACGCCGTCCTCGCGCTTCTTTCCGTCGACGTAGGTCAGATAGTCGGTTCGCACGTCGAACGGAGTGAACGCCGCACCGGTTCGCCGTCGGAGAAAGTCGTCGAACATCGCTTTCCAGGCCTTCTTGTGCACGCTCGCGGTGTCGGTGAGCACACCGTCGAGATCGAACAGCGCGGCGCGTATCGCAGCGGGTAGACCCAGTTCTGCGGTCGGTTCTTCGGCTCCAGGGGATCCAGGCTCGATAGGGGTTTCAGGCACGATCAACCCATTCCCGTTTTCATCCGCAGACATGTATGCACCGACGAACATACTGCGATCGCGCGGTCGGTCGGTCCACAAACGCGCCCAACTAGACTGGCCCGGTGACATCAGGATCTCCGCGGCCCGTGCTGGTTGTCGACTTCGGAGCGCAGTACGCGCAGTTGATCGCACGCAGGGTCCGCGAGGCGCGGGTGTACTCCGAGGTCATTCCGCACACCGCCGGCGTGGCAGAGATCAAGGCACGCGACCCGCAGGCCATCGTCTTGTCCGGCGGACCGGCCAGCGTGTACGAAGACGGCGCCCCGCAACTGAACGCTGACCTGTTCGACCTCGACGTACCGGTGTTCGGGATCTGTTACGGATTCCAGGCGATGGCTCAGGCGCTCGGCGGGACCGTGGCCCACACCGGCACCCGGGAATACGGCCGCACCGAACTCAAAGTCGTTGGTGGAGAGTTACATTCGGACCTTCCGGTGACCCAGCCGGTCTGGATGAGCCACGGTGACGCGGTCACCGAAGCCCCCGACGGCTTCGAGGTGGTGGCGGCCAGTGCCGGTGCGCCGGTCGCCGCGTTCGAAAACCGGCAGCGACGACTGGCCGGTGTGCAGTACCACCCCGAGGTCATGCACACACCCCACGGCCAGCAGGTGCTGAGCCGCTTCCTGCACGAGTTCGCCGGGATCGAGTCGACCTGGACGCCGGCCAACATCGCCGACGCGCTCGTCGAGCAGGTGCGCGACCAGATCGGCGACGGCCGGGCCATCTGCGGGCTGTCCGGTGGAGTGGACTCCGCGGTCGCCGCCGCGTTGGTGCAGCGGGCCATCGGCGATCGGTTGACGTGCGTGTTCGTCGACCACGGTCTGCTGCGGGCCGGTGAGCGGGCCCAGGTGCAGCGCGACTTCGTCGCCGCCACCCATGCCAACCTGGTCACCGTCGACGTCGCCGACCGGTTCCTCGAAGCGCTGTCGGGGGTGACCAACCCCGAAGGCAAGCGCAAGATCATCGGCAGAGAGTTCATCCGTGCGTTCGAGGGCGCGGTGCGCGATCTGGTGGAAGGCGGGGCCGGAGATGACGGCGACGCCGTCGAGTTCCTGGTGCAGGGCACGCTGTACCCCGACGTGGTGGAGTCCGGCGGCGGTTCGGGCACCGCCAACATCAAGAGCCACCACAACGTCGGCGGTCTGCCCGGCGACCTGAAGTTCAAGCTGGTCGAACCGCTTCGGCTGCTGTTCAAAGACGAGGTCCGGGCAGTGGGACGCGAGCTCGGTCTGCCCGAGGAAATCGTTGCGCGCCAACCATTTCCGGGTCCAGGGCTGGGAATCCGGATCGTCGGCGAAGTCACTGCCGCGCGGCTGGAGACGTTGCGTCGCGCCGATGCGATCGCGCGCGAGGAACTGACCGCCGCCGGACTCGACAACCAGATCTGGCAGTGCCCCGTCGTACTGCTGGCCGACGTGCGCTCGGTGGGCGTACAGGGCGACGGCCGGACCTATGGACACCCGATCGTGCTGCGCCCGGTGTCCAGCGAGGACGCCATGACCGCCGACTGGACGCGGGTGCCCTACGAGGTGCTCGAGCGCATCTCCACCCGGATCACCAATGAGGTGGCGGAGGTCAACCGCGTGGTGCTGGACGTCACCAGCAAACCGCCCGGCACCATCGAATGGGAGTAGTCATCCGGACTCGTCCGTGGGCTCGGTGTCCTTGTCGATGAGATCGCCGAGAATCTCGCCGATTATCGATTCGATCGTCGACTCGATGGAGAACGCAAGCGTCGCCGACACCGCCGAGACCGCCTGTGTGCGGAACCGCACAAGCGTGGTGATCAGCTCGGCGATCTCGGTGTCCGGCGGCAGCGCTGCGCCCGGGTTGATGCGGTGCAGCACCTCCTCGACGCCGGCCTGCACCAGGATGCCGCTGATCTGATCGGTCAGCGGTGCGATCCGCTCGTGCAGGTCGATCAGTTTGTCGGTGGCCACGCCGTACTGACGGATGTCGTTGAACGCCTCGATGAGCTTGGGCCGCACGATCACGGCCTCCCCGTCTTCGAGCCTGATCACGCCTAGCCCGACCATTCGGTCAAAACCGGGGTCATCGTCGACGAGTCGTCTGGCGTCGGCGACGCTCATGCGCTCGGGCTTCTCGGTCGCCCAACTGCCGGCGATCGCCGATTCGAGCCCGAGGATGTCACCGACGCCCTTGCCCTGTTCCCACGCCGAGAGCATCTCGCGCACGTGCGCGATGTTGTAGCCGCGGTCCAGCAACGAGGTGATCAGCCGCAGACGGGTTAGGTGGGTGTCGTTGAAAAGCGCGATCCGGCCCACCCGCAGCGGTGGATGCAGGAGGCCACGATCGCGGTACACCCGGATGTTGCGGGTGGTGGTGCCTGCCAACCGCGCGAGTTCCTCGATGCGGTACTCGCCGGACTCCTCGACTCCGTGCGGTTGTACGGCGGCGTCGAACAACTGCGACACGGCGGTCTCGACGACGTCACGAGAACCGCGGCGTACGCGCTGCGGCGCACGCCGGAGCCCGTTGAGGATCGCCGAGACAGGTCCCGCCTGCGGACGGGGAGGTCGCGATGTCACATCAGGCCGGTGTCGTGATCATGGCCGGGTTGGTGTCGCGCGCGATCACGTAATAGTCGTCCAATCGGAAATCCCGCATCTGTCGAAGATACTGGGTCGCGAACCCCGGGTACATCGACGCGTTGAACCCGTCGGCGGTCAGGTACCAACTGTTGCAGCCGGACATCCACGTGGTCTTGGTGAGTCGCTTCTGGATGCGTTCGTTGTAGCGCTGCGCAACGTCTTGGCGCACATCGAGATAGCGCACGTCCCGGCGGAGGATCGTTGTGATCGCACGCACCGCGTAGTCGAGTTGACCCTCGACGTAGACCAGCAGCGAGTTGTGTCCCGGACCGGAATTCGGGCCCGTCATGAAGAACAGGTTCGGGTAGCCGTGCGCGTTGACGCCCTTGTAGGCCTGGGCGCCGCCGGCCCAGTCCTCGCTCAGCGAGCGGCCGCCGATCCCGGTCACCGGGAAGGGCGGACCGGTCAGGTGAACGTCGTAACCGGTGGCGAAAACCACGCAGTCGAGGTGGTGTTCGACACCGTCGCTGGTGCGGATGCCGACGGGGCTCATGGTGGCGATCGGCCAGTCGATCAACTTGCAGTTGTCGCGCTGCAGCGCAGGGTAGTAATCGCTGGACATCAGCATCCGCTTACAGCCGGGTGTGAAGTCCGGTGTGAGCTGGCGTCGCAGCCACGGGTCTTTGACCTGGTGTCGAAGGTGCGCCTTGCCGAGCCTGGCGACCAAACCGGTGAGCGGGGTGTCCCAGACCAGAGCGGTCGCGGTCAGCTCGTGACCCCAGAACAACGCCTGGCGCGCGATCTCCTGGACCGCAGGGATTTTCGCGAAGACGGTCTGAGCGGCTGTGGGGGTGGCGATGTCCAGCCGTGGCAGCACCCATCCCGGCGTGCGCTGGAAGACTTTGACGAAGTCGGCGCGCTTGACCAGTTCGGGCACGATCTGCACCGCGCTGGCGCCGGTACCGACAACGGCCACCCGCTTGCCCGCGAAGTCGTAGTCGTGATCCCATCGCGCACTGTGGATCTTGTGGCCTTGGTAGCTGTCGAGGCCGCGGATGTCGGGCCACTTGTGGTCGGCGAGCGGTCCGGACGCCAGGACCACGGTGCGCGCCCGAAAATGCTCGTCTGCATTCACTTCGACCGTCCACACGGCTTCGGCTTCGTCGAAGTGCAGGCCGTTGACTTCGGTACCGAACCGGATGCGATGGCGAAGCCCGAAATCGTCGACCAGGTCGTCGATGTGGGCGCAGATCTCCTCACCCGGTGAGTAGGATCGCGACCACCTTGGGTTCTTGGCGAACGAGAACGAGTACAGCAGCGACGGAATGTCGCATGCCGCACCGGGATAAGTGTTGTCGCGCCAAGTACCACCGACACGGTCGCTGCGCTCGAGGATGACGAAGTCCTCGACGCCGGCCTCGGAAAGCTTGATCGCCGCACCGATACCGCTGAAGCCGGCGCCGACGATCACCGTGTCGTGGATCGTCATGTCAGGCTGCCGGTTCATGGGTGACCTCTTTGACCCAGCTCGGCACCGCGGGCAACAACGGGTGCGGATACCGATCGGAAAGCCACACCATCGAATTGGCCAGCAGATGGTAGGGATGACGCGGGTTGGTGACGACGCCCGCGTAGCGTCTCAGGAAGCGGTATGTCGGTACCCGGTTGGTGTGCTCACCGCGATCGCCGAGTTCCTTGAATCTCTTGACCGCACGGTACAACCGTTCGGGCTCCATACCCATGGCGACGATCTCGTTGCGGATCCGGTTGATCAGCGGTGCGCCCATGACCGCGCCGATGATCAGCCCGGGTGTGGCGTTGTGGCCGACGAAGTCGATCAGCAGCCGGCGGATCCTGGCATGTCCGATCATGTCGAGCACCTCGAAATCGACCACAAGATGCCGGGATTCGTCGTTGTTGATCTTCTCGAAGACTTTGTGGCACACCGGGTCCTGCACCTCATCGAGCAGAAACTTCAGCAGTGCGCCGTCGAGCGCGACCTCGAGCATCGGGATCGCCGTGCCGAGCAGTGACAGCGGCATGTCGTCGGCCCAGCGGTCGAGCCAGTCGATGGCCAACCGGATGTTGACGTTGGGCTCGGGCACTTCACCGTCGGTGAGCATGCCCCAGCGCTTCATCAGTGCCAGTTCGGCGTTGGCGTGCCGTTGTTCTTCTGCGTGGAAATAGCGGTAGATCTCTGCGATCGTCGGCGTCGGCGCCTTCTTGGCAAGAGCGGCGAACCCGCGCGCCCCGATGTTTTCGATCCAGCACAGGTCGGCCATGAACGCCTTCAGCTTCGGCCGCTGTTCGTCGGTGATGAGTTCGGCGCCCGGAGCCTCCCAGTCGATGTCGGCCAGCGCCCACTGCCGGTCTTTGATCTTCACCAGCATCGCGTCCATGTCGATTGCCATTGCGCCTCCTAGAGGGTGATGCGGTTGGTGAGACCGACGGCGCGGGTGTACGCCGTCGGTGTGAATCGCTTGATACCCCAGCCGATTCGGGCATCCGGCTGCGGCATGCAGTAAAGGCCGCCGCGGTCGAGGGTGTCCAGGCAGGTACGGGCCACCCGCTCGGGGGAGAAACCGGTCCAGCGCATCAGCCGGTCGGCCAATTGGCTGGATCTCGCCGAGATCCGACCGGTCTCGACGATATTGGTCTTGACGAACGTCGGGCACAGCGCGGTGACATGCACGCCGGTGCCGCTCAGTTCGGCGGCCAGGGTCTCCGAGAGCGACAGCACCCCGGCCTTGCTGACGTTGTAGGCAGCCATGCCCGGTGCTGCCCCAAAGGCGGCCGCCGACGCTACGTTGATGATTCCGCCATAACCCGCATCGCGCAGGATCGGCGCGAACACGTGGCAGCCGTGGATCGGGCCCCACAGGTTGATGTCGAGCACCCAGCGCCAGTCGTCCAGGTCGATCTCGCCGATCGGCAACCCGCCGGCACCGACACCCGCATTGTTGATCACCACCGTCGGTGGGCCGTTGAACCAGGATTGGGCGGTGTCGGCCAACAAGACGACGTCGTCGATCCGGGTGACGTCGCAACGCGTCGAGATAGCTTGTCCGCCGTAGCTTTCGATCGCCTCGGAGGTGGCGCGGGCCGACGCCTCGTCGATGTCGCTGCACACCACACGTCCGCCGCGCTTGGCGAGTTCGGCGGCGAAGGCAGCACCGATGCCGCTGCCCGCGCCGGTGATGATGGCCGCTGCATTGCGACTGCGCTTGTTCCCGAAGATCATCGCGTCACCCCGCTCGATCGATTTCGTCGGCGGACAACGCACGAGCGATGAATGCCGAGATCCGGCGCATGGCGGGGGCCGCCTCGGGCGTCAACCGCGGCAACGCCTGGAAGACATGTACTTGATCGGGCCACACCTCGAGGTCGCAACAGCCACCGGCGGCGCAAATGGCCTCGGCCAAGGCGATCGCGTCGGCGGCCAGCATTTCCGACCCGCCGGCCTGGACCAGTGTCGGTGGCATCCTCCGCCCGGTCGCGACGTCGAGCTTCAACCTGGGATGATCGGAATCGATTCCGGTGCAATACAAGTCGATTAGCCGAGCGGCATCGCGCGAGCGAATGGCGGGATCGCGATGTAACCGTTCGCGCGTGCGTGCGAGTTCGAACGTCAGATCAAGCACCGGCGACAGCAGTACCAGCGCAGCGGGGTGCGGGGTGCCCGACTGCAGGAGCAGATCCACGGCCAGGTGGCCGCCGGCGGAGTCGCCGGCGATGACGGTGCGCTCGGGCGCGAACGCCTTGTCGCCGGTCAGCCAGTCCCAGCCGGTTCGGACATCCTCGGCGGCGGTGGGGAACCGGTGCCGCGGCGCGAGCCGGTAGTCGATGCTGAATACCGGAAGGCCGGTCAGCGTGGACAGCCATGAAGTGATGCGGCGGTGGGTGCGCGGCGAGCAGAGGGCGTATCCGCTGCCGTGCACGAAGTAGATGAGGCCTTCGGCTCGGTCGTCGACCCCTGCGCCGCAAACCCATTCACCGACGAGGCGTCGGCCGTCGGAGGTACGGGTATCGACGGAATCGACGCGGGTGCCGACCAGCGAGGGGCCGAAGATGCCCATGATGCGGGCCACGATCTGACGCGAGAGCCACAACCCCCAAGGTTGTTCCGGAGGTAGGACCGCGCTGATCTGCCGCAGGGTCAGGCTACTGACGGCGGCCGCGCTGCGGGCGCGTAGGGAACCGCGCGAGGGCAAGGCCGGCTCTTCGTTGAGCACCGACTCAGTGCAACACCGATTGGTGACATTTGTCAATGTCATCAATGATCGTTGGCGCGGATAACGGTTGTTCGGGTCTGCTCGACGTGAGCGACCGCTTGACGCTTGTCGGAGGCTGGGTGTTTACTCGGATCATCGAACATACATTCGAAAAACCAGTGTGTCGGACGATGCAGGAGGTGCTGTTGTGACAGCAGCCATGAGCTTGGATCAGCGCGAGCTTACCCGCGCTGAACAGGTGGAACACCTGCGGCGCAAGATCGCGGCGGTGTCCAGCAAGGTAGGCGGCGCGCACCGCGGCGCAGCGCACTCGGTCGAGCCGCTTCCGGACTCGGAAACTTTGCTGCCGATGCCCGAAACATCCCCCGCAAGCGGGTGGTACCCCCAGGCCGATTATCTGGCGCCGTTGCCGCGCGGGACGGTGGCGGTGGTGGCGGGCGCCCGGTCGTTGTCGCTGAGCATGGTGGCGGCGGTGACGGCCGCGGGCGGGCACGCCGCGATCGTCGGTCAGCCCGACATCGGCCTGTTGGCGGCCGCGGAGATGGGCGCCGATCTGAGCCGCATCGCGGTCATCCCGGAACCGGGCGCCGATCCGGTCGAGGTCGCCGCCGTGCTGATGGACGGTATGGATCTGGTCGTACTCGGTCTGGGCGGTCGGTCGGTGCCTGCCACCCGGGCCCGCGCCGTGGTGGCCCGGGCCCGGCAGAAGGGCTGCACCCTGCTGGTCACCGGGGGCAACTGGCAGGGAGCGTCCGCCCGGTTGGAGGCCACCGTGTGCGGTTACGAGATCACAGCCCAGGGCCGCCCGGGATTCGGCCGCATCGGCCGGGTGCGACTGGCCACGCGGGCCAGGGGACGCCTGTTCGGTTCCGCGCGCGCGGTAGGCGGATGAGTGTCGCGCGTGCTCGCCATCTGGTGCATGGACTGGCCGGCCGTCGCCGCGGCGGCCGCGGCAGACCTGCCGCCGACCGCCCCGATCGCGGTGACGCTGGCCAACCGGGTCATCGCCTGTTCGGCATCGGCCCGATCAGTGGGGGTGCGACGGGGGTTGCGGCGTCGGGAAGCGCAGGCGCGGTGTCCCGAACTGCACGTGGTCACCGCCGACCCGGCGCGCGATGCCCGCTATTTCGAGAGCGTGACGCTCGCGGTGGACGACCTGGTGCCGCGGGCCGAGGTGTTGCGGCCGGGCCTGCTGGTGCTGCCGGTTCGCGGGGCGGCTCGCTATTTCGGGTCCGAACAAGCCGCCGCCGAGCGGTTGGTCGACGCGGTGGCCGCCGCCGGTGCCGAATGCCAGGTCGGTGTCGCCGACCAGTTGCCCACCGCGGTCTTCGCCGCGCGGGCGGGACGCATCGTCGAACCCGGACAGGACGCGCTGTTCCTGTCGGCGCTGTCGATCCGTCAACTGGCCACCGAGCCCAGCCTGGCCGCGCCCGGCCGGGAAGACCTGACAGACCTGTTGTGGCGCATGGGCGTCCGTAGCATCGGACAGTTCGCGGCGCTGTCCCGCAGTGATGTCGCCTCGCGGTTCGGTGCCGACGCGGTGACCGCGCACCGGTTCGCCCGCGGTGAGCCCACCCGCGGCCCGTCCGGTCGTGAACCAGAGCCCGAACTCGACGCCGTCATGAACTGCGACCCGCCGATCGACCGGGTGGACGCCGCGGCCTTCGCCGGGCGCTCACTGGCTTCCGAACTGCACCGCAGCCTGGCGGGGTCCGGTATGGGCTGCACCCGGCTCGCCATCCACGCCATCACCGCCAATGGGCAAGAGCTGGAACGGGTTTGGCGCTGTGCCGAACCGCTGACGGAGGACGCCACCGCCGACCGCGTGCGCTGGCAACTCGACGGCTGGCTGAACAGGCGCAACCCCAACGACCGACCCACCGCGCCGGTCACGGTGATCCGTTTGCGACCGGTGGAGGTGGTGTCGGCCGAGGCGTTGCAGCTGCCGCTGTGGGGCGGGGTCGGCGAAGAGGACCGGCTGCGTGCCCGCCGTGCGCTGGTACGAGTCCAGGGTCTGCTCGGGCCGGAGGCGGTGCAGGTGCCGGTGCTCAGCGGCGGCCGGGGCCCCGCCGAACGCATCACGCTCACCCCGCTGGGCGACGAACCGGTGCCACAAGCCGATCCCCGTCAGCCGTGGCCCGGTCAATTGCCTGAGCCGTCGCCGACCGTGCTGCTCGACGATCCGGTCGAGTTGTTCGACGCCGACGGTCGGCCGGTGCGGGTTACCGCCCGCGGCCTGTTCTCCACCGATCCGTCGCGGTTGGCCGCGCCCGGCGAGGTCGTCAAGGCGGGCAGGTCGGCAGGCAAGTTGGCATGGTGGGCGGGGCCGTGGCCGGTCGACGAACGGTGGTGGGATCCGGAACAAGCTTCATCTGGCCGCAAAGCCGGCCGCACCGCGCGGGCACAGGTGCTACTCGACGGCGGACCCTCTCGCGACCAGCCCGGTCAGGCATTACTGCTGTGCTACCGCCAGCGGCGGTGGTACGTCGAAGGGATTTATGAGTGACGGGCGCATGACGGGGTATCCGCCTACCGATGACTGCAATACCGCCAGACCCCGATCCGGCCGACACCCCGGACCTCGAACCCGGTGGCGGAGTACCGCCCGGGTCGACGCCGCCCGACTCCGACCAGACCTCGGGCGTGGGCGCCGTCGAATCGCGGCCGCGCCACCGGTGGACACCGACGGCCGTGGCAAGCGTCATCGCGATCGCGCTCTTCCTGCTGCTGTTCCTGGCCGTCGTGGTGTCGGTCGTCCTCTGAACATTCGAGCTCCAACAGTTCAGGCTCTAACCATTCAAGCGCTGAGCTAAGGCGCCGACCCGTGCGATGAACCGGTCGAAGAACACACCCGGATCGACGTCAACACCGATGAACGCGTTGGGTTCCCGGCCCCACCGGTTGCTCCAGTCCGCGATGGTCATGCCACGCGTCAGCGTGCCGGTCAACTCGACGTCGACGGTCGTCGTCCGGCACGTGACGAGATCGGGATCCAGCACCACCGCCGCGGCGAGCGGGTCGTGCAGATGGGCCAGAAAGCCCTCACCCTGCGCGAGATGAAACTCGAAGTAGAACCGCATCGCGTCCTCGAGTGTCGCGATGAGCGGGTTGGCGCACGCCGACCGGGTGCCGCGGTCGTCGGACAGGCTCATCGCCACCGATGCGACGCCGGCTTCTGCCGCGAGCCGGTTCAACAGGGCCGGTGTCATAGCGATGTGTTCAGTCAGGTTCAGGCCCAACACGATCGGCAGATGTGCGGGTGCCACACCGGGCCACGCCGCAGTCCAGCCGGTGAACACCTCGGCTGCGGCTTCGGGGTCCACGCTGATGTTCCACTCCGCCACGGGCGTGGTGTTACCCCGATAGTCGAAAGCGCCGCCCATGATCACCAACCGGCGTAACAGTTTCGGCAGCGCGGGTTCCATGCGCAGCGCCAACGCCAGGTTGGTCAGCGGGCCGACTGCGATCGCAGCCAGTTCACCCGGATACGCGCGCGCCGCGCGCACCCACGCCTCGGCGGCGTCATATGTGGTGAGTTGCCGCGTCGTCGGTGGCAATTGCGCGTACCCCATGCCTTCGGGGCCGTGGGTGTCCTCCGCGGTCCGCAGCGGTGAACTGACCGGTTGTTCGGATCCTTTCGACACCGGGATCTCCGGCATCCGGCACAACTCCAGCAGACCCAGGTTGTTATGGCAGACCTGTTGTACCGGAACGTTTCCCGCAGTGGATGCGATGCCTATGACCTCGGCGTCGTCGCTGGCGAACAGATATGTCAACGCCATCGCGTCGTCCACGCCGGTGTCGACGTCGACGAAGACAGGCTGCGTCACCGTTGCAACGATAGGGTCCCGCAGTTACCAGTGCACACCCGGCACCAGTCGCGCCGCGGCCTTGACCGGCCGCGGCACCCGCAGGGCGGGCACGGCTCGTGTGGGTCGCTTCGGGCGGCGCGCCGTCGGACGCCTGACTGACGGTGCCGTCGGCAGGCCGCGTGCCGCAGCGGAATCCGGATACCCGAGGTAGAGCTGGTGCAGGATCCGGCGGGAGAGCTTGGGCGTGAGGTAGTTGCCGAAGTCGGCCAGCGTGCCCAGCGGTGTGTCGATCCTGGCCGGCTTGTCGATCAGACCGCGCACCACCATCGCCGCGGCGTGCTCGGCGCTGATGGCGGGCACGGGGTTGAGGCGGCGCGACGGCACGATCATCGGTGTCCGTACCAACGGCATGTGGATCGTGGTGAACGTGACGTGGTCGGACAGCGTCTCGGTGGCAACCACATCGGCGAACGCGTCAAGCGCCGCCTTGGTCGGAAGGTAGGAGCTGTACTTCGGGTTCCTGGCCTGCACACCGGCACTCGACACGTTGACGACATGACCGAACCGCCGTTCGCGCCAATGCGGGAGCAACGTAAGCACCATTCGGACCGCGCCGAAATAATTGACCGCCATCACCCGCTCGTAGTCGTGCAGCCGGTCGGTGGAGGCGATCACCGAACGGCGGATCGACCGGCCGGCGTTGTTCACCAGATAGTCGACATGGTCGAACCGGCCCAAGATGTCCTTCACGGTGCTTTCGACCGACGTCGAGTCGGTGACGTCGCAGGTGAACGCATGCGCCTGGCCGCCATCGGCCCGGATGTCGGCGACCAGTTGGTCGAGCGCATCGGCGTTGCGCGCCAATGCGAACACGGTGGCCCCGCGTTCGGCGATCGCGAAAGCCGAGGCTCGCCCGATTCCGCTCGATGCGCCCGTGACGATCACATGCTTGCCGACGAGCGGACCGGCCGGATCGTCGCGGCGCGCCCGGTCGGGATCGAGATGTTCGGCCCAGTACCGCCACAGGACAGGCGCATAGTCCGCGAAATCCGGGACCGCTATTGCGGTGTCGCGCAGCGCTTCTGCGGTGCGTTCAGCGGTGAAAGTCGGCATCAGGTCGACCACGTCGAGGATCTCGGCGGGCAGACCAAGTTGGGTCACCACCATATTTCGGACCACCTTGGCGCGGCCGGTGACCTTCAAAAAGGGGGTCGCGGCGGCGGTGGGCAGCGCCGCGCGCAGCGGTGGCAGCCCGGCCGTCTTCGCGACCCCGCGGTAGATACCGCGCAACCCAA
Source organism: Mycolicibacterium sp. GF69 (assembly GCF_003284965.1). GTDB lineage: Bacteria > Actinomycetota > Actinomycetes > Mycobacteriales > Mycobacteriaceae > Mycobacterium. Next base: position 315,329 of record NZ_QMEW01000002.1, read on the forward strand.
CGGTTTTCGGCGCGGTGAGGTGGAACGTTTGACCGTCACGGTCGGCGAGGTGGATCAGCGCGACGAGTGCGTCGACGACGTAGTCGACCGGAACAAGGTTGGAGCGGCCCGTGTCGGGAAGCGCCATCGGTGTCAGCGACGGCAGCTTCGCCAGTTTCGCCAGCACCGGAAAGAAGTAGTACGGTCCGTCGACCTTGTCCATCTCGCCGGTGCGCGAATCACCCACGACCACCGCCGGTCGATACACCCGGTAGCGCAGGCCGGTCGCCGAGCGGACGACGGCCTCGGCCTCGAACTTGGTCTGATGGTAGGGCGTGGGTAGCTGCTGGCCGATGTCGAAGTCGTCTTCGGTGAACTCGCCGCGAAACGTGCCTGCCACCGCGATCGAAGACACGTGATGCAGCGTCGCGTCGAGCCGTAGCGCCAGTTCGACCACGGCGCGGGTGCCGTCGACGTTCGCCGCGCGCTGGTCGGCGTCGGAGGCGGTGATGTCGTAGACGGCACCGCAGTGCACGACGTGATCCACGGCCCCCAGCCCGGCGAGCACCTCCGCCGTCAGCCCCAACTCCGGTTCGGCGAGGTCGCCGACCAGCGGTTTGGCTCGTTCGCCCCAGGTTGCGGCCAACCGCTCGAACCGGGACAGCGAACTGCGCCGAACCAGCACAGCCACCTCGGTATCGCTGCTGCGGGCCAACAACTGCGCGACGACCCGCCGCCCGATGAACCCGGTACCGCCGGTAACGACATAACGCATGCGAGTCATCGTGGCCCTCCGGTGGGGGATACGTCAATGCCATGTGACCGAGCAATCGGCGTCCGGCCGATATCGTTCGGATATGCCTCTCGACCCCAACGCCATAGGCGCCAAGACCGAACCGCAACTGTTCGAATGGACCGACCGCGACACCCTGCTGTATGCGCTGGGCGTCGGCGCGGGCACCGCGGATCTCGCGTTCACGACCGAGAACAGCCACGACATCGAACAGCAGGTGTTGCCGACCTACGCGGTCATCGCGTGCCTGCCGTTCGCCGCCGCGGCGATGATCGGCTCGTTCAACTTCGCGATGCTGCTGCACGGGTCGCAGGGCATCCGGTTGCACGAACCGTTGAAGCCGGCGGGAAAGCTCAGCGTGGTCGCCGAGGTCGCCGACATCCAGGACAAGGGTGAGGGCAAGAACGCGATCGTCATGCTCAAGGCGACGGGCACCGATCCCGACACGTCGAACGTCGTCGCCGAGACCTTCACCACGGCGGTCATTCGCGGCGAGGGCGGTTTCGGGGGGCAACCGGGACAGCGGCCCGCCGCGCCCGAGATTCCCGACCGCGAACCCGATGCGCGCATCGCGCTGCCCACCCGCGAGGATCAGGCGTTGATCTACCGGCTCTCGGGCGACCGCAACCCGTTGCACAGCGATCCGTGGTTCGCGCGGGAACTGGCCGGCTTCCCGAAGCCGATCCTGCACGGGCTGTGCAGTTACGGTGTCGCGGGCCGTGCGCTGGTCGCCGAGCTCGGCGGTGGTGATGCGAGGAAAGTCAGCGCGATCGACGCCAGGTTCACCTCTCCGGTCTTCCCGGGAGAGACGCTGACTACGTCGATCTGGCGCACCGAGGCCGGCCGCGCGGTATTCCGCACCGAGGCGGCCGAACCGGACGGCTCCAACGCTCGCCTCGTCCTCGAGGACGGTGCCGCCGAATATCGCGACTGACGAACATTTCGTCGATCCGCCGGTGCCCTCGGCTGCGGATTGGAAGGATGGTCGACGATGAGGTTCGTCGTGGGATATCTGGCCACTGCAGGCGGCGCGGACGCGGTGGCGCTCGGTGTGCGGCTCGCCCGCACGCTCGGCGCCGAACTCGACCTGTGCATGGTGCTGCCGCCAGACCGGGTGGTTCCATCCATCAAGCCGGTCGGTGATTTCGCCAAACACCTCTTCGCTCAGGCCGAGGAGTGGCTGAGCGCTGCCGCTGCGACGGTGCCGGACGACATCGTCGTCCGCACTCACATCCGTGTCGACGACTCGACAGCCGATGGGCTGATCCAGGAGGCGGCACGCATGGAGGCCGACATGATCATCGTCGGCGGGTCGGGCGGTGCTCTGACGGGCGGTTACACGCTGGGATCGGTGGTCAACGGTCTGTTGCACTCGGCGCCGGTGCCCGTCGCCGTGGCGCCACGGGGCAGCCGGGACTCGACCGTCGACCGCCTCCGCGGGGCGACCTGTGCGATCGGCGAACGTGAAGGTTCAGACATCCTGCTGGACACCGCGCTTCGGTACAGCCGGGCGGCGGGTGTGCCTTTACGATTGGTGTCGCTGGTGGCGCTGGACCCGACGTTCGGAGCCCTGCGCGGAGATGGCGACGCGGTGCGCGAGCGCGCACTCGCCCATGCGCGGCATGTTCACGATTCCGCGAAGGCCGAGCTGCCAGAAGGTTTCCCGGTGACCTCGACGATCGTGGAGGGGTCGACGGTCGAGGAGGCGGTCGGCAAGCTGGACTGGCAGGACGGAGACCTGATCATGGTCGGGTCGAGTCGGCTCAGCGCGCCCCGGCGGCTGTTTCTGGGGTCGACGGGGGCCAAGATGCTGCGGGTGCTCGATGTGCCGATGGTCGTGGTGCCGCGCGACCAACTCGGCCCCGACGACCTGCCCTGAACGCGTACCACGAAACCTGCCTTGCGCGGGTACCGCGACACCTGCCCTGCGCGGGTACCACGGCCCACTGACATCTACGGCGCTTCATCCCCAATCCGCGATTGATCCACAGATGGGGTGCCGACGGACGTTGGCGGCGGCGCCGGCATGGTGGTGTGGATAACGTTGTGGTGTAGGTGAATTCGTTACCGGTCCGGCAGCACGCGAGCGTATCAGCGTGCTCCTCGATCGGGTGGACGAAACCTACGCCGAGCTGCGCGAGTTGTCCTCCGATGAGGTGGGCACCGACTTCCGGGTGATGATCGCCGAGCGGTTGGAGAACCAGCAGCGCACCAATCGGGGCCTGATGTACCGAGTGTTCGGTGAACTGGCCCATCCGCCCGATGAGGCCGGCGCGGCGCCGGGTTGGATGGACAAGGTGTGGGCGCGGGTGCGCGTCGCTCCGAACGAAATCCGTCGCAGGGTCAGGATGGCCGCGTTGATCCGGCCGCGCCGGTCACTGACCGGGCCGATGTTGCCGCCGGTACTGCCCTTGGTCGCGCAGGCGGTCGAAGACGGTGCGATCGGTGAGGATCATCTGAAGGTCATCGAGGACACGTTGAAGAAGTTGCCGTCCAACATCTCCGAGCAGGACCGGACCGAGGTGCAGGCAAGTCTGGTGCGTGAGGCGTCGAAGAACGACGCCGAAGTGTTGCGGCGGGTGGCGCGAAAAATCGATGAGATCTTCAATCCCGACGGGCACTACGACGAAGAGGACCGGGCGCGTCGGCGTGGGATGACGCTGGGCCGTCAAGGTCGCGACGGGATGTCGCGATTCTCGGGATATATCGATCCGGAGACCCGCTGCTACGTCGAGGCCGTCACCGCGGCGGTGCGCCCGGGCCGACACCTACCCGACGGCAACACCGCCGAGTTGCGCGACGATCGCAGCATGGCGCAGCGCTGCCACGACGGCATCAAGCTGGGTCTGAAGGCGGGGATCGCCTCGGGCGGGTTGGGTGCGCATCGCGGGCACGCGGTGACGGTGATCGTGCGCACTACGTTGGCCGAGCTGAACCAGGCCGCCCACGCCGTGATCGATCCGACGGTGTCGATACCAGGACCGGCGTGCACCGGTGGCGACACCGCGTTGCCGATGCGCGATCTGATCCGCATGGCCGCCGACGCCATCCACTACCTGGCCGTGTTCGACGACCACAGCGAGCGTCCGCTGTATCTGGGGCGGCAGAAGCGGGTAGCCACCGCTGATCAGCGCATCGTCTGTTACGCCCGCGACGGCGGGTGCACGCGCCCCAACTGCACCGCGCCGGGCTACCACTGCGAGGTGCACCACAGTCCCGGCTTTGCCGCTAACGGGGAAACGAACGCCGACATGCTGTTTTTTGCCTGCGTTCCTGACCACAAGCTGGTCACCGACGGTCATTGGCGCACCGAGATCACCGACGCCGGGCGCCTGGCGTGGACTGATGGCAACCGACCGCCGGAGGTCAACCATGCCCACCATCCCGAAGAACTCCTCCGCGCCGATCCCGACCCACCCGACGATCAGAGTCCGCTCGGATAGGTGTCGGGCACTTCGCCTTCGATCCACTGACTGGTGAGTTCGAGGGGTTCGAGCGCTCTCTTCATGTTTCGAACGCATGTTCGATACACTACGGGAGTGGGCTGGCATACCGGGCCGCCGAGCTGGGCGGAGATGGAGCGGGTGCTCTCCGGTCGGTTGATCGAGCCGGGCAAACCGCGCCGTGCCGGTCGGCCTTCCCCCGCGAGCGGGGAGTATGACCATGGCGAACAGGTCGGCGACGGTGGCGACAGCCCGGCCTGGTCGCGCAAGCGCGCGACGTATGAGGCGTCAGATGTAGACCGGTCGACAAGCGGTATGCCGTATGCCGAACTGCACGCACATTCGGCGTACAGCTTCCTCGACGGCGCCAGCACGCCCGAGGAACTCGTCGAGGAGGCGGTCCGCCTGGATCTGCGCGCGATCGCGCTTACCGATCACGACGGCCTCTACGGAGTGGTCCGTTTCGCCGAAGCCGCCAAGGAGCTCGATATGGCGACGGTGTTCGGCGCCGAACTGTCCCTCGGCGGGGGCGACCGCACCGAGGACCCCGACCCGCCGGGCCCGCACCTGCTGGTGCTGGCGCGCGGCCCGGAGGGCTATCGGCGGCTGTCGCGTGAACTCGCCAAGGCGCACCTTGCCGGCGGCGAGAAGGGCAAGCTGCGCTACGACTACGATGCGTTGACCGAAGCCGCGGGCGGACACTGGCACATCCTCACCGGCTGCCGCAAAGGCCATGTCCGACAAGCACTTTCCGCGGGCGGGCCGGAAGCTGCCGATAAAGCGTTGGCCGATCTGGTAGACCGCTTCGGCCGCGACCGGGTCAGCATCGAGCTCACCCATCACGGGCATCCATGCGACGACGAGCGCAACGCGGCGCTCGCCGACCTGGCGCCGCGTTTCGGCCTGAGCATCGTCGCGACCACCGCCGCCCACTTCGCCGAACCGTCGCGCGGCCGGCTGGCCATGGCGATGGGGGCGATCCGCGCCCGGCGCTCGGTGGACGAGGCCGCCGGTTACCTCGCCCCACTCGGCGGCTCGCACCTGCGATCGGGCCCGGAGATGGCCCGGCTGTTCGCCGACCGACCACAGGTGGTGACCGCCGCGGCCGAACTCGGCGAGCAGTGCGCGTTCGAGCTCGCGCTGATCGCACCGCGGTTGCCGCCGTTCGACGTGCCCGACGGCCATACCGAAAACAGTTGGCTGCGCCATCTGGTGATGTCGGGCGCGAACCGGCGATACGGTCCGCCGCAGCGGGCGCCGCGCGCCTACGCGCAGATCGAACATGAACTGAAAGTCATTGAACAGCTGACATTTCCGGGCTACTTCCTGGTGGTCCACGACATCACCCGGTTCTGCAGAAAGAACGGCATCCTGGCTCAGGGCAGGGGATCGGCGGCCAACTCCGCGGTCTGCTACGCACTCGGGGTGACCAACGTGGACCCGGTCGCCAACGAGTTGCTGTTCGAACGGTTCCTGTCCCCGGCGCGCGACGGCCCACCCGACATCGACATCGACATCGAATCGGACCTGCGAGAGAAGGCGATTCAGTACGTCTACGACCGCTACGGCCGCGACTACGCCGCCCAGGTCGCCAACGTCATCACCTACCGAGGCCGCAGCGCGGTGCGCGATATGGCCCGCGCACTGGGTTTCTCCCAGGGCCAGCAGGACGCGTGGAGCAAGCAGCTCGGCCAGTGGGGCAACCTCGCGGAGTCGCCGCATGTGGAGGACATCCCCGAGCCGGTGATCGAGCTGGCGAAAGAGATCTCCAACCTGCCGCGGCACATGGGCATTCACTCCGGCGGCATGGTGATCTGCGACCGGCCCATCGCCGACGTGTGTCCGGTGGAATGGGCGCGGATGGCGAACCGCAGCGTGCTGCAGTGGGACAAAGACGACTGCGCGGCAATCGGTTTGGTGAAGTTCGACATGCTGGGCCTCGGTATGTTGTCTGCGCTGCACTACTGCATCGACCTGGTGCGGGAGCACAAGGGCATCGAGGTCGACCTGGCCAAACTGGACCTGTCCGAACCCGCGGTGTACGAGATGCTCCAGAAGGCCGACTCCGTCGGGGTGTTCCAGGTCGAGTCGCGCGCCCAGATGGCCACCCTGCCGCGCCTCAAACCCCGCGTGTTCTACGACCTCGTCGTCGAGGTGGCGCTGATCCGGCCCGGGCCGATCCAGGGCGGATCGGTGCATCCATACATCAAGCGGCGCAACGGACAAGAGCCCATCACCTACGACCATCCCTCGATGAAACCGGCGCTACACAAGACGCTGGGGGTTCCGCTGTTCCAGGAGCAGCTCATGCAGCTCGCCGTGGACTGTGCGGGTTTCACCGCCGCGGAGGCCGATCAGCTGCGCCGCGCGATGGGATCCAAGCGGTCGACCGAGCGGATGCGCCGGCTGCGCGGCAGGTTCTACGACGGTATGCGTCAGCGTCACGGCATCACCGGCGAAACCGCCGACCGGATCTATGAGAAGCTGGAGGCGTTCGCGAACTTCGGTTTCCCCGAGAGCCATTCGCTGAGCTTCGCGTCGCTGGTGTTCTACTCGTCGTGGTTCAAACTGCATCATCCCGCCGCGTTCTGCGCCGCGCTGCTGCGGGCGCAGCCGATGGGCTTCTACTCGCCGCAGACTCTGGTGGCCGACGCCCGCAGGCACGGGGTGCTGGTACATGGGCCGGACGTCAACGCCAGCCTCGCGCACGCCACCTTGGAGGATGCGGGGAACACGGTCAGGTTGGGTCTCGGCGCGGTTCGCCACATCGGCGACGAGCTGGCCGAGAAACTCGTCGCCGAACGAAATACCAACGGCGCGTTCGGTTCCCTGTTGGACCTGACGCAGCGGGTGCAGCTGTCGGTGCCGCAGACCGAGGCGCTGGCCACCGCGGGTGCGCTGGGGTGCTTCGGCGTCACCCGACGCGAAGGGTTGTGGGCGGCGGGTGCGGCCGCCACCCAGCGGCCCGACCGGCTGCCCGGGGTGGGCGCGTCGTCGCACGTGCCCTCGCTGCCGGGGATGACCGAACTCGAGTTGGCCGCCGCCGATGTGTGGGCGACCGGTGTCTCACCCGACAGCTATCCGACGCAGTTTCTGCGCGAAGATCTCGACGCCCTCGGCGTGGTCCCGGCCGGCGAGCTGCTCGAGGTGCCGGACGGTTCCCGGGTGTTGGTGGCCGGCGCGGTGACCCACCGCCAGCGGCCGGCGACCGCGCAAGGCGTCACGTTCCTGAACCTCGAGGACGAGACTGGAATGGTCAATATCTTGTGCGTACCGGGTGTGTGGAAACGCCACCGCAAGCTGGCGCAGACCGCCCCGGCACTGCTGATCCGCGGTCAGGTGCAGAACGCCACCGGGGCCGTCACCGTCGTCGCCGAACGGATGGGCAAGCTCACCTTGGCCATCGGCTCGAAGTCCCGAGACTTCCGCTGACCATCGCTCGCTACGGTTGACGACGTGCGGCGACCCGTCTTCCATCTCGTGGGCGCCGGCTGCGCACTCATCGCGTGCTGCTACGGGTTCGGGCGGTTCTCCTATGGACTGTTCGGTCCGGTGTTCGGCGATGCGTTCCGGTTGACCCCCACGATCGCGGGGGTGATCGGCGCGGGAAGCTACGTCGGATACTGCGCCGCGATCATCGCCAGCCTGCTGCTCACCGACCGCCTGGGTGCGCGCCGGGTCGCAGTTGCCGGGGGAGTCGTTGCGACACTGGGTATTTCGATCATCGCGTTCTCACCCTCGGCATGGGTCCTCGCCGTGGGCGTTTTGGTCGCCGGCTGCAGCACCGGCATCGTCTCCCCTCCGCTGGCCGCGGCTGTCGCCGAACACGTACCCCGGACCGCGGCGGACCGCGCACAGACCATCGTCAACGGCGGCACCGGCATCGGCGTGGTGCTCTCGGCGCCGATCGCGCTGCTGCTGCTGAGCCACTGGCGCGGTGCCTGGCTCGTCTACGCGGCGGTGTCCGCGGCGGTGACGATCTGGGTGTTCCTGGCCGTGCCGGCTTCACCGCGTCGTACCGCGAACCGAATCGACCGGCTTTGGCGCCCAGGAACTTTCGGTTTGTTACTGGCGTCATTGCTGACGGGCGTCGGCAGCGTCGCGGTGTGGACGTTCGGCCGCGACCTGATCGCCACGGTCGGCGGGGCCGGCGCGGGACGCTCGTCGCTGCTGTGGATCGTCATCGGTGCTGCCGGCATCGCCGGGGCATTCGCCGGTGATGTCGTCGGGCGAATCGGTTTGCGATGGGCCTGGGTGGTCGCGACGGCGACGATGGCCACGGCGACGTGCTCGTTGGCGGGCGGCCCGTCGAGCCTCGTCGTCATCATCGTGGCGGCCACTTTCTTCGGCGGCGCCTACATCGCGTTGACGGGGTTGGCGCTGCTGTGGAGCACACGCCTGTACCCGGACAGCGCCTCGACCGGGGTCGGCCTGTCGTTCTTCACGATTGCGGCCGGTCAGGCGCTGGGCGCGCCCGTGGTCGGCGCGCTGATCGAACACCTCGGTTTTAGGTCAGCGTTCGTGACGATCGCGCTGATCGGGTTGTCGGCGATCACTGTGCGTCCCCGGTCGGAGTCGTCCACACCTTGTCGATACTGATCTTCAGCCGCAAGTTGTAGGCGGCGAGGAACTCAGCGGTGAAACCGAGGCTCGCGGCGTAGTCCCCGTATTTGGCCTGATAGCGCTCATCTTGCTGCGGATCCACGCCTTCCGCGTCGACTGTCGCCGTACCGCCGACGGCGATCACCCCCGAGCCGTTGCCGTCCGAATCCAGGTTCAGGCTCACCCGGGGATGGTTCCTGATGTGCCGGACCTTGGCGGCGTCGGGTTCTGAGTAGACGATGAGGTCGTTGCCGTCGAAGTAGAACCAGATCAGCCGGGGGACCGGCTGGCCCGACTTCGCGACCGTGGTGAGCCATCCGAACTTGTCGTTGGTGAGCCGTTCGGAAACTTCTTGTGTCAGTTCGACTGCCATGACCCGAATGTAGTCTCGGAAAATGACCTTGAGCCTCTCTGTCGACGAAGTCCTGACCACCACCCGCTCGGTGCGCAAGCGGCTCGATTTCGACAAGCCGGTGCCACGCGAGGTGCTGCTGGAGTGTCTGGAGCTCGCGGTGCAGGCGCCGACGGGATCGAACGCCCAGGGTTGGCAGTGGGTGTTCGTCGACGATGCGGACAAGAAGAAGGCGCTTGCCGATATCTATCGCACCAGCTGGAAGCTGTACCGCACGATGCCCGATCCTGAGTACGCCGAAGGGGACAGCCGCGGTGAGCGGCGCGCGGCGGTGGTGTCGTCGGCCGAGTATCTCGCCGAGAACATGGAGAAGGCACCCTGGCTGCTGATCCCGTGCCTGGAAGGACGGGTCGACGGTGCCCCCGGAGCGATGAGTGCGAGTTACTGGGGCTCGCTGCTGCCCGCGACCTGGAGCTACATGCTCGCGCTGCGCTCGCGGGGCCTTGGCTCGGCCTACACCACGCTGCACCTGTTGGGTGACGGTGAGAAGCAGGCCGCCGAGGTCCTCGGGATTCCACACGACAAGTACAGCCAGGGTGGGCTTTTCCCAATTGCCTACACCAAGGGCACCGACTTCCGGCCGGCCAAGCGGCTCCCCGTCGAGCAGATCGCGCACTTCAATAGTTGGTAGGCCCGGCGCTGCAGCGCACGCGCTCAGGTCGCGCCGCTGAACCCGTGCTGACGCCACGCCTCGTACACCGCGACCGCGGCCGCGTTGGACAGGTTCAGTGATCGCCTGCCGGCCAACATCGGGATCCGTAGCTGCGCGGTGATGTGCGGGTCGGCCAGCGTCGCAGCGTCGAGTCCGGTGGGTTCTGGCCCGAACATCAACACGTCGCCCGGCCGGTATGCGACGTCGGTGAACGCCGTCGTCGCGTGCGCGGTGAACGCATAGACACGTTCTGGCGCCATCGCGTTCCACGCGGCGTCGAGGTCGCGGTGCACGGTGACCGACGCCAGGTCGTGGTAGTCCAGCCCGGCCCGCCGCAGTTTCGGCTCGGACAGGTCGAACCCCATCGGTTCCACCAGATGCAGTTCGCATCCGGTGCCCGCCACCATGCGGATCGCGTTCCCGGTGTTGGGCGCGATGCGCGGCGCGTAGAACATCAGCTTGAACAACTGCGACCTCTCGCTTCCGAAGCGCTTCTACTACGACCGCCACCGGCTTCGCGGTCTTGGCTTTGCGATAATGCTCGCATGGTCGCGAAAAGCCTCTGGATGCAGAAAGTGGCGGCCGATCCTGGACATTCGCATTGGTATATCGAGCGGTTCCGCGCCATGGCGCGCGCCGGTGACGACTTGGTCGGTGAGGCACGCTTCGTCGACGCGATGGCTCCCCGCGGCGCCCACATTCTCGATGCCGGTTGTGGGCCCGGGCGACTCGGTGGATACTTGGGGAAGGCGGGGCACCGCGTCGTCGGCGTCGACGTCGACCCCGCACTCATCGAAGCGGCCGAACAAGACCATCCGGGGCCGCGCTGGCTCGTCGGTGACCTCGCCGAACTCGATCTGCCCGCACGCGGCATCGCCGAACCGTTCGACGTGATCTTCTCGGCCGGCAACGTCATGACTTTCCTCGCACCGAGCACGCGGGGCCAGGTACTCATCCGGCTTCGTGCCCACCTCAAGGACGACGGCCGGGTGGCGATCGGCTTCGGCGCCGGCCGCGACTACGGGTTCACCGAGTTTCTCGACGACGCCGCCAATGCCGGCTTGGCGCCCGATCTGCTGCTGTCGACGTGGGATCTGCGGCCGTTCACCGATGGCTCCGATTTCCTGGTGGCGCTTCTTCGGCCGTCCTAGACCGGCCTGGCGTCACGATTCGGTTCCGGTATTTGCTCGGAATCCTCACACCGCTTACGACCTGCGGTTATGAACTCTGTCTGTTCAGTAAGAATGGTGGAATTGCCTGTAGTTCGCTGGCATACTCGACCAATTGCCGGGGCGGGAACGCGCCCGCCGGGAGGGCAAAATCAGTAGGAAGTTTGATGACCGACGCGCGAAAACTGCCATTCGAATCATCGCCCGACAGCGCGAGCCTGCGCCGATGAGCGTGTTCTCCCAACTCAACAAGGCCGACGGCACACCGATCGATTTCGAACGCACCCCGGCGCCGGCGGTAAAGCGACCATCGCGGTGGGCGCTGTCCAATTGGCCCGTCCGTTGGAAAGTTTTCGCGATCGTTTTGACGCCGTTGATTCTGGCCGCAGCGTTCGGCGGCTTACGTATCTACAACAGCGCCACTGCAGAATCCGATTTGCGTCGCGCGGCCGATCGCGCCGAAATGGTGCCTGCGGTCGAGACCTATATGGCGGCGCTGGAAGGTGCGATGCTGGCGAGCTCCGCCAACGGTGACATCCAGGCAGCGCTGACCGAATTCGACAACAGCCGTCGGGATCTGCAGCGCCGGTTGGACGGCACCGACGTCGCACCCGACGTCCGTCAGGGCGTCACGACGATGATCAACGGAGGCCAGGTCCTGGTGGAGCGGGTCACCTCCAACAGCATCGGACTCCGCGACAGCATCCAGGCCTACGCGTTGCTGCTGTTGCCCGCCGAGGACGCGATCACCGGCTCGGTCCGGGTGGACGACGAACGTATCCGCACCGAGACGCTCGGCTTGTCGCGCGCGATCGGGGCGCGTGGCCAGATGACGATGCAGGAGCTCGCCCTCACCCGCGGCGCGGAGTTGCCCGAGCCCGAACTGCGGACCGCCGTGATCGCGCTCGCCGGCACCGAGCCGTCGACGTTGTTCGGGATGAGCCAGGTGCTCGGCGTCGGATCGCCGGATGCACAGAAGTTGCAGGCCGAGTTCGTCAAGCGGATGGCGTTGCTGACCGACCCGGCAGTGCCGCTGGTCAACAATCCCGAACTGCTGGCGTCGGTGGCCGCCACCGACCAGATCGCGCGCCAGATCATCGACCGCACCACCACCGCGGTCACCACCGCCGTGCGGGACCGGGCCGAAGCGCAGCGCAGCACGTTGATTCGCGACGCCGTCATCGTCGGCGGGACGATCCTGATCGCATTGATCATCGTCATCCTGGTGGCGCGCACGCTCGTGCGTCCGCTGCGACGGTTGCGCGACAGCGCACTCAAAGTCGCCCATGAGGAACTGAACACCGAGATCGAGCGCGTTCGCGCCGGCGGCGACGCTTCGCAGATCACGCCGATCCCGGTGCACACCTCCGAGGAGGTGGGGCAGGTCGCGCACGCGGTCGACGAACTGCACGAGCAGGCCGTCTTCCTGGCCGCCGAGCAGGCGCGGCTGCAGCTGCAGATCGGGGACATGTTCGAGACGCTCTCGCGGCGTAGCCGGTCGCTGGTCGACCAGCAGCTCTCGCTCATCGACCGGCTGGAACGCAATGAAGAAGACCCCGAGCGGCTGGAAAGCCTGTTCCGGTTGGACCACCTGGCCGCCCGGATGCGCCGCAACGGCGCGAACCTGCTCGTGTTGTCGGGTGCGAAGGTGCCACGCGACCAAGCCGAGCCGGTCCCGGTCTCGGCGGTGATCAACGCCGCGGCGTCCGAAGTCGAGGACTACACCCGCGTGGTGACCGCGACCGTGCCCGACAGCGAGGTCACCGGCGCGGTCGCCGGTGACCTGGTCCATCTGCTGGCCGAGCTGCTCGACAACGCGCTGCGCTACTCCCCGCCCATCTCGCAGGTGCGGGTGTCAGCGGTGCACACCGCCAACGGTGGACTGGTCATCGAGGTGAGCGACATCGGGCTGGGCATGACCGAGGCCGATCTGCGGATGGCCAACACCCGACTGCAGTCCGGCGGGCAGATCGACCCGTACACCGCGCGGCACATGGGATTGTTCGTGGTCGGTCGCCTCGCCGCCCAGCACGGGCTGGTGGTCCGGCTGCGCAGCACCGTTGGCGGTGAACCGGATTCGGGTACGACGGCGGGTGTGTACGTGCCCGCCGAACTGCTCATTCGGGCCGCCGCGCCGCATCAGTTCAGCGAACCCGAATATGCGACGCCCGCCGACGCGCACGCGGGTATCGCGACGGCGCTGGCACTCGACGAAGACCATCGGGAAGCCGAGCGCGACGTCCGCCCCGCCGAGCCCGAACACCGCAACGGCCACTTCGAGGTGCCGATCTCGCTGCTGCCCCAGCGCGATCCGGGTGCCAGCGGCATCGCCGACATCCCCGACATCCCCGCCCCGCTGCCCGCGGAACCGGCCGCCTCGCCGACGGACGAAGTCTACGAAGAGGAGTGGCCGGCGGGTTCGATGCCGGTGCAGACGCCGGAGCACGAACCCGTGAATCGGCCGACGGACACCTCAGGATTCTTCGCGGCGCGAAGCCAGGCGGCCGGCGACCGGGTGCCGGAGCCGGTTGCCCAGCCACCGGCACCGAAACCCGAACCGGCGGCGGCGCCCGGTTCGGACGACTCGATCTACCAGAGCATGCTCTCGGAGTGGCTCGTCGACCCGACAGAGATCGCCAACAGCGAGGACCTGAACTGGGAGTCGGTCTGGGACCACGGTTGGTCGGTCGCCGCGGCCGCCGACGAGGTGCCGGTCACGCAACGCACCGACGAGGGCCTTCCCGTGCGTACCCCCGGCGCCCGCCTGGTGCCGGGCACCGCGAACGGCGGCGACGACGAGGTAGCGTCGGCGGCGCAGTTCGGCGCTGAACCGCGAGGCTTCCCCGCTGGAGAGCCACCCCGTGGCAAGCCGGACACCCACCCGCAGCGTGATCCGGACGCCGTTCGCGCGAGCATCAGCAGCCATTTCGGCGGGGTGCATGCGGCCCGCTCGCACGCACGCCAGACCCGAGGAACAGATACCGAATGAGCTACCCGCCCCGACCCGATGTCGCCGCCGGGGCGGCTCCCCGACCCGATGTCGCCGCCGGGGCGGCAGACCGCGAATCCCTCGACTGGCTGGTATCGAAATTCGCCCGCGAAGTGTCGGGGGTCGCTCATGCCGTGCTGGTGTCCGCCGACGGACTACTGATGGCCGCCAGCGAGCACATCCCGACCGAACGGGCCGATCAACTCGCGGCCGTGGCCTCCGGTCTGGCGAGCCTATCCACAGGAGCGGCGCAACTGTTCGACGGCGGCCATGTGCTGCAGTCGGTGGTCGAGATGGAGAACGGCTATCTGCTGCTGATGCGAGTCGGCGACGGTTCGAACCTGGCGACGCTGGCGGCCCGCCACTGCGACATCGGCCAAATCGGTTACGAGATGGCGATATTGGTCGAACGGGTCGGAACCGTCGTCCAGGCGGCACGGCGGCGCGCACCCCAGCATTCACCCCAGCATTCGTGAGCCGCCGATGGTTGACGGTCGGGATGTTCAAGCCCGGGATGAGGTATCCGGCAAATCGCGGTGGGAGCGCGACGTCGCCGAAGAGCCGAATCTGGTCCGGCCCTACATCCTGACCTCGGGCCGCACCGACTCCCGCGTCGACCTACCGCTGGAAGCGCCGATCCAGACGCTCGACGCGGCCAAGCCGCCGCGGTGGCCGGCCAACGACGTCCGCGGCCAGATCCTGACGATGTGCCTGGATCACCCGTCGGTCGCCGAGATCGCCGCGAAGTTATCCTTGCCGCTCGGCGTGGCGCGGGTACTGATCGGGGATCTGGTGACGCAGGGTTATGTGGTGGTGCACAGCACCTTGAGCGAGTCGACCACCGTGGACGAGAGACGTGAGCTGATAGGAAGGACACTGCGTGGCCTCAGGGCACTTTGAGGAGCGCCGGGCGCCGAACATTTCGGGGCAGGCGAGTTCGACGAAGATCGTCATCTCCGGCGGGTTCGGCGCCGGGAAGACGACGTTCGTCGGCGCGGTCTCCGAGATCATGCCCCTGCGGACCGAGGCGCTGGTGACCAACGTATCTGCGGGCGTCGACGGTCTGGAAGCCACCCCGCAGAAGAACACCACGACGGTGGCCATGGACTTCGGTCGCATCACGCTCGCCGACGATCTGGTCTTGTACCTGTTCGGTACGCCCGGACAACGCCGGTTCTGGTTCATGTGGGACGACCTCGTGCGCGGGGCGATCGGGGCGATCGTCCTCGTCGACGTACGGCGTCTGCAGGACAGCTTCGCCGCGGTCGACTTCTTCGAGGCGCGTAACCTGCCGTTCCTCATCGCCATCAACCAGTTCGACGGTGGCCCAAGGTATCCCGCTGCTGCGGTACGCAAGGCGCTTGCTCTGCGTGAGCAGGTACCGGTGATCACCGTCGATGCCCGCGACCGCCACTCGGCGAGGGACGCGCTGATCGCGATCACCGAGTACGCGCTCGCCAGCTTGACCTCACTGCCCGGCTGAGCGATGCACTCGGATGAAGCGGTCTGGATCGACGACGAATTCATCGGCCGCGACTTCCGCGACGAGGACCTCAGCCGGTTGCGCACCGAGCGGGTGGTGTTCGACGAGTGCGACTTCCGCGGTGTCGACCTGACCGAGTCCGAGCACTTCGGGTCGGCGTTCCGCAATTGCCGGTTCGAGCGGGCAACCTTGCACCACAGTGTGTTCCGTCAGTGCAGCATGCTCGGTTCGGTGTTCACCGGCAGCCGGTTGCGGCCGCTGACGCTGACCGAGGTAGACCTGACGCTGGCGGTGCTCGGCGGCTGCGACCTTCGGGGCGTCGATCTCACCGGGTGCCGATTGCGCGAGGCCAGCCTCGTCGACGCCGATCTGCGCAAGGCGATACTGCGCGGCGCGGACCTGAGCGGTGCGCGGACACAGAACCTCCGATTGGACGAGGCTGATTTACGCGGTGCCCGCATCGACGCCACGCTGTGGACGACCGCGGCCCTTCGCGGGGTGAAGATCGACATCGAACAAGCGCTGGCCTTCGCCGCCGCGCACGGTCTGGACATCCACGGTCAGTGAACCCGCGCGCCCGAAACCGCTGATCAAAAAACCGCACGTCACAGGGTGTTCAACGACACATCGGCAAAACTCGCATCCCCGATACCCAATTACTACGTTCTGTCGTATGCAGCTCACCCGGTTCACCGACCTCGGTCTTCGGACCATGATGCTGCTCGCCGCCGGCGAAGCAGACGACCGGCGGGTCACCACCCGGTCCATCGCCGTCGGGGCCCACGCATCGGAGAACCACGTCGCCAAAGCCGTCTCCCGGCTGGCGGACCTCGGCATGGTGCACACCCAACGCGGCCGGGTCGGCGGGCTGACGCTCACCGACGCCGGGCGCGCGGCGTCGCTCGGCTGGCTCATCCGGCGCCTCGAAGGTGACCGGGAGGTCATCGACTGCGACGGCGCCGATCCGTGCCCGCTGGTCTCGGCATGCCGGTTGCGGCGTGCGCTCGCCGATGCCAAAGAGGCGTTCTACCGCGAGCTCGACCGGCACACCATCGCGGACTTGACAAGGGACGCAGGACTTCTGCTGATCCACGGGCCGCCGTCTGCTGCCGACCCCCAGCCCCTTCTTCAACCCGCCGAAAGGACCCCCCGATGACCGCCATTGCCGCCGCGCCCGTCGAACTCGAGCCTCAGCACGCCGAAATCGTCTCGGCGACACTGCCACTGGTAGGTGCACACATCGACGAGATCACCACCGAGTTCTACCGTCGACTGTTCGCCAACCACCCCGAACTGCTGCGCAATCTGTTCAATCGCGGTAACCAGGCTCAAGGCGCCCAGCAGCGGGCCCTGGCGGCATCCATCGCGACCTTCGCCGCCCACCTCGTCGATCCCGACCTTCCGCATCCGGCCGAACTGCTCTCGCGCATCGGACACAAGCACGCGTCGCTGGGCATCACCGCCGACCAGTACTCGATCGTGCACGAGAACCTGTTCGCCGCCATCGTCACGGTGCTGGGCGCCGACACCGTGACCGACGAGGTGGCCGCCGCGTGGGACCGGGTGTACTGGATCATGGCCCAGACCCTGATCGACATCGAGCACGATCTCTATGCCGCGGCCGGGGTCGCCGACGGCGACGTGTACCGCCGCGCGCGCGTCGCGTCCCGGGTCGACGACCCGTCGGGCGCTGTGCTGCTGACCGTCCGCTCCACGGGTGGCAAGTTCCCGGAATTCCTTCCGGGGCAGTATGTCTCGGTCGGCGTAACGATGCCCGACGGCGCCCGTCAGCTGCGTCAGTACAGCTTGGTCAACGCCCCGGACACCGAGCAGCTGACGTTCGCGGTCAAGCCCGTCGGCGAAGTGTCCAGCTGGATCGCGGCCAACGTCTGCGTCGGCGACATCCTCGACGTCACCGTGCCGTTCGGCGATCTGCCCGCACCCTCCGGCGGCCGGCCGTTGGTCCTCGTCTCGGCCGGCATCGGCATCACCCCGATGATCGGCATCCTGGAGTTCCTCGCCGCCAACGCGTCCGACACCTCGGTGCAGGTGCTGCACGCCGACCGCAGCGACCGCAGCCATCCGCTGCGCGAGCGCCAGTGCGAACTCATGGCGCAGCTGACCAACGGCTCACTGGACATCTGGTACGAAGACGGCCTGACCGGCGGCCACGACAGTGTGCACGCCGGCCTGCTCTCGCTCGACGGCATCGAGTTGCCGGCGACGGCAGAGATCTATGTATGCGGGAACAACGGATTCGTCCAAGCGGTCCGCGCCCAGCTGCTGGCGCGCGGCGTGCCGGCCACCCGGGTGCACAGTGAGCTGTTCTCGCCCAACGACTGGCTGCTGTCGTGACAGTACGGGGCGGGTCGTCCGATGGCGGCGATCAGGCGCTGCTCAGCCGGATCCGCCAGCGCACGAAAGCCGTGTAGCCGATACAGATCAGCCCGAGCATCGCCATGTCGAACAACCATGTTCCGCCCGTGTGTTCCCAGTGCCGGTCATTCGGCGTCAACGGGCCCGGCACCAACCGGATGAGATCGATCGTCGAGGCCGAAGCGGCGAAACCCCAACGGGCGGGCGTGAACCACGACATCTGATCCAGCACGATGCGGTCGGTCACGGGGATCATTCCGCCGGAGAACACCAGCTGCGACATGATCGCGACCACCAGTAGCGGCATGATCTGCTCGTTGGACTTCGCCAGTGCCGAGAGCGCCAACCCGACCATCGCCGCGGCCACCGTCGTCACCGCGATGTCCACGAACAGTTCCATGCTGCGGCTACCGAGAAGGGCACCGCTGTCGACGGCGCCCGGACCCCAGCCCTTACCGATGATCGCGATCGCCGTGACGATCGCCGACTGGACGATCGCGAACAGCGTGAACACGAAGATCTTCGCGAGAAGGTATGCGGTGGTGGACAATCCGACGGCCTGCTCGCGCCGGAATATCGCCCGTTCGCCGATCAGCGCGCGGATCGTCAGCGCGGTGCCCATGAAGATGGCGCCCACGTTGAGCATGACCAGGATCTGACCCGGCTCGTTGGGCGCCGGTCCACCCTGCATCGCGGTCACCGGCACACCGAACCCGACATCGCCGGGCACCGAAAGCGACAGCACTCCCATGATGAACGGCAGGAGCATCAGGAATGTGAAGTAGCCGCGGTCCGAGATCACCAGCCGCACCTGGCGGCGTGCGATCGTCGAGAACTGGCGCCGCACACTGGTACTCGTCGGGCTGCCCAACTCGGAGGGCTGTTGGGTCGGCGGCGGCGGCGCCGGTGGGCCGTGCTGGGCCAGGAACCGTTTGTTGGCTCCGTCGGGGTCGCCGGCCACCGAACTGAAGATGTCGGCCCAGTTGGTGGTGCCCATCGACGTGCCGATCTGGTCGGGCGCACCGTAGAACGCGGTCTTGCCGCCGGGCGCCAGCAACAGCACCTGATCGCACACGTCGAGGTAGGTCAGCGAGTGCGTGACCACCAGCACGACGCGGCCCGCGTCGGCCAGTTGGCGCAGCATCGTCATCACCTGGCGGTCCAGCGCGGGATCGAGGCCGGAGGTGGGCTCGTCGAGGATCAGCAACGAGGGGCCGGTCAACAGTTCGAGCGCCACCGAGGCGCGCTTGCGCTGGCCGCCGGAAAGCTTGTCGACGCGCGTCTCGAGGTGTTTGGTCATCTCGAGTTCCTCGAGCACCTGCATGACGACCTGTTCGCGATCGGCCCTGGTGGTGTCGGGCGGCAGTCGCAGTTCCGCGGCATACATCAACGCCTGACGCACCGTCAGCTGGCCGTGCACCACGTCGTCCTGCGGCACCATCCCGATCCGGGACCGCAGCGAGGCGTACTCGGCGTGGACGTTGTGACCTTCGAAGGTGACGGTGCCGGTCGTCGGGTGGGTGTACCCGGCGACCAGCCGCGCGAACGTCGACTTACCGGCGCCCGAGGGCCCGATGACCGCGGTCAGCGTGCCGGGCCGCGCGGCGATCGAGATGTTTTCCAGCAGTGTCTTGTTGTTCTCGATGGTCCACGTGATGCCGTGCACCTCGAGGCCGCCGGTACGGGTCGCGGCCTCGGTCTCGGTGCGGCGGGTCAGTGTGCCGCCCGAGAAGACGAGGTCGATGTTGCCGATCGTGACCGTGTCGCCCTCGCGCAGCAGGGCGGACTCCACACGCGCGCCGTTGACGAACGTGCCGTTGATGCTGCGGTTGTCCTGGATCTCGGTTCCGGCGGCGGTCGGTACCAGGGTTGCGTGATGACGCGAGGCCAGCACGTCGGGCACCACGATGTCGTTGTCGGTCGCGCGGCCGATCTTTATCGCGCCCGCGACATTGTCTACGGGCCGGTTCGGCCGCAAGATCTTGAGCATGCTCGTAGCGAGGTTCTCGCTGGAGCGGGGTGCGGCCGTCGGCCCCATCATCGTCGCCGACTCGAGCGCCGGCGCCGATATCGGTTGCGATATCGGCGGTCGCGCCGGTGGTGCGGTACTCGGCTGGTAGGCCGCCGGTTGCGGCGCACTCGGATGCCGCGACGGCGGCGGAGCGGCCGGGTACGCCGGTTGCGGACGCGATTGGCCCTGCGGCGCGTACGGCCGCGCGGCCTGGGGTCCGGACACCTGCGGCGGCGGGGTCGGATAGTTACCGGCCGGCCGCTGGGGGATCGGCACCGCCATGGTCGGCGTCCGGCCGACCGAACCCTGGTGGCGGCCGACCTCGAAGGTCAGGCGCGGTCCGTCAGGGTTACCGATATTGACCGTCTGACCATCCTGGATGTCGACCGCGGGCACCCGGCGGTTGTTGACGTACATCCCGTTGAGGCTGCCGTTGTCGATCGCGACCCAGCGACCCTGATCAAAGCGCAACACGAGGTGCGCCCGGGAGATCAGCGGATGGGCGATACGAACGTCGGCGCGGAGGTCACGGCCGATGACTACATCGTTTCCCGCCGCGAAGGTTCGGGTCGATCCGTCGTACCGAACGGTCAGCGCGGGTGGTGCGGGTCGGCTCATCGACGCCAACTCTAACGGTAGGGAGGCCGCGCGGTGGGGCGACTGCTGCGGTCCGCGCAGGGGAATGCGCCAGCACGCCGTGTCGACCGTGGTTCGACCGTCGGGTGCCGGCCCCCAGTAGCGGGCCGAGGACTGCGCTGCGGCCCCGGTCCCCGCCGACTGACGAAAGTTTGCCCGTTGTCCGGCGAGTCGCGTGCCAATGGCGCCGGTTCATGGTCACCATTGGGCATGGTGTCTCGGGCGCCCTTCGTGTTCGTCGGGATCGCCGGGCTCTGCATCGCGGCGGCGTTTCTGGCGCCGACGGTCGATGCGCAGGGCGCCATCGCCATCGACGGCCGTGGGTTCGTCGACTCGCAAGCCCGCTGCGAAGCCCCCGCCGTCGCGGTGGCCTTCGGCCGCACCGCGACTGCGCTGGTTGCGATCTGCGAGAAGAACGGCGGTTACGAGTACCGCGGGGTCCGCATGCGCGACGATGCGCTGCTGACGGCGCCGGCGGTCGAGGACGACGACGGCGAAGTTTTCACCGTCGAGAACGACGGCGCCACGTACACGTTCTCGGCAAAAGAACTCTCGGTGTCATCGGGGGAGCGGGTGATCCACGTCGAGCCGATGGTGGCTTACGTCGAACCCCGGGTGGCCACGAACGACTGATAGTTGTCCGGCGCGCCGGTCAGCACGCAGTGGGTGTGGCTGTAGATCGTCGGCATGCACTTGTTGCAGTGATCGCAGATCGATCGCACCGAACTGTCGGCCTGGATGCGGTTGATCAGGTCGGGCTCGGCGAGTAGCGCGCGGCCCATCGCGACGAAGTCGAAACCCTCGGCCATCGCCAGGTCCATGGTCTCCCGGTTGGTGATACCGCCCAACAGGATCAGCGGCAGCTTCAGTTCGGCGCGGAACAGCTTTGCGTAGCGCAGCAGGAACGCCTCGCGGTAGGGGTACTCGCGCAGGAACTTCTTGCCGGTCATCCGGATGCCCCACCGGATCGGCGGCTTGAAAGCACCGGCGAACTCCTTGACCGGAGCGTCGCCGTGGAACAGGTACATGGGGTTGACCAGCGAGCTGCCGGCGGTGAGCTCGATGGCGTCCAGCCCGCCGTCCTCCTCCAGCCATTTCGCGGTCTGCAACGACTCCTCGACACTGATGCCGCCCCGCACCCCGTCGGACATGGTCAGCTTGGCCGTCACCGCGATCGGGTTGCCCTCCTTCTCGACGGCGCGACGCACGGCGGTCACGACTCCGCGGGCCACCTTCGCGCGGTTCTGAAGCGAGCCGCCGAACTCGTCGGTGCGGCGGTTGAGCAGCGGGCTCAGGAACGAACTGGCGAGATAGTTGTGTCCGAGGTGAATCTCGACCGCGTCGAATCCGGACTCGATCGCCAGCCGGGCGGCGTTGGCGTGCGCCTCGGTGACCTCGCGGATGTCCTCCCGGGTGGCCTTCTTGGCGAACCGCATCGACAGCGGGTTGAAGAATCGGATCGGCGCGAGCGCCCTCGCCTTGTTCGTCCGTGAGTTCGCGACCGGCCCGGCGTGGCCGATCTGCGCGCTGATCGCCGCGCCTTCGGCGTGGATGGCCTCGGTGAGTTTCTTCAGCCCGGGCACGGCCTCGGGTCGCATCCAGATCTGCCAGCCGTCGGTGCGTCCTCCGGGGGCGACCGCGCAGTACGCCACCGTCGTCATCCCGACGCCGCCGGCGGCGGGCAGCCGGTGGAAGTTGATCAGATCATCGGTGACGAGCGCATTCGGAGTGGACGCTTCGAACGTGGCCGCCTTGATGATGCGATTGCGCAGTGTCACCGGGCCGAGCTTGGCTGGGGCGAACACATTGGGCTGGGTGTTCATATGAAAGGAGCATGCCAGACTGTGACCCGTGGGTGCGATCACATTGGACGGCAAGGCCACGCGCGACGAGATTTTCGTCGACCTCACCGAACGCGTCGCGGCGCTCACCGCGGCGGGGCGCACGCCCGGGCTGGGCACGGTGCTGGTCGGCGACGACCCGGGTTCGCACGCGTATGTACGCGGCAAGCACTCCGACTGCGCGAAGGTCGGCATCAATTCCATCCGGCGCGATCTGCCGGCCGACATCAGCCAGGCCAAGCTCGACGAGACCATCGACGAACTCAACGCCAACCCGGAGTGCACCGGCTACATCGTGCAGTTGCCGCTGCCCAAGCACCTCAATGAGAACGCCGCCCTGGAGCGGGTGGACCCGGATAAGGATGCCGACGGTCTGCATCCGACCAACCTCGGCCGGCTGGTGCTGGGCGAACCGGCACCGCTGCCGTGCACGCCGCGCGGCATCGTGCACCTGCTGCGCCGCTATGAGGTGGAGATCGCCGGCGCCCATGTGGTCGTGATCGGCCGCGGTGTGACGGTGGGCCGTCCGCTCGGACTGCTGCTGACCCGTCGCTCGGAGAACGCGACGGTGACGCTGTGTCACACCGCGACCCGCCATCTTCCGGAGCTGGCCCGCGAGGCCGACATCGTCATCGCCGCGGCCGGTATGCCGCACATGGTGACAGCCGAGATGGTGCGCCCCGGTGCGGCCGTCATCGATGTCGGGGTCAGTCGAGACGAGAACGGCAAGCTCGTTGGCGACGCGCATCCGGGCGTCTGGGAGGTCGCCGGCCACGTCTCGCCGAACCCCGGTGGTGTCGGACCGCTGACCCGCGCGTTCCTGCTCACCAACGTGGTCGAACGCGCAGAGCAGCGATGAGGGCGCCCGCCCGAACGGCTGGGGACGCTCGCGCGAAGCGCCGGTGACATTGGCCGCTACGTGACACCAAAGGAGTTCGCGCGCAAGGTTTTCGCCGGCCAGTGGCCGTTCTGGTCGGTCGGCGTGACCTTCCTCGCTGCTTTCGTATTGGTGGTCGGGGGCTACTGGCGGCGCGGCGCGCTGGTGATGGCGATCGGGGTCGGTGTCGCCGCGGCGCTGCGCCTGGCGCTCAGCGACGACCGCGCGGGTCTGCTCGCGGTGCGTAGCAAGGGCGTCGATTTCGTCACCACCGCGGTGGTCAGCGCGACGATGCTCTACATCGCCTGGACCATCGACCCGCTGGGCACTAGCTGAGGCTCGGCACGCGCCGAGTCCGGCGTTCAGGCGGGGTTTACTCGAGCTTTTCCGCCGAAACGTCGGTTTCGACGTCAGGCCAGCGAGGCGCGGATGCACACCGTGACGTAGGGCAGCGCCAGCCCGGTCGAGTTGGCCAGCGCCGGATGGGTGGTCAACAGGTCGCGGACGCGGTCCAGTGTCCTGGTACGCACCTTCTCCGGCGAGGTGATGCAGTAGCTGCGCGAGGCGACCAGGTCGATGAGGGCCTGCGGGGTCAGGTAGTTGGTCCACTCGACCTGATGACGCTCGATGTCGGTGAACGGCTCGGGCAGCGACACGGTGCTGTTGAACGGATCGTCCTCGTGACCGATGATGCGACCCAGATCCTTCACCCAACCCAGTCGCTCGTCGCGGGTATTCCACACCAGTCCCAGCCGGCCGCCGGGCCGCAACACCCGCGCCACCTCTTTGACGGCCCGCTCGGGATCGAACCAGTGCCACGCCTGGGCCACCAGCACGGCGTCGACGTTGTCGTCGGGCAGCGGGATCTCTTCGGCGGTGCCGAGCAACGCGGGCGTGTCGGGTAGCGAACTGCTCAGCAGCTCAAGCATTTCCGGGATCGGATCGACGGCGACCACGTCGAGGCCACGCTCGACCAGCCGGGTCGTCAGCTTGCCGGTGCCGGCGCCGAGGTCGAGCACCTTGGCGGCGCCCTGCGGCAATAGCCAGTCGATCGCTTCGGGCGGATACGACGGTCTGCCTCGCTCGTACGCCGCGGCTTCCGCGCCGAAGGACAGCGAGCGGACCTGCTCGGAGCGGGTCACCGCACCGTCATTTCGCCGTCATTTTGCTGCCAGCTCCAGTGTCTGGCGGATGAGTTCGTACACCGCGTCGGTCTCCACCAGGAAGCCGTCGTGTCCGTAGATCGACTTCACGACTTCGAGTTTGGCGCAACCCGGCAACAACGCGGCCAACTCCTCCTGCAGACGCAGCGGGTAGAGCCGGTCCGAGGTGATGCCACCGACCACCGTGGGCACCCGGCAGCCGCGCAAGGCAGCCTCGATGCCGCCGCGGTTGCGGCCCACGTCGTGGCTCGACAGCGACTCGGTGAGCGTCACGTACGTGCCTGCGTCGAAGCGGGACACCAGCTTTCGGCCCTGGTGTTCCAGATAGCTCTGCACCGCGTAGCGACCGCCGGCCGTCGGGTCTTCGCCGTCCTGCGGATCGGCGCCGAACCGATTGTCGAGCTCGACCTCGCCGCGATACGTCAGGTGGGCGAACCGGCGCGCGATCTCCATGCCGAGGCCGGGGGACAGGCCGGTGCCGTAGTAGTCGCCGTTCTGCCAGTTCGGGTCGGCTTTGATCGCGGCGATCTGCGAACTCTGGGTGCCGATCTGGTCGGCGGTGGCCCGCGCGCCGACCGCGAGCACCAGCGCCGAGCGCACCTTGTCGGGATGTCCGATCATCCACTCCAACGCCCTGGCGCCGCCCATCGAGCCGCCGACCACCGCGGCGACCTCGCTGATACCGAGGAACTCCAGCGCGGCGATGTCCGCTTCGACCTGATCCCGGATGGAGACGAGCGGAAATCGCGAGCCCCACGCCTTACCGTCCGGATGCAGCGAACTCGGGCCGGTCGAGCCGCGGCATCCGCCGAGCACATTGGTGGCCACCGCACACCAGCGGTCGGTGTCGATCGGGCCGCCCGGACCCGCCACGCCGTCCCACCAGCCCGGGGTCGGATGGTCCGGTCCTGCCGGGCCGGTGATGTGCGAATCGCCGGTCAGCGCGTGCAGCACCATCACCACGTTGTCGCGGTTCGGCGACAGCTCACCCCAGCGCTGTACGGCGATCTGGACGTCGTCGATGACCGCGCCGTTCTCCAGCGTCAGTGATCCGATGTCGACGACGCCGATCTCGCCTTCGGCGGGCAGGTTGAGCAGTGGCATGTCGGCTTCCACCTCAAAGACCGTCATCAGAACGCTGCCGTGGTTTTGGGGTCGCTCGCCCCCGCGGAGCTGAACGGCTTGGCGGCTGCGAAGCCCTGCTCCACATCCGCCAGGATGTCTTCGATGCCCTCGATGCCGACCGCCAGGCGCACCAGCCCCGGCGTGACACCGGTGGCCAACTGCTCCTCGGCAGACAGCTGTGCGTGGGTCGTCGACGCCGGGTGGATCACCAGCGACCGCACGTCGCCGATGTTGGCGACATGGCTGTGCAGCGTCAGCGCGTTGACGAAGGCCTTGCCCGCCTCCACGCCGCCGGCCAGCTCGAACGCGAGCACCGCGCCAGTCCCCCTGGGCGCCAACTTCTTTCCCAATTCGTACCACGGCGACGACGGCAGCCCGGCGTAGTTGACCGAGATGACGTCTTCGCGATCGGCCAGGTACTCGGCGACCTGCTGCGCGTTCTGCACATGACGCTCGACGCGCAGGCTCAGCGTTTCGACTCCCTGGGCCACCAGGAAGGCATTGAACGGTGACGCCGCCGAACCCAGGTCGCGCAGCAGTTGCACGCGCGCCTTGAGCGCATAGGCGGGCGGCCCCAGTTCGGCGAACACCACGCCGTGGTAGCTGGGGTCCGCTTCGGTGAAGCCCGGGAACTTTCCGTTGGTCCAGTCGAATGTGCCGCCGTCGACGATCACGCCCGCGATCGCCGCGCCGTGCCCGCCGAGGTACTTGGTGGCCGAGTGCACGACGATGTCGGCGCCGTAGCTCAGCGGCTGGATCAGGTACGGCGTGGCGATGGTGTTGTCGACGATCAGCGGCACCCCCGCGTCGTGGGCGACCGCGGCGACGTTCGGGATGTCGAGGACGTCGATCTGCGGATTGGAGATCGTCTCGGCGAAGAACGCCTTGGTGTTCGGCCGGGCCGCGGCGCGCCACGAGTCGAGTTCGTCGGGATCCTCGACGAAGCTGACCTCAATGCCCAGTTTCGGCAGCGAGTAGTGGAACAGGTTGTAGGTGCCGCCGTACAGCCGAGGGCTGGACACGACGTGGTCGCCGGCGGCGGCGATGTTCAGGATCGCGAACGTCGACGCGGCCTGACCGGACGACAGGAACAGGGCGGCCACCCCGCCCTCGAGCGCAGCGACGCGCTGTTCGACGACGTCCGTCGTCGGGTTCATGATCCGGGTGTAGATGTTGCCGGGCTCGGCGAGGCCGAACAGCGCCGCGGCGTGATCGGTGCTGTTGAACGTGTACGACGTGGTCTGGTAGATCGGCAGCGCACGAGCGTTGGTCGCGCTGTCCGGGGTCTGGCCGGCGTGCACCTGTTTGGTCTCGAATGCCCAGTTTTCGGGGCGAGGCTCGTCGGAGCGACCATCGGGCGAAGTCGGATCATCTGACGCGCTCATGCGGAACGGACCTCCATCTGTCTCTGGGGGCCCGTGTCAACGGACCCGCGCTTGCCGGCACCCGCTCGTTAGCGGTTACTCAACCTGGTCATCACCCGGGGCACCCCACCGCGGTTGGAGGGTTGCCGGCCAGCAAGCCGGGGCTTGTCGCTGGCGCTCATGACCGTTGAGAAGCGTATCTCACGTCCCCGGCGTCGTGCCAGCGAGGCATCGCGGCGACGCTCGCGTCAACCTACTGACCGGTAGCGGATCACGCCCCCTGCCGCCGGACCCCCTGGCTCACACAGAGCCTCCGGTACGGGGCAATACTGGTAGTCGACTGACCGACTAGCGAGCCGGGAGAACCCCACAATGACTGCCGAGCAGCCGACCATCATCTACACGCTGACCGACGAGGCGCCGCTGCTGGCGACCTACGCGTTCCTGCCGATCATTCGCACGTTCACCGAACCGGCGGGCATCAACGTCGAGACCAGCGACATCTCGGTGGCCGCGCGCATCCTCGCCGAGTTCTCCGACCGGCTGACCGAAGAGCAGCGGGTGCCCGACAACCTGGCCCGCCTCGGCGACCTCACCCATGAGTCGGACACCAACATCGTCAAGCTGCCCAACATCAGCGCCTCGGTGCCCCAACTGCTGGCCGCGATCAAGGAGCTCAAGTCCAAGGGCTACGACCTTCCGGAGTATCCGGGCGATCCGAAGAACGACGAGGAAAAAGAGATCAAGGACCGCTACGCCAAGGTGCTGGGCAGCGCGGTCAATCCCGTTCTACGGCAGGGCAACTCGGATCGGCGCGCGCCCAAGGCGGTCAAGGAGTATGCGCGTAAGCATCCGCACAGCATGGGGGAGTGGTCGCAGGCGTCGCGTACCCACGTGGCGACCATGAAGAAGGGCGACTTCTATCACGGCGAGAAGTCGATGACCCTCGACAAGGACCGCAAGGTCAAGATGGTGCTGGAGACCAGCCCGAAAGACGGCCGGGCCGGCGAGACCATCGTGCTCAAGCCGGAAGTGGCGCTCGGCGACGGCGACATCATCGACAGCATGTTCATGAGCCGCAAGGCGATGTGCGAGTTCTTCGAAGAGCAGATCGAGGATGCGTACAAGACCGGCGTGATGTTCTCCCTTCACGTGAAGGCCACGATGATGAAGGTGTCGCACCCCATCGTGTTCGGCCACGCGGTGAAGGTCTTCTACCGGGAGGCGTTCGCCAAGCATCAGCAGGTGCTCGATGACCTCGGGGTCAACGTCAACAACGGCATGAGCGATCTCTACGACAAGATCGCGACGTTGCCCGCCTCACAGCGCGAGGAGATCGTCCAGGACATCCACGCCGTGCACGAGCACCGGCCCGAACTGGCGATGGTCGATTCGGCCCGCGGTATCACCAACTTCCACTCGCCCAGCGACGTCATCGTTGACGCATCGATGCCGGCCATGATCCGGCTCGGCGGCAAGATGTACGGCGCCGACGGGCGGACCAAGGACACCAAGGCGGTCAACCCCGAGTCCACGTTCAGCCGCATCTATCAAGAGATGGTCAACTTCTGTAAGACCCACGGCCAGTTCGACCCGACCACCATGGGCACCGTTCCCAACGTCGGCCTGATGGCGCAGAAGGCCGAGGAATACGGCAGCCACGACAAGACATTCGAGATCCCCGAGGACGGCGTCGCCAACATCGTCGACATCGACACCGGTGAGGTACTGCTGAGCCAGAACGTCGAGACCGGCGACATCTGGCGCATGCCGGTGGTCAAGGACGCCGCGATCCGCGACTGGGTGAAACTCGCCGTCACCAGGGCGCGGGCCTCGGGGATGACCGCGTTGTTCTGGCTCGACACCGAGCGCCCGCACGAGGTGGAGCTGCGGAAGAAGGTCAAGGAGTACCTCAACGACCACGACACCGAAGACCTACACATCCAGATCATGCCGCAGGTATGGGCGATGCGATACACGCTCGAACGGTTGATCCGCGGGCAGGACACCATCGCGGTGACCGGAAACATCCTGCGCGACTACCTGACCGACCTGTTCCCGATCCTGGAACTGGGCACGAGCGCGAAGATGCTGTCGATCGTGCCGCTGATGGCCGGTGGCGGCATGTACGAGACCGGCGCGGGTGGCTCGGCGCCCAAGCACGTCCACCAGCTGGTCGAGGAGAACCACCTGCGCTGGGACTCGCTCGGTGAATTCCTCGCCCTCGGAGCGTGTTTCGAGGATGTGGGACGCAAGACCGACAACAAGCGGGCCGTGCTGCTGGGTAAGACGCTGGACTCCGCGATCGGAAAGCTGTTGGACAACAACAAGGGTCCGTCGCGCAAGACCGGTGAGCTCGACAACCGCGGCAGCCAGTTCTACCTCGCGATGTACTGGGCCCAGGAACTCGCCGACCAGACCGAGGACAAGGAGCTGGCCGACCACTTCGCGGACCTGGCCAAGTCGCTGGCCGAGAACGAGGACAAGATCGTCAACGAACTCGCTGAGGTGCAGGGGGATTCGGTCGACATCGGTGGCTACTACTACCCGGACCGCGAGAAGACCACCGCCGTCATGCGCCCCAGCAAGACGTTGAACTCGGTGTTGGAGGGCGCCACGTCGGAGCCGGTGACACAGCTCTAACCGCCGAGCGCCTCCCTAGGGGGATCTTCTCGGGCTGGCGACGCGTAACGATCGACGAAGTCGACGATCAGGTCGGCGACGCGCTGCGGTGCCTCGAACATCGGGATGTGGCCGACGTCGTCGAGGTGCGTGATCGTCGTGCTCTCCGGCAGATGCTGGGTGAAATGGCGGGTGAACCGCGGATGCGGCAGCACGCGATCCTTCTCGCAGATCACCAGGTGGGTCGGGCACTGGGCTTCGGCCAATTCCAGCAGGCCCGGCGTCAGCAGCGACTTCACCAGCAGCTGGTAGTAGGCGGGGCAGTGGGTGACGTCGTCGATGATGTCGACGAGGTCGTCGTCGGACAGTCGGTCCGGGCTGGCGCTGATCGGGAAGTGGGCGAGGTATCGGGTAAACGGCAACTTCAGGACCTGTTGCCGGAAAGCGAGCGTGAACAGCCATACCGGGAAGCCGGCCAGGAACTTGCCGACGATCTCGAACTTGGCGGGTGTGTACCGACTCCAGCCGCCCGCCGGGGCGATACCGGTCAGCGTGCGGGCCCTGCCGCGGCGTTGCAACTCGAAGGCCACCCAGCCGCCGAGCGAGTTGCCGACGATGTGTGCGGTGTCCCAGCCGAGCGCATCGAGCCTGCGTTCCATGTCGTCGGCCAACTCGGCGGTGTCGAGGAAGCGGTGCCCCTTCACGCCGCCGTTGTGCCCGGGCATGGTGGGGGCGTACACCTCGTAGCGGCCGGCGGCCCGAGCCGACGGGTCGGCGACATCGAGTGAAGCCGACGGGTCGGCGACATCAAGTGCAGCCGACGGGTCGGCGGGATCCATTCCAGCAATCAGCGGGACGACCTTTTTCCACACGTTCTGCGACATCATGAACGGGTGTAGCAAAAGGATGGGCTCGCCAGTGCCGACGTGGATCGGTGCGCGCTCGGTCATCAACCCGACATTAAGGCGATACCGGCGGTACCGTCAAGCGCATTCGGCCGTTGGATAACCTGCCTGCCGTGATCGTCAGCACCGTCAACGTCAATGGGATCCGCGCCGCCGTCAAACACCGCTCGGCGGATAACCTCGGCCTGCTGCCGTGGCTGGCATCGACGACCGCGGATGTGGTCTGCCTGCAGGAGACCCGCGCCGACGACGCCCAGTTGGCGACGGCGCTGGCGCCCGCCCTGGCCGATGGTTGGCAGCTGGTGTCCGCGGAGCCACACCTCAAGGGCCGAAGCGGCGTCGCGGTGCTGTCGCGGCACCCGATCGCGGCGTCGCGGTCGCTGGAATCCGACGAGTTCGGCGCCCACGGCCGCTATCTGGAGGTCGACACCGCGGGCGCGACGGTCGCGAGCGTCTACGTGCAGACCGGCGAGGCCGAGACCGACCGCCAGCGCGAGAAGGAGCGGTTCATGGCGGAGCTGGCCACGCGGATGGCGACGCTCACCAACCGCGATGCCGTGGTCTGCGGCGACTGGAACATCGCCCACACGGAGAACGACATCAAGAACTGGAAGGGCAACATCAAGAAGTCGGGGTTCCTGCCGAGCGAACGGCAGTGGCTCACCGAACTCCTCGCCTCGGGTTGGGTCGACGTGGTCCGTGAGTTGCACCCCGATCAGCCGGGCCCGTATGCGTGGTGGTCGTGGCGGGGCCGCGCCTTCGACAACGACGCCGGCTGGCGTATCGACTACCAGTTGGCCACGCGCGGTCTCGCGGCGCGGGCCGTGAGCGCGCGGGTGGAGCGCGCCGAGGCCTATGCGCTGCGCTGGTCGGACCACGCGCCGGTGACGGTCGAGTACCGGTCGCGTGAAATGATCGGGTGATCATGAGCAGTTCCGCGCAACCTGTCGTCTTCTCCGGTGTGCAACCCACCTCCGATTCGCTCCACCTCGGCAACGCGCTGGGTGCGATCCAGCAGTGGGTCGGCCTGCAGGACGACCACGACGCGTTCTTCTGCGTGGTGGACCTGCACGCGATCACGATCCCGCAGGACCCCGACCGGCTGCGGCGGCGCACCCTGGTCACGGCCGCGCAGTATCTGGCGCTCGGCATCGACCCGGTCCGCAGCACGATCTTTGTGCAGAGTCATGTCCCGGCCCATGCCGAACTGTCTTGGGTGCTGGGCTGTTTCACCGGCTTCGGTCAGGCGTCGCGGATGACGCAGTTCAAGGACAAGTCGCAGAAGGAAGGCAGCGAGGCCACCACCGTCGGGCTGTTCACCTATCCGGTGCTGATGGCCGCCGACGTGCTTCTCTACGACACCGAACTGGTGCCGGTCGGCGAGGACCAGCGCCAGCACCTGGAGTTGGCGCGCGACGTCGCGCAACGGGTCAACTCGCGCTTCCCGGACACCTTCGTCATTCCCGAGCCGATGATCCCGAAGGCGACGGCAAAGATCTACGACCTGCAGGATCCGACGTCGAAGATGAGCAAGTCCGCCGGCACCGAGGCCGGTTTGATCAGCCTGCTCGACGATCCGAAAGCGTCGGCCAAGAAGATCCGCTCGGCGGTCACCGACAGCGAGCGCGAGGTGCGCTACGACCCTGCGGCCAAACCCGGCGTGTCGAACCTGCTGACCATCCAATCGGCGGTCACCGGGACCGACGTCGAAAAGCTCGTCGACGGTTACGTCGGGCGTGGGTACGGCGACCTGAAGTCCGACACCGCGGAGGCCGTGGTCGAATTCGTCAGCCCGATCAAGGCCAGGGTCGACGAACTGCTCGGCGACCCCGCCGAACTTGAATCGGTACTGGCGGCCGGCGCCGAGCGGGCCCGCGACGTGTCTGCGAAAACACTTCAGCGGGTATATGACCGGTTAGGGTTTCTGCAGCCACGCGACTGAAGCGTTTGGGAGGCTCTCATGGCACCGGCGGAGCCGGATCGGGAATCGAAGCCGACCGAGGAGCAGGACAAGCCGGGGTTCGTCGACCGGCTGCGCACGCGGTACGTCTGGTTCGACCACATCATGCGGGCCCAGGAGCGCTATAAGGACAGCAAGGGCGACTTCTACGCCGCAGGCATCACCTACTTCACGGTCTTCGCCATGTTCCCGCTGCTGATGGTCGGATTCGCCATCGCCGGTTTCGTCCTGGTCAGCCAACCCGAGCTGCTCGCCGAGATACAGGACCGGATCAGGACGTCGGTGTCCGGGAACGTGGCGACCCAGCTGGTCGAGCTGATGGACTCGGCGATCGAGTCCCGGACATCGGTCGGGGTCATCGGGCTGCTCACCGCGGCGTGGGCCGGGCTCGGCTGGATGGCCAACCTGCGTGAGGCGCTGAGCCAGATGTGGGGCCTGTCGCGCCGCGACCCCCCGGGCTTCCTGCGCACCAAGCTGTCGGACCTCGTCGCCATCGCCGGCCTTTTCCTCGCGATCGCCCTCACCGTCGCCTTGACCGTCGTGAGCAGCTCCGGGTTGGCCAGGAAGGCAGCGGAATGGCTTGGGCTGGAGGACGTTCCAGGTATGAGCATCCTGCTTCGCGTGGTGTCGCTGACGGTCTCGGTGCTGATCGCCTGGCTGCTGTTCACCTGGATCATCGCTCGACTGCCCCGCGAGTCGATCAGCTTCCGCTCCGCGCTGCGGGCGGGTTTGTTCGCCGCGGTGAGTTTCGAGGTTTTCAAGCAGGTGGCCTCGATCTATCTGCGATCGGTCGTGAACGGACCCGCCGGGGCCACGTTCGGTCCGGTGCTGGGGCTGATGGTGTTCGCCTACATCACCGCCCGGCTGATCCTGTTCGCGACGGCGTGGGCGGCGACGGCGAAAGAGAACGTGGAGGCCGCACCCGTCGACCCGCCCGGGCTGGCGCAGATCGCCCCGCGGGTGCAGGTGCACGAAGGTGTCGGTGTCGGCGGGCTGCTGACCGCTGCCGCAGCGGGAGCGCTTGGCGCGCTCGGGGTTTCGCGTATGCGCCGGCGTCAGTGACCTTGGCTGACCACTTGCAGGCCGATCACGCAGCCGATGATGCCCAGTAGCAACGCCACCTTGATCACCGAGGCGCTTTCCTGGCCGGTGACCAGCGCGTAAATGACCGTGAGTGCCGCGCCGACACCCACCCACACCGCGTAACCGGTGCCGACGGGCAGATCGCGCAGTGCGATTCCCAAGCCGCCCATCGAGATGATCAGTGCCACAACGAAAACCGCTATCGGTACGGGACGGGTGAAGCCTTCGGACTTGCTGAGCGCGACCGCCCACACCGACTCGAACGCACCAGAGACTATGAGGATGAGCCAAGCCATGTAACACCTCCACACACGCCGTCTTGTCGCTGGCCGGGTACGGCGTCCCTCGTCCGGTGTCACCTGCTGACGCTTACGACGCTAGCAAACGAGTAACGTCGCGACCCGTGCCTCTGTCGACGCCGTGGTCCCGCGAGATGGGTCTGCAAGTACCGATCGTCAACGCCCCGATGGGCGGTACCGCCGGGGGTGCCCTGGCGGCTGCGGTGTCGCGCGCGGGCGGGCTCGGCATGATCGGGATGGGTAGTTCGGCGACCGCCGCGAAGCTGTCGGCCGAACTACCCCACGTTGCCGGGCTTCGCTTCGGAATCGGTCTCGTGCATTGGGTGATGATGGCCGAGCCCGAACTGCTCGAGGTCGCACTCGCCGCGAGACCGGCCCTGCTCTCGGTCAGCTTCGGCGAGGACTGGTCGTGGGTGAGCCGGGCGCATGACGCCGGTGTTCCGGCGGCCGCGCAGGTGGCCGACGTGGCGGGGGCGCGACGAGCCGCAGACGCCGGGGTCGATGTACTCGTGGCGCGGGGTGCCGAAGGCGGCGGGCACGGCGAGCCGCGCGTCGGCACCCTGCCGTTGCTCACCGAGGTACTCGACGCAGTGGACGTGCCGGTGCTGGGGGCCGGTGGTATCGCCTCGGCCCGCGGCCTGGCCGCGGTGCTCGCCGCCGGTGCGTCCGGGGCTTGGCTGGGCACGGTGTTCAGCACCTGCACCGAGGCCGCGACCTCGGCGGCGACGCGAGACATGCTGCTGGCCGCCTCCGGCGACGACACGGTGACGACCCGGGTGTTCGATGTTGCGCAGCAATACCCTTGGCCTACAACGCTTCCCGAACGTGTACTGCACAACGATTTCGTCGGGCGGTTCGACGGCCGCGAAGACCTGGTGGGCACCGAAGCGCGGGCTGAGCTCGCCGCGGCCGCGGCTGCCGAGGATTACCGGGTGGCGCCCGTCAACGCCGGGCAAGGCGTCGGCATGGTCCGCGAATCGCGATCTGCGGCAGAGGTCATCGAACGGCTCTGCGTCGGGGCCGAGCAGCTGTTGGGTCGGTGGGCCTAGATCGTCGGCCGGCGGTTCAGCGACCGGGCACCCATGATGAGCGAGAACACGATCACGCTGCCGACGACCGCGACGCCCACCCGCACCGGCAGGGCGTCCACATCCGAGATCATCGGGGCGGCGTTCACTGCGGGGTTGGCGGCGTCATCTGACTTCCGCCCCGTCAGCGACGGATCGGGTTCGATAAGTGTGCCGACGCTGGTGCCCGGGGCCGTGGCGAAGCCGTAGTCCAGCAGATGCGCGGCCTGCTCCCACGGCGCGATCGGCTGGCGGGTGCCCTTCAGCAGGACGGCAACCAGCCGGCGGCCGTCACGCTCGGCCGCGCCGACGAACGTCTGGCCGGCGTCGTCGGTGTAGCCGGTCTTGCCGCCCATCGCGCCCGGATAGTTGAGCAGCAACTTGTTGTCGTTCTCGATCGGATAGCCGACGTCGCCGCGGCCGGGGAAGTCGAACGAGCGGGTCGCCACCACGTCGGCGAAGATCGGGTTGCGCCAGGCGTAGCGGTAGAACAGCGCCATGTCATAGGCCGAGGTGCTCATCCCGGGCCCGTCGAGGCCGGATGGTGTCGCGACCCGCGTGTCGAGGCCGCCCAGTTTGCGGGCCAGGTCGTTGAGCTTGCTCAGCGTGGCGTCCCAGCCGCCGAGTTGCCGCGCCAGCGCATAGGCCGCGTCGTTGCCCGAGTACATGAGCAGCCCGTGCAGCAGGTCGTTGATCGAGTAGTGGCCGTCCTCGCCCACCCCGACCTTGGTGCCCTCCTGGGCGGCGTCGTCGGCCGTGCCCGCGACCACCTTGTGAATTGGTAGGTCCTTGATCGCCTGCATGGCGACCAGGACCTTGACGATGCTGGCGGGCCGGTGCCGCCCGTGCGGGTCCTTGGCGGCGATGACGTCGCCGGTGTCGAGGTCGGCGACGACCCACGCCTCGGCGGAGATGTCGTTCGGCAGTGGCGGCGTCCCCGGTGCGGTGATGATGCCGCAGCCGGACAACTTCTCGCCGCCGAGCGGCGTCGCGGGTACGGGCAGTGGAGCGGGCGGCGCGTCACCGGGTTTGGGCACCTCGGAGGCGTCAACCGCGGGCGGGGTCACCTCGCGGTACGGGCACGCGCTGGCTTCTGGCGCCGCGGGCGGCTGCGCGCTTGCCACCGCCGGCGCCGCCGCCACGAACAAGGCCGCGGCCAGCACCGCGGCGCGCTGCAATGGGATCCGATACTTCGCCATCGTGAGCGCAGATTAGGCCTCGAGGGAGGCGATGCCACGGAGGCGCGCTGTGACTGGTGTTACTTAAGTTTCTCTTGTGGCGTTTGCTTCACGGCAGGGACAGCGCGGCGAGGTCGGCATGCGCGACTGCCGGGAAGCCGATGCTGCCCATCCAAAGTCGCCCGTTGGCCTCGACCAGGCCGGTGACCATGCCGAACTGTGGATGCTCGGTGCGAATGCCCGCGACGACGTCGCCGCTGTCGGGGTCGAACGCCACCGCCCACACCTCGGGCTTGATCTGGGGTTGCAACTTGTCGGGCAGCTTCCACAACAACTTGCGCAGCGCCGGCCAGCGCGGGGCCAGCCATTCGGCGGCGGCGTTGAGCGGTGAGACCATCGCGCACCAGATACGGCCGTCGGCGCCGGTGGACAGGTTGTCGGGGTGGCCGGGCAGGTTCTCCCGCAGCGGTGTCACCGACCCGGCGCGCTCACCGGTCAGCCAGTACTTCGACAACCGTCGTCCCATCGTCTCGGCGAACACCAGCGCCGACCCGTCGGCGGTCGGGGTCACGCCGTTGGCGAAGTACAGACCGGCCACCGCGGTGAGCACGGTGCCGCCGGCGTCGCGCCGGAACAGGCTGCCGCGCGGGCGCGCCTCCATCACGGCCCCCTTGAAGTTGGCGTAGTCGAAGGCGCTCGTCGATTCGGTGAAATAGATTGTGCCGTCCGGTGATTGGGTGACGTTCGAACAGAACATCAGACGCCGATCGTCGACTTCGGCGACGAGCGTGTCCAGCGCACCGCTGACCGGATCGAGGGACAGCAGTCCACCGGGGCTGGTGCACACCAGTATTCGGCCGTCGTGCGCCACCTGCATGCCCAGCGGTCGACCTGCGGTGGTGGCGACCACCACCGGGTCGCCGCCGGTGGGCGGGATCCGCAGGATGCGACCGTCGATGAGGCCGGTCCACAGGGCGCCGTCGGCGTCGACGACCACATCCTCGGGCGCCTCTCCGGGCAGCGGCACGACGGCCAGGTCGGCTCGCGGCAGATTGGGCAGCGGTTCGACGGGCGGCGGTTGCCAGCGGACGGGATCGATCGGCGGCTTGGGTGACGGCGTCGGCACCCGACCGACGCTACGCCAGTCGAACGAGAGACGCCGTCGAGCTGCCGTCGCCCTAGATACGCCGGCCCGCTTCGTCGAGCACGCCGCGCATGATCTCGTAGATCGCGTCGAACTCCTGCTGGCCGGTGATCAACGGCGGCGCCAACTGAACGACGGGGTCGCCGCGGTCGTCGGCGCGGCAGTACAGGCCGGCCTCGAACAGCGCGGGGGTGAGGAATCCGCGCAGCAGCCGCTCGGACTCCTCGTCATCGAAGGTCTCCTTGGTGGCCTTGTCTTTGACCAACTCGATGCCGTAGAAGTAGCCATCGCCGCGGATGTCGCCGACGATCGGCAGGTCGCAGAGCTGCTCGAGGGTGGCCCGTAGCCGCGGGGCGTTCTCCTTGACGTGGTCGTTGAGGCCCTCGCGCTCGAAGATGTCGAGGTTGGCCAACCCCACCGCCGATGACACCGGGTGCCCGCCGAAGGTGTACCCGTGCGCGAATGTGGTCTTACCATCGTCGAACGGCTCGAACAGCCGGTCGCTGGCGATCATCGCGCCGATCGGAGAATATCCCGAGGTCAAACCCTTTGCGCAGGTGATGATGTCGGGCACGTAGCCGAAGTCGTCACAGGCGAACATGGAGCCGATCCGGCCGAAGGCGCAGATCACCTCGTCGGAAACCAGCAGCACGTCGTACTCGTCGCAGATCTCCCGTACCCGCTCGAAATAGCCTGGCGGAGGCTGGAAACAGCCGCCCGCGTTCTGCACCGGTTCGAGGAAGACGGCGGCGACGGTGTCGGGCCCCTCGAACTCGATGGCCTCGGCGATGCGGTCGGCGCAGTACTGTCCGAACGCCTTCTCGTCGGTCGCATACGGTGCGGGCGCACGGTAGAAGTTCGTGTTCGGAACCCGGAAGCCGCCCGGTGTCAGCGGCTCGAACGGCGCCTTGAACATCGGCAGGCCGGTGATGGCCAACGCGCCCTGCGGTGTGCCGTGGTAGGCGATCGCACGTGAAACCACTTTGTGCTTACCGGGTTTGCCGGTCAGCTTGAAGTAGTTCTTGGCCAGCTTCCACGCCGACTCGACGGCCTCGCCGCCGCCGGTGGTGAAGAACACCCGGTTCAGATCACCGGGAGCGTAGCCGGCGATCCGCTCGGCGAGTTCGATCGCCGTCGGCGTCGCATAGGACCAGAGCGGGAAGTACGCCAACTGTTCGGCCTGCTTGGCCGCGGCCTCCGCGAGTTCCTGGCGGCCGTGGCCGACCTGGACGACGAAAAGCCCTGACAGGCCGTCGATGTAGCTCTTGCCGTTGCTGTCCCAGATCGTGATGCCCTCGCCGCGGGTGATGACCGGAGGCGTGATGCCGGCACCGTGGCGGGCGAAGTGCCCCCACAGGTGGCGGCGGGCCTTCGCATCGAGATCGACCGAAAGATCCTGCACGACATCGGTTGTTGTCATCGGGTACCCCAGTTGTATTGCTGCTTGACGAGTTTCAGGTAAACGAGTGTCTCGGTGGATATCACTTCGGACAGGGCGCGGATCTGGGTGTTGAGGAGTTCGAGCAGGTCGTCGTCGTCGGAGCAGACGACCTCGACGATGACGTCGAAGGACCCGGCGGTCAGCACCACGTAGTCGACCGACTCGATGTTGGCGAGCTTCTCGGCCACCTTGGTGGTGTCGCCGGTGCAGCGGATGCCGATCATCGCCTGGCGGGCGAAGCCCAACTGCAGCGGGTCGGTGACCGCGACGATCTGCATGACCCCCGCGTCGACCATGCGCTGGACCCGCTGACGGACGGCGGCCTCGGATAGGCCGACCGCCTTGCCGATGCCGGCGTATGAGCGGCGGCCGTCCCGTTGGAGTTCCTCGATGATCTGCTTGTTCAGGTCATCGAGCGCGAATGTCGCGCCCGGGCTAGGCATGTCAGTGATTGTGCACGGAATCCGTCGTACGCAGCAACTGTGACCATGAAATCACTCGCCTGGACGCATTGTGACTACAGGATCGCGTAGCTATGCCAAGCCTGTCTGTTGGTCGTGGCGTCGGTGAGAACTTAGGGTGTGGGGATGACCGCGAGTACGCGGATCGACGAGTTCGAGGAGCTACGGCCGCACCTGCTGTCCGTCGCCTACCGGCTCACGGGCACGGTGGCCGACGCCGAGGACATCGTGCAGGACGCCTGGCTGCGCTGGAACGGCGCCCGCCAGGAGTCCATCAGAGACCTGCGGGCGTGGCTGACGACGGTCGTCAGCCGCCTCGGTCTCGACCGGCTGCGGTCGGCGGCGCACCGTCGAGAAACCTATGTGGGCGAATGGCTGCCGGAGCCGGTGGTCACCGCGCTGGACGGTGACGACCCGCTGGCGGCGGTGGTCGCCGGCGAAGACGCGAGGTTCGCCGCGATGGTGGTGCTCGAGCGGCTGAGCCCGGACCAGCGGGTGGCGTTCGTGCTGCACGACGGCTTCGCGGTGCCGTTCGGTGAGATCGCCGAGGTGCTCGGCGTGAGCGATTCAGCGGCGCGACAACTGGCGTCGCGGGCGCGTCGCGCCGTGGCGGATGCGCCGCCGCCGGCGCCCGACGACGCTCACAACGAGGTGGTCGGCGCGCTGATGGCTGCGCTCGCCGCCGGTGAGATGGACGCCGTTGTGCGGCTTTTACATCCAGACGTCACGTTCACCGGCGACTCGAACCGTCGCGCACCGACCGCAGCACGGGTGATCCACGGCCCCGACAAGGTCGCCCGGTTCCTGTTCGGCCTGGCGCGGCGCTACGGGCCGAACTGGCTGGCCGGGGCGCAACTGGCCTTGATCAACGGTCAGGTCGGCAGCTACACCGAGGGCGCCCCGGCCACCGACGGCTATCCCGAACTGATGGCTCGGGTGACGGCGATGACGGTGCGCGACGGGAGAATCGGTGCCATCTGGGATATCGCCAACCCCGACAAGTTCACGGGTTCACCGCTGCGTCATCGGTGAGCCACGGGACCCGGCACGCGTCGCCGGAACTGAAGCCCTGTTCGGTGATGCCGAGCGCTGAGTACATCCGCGCCCGCATGTTCTCCACACCGATCTGATAGGTCAGCTCGATGACGCCGTCATCGCCGAATCGGTGCTTGAGGTCGTCGACCTGCTCGTCGGTGATGGTGTGCGGGTCGGTGGTCATCGCGTCGGCGTAGGCGATCGCGGCGCGTTCGTCGTCGGAGAACAGTGGCGACGTCGCGTACTCGTCGATGTGCTTGAGCCGGTCGACGTCGAGGCCATCGAGACGTTGCAGCATGGAGCCGAAGTCGACGCACCATGAGCAGCCGACGGTGCGGGCGGTCCAGAACACCGCGAGCTCGCGCACGCTGGTGGGCAACTTCTTCGAGCCGGACTGCAGCATGCCTTCGTGTACGACGTTGGCCAGCATCAGCCGGGGATGGTGCGCCGCGACGGCGAACGGTTCGGGCACCTCGCCGAAGCGGCGCTTGGCGACGCGATAGAGGGCTTTGGTCAGCAGCGAGGCGCGCTGCGGTGGTAGGGGTTCGATACGGGTCTTCTGTGTTTCATCGGTCATACCCGTAAGACGAGACAGCCTGCCGATGTGTGACAGAACGAGTGATCTCGGTGCCCTACCAGTCGCGCAGCGATAGGTAGCGCACCCAAATCACCACGTC
>NZ_QMEW01000030.1 GCF_003284965.1 Mycolicibacterium sp. GF69
AGCCTGCCGAGATCAACGGGCGCATCGCGGGCGACAACTTCAACGCGAAGTTCCTCGAGAGCTTCACGCTGCGGACGAACGAGACGTTCCAGGAGCAGTACCTCGCCGCGGGCGGTAAGAACGGTGTGTTCAACTTCCCGTCGGGCGGTACCCACGACTGGCCGTACTGGGGTCAGCAGCTGCAGCAGATGAAGCCGGACATCCAGCGCGTGCTGGGTGCCACCCCGCAGCCGTCGACTCCGATCGCGACCGAGGCCTCGTTGGAGACGCCGAACCCCGGCAACTGACCGGTGGGGCAATAAGTTCACCGTCGGCGGCGGCGATCCTGCGGGGTCGCCGCCGTCGGCTTTTTCGACCACGTCCGTGGTGGGGTGTGATTGACTACCTCGCGCGGGGACTCGGACGAGCGTGAGGTGGGCAGGCGATGCAGTGGATCTTCCGGGCGGTCTTGACCGTGGCGCTGGCCGCGGGCCTGTGGACGGCTGGTACTTCGATGGCGCCGTCGGCCAACGCACAGGTCGAGATGCTGATGGTGCCCTCGGCCGCGATGGGACGTGACATCCCCGTCGCCTTCCAGGGCGGTGGCCCGCACGCGGTGGTGCTGCTCGACGCGTTCAACGCCGCGCCGGATGTGAGCAACTGGGTGACCGCGGGCAACGCGATGAACACCCTCGCCGGCAAGGGCATCTCAGTGGCCGCGCCGGCCGGCGGCGCGTGGAGCATGTACACGAACTGGGAGGCCGACGGCAGCCGCCAGTGGGAGACGTTCCTCGCCAACGAGCTGCCGGACTGGCTGGCAGCCAACAAGGGGCTGGCGCCGGGCGGGCACGGCATCGTCGGCGCCGCGCAGGGTGGTTACGGGGCGATGGCCATGGCCACCTTCCATCCCGACCGCTATCGCTACGCCGGCTCGCTGTCCGGGTTCCTGGCCCCGGAGCGCACCGGCGTCGACGGGGCGATCACCGCCGGGCTCGCGCAGTACGGCGGCGTCGAGACCCGCAACATGTGGGGCCTGCCACAGCTGGGTCGCTGGAAGTGGCATTCGCCCAATGTCCATGTGCAGTTGCTGGCGGACAACAACACCCGGTTGTGGGTCTGGAGCGGCCCCGCCGGCGGCTGCACGGATCCAGCAGCCATGATCGGCTACTGCGACATCGCGCAGGGCACCAATCGCGAGTTCTACCAGCACTACCGCTCGGTCGGCGGCCGCAACGGGCATTTCGACTTCCCGCCCAGCGGCAACCACGACTGGGGTTCCTGGAGCGGTCAGCTCGCGGCCATGAGTGGCGAATTGGCCGCGACGCTCGCATAGCCGGCGACCGACCGTCGCTGACCGGGTCCGCGTGCGGGCAGCCGGTACCTTGGAGGAGTGCAAAGCTCGGTAGGGACGACGACGGCAGGGTCGCTGCTGATAGCTTCGGCGACCGTGCTGCTGGGCGGATGTTCGGGTCACGACATGATGGCGACCATGGGCATGCCGACTTCGGCGACGGCGCCCGCTCCCGGCCAGTCCAGCGCCACGCCGCCCGCGCCTCCGTCGGTGGCCGGCCAGTCGGATGCGCTCGTCCTGACCGATCGACA
Source organism: Mycolicibacterium sp. GF69 (assembly GCF_003284965.1). Taxonomy (GTDB): domain Bacteria; phylum Actinomycetota; class Actinomycetes; order Mycobacteriales; family Mycobacteriaceae; genus Mycobacterium. The sequence goes on from NZ_QMEW01000030.1 coordinate 1,582, forward strand.
GCGGGGGTACCTCGACGGTCTCACCGCGGCAGGCGTCACCCCGTCGAGCGACCTGCTGGCCCTGCGAATCGGTTCGTACGTATGTCAGGCGCGCGCGGCCAAGCACGACGATCAAGCCGTGTGGGACTCGGTCTATCCGTTGGTCCGCGGCGATGTCAACGACCGGATCTCCGGGATGGCGCCCACGTCCGTCGACGTCGGTGCCGATGCCGGTGCAGATGTCGACGCCGTCACCTCCGACTACATTCGCATCGCGACCGAACGACTCTGCTAGCAGGAGCTTCACCGATACATGGCAAATACCAAACGGCGGAAACGCCACCGCATCCTCGCGCTCGTAGCAGCCGGCGCGATGGCCCTGGTGGTGGTGCTGCTCGTCGTGATCGTCGTCGTCATCCTGCGTAAACCGGAGGGACCCACCGCCGTCCCGCCGACGGGCGTACCCCCGACCGCGAGCCCGACCAAGAAGCCGCGCCCGGAGTTTCAGGACGCGAGCTGCCCCGACGTCCAGATGATCTCGGTCCCCGGTACCTGGGAATCCTCACCGCATCTCGATCCGTTCAACCCGACCCAGTTCCCGATCGCGTTGCTGCTCGGTGTGACCAACCCGGTCCGCGGACAGTCCGGTGACGATCGCCTCGAGGTGTTCACCGTCCCGTACACGGCGCAGTTCCACAATCCGTTCTCCCAAGACGGTCAGATGAACTACAACGACAGCCGCGCCGAAGGCTTCAACGCGACGGTCAAGGCCATGACCGATATGAACGAGCGCTGCCCGTTGACCAGCTATGTGCTCGTCGGGTTCTCGCAGGGCGCGGTGATCGCAGGCGACATCGCCAGCCAGATCGGCAACGGGCGCGGTCCGGTCGACGAGGATCTGGTCCTCGGTGTGACGTTGATCGCCGACGGCCGCCGGCAGACCGGCGTCGGCCGGGACGTCGGCCCGAACCCGCCGGGTCAGGGCGCCGAGATCACCCTGCGCGATGTGCCGCTGCTCGACGGGATGGGATTGGCCATGACCGGACCCCGGCCGGGCGGGTTCGGCATGCTCAACGACCGCGTCAACGAGATCTGCGCCCCCGGCGACCTGATCTGCTCGGCACCGCCGGAGGCGTTCAACATCATGAACCTGCCGAAGACCATCGACATCCTGCTCGGCGGTGCGGGACAGCCGATTCACGCGATGTATGCCACCACGCAGTTCTGGAATCTCAACGGCGCTTCGGCCACCCAGTGGACGGCGGGTTGGGCACAGCAGCTGATCGATAACGCCCCGCGTCCGAAACATGGCTGACCCGTAACCAGACCTGATTTTGACTGCGCCAGGCAGTCACCTAACATTAAGAAAAAACTAAGAGCAATAAGCGGATAGCCGACCGGTACGATTTTTTTCTGGTTTCGGGTTTGGGGGCGGCTCGGGGATCATGTGCGAATCGGCATCGAGAAGCGTGTGCCGTTGACAGGAGAGTGCGATGGGGTTCCATAACCCGTTCATCAAGGACGGACTGATCAAGTTTCCCGACAACGGGAGCCTGGTCAAACACGTCGAACGATGGGCGAAGGTGCGTGGAGACAAGCTCGCCTACCGGTTCATCGACTTCTCCACCGAACGCGACGGTGTCGCGCGCGACCTTCAGTGGGCCGACTTCGGTGCGCGCAACCGTGCGGTCGGCGCCCGCCTGCAGCAGGTCACCCAGCCCGGTGACCGCGTCGCGATCCTGTGCCCGCAGAACCTGGAGTATCTCGTCGCGTTCTTCGGCACGCTCTACGCCGGCCGGATCGCGGTGCCACTGTTCGACCCGAACGAGCCCGGTCACGTCGGGCGTCTGCACGCGGTGCTCGACGACTGCACCCCGTCGGCGATCCTGACCACCACCGATGCCGCCGAAGGGGTCCGCAAGTTCTTCCGCACCCGCCCGGCCAACCAGCGCCCCCGCGTCATCGCCGTCGACGCGGTGCCCAACGAGGTGGGCGCCACCTGGGAACCGGTCGAGGTCCAGCACGACACGATCGCGTATCTGCAGTACACGTCGGGCTCGACCCGCATCCCCACTGGCGTGCAGATCACGCACCTGAACCTGGCCACCAACGTGGTCCAGGTGATCGAGGCGCTCGACGGCCAGGAAGGCGACCGCGGCGTGTCCTGGCTGCCGTTCTTCCACGACATGGGCCTGATCACCGTGCTGCTGTCGCCGATGATCGGCCACTACGTGACGTTCATGACGCCCGCAGCATTCGTGCGTCGGCCCGGCCGGTGGATCCGTGAGATGGCCCGCAAGGAAGGCGACATCGGCGGCACCATCTCGGTGGCCCCGAACTTCGCGTTCGACCATGCCGCCGCCCGCGGCGTGCCCAAAGAAGATGAAGCGGCGATCGATCTCTCCAACATCAAGTGCATCCTCAACGGCAGCGAGCCGATCTCCGCGGCCACCGTGCGCCGGTTCAACGAGGCGTTCGGCCCGTTCGGTTTCAAGCCGCAGGCGATCAAGCCGTCCTACGGGCTGGCCGAGGCGACGCTGTTCGTGTCGACCACGCCGATGGACGCCGAACCCCGGATCACGTCGGTGGACCGCGACGAGCTGAACGTCGGCCGTTTCGTGCCGGTGCCCGACGATTCGGAGAAGGCCGTGCCGCAGGCCGGCGCCGGCAAGATCGGCGTCGCGGAGTGGGCCGTCGTCGTCGACCACGACACCGCGACCGAACTCCCCGACGGACAGATCGGTGAGATCTGGATCAGCGGCCAGAACATGGGCACCGGTTACTGGGGCAAGCCGGACGAGACCGTGGCCACCTTCCAGAACATCTTGAAGTCGCGGACAAACCCGTCGCATGCGCAGGGCGCGGAGGACGACGCCACGTGGGTGCGCACCGGCGACCTCGGGGCCTACCACGACGGCGAGCTCTACATCACCGGCCGGGTCAAGGACCTGGTGATCATCGACGGCCGCAACCACTACCCGCAGGATCTCGAGTACTCAGCGCAGGAGGCGACGAAGGCGCTGCGCACCGGTTTCGTGGCGGCGTTCTCCGTGCCGGCCAACCAATTGCCCGACGAGGTCTTCGCCGACACCCACTCCGGGCTCAAGCGCGATCCCGATGACACGTCCGAGCAGTTGGTCATCGTGGGCGAGCGTGCGCCCGGCGCCCACAAGCTCGACATGGGGCCCATCGCCGACGACATCCGGGCCGCGATCGCGGTGCGCCACGGCGTCACCGTCCGCGACGTCCTGCTGACTCCGGCGGGCGCGATCCCGCGCACCTCGAGCGGCAAGATCGGCCGTCGTGCGTGCCGCTCGGCCTACCTGGACGGCAGTCTGCGGAGCGGGAAGATCGCCAACGCGTTCCCCGACGAGACAGACTGAAATGGCTGATACACAAGACGATTCGGAACTCACCGGCGACGAGATCCAGCTTGCGCCCGAAAAGCCACTAGCGGCGCCGGGTCCTGATGTCGCCGCCGGGGCGGCTCCGGATCCCGATGTCGCCGCCGGGGCGGCTCCGAAGACCGACATGACGGTCAACGAGATGCGCGAGTGGCTGCGTAACTGGATCGGGAACGCCACCGGCCAGTCGCCCGACTCGGTGAGCGAGTCAGCGCCGATGGTCGAACTCGGTCTCTCCTCCCGCGACGCCGTCGCGATGGCCAGCGACATCGAGGATCTGACCGGTGTCACGCTGACCGCCACCGTGGCGTTCCGCCATCCCACGATCGAGTCGCTGGCGACGGTGATCATCGAGGGCGAGCCCGAACTCGAGGCGGGCGACGATGACGAGGACTGGAGTCGCGACGACACGGCTGCCCGGGACATCGCGATAGTCGGCCTTGCCACCCGCTTGCCGGGCGACATGAACACCCCCGACGAGACGTGGCGCGCGTTGCTCGAGGGCCGCGACGCGATCAGCGACCTGCCGGAGGGCCGCTGGGAGGAGTTCCTCGGCGAGCCGCGCATCGCCGAGCGGGTCGCCAAGGCCCGCACCCGTGGCGGCTACCTCTCCGACATCAAGGGCTTCGACGCCGAGTTCTTCGCGCTGTCGAAGATGGAGGCCGACAACATCGATCCGCAGCAGCGGATGGCGCTCGAGCTGACCTGGGAGGCGCTGGAGAACGCCCGCATCCCCGCGTCGAGCCTGCGCGGCACCAACGTCGGGGTCTACATCGGCAGCTCGCTGAACGACTACAGCTTCCTGGCGATGTCGGATCCCTCGATCGCGCACCCGTACGCGATCACCGGCACCGCGAGTTCGATCATCGCGAACCGGGTCTCGTACTTCTACGACTTCCGCGGCCCTTCGGTGGCCGTCGACACCGCCTGCTCGAGCTCGCTGGTGGCCGCGCACCAGGGCGTGCAGGCCCTGCGCTCGGGTGAGGCCGACGTGGTGGTCGTCGGCGGGGTCAACGCGTTGATCACCCCGCTGGTGACGGTCGGCTTCGACGAGGTCGGTGGGGTGCTCGCCCCGGACGGCCGGATCAAGTCGTTCTCCGCCGACGCCGACGGCTACGCCCGCTCCGAGGGCGGCGGTATTCTGGTGCTCAAGCGGGTGGCCGACGCCCGGCGCGACGGCGACGAGATCCTCGCCGTCATCGCGGGCAGCGCGGTCAACCACGACGGCCGGTCCAACGGCCTGCTCGCACCGAACCCGGACGCGCAGGCCGAGGTGCTGCGTAAGGCCTACCGGGACGCCGGCATCAATCCGCGCCAAGTCGACTACATCGAGGCACACGGCACCGGCACCATTCTCGGCGACCCGATCGAGGCCGATGCGCTCGGCCGGGTCATCGGACGCGGCCGCGAGGCCGACAAGCCGGCGCTGCTGGGTGCTGTCAAATCCAATGTGGGACACCTGGAGTCGGCCGCGGGAGCGGCAAGCCTGGCCAAAATGACGTTGGCGCTGCGCAACGACAAGATCCCACCGTCGATCAACTACGCCGGGCCCAACCCCTACATCGACTTCGAGGGCGTGCATCTCAAGGTCGCCGACACTGTCACCGACTGGCCGCGCTACAGCGGACATGCGATCGCCGGGGTTTCCGGCTTCGGGTTCGGCGGCGCCAACGCGCATCTCGTGCTACGCGAGCTACTGCCGGCCGATCTGGTGGAGCCCGAAGCAGAACCGGAACCCGAAGCTGTCGCTGCGCCTTCGGAAGCCAACACCGTCTACGTCGGCGGTGTCCGGATGGACGAGTACGGCGAGTTTCTCGACGACGATGATGACGACGGCCTGGACCGGCCACCGGCCACGCTCGACGACGAGCCCGAGCTGCCGGGCCTGACCGACGAGGCGCAACGGCTGCTGGAGGTCGCCCGCGAAGAGCTGGAGTCTGGCGAGCAGCCGGTACCGCTTGTCCCGCTTGCCGTTTCGGGGTTTCTCACATCACGTAAGAAGGCAGCCGCGGCCGAGCTGGCCGACTGGATCGACAGCCCGGAAGGGCGCGCGTCTTCGCTGGAGTCGATCGGGCGCGCGCTGTCGCGACGCAACCACGGCCGCTCCCGCGCCGTGGTGCTGGCGCGCGACCACGACGAGGCCATCAAGGGTATGCGCGCGGTCGCCGAGGGCAAGCAGCATCCCAGCGTGCACAGTGCCGATGGTCCGGTCACCAACGGGCCGGTGTGGGTGTTGGCCGGATTCGGCGCCCAGCACCGCAAGATGGGCAAGAACCTGTACCTGCGCAACGAGGTTTTCGCCGAGTGGATCAACAAGGTCGACGCCCTCATCCAGGACGAGCGCGGCTACTCGGTCCTCGAGCTGATCCTCGATGACGCGGTCGACTACACCAACGAGACCTGCGAATACCCGATCGAGGTAGTCCAGACGGTGATCTTCGCCCTGCAGATCGCGCTCGGTGAGCTGCTCAGGCATCACGGCGCGAAACCCGCTGCGGTGGTGGGACAGTCGTTGGGTGAGGCGGCCGCTGCCTACTTCGCCGGCGGCCTGAGCCTGGCCGATGCCACCCGGGCGATCTGTTCGCGTGCGCACCTCATGGGTGAGGGCGAGGCGATGCTGTTCGGCGAATGGATCCGGTTGATGGCGCTGGTCGAGTATTCGGCCGACGAGATCGTAGGGGTTTTCGCCGAAACTGAAGCGTTCTCCGATCTGGAGGTGTGCGTGTACGCCGCGCCCACCCAGACCGTGATCGGCGGTCCGCCCGAGCAGGTCGACGCGATCATCGAGCGCTGCGAGCAAGAGGGCAAATTCGCCCGCAAGATGCAGACCAAGGGCGCCAGCCACACGTCACAGATGGACCCGCTGCTCGGTGAGCTTGCCGCCGAGCTGGTCGGTATCGAGCCGCACCCGACGACGATCGGCTACTTCTCGACTGTGCACGAGGGTCGCTACGTGCGGCCCGGCGAGACGATTCACGACGTCGACTACTGGAAGAAAGGGCTACGTCACAGCGTCTACTTCACCCACGGGATCCGCAACGCCGTCGACAACGGGCACACCACGTTTCTCGAGCTCGCCCCGAATCCCGTGGCGCTCATGCAGGTCGGACTGACGACTGCTGCCGCGGGCCTGCACGATGCGCAGCTGATCGCGACTTTGGCGCGCAAGCAGGACGAGGTTGACTCGATGACCACGGCGATGGCGCAGCTGTTCGTATACGGCCACGATCTCGACTTCCGCACGCTTTTCCCGCGTCGCTCCAAGGGGCTGGCCGGGGCGCTGGACTTCGCCGACATCCCGCCGACCCGCTTCAAGCGCAAGCCGCACTGGCTCGACGCCCGGTTCACCGGCGACAGCTCTGCGATGATGCCGGGCAACCACGTCGCCACCCCGGACGGCAGGCACGTCTGGGAGTTCGCGCCCAAGGGTGAGCCGGATCTGGCCGCGCTGGTGAAAGCTGCTGCCGCACAGGTTCTTCCCGATGCCAAACTGGTCGCCTCCGAACAGCGCGCCATCCCCGGTGCGGGCGCTCGGCTGGTGACCAGCCTGACCCGGCATCCGGGTGGGGCCAGCGTGCAGGTGCACGCGCGCATCGACGAGTCCTTCACCCTGGTGTACGACGCGGTTGTGAGCCGCAACGGCGCGGCCGGTGCGCTGCCGGCGGCCGTCGGCGCAGGCACTGTCGCCGAACAGGTTTCGGCGACGCTGGAGGCTGAACCCGAAGCGGACGATGCAGAGATCCTGCAGGACAACCTGACCGCCGGCGCAGGTCTGGCCGCGGGCTTCGCGAAATGGTCGCCGGAGTCCGGGGAGACGATCCACGACCGGCTCGGCGCGATCGTCGGCGGCGCAATGGGTTACGAGCCCGAGGACCTGCCGTGGGAGGTGCCGCTGATCGAGCTCGGCCTGGACTCACTGATGGCGGTGCGGATCAAGAACCGCGTCGAGTACGACTTCGATCTGCCGCCGATCCAGCTCACCGCGGTGCGCGACGCCAACCTGTATGCGGTCGAGAAGCTGATCCAGTACGCGATCGAGCACCGCGACGAGGTCGACCAGCTCGCCGAGCACCAGAAGACCAAGACCGCCGAGGAGATCGCCGCCGAGCAGGCCGAGCTGATGGGCGGCGCGACGACCGTCGCCGAACTCGAGCAGGTGCTGGCCGAGCGCACCGATGAATCTCCGCTCACCAGCGCAGGTACCGCGACGGCGACGGACATCCCGGCGACATCTGCTGAATTGCCGGTTCCACCGGCGCCGACCGACCCGAGCGGGCCCAGCGTTCCACCACCGCCGACCGATCCCTCGGGTCCCTCCGGTCCGTCGAAGTCGACGGTCGCTGCCGCGGCCAAGGTGCTCAGCCAGGAGGCGGTGACCGAGGCGCTGGGCGCCGACGTGCCGCCGCGCGACGCCGCCGAGCGTGTCACGTTCGCGACGTGGGCGATCGTCACCGGCAAGTCGCCCGGCGGCATCTTCAACGAGCTGCCCGCGCTCGACGAGGCCACCGCGACCAAGATCGCCGAGCGCCTGACCGAGCGGGTCGACGAGGGCACCGTCACCGCCGACGACGTTCGCGGCGCCAAGACCATCGAGGAGTTGTCGACCACGGTCCGCGAATACCTCGAGGGCGGCAAGGTCGACGGCTTCGTGCGCACCCTGCGCGCGCCGCAGGACGGCTCTCACCGGATCCCGGTGTACGTCTTCCACGCCGCGGGCGGCTCGACGGTCGTCTACGAGCCACTGCTCAAGCGGTTACCGGCCGACACCCCGGTGTACGGCATCGAGCGGGTGGAGGGCTCGATCGAGGAGCGCGCCGCAGAGTACGTGCCGAAGCTATTGGAGCTCAACGGAGATAGACCGTTCGTGTTGGCCGGCTGGTCGCTGGGCGGTGTGCTGGCTTACGCGTGCGCAATCGGGCTGAAGCAGGCGGGCGCCGATGTGCGGTTCGTCGGCCTCATCGACGCGGTGCGCGCGGGTGAGGAGATCCCGCAGACGCAGGAGGAGACTCGCGCCCGCTGGGACCGCTACGCCCGGTTCGCCGAGCGCACCTTCAACGTCGAGGTGCCCGAGATCCCTTACGAGGAACTCGAAAAGCTCGACGACGAAGGTCAGGTGAAGTTCGTCCTCGACGTCGTGAGCCAGAGCGGCGTGCAGATCCCAGGCGGCATCATCGAGCACCAGCGCACCTCGTACCTGGATCAGCGCGCCATCGACACCGCGGAGATCAAGCCCTACGACGGCAAGGTCACGCTGTACATGGCCGACCGCTACCACGACGACGCGATCTATTTCGAGCCGCGCTACGCCACCCGCAGGCCCGACGGCGGCTGGGGCGAGTTCGTCTCCGAACTGGACGTCGTGCCGATCGGGGGCGAGCACATCCAGGTGATCGACGAGCCGTACATTGCGAAGGTCGGCGCGCATATGAGCGAGGCGCTCAACCGGATCGAGAGCGAGAGCAAGTGACCACTGAATCTCTCCCGCCCACCCGCACCAAACCCACGGCAGAACTTCTGGCCGAACTCCGCGCCAAGATGGAGCAGGCGAAGGAGCCCGGCGGTGAGAAGGCGGTCGCCAAGCGGGAGAAGAAGGGGATCCCGAGCGCCCGCGCCCGCATCCACGCGCTGGTGGACCCCGGCAGCTTTCTGGAGATCGGTGCGCTGGCCAAGACGCCCGGTGATCCCAATGCGCTGTTCGGCGACGGGGTGGTGACCGGCCACGCAAGGATCAACGGCAGACCGGTCGGTGTCTTCAGCCACGACCAGACGGTGTTCCAGGGCTCGGTCGGTGAGATGTTCGGCCGCAAGGTGGCCAAGCTGATGGAGTGGGTGGCCATGGTCGGCTGCCCGATCATCGGCATCAACGACTCGGCAGGCGCCCGGATCCAGGACGCGGTGACCTCGCTGGCGTGGTATGCCGAATTGGGCCGTCGCCACGAGTTGCTGCGCGGTCTGGTACCCGAAATTTCCATCATTCTCGGCAAATGTGCTGGCGGAGCGGTGTATTCGCCGATCCAGACCGACCTGGTGGTGGCCGTCGAAGACCAGGGCTACATGTTCGTCACGGGTCCGGACGTGATCAAGGACGTCACCGGCGAGGACGTTTCGCTCGACGAGCTCGGTGGCGCACGCGCCCAGGCCCGCTACGGCAACATCCATCAGGTCGTGGAGAGTGAGGCCGCGGCCTTCCAGTACGTACGCGACTACCTGGACTTCCTGCCCGCCAACACCTTCGACGATGCACCGATCGTCAACCCCGGCCTGGAGCCCGAGCTCACGCCACACGATTACGAACTCGACTCGATCGTGCCGGACAGCGACAACATGGCTTACGACATGCACGAGATCCTGCTGCGGATCTTCGACGACGGCGACGTCTTCGATGTGGCCGAACAGCAGGGGCCGGCGATCATCACCGCGTTCGCGCGGGTCGACGGGCGTTCGGTCGGCGTGATCGCCAACCAACCGATGCACTTGTCCGGCGCGATCGACAACGAAGCCTCCGACAAGGCCGCGCGGTTCATCCGGTTCTGCGACTCTTACAATCTGCCACTGGTTTTCGTGGTCGACACCCCGGGCTTCATGCCGGGCGTCGAGCAGGAGAAGGGCGGCATCATCAAGCGTGGGGGCCGGTTCCTCAACGCCGTCGTCGAGGCCGACGTGCCGAAAGTGACGATCACCATCCGCAAGTCCTACGGCGGGGCGTACGCGGTGATGGGTTCCAAGCAGCTTTCGGCAGACCTGAACTTCGCGTGGCCGACCGCCCGCATCGCGGTGATCGGTGCCGAGGGTGCGGCACAGCTGCTGGTGAAGCGGTTCCCCGACCCGACGGCGCCGGAAGTGCAGAAGATCCGCGCCGATTTCATCGAGGGCTACAACCTCAATATGGCGACGCCGTGGATTGCCGCCGAGCGCGGTTTCATCGATGCGGTGATCCAGCCGCACGAGACCAGGCTGCTGTTGCGCAAGTCGATGAACCTGTTGCGCGACAAGCAGATCAGCCGCGTGCAGCGCAAGCACGGCTTGACCCCAATCTAACTGCCGCGCGAGCAGGTTACGCACGCTCGTCGCGGACTGAACGTGCCAACACGGGTGCTCAGTTCATGTTTCCCGCGGTGGTGGCGACGTCGTCGCCGAACCACTTCTCTTTGATCAGGTTGTAGGTGCCGTCTTCGCGCATACGGAACAGAGTCTGATTGATCGGTCTGCGCAACGGACTGGCGATCCTGGTGACGAAACCCTGATCTTCCTCGTGGAAGACCGGTCCTGCCATCACCGCCACCCCCTCGCCACGGTGTGCGACGTAATAACGCAGCACCGGGGCGTCGAAGACCACGGCGTCGTAACCCTCTTCGCGCAGTAGGTGGTATGAGTCTTCGACGGTAGACGTTTCAGTCGCATCGATACCCATGCCCCGAAGAAAGGTCGCGGCCGTCGTGCCGGCGACAGTGGCAACCGACTTGTCGTACAGGTCTGCCGGCCCGGTGATCTTGGCGTCCAGTTTGGCCACGGTCAACGTGGCGCTGAGGTTGGCGGAGTAATACGCGATGAAGACGATACCTGCGAATCCCCACAGGATCGCCATTGCTTTGGTGACCGTCTTCGTCGCCGAGGCGCTGTTCTTGCCCACCAATGAGCCGATACCCCAGCCGAATGACTGAACGATGCCGGGAAAGTAGGCGCGGGACACAACCGGCTTGTCATTACGACGTTCGATCAGCCAAAACACGTGTGCGGGAAGCACACTGACGACCACGGCGGCGCTCAGCCAAATCAGCATCGTCCGGGAAAACAGTAGGTCGAGGTAGCCGCCCAAGCCTGGTACCGACGGCCGGGTGTCATGCACGGGCACGATGATCTGCAAACCGGCGTCGAGCGTCGGGTGGGAGAAGTCGAACGACTGCTCCCGCTCGGCGGTCAACGAAATGCCTCCGACCGCTACCTCGGCGCGCCCGTCGGTGACCGCGGCCAACTGACCGCGCACATCATCGGTGTCGAGGTAGTGCGTGGTCCAGTCCCGGCGTTTGGCGATCTCTTCCCACAGCTCGATGCTGAAACCTGTCAGCTCGCCGCTTGCCGTCGACATGACGAACGGTTCCAGCGTATGGACCGCGGCAGTGACCGTCTGAACTTCGGGGACAGGCTGTGGGCGGGGTTCGGGATCGGCCGAAGCCGACGGGGTGGCACCGGGTACCGATGCGAACAGGCATACCCAGAGCACGGTCACGGCCCACGAATACCACCGCACACCCATGAGACGGTCAAACCTCTTTCCACCTGGGGGCTCTTGCGCACCATACAAGCACCGACGGCGGATCCACTCACAGGGTCGAGCTCAGGGCCGAACCCAGCGGACGATGACGGTCCCGTCACCGCCGAGCACGACGTCATGGCGCTGCATTCGGATCTCGACGTGCTCAGGCGAGGCGGCGACCCGGCGAGCAGGCCCGGCCACCATCATCGGGCTGGTCGTCAAGCACATCTCGTCGATTCCATCGCCGGCGACCAGATGCGAGAACAACGTGGGACCGCCCTCCACCAGCACGCGGCGCAGCCCCAAGTCGTCGAGAGCATTTCGTATTGCGGCAGAACCGATCTGACCCTCCGGCATGCCACACACAATCGCCCCTGCGGTTTCGAGCGCCCGCCGCGCCGACCTGGTGGCACTCGCAGCGACAAACACGATCGGCGGGGCCGCGGCATCGTCGAACAGATGAGCCGGGAGCTCACCGCGGCCGGACACGACCACCAGCCGTACGACACCGGCCAGGCCGTGTGACAGTCGCCATGCCTGCGCCTGTGCGCTTACCCGCAGGTCGGCGTAGGGTTTGGACGCCGCCGTGGCGCTGCCGACGAGGATCACGTCGGCGACTTCGCGTAACCGGTCGAACACCCGTCGGTCGGTCTGCGTCCCCAACCTCCGGCCCGATCCACCGAGCGTCACCGCCCCGTCGATGCTCGCGATGAAGTTGGCTCGAAGCCGTGGGCGGGCAAGGCGTTCGGGATAGGCGAACAGATCGCGCAAGGCATCATCGGTGAGTGTTTCCGCCTCGTGCACGAGCGCACGTGATCTTGCGGCGACAGCGGTCATAGCGCGGTGCTCACATTTCTCCTCGGCGGGCGGTGCTCGGTCACGGGCCGGCTCTGCGCAGTCTGGACACCGACGAAGAAGAGGGCGGCTATCGTGCCCAGCGCTGCGGCGAACGCCGGCAGCAGCATCGCTTGTGACATCTCGTCGCTCGCGGTGTCGGCGGATTCGGCACCGACCAGCGCCGCCATCAACGCCGCGATGCCGGCGCTCCCGAAGACCGCGCCGACCTGGCGGACCGTGTTGTACACCGCCGAGCCGGCACCGGACAGCTCGGGTGCAAGTGTGCGGGATGCCGTCACCGCCAACGGTTCCCACGTGAAGGCACCGGCGACACCGATCACTGTGAGCGGTATCGCCAATCGCCAGATGGGGGCCGATGCGTTCATCTCGAGGGCGAGCCAGCCCAGGGCGAGCGTCAACATCGCAAAGCCGGGGCCGATGATGGCTCGCGGCTGGACCCGATCGACAAGCCTGCCGACAATCGGCGCGAAGACACAGGTCGCGATGGCCATCGGGGCCGTCACCAGACCCGCGTACGCGGCAGACAACCCGCGCACCTCCTGCAGGTAGAACATCAGCGGAACCGCGAATCCCACGAACGCGAAACTGATCAGCGCGATGCCGGCGTTCGACAGACCGAAGTCGCGGTGCCGGAACAACACCAGGGGGATCAGCGGCTCGGTCCGCTGCACCGCCTGCCACAGCACGAAGGCGGCAAGCAGCACCAACCCACCGGAGATCATGGCCCAGGTCTTGGGCGCCCAGTCGTGGTTGCGGCCTTCCTGCAGCGCGAGGACGATCAGGCAGACGCCCGCACCGGAGAGCAGTACGCCGAACAAGTCGAGGCGATGGGGCCGGCCGGGCAGGGTCGGAATCAGCCGAACTGCCAGAACGAGTCCCGCGACGCCCACGGGCACATTGGCGAGGAAGATCCACTGCCAACCGAGTTGATCGACGAGCAGACCACCGGCCAACGGCCCGACCAACATCCCGACTCCCGCGGTGGCGCCCCACACGCTCATCGCGACACCGCGACGTTCGGGCGGAAAGCTGCGGGTGATGGCTGACAAAGTCTGCGGGGTCAGGAGCGCGGCGCCGACTCCCTGCGCGATCCGTCCGCCGATCAGCATCCCGATGGACTCGGACAGGCCGCACCACAGCGAGGCAATCGTGAAGAGGCCCAAACCGGCGAGGTACATGCTCTTCGGCCCGAACCGGTCCCCGAGCCGTCCACCCACCAAGAGGAAAGCGGCGAAGACCAACAAGTAGGCGCTGGTCACCCAGATGACCGCCGCGTAAGTGGCGTCGAAGTCCTGTTTGATGACCGGGTTCGCCACCGCGACGATCGTCGAGTCGACCACGATCACAAAGAAGCCGATCATCATCGCCCATACCGCGCGCAACGACGGGGTCTCCATCGCCGTGGGCGGTGCGGGCACCTCGATCACCGACGGAGAAGTAAATGCAGCGCTTCTGCGCGCGCCGCCGCATCGGTTTGAAACTGGCCGCGCACCGCTGACGTCGTGGTGATGGCGCCCGGCTTGCGCACCCCGCGCATGGACATGCACAGGTGTTCGGCCTCGACGACGACAATTACGCCGCGTGGCTGCAATTTGGTCATCAACGTCTCGGCTATTTGTCCGGTCAGCCGTTCCTGTATCTGTGGGCGTCTGGCATATAGGTCCACCAGCCGGGCGATTTTCGACAGGCCGGTGACACGACCGTCATCGCCGGGAAGATAGCCGACATGAGCGACTCCGTGAAATGAAACCAGGTGATGTTCGCACGTGGAGTACATCGGGATTTGCTTGACCAATACGAGTTCGCCGTGTTGCTCGTCGAACATTGTGGTCAGCACGTCGTCGGGATCGCTGTAGAGACCCGCGAATGTCTCACGGTATGCCCGGGCGACACGGGCGGGGGTGTCGCGTAGACCGTCGCGGTGCGGATCTTCACCGATCGCGACAAGCAAATCGAAAATCGCTGCTTCGACGGCCGCCTGGTCGAAACTCCCGGCCTCGCGCGCTTTGCCGTTGTGCGCAGCAGACGCTTCCCTCGACTGCAACAAAATTGCCTCCTCGCCAACTGCAGAAAAGCGCCGCACAAAACGTTTGCTGCCGGAAAGCATTGCGCTGGTAGCTGATGTAAGTACTAGCAGAGCCTTTACGGTGACGTCAGTTGTTTTGGCAATTAGGTGCGCGTAAGTGCGCGCCCGTCACCGGCGCTTTCAGATTGACGGAAATCCGAGCCAGTCGTCGACCATGAATCCGTCGCCACGCGCGACAACGGTGCCGCCGCCATGGCCCGGATAGTGCGCGGGCACGACCGCGGCCCGCCGCCGCGACGCCTCGGCGAGAACACGCCTGCGCGTCGCGGCCGCCGCCTCGAAGTCCTCGTCCCAGCCGCACGGATCGTCGGGCCTGACAAGCTGAACGGGACAGTGCGTCAGATCGCCGACGAACACCGCCGGCTCGCCGGCGTCGAGCCACACCACCGACGACCCGGGCGTGTGGCCCGGCGCCGGGCGAAGCCACAGTGAGTCGCTGAGCTGGTGGTCGCCGGACCACAATTCAGTCTGCGCCTCGACCGGAGAAACACTGTCTTCGAACACCGTCCGGACGTGGCGCTGAACGGATTCCTCGTCCTCGGTGCGCGGCGCCGCGGCTTGCGCCGGGCCGTCGGGGCCGAAATGCCGATGGTCGGCCTCGGGTATCAGATATCGCGCGTTCGGGAACGTCGGAACCCAGGTGTCGTTGCTACGCAAGCTGTTCCAGCCGACATGATCGAAATGCAGGTGGGTGTTGACGACGACGTCGATGGCGGCCGGCTCGAATCCGGCGCTACGCAGCGTCGTCAGGAAGTCGGTCTGCAGTTCGGACAGCACCGCCATCCGCGGGCGCGCCTTGCCGTTACCCGCACCGGTGTCGATCAGTACGGTCAACCCGTCGACCTCGATCACCCAGATCTGCAGCGCGATTCGCCATCCGGCGTCGGTCCAGTAGGTCGGGCAGAACTTGTCGGCGTGTTCATCCCAGGCTTGGGCGGGCGTGCGGGGGAACACCTCTTTCGGCAGTCCGTCGACCTGCCACTCCACCACGCGCGTCAGTGTCGCGGTGCCCAGCCGGATACGGTCCACAGCTCGAGGCTAGGCGACGACGGCACGTCGTCCGGCGCGAGCGACCGCAAAATGCACACAACACCGCGGCATGTCGTGTGCAAACACGGTCGCTCGCGCAACGCGCGCTCGCGCAACCCTCGCTCGCGCACAGGCCGAAATCGTTACGGCTTGATGCGGATGTGGCCCGGGCTGTACAAACCGCTGTGCGTCGTCGTCCCGTAATCCAACGTCGCCGGGGTCGCCCCCTGCGCGTCGGGTGTCAGCTCGAACCGCCGCAGCGAGCCCCAGTCGCGGCCCCAGTCCTGCGACAGGTACGTCGCCATCACGTGGGCGCGCATCAACAGGTCCGTGATCCCCAGCAGGCCGCCGTTGAGGCCGTCCTGCCAGGTGTCGGTGTCCTTACGCTTGGCGTTGTAGTCCGGCGTGATGCGGAACCGCGGTATCTCGGTGACGCCGTTGGCGTGCAGCATCGGCTGCTGACAGGGGAAGGCCAGGCCGACGGCCCAGTCCATCAGCACGGGCTGCTCTGAGCCGACGTACTCCTGCACCGATCGCAGTTCGGGCACCCGCGGCGGCGTCACCGCCACCCAATCACCCTGTGTCAACGAAAGGTCCTCGGCGACAACCCGAACCGCGACGGCATCAGCCGCAATGTCGGCACGCGGGAAGCGCAGGTTGCGCCAGGACGGGATCGGGCCGAGGTCGTAGGGCACCAGCCGGCCGCTGGGCACCAGCGCACCGTCCGGGCCGCGCCGCGCGTACTCCAACTCGACGGTCTCACCCTCGGTGCGCCCGTTGAACACGCTGTCGCCGGTGATGGTTCCCGCCGCGGTGACCACGACGAGCGGATGCGCGTCATCGGGTGCGGGCAGCTCGTACCACGCCGAGGTGAGCCTGCTCTCCTGTTGCGGGCCTTCGACATAGCTGCCCGCCAACGGCACCCGCTCCGGATCCAGACCGTACGGCAGCGGCACCGTCGAGCCGTTGATCCCGGAGGTGGTGAGCTTGGTGGGCTGGTCCCAGTCGTAATCGGTGCCGGGCATCGGCAGGTTTATCCGGATCGCCTCGGCGACAATCTTTTCCGGTACACCGCTGGAGGTGAAGCCGACCGGGTCGACGCCGCCCAACGGCCCGAGCGGCCCGTAATCACCGGGTAGCGGCGCCAGGAACCCGTCGTTGGCGTCCGGTTCCACGAGCACGTCGTCGGCCAGGCCGCACCCGCCGGCGAACGCCCGCAGGTTGGCCCACGCGTTCGAGTACGTCGGGTATTGGCGTACCGCACCGACGAGCATCGACCCGACGAACACCACCACCATGAAGCCCGCGACGACCGGAATGGGTGCGGCGGTCAGCGCTCGCGCGATTCGGCCCTCACCGCGGGTACGTGGCGAGAAGTGCAGCCACGCCGCCCAAATGGCCGCGATGGCGAAGAGCGCGAAGAACACGGTGCTGACGGTCAGCCCGCCGATCGCAGGCATGTCGTTGTTGAACGGCACACCGAAGCTCGACACGTACCACCAGCCGTTGGTGGTCGCAAAGCACAGCGCCAGCACGAACAGCACCGCGGCCAGGAACGCCATCCGGTTACGCGACCACGCCAGCACCTTCGGTGACATCAGCACCGTGGCCAGCGCTGCCATCGCGGCACCCACCGCGGCGAACAGGCCGAAGTGGTGCACCCACTTGGTCGGGGTGAACATCAGGAAGAACACCGTGCCCAGGATGATGCCCATCAACCGCCACGCCGGCCCGCGCGCCACACCGGGAACCCGCTTGCGCCGCAACATGACGAACATCGACGCGAACAACGACAGCGCCGTGATCAGGAACCCGAACCGCCGCGACAGCGAGCCGTCGACAGTCGGCAGGATCAGGTAGTAGTAGCGCAGGTTCTCGGTGTACCACTCCTGGTTCGGGCCGATGTCGGTGCGAATCCTGGTGGCCTCCAACACGGTGGCGATGGTCTGGTCGAAGAAGACCACGGTCAGGATCACCGTGCCCGCGGCGAGCAGCGGTAACACCAGCGGCCAGATACCCACGACCTGGCGGCGCCGCACCAGGATTCGCAGTAGGGGCCGGCCGCCGGCGAGCAGCGCCGCGACCGCGATGAGCCCCGTCGGCTGGATACCGAGCGTGAAGGCCGCCGTGATGATCGCGAACGCGGCCGGTGTGAGCCGTCCGGAGGTGATGGCCCGCTCGATCAGCACGTAGGTGATCAGCGCACCGGTGGCGATCTGGCCCTCCGGACGCAACCCGTTGTTGAACGGCATCCACGCCGCCAGCAGCACCAGGCCCGCCGCCCACAACGCCGGCTTGCTCGCCGCCACGGCCGGTCCCAACCGGGGTAGCACTTCGCGAGACAGCAAGAGCCAGCAGACGATTCCGCAGACCAGATCGGGCAGCCGCATCCAGATGCTCGCGTCGCTGACGCTGGTCATCATCGCCAGCAGGTTGTAGTACCAGCCGAAGGGATCTTCGGGGCTGCCGAACCAACGGAAGTAGTTCGACATGTAGCCGGCGTGACCGGCCACCCGCGCCATGCCCAGGATGTAGCCGTCGTCGGAGGAGTTCGCGCCGATCACGTGCCAGACCATGAAGCCGCCGACCACCACCACATCGGTGGGCGTGAACGTGCGCCACCGCTGGGGGATCAACCGGCGCATCCGCCTGCCGTCCATGCGGTCCAGGCGCCACAGTGCGAACAGTGCGATCGCGGTGGCCGCGATGGCCAGCACCATCGCAGCCAGCTTCAACGGCGTTGGCTTGGTGGTGAATCGGGTGTCGATCTGCGCCGACAGGCTCAACCCCGGCGGCGCCGGACCGGTCAGGTCGGTGAACACCCCGACGATCGTCGGGCGCAGGTTCGGATCGGCGAACCCGGTGTACTGCGGCGAGCCGTCCGGCTTCGTCAGGCCGACGAACGTCGCAAACGTGCCGGCCTCCGACGACGTGATCTCGATGCGCTCACAGTCAGCCGAGGCCACCCGCGCTCGGGGGACGCTGGCCACCACCACATTTCGGTCGGTGATGTCGACACGCTGGGTGTTGACCGTGACGAACAGACTTTGCAACGCGGCCTGTTTGCCGTCCTGGGGCGCGGTGCCCAACACCAGCCCGCCGCGCGGCGGCATCGCGCGGATCATCTCGCACGGCACCGTGACCGACATGCGCACCGGTGTCTGCGAGATCAACGGCGCGGTGACGTTCGTCAACTGCCCCTGCTGGGGCCAATTCAGCGTCGCGGTGGTCTGTTCGACCGGCAGCAGTGGCGTGGCCACCGACAGCACGAAGCCGACCAGCCCCGCGATCGCCGCCACCCAGCGGGCGATCCGAATGTCAGAACTCGGCGGCCGGCTCACGGGAGCGCCCTGATCGGTCCGTTACGACTCCAGCCGAACACCCGCGCAGTCCCTTGCTCGACAACCGCATTCGGCGCCTCGGACTCGGGCACGACGCGGAGGTAACGCTCGATCGAACCCCAGTCCCGGTACCAGTCGTCACGCAGATACGTGGGCACGGTCGCGGTGCGCAGCAACGCCTGGATGAACAGGAACGGGCCGCCGTCCTGGGCGGATTGCCACTGGTTCGAGGACACGACCACCTGCTTGAGGTTCGGGAGGATGCGGTACTCCGGTAGTTCGGCGATACCGAGATGTTCGGAGAACGGGCGCTGGCACGGGAAGTTCGCGGCCGTGGCGATATCCATCAGCACCGGCGTCTGTGAGCCGAGGAACTGCTGTGCGGTCTGCAGAACCGGCACCCGCGGCGGGGTGAACGCGAACCACTGATCGGTGGACAGGTTCGGATCGTCGGCGACAATGCGGGCGACGTTGGCCTCCGGCGGTGCCGACGCCAGCGGGAAACGCAGGTTGCGCCAAGCCTTCTGGGGTCCGGGGCCGACGTCGATCGGCTGCACCTCGGCCAGCGGCTGATAACCGCCGTCGGGCCGGTGCACCCCCCACTGCAGTTTCAGCGACTGCCCGTAGTTGAACGAGCCGTCCTCTTCGTAGAACCAGATCGCGCCCGCGGCCGCGACCGTTACCAGGGGGCGGTCCGGGGTGCGGGGCGGAAGCTGGTACCACGCCGAGGTCACCTGGGCCGCAACGGTGTTCTCGTCGTAGCTGCCCATCACCGGGGTCCGTTTCGGGTCGAGACCGAACGGCAGGAAAACGTTGGACCCGTTCACCCCGACCGGCCCGTAGCCGCCGCCGGTGCCCGCCGCATAACCGATGCCGATGTTCGGCTCGTTCGGCGAGCCGTCGGAGTTCACCGTGCCCGGGTTGGCGGTGATCGGCTCGGGCGGTTCGAGGGTGTCGCTGACGCCGTTCGGGGTGAAGCCGACCGGGTCCTCGCCGCCGAGCGGGCCGTACTCGCCGAACTGTTGTCCCGGAACCGGTTGCAGCATACCGGCATTCGTGTCCGGTTCGACGAGCACGTCGTCGGCCATCGCGCAGCTGGTGTCCGAGAGCCCGGACTTCAGCGCCGAGAGGTTGGCCTTCGCAGTGGTGTAGACCGGGTAGCGCTGGGCGGCGCCCTTGGCCATGGAGCCGACCTCGAGCACCACCATGATGATCGCCACGACCAGCAGCGGCGACGACGCCAGGACCCGGTTGCGTTTGGTGTTGGCGACCTCGGTGTGGCCCGCGTAGTCCATCCGGAAGTGCAGCCACCCCGCGAGCAGGCCGGTCAGGATCGCCAGCGCGAGGAAGATGCCCGTCACCGGGATACCGGAGATCACCGGTTGTTTGTCGAACCACGGCACACCGTAGTTGCCGACGTAGAACCAGCCGTTGATACCCGATGTCGCCCAAGCCAATACGAACAGCAGCGCGGTCACGTACAACGCGAGATTCCGCCGGCTGTGCAGCCCGACCCGGGAGAACGCGAACGCGGTCACCGCCCCGAGCGCACCGGCCAACCCGGCGAATGCGCCGAACTGCACGGCCCACTTGGTCGGCGTGAACGTCAGCAGCAGCAGCCCGATCGCCGTCGACCCGATCAGCCGCCAGACCGGGCCCGCGGCCATGCCGGGCACGCCGCCGCGCCGCAACAGGACCGCCAGCATGCCGAACAGGCAGAGCAACAGCACCAGGACCGCGAAACGCCGGGTCAGCGACGAGTCGACGCTGTCCTCGACGGTGAGGAAGTAGTAGCGCAGGAACTCCTGGTACCACGCGATGGTCGGGCCCACCACGTACTTGATGCGGGCCGACTCGGCCACCGTCGCCAGGGTCTGGTCGCGGAAGACCACCACGAAGATCAACGAGAACGCCGACACCAGCGCCGCCCATGCGGACGCCTGGGAGAACCGCTCGCCGCCGGATGACAGATCGTCGGCCGGTCGCCGTGCGCGAATGGTGCGCACGATCGCGCGGGCCCCGACGAGCAGCGGCGCGATCGCGATCAACCCTTGCGGCGCCAGCGTGACGCTGAACACCGCGACGATGATCGCCAGCGCGGCGGGCCACGTCCGCCGAGTCGCCACCGCGTTCTCGACCAACACCCAGACCGCGACGGTGCCGAACGCGATGAGCGGTTCGGGTCGCAGGCCGTTGTTGAACGGTAGCCACGCCGCCAGGAACACCGCTCCGGCGGTCCACACCGTCACCCGGTTGGTCGCCAGGCGGCGCCCGAGGCGCGGCAGCACGCAGCGGCTGACGATCAGCCAGGCGCCGATTGCGGCCAGCGTCGCGGGCAGCCGCATCCACACGCTCGCGGTGCTGATCGACGCGAGCGCTCCGAGCACGGACTGGTACCAGTCGAACGGCGCCTCGGCAGCACCGAAGAAGCGGAAGTAGTTCGGGGTGTAGCCGGCGTCGGCCGAGACGCGGGCGATGGTCAGGTTGTAGCCGTCATCCGACGACAGCGCGCCGATGACGTGCCACAGCAGCAAGGTGCCGATGACGCCGAGATCGGCCACCCAGTGCCAGAAGCCGGCGCGCCAGAACCGTCGCCACGCACGCGGGACGCGGCGGCCGCTCCGCCGGTCCGCGAAGGCCAACGCCACGATCGAGGCGATCACGCACGCCGTACCGAGCACCATCGCCGCGAGCTTGAGCATGCTCGGCGAGGAGATGAACCGGGTGTCGACGTCGATACGCGCCGACAGTCCGTCCTGTGCCGGCACCTCCATATCGGTGAAGACGCCCGCGACCTGTGGCTTCTCTTCGGCCGGCAGGGTGCCCGCGGCGCCGGGCAGCCCGACGAAGGCGGCGCCGACCTGGCCGGGGTCGGCCCAGATGTGCAGCGTGCTGCACGCCCCGTCGGCGACGGCCGGTCGCGGTGCCACGGCCGCGACCTTGTCGCGGAACGCCACCACCACGACGTCGGAGGTGGCGCGTACGAAGAGCCCGTTGCGGCTGGCGTCGATGCCGCCCGGCGGAACGGTCGACAGCACCAGGCCGCCGTCCGCAGGAAGGCTGGCGACGGCCCGGCAGGGGATCGAGATGTCGAGGGCCTGCGGCGCACCGGAGACCAGCGGCGCGGTGATGTCGGAGACGAACCCGTCGGGTCCCGGCGCCTGTGGCCAGAGGATCGTCGCGGTGGTCTGCTTGACCGGCAGCAGCGGCACCAGCCCGCACAGCAACACTCCGAGGACGCCCGCGACGACGGCGATCAGTCGCGCGACTCGATGGGCAGGCACGAGCGTCGATGGTAGGCGACGTAGCCGCCAGAGTTGACGACGCCAGGCCGACACCGCCGGTCACGCCTTTGCCCGCTAACGGGTTGATCCCATGCACCAGGTGCCTGCAATCAACCCGTTAAGCCGTTATCCACAGCGGCAGTCGACGTGGGATGGCGGTCAACTGGTGGCGAGGTCACGCTTACCCGTGTGACGCACTGGCATCTCGGGCGTATCGACAGCCTGATCTGGGCTCAGGACGGAGTGGTTTCCCGCCGCCAAGTTCTGGCCGCCGGGGCCACCGATTCCGACATCGCCAGATTGCTGCGCCGCCGCGAATTGATACAGGTCTGCCGGGGCGTCTACGTCAACCACAGCGGGCGGCTCACGCAGGCGCAGCGGCACTGGGTCGCGGTACTGGCGTTCTGGCCGGCCGCGTTGGCTCACGCGTCGGCGCTGCCCGATGCGCCGACGAGGGTCGTTCACGTCGCCGTCGACCCGGCGCGCAATCTGCGGCCATTGCCAGGAATCGTGCTGCATCGGATGCCCGACTTCGAGCGGCGTGCCGATCTCGACCGAAGCCCGCCGGCGATTCGCTTGGAACACGCGCTGATCGACGTTGTCAGCGATGACCTCGGCGCAGACGATGTGGCGGCCGCATTCGCCGTACTGGCGCGGGTGTGTGCCACACGACGGACGACTGCTCAGCGGGTGCTGCAGACGCTGGCGGAGCGTCAACGTGTTTCGGGCCGGCGCACGTTGCAGACGATGCTCGCCGATCTTCGTGACGGCGCGTGTTCGGTGCTCGAGCGCGGCTACCTGCATCGGGTCGAGCGGGCCCACGGGTTGCCCCGCGGCGAGCGGCAGATCCGTAGCACCGCGACTGGCCGGTCGACCTTCCAGGATGTGCGCTACCGCGGGCAGGGCGTTGTGGTCGAGCTCGACGGTCGTGCGTTTCATGATTCGCCGCAGGGACGCGATCGCGATGCGCTGCGTGATCTCACGGAACTCAGTCGCTCAGACCTGATCACCACGCGGGTGACGTATGGACTCGTCTTCGGCGATGCGTGCCGCACCGCCTTCCTGATCGGTGGCTTGCTCCGCCGGCGGGGCTGGACCGGTCGGCTGCGAAGCTGCTCCGAGTGTCGTCCCGAAATCGCGTTGACCGGTTGATCGCACGCACCAGGTGCGGGTGATCAACCGGTTAGCCGTAAAACCTCAGGAGAGACGCAGCGGGGCCGGGCTCCACCATCCGCTACGCGTCGCCTTGCCCAGGTCCACCCGGGCCGGTTCGGCGTCGGGGTACCACGGTGCGAGCTGCTGCAGCGATCCCCAGTCGCGGAACCAGTCGTCCTTGAGGTAGGTCGGCACCGTGGTGGCCCGCAGCAGGAGTTCGGTGATGCCCAGCGGCCCGCCGCCGAGATAATCCATCACCGGGGAGTTGGCCTCGGCGCCGAACCGGTCGGGCAGGATCCGCCACTTCGGGACTTCGATGACGCCGTTCTGGTGACCGAAGGGCCGTTGGCAGGGGAATGCCAGGCCGACCAGCCAGTCCAGCAGCACGGGATCGGAGGACCCGATGACATCCTGCAAGGTCCGCAGCTGCGGGATCCGCGGCGGCGTCACCGCGATCCAGTGCTGGGGGTCGAGGTCGTCGTCGGAGGACACCAGGCGGATCTGGGTGGCCTCGGGCGGGATCGCCGCCAGCGGAGCCCGCAGGTTGCGCCAGGCCGGAGATGCGCCGACGTCGGCGAAGCCGATCGTGCCGCCCGGTTCGTCGTCGGCGGCCTGTTGGTCGGTGGCCCACTGCACGACGACCTCACCGGCATCGAACCGGCCGGCGGCCGAGACAACCAGGATGGGGCCGGCGCCGTCCCGGGGCGGCAGCCGGTACCAGGCCGAGCGCAGCTGCGCCGGCTGTTGGGTGCCGGGACGCCAGCTGCCCATCACCGGCGTGCGGGCCGGGTCGAGGTCGTAGGGCAACCGGGCGCGCGAGCCGTTGACCCCCGCGGCCGCCGTCGTGCCGCCCTCGGTACCCCCGTTGCCCGCCTGGTCCTCGTCGCTGTCGGTGTCGGCGAAGTTGGTGGAGGTGCCCTGCCCGCTCATCGTCTCGTCGGCGGAGACATCGGCCGGGATGCCGTTGGGGTCGAACCCCTGCGTGGTGCCGGCGCCGAGCGCCTCGCCGACCGGCGTGTCGACGGGGGCCAGCATGCCGACGTTGGGGTTCTCCTCGACGAGCACGTCCTCGGCCATCCCGCACGTCTTACCGACCATGGCTTCGAGGTTGGAGCGCCCGACGCTCCATGCCGGGTACTGGTCGACCATCGCCAGCGTCAGCGACAACACCTCGAAGAACACCAGTAGCCACGTGGCGATTGCCAACGGCGCCTGCATGATTCGTTGCCACCTGCGCTGCGGACCGGGCGGGGACGAATCGCGTCCGGAGAAGTGGAACCACGCCGCGGCGAGCAGCGCGAGCAACGACAGTCCGAGCATGAAGGTGCTGAAGCCGAACTTCCATTCCGGCATGGCGTTCGACCAGGGCACCCCGAAGTTGGAGACATACCACCAACCGTTGACGGTGGCGAACGAGAGCGCCATCGCGAACAGCACCGCGGCGGCGAACACCGACCGGTTGCGCCGCGATCGCATCGCGGCCGCGGTGACGGCCACCGCGGCCAGTGCGCCCAACGAGCCGGCCAACCCGGCGAACACGCCGAAGTGATGCGTCCACTTGGTGGGCGTGAACATCATCGCCAGAAACGAGATCACCGTGATGCCGATGATGCGTCGGCTGGGACCGAGCGCGGTGCCCGGAATCCGGAACTTTCGCAACGACATCGCGACCGCGACCGCCAGCGCCAGCAGCAGTGTGAGGACGGCGAACCGGCGCGCGACCGAGCCGTCCGGGCTCAACGTGAACAGTCGTTCGTAGCGGATGTGCTCGTCGAACCAGCTCAGGCTCGGCCCGACCGCGGACTTGAACGAGCTGGCCTGCAGTTCGGCGACCAACGTCTGGTCCCGGAAGATCAGGATGATCGTGACGGTGGCGGCGGCCAGGATCGGCGCCAGCAGAGCCAGGTATCCGAAACGCGAAACATGCGCCGCCACAATGGTTTTCAACGGCCCGACGGCGACGAGCAGCGCGCCGACGGCAGCGATGCCGGTCGGGCCGGAGAACAGGGTGAGCGCGCCGATGATGATCGCGATCGCGACCGGCAGCAGCCTGCTGGTGGCCACCCCGCGCTCGACCGAACACCAGGTGAGCAGGATGCCGAGCGCGATGATCGGTTCGGGGCGCAGACCGTTGTTCAGCGGCAGCCAGAACGCCAGGAACAGGCCGGCCGCCGTCCACGCCGCCGCCGGGGTGGCCTTGACCGCATGTCCCAGGCGCGGGATCACCTCGCGGCTGATCACCCACCAGCACGCGAGCGCCATCACCAGCGTCGGCAACCGCATCCACACGCTGTGCGTACTGACATGCGCCCACAACGCCAGCAGGTCGTAGTACCAGCCGAACGGCGCTTCCGGGGTGCCGAACCATCGGTAGTAGTTCGCCATGTAGCCGGCGTGTTCGGACACCCGGGCCATGGTCAGGATGTAGCCGTCGTCGGCGGTGTTGGCGCCGACGAAGTGCCACCAGACCAGTACCGCGGTGACCACCCCGTCCAGCGGCCGCAACGTCCACCACCGCGGCGGCAGGAACCGTCGCACCCGGCGGCCGTCGGCGGTGTCGAGAAGATGCAGCGCGCCCAGCGCGATGACGGTCATCGCCACCCCGATGATCATCGCGAGGGTCTTGAGCAGGGTGGGCGATGTGCTGTAGCGGGAGTCGAGAGTCGCGGAGAACTCCAACCCCGGCGGCGCCGGGCCGCTCAGGTCGGTGAAGACGCCGACGATCTGCGGCCGGAAGTCGTAGCCCCCGCGTTCCCCGCGCAGCGGTTCACCGGGATCCTCGGAGGGGATCTTGCCGGGGCCCTGCACCAGTCCGACGAATTCGCCGGTCACCTTGTCGGCGTGGGCGGTGAAGGTCAGGCGCTCGCACTGCGGGCTGAGCACCTGATCCAGCGGCGCGCTGACCACCGGGGTGTTGCGCACGATGACCAGCAGGTCGTCGTTCACCCGCTCGATGAGCAGACCGCGGTCGATCGCCTTGGGCGCCTGTTTGGGCACCGTCGACAGCAGCACCGTGCGCCCGCCGGTGTCCGGTCCGGCCAATCCGGCCGCCGCGCGGCAGGGCACGCTGATCTCCAGGTCGGTGGCGACGTAGCCGATGAGTGGGGCGTCCACACTCTGCAGCACGCCATTCTGCGGCCAGTTCAGCTGCGCGGTGGTCTGCGTGACCGGCATCAACGGGGTCGCGATCGCCAGCAGCGCACCGAGCAATCCGGCGACGATGGCAATCAGCCGTACCGTCCGATGGTTAGACCCGGCTTCACCGACCACGGGGTTCGATCCTAATTGGGTGTGCGGATCGCCAGCACGAACGGGCCGATGCTCGACACCTCGAAGCGCGGGTCGTCGAACAACGCCTCATCCAGCGCGATGTGATAGCGCCGCACGTTCGGCTGGTTCGGGTAGACGTCGGAGGCCAGCCGCAGCGTGTAGGTGTCGTCTGCGCCGCGTCTCATCAGGAACACCGTCGGGGCCTCCCACGGCAGCGTGTCGAGCGCCTCGATGAACTGGTCGGCGTCGGTCAGCGTGGCCCAGCTCTCGATCGCGTCGGCGCGCTTCTCGAACTGTGCGAGCGGGTTCGCGTAGTGCGAGGTCAGTCCCTGAAAGCCGTAGTACGGGTAGTACGACAGGAAGCTGTAGTCGGCGGTCAGCACGACGGTCTCGTCGCGGGGGCGGCCGGTCACCTCGGTGATCTTCTCGTCGATCTCGCGGTAGTAGCGTTCGGCACCCGGCGGGCGCCGGTCGGCGCGCTGACCGTAACCGTCGGTGTCGGTGTAGGCGACGACGATGTCGGAGCGCAGCACGTCGGGAATGTCCTGGCTGTAGGTCAACGCCCCGATCGCACCGAGCGTGGCGGCCGCCGCGACGACCCGGCGCGCATGTTCGGGGCGCACCCGCGCCGCCACGGCTCGCGTGATGTCGATGAAGCCGAACGCACCTGCGGCGGTCAACAGCACGGTCAGCGTCGGGTTCAGCCGGAACGACAGCAAGGTGGTGCCCGCCAGCGTGGTCAGCATCGACAGCAGTGACCAGGCGTAGACGGCGAGCACCGCGATCGCGAGCGCGCCCGCCCGGGTCGACGAACGTGCCCGCCACACCAGCCACAGCGTGCCGACCATGCACAGCGCACCGAGCAGGGTGAAGTGCAGCATCGGGAACTCCAGCTGCGCCCCGTCCGACGGCAGGTAGTGCTGTGCGGTGCCGGAATCGGCGGGTTCGCCTGCGATAGCCGCCAACAGGTACGGCGCCCAACCGATCAGCGCGATGGCGCCGGAGATCACCGCGATGACGACCAGCCGCACCAACGGGCCGATCCGCCTGCGCGCCACCGCGAGCAGCACTCCCATGATCGCCAAGGTGAACGCGGCGTAGGCGAACAGCAGCGTGTACGACAACGCCGCCGCGCCGAGGAACACCCCGGTGGCGACGACCGCGGCCCAACCGCCGTTTCGTGAGCCACCGCGCAGCCCCGACCACGCCAGCACGAACACCGGCGGCAACAACACGGAGATGATCGCGGCGTAGGGCTCCGCGGGGGAGTACGCCAGCGTGGCCGCGGTCGTGGCGGTGGCGACGACGAGCGCGTACTCGAAGCGAATCATGGCCGCCCACAAGACGAACGCCAGCACGACCGCGACGGTGATCGAGATGATCGCCCACGGTTTGAACATCTCCCACGCCGGTGTCCCGGTCAGCGCGGCGAGACGGCCGCCGATCCAGAACCAGCCCGGCGGATAGAAGGGCGGCAGACCCATGTAGGTCATGTCGCGCAGCGCAGCGCTGTCGGTCAGGCGGGTGAGGTACTCGGTGCGGAACTGTTGATCGACGGAGATGCCGTACAGGTAGAGCTTGGTCGCGCCGAGGGGCATTGCGAGCGTCACGACCGCGAACGCCGACAAGAAGAGCGACGCCCCGGCGTGGGCGAGGAACCGGCGGCCGCGCCGCCACACCAGGCCGCTCGCCAACAGCCCGGCCAGACAGCCGAATTGGCCGACGGTGGTCAGCGCGTGCAGTTGGTTCGACGAGTTGTAGGCGGGCCACTCCACCCGCGCGATCGCTGACAGGGAGACCACCGCCACGACGATCGCCACCGCGGCGGCCGCAGCCATCTGGCCGACGACCTTCATCGGCAAGACCGGCACGCCGGTGCGCATCAGATGGGGAGCTTGCGGAAGATCGGCCGCGGGATGTGGCGCAACACCATCATCACGTACCGGAACGCTCCCGGCGCCCATATCAGGTCCTTGCCTTTGGTGGCGGCCGTGACGGCCAGTTCGGCGACGTACTCCTTGTCGACGGTGAACGGCGCCTCTTTGGCCCCGGTGGCCTTCCAGTGCTCGATGGTGGTCGTGGTGCGCACCTGCCCAGGCCGGATCACCAGAACCCGAACGCCGAACTCGCGCAACGCTTCTCCCAGTCCGAGGTAGAACCCGTCCAGGCCGGCCTTGGTGGAGCCGTAGACGAAGTTCGAACGACGTACCCGTTCGCCGGCCGCCGAGCTCATCGCGATGATCTGCCCGAAGCCCTGGGCGCGCATCTTCTCGCCGATCAGCACACCGACCGAAACCGCTGCGGTGTAGTTGATCTGGGCGGCCTGCACGGCCTTGCGCTGGTCCTGCCACAGCTCCTCGGCATCGCCGAGCAGACCGAACGCCACGATCGCGACATCGATGTCTCTTGGGTCGTCGGCACCACCCCAGGCCTTGTCGATCACGGCGGGATGGCCGGCGGTGTCGGTTCCGTCGAAGTCGATCCACTCCACCGACTTGGCACCCGCCGCCGTCATCGCCGCGATCGCCTCGTCCTTGCGCGGATGACCGGGCAGGTCCGCCAGGACGATCCGGGCGTGCGCGTTGCGCAGATAGCGTTCACAGATCGCCAGCCCGATCTCGGAAGTGCCGCCGAGCAGCAGGATCGTCTGCGGATTACCCACGGCGTCAAGAACCATTTACAGCAACTCCAAGCGTCGGGCCATGTCGGACGCGAAGACGCCGTTCGGGTCGGCCTTGCGCCGCACGGCGATCCACTCGTCGATACGGGGATACATCTTGTGGAACCGTTCGGCACTGACCCGGGAGTCCTTCGCGGTGTACACCCGGCCACCGAATTCCATGACGCGGTCGTCGAGTTCATTGAGGAACTCGTTGACGCCAGGCTTGTTCGGGAAGTCCATCGCGACGTTCCACCCGGCCATCGGAAAGCTCAGCGGCGCGCGGTTGCCCGGACCGAACAGCTTGAACACGTTCAACGCCGAGTAGTGGCCGCGGGTCTGGATCCAACCGATGATGGCCTTGAACTCCTCGAGCGCGTCGGGTGGCACCAGGAACTGGTGCTGCGCGAAACCCGCTGGGCCATAAGCGTTGTTCCACCCGCTGACCAGGTCCAGCATGTGATAGAACTGCGACAGGTTCATGATCTTGCCGCTGTAGGTTCCGCCGAGCCGGTAGTACACCTCGCCGATCGCCATGAACGACAACTTGTTCATGGCGCTGACGGGGAACACATCGGGCACGGAAAGCAGTTGCGGCGCATCGAACTTGAGCGGGTTCTTGGCCAGCTTCGGGGGCAGCTGATCGAGCGTCGCGAGGCTGCCGCGGCTGATCGCCGCCCTGCCCAGTTTGGGGGGCGGGCTGATCAGGTCGAACCACGCGCTCGAATAGGTGTAGCGGTCCTCGCTGCCGTCAAGGTGCACGGCTACGGTTTCGTCGAGGTCCGCGGTGGTCACGCCGTCGGCGATGAAGTAGGCGGTTTCAGTGCGCGTCATCGCGATTCGAGCGCGCACGACGATGCCGGTGAGACCGTTGCCGCCGACCGTCGCCCAGAACAGTTCGGCGTCCGGCCCCTCGGGCGTCAGGGTGTGCACCTCGCCGTCTGCCATCAGGAGGTCCATCGCCAGCACATGGTTGCCGAAGCTGCCGGCGCTGTGGTGGTTCTTGCCGTGGATGTCGGAGGCGATCGCGCCACCGACGGTGACCTGCCGGGTGCCCGGCAGCACCGGTACCCACAACCCGAACGGGAGCGCCGCCTTCATCAGCTGGTCCAGGCTGACGCCCGCGTCGACGTCGGCGACCGCCGTATCGGCGCTGATCGAGTGGACCTTGTTCAGCACGGTCATGTCCACGACCAGGCCACCGCCGTTGCAGGCCTGGTCGCCGTAGGAGCGGCCCAGCCCGCGGGCGAGGATGCCGCGGTGCAGGAATGAAGGGCTGGAGGCGCTGCGGTCGGCGGCTTGGCGCACCGCCCGCGCGATCACCTCGACATCGGGGGTGGTCAGCACCTGCGCGACCGACGGTGCGGTGCGGCCGAAGCCGGTCAGGGCACGCGAGGTCGTCGGCAGGTTCTCGGACATCGTGACGAGGGTACCGTGCGGCCATGCCGGGCCTTACAGCCGAAACTGCGCACCCGGCTGTCGGGCGTGAGACGCGACGGTCGAGGCGTCCGCCTCAACGCAACCGGAAGATCACCGCACGCTGGACGACGAAGTTGATGACCGTCGCGGTGCCCTGGGCGATGACGAACGCGACCGGCACCCGCCAGGGCTTGTCCGCCCACGCCATGTAGAACACGTAGTTGATGCCGACCTGCGCGGCATAGGTGACCGCGTAGAGCACACATACTGCGATGAACCGCGCGGTGCTCGGCGGCGCCTGAAAGGTCCACCGCCGGTTGATCAGATACGCCGTGGTGGTGCCGGCGATGAAGCTGAGTGTCTTCGCCACGTTGACATGCAGGCCCGCGGCGAGCATGGCTACGTAGAGCCCGAAGTCGACGACGGCCGCCAGTCCGCCGGTGACGATGAACCGCCACACCTGCGTGCCCAGGCTCAGGGTGGGCTGGATCGGGGGCTCGGCCACCCGGGCAGCTTACGGGGCCGCCGCTGCCGGTAAGACGGCCGCGAGGGAAAGTCAGGGTATGCAGACCCGGTCCGGTGCGCAGATCCTCGTCGACGGCGACGTCGTCTCCAAGCTGCACCGGGCGGGTACCGACCCGCGCGCCTTGACCGTCCGGCTGGGCATCGCCGCCCGGTCGGACTGCCTGCTTTCACCGCTTTCACCGGTTCTCGAGCAAGTCGGGGCCCGCTGGCGCAGCCGCTGGCCACTGGTGGAAGTCGTTGCGCCGCAACCCGAATCGCTACCGTGGGCAGATGCCGCGCGTTTGCTGGCCCGGCTGCACCGGCAACCGTTGCCGCCGGGGGCGCCGGCACACGGTTGGCCGCAGCGCATGCGACGGGCGGTGGATGCCCTGCGTTCGCGCGGTGACCTCACGGTGCGACGGGCGGCGGCCGGCCTCCCGGACGCGGTGTGGCGGGCTGGATCGCCGCACCGGCCGGTGACGCTGGTGCACGGCGACTGGCACCTCGGACAACTCGCTCGCGCGCACTCGGGCGAGCCGTGGGTGCTCATCGACGTCGACGATCTGGGTGTCGGCGATCCCGCGTGGGACCTGGCCCGGCCGGCCGGATTCTGGGCCGCCGGAATGATTCCCGACCGCGATTGGGGCCGTTTCCTCGACGCGTACCGCGCCGCGGGTGGACCTGCGCTGCCCGACGGCGATCCATGGCCGACACTCGACCCGTTCGCCCGCGCGGCCGTGGTCCAGGCCGCGGCCCATCACCGCGACGACGAGCTGCTGCGGGCGGCCTGCGCGCGCATGACCGGTTAGCTCGAGAAGAACAGCCGGCCGAACCCCTGCTTGCGGTAGTACTTGTTGCCGCGATGTCCCCAGCCCGGACCGTAGCCGTAACCCGGCTGGGCGGGTGGCGGCGGCGCGGCCTGGACGAACCGGTTCTCCATCTCGGTGAGCGACTCGAGCTCACCGAAGTCCAGGAAGATGCCCCGGCAGGTGTCGCACTGCTCGAGGTGTATCCCGTTGCGGTCGTAGGTGCGCATCGAGCCCGCACACTTCGGGCACGTCAACGTCCCGGCGGCGCCGGACGAGGAGGACGACGGGGGCTGATATGGCGGGATGCTCATATGTGCCTAACGGCCGCGGCCGACGCCGGAGTTCCGCCGCCAAGAAACCCCGCCGATCGTGCGGTTTCATCCGCGCCCCGCCGCGTGCACCGTATGAGGGCGCACACTCGCGGCCGACCCGCACACTCGCGACCGACCCGCCGCGGCCGACCCGCCACCGCGCGCGGAGCTACACCCAGTACGGCACGCGGGCGCGGTACTGGCGCATCGCGATGGCCGCGAAAATCCAGCCGATCACCGTCAACGCGATCACCACCAGCCAGTGGCGTAGTTCCTGATCGGCGCCGAGCAGCGGGGCGCGCACGATGTCGAGGTAATGCAGCAGCGGGTTGAGTTCGACGATCTTGGCGTACTGGGCCGCGCCCTGCTGTTGCAGGGTGGACTCGTTCCAGATGATCGGCGTCATGAAGAACAACAACTGCACCAGGCTGTTCAGCAGCGGGCTGATGTCGCGGTAGCGGGTGGCCAGGATGCCGAAGCACAGCGACACCCAGACGCAGTTGAGCACGAGCAGCCCCAGCGCCGGGATGACCGCCAGATCGGTCCATTTCCACGGCTTGGGATAGATGATCGCGATGATCACGAAGATGATCATGTTGTGCCCGAACAGAATCAGCTGGCGCCAGACCAGCCGGTAGACGTGCACGGACAGCGGCGTCGGCAACTGTTTGATCAGGCCCTCGTTGGCGACGAACACGTCGGCGCCCTCCAGGATCGCCGCGTTGATCAGGTTCCACACGATCAGCCCGAGGGTGACGTATGGAAGGTGTTCGGACAGTTCGAGTTTGAACAGTTTCGAATACAGCAGGCCCATGGCGACCGCGGTGGCGCCGGTGGCGATCGTGATCCAGAACGGACCCAGCACCGAGCGCCGGTAGCGCTGTTTGATGTCCTGCCAGCCGAGGTGCAGCCAGAGTTCGCGCTTGCCGAAGCCGGCGACCAGGTCGCCCCACGCCCGGCCCATCGTCCTCGACTGCGCGGCGGCGTCAGTGAACGTCACGGCCTTCCGAACCTTTCCTTACGGCCCATGCGCCGCAACCGAATCCAATCCATCAGCCCGGCGGGGTCACGGCGCGACACCAGGAAGAACCACCCGAAGCGCGCCCACTCCTGCAACTGCAGACGGCGCAGTCCGGGCTGCGACAGCAGGTAGCCGCGGTTGCGATAGGTATAAAAACGTTTGGCAGCGTTTTCCGGATACTGGGTGTGCATCCGGCCACCGAGGATGGGCTTGAACTCGTCGCCGCCCTGCGGGTGCAGGTACACCGCGTTCAGACAGGTGCCGAACGGCAGACCGGAGCGCACCAACCTGCGGTGCAGTTCGGTTTCGTCGCCGCGCACGAACAACCGCAGATCCGGCACGCCGACCACCTCCAACGTCGAGGCGGCGAACAGCGCCCCGTTGAACAACGACGCGATTCCCGGCAGCAGATCTGTCCCGGACTCGGTGCGCAGCTCGTCGACCCGGCGCCGCCACACGAGGCCGCGACGCAGCGGAAACGCCAGTCGCCCCGGGTCGGTCATGTCGCACACCACCGGGGAGACCTCGGCAAGTCCGTGGCGGGCGGCGCAGTCCAGCAGGGTGCGCAGCACCTCCGAGTCCGCGGGCCGCCCGTCGTCGTCGGCCAGCCAAACCCAGTCCGCTCCCAAGGCGAGGGCATGCAGCATGCCCAACGCGAAACCACCTGCGCCGCCGAGGTTTCGGCGTGAACCCACATATGTGGTGGGGATGGGCTGGCCGGCCACCAGCTCGGCGACCCGCGAGTCACCCCCGTCGGAGAAGTCGTTGTCGACGACGATCAGGTGGTCAGGCACCCGGGTCTGGGCCGACACCACCTCCAGCGATTTGGCCAGTTCGTCGGGCCGCCGGTGGGTGACCACCACCGCGCACACGACGGGGCTGGTTGGCTCCTCGGGCAAGCCCTCGTCGGCGGTCATCCCTGACGCGTCTCTTCGAGTACCTCGCGGACGTGACGGGCGGCGTCCTCGCCTTCATAGGCGCCGACGACCTCTTCGATACCGCCCGTCATCTTGATCGTCCCGTGGTCGATCCACATCGCGGTGTTGCAGAGCCGGGCGAGGAACTCGTTGGAGTGGCTGGCGAACACCAGGATGCCCGAACGCGCGACGAGCTCGGACAACCGGCTCTGCGCCTTCTTCAGGAATTCGGCGTCCACCGCGCCGATCCCCTCGTCGAGGAGCAGGATCTCGGGGTCGATGCTGGTCACTACGCCCATCGCGAGGCGTACCCGCATACCGGTGGAGTACGTGCGCAACGGCATCGACAGGTAGTCGCCCAGTTCGGTGAACTCGGCGATCTCGTCGACCTTGGCCAGCATCTGCTTGCGCGTCTGGCCCAGGAACAGCCCGCGGATGATGATGTTCTCGAACCCCGAGATCTCTGGATCCATGCCGACGCCGAGGTCGAACACCGGAGCCACCCGGCCGCTCACCGTCGCCACCCCGCGGGTGGGCTCGTAGATGCCCGACAGCAGCCGCAGCAGTGTGGACTTGCCTGCGCCGTTGTGCCCGACCAGGCCGACGCGGTCGCCGAGCTCCAGCGACATGGTGATGTCCCGCAGCGCCTCGATGACCACGACGTTGGAGTCGTTTCGCCCGATCGCGCCGCCTGCCTTGCCGAGGAACGCCTTTTTCAGCGAGCGCGACTTCGCATCGAAGATCGGAAACTCCACCCACGCGTTGCGGGTCTCGATGTGCGGGGCCACCTGCCGGCTCCTATTCGAAAATCACAGATACTGTCCGGTCCCGTGTTGCCCCGGTGGGCCGCCGCGGACCGCCATTCCCGGTGGCAGCGCACCCTGTCCCCGCATCTGCTCCAGCTGCTGGCGTGCCGCCATCTGCTGGGCGAAAAGCGCGGTCTGGATGCCGTGGAACAGCCCCTCCAGCCAGCCGACCAGCTGCGCCTGGGCGATCCGTAGCTCGGCGTCGGAAGGCACACCGTCCTCGGTGAACGGCAGCGTGAGCCGCTCGAGCTCGTCGCGCAGCTCGGGAGCGAGCCCCTCCTCGAGTTCGGAGATGCTGGTGCGGTGGATCTCACGGAGCCGGCTGCGGCTGGCGTCGTCGAGCGGCGCGGCCCGCACCTCCTCGAGGAGCTGCTTGATCATGGTGCCGATCCGCATCACTTTCGCCGGCTGCTCGACGAGGTCGGTCAGCGACTTGCCGTCGCCCTCATCGTCGGCATCGGCATCGGCCGCGCTACGGCTGATGATCTCGATGTTGTCGTCGTCGGTCATAGTCTCTGGGTTCCCTCTGAGTTCCATCTCATCCGCGCCACTCGTAGCTGCTGTTTCGCGATCCCCGCCAGGGCCGCGAACCATCTAGCGACACTAGTCCGTTGCACCCCACTCGATTGCCACACCGGGCCGGGGCGAATCTCGCTCTGTTACCGCAAACCCGGCAGTGGGTCGACGGCCCGCACCGGAGCAAACGTCGTGACCCCCGCCCACCGGAGCCGATGGCCGTCTGCGTTAACTTGCCGATCTGATTGCCGGTCGCTGGGGCGCTGACCAGCAACGGCGACGGGCTTAGCGTCCCGTTCGCGAAGGTCACTGGACTAGTATGGCTGCGCAACAGACCCAGTCCGACATGGCGGGTCGGGTCGGTTATCGGCCAGAATCGTGTCGGTTTGTGAAACTCACGGACGCTCGAAGGTGGGCTGGCATGGCATACGACGTCGCCCGGGTGCGCGGGTTGCACCCGTCCCTGGGCGATGGGTGGGTGCGTTTCGACGCCCAGCACGGCATGCTGCTGCCCGACACCGTCGGCCGCGCGGTGTCCACGGCTTTCCGCGGGTCGATGGCCACGCCGCTCGGTCCGCATCCGTCGGCGCAGCGCAGCGCCGCCGTTCTGGAGGCCGCCCGGGTGGCGGTGGCCGACCTGGTCAACGCCGATCCGCGCGGGGTGGTGTTGGGCGCCGATCGCGCAATCCTGTTGACCTCGCTGGCCGACGCGTCGTCTTCCCGGGTCGGTCTGGGCTACGAGGTGGTGGTCACCCGGCTCGACGACGAGGCCAACATCGCACCGTGGTTGCGCGCAGCCAATCGCTATGGGGCGAAAGTGAAGTGGGCCGAGGTCGACATCGAGACCGGCGAACTGCCCAGCTGGCAGTGGGAGAGCCTGGTCACCAGGCCGACCCGGTTGGTGGCGATTACGTCGGCCTCGTCGACTCTGGGCACGATGACCGATCTGCGGGCGGTGACGAAGCTGGCACGCGACCAGGGCGCCCTGGTCGTCGTCGACCACTCCGCGGCCGCGCCCTACCAACTGATCAACATCGACGAGACCGACGTGGACGTGGTGGCGGTCAACGCGCTTGCCTGGGGCGGTCCGCCGATCGGGGCGCTGGTCTTCCGCGATCCCTCGCTCATCGACACATTCGGTTCGGTGTCGCTGGACCCGTATGCCACCGGGGCGGCGCGGTTGGAGGTCGGCGCACACCAGTTCGGTCTGCTCGCCGGCGTGGTGGCCAGCATCGAGTACCTCGCCTCGCTGGACGAGAACGCGAACGGCACGCGCCGTGAACGGCTGGGCATCTCGATGCAGTCGGCGAACGCCTACATGAGCCGGTTGTTCGACTATCTGCTGATCTCGCTGCGGTCGCTGGCGACCGTCATGGTGATCGGCCAACCAGAAGCGCGCATACCTGTGCTGAGCTTCGCGGTCCGCGATGTGCCCGCCGAACGGGTGGTGCAGCGCTTGGCCGACAACGGCATCTTGGCGATCTCGAACGCGAACTCGCGGGTGCTCGACGCCATCGGCGTCAACGACATCGGTGGGGCCGTGACGGTGGGACTGGCGCACTACACCACCACAGCCGAGGTCGATCAGCTCGTACGCACCCTGGCTTCCCTGGGTTGACGCGCTAATCCGCTACGCGCAGAAGGACTTTCCCCGAAACCTCGCCTGACTGCAGGAGTTCGTGCGCCGCGCCGGCCTCCTGCACCGGGTACTCCGCCCCGATGATCGGCCGGATTTCGCCGCGCTCGACCATCGGCCACACGTTGGCCACCACTTCGGCGACAACCTCGCTCTTGCTGCCGTGGCCGCTGACCGGGCGGGCACGAAGCGCCGTGGCGATGACCCCCGCACGCTTGCCCAGCAGCTTGCCGATGTTGAGTTCGGCCTTCACGCCGCCCTGCATGCCGATGATCACCAAGCGGCCGTCGTGGCCCAGCGCGTCGATGTTGCGGTCGAGGTAGGCCGCGCCCATGATGTCGAGGATCACGTCGGCGCCGCCCTCGGCCCCGATGCGCTCCACGAAGTCCTCGTCGCGGTAGTTGATCGTCACCTCCGCCCCGAGTTCGGCGCACAGGTCGAGCTTCTGGGCCGATCCGGCGGTCACGGCCACGCGGCAGCCCAGCGCGCGGCCCACCTGGATGGCGTGCGTGCCGATGCCGCTGGCCCCGCCGTGCACGAGCATCAGTTGTCCCGCCGTCAGGCCGGCCGTCATCACCAGGTTCGACCACACGGTGCAGGCCACCTCGGGCAGGCCGGCGGCCTCGTGCAGCGACACCGAAGCGGGAAGCGGCATCACCTGACCGGCCGGCACCGCCACGTACTCGGCATACCCCCCGCCTGCCAGCAGCGCGCAAACCTGTTGCCCGACCGACCATTCGGAGACGTTGTCGCCGACCGCCGCCACCGTTCCGGACACCTCGAGGCCGAGAATCTCGCTCGCGCCGGGAGGTGGCGGGTACTTGCCTACCGCCTGCAGCAGGTCGGCCCGGTTGATGCCGGCGGTGGCGACCTTGATCAGCAGTTCGTCGGCCTCGGGTGCGACGTCGGGAACTTCCTGCCAGCTCAGTCGGCCTTCCGGCCCGGCCACGATCGCGTGCATCCAGATAACGCTACTACCCTGCGAGAACAGTCCTGCGAATCCGTCGCCAGCAATGTCGTGCGCGTTTACTATGACCGCATGGAGGGGATTATCGCGGGTCGTACCGCGGGGGATATGCCGGGACTGGACATCGCTGAACAACGGTCCTGGCAAAACTATTTGGATGCGGCGCTGCGCCTGTACGCGACTTTGAACCGGTCGCTCGTGGACACACATCATCTGACGCTGAACGACGTGCGGTTGCTGGACATCTTGGACAAATCCGCGACGGGATCGGCCCGCATGGGTGATCTCGCCGAGGGGTTGATGTCGCTACCGAGCCGCGTCACCAGGCAGATCCGCCGGCTGGAACTGCAGGGCCTCGTGCGCCGCGGCGCCAGCCCGGACGACGGCCGCGGCGTGTTGGCCAGCATCACCGAGGACGGCCGGACCGCGGTGCGAGGAGCGATGACCACCTACGGTGCGGGCGTGCGTGCGCATTTCCTCGACCGACTGTCACGGCCGCAGGTCGCAGCGATCGGCGAGAACAGCAGGCGGATCAGCGTCGCGCTCAAGAACGGGTCCGCCAAGGCCAAACTCGGCCGCGTCTGAGCGATCTGCCGGTGCCGTACCCTTGTCGGCGGTGGCGTGGCAGAGCGGCCTAATGCACTCGCCTTGAAAGCGAGAGACGGCTAACACCGTCCGGGGGTTCAAATCCCTCCGCCACCGCTCATCGGGCCGGGGTGTGGCTGCTTGACAGCAGGCTGTGACGGGCAATGTGCTCGAGCTCGGATGTAAACGACCCCGATCGCACTAGCGTGTCGCTATGACCACGCCGACGCGCACCAAAGCCGGGTTGGTCGAGGTGACGCTCATCGTCTTCGGGCTGTATGCGCTGTCCGTGGGGCTGTTCATGATGTTCGCCCCCGGGGCGTTCTTCGACACGCTCGGCGACTTCGGGGTCCGCAACGATCACTACATCTTCGACAACGCGGCCTTCGAGGTGCCCCAGGGGCTCATGCTGCTCGCCGCGGTGCGCTGGCAGACCTGGCGCACTCCGGCGCTGGCATTCGCGACCCTGCACTGGGCGCTGCATGCGATCAGCCACCTGATCGACCCGCACCACGGCGCGGGCGAGTGGATCGGGTGGCTGGAGGCCGGCGGCTTGGTGTTCACGACGCTGGTGCTGGCGATAGCGCTGCGCGCCAACGTCATTGCGGAAAAGGCAACGCGCTGATGCGGGTACTGGTCGCAGGCGCGACGAGTGTGCCGGGAATTCCGTTGTTGCGGGAGTTGACCTCTCGCGGTCACGAGGTGGTCGGCCTGACCCGGTCCTCGTCGAAAACGCAGCAGATCGCGGAAGCGGGAGCCCAGCCGATGGTGGTCGACGTCTTCGATGCCGCCGGCGTCGACAAGGCGGTGGCCGATGTCGGTCCGGACCGGGTGGTGTCGCTGCTGACAACGTTGCCGAAGCGTGGGCCCATGCGCGTCAAAGATTTCGAGCCCGCGAAGAAGCTGTGGGGCGTCGGCGCGCCCAACCTGCTGGCGGCGGCGCAGCGTGCCGGTGTGCGGCGGGTCGTCGCAGAGTCCGTCATCTTCGCCTATGGCTATCCCACCAACGGTCCGGCACTCATGGACGAAAGCGATCCGTATCCGGGACCGCCTCCGCCCGGCGGTGAGGCGATGTTGGCCGCCTTGCGCGGGATGGAGCACAAGATCCTGACTTCCGGCGAGCACAGTGACACCGAGGGAATCGTCTTGCGCTACGGCGCTTTCTACGGCCCCGGCGTGCCGCACGACGAGCTGTTCGTGCGGATGGCGAAATGGCGCGTGACGCTCAACATGGGCGACAGGGGGATTGCGTCCTGGGTCCACATCGATGACGTCGCAAAAGCCACCGCCGACGCACTCGACCGCGGGCGCGGTGGGCAGATCTACAACATCGTCGACGACCGACCGCAGTCGTTCGACGACTACGCCCGAGAACTGGCCGACAAGCTGGGGCGGCGCAGGCAACGGCGCATCCCGCGCAATCTCATCAAGCTCGTCGCGCCGTACGGGGTGACCGCGTTCGGCGATACCTGGCTGCCCTTGTCGAACGCCAAGGCCAAGGCCGAGCTGGGCTGGACCCCTATTCGCCGGTGAAGTTCGGTGGTCGCTTCTCGAACATCGCGGTGACCGCTTCGCCCAGATCCTTCGACGGCAGGAACGCCGAATTCCACGCGGCCACGTAGCGCAGGCTCTCCGATACCCGCGCGATGCGCTGCTGGTCGAGCACGTCCTTGACGCCTCGCACCGTCAGTGGCGGATTACCGGCGATCTCGGCGGCGGTGGCGTGCGCAGCCGCCAGTGTGGCGTCGGCATCGTCGTACACGTCGTTGACCAGACCGATCTTCTCGGCGCGCGCGGCATCGATGTCCTTGCCGGTCAGCGTCAACTCGCGCAGGTGTCCATCGGACAGGATCAGCGGCAGCCTGGCCAGCGAGCCGACGTCGGCGACGATCGCCAGCTTCACCTCGCGCACAGAGAATTTGGCATCGGCGCTCGCGTAGCGGATGTCCACCGCGCTGATCAGGTCCACGCCGCCGCCGATGCACCAGCCGTGCACCGACGCGATGGTGGGCGTGCGGCAGTCGGCGACCGCGTTGATGGCTCCCTGCATTTTCTGCAGCGTGGTGTGGAAGCCGAGTCGTCCCTTGGCGCCGGCGTCCAGGCCGGGCAGACTGCCGCCCATCGCGGGCAGGTCCAGCCCGTAGCTGAAGTTCTTGCCGGACCCGGTCAGCACGATGGCGCGAACATCCGGATCGTCGTCCAGCGTGCCGAACACCTCGGGCAGCTCTGCCCAGAACGCCGGTCCCATGGCATTGCCTTTGCCCGGGCCGATCAGCGTCACCCGAGCGACGTGGTCTGAGATGTCAACGGTGACGGATTCGTAAGGCTCACCCATGGCGTAACACGCTAGTTCGTCAGCCGGGCGGCTTGCCCAGCAGTACCTCGTTCACGGTGGCGCTGGGCAGGAACTGACACGCAGCCTGGGCCAGCATCTGGCCGATACCTTCGCCGTTGGGACCGAGCGGGTTGCCGTCCTGCTTGAGGATCTCGCGGATCACCGCCACCTGAGTCGCCTCGTCGAGGCCGTTGAACTCCTCGCACTTCATGGTCAAGGCGTTCGGGGGAGCCGGGACCACCGGCACGTCGGTGTTGCGGGTGGGCAGCGGAATATCGGGAAGCCCGATGTCGGGCAGCCCGGGAATCGACGGGGACGACGGTCGCGACGGGGAGGTCAGCGGCGGCCCGGGTTCGGTGGTCATCGCGACGGAACCCTCGGTGGTCTGCTGGCATGCCGTCGTGACGCCGACAAGGACCAGCACCGAGGCGGCCAGTCGCACGTGCGTCTTCACCTCGGCAACGATATGCCCAACGGCGACGTAGCGTGGCGTCATGCCCGAGGACTTCCGCGCCGGACCCGAATCACCGCCGACTGACGAACTGCGAAGTGCCGAGAAATCGTTGGCGGTGCTGCAGCACATCCTGCACGGCATCTCCCACGATGATCTGGGCAAGCAGACGCCGTGCCGGGAGTTCGACGTGGCCGCGCTGACCGACCATCTGCTGGGCTCGATCACCACGATCGGCTCGATGGCGGGCGCGGAGTTCGGGGAGCGCGACCGCGAAGCGTCGGTCGAGGAGCAGGTGGTGTTCGCGGCGCGGCCCGCGCTCGACGCGTGGCAGCGCCGCGGTCTGGACGGCACCGTGGAGTTCGGCGGCAATGAAGCGCCGGCCAGGGTGATGGTGGGCGTGCTGTCGATCGAGTTCCTCGTACACGCGTGGGATTACGCCGAGGCGGTCGGGCGTGAGGTGACCGCACCCGAGTCGTTGTCGGACTACGTGTTGGGTTTGGCGCGCAAGATCATCACGCCGGAGGGGCGAGTCGATGTCGGCTTCGACGATCCGCTCGACGTAGCGGGCGACGCGGATGCGCTCACGCGATTACTCGCCTACACGGGTCGCCGGCGCTAGCGTCGAGCTATACCCGCTCGAGGTAGAAGTACAGGTGCCTGCCGTCATCGAGCGTGCCCTTACCGTTCATGATGCCGACGACGGCGTTCTCGTCGACGACCTTGAAGTGGTCGTGCACCGGGGCGCCGTCGTAGACCATCGAGGCCACGACCTCGCCGCGGAACTCCTCCATCCACAGGCTGGCCTCACCCTTCATCGCCTCGGTGTTGGAGAACTTGTTGCCGTCGGCGTCCAGGCACACCAGCGGTTTGGCGTCGGTCGCGGAGTGGAACGTCTTGCCGAACCAGTTGAGGCGTTCCATGAACCCGTTGGCCTTGTGGCCGGTGTGGAACTCGCCGCCCTTCCACTCGCCGATCATGAAATCGATGGTGGCCGGCTGCAGCGTCGACCAGAAGTCGTCGAGTTCGGCGTCGGAGATGGTGTCGGTGCGCGTCGTGAGCGTGGTGAACGTCTCGCGGGCGGTGCGCGTCGAGGTCATGTGTTTCCTTTCCAGCGGCGGGCGAACTCGATGAACGCATCGTTCTCGTGCGTCGCGCCGACGGTCACCCGCACCCCGTCGTCGCCGTAGGGGCGCACGATGATGCGGTTGTCTGCCGACGCCGCGGCGAACTCCGCAGCGCGTCCGGGCAGCGGTAGCCACACGAAGTTGGCCTGCGAATCGGTCACGGTGTAGCCAGCGTCGCGCAGTTCCGCCGTGACCCTGTAGCGCTCGGCCACGACCGACTCGGTGCGCTCGAGCAGTTCTTCGGCGGCGTCCAGGGACGCGATAGCCGCGGCCTGCGACACGCTCGTCGCGGTGAACGGCACGTACACCTTGCCGAGCGCCGTGATGAGCTCCGGTTCGCCCACCGCATAGCCGATCCGCAGCCCGGCCAGGCCATAGGCCTTCGAAAACGTCCGCAGCACAACAAGATTCGGATGAGTACGGACCAGGTCGAAGCTGTCCGGCACCAGCGGTTCGCGGATGTATTCGACGTAGGCTTCGTCGAGCGCGATGACGACGTGCGGCGGCACCGCGGCGACGAAGCGGGCCAGTGCGCCGAGGTCGACGACGGTACCGGTCGGGTTGTTCGGGTTGCACACGAAGATCAACCGGGTGCGGTCGGTGATCGCGGCCAGCATCGCGTCGAGGTCGTGGGTGTGATCGGCCAGCGGGACCGGCACCGGCGTGGCTCCCGCCGTGCGCACCTGCAGCGGATAGATCTCGAAGCTGCGCCAGCCGAAGATCACCTCGTCGCCGACGGTCGAGGTGATCTGGATCAACTGCTGGCACAGGCTGACCGACCCGCACCCCACCGAGATGTGCTCGGGGGCGAAGTTGACGTGCTTGGCGAGCCGCTCCTTGAGCTCCACGTAGCCGTTGTCGGGATAGCGGTTGATGTTGCCGACCGCCTTCTCGATCGCCGCGCGCACGCTCGGCAACGGCGGCTGCACCGTTTCGTTGCTGGCGATCTTGATCGCGCCGGGAACCGTCCTACCCGGGGTGTAAGCGGGCAGATCAGCCAGTTCGGGGCGCAGCCGGACGGTCACCGCACCAGTTTATGGGTCGGCGTTATGCGCTTTGCCTCGCGCGGTGGCCCATGTGTACGCTGTCGGATCGGCGGTAATCGTCGGGAGGCGTGCCAGAGCGGCCGAATGGGGCTCACTGCTAATGAGTTGTCGCCCTCAAAGGCGACCGGAGGTTCAAATCCTCTCGCCTCCGCCACGGCTGACCCGTCGGCCGACAACTTAAGAAGGACCATGCGCCCGTAGCTCAACGGATAGAGCATCTGACTACGGATCAGAAGGTTAGGGGTTCGAATCCCTTCGGGCGCGCATTTTCTCCGGGCCGAACGTGAAGTTGTGCTCGAGTTTCGGCCCCGATTTCGCACACAACCTCACGTTCGGCGGCGGCGCGGCCGCCACTAGATTGGCGACTATGCGGCTGCTGTTGATCGCCGATACTCATGTCCCCAAGCGCGCCAAAGACCTGCCCGCGCGGGTGTGGGAGGAAGTGACGAACGCCGACGTCGTCGTGCACGCCGGCGACTGGGTCGAACCGGCGCTGCTCGACGCGCTCGACGCCCGCGCGAAGCGACTCGTCGCATGTTGGGGCAACAATGACGGAGCCGAACTGCGGCGGCGACTGCCCGAACGCGCCGACGTGACACTCGAAGGCCTGCGGGTCACCGTCGTACACGAGACCGGTGCCGCGACCGGACGCGAAGCACGTATGGCCCGCCAATACCCGGATACCGACGTGCTGATATTCGGCCACAGCCACATTCCGTGGGATACGACCGCGAAAACCGGGCTGCGGCTGCTGAATCCGGGATCACCGACCGACCGGCGACGCCAGCCGCACTGCACCTACATGACCGCGACCGTCCGTAATGGCGCGCTGCACGACGTCGTCCTGCACGCC
Source organism: Mycolicibacterium sp. GF69 (assembly GCF_003284965.1). Taxonomy (GTDB): domain Bacteria; phylum Actinomycetota; class Actinomycetes; order Mycobacteriales; family Mycobacteriaceae; genus Mycobacterium. Next base: position 46,204 of record NZ_QMEW01000030.1, read on the forward strand.
TTGGGCCGCGATGCGTGACCGTCCGGCACGGGTGGCTGACATACACGAGATCGCCGCGTCGATGCCGCACGTCAAGCGCATCGAAGGGCCCAAGGGCAACGCCATCTATCAGGTGGGCGGCAAGTCGTTCGTGTTCTTCCGCACGCCTCAGCCCGACGCCGAGGATCCCGAGACCGGTGAACGCTACGCAGACGTGATCATGATCTGGGTGGAGTCGGAGATGGACAAGTTGGCACTCGTGCAAGACCCTCGTTCGCCGTTCTTCACCACCGACCGCTTCGACGGTCACCTGTCGGTGCTGGTGCGCGCAAGTCGATTACGCGAGATCGGCAAGGTCGAGTTGACCGAGCTGATCCAGGACGCGTGGCTGTCGCGCGCCTCCAAACGCCGAGCCGACCAGTGGCTGGCCGAGCACCAGGGCTAGCCGACGTTGGCGTGGTGCGCACCGCCCCGCAGATGGTTTGATGTCCGTCATCACGGGACATGCGCGACCGCCTAGAACCATGGCCCGTCGTACGGGCCGTTCTCGGCGCGCGCAAGGTACTCACCGTCCTGCGACGTGGCGGCGCCTCGGATACACGAGGTCCCGTAGTTGTTGACGCATAGTCCGTTGGCATGCGGTGAGTGGCTGTCGGCAGCGTGGCCGGGCACCACCCATGTCCAGCCGTCGTCTAGTGCGTATACCGGACGCAAGTTCCATCCCGACGACACAGCTTCTTTTGTGCGGTAGTCGATCACCGGATTGTCGGATTCATTCTGTAGGTAGACGAAATTATCTGCGAGATAGGCATTCTCAATCTTTAAACCTTCGATCTGCTGACTATCTAGCTTGAACTTCTCCTGTTTGGAGCCCATGTCGAACACCGTGATGTATTCGCCGGCATCACTATCCCCGCCCATCAGGAGAATCTGCTCGCCATACACGTACTGGGCGGCGTTCGTCGGATCCGACCAGAACTTGCCGTCGGTGTCTAGGTACGGCGCCACCGGTCCAGTGATGTCCTTTGTGCGCATGTCGAAGTAAAAGACACCCGACTGCAGATCATCGGGGTTGGTCACCTTGGCATCCCTATCGTGCTCGAGGAAAAATCCATGGTTGGTCGTGATGAAGAGGCCGACGTTGCGGAAGGCACCGATTTCGGCGCCGTCCATACCGTTGAAGAAATGGATGTCCCGGCTCGTATACCCGTATCCAGCGCGCGGGATGTTCAGCGAAAACTTGGCGTATCCCTCGTGATTGAGTCCGATAAGCGGATTGTCAGGAAGTGATTCCGCTTTCGTCTTGAGCTCCAGCGTGTCTGGGTCGAAGAACAGCGACTGAGTCGAACCGTGGCTGTCACGGTGAGCAACGATCGCGGAAGTGGCAGGAAGTAGCGACCAGTCGTTGTCGTCTGTAACGATAGGAAACGGCTTAATCGTGACGGGACCGGATTCTTTTGACGGGTCGAAACTCACTAGTTCAGTGCGGTGGCTTTCGGGAGTGAGTCCTTGCGACGGGGTCTTGATCGTCTGCAGGTAGACGATGCGGGGATCTCCCGCACTATTGGTACTGACGGTGCAGGCCTGATTAACGATCTCGTCGCGCGGTGCAAGGGTCGGTGCCGGAAGTGCGATGTTGCTACCTGCTTCAGTGTCGAAGAAATACCCAGGCTCATCGAACTTCCTATCGCTCATACCTGCCATGCAGTTGCTGTATACGGTGTGGCCGTTCCAGTAGAGGCTGTACCCATGCGGTAGTTGTGAACGCGTTCCGCGCTGCGGCGTGGTTGTCGACCGCGTCGCATTCGGAGCGTCAGCCATCTCGTCGCCGTTTGACGATTTCGGCGGCGTACCCGATGAACACGCGGCTGTGGCGGCTAATAGCGTGAGTAGAGCGACGGTCGCGCTGACCGCGCGCGATGGTGTATCGGTCGAGCACTTCAGCATTGAGTGAGCGTAGCCGCCGCGGCAATGCGCTATAGCATCTTCAGCTTCAGTGCCATGGGCTCAGTGAACCAGCCTCGCGCGTGTGCAGTGGTGAATATCGTGGCGACATGGAGCAGAAACCGCCCGCCGCCGTGATCGAGTCCGCCCACCGCGAGCACCTCACCGCGCTGCCGTTCGATGACACCGCGGACTTCGACGACGCCGACCGCGGCTTCATCGCGGCCCTCGACCCGTGCGTGATCAAGGCCGCCGACGGCCGGGTGGTCTGGGACAACGACGCGTACTCGTTCCTCGCCGCAGAGGCGCCGACGTCGGTCCACCCGAGCCTGTGGCGGCAGAGCCGACTGTGCGCCAAACAGGGTCTCTACGAGGTGGTCGAGGGTATCTACCAGGTGCGCGGATTCGACCTGTCCAACATCAGCTTCGTCGAGGGCGATACCGGCGTCATCGTCATCGACCCGCTCATCTCCACCGAGACCGCCGCGGCCGCACTCGCGCTGTACCGCGAGCACCGCGGAGACCGCCCTGTCAGCGCTGTTGTTTATACCCACAGCCACGTCGACCACTTCGGTGGCGTTCTCGGCGTCACCACCCAGGCCGATGTCGACGCCGGCCGCGTCGCGATCCTGGCGCCCGAGCACTTCACCGAACACGCCGTGCAGGAGAACGTGTACGCGGGAACAGCGATGGCCCGGCGGGCCGGTTACATGTACGGCGCCGCGTTGGATCGCGGACCGCAGGGCCAGGTGGGTTGCGGGCTGGGCCAGGTCGGGTCGACGGGCGAGGTCGCGCTGCTGATCCCGACCGTCGACATCCGCGAGACGGGTGAGACGCACACCATCGACGGCGTCGAGATCGAGTTCCAGATGGCGCCGGGCACCGAAGCGCCCGCCGAGATGCACTTCTACTTCCCGAAATTCCGCGCGCTGTGCATGGCCGAGAACGCGACCCACAACCTGCACAACCTGTTGACCCTGCGCGGGGCACTGGTGCGCGACCCGCACGGCTGGGCCGGCTACCTGACCGAGGCGATCGACACCTTCGCCGACCGGACCGACGTGGTGTTCGCGTCCCATCACTGGCCGACCTGGGGGCGTGACCGGATCGTCGAATTCCTTTCGCTGCAACGAGATCTGTATTCGTATCTGCACGACCAGACCTTGCGTCAACTCAACCAGGGCTTTACCGGGATCGAGATCGCCGAGACCTTCGAAATGCCGCCGGCGCTGCACAAGGCTTGGCACACCCACGGCTACTACGGCTCGGTCAGCCACAACGTCAAGGCCGTCTATCAGCGCTACATGGGTTGGTTCGACGGCAACCCGGGCCGACTGTGGGCGCATCCGCCCGAGGCGATCGGACCGCGCTATGTCGAGGCGATCGGCGGCATCGCCCGGGTTGTCGAGATCGCCCGCAACGCCTTCGACGGCGGTGACTACCGCTGGGCGGCAACACTATTGGATCACGTGATGTTCACCGACCAGAACCACGCCGAAGCGCGTCGCCTCTACGCGGAGACACTGGAACAACTGGCCTACGGTGCGGAGAACGCGGTGTGGCGCAACTTCTTCCTGTCCGGAGCAACCGAGTTGCGCGACGGGAACTTCGGAACACCAACCCAGACCGCCTCGCCGACGCTGCTCGGCCAGCTCACCCCGGAGCAGATGTTCGACGCGTTGGCGATCAACGTCAACGGCCCCCGTGCGTGGGAGTTGGACCTCGCCGTCGACGTCACCTTCCTCGACACCGCGACGAACTACCGGTTGACACTGCGCAACGGCGTACTGGTGCACCGCAAGTTGAGGGCCGACGAGGCGTCCGCGCAGGCCACCGTCAAGCTCGTCAACAAGATGCGGCTGCTCGCACTCGCCGCCGGCGACAACAGCTCACCCGGCCTCGAGATCACCGGTGACGCCGCCGCGCTGCAATCGCTGATTGGCGCCCTGGACCGTCCCGACCCGGGCTTCAACATCGTCACGCCATAACCGCCGAACGTGGGTTACCCGCACGTTTGATTGCCGAAAAACGTACGGGTAACCCACGTTCGGCGCTAAGAGGGCTAAGGCATGCCGCCGTCGACGCGGATGATCGATCCCGATGTGTAGCTCGAGGCATCCGACATCAGATACAGTGCCGCGCCGATGATCTCGGGCGGCTCACCGAGTCGCTGCAACGCGAAGTGCTGCGCACCCTTCGTCGTCGCCGGAATGTCCCACGCCTTGCTGATGTCGGTGAGGAAGGGCCCGGGCATCAGCGTGTTGACCCGCACGGTAGGCCCGTACGCCAGCGCGAGGCCCTCGGTCAACGCATTGAGTCCAGCCTTGGCCGCCGAGTAGGGCAGCTGCTCGGGACGCGGCCGGCGCGAACCGCTCGAGCTCACGTTGATGATCGAGCCGCCACCGTCGGCGACCATGCGCTCGCCGATGAGCGCGGACAACCGGAACGGCCCCTTGAGGTTCAGGTTGATCACCGAATCGAACAGCTTCTCGGTGACCGAACCCAACGACTCGTACAGCGGCGACATCCCCGCGTTGTTGACGAGCACGTCGACCTTGCCGAACCGCCCGTAGGCCGCATCGACCAGCCCGTCGAGCTCATCCCAGCGCCCGACGTGCACCTGGTACGGCAGCGCCGTGCGACCCGTCGCGGCCTCGATATCGGAGGCCGTCGCCACGCAGGAGTCGTACTTGCGGCTGGCGATGATGACGTCGGCACCGCACCGCGCGGCGGCCAACGCCATCTCGCGCCCCAGCCCGCGGCTGCCGCCGGTGACCAGCACGACGCGGTCGGTGAGGTCGAACAGTTCGTCCGCGAAACGCTTACCCGAGGCCATGGTCATATGGTGGCACGGTGCAGTTGCTCATCATCCGACACGCCTTACCGCTTCGCAGCGAGCCGGGCCGGGGCTCCGATCCTGATCTCTCCGAAGAAGGCGTCGAACAGGCCAAACGTCTGCCCGACGCGCTCGCCCGGTTCCCGATTTCGCGGCTGATCAGCAGCCCGCAGCGGCGCGCGGTCCAGACCGCCGAACCGGTCGCCGACGCCCTGGGCCTGCCCATCGATATCGACGACCGGCTCGCCGAGTACGACCGCGACCTCTCGCACTACACACCGGTGGAGGAGATTTCCGAAGAGGACATGCGGCGCCTGGCCAACGGTGAACTGCCCAGCGGAGTGGATCGCTCGGCGTTCCTCGCGCGGGTCAAGGCCGGGGTCGAGGACATCGTCAAGAGCGCCGACCGTGAGGACACCGTCGCGCTGTTCAGCCACGGCGGTGTCATCAACGCCGTGGTCCACGACGTCATGGCCACCGAGCGACTGTTGTGCGTGCAAGTGGACTACGCCGGTATCACCCGGGTGCTGTACTCGTCGTCGCGCGACACGTTCTTCGTGGCGGGTATCAACGCCACCGAGCACGTGTGGGACCTGCTGCCCAGGAACCAGCAGTGGTAGACATTTGCAGATGACCGCCTCGTTGGAAGGGCTCGACCTCGCCGCCCTGGACCGCCATCTGCGTTCGGAGGGCATCGCGCGCTCCGGTGACCTGCGGGCCGAACTGATCTCCGGCGGCCGGTCGAACCTGACGTTCCTGGTCGAAGACGACCAGTCGAAGTGGGTGCTGCGCCGCCCGCCGCTGCACGGCCTGACCCCGTCGGCGCACGATATGGCGCGCGAGTACCGGGTGGTCGCCGCTCTGCAGGACACCGCCGTGCCCGTCGCGCGTGCGGTCACCATGCGCAACGACGACTCGGTGCTCGGCGCACCGTTCCAGATGGTCGAGTACGTGGCGGGCCGCGTCATCCGGCACACCCCAGAGCTCGAGGCGCTGGGCGACAAGACGACCATCGACGCGTGCGTCGACGCCCTGATCAAGGTGCTGGCCGACCTGCATTCCATCGATCCCGAGGCGGTCGGCCTCGGCGACTTCGGCAAGCCGACCGGATACCTCGAACGGCAGGTAAAACGTTGGGGAGGCCAGTGGGAGCTGGTGCGGCGCGAGGACGACGAACGCGACGCCGACGTCAAGCGGCTGCATTCGGCACTGGCCGAAGCGATTCCGGCGTCCAGCCGCAACGGCATCGTGCACGGCGACTACCGCATCGACAACACCATGCTCGACGCACACGATCCGACCAAGGTGCTCGCGGTGCTGGACTGGGAGATGTCGACGCTCGGCGACCCGGTCAGCGACGCCGCGCTGATGTGCGTGTACCGCCACCCGATGTTCAACCTCGTGCACGCGGAGGCGGCGTGGGCGTCCCCGTTGATCCCCACGGCCGACGAACTCGCGCAACGGTATTCGGTGGCGGCCGGCCATCCGCTGGACCACTGGGACTTCTACATGGCACTGGCCTATTTCAAGCTCGCGATCATCGCGGCCGGAATCGCCTACCGCGGCCGAATGGGCGGCGGGGTCTCCGACGACCTCGACGAGGTCGACGATGCGGTCGCGCCGTTGGTCGCCGCGGGGCTCAGCGCGCTGAGGGGCTGACATGCGAAAGGCGGTTCGCCTCGCGGTTTGGGTGCTGGTCGTGCTGCTCTTCGTCGTGACGTTGGTCAATCACACCTGGGCCAAGCTTCCGCCGATGCGGGCGGATGACGGCGCCTTCATCACCCTGGCAGGCAAGGAGATTCACTACGTCGACCAACCGGGTAACGGGACGCCGGTGGTGATGATCCACGGGCTGCCGGGTACGCACGAAGACTTCGATCCCGTCGTGCCCAAACTGGCCGGTCTGCGGGTGATTTCGGTCGACCGACCGGGCTTCGGCTGGTCGAATGGTGGCTGGCTCCCGTATCAGGACCAGATTGATGTGGTGCATGAGTTGGTCGACCGCCTCGAGCTGGGTCCTGTTGTGGTGGTGGGGCATTCGTTCGGCGGCACGGTCGCGCTCGGCCTGGCGCGACGCTATCCGCGCGACGTCGCGAAGCTGGTGTTGGTGGCCCCCGGGGCGGGCGGAATGCGCTCGAGCCTGATGGATGTGCTTCAGGCCCGTTACGTCCAGTTCAGTCACCTTCCGGTGATCCGCACCGCGATCGACGCTGTCGCCGGTGACGTGACCAAACGGATGACGGCGACCGCCGGCGCCGAAGAAGCGTTCGCGCCCGCGCCCGTCGACGCTGCCTACGAGCGACGACTGCTGGCGGTGACCATGACCCCCGGCAACCTCGACGCCTTCGCCGCCGATCAACTCGAATTCGACGCCACCGCACAGTGGGTCGACGACAACGTCGGCCAGATCACGGTGCCGTCGGTGATCATCGCCGCCGAGCAGGACCGACTCGTTGGCATGGAGCATGTACGCACGCTGGCCGCCACCCTGCCCGGTACCGAACTCGTCACCGTCGACGGAGGCCACATGATCCCGTACAGCCACCCGGATGTGGTGGCCGCCGAGGTGCGCGAAGCGACCGCCGCCGAACCGGCAGGGCGTTAGAAACCGCCCCGGAGGTTCTTCTTCGCCGCGCGCCGCAGTTGCACGATCCGGGCCGTGCCGACCGCGACCGTCAGCAACCCGCCGCAAACCGCGGCCAGCAGAATCGCGACCCCGACAGGCAGATCCCACTCCCAGGGCAGGAAGTGGATGGTCGTCGAACCGGTGTTTTGCATGATGAACACCAACAACACGATCAACACCACGAAACCGGTGATCAGCGCGGTCCACAGGGCGGCGGCGCGGGTGAACTTCACCGCCGATTCCGGCTTCTCCGCGTGCCGTTCGTGGCCGTTGTCGATCGGCAGCGGCGGAACCTCGCCGGAAAGCGGATCGGGCGTCATCGACGGATCGCTGCTCATGTCCACATCTTGCCCTTTTCGGGCCGCCAGAAAACCATCTGGCGCGAAATCGGCGCCAGATTCCTGCGCAGGCAAAGCGGGGCGGGGCCGCGGCGCTGTGGATAGTGTCGAACCCATGACGCCCCCCGCGACGAGGCGGCCGCGCCGCCGGTGCGGCTGCCTGCTCGCGGCGCTGACCCTGCTGACCGCCCTGCTTGCCGGGTGCGGCAGTTCGAACCCGCTCGGCGGCGGTGAGATCTCCGGTGACCTCAAGACGATCGCCGTCGGCTCCGCGGACTTCACGGAATCGAAGATCATCGCCGAGATCTACGCCCAGGCGCTGGAAGCCAACGGCTTCACCGTGCGCCGCCAGTTCGGTATCGGCAGCCGCGAGACCTATATCCCCGCCGTGCAGGACCACTCCATCGATCTCATCGGTGAGTACACCGGCAATCTGCTGCAGTACTTCGACGAGGACACCACCGCCACCACACCGGACGCGGTCCTGCTGGCGCTGCTCAAGGTGCTGCCCGGAGACCTGTCGATCCTGTATCCGTCGCCGGCGCAGGACAAGGACACCCTCGCGGTGACCGAGGCGACCGCGCAGCGGTGGAACCTCAAGACCATCGGTGACCTCGCCGAACATTCCGCTGAGGTGAAAGTCGGTGCGCCATCGGAGTTTCAGACGCGTGTCACCGGACTGGTGGGCCTGCAGGAGAAGTACGGCCTCGACATCGCACCCGCGAACTTCGTCGCGATCAGCGACGGCGGGGGCCCGGCGACCGTGCAGGCGCTCAACAGCGGGGCCATCACTGCCGCCAACATCTTCAGCACCTCACCGGCGATCGAGCAGAACAACCTCGTCGTGCTCGAGGATCCGGAGAACGTGTTCCTCGCCGCCAACGTGGTGCCGCTGGTGGCGTCGCAGAAGATGTCCACCGAACTCAAGATTGTGCTCGACGCGGTGAGCGCGAAGCTGACCACCGATGCGCTGGTCGCGCTGAACACCTCGGTGGAAGGGAATCGCGGTATCGATCCGGACGAAGCGGCACGCAAGTGGATCGTCGACAACGGATTCGACTCCCCGGTGTCGAAGTGATGAGCGCTTGCGCGAAGAACAGACAATCATGATCACGTTCGACCACGTCACCAAGCGCTACCCCGACGGCACCGTAGCGGTCGACGACCTCTCGCTTGAGGTCCCCGAGGGCACGTTGACCGTCTTCGTCGGTCCATCCGGATGTGGCAAGACCACCTCCATGCGGATGATCAACCGGATGATCGAGTCCACCTCGGGCACGCTGACCGTCGGCGGCCGCGACGTCACCGAGGTCGATCCGGTCAAGCTCCGGCTCGGCATCGGATACGTGATCCAGAGCGCTGGGCTCATGCCGCACCTGCGGGTGATCGACAATGTCGCCACCGTGCCGGTGCTGCGTGGCCAATCACGGCGCAGCGCACGCAGATCGGCACTCGAGATCATGGAGCGGGTCGGGCTGGACGCCACGCTCGCCGACCGATATCCGGCCCAGCTGTCGGGCGGTCAGCAGCAGCGCGTCGGGGTGGCACGGGCGTTGGCCGCGGACCCGCCGATCTTGCTGATGGACGAGCCGTTCAGCGCCGTCGACCCGGTGGTGCGCGAGGAGCTGCAAGCCGAAATCGCCCGGCTGCAAGGCGAACTGCGCAAAACCATCGTGTTCGTGACTCATGACATCGACGAGGCGGTCAAGCTCGGCGATCGGGTGGCGGTGTTCGGCCGCGGCGGCGTGCTGCAGCAGTACGGTGAGCCCGCGTTCGTGTTGTCCAACCCCGCCAGCGAGGAGGTCGCGACCTTCGTCGGCGCGGACCGCGGATACCGTGGGCTGCAGTTCTTCCACGCCTCGGGTCTGCCGCTGCACGAGGTCGGCCATGTCGACGAGAACGATGTCGACGCGCTGAAACTCAGTGCCGGCGACTGGAAGCTGGTCACGAAGGACGACCGCAAACCGTATGCGTGGATCAACGCCGACGGGGTCGCCCTGCGTCGCAAGGGAAATTCCCTCTACGACAGCACGATCGGCGGCGGGTCGCTGTTCCGGCCGGACGGCACGCTACGCACTGCGCTTGACGCGGCGCTGTCCTCGCCGAGCGGTCTGGGTGTCGCTGTCGATGACGACGGCCGGCTGATCGGTGGTGTACGGGCCGACGACGTGCTGGCCGAGCTCGAAAAGCAGCGCAGCGTACCGGAGTTGGGCTAGCGGATGCATTATCTGCTGACGCACCTCGACGACTTGTGGGTGCTGACGCTGATTCATCTGCGGCTGTCGCTCATCCCGATCGTGCTCGGCCTGGTCATCGCCGTTCCGTTGGGCGCTGTGGTGCAGCGGACGACGACGGTGCGACGGTTGACCACGGTCACCGCGAGCATCGTTTTCACGATCCCGTCGCTGGCGCTGTTCGTCGTGCTGCCGCTGATCATTCCGACCCGCATCCTCGACGAGGCGAACGTGATCGTGGCCCTGACGCTCTACACCGTCGCACTGCTCGTGCGCGCGGTGCCGGAGGCGTTGGATGCGGTGTCGCCGACGGTGCTCGATGCCGCGACCGCGGTCGGCTACCGCCCTCTGACCCGCATGGTGAAAGTACAGCTGCCGCTGGCGATCCCGGTGCTCATCGCGAGCCTGCGCGTGGTCGCGGTCACCAACATCTCGATGGTGTCGGTGGGTTCGGTGATCGGCATCGGTGGGCTGGGAACCTGGTTCACCGAGGGCTACCAGGCGAACAAGAGTGACCAGATCATCGCGGGGATCATCGCGATCTTCGTGCTGGCGATCGTCATCGACACCATGATCATGCTGCTGGGTAGGGCGCTGACCCCGTGGACGCGTGCCGCCCCGACGGGTCGCCGGGCGAAGGCGGTGCCGTAGTGGGCCCGATGAGCTTCCTGCAGGAAGCGTTGTCCTTCCTGTTCACCGCCGGCAACTGGGGTGGTCCGGCCGGTCTGACCGCGCGCACGCTCGAGCATCTGGAGTACACGGGCGTCGCGGTGTTCTTCTCGGCGCTCATCGCGATCCCGATCGGAATGGTCATCGGCCACACCGGCCGCGGGACGTTCATCGTCGTCACCGGGGTCAACGCTCTGCGGGCGCTGCCCACGCTGGGTGTGCTGCTGCTCGGCGTCCTGCTGTGGGGGCTGGGCCTGGTGCCGCCGACCGTCGCGCTGATGTTGCTCGGCATTCCGCCGTTGCTCGCGGGCACCTACGCCGGCATCGCCAACGTGGACCGCATGGTCGTCGACGCGGCGCGGTCGATGGGCATGACCGAACGACGCATCCTGCTGCGGGTGGAGACACCGATCGCGATGCCGTTGATCCTGGGCGGATTGCGTACCGCCACTCTGCAGGTCGTGGCGACCGCGACCGTCGCCGCCTACGCCAGCCTCGGCGGGTTGGGCCGTTATCTGATCGACGGCATCAAGGTCCGGCAGTTTCAGCTGGCGTTGGTTGGCGCGCTGATGGTGACGGCGCTGGCGTTGCTGCTCGACGCCGCGCTCGCGTTCGCGGTGTGGGCCTCGGTGCCGGGAACCGGACGCCTGCAAAAGCGCGGACGAGCCATGCCCCAGCCGTTGCTCGGCGACGAAGTGGCCCTCGAATCCCGTCCGCGCGCAACATCACAGGGAGCCGGAAAAACCACCGCCCACGCACGTTACGAACGGGGCGACCCTTCGCATACGGTATAGGGGTGAGTGAAGCAGGCGGCTCCGCGAGTACCTGGCCGGCGATCCTGACCTGGCAGGCGCATGATGTTCCGCGGATGGAACTGGTCCGCGTGCACGTGTCGGGGAACCGCGTCAAGGCCAACGGACGCATCGTCGCCGCCGCCACGACGTCGCATCCGGCGTTTTCCGCTTCCTACGATCTCGTGACCGACGAGGCCGGCGGCACCAAACGGCTTTCCATGAGGGTCACGCTCGCCGAGCGCGAGCGCCAGCTGTCGATCGCCCGCGACGAAGAGAACATGTGGCTGGTTCAGCAGCAGACGGGGGAATCGTCGCGCGCCGCGTACGACGGTGCGCTCGACGTCGACGTGGTCTTCAGCCCGTTCTTCAACGCGTTGCCGATCCGGCGCACCGGGCTCTATCAGCGTTCGGACTCGATCAGCTGTCCGGTGGTCTACGTGCGAGTGCCCGAACTGACCGTCGAGACGGCGGTGATCAGCTACAGCAGCGCCGAGGACGGCATCAAGCTGCACTCGCCCGTCGCCGAGACCACGATCAGCGTCGACTCCGACGGCTTCATCCTCGACTATCCAGGTCTGGCAGAGCGGATCTGATGACCCCGCCGGCGCGCCCGGCGGCGGCGAGTTCTTCGCGCCACCCGTTCTCACCGACGACGACCGTGACGATCTCGGGCCTGCCGAAGTTGTCGTAACGGATCCGGGCGGCGTGCCCGGCTTCGACGAGTTCGGTCAGCGGCTGGTGGCCGGCGAGCGCATCGCGTGCGTGGTTGAGCCGAGCCAGCGTGCGCTCCAGTACGGGCAGCAGTTCGTCGGCGTTGGCTTCACACATCGCGCGCACCAGATTCGGCGCGGTCGCAGCCACCCGGGTGCCGTCCCGGAACGAGCCCGCCGCAAGCGCGAAGGCCAGCGGCACCTCACCCGCCGTCGCGGCCAGCGCCTCGGCGAGCAGATGCGGCAGATGGGAGATCGTCGCCGCCGCGGCATCGTGCTCATCGGAGCGGGCGGGGACGACGACCGCACCGCAGTCCAGCGCGAGGTTCATCACCAGCGTCCAGACCCCGGGATCGACGTGGTCGTCGACGCTGACCACCCACGGCGCGTCCACGAACAATCGTGCGTCGCCCGCGGCCCAGCCGGAGTGAGCGGTGCCGGCCATCGGATGCCCGCCGACGAAGCGCTCCAACAGCCCGAAAGCCGCAACCTCCTGCAGCACAGCGGTTTTGACGCTGGTCACATCGGTCAGCGGGCAATTCGGTGCTGCTTGGCTGATGCGGCCCAGCAGTTGACCCAGGGCGGGCACCGGCAGAGCCAGCACGATCAGCGCCTCGCTGGCCGCGGCCCGAGCGAGCGCGGCATCGAGGTCTTCGGTGGCGTCGAAACCCTCGGCGGTAGCCGCCGAGACGGCTTCGCGCGACCGGTTGTACCCGAAGACCTGGCGGCCGGCGGCCGCCGCCGCGCGCATCACCGATCCACCGATGAGCCCGAGGCCGAGCACGCAAACCGGGGTGTTCGTCACCCTTCAAGGTTGGCATATCGCCGGGATATCGACCGACGTCAGCCTGCTGTGGATGCCTGGTAAAGGCGATGGTCGGCGACTACCGTAAGCCGACATGGGAGCACAGCGTGCACCGGCTCGGGAGCAGTCTGTCGACACTCCCGACGGCTTTGGCGTGGCTGTCGTCCGGGAGGACGGTAAGTGGCGTTGCGCACCGTTGCGTCGAGCGGCGCTGACGAGCTTGACCGCGGCCGAAACCGAATTGCGTGAGATCCGCAGCGCGGGCGCCGTGTTCGGGCTGCTCGACATCGACGATGAGTTCTTCGTGATCGTCCGTCCGGCGCCCGCCGGTGCTCGGTTGTTGCTCTCGGATGCCACCGCGGCCCTGGACTACGACATCGCCGCCGAAGCGCTGGAGAAGCTCGACGCCGACATCGAACCCGAGGAACTCGAGGAGGCTGAGCCGTTCGAAGAGGGCGACCTGGGTCTGCTTTCCGATATCGGCCTGCCAGAGGCCGTCCTCGGCGTCATCCTCGACGAATCCGACCTCTACGCCGACGAACAACTCGGCCGGATCGCCCGGGAGATGGGGTTCGCCGACGAGTTGTCGGCGGTGCTGGAGCGTTTAGGTCGGTGAACCGACGATATGCAGAAGTCGGTGAACCGGCAATTGAGCCTGGGTCGGTGAATGATGAGGCGCTCATCCGCGCTGCGCTGGAGGCGGCGCGCGCGGCCGGCCCCCGCGACGTGCCGATCGGCGCGGTCGTCTTCTCCGCCGACGGCGCCGAACTGGCCCGCGCCGCCAACGCGCGCGAAGCGCTCGGCGACCCGACCGCGCACGCGGAGATTCTCGCGATCCGGGCCGCGGCGGACGTGCTCGGCGACGGCTGGCGGCTGGAGGGCGCCACGCTTGCGGTGACCGTCGAGCCCTGCACGATGTGCGCGGGTGCACTCGTGATGGCGCGTGTGGCACGCGTGGTGTTCGGCGCGTGGGAGCCCAAGACCGGAGCCGTCGGATCGCTGTGGGATGTGGTGCGCGACCGACGGTTGAACCATCGCGCCCAGGTGCGCGGTGGGGTGCTGGCCGATGAGTGCGCGGCACCGTTGGAGGCGTTCTTCGCTCGGCAGCGATTGGAATAGACGGGCGGGTGCCCGGTAAGCTGCCACACGGTGGCGTGTCCGAGCGGCCTAAGGAGCACGCCTCGAAAGCGTGTGACGGGTAACCCCCGTCCGAGGGTTCAAATCCCTCCGCCACCGCCACATTGATTCAGGCAGTATTGTCGGATCCGTCACTGAAGCAGAGGTCGAGGCGACCGCGGTGACCAACGCGAGAGAATTGGTTGCATATGCGCGCGCTTTATGAGCAAGGCGCCTCCGCCTCGGCGGGTGGTGACGCTGCACTGCGCCCGTTCTCGGTCCTGCTGGTCGAGGACGACCGCGGCGACGCGCTTCTGGTCGAGGAGTTGATCGCCGACGCCGCCGCCGAAATCCACGTCGTATGGGCGGCGTCCATGGCCGAAGCCGAACAACACCTGGAAACGTCTCGACCCGACTGCGTGCTGCTCGACCTGAACCTGCCGGACGCGGACGGCATCAAGGCTCTCGACCGGATCGCCAGGCGCGACATCATGATGCCGATCGTCGTGCTGACCGGTCTTAACGACGAGCATTTCGGCATCTCCGCAGTCGCCGCCGGCGCCCAGGACTACCTCGTGAAGGGCCGCGTCGAACCCGAGACCTTGCGGCGCGCACTGCTCTATGCGGTGGAGCGCAAACGCGCCGAGTTGACCTCGGTGGAACTGCACGCCAGTGAACTGCGCGCCATGGAGAACGCCCGGCTGGAACGCGGGTTGCTGCCCTCGCCACTGCTGCTGGAGCAGCCCGGTGTCGACATCGTCGCCGAGTACCGGCCCAGCAGACAGCATGCGCTGCTCGGCGGCGACTTCTACGACTTCGTGCAGACCCCGGACCGCACCGTGCACGTCATGGTCGGCGACGTGGCCGGGCACGGCCCCGACGAGGCCGCGCTCGGAGTCGCCCTGCGGATCGGTTGGCGCGCACTGACATTCGCCGGGTTGCGTGGCAACGAACGCATGCGTCAACTGGAACGAATTCTGAGCACGGAGCGGCCGGGGTCGAGCATCTTCGCGACGGTCGTCAGCGTCGCGATGTCGACCGACAACCTCAGCTTCAATGTCGTGTCGGCCGGCCATCCCGGCATGCTGCTGCACGGCCCGAACACGGTGGAGTGGCTGGAGCCGCAGGTCGGTCCCGCCCTTGGCCTGTCCGGTTACGAGTGGCCGCTGAACCTCTTCGAGTTGCCGCTGGGCTGTGGCCTGGTGCTGCTGACCGACGGACTGTTCGAGGGCCGCTCCGGTAAAGGCACCGAACGTCTCGGCGAGAAGGGCCTGCTCGAAGTGGCCAGAAGCTATGCGCACCTGCCGGGTCGGGAGTTCGTCACCGCGCTGATCGGTGACGTCGAGCGCCGCGCCCAGTCGGTGGGCGGAATCAGCGACGACATCGCGGTGGTGCGGGTGGAGCGGACAGCCACCGAATGAGTTGGCGTCTGACCGTCCAGGGTTGGCAGAACCTGGTGTTGTCCTTGATGGGCGTGGTGGTGATCGGTGGTGCCGTCGTCGGCGCGCTGCTGCTGAACCGGACCGACAGCGTCTCGCGTGAGCTGAACCTCGCCATCCAGCCGGCCCGCGTGGCCGCCTACCAGCTGCAGGCAGCCCTGCGCGACCAGGAGACTGCGGTCCGCGGCTTCGCCATCGCCGCCAATCAGCAGTTCCTCGAGCCGTACTACATCGGCCAGCAGGCCGAGCGGGTCGCGGCGCAGGAGATTCGTGACGGGATCGGGCACCGGCCGCAGTTGCTGCGTGACCTCGAGCGGATCGAACAGGCCGCCCAGCAGTGGCGAAACACGTACGCGGACCCCCTGATTGCCTCGGTGACGCCGGGGGCGCCGAAGATTCTGGATGCCCGGACCGCCGCGCGCGGCAAAGCCGACTTCGACGGCTTACGGGTGATGTTTGACAATCAGAACCGCAACCTCGCCGAGGCCCGCCAGGCCGCGGTCGACGATCTCGACCGAGTGCAGACATGGCGGGACAGCGTGCTGATCGCGATGGTGGCAACGTTCCTGATCGCCGCGATCGCGTTGGCGGTGCTGGTGCGCAGCGCGGTGACGCGCCCGCTCGAAGCGCTCGCCGCAGCATGCCGCAGGATCACCGAAGGCAACTTCAGCGAGAAAATCGTGGCGCAGGGACCGCGAGACATCCGTTCCATCGCGTCGGATGTCGAAGACATGCGCCAGCGCATCGTCGATGAACTCGAGGCGACGCGGGACACGCGGGCCCAGCTGGCCGATCAGGCGCTCGAACTGCAGCGCTCGAACGCCGAACTCGAGCAGTTCGCCTACGTCGCATCCCACGACCTGCAGGAGCCGCTGCGCAAGGTGGCGTCGTTCTGTCAGTTGATCGAGAAACGCTACGGCGACAAGCTCGACGAACGAGGAGTCGAGTACATCCGGTTCGCCGTCGACGGCGCCAAGCGGATGCAGGTGCTGATCAACGACCTGCTCACGTTCTCTCGCGTTGGCAGGCTCGCCTCGACCGAAGCCGAGGTCGACCTCGGGGCGCTGCTCGACGACGCGTTGGCGAACGTGAGCGCCGCGATCGAGGAGTCCGACACGGAGGTGGTCCGCACCGGTCTGCCCCTGCCGTCGGTCAAGGGCGATCCGACTCTGCTGACGATGTTGTGGCAGAACCTGGTCGGCAATGCGGTGAAGTTCCGCAGCCCCGGGGTCACACCCCGGATTGTCATCGACTGCCAGGCGGGTGAGGATGCGCAGGAGGGCTCCTGGGTGCTCACCCTGACCGACAACGGCATCGGGATCCCAGACGAGTTCGCGGAGAAGGTCTTCGTGATCTTCCAGCGCCTGCACGGCCGAGAGTCCTACACCGGAACGGGCATCGGGCTCGCGCTGTGCCGCAAGATCGTGGAGTACCACGGCGGCAGCATCTGGATCGACACCGGCTACACCGACGGCACCAGATTCCGCTTCACCATTCCCTGTGTTGTCGACGAGCCCGTCGAAGCCGATATGGAAGGATCGACCGCATGACAACGGACAGTCGGGTGATCGACGTACTGCTCATCGAGGACGACCCGGGGGACGAGCTGATCACCCGAGAAGCCTTCGAACACAACAAGATCAAAAACACGCTGCACGTCGCGCACGACGGCGAGGAGGGACTGGACTTCCTCTATCGCCGCGGTAAGTTTCCCGACGCGCCGCGGCCCGACCTGATCCTGCTGGACCTGAACCTGCCGAAGTACGACGGCAGGCAGTTGCTGGAGACGATCAAGTCGGATGCGGATTTGAGCCACATCCCCGTGGTGGTGCTCACCACGTCGTCGGCGGAAGAAGACATCCTGCGCAGTTACAAGTTGCACGCCAACGCCTATGTCACCAAACCGGTCGATCTCGACCAGTTCATGAACGCCGTTCGGCAGATCGACGAGTTCTTCGTTCAGGTGGTCCGGCTGCCGAACGGCTGAGTCCCGGACGCGGCGTCGCCGACCTGGAAGCCGATCCGCACGGTGGTTCCGCTCTTCGATTTCGAGACGTCGACACCGTCGCCCACCGCACGGATGATCGGCAGCCCCCGGCCGCGGGTGGTCGGTCCGGTGCTCGGGGTCTGCCATTCGCCGTGATCGGCGATGCAGACCAGGATGCGCCCGTCCTCGAACGTCGCCTCGACCACGACCAAGCCGTCGTGAGAATCCCGGTATGCGTGCTCAACGCAGTTAGTGGCCGCTTCGTTGACCGCCAGAACGATGTCGGCGCCCGCGTCCTCGGGCACGCCGATCTGTTCCATCCAGACGAGAAGCCGACGACGAATCTGGGCCAGTCGTTCCGGCGCGGCCGGCACCTCGATCCGAAGCGGGTCTGCCGGCCGCAGATGTACATCGATCACCACGCCCGTGGTTGTACCCCTCTTGCCCCCATTCCTCACGTATGCCACGCGTGCTCTGGGTCTCGAAACGGTAGCGAGGTGCAGATCACATCCCAGCGCCCGGTGGGCGGCGATCACTCGCCGGTGTCCACGCCGGCGGGGCGGGTCGCGTCAGCCGTAGAACGTGACCCGGTAGTCGGGGGTCCAGGCACCCTTGAGACAACTCAGCGGAATGCCGTCGGGCGACTGGGCCACCCCGGTCGCGTCACCGCAGGGCAGCCGGTTGGTGCGGATACCGACCAGGGGCGGCGACGCGATCCACGTGCTGCGCGAGTTGCATGCCAGGGTGTTGCCCGCCGCGTCGATCCCGAAGTTGTAGCGGGTGTTCTGCGTGCAGTGCGTACCCGCCACCGCTGTCCGGTCGATGTACGGAACGCAGTCGGGGCCGTCGCAGTAGCCGGGGGACGCCGACGTGTTCGCGGCGGTCATCAACGGTGCGGCGACGAACCCGCACGCGAGCGCAGCTGCAGCCATGAGCCTCATAGGCGGTTAGCCTATGTGCCCCACATCGACGGCGGGCACGGAATAAGCTCTAAAGACATGAAGCCGGTGATCGTTGCCCTGGCCGCCGCCACTGTGAGCGCAGCCGCCCTCTTCTCGGCCCCGCCGGCCAACGCCGACACCGTTGCCTATCTGGTCAACGTGCACGTGCGACCGGGCTACAACTTCCCGAACGCCGATGCAGCGATCGGTTACGGCAGGACGATCTGCGACAGGGTCGCGGCCAAGATGGCCTACGGCCAACTCGTCGACCAGGTGACTGCCGACTTCCACACCACCGACAAGTACCAGGGCACGTACCTGATCAACCAGGCGGTCAACGAGTTGTGCCCGGCACATATCTGGCAGCTGCGCCAGTCGGCGGCCGGCTACCGCGGATAAAAAGCGGCGGCGCCCCTATCGGGACGCCGCCTTCTGTCGTGCTCGATGACCTGACTACGGGCAGGTGACCTCGATCTCGAAGGGCTTGTTGACCGGCTGCAACGGGTTGGCCATATCGACGCCCGTCGCCGTGCCGCTGATCTTGTAGGTCTTACCGTCTTTCTCGGCCTTGGCTTCGCCCTGGCCGGCGCCGCTCTGGAAGCCGAGCGTCACGCCGTCGACATTGCCCAGCCCGACGGACTGCACGGTGGGCTCGTCGCCGGAGCTGACCACGGCGCCGATCCCGGTGGTGGCGTCGCCGATCGCGATGTTGGTGTTGCCGCCCATATCGCTGCACACGACGGTGCCCTGGATAGCCTGATCTTGACCGTCGATCGTCACGGTGGTCTTACCTTCCGCCGAAGCGGCCGTGGATGTCTCGCCCGACGTTTCAGACTTCTTGTCACCCGAGGAACAGCCGGTCATGCCGGCGATGACAATCGCCGCGCCGCCGACGGCGACCACGAAACCACGTTTCACCCTGTTCTCCTTTGTGTGTGTGACCCGTCAAGATCGGATCTTCTAGAGCAGTATGGTTCGCGGCCAACCCGCTAATCGCGGTTTCGGTAAAAGTTGGTCATGCCGCTGGTCAGCAAGACACGCGGATGGCGAACGTGCCGGATGTCCGCAAGCTCGGCTTGTCGGTGTTGAAGCCATCGGCGCTGCCCGAGATGTCATACGTCCGGCCCGCCATATCCACCTGGGCCGCCTGCGCCTCATCGTTGACCCCGGCGGTGTAGCTGCCCGTGAAGCCACCGACGTTGTTGATCCGGACCGACTCCGCGACGAGTTCGTCCTGGTTTGACACCATCGCGGTGACCCCGGACGTTTCGTCGCCGGTGGTGATGGTGGTAAGCCACCCCGTCGTATCGCACTGCACCGCTTTGGTGGTGCCCGCATCCTGCCCGTTGACCGTCACCCGCGCTGTGCCCGCCACCAACTCGTCGGAGGGTGGGCGGTAGTCCGGGGGGCTCGAGCATCCGGCCAGCACCAGCACCGCCGCGGCGGCGCAACACGAGGGAACCCACCGAATTCGCACAGTGCAGAATCTACGGCGTGGCCGTGCCGAAATCTCCCACTCCGAAAGAGTCGTCGGCACCGTATTTCAGCGTGACGGCGCAACTGCCGGGCCGGCTCGGCCGTGCCGGCGTCATCCGCACCCCGCACGGCGATATCCACACCCCGGCGTTCATCCCGGTCGGCACGCAGGCCACTGTGAAGGCGGTGCTACCCGAGGCGATGAAAAAGCTTGGCGCACAAGCTATTCTGGCGAACGCATATCACCTGTATCTGCAGCCAGGTCCGGACATCGTCGAGGAGGCCGGAGGTTTGGGTGCGTTCATGAACTGGCCCGGCCCGACGTTCACCGACAGCGGCGGTTTCCAGGTGCTGTCGCTGGGCGCAGGGTTTCGCAAGGTGCTCGCGATGGACACCGAGCGCGTCCGGGCCGACGACATCATCGCCGAGGGCAAGGAGCGCTTGGCCAATGTCGACGACGACGGGGTGACATTCCGGTCGCACCTCGACGGTTCCACTCACCGCTTCACCCCGGAGGTGTCGATCGGCATCCAGCATCAACTGGGCGCAGACATCATCTTCGCGTTCGACGAGCTGACCACACTGGTCAACACTCGCGGCTATCAGGAGCGGTCAGTGGGGCGGACCCACGACTGGGCCGTGCGCTGCCTGGCCGAACATCGCAGACTGCGCGCCGCGCGAGCAGACAAGCCCGAGCAGGCGCTGTTCGGGATCGTGCAGGGCGCGCAGTACGAGGATCTGCGCAGGCAGGCCGCCCGCGGCTTGGTCGCGATCGGCTTCGACGGCTACGGCATCGGCGGAGCGCTGGAGAAACAGAACCTGGCCACCATCGTCGGGTGGGTGTGCAGCGAGCTGCCCGCCGACAAGCCCCGCCACCTGCTGGGCATCAGCGAACCCGACGATCTGTTCGACGCCATTGCCGCGGGAGCCGACACGTTCGACTGTGTGTCCCCGTCGCGTGTCGCGCGCAATGCGGCCATCTATACGACCACCGGCCGCTTCAACATCACCAACGCGCGGTTCCGGCGCGACTTCACACCCCTCGACGAGAACTGCGACTGCTACACCTGCGCCCATTACACCCGGGCCTATCTGCACCACCTTTTCAAGGCCAAGGAGATCCTCTCGGCGACCCTGGGAACCATCCACAACGAGCGGTTCGTGGTGCGCCTCGTCGACCGGATCCGCATGGCGATCGGCGCGGGCGAATTCGACGAGCTGCGCGCCGACGTGCTTGGCCAGTACTACGGCCTTCGGCGGGAGTGA
>NZ_QMEW01000031.1 GCF_003284965.1 Mycolicibacterium sp. GF69
AGTAGCGCACCGAAATCCCTACACGTCGGTCGAGAAGCGGACGCCGCCGTCGGGGATCGTGACCCCCGGCCAGACCCGTGCGCCGCGCAGCAGTTCGCACCGCGCGCCGATGTCGGCTCCGTCGCCGATCACTCCGTCGCGGATCAGCGCCCGCGGTCCGATGCGGGCACCGAAGCCGATGATCGAACGTTCGATCACCGCACCGGCGCCCACCCGCGCCCCGTCGAAGATCACCGCGCCGTCCAACCGGGCGCCACCGGCGATCTCGGCGCCGCGACCGACCACGGTCCCGCCGATCAACAGCGCACCGGGCGCGACGCTGGCGCCGTCGTGCACGAGCTTCTCGCCGTGGTGCCCACCCAGGGCCGGCGACGGTGCGATACCGCGCACCAGATCGGCCGACCCGCGCACGAAGTCCTCGGGGGTGCCCATATCGCGCCAGTACGTTGCGTCGACGTAACCGCAGACACGAAGGCCGTCGGACAACAGTCCCGGAAAGACCTCGCGTTCGACTGACAGTGCCCGGCCCTTCGGGATGCGCTCGATGACCTCACGCTTGAACACGTAGCAGCCGGCGTTGATCTGATCTGTCGGCGGGTCCTGCGTCTTCTCCAGGAATGCGGTGACCATTCCGTCGGAGTCGGTTGGCACGCAACCGAATGCCCGGGGGTCACCGACGCGCACAAGGTGCAGCGTCACGTCGGCGTGGTAGTCCTCGTGGCAGTCCAGCAGCGCGCGTAAGTCCGCCCCTGACAAGACGTCACCGTTGAACACCAGCGCGGTGTCGTGCCGCAGCCTCGAAGCGACGTTCGCGATACCGCCGCCGGTGCCCAGCGGTTCGGTCTCGACGACGTACTCGATCTGCACGCCGAATTTGGAGCCGTCGCCGAACTCCGACTCGAACACCCCGGCCTTGTACGACGTGCCCAGCACGACATGTTCGATACCGGCCTCGGCGATACGCGACAACAGATGCGTCAGGAACGGCAACCCGGCCGTCGGCAGCATCGGCTTGGGCGCAGACAAGGTCAGCGGCCGCAACCGGGTACCCAAGCCACCGACCAGGATGACGGCGTCGACTTGTGCGGGATTCACGCTAGCGCCGTCCTTTCGCCTGTCTGCGACGTGAGTTGCGCACCACGAGGCCCGCACGTGCGGCAAGCGAGCTTCGGATCGTCCACCGCAGCGGACCCTGCCACCACCTGGGATAGCGATCCGCCAGGAAAGTGTAGGTGCTGGTGTGATGGGCGGCCAAGTTGCGCGCCGGGTCCTTGCCGGTCGCATGGCCCTTGTCGTGCAAAACCTCCGCGGCCGGCACGTACACGTTCTGCCAGCCCGCTCGCAACAGCCGATCACCCAGGTCGACGTCCTCCATGTACATGAAGTAGCGCTCGTCGAAACCGGAGATCTCGTCGAACGCCGATCGCCGCAGCAACAGACACGATCCCGACAGCCACCCGACGGGGCGTTCGCTGGGCTCCCGACGTTCCTGGCGGTATTCGGCAGTCCACGGGTTGGACTTCCACAGCGGCCCCACCACCGCGTGCATGCCGCCGCGCACCAGGCTCGGCTGGTGTCGGGCCGACGGATACACCGAACCGTCGGGGTCGCGAATCAGCGGCCCGAGCGACCCGGCCCGCGGCCACCGGGCGGCGGCTTGCAGCAGGATGTCGATGCTGTGCGGTCCCCACTGCACGTCGGGGTTGGCCACCACGAAGAAGTCCGTGTAGTCCGGGTCCGTCAGGAACTCCTCGACGGCGCGGTTCACCGCGCTGCCGTATCCGAGATTGGCGCCGGTGCGCAACAATCGGACGTTCGGATAGCGTTCGAGCGCTTCTTCGGGCGCGCCGTCGGTGGAGCCGTTGTCGGCCATGACGACGGTCACCGGCCGGTCGGTGGCATGCGACAGCGAGGCCAGGAACCGGTCGAGATGCGGGCCCGGCGAGTACGTCACGGTGACGACAACCAACTCGTCACCCATGGCGCACCGACAGTTCCGCACTCACGGCGTAGAGGGTAACGGGCCGCCGGGCCGGTACGCCCTCAGCGCATCGCGCAACGCCTCTTCCCATGGCCGCAGCGGAATGAGCCCGGCCGCGACGGACCGTCGACCGGACAGCGCGGAGTACGGCGGCCGCAGCGCAGGCTTGGGGTCTCCGGCAACGGGACGCACCCGCTCGGGATCGGCGCCGACGGCCTCGAACACCGCCCGCGCCTGGTCGAATCGGCTTGCCTCGCCGCCGTTGACGGCGTGCAGCACCGACTGCCGGACGGCGCCGTCGGCGACCTCGAGCAGCGCCACAGCGAGATCGCCCACGTAGGTCGGGGAGGCGGTCTGATCGGCCGCCACGTGCACCGGCCCCTCACCGGCCGCCTTGCGTCGCATCACCGCCGCGAAGTCCGTACTGTCGCCGCCTTCGTAAACCCACGACGTACGGACGACGTGCGCGCCGGGCAGCGCGGCCAGGACCGCCGCCTCGCCGGCGAGTTTGGTGCGCCCGTAGACGTTGACGGGCCCTGGCTCGTCGTCGATCTCGTAGGGCTGTCGCTGTGTGCCGGAGAACACGTAGTCGGTCGAGATGTGAATCAAGCGCGCGCCGGCCGTCGCGCAAGCCCGCGCCAGGTGTGCCGGCCCCTCGGTGTTGACGGCGTGTGCGCGGGCCTGTTCGGTCTCGGCGTCGTCGACGTTGGTGAAGGCGGCGCAGTTGATGACGACGTCACCGGATTCGACGATGCGCTCGGCGGCGTCGGGATCGGTGATGTCCCATTCCGACGACGTCAGCGCCAGCACATCACGTCCTTGTCGACGCGCGTGACCTGCGAGAACCCGGCCGACCATTCCGCCGGCGCCTGGAATGACGATTCGGGCCGGCTTGCAAAAAGACACAATCACGAGTCTGGCACGCCGACACGCGCTACCCGGTCTGCGCCCATGTCGCCAGTAGCCTGGGCTGATGCCCGGTCGAATGCTCCGTGTCATCGCCGTGTCCGCGGCCGTGGTGGTCGTTGTCGGCACCGGCGTCGCGTGGGGCAAGATCCGGTCGTTCGAATCCG
Source organism: Mycolicibacterium sp. GF69 (assembly GCF_003284965.1). GTDB lineage: Bacteria > Actinomycetota > Actinomycetes > Mycobacteriales > Mycobacteriaceae > Mycobacterium. The sequence continues at coordinate 3,055 of NZ_QMEW01000031.1, forward strand.
GCATCAACCACATCTCGTCGATCGCGCTCGGCGATGGCGGCGAGGACGGCGCGATCGACATCCTGCTCGTCGGCATGGACAGCCGCACCGACGCGCACGGCAACCCGCTGTCCCAGGAGGAGTTGGCAACGCTGCGGGCCGGCGACGACGAGGCCACCAATACCGACACCATCATCTTGATCCGTATCCCCAACAACGGGAAGTCGGCCACCGCGATCTCGATTCCCCGTGACTCCTACGTCGAGGCGCCGGGCATCGGCAAGATGAAGATCAACGGCGTGTACGGCTCGGAGCACCTGGAGAAAATGACCGAGCTCGTCGAACAGAAGGGTGTGGATCCCGCGCAAGCCGAGCCGCAGGCGACAGAGGCCGGCCGCGAAGCCCTGATCAAGACCGTGGCCAACCTGACCGGTGTCACTGTCGACCACTACGCAGAGATCGGCCTGCTCGGCTTCGCGTTGATCACCGACGCCCTCGGCGGCGTCAACGTGTGCTTGAAAGAAGCTGTGTACGAACCCCTTTCGGGCGCGGACTTCCCGGCGGGCTGGCAGAAGCTGAGCGGTCCACAGGCGCTGAGCTTCGTTCGGCAGCGCCATGACCTTCCGCGCGGCGACCTCGACCGGGTGACGCGTCAGCAGGCGGTGATGGCCTCCCTGGCGCACCAGGTGATCTCCGGTAAGACACTGTCCAGCCCGGCGACACTGAACCGGCTGCAGGAGGCTGTGCAACGTTCCGTCGTGCTTTCCGATGGTTGGGACGTCATGGAATTCGCCGAACAGCTGCAGGAACTGGCTGCCGGTAACGTCGCATTCGCGACCATCCCGGTGCTCATGGAGAACGGCTGGAGCGACGACGGGATGCAGAGCGTCGTGCGGATCGACCCCGGCGATGTGAAGAGTTGGGTCGAAGGACTGCTGCACGATCAGGACGAAGGCAAGACCGAGGAGATCGCCTATTCGCCCGACAAGACCACCGTCGACGTCGTCAACGCCACCGAGGTCAACGGCCTGGCCGCCGCGGTGTCCCAGGTGCTGACCAACAAGGGGTTCACCCCCGGCGCCACGGGCAACCACGAACCGGTGGCCAGCAGTCAGGTGCGGGCGGTCAAAGCCGATGACCTTGGCGCGCAAGCCGTCTCGAAGGATCTCGGCGGGCTGCCGGTAGTCGAGGACCCGTCGGTGGCTCCGGGTTCCGTGCGGGTGGTGCTGGCCGACGACTACACCGGGCCCGGGTCCGGTCTGGACGGCAGTGGTCCGACGGTGACCACCGATGCCGTCGCGATCGGCGCAACCCAGACGGCACCGCCCCCGTCCCCGATCCTGACCGCCGGTTCCGACGATCCGGCGTGCGTCAACTAGCGTGACGACGCTCAGCGGAGCGGTGCTGGATCCGCTCATGGCCTCCGACCCCGCCGGGCCACGCATCACCTACTACGACGACGCCACGGGTGAACGGATCGAGCTGTCCACCGCCACGCTCGCGAACTGGGCGGCCAAGACCGCCAACCTGTTGCGCGACGAACTGGGCGGGGGCCCGTCGACCCGGGTCGCGGTGCTGCTTCCCGCGCACTGGCAGACCGCCGCGGTGCTGTTCGGCATCTGGTGGATCGGCGCGGAGGCCGTGCTGGGCGCCGCGTCCGGGGTATCGGCGGACATCGCGCTGTGCACCGCGGACCGGTTGGCCGAGGCCGACGACGCGGTCGGCATGGGTGAGGTCGCGGTGCTGTCGCTGGACCCGTTCGGCAAGCCCGCCAACGACCTGCCGGTCGGGGTGACCGACTACGCGACCGCCGTACGGGTGCATGGCGACCAGATCTCTCCGGAGCGCACGCCCGGGCCCGCACTGGCCGGACGCACGGTCGACGAGGTGCTCAGCGCTGCCCGCGATTCGGCTGCGGCGCAAGGGTTCACCTCATCTGACCGCGTGCTGTCGAGCGCCGGCTGGGATACGCCCGACGAGCTCGTCGACAACCTGGTCGCCGTCTTCGCCGTCGGCGCTTCGCTGGTGCAGGTCGCCAATCCCGATGCGGCGCTGCTGGACCGTCGCCGCGCGACCGAGAAGGTCACCAAGGGCTGAACGCCGTAAGCCGCCGGACCGAGCGCCAACCCGCCGGACCGAGCGTGCGGTTTCATACGCAACACGCCGCGACCGGCGTATGCGAATGCACGGTCTTGGCAGCGACGGTTACTTCAGCAGAGCGCGCGACATCACCACGCGCTGAATCTGATTCGTGCCCTCGTAGATCTGGGTGATCTTGGCGTCCCGCATGAACCGCTCGACCGGGAAGTCGGTGGTGTAGCCGTAGCCGCCGAACAGTTGCACCGCGTCGGTGGTCACCTCCATCGCCACATCGGAGGCCAGGCACTTCGACGCCGAGGAGATGAACCCGAGGTTCGGCTCACCGCGTTCGGCTCGGGCGGCGGCGGTGTAGACCGTCAACCGGGCGGCCTCGATCTTCATCGCCATGTCGGCGAGCATGAACTGCACCGCCTGGAAGTCGCCGATCGGTTTGCCGAACTGCTTGCGGTCCTTGACGTATGCGATCGAGGCGTCCAGCGCGCCCTGCGCGATGCCGATGGCCTGTGCGCCGATGGTGGGCCGGGTGTGGTCCAGTGTCGCCAACGCGGTCTTGAAACCGGTGCCTTCGTCGCCGATGATCCGGTCGGCGGGGATGCGGCAGTCCTCGAAGTACAACTCGGTGGTGGGTGAACCCTTGATGCCCATCTTCTTCTCCTTGGCGCCGATGGAGAAGCCGGGATCGTCCTTGTGCACGACGAACGCCGAAATACCGTTGGCCTTCTTGTCGGGGTCGGTCACCGCCATCACCGTGTACCACGTCGACTCGCCGCCGTTGGAGATCCAACACTTGGCGCCGTTGAGCACCCACTCGTCGCCCTCGCGGCGCGCCCTGGTGCGCATCGACGCCGCGTCGCTGCCGGCCTCGCGCTCGGAAAGCGCGTACGACGCGACCGCCTCACCCGCCGCGATCGAGGGCAGCACCTGCTTCTTGAGCTCCTCGCTGCCGCGCAGCAGCAGGCCCATGGTGCCCAGCTTGTTGCAGATCGGGATCAGCGACGACGACGCGCACACCCGCGCGACCTCTTCGATCACGATGCATGCGGCGATCGAATCGCCGCCCTGACCGCCGTACTCCTCCGGGATGTGGATCGCGGCCATCCCCGAAGACGTGAGCGCCGCCAAGGCTTCACTGGTGTAGCGCGCCTTCTCGTCCACATCGGCCGCATGCGGCGCGATCTCCTTCTCGCACAGGTCGCGGAGCACCGCGCGCAGTTCGTTGTGCTCGTCGGAGAGCTGAAACAGGTCGAAGGACGGGTTGCCGATGGCCATGAGAACTCCTTGCTACTCGCGGGTAACTTTACCCTCGCCGTACCGACGCTCCGGCTACTGCCCGAGCAGGCGCTCCCGCAGCGCCGCGTCCTTCTGCAGCACGGTGTCGTGCAGGTCGGCCTGAAACCGGACCATCTGCTCCCGCAGCGCGGAATCCGCCGCCCCCAGAATCCGCACCGCCAGCAACCCCGCGTTGCGGGCCCCGCCGATCGACACCGTGGCCACCGGCACACCGGCCGGCATCTGGGCGATGGACAGCAGCGAATCCAGGCCGTCGAGCTTGGCCAGCGGCACCGGCACACCGATGACGGGAAGCGGTGTCGCCGACGCCACCATGCCGGGCAGGTGAGCCGCCCCGCCGGCACCCGCGATGATCACCTCGATCCCCCGGTCCGCCGCACTCTGCGCGTACTCGAGCATGCGCACCGGGGTGCGGTGCGCGGACACGACGCCGACCTCGAACGGCACCCCGAACTCGGCCAACGCGTGCGCGGCCTCTTCCATCACCGACCAGTCGCTGTCGCTGCCCATGATCAGGCCGACCCGCGGCGGCGCGAGGCTATTCATGTGGATCCCATCCGTCCGTCCATTCCGCGTGCGACAACCAGTGTGCCGCCCTGACCGCGCGTTCACGCACCTCGGCGACGTACGTGTCGTCGTCGAGCGAACCCGCGGGTGCGCCAAGCACGTTGACGTGCCCGATCTTTCGGCCCGGCCGCTCGCCCTTGCCGTACAGATGGACCTTGGCCTCCGGCAACCTCCCGAACAGGTGATGCAGCCGCTCGTCCATCGTCATCGTCGGAGTTTCTTGCGCGCCAAGCACATTGGCCATCACCGTGACCGGGGTGATCGGCGCGGTGTCGCCGAGCGGATAGTCCAGCACCGCGCGCAGGTGCTGTTCGAACTGGCTGGTGCGGGCGCCGTCCATGGTCCAGTGCCCGGAGTTGTGCGGTCGCATCGCCAACTCGTTGACCAGCAGGACGCCGTCGACGGTTTCGAACAACTCCACGGCCAGCACACCGACGACCCCGAGTTCGGCGGCCAGTTGCAGACCCAATTGTCCCGCCGCGGCGCGTAACTCGTCATCCAGGTGCGGTGCCGGTGCGATCACCTCGACGCAGATCCCGTCGCGCTGCACGGTTTCCACCACCGGCCACGCGGCACCCTGCCCGAACGGTGAGCGCGCCACCAGGGTCGCCAGCTCCCGCCGCATCACGACCTTCTCCTCGATCAGCACCTCGGAGCCGCCCGACAGGTAGCGCTGCGCCGCGTCGCGCGCCTCGGCCAGGTCGCGGGCCAGCGTCACGCCCCGGCCGTCGTAGCCGCCGCGCGCGGCCTTGACCACGACGGGGCCCTCGGTCCCGGCCGCGAACGCATCGACATCGGCAAGCTCACCGACCGCCGCGAACCGCGGCACCGGCGCGCCGAGGTCAGCGAGTCTGCGGCGCATCACCAGCTTGTCCTGGGCGTGGATCAGCGCCGACGGCGGCGGGGCGACGTTGACACCGTCGGCGACCAACTTCTCCAGAAGCTCGGTGGGGACATGCTCGTGGTCGAAGGTGAGCGCGTCGGCGCCCGCGGCGGCACGGCGCAGCGCGTCGAGGTCGGTGTGTGCGCCCACCACCACATCGGGGCTGACCTGCGCGGCCGGGTCGGCGGCGTCGGCTGCGAGCACCCGCAAGGTCTGGCCGAGCGCGATGGCCGCCTGATGGGTCATTCGGGCCAGCTGTCCACCGCCGACCATGGCCACGACCGGGGGGCCGTTGGGGTTCTGCGACACGCCCTCATGGTGTCATGGTCGTCAGGTGGGCGCGTCCCCGTGTACCCGCTGCGACCTGCATGGGTACGCGTAAGGTGCGGTATTTCCGTACACTGCCCTGTTGTGTCCTTTACCGACGCGACGATCGCGCGGCTGCCTCGTCCGGTACGGCCGTACTTCGAACGCCATCACGAACTGATCAAGTTCGCGATCGTGGGCGCGACGACGTTCATCATCGACACGTCGGTTTTCTACACGCTTAAACTGACGGTTCTGGAACCCAAACCGGTCACGGCCAAGATTATCGCCGGCATCGTCGCGGTGATCGCGTCCTACATCCTCAATCGCGAGTGGAGCTTCCGCGACCGCGGCGGACGCGAGCGTCATCACGAGGCGCTGCTGTTTTTCGGGGTCAGCGGGGTCGGCGTGCTGTTGAGCATGGCTCCGCTGTGGGTTTCCAGTTACGTGCTGATGCTGCGGGTGCCCGAGGTCAGCCTCACCGTCGAGAACATCGCCGACTTCATCTCGGCCTACATCGTGGGCAACCTGCTGCAGATGGCGTTCCGGTTCTGGGCGTTCCGACGCTTCGTGTTCCCCGACGAGTTCGGGCGCAACCCCGATCGGGCGGTGGAGTCGCTGACCGCGGGCGGGCTTGCCGAACTCTTGGAGGACCACCACGAGGACGTGGTGGCCGGTCACGAGAACGGCCCCCACGACAAGGTGGCCAAGGGCAACGTCACCCCGCTACACCGGCCCAAGCGACGCGCGGGCCGGCCGGATCAGCTCGGCGACTCCTCCGAACCCAGGGTGTCGAAGACCTCGTGATACAGCAGCGAGTGGACCCGTCCCACTCGCGGGATGTCGTGGAACTCGAGCGGGTCCTGCGCCGCTGACTCGATGATCAACGTGCCGGTGCGCAGCATGCGGTCGAGCAGGCCGTGCCGGAACTCGACGCTGTTGATCCGCGCCAGCGGAATGTCGATCCCCGACCGGGTCAACACGCCGTGCCGAAACATCACGCGGCGGTCGGTGATCACGAAATGCGTTGTCCACCAATTCAAGAACGGCCAGATCGTCAGCCATCCGACGATCACCAGCCAGATCGCGGCTACCACGATCAGCACGACGTTGCGGGCGGTCTGATCCCAGCCGGTCTTGTTGACGTACCCGGCGCCGAAGGCCGCGAGCGCGGTCACGACGAGCAGGATGAGGACGGGCCCGATCAGTCGCTTCCAGTGTGGATGGCGGTGCAGCACCACCTGCTCGTCGGAGGCGAGCACATTGTCCGGGTAACCCATGCCGATGACCTTAAGGTGATTTCGGTGCGCAAACACTCGATGAGCGATCGATAGCGCACCCAAACCGCGATTAGTCGGCCGGCCGCAAGTGGACGATGTCGCCCGCGGATACCGCCACCGCCCCCGTATCGGACTCAACGACGAGCCTGCCCTGGTCGTCGATGTCACGGGCGACACCGAGAATCTGCTGGTCACCGGGCAGCATCGCGCGCACCGCCATTCCCAGCGTCAGGCTGCGGGCGCGGTAGTCGGCGGCCAGTGCGGCGTCGACGCCGCCGGCGCGCCGCCACGATTCGATCCGGTTGCCCAATTCGTGCAGCAGCCGAACGGTGAGGCGTTGCCGATCGGGTGCGGGCACGCCGAGGTCGGTCAGCGAGGTGCTCCCCTCGACGTGCATGTCCTCGGCCCGCAGCGAGACGTTGAGGCCGACGCCGATCACCACCGCCTGCTGCGCGGGGGCGACCTCGGCGAGGATCCCTGCCAGCTTGCCGCCCCGCACGAGCACGTCGTTCGGCCACTTCAGCTGCGCCCCGACCCCGGTGTCGGCCACCGCGTCGACGACCGCGACGCCGGTCGTCAGCGGAAGCCAGCCCCATGCGGAGCTCGGCACCGCCGTCACGTCGACCCCCACCGACATCGTGATCTGCGCGAACGGCACCGCCGACCAACTGCGGCCCCGCCGACCACGGCCGGCGGTCTGGTTCTCGGCGATCAGCACGGCCCCGTCGACGTCCTCACCGCGGCCGGCCCGAGCGAGCAGATCGGCGTTGGTCGAACCGGTCTCGGCCACCACGTCGATGCGTCGCCACAGCCGTGCGCCGCGGGGCACTTCGTCCCGCAACGCCGCGACGTCGAGGGGAACCCGGCCGACATCCATCGCCTGAAGATATCGCCTCGAAGCTACCGCCCCCGGCAGCCGTCGCGACGTTGCGGACGCCCGGTTAAGGAGACCTTAAGGACGCGGCGTCGGCCGCGTGCTGGCCGTTCGTTAGCATCGACCACCATGACCTCCGTTCAAAAGCCGTCGGTCGAGCCGTCAGGCGAACACGAGATCGACATCCACACCACCGCGGGCAAGTTGGCCGATCTGCGCAAGCGCGCAGAAGAGACGCTGCACCCGGTCGGTGAGGCCGCGGTCGAGAAGATCCACGCCAAAGGCAAGCTGACCGCCCGCGAGCGCATCCTGGCGCTGCTGGACGAGGGCTCGTTCGTCGAACTCGACGCCTTGGCGCGCCACCGCAGCACGAATTTCGGGCTGGCCGACAAGCGTCCGTTCGGCGACGGCGTGGTGACCGGCTACGGCACCATCGACGGCCGCGAGGTATGCATCTTCAGCCAGGACGTCTCGGTGTTCGGCGGCAGCCTCGGCGAGGTCTACGGCGAGAAGATCGTCAAGGTGCAGGAGCTGGCGATCAAGACGGGCCGGCCGCTGATCGGCATCAACGACGGCGCGGGCGCGCGCATCCAGGAGGGCGTGGTCTCGCTCGGCCTGTACAGCCAGATCTTCCACAACAACATCCTGGCCTCCGGTGTGATCCCGCAGATCTCACTGATCATGGGCGCCGCCGCAGGCGGTCACGTGTACTCCCCCGCGCTCACCGACTTCATCGTGATGGTCGACCAGACCAGCCAGATGTTCATCACCGGCCCCGACGTGATCAAGACCGTCACCGGCGAGGACGTCACGATGGAGGAACTCGGCGGCGCGCACACCCACATGGCGAAGTCGGGCACCGCGCATTACGTCGCCTCCGGCGAGCAGGACGCTTTCGACTATGTCCGTGAACTGCTGAGCTATCTGCCCAGCAACAACTACGCCGATCCGCCGCGCTATCCGGAGCCGGTACCCGAGGGCCCCATCGAGGACAACCTCACCGAGGAAGACCTCGAGTTGGACACGTTGATCCCGGACTCGCCGAATCAGCCGTACGACATGCACCAGGTCATCACCCGCATCCTCGACGACGACGAGTTCCTCGAGGTGCAGGCCGGCTACGCGCAGAACATCGTCGTGGGCTTCGGCCGCATCGAGGGCCGTCCGGTCGGCATCGTGGCCAACCAGCCGACACAGTTCGCCGGCTGCCTGGACATCAACGCCTCCGAGAAGGCGGCCCGGTTCGTGCGGACGTGCGACTGCTTCAACGTGCCGATCATCATGCTGGTGGACGTGCCGGGCTTCCTGCCGGGCACCGGCCAGGAGTACAACGGCATCATCCGGCGCGGCGCCAAGCTGCTCTACGCATACGGCGAGGCCACCGTCGCCAAGATCACGGTGATCACCCGTAAGGCGTACGGCGGGGCGTACTGCGTGATGGGGTCCAAGGAGATGGGCGCCGACGTCAACGTGGCGTGGCCGACCGCGCAGATCGCTGTGATGGGCGCGGCCGGTGCGGTCGGATTCGTGTACCGCCAGCAGCTCACCGAGGCCGCCAAGAATGGCGACGACGTCGACGCACTGCGACTGCAGTTGCAGCAGGACTATGAAGACACGCTGGTCAACCCGTACATCGCGGCCGAACGGGGTTACGTCGACGCGGTGATCCCGCCGTCGCACACCCGCGGTTACGTCGCGAATGCTCTGCGGCTGCTGGAACGCAAGATCACGCAGACGCCGCCGAAGAAGCACGGGAACATTCCGCTGTGAGCGGGGCGAACAATTCAGCTGCTGTGAGCGGGGCGAACGATTCAGCTCCGGTGAGTGATGAGAAGGCGGCCGACGTGACCGTGACCGATGAGAAGGCGGCCGACGTGACCGTGACCGACATCGCGCAGGACCACGAGGCGCACATCCAGGTGGTCAGGGGTGAGCCGACCGAGGAGGAGTTGGCCGCCCTGCTCGCGGTGCTCGCAGCCGCGTCGGGCGCACCGGCCGAGCCGCGCGAGCAGGAAGAGAACCTCTGGGGTCATCCCGTCGACCGGCTGCGTTACTCGTCGTTCAGCTGGCAGCGGGTGACGCTCGTGGAACGGACACACATGCGTCGTCGATGACGCGCGTCATTCTCGCCTCGGCATCGTCCGGCCGTCGAAAAGTATTGCGGCAGGCCGGGATCGACCCCCTGATCGTGGTCTCCGGGGTGGACGAGGACGCTGTGGCGGCCGGCCTCGACAAGGCGGCGACACCCGCGGAGGTGACGGTCGCACTCGCGGCGGCCAAGGCCGACGCCGTCGTCACCGGGCTGGATCCCGCGATCGCGACGGACTGTGTCGTGATCGGTTGCGATTCCATGCTGTTCCGCGATGGGGCGCTGCTCGGCAAGCCTGCCACGGCCGCCGCCGCCCTGGCGGGCTGGCAGCAGATGGCGGGCACATCCGGCCGCCTCTACACGGGCCACTGCGCAATCCGTTTGCAGGACAACGAGATTGTGTCTCGGTCGGTGGAATCCGAGGCCACCACCGTGCACTTCGGGACGCCGTCGGCGGTCGATCTGGCGGCCTACGTCGCCAGCGGTGAGCCGACGGCGGTGGCCGGCGGCTTCACTCTCGACGGCCTGGGCGGCTGGTTCATCGAGGGTGTGGAGGGCGACCCGTCGTCGGTGATCGGCATCGGCCTGCCCCTGGTTCGCAGGCTGTTCGAGCGTGCCGGGCTGACACTTGCCGACCTCTGGCGCGCCAACCCGGTCACCTGATCTGACGCGTCGCACGCGCGTCGGTAGGCTCGCAGTTGTGCCGCTGCCTGCCGATCCAGACCCCGCCCTGCAGTCGTATGCCCATCCCGAACGCCTGGTCACCGCCGACTGGCTGTCGGCGAACCTGGGCAGGCCGGGGTTGGCCATCGTCGAGTCCGATGAGGATGTGCTGCTCTACGACACCGGCCACATTCCCGGTGCCGTCAAGATCGACTGGCACACCGACCTCAACGACCCCAACGTGCGCGACTACATCACCGGCGAGCAGTTCGCCGAGCTGATGAACCGCAAGGGCATCTCGCGCGACGACACCGTGGTGATCTACGGGGACAAGAGCAACTGGTGGGCCGCCTACGCCCTGTGGGTGTTCACGCTGTTCGGCCACCCCGACGTGCGGTTGCTCAACGGTGGTCGCGATCTGTGGATCTCCGACGGCCGCGAGACCACGCTCGACGTCCCGAGCAAGCAGAGCACCGGCTACCCCGTCGTACAACGCGACGACGCGCCGATCCGCGCCTTCAAGCAGGATGTGCTCGACGTGCTCGGGGCGGCGCCGTTGATCGACGTCCGCTCGCCGCAGGAGTACACCGGCGAACGCACCCACATGCCCGACTATCCCGAGGAGGGCGCCCTGCGTGGTGGGCACGTGCCGACGGCGCGCTCCATCCCGTGGGCCAAGGCGGCCGACGACAGCGGCCGGTTCCGCAGCCGTGCCGAACTCGAAGAGCTGTACGGCTTCTTGCAGCCCGACGACAAGACCATCGTCTACTGCCGCATCGGTGAACGTTCGAGCCACACCTGGTTCGTGCTGACCCACCTGCTCGGACTTCCGGGCGTCCGCAACTACGACGGCTCGTGGACCGAATGGGGCAATGCGGTGCGGGTGCCCGTCGCCGTGGGCGAAGAACCGGGAGAGGCGCCCGGCTCACCATGAGCACGGTCTCCGAGCTGCCGGCCGCCCTGGCCGAGGTGGTGTCCGACTTCAAGGAGGTCGAGGGGCAGGACAAGCTGCAACTGCTCCTGGAGTTCGCAGGCGAACTGCCACCGCTGCCCGCGAACCTCGAAGAGGCCGCGATGGAACCGGTGCCCGAATGCCAGTCCCCGCTGTTCCTGCATGTCGACGCCGAGGACCGCGAACACGTCCGGCTGTACTTCAGCGCACCGGCCGAGGCCCCGACCACGCGCGGATTCGCCGCGATCCTGGCCGCTGGGCTCGACGAGCTCGCCGCCGACGAGATCCTCGCGGTGCCCGACGACTTCTACTCCGAACTGGGCCTGGCTGCCCTGATCAGCCCGCTGCGGCTGCGCGGGATGTCCGCGATGCTGGCGCGCATCAAGAAGCGACTCCGCTGACAGGTCGCGGCCATTACCGACGGGTAAGGGACCAGCTCGACGCCCCCTGAGTTACGGCGCATAAACTTCCCCCGGATACATTCCTAAAGACGTTTCTTAGACATGCCACCAGGAGGCGCAGTGCCCAGTCACGCCAGCTCGAAGATCTCCAAGGTGCTGGTCGCCAACCGCGGGGAGATCGCGGTCCGGGTGATCAGGGCCGCCAAGGACGCAGGGCTGCAGAGCGTGGCCGTCTACGCCGAACCCGACGCCGACGCACCCCACGTACGGCTCGCCGACGAGGCGTTTGCACTCGGCGGGCAAACGTCCGCGGAGTCCTACCTGGTGTTCGAGAAGCTGCTCGATGCCGCCCAGAAGTCCGGCGCGAACGCGGTTCACCCTGGCTACGGCTTCCTTTCCGAGAACGCCGACTTCGCCCAGGCGGTCCTCGATGCCGGCCTGATCTGGATCGGACCCAGCCCCCAGTCGATCCGCGACCTCGGTGACAAGGTCACGGCCCGTCACATCGCGGCGCGCGCCCAGGCTCCGCTGGTGCCCGGCACTCCCGACCCGGTCAAGGACGCCGACGAGGTCGTCGCGTTCGCCAAGGAGTACGGCGTGCCGATCGCGATCAAAGCTGCCTTCGGTGGCGGTGGCCGCGGCATGAAGGTGGCCCGCACCATCGAGGAGATTCCCGAGCTGTTCGACTCGGCCACCCGGGAGGCTGTCGCGGCGTTCGGTCGCGGCGAGTGCTTCGTGGAGCGCTACCTGGACAAGCCGCGCCACGTCGAGGCGCAGGTGATCGCCGACCAGCACGGCAACGTCGTGGTCGCAGGCACCCGTGACTGCTCGCTGCAGCGCCGCTTCCAAAAGCTCGTCGAGGAGGCGCCCGCACCGTTCCTGACCGACGCCCAGCGCAAAGAGATTCACGAGTCGGCCAAGCGCATCTGCAAGGAAGCCCACTACTACGGTGCGGGGACGGTCGAGTACCTGGTCGGCCAGGACGGGCTGATCTCGTTCCTCGAGGTCAACACTCGTCTGCAGGTCGAGCACCCCGTCACCGAGGAGACCTCGGGCATCGACCTGGTGCGCCAGCAGTTCCGCATCGCCAACGGCGATCCGCTCGACATCACCGAGGATCCGACTCCGCGCGGACACTCCATCGAGTTCCGCATCAACGGCGAGGACGCCGGCCGCGGCTTCCTGCCCGCGCCCGGCCCGGTCACCACATTCGTACCGCCGACCGGCCCCGGTGTGCGGCTGGATTCGGGCGTCGAGTCCGGTTCGGTCATCGGCGGCCAGTTCGACTCGATGCTGGCCAAGCTGATCGTCACCGGCGCCACCCGCGAGGAGGCCCTCGAGCGGTCCCGCCGTGCCCTTGCAGAATTCACCGTCGAGGGCCTGGCCACCGTGATCCCGTTCCATCGGGCCGTCGTGTCCGACCCGGCCTTCATCGGCGACGAGAACGGCTTCACCGTCCACACCCGCTGGATCGAGACCGAGTGGGACAACACCATCGAGCCGTTCACCGGTGGGGACCCGATCGAGGAAGAGGACACGGTCCCGCGGCAGAGCATCGTGGTCGAGGTCGGCGGCCGACGCCTCCAGGTGTCGCTGCCCGGTGACCTGGCCCTCGGTGGCGGTGGTGCCCCGGCGGCCGGCGCAAACGTCGTGCGCAAGAAGCCCAAGGCCCGCAAGCGCGGCGGTGGCGGCGGGGCCGCCGCGTCCGGCGATGCGGTCACCGCGCCGATGCAGGGCACCGTGGTCAAGGTCGCGGTCGAGGAGGGCCAGGAGGTCTCCGCCGGTGACCTCGTCGTGGTGCTCGAGGCGATGAAGATGGAGAACCCGGTCACCGCACACAAGGACGGCACCATCACGGGCCTGGCGGTCGAGCCCGGCGCCGCGATCACCCAGGGCACCGTCCTGGCCGAAATCAAGTGAGTTCCGTGCGCAAGCAATCGCTGAGCGAGCATTAGCGCACCGAAATCACAATGGAGCCCGTCGAGATCAACGCCGGCGCGTGGTATCTGCGTGCGCTCCGCGACGACGAGCTCATCGACGACGGGCCGGCGTTGGCGGCGATGGGCGAGACCGACCCCGGCCACATCGCTCGTTGCCGCGCTCGGTGGGCCTCCGACACCGGGTACTCCTGGGCGGTGTGCGAGCCGACCACCGGCGAGATGCTTGCCGAGATCACACTCGATCCGCAGACTGCGGTGCTACGCACCCGTTTTCGCGACGGCCACGCCGACGCGACTGCGATCGCCGAGCGGTCAGTGCGCCGGTTCGCCGCGGCGGTGCTGGGGCTGACCGTCAGGGCCCATGGCGACGACTAAGGACTGACGGTCGACCTCAGGTGTCGATATCGCGCCCGGTGGCCAAATCCGCGCAGTCGACGGTGACGACGTCGTCGCGCCCGGCCAGGAACGTCCGTGCGCCTTCGTCGCCGTGTATCTGCTGCAGCAGCGCGGCCCAGTGCCTGCGCGCGATCACAACCGGATGCCCGGGAGCCGACCCGTAGGCGGCGCGTGCCAGGCCGGACGTCGAGGTGACCGCCGCGGCGACCACCCGGCGAACCACGTCGGCGCCGACGTCGGGCGTGTCGACGGTGTGCAGCACCGCGTAGTCGGCATCGACCGCGGACAGGCCGGCTCGCAGCGAGGCCGACAACCCGTCCGCCCAGGCCTCGGCCACGACGGCGCGCGCGGGCGACGGAACCTCGACGATCGCCGCGCCCAACACGACCACCACGTCATCGCAGCCGCCGCGGTGCAGCGCGTCGACCGCGGCTTGGAGCCACTCCCCCTGCGCAGCAAGCACTTTAGGCATTCCATACCGCGTCCCGGCACCCGCGGCCAGTAGCACACCGGCGGTGAGCGTCATCGAGGCCATGTCACCAGTGTGACTGGCGCAGGCGTGCACTGCGCACTGCCCTTGCCGAAAGCGGCAGTGGATTTCGCTGCCGCGAGGGGTCAGCCGGGCGCAGTAGGCCCGCGACAGCAAGACTCCTGCGCGTCACCCGGCGATCGTCGTCGTCAGCTGAGAAATCTAAGGTTTTGTCCGCTCCGATTGTCGTAGCGGGCGCGCTGGCGTAGGGTTCAGGACAGGTTGAGATCCCAGCCGAGCGAACGTCATCGACGTGCAGGGCAGGACTCCCGCCACTGCTGCGAAGGCTTTGAAGACGCAGGGCCCCAATTTTTGACGTGAACCACAGTACGAATGACGCATTCACTGATGGAGTCACCTGATGTCCAATCCTCTTTCGTCATCTATTGGCGAGACACCCCCCGTCGAGCACCGCGACTGCCACACAGCGCATTTCGCAACCCACTGGGTGCAATCCGACACCGCGATCATCACCGCACAGGGCGAGATCGACGCCGCGAACGCTCAGGCGTTCGTCGAGTACGCGCTGCGCGACGCCGCGCAGCTGAATCATCTCGTGGTCGACCTGTCGGGAGTCGACTTCTTCGGCACCTCAGGGTTTTCCGCCTTGCACACCCTCAACGTGCGCGCCGCCGGCGAGAACATCGACTGGGACATGCTGCCGAGCCCATCGGTGAGCCGACTGCTGCGCATCTGCGATCCGGACGCCACGCTGCCGGTCCGCGCCAGCACCGAGACGAGGTCTTCGGCCGCGTCGGCCAATAGGTCGTTACTGCAACTGGTCCCGGAGTCGCGTTAGCGACTTCGCCAGCAGACGCGACACATGCATCTGTGAGATGCCGACCCGCTCGGCGATCTGCGTCTGGGTGAGAGACTCGAAGAAGCGCAGCAACAGGACCGTGCGTTCGCGCTCCGGCAGGGCAGCCAGCAAGGGCCGCAACGCTTCCCGGTTCTCGATCTGATCGAGACCGAGGTCGACGTCACCGAGCGTATCGGCAATCGCCGGCGCGTCCTCGGTTCCGCTGCCGCCGCTGTCGATCGACAGCGTGTTGTAGGAGCTGCCGGCCACCAGACCCTCGACGACCTCGTCGCGATCCATGTCCAACTCGGCGGCCAGCTCCGATGCCGTCGGGGCACGGCCGAGCCGCTGCGACAACTCCGCGGTCGCGGCGCCGAGTCGCAGATGCAGTTCCTTGAGCCGGCGGGGCACCTTGACCGACCAGCTGTTGTCGCGGAAGTGTCGCCGGACTTCGCCCATGATGGTCGGCACCGCGAACGAGACAAAATCCGAGCCCGCTTCGACGTCGAAGCGGATCACCGCGTTCACCAGGCCGACACGGGCCACCTGGACGAGGTCTTCGCGCGGTTCGCCGCGGCCGTCGAAGCGGCGGGCGATGTGGTCGGCCAGAGGCAGGCACCGTTCGACGATGCGGTCGCGCTGGCGCTGGAAGTTCGGCGAGTCCTCCGACACGTCCTTCAACTCGCGGAACATGTCGGCGACATCCGCATACTCAGAGCTCGAGCGCGACGACGAACCCTGTGACGTCGACGGCGTCACTGCAGCGTCGCTCGTCTCGTCGTCATGGAGATGCCGAACACCTGGGCGTCCTCGCGTCCCTGCCCGTCCTGGAATGTCGTCACCTCGTCGGTCAGCGAACTCAGCACGTGCCAGCTGAAGCTGCCCGGCGCCAGGATGTCGGAACTCTTGCACGTGGTCGACGCGTCGATGACCACGGCGTCCTGACGCGGGTCGATCACGAGCAGCAGCACCGAATCGGGTACTGCGGACCGGATCAGCCGGGTACACGCCTCGTCGACCGCCAGCCTCAGGTCCGCCACGGCATCGAAGTCCAGATCCTCGAACGTCGCCACCGCCGCAACGAGGGTGCGCAGCACCGCAAGGTTCTCGAGCTCTGCGGCGACGCGGAGTTCCACCGCTCGCCCACCGTGCCCGTTCCCGTTGTTCGTGTTGGCAGCGGTACTGGCAACGTCTGCCATCTGACCTCCCGGCAATGTCGAAGCGAGATTACCCCAGGTCCCATTCCTGCTAACCACGAGTACTCCGGTCGCCCGCCTGCGATGACGTGTGCCACACGCCGCGGCGGGTAATCCCCCCGTCATGGAGCAGCTTCGATCGAGAACCCACCGCGCACCCCTGTTGCCCGTGCTGGTGATGCAGTGACGCGGCCTTCGGCCACCGACGTTGCGATGGCGCGACGAATCGAGACTTCTCCATGGTGGCAGTCCAATACCCCGCTGCGCTCGGATGCCAAACATGCGCCTTCGCCGTAGCGTCGTGAGCGGTCCCGGGCTGCGGCGGATGCGCCGGGGACGCGGGTTCTCCTACCACCATCCCGACGGCACGCCGGTCACCGACGAGCCGACACTGCAACGCATCAAGGACCTGGTGATCCCGCCTGCGTGGAAGAAGGTCTGGATCTGCCCGCACCCCAACGGCCACATCCAGGCGGTCGGAACCGATGCGGCGGGCCGGCGCCAGTACCTCTACCACCAGCGGTGGCAGGAGGAGCGCAACGAGGAGAAGTTCGACCGGGTCCTGGAGATGTCGACCGCGCTGCCCGAGATGCGCCGCCGCATCGCCGCCGATCTTCGCGGCCGCGGCCTCAGCCGTGACCGCGTGCTGGCGCTCGCGTTGCATCTGGCGGACCTGGGTTACTTCCGTCCCGGCTCGGAACAGTACGCCGAAGAGAACAACTCCTACGGCATCGCGACGCTGCTCTGTGAGCACGTGACGGTGCAGCGCGACGCGATCGAGTTCGACTTTCCGGCCAAGAGCGGGGTGCGACGGACCCTGACCATCGACGACTCCGAAGCGGTGCGCTCGGTGCGGGCGCTGCTGCGGCGGCCGGAGCGCACCGAGCGGTTGCTGGTGTGCCGGAACGGTTCCGGGTGGATCGAGATCCATTCCGATGACCTCAACGCCCGTTTCAAAGAGCTGGTCGGCGAGGAGTTCTCGGTCAAGGATCTACGGACCTGGCACGGCACGGTGCTGGCGGCGGCGGCATTCGTCGACGCCGATCCACCGGTCAACAAGACCGTGATCAAACGGGTCGAGTCGGCGGTGATGAAGGAGGTCGCCGAAGAGCTGGGCAACACCCCCGCGGTGGCCCGCAGCTCGTACGTCGACCCACGGGTCGTCGAGGGCTATGAGTCCGAGCAGACGATCGCGGCCGCGGTCCGGCGCGCCGCGCGGTGCAAGACGCTCGCCGAGCGTCAGGAGGTGCTCGACCGCAGCACCGCGCGTCTGATCCGCAGGGTCGCCAAAGGTCAGTAGCCCGAGGGGGTTCCGTTCCCTGGTAGATCAGGCCGCACTCGGTGAGCCGTGCCCTTTCGAGTGGGTGACGATGGCTCGGCGCACGGTCGATCTCCTCGGGACGTTGCAGCACCACGAGATCGATGTGCTCGGCAGACAGGTTGGATAACGAAACCTCCTGCGCGCGTAGCCAATCCCTACCGCAGAGCCCACGCCCGTTCGCGCCTTTGCGATGGTTCACAGGTAACACACAGCGGTGCCCCGGAGACGAAAGATTCGGTCCAGGACCCGTGCACATGCCAGAACAGCATCGAACCAGAAGTCAACGAGCCGGACATGAGAGCCGCCTACCCGAGCACTTCGCAGGCAAAACGGTTCTCCTGCCCACTCTTCGCACGGCGGATACCCGGCTGTTCGTGTCCGGGGACCGACCTTCGCTTTGCGAATCGCACGCGGCGCCGCATCGTTTCGCGCACCGACCCTCGGGTACTCGACCGGCATGCCAGAGCGCGAAGAACTTCCCGACGACGTTCCAGTAGCCGACGCGATGGAGCAAAGGCGTGTCGCCAGCGAACCGGTTCCCGACGAGGAGGCGGCCGCTGCGCCGAGACTGACCCCGCCGCTGGAGGCCCCGCCCGCCGACTGGCAGGAGCAATTGGAGACGGTCGAGATCGACCCTGAGGACGAAGGAATCGCGGACTGACCCAGCGTGGTCGTGTCTTCGGGCTTTGCACGCAACGGCCGTAATACCGTGACAAACGCGCCCGAGGGAGGTGACGACGTCCGATGGCCGACCAGGAACGTTCTCGGCATCTGCGGACACTGCTCACCCTGCTGGTCGTTCTGGTCGCCCTGGGCGGCCTGCTGACCCGCTGCCCCGCCAACCGCGACGGTATCGCGGGCCAACTCGCCACCGCCATGGCCGAAACCACGTCGGCCGCGCGCAGCGGCGCGTTGGCCCTGGACTTGTGGGCAGATCGGCGCTCCACTGCCCAGTTGGCCGCGGTGCAACTGTCGGACGCCCGGGATCAGATCGTCACGGCGTACCAGGGCATCGCCGAACTACGCGCCGAGGACCCGGCCGATACCGCTCGCCGAAGGCTGCTGACCGGCTCGATGACCGAGATCATCGGTATCCTCAACGCCGCCGCGGCGCAGACCAGAAACGTCACCACCGAACCGGCACCGCAACGGGCCCGCGCCGACCTGCTGGCGGCGGCCGACGATCTCGAGAGCCGCTACCGCTGATGAAGAAGCTGCTCTCGGTCGCACTCGGAATCCTCACCGCGATAGGCGGATTCGTCGATATCGGCGACCTGGTCACGAACGCGGTGGTGGGTTCCCGATTCGGGCTGGCGCTGGCTTGGGTGGTGGTGGTCGGCGTCGTCGGCATCTGCCTGTACGCGAACATGGCGGGCCGGGTCGCCGCCGTCAGCGGCCGCGCCACGTTCGAGATCATTCGGGAGCGGCTCGGCCCGCGCACCGCGGCGGCAAACCTGGCGGCGTCGTTCTTCATCACGTTGATGACGTTGACCGCCGAGATCGGCGGCGTCGCCCTGGCCCTGCAACTGGCCACCGACGCCGGCCCGATGATGTGGATTCCGGTGGCGGCGTTCGCGATCTGGGTGGTGGTGTGGCGGGTCAAGTTCAAGATCATGGAGAACGCCGCCGGCCTGCTCGGCCTGTTCCTGATCGTATTCGTCGTCAGTGTGTTTCTGCTGCGGCCGGATTGGGCTGATCTCGCCGATCAGGCTGTGACCCCCGTCATCCCGGAGCAGGAGTCGGCGGCTACCTATTGGTACTTCGCCATCGCGCTGTTCGGTGCCGCGATGACACCCTACGAGGTGTTCTTTTTCTCCTCGGGCGCCGTCGAAGAGCATTGGACGGCCAAGGATCTGAGCACATCGCGCGTCAACGTGCTGGTCGGCTTTCCGCTCGGCGGTCTGCTGTCGCTGAGCATCGCGGCCTGCGCGGCCATCGTGCTGCTGCCCCAGCAGATCGAGGTGTCCTCGCTGTCGCAGACGGTTATGCCGGTGGTCGCCGCGGGCGGAAAACTCGCGCTCGCATTCGTCATCGTGGGCATCGTCGCAGCGACGTTCGGCGCGGCGCTGGAGACGACGCTGTCCAGCGGCTACATTCTCGCGCAGTTCCTCGGTTGGACGTGGGGCAAGTTCCGGCGACCCGCCGAGGCGGCACGGTTCCACGTGGTGATGTTCGTCGCGATCGTCGCCTGCGCCGCGGTCCTGTTCACCGGGATCGACCCGATTCTGGTGACCGAATACTCGGTGGTGTTCTCGGCGATCGCGCTCCCCTTGACTTACCTGCCAATCCTGATCGTGGCCAACGACTCTCAATACATGGGAGACCGGACGAACGGGAGAGTGACGAACATGTTCGCCTCGGTGTATCTGGTGATCATCCTGGTGGCTTCGTTGGCCGCAATCCCGCTGATGATCGTGACGGGAGCGGGACAGTGAGCGAACTCCCGGTCAAGCGCCACCGCGGGCGGTTGTTGGACGCCCGTCTGCACCTGCTCGACCGGCAGATGCTCAGCGACGCGGGCGATCCCATCGGTATCGTCGACGACATCGAGTTGACCGGCATTGAGGTGGACGCCGAGATTCCGAACGACGCGCAGCCGCCACAGGTGAGCGGCTTGCTGTCGGGACAGGTCGTGGCGACCCGCATCTTCGGCGGAGCCCCGCCGCGGTCGCGCCTGCAGGAGATCCCGTGGAAGCTGGTCGCCTCGGTCGGCGTGGTGGTCACGCTCAAGCCGACGGACATGACCTTCGACGTCGACTGGGTCGAACGCTGGTTGCGCGACCATGTCGTGAAACACATTCCGGGGGGCCGACATGCAGCTGAGTAGCCTGCTGGGCTTGCGCGTCGTCGACGCCGGTTCGCACCGGCTCGGCACGGTGACCGACGTCCGCCTCGTCACCAGCGGTGACCCCGCCGACGATCCGCCCGCGCCACGGGTGTTGGGAATCATCGTCAGCCCAAACACCCGGTCGTCGTATCTCGGATTCGAGCGATCATCGGCGACCGCGCCGGCGATGCTGGCCAAGATCGCCCGATGGCGGCATCGCGGCACGTTCCTCGCCGTCTGGGAGGACGTCGCGCTGGTGGGTTCCGACAGGGTGCGACTGCGGCGCGGGTTCACGCGCTACTCCCCGGTGCTGCCCGGCGCCGGAGCCGGCCACGTTTAACGGCCAAGCCCTCGGGAACCCTAGGTCTGCGCGGGGAAGTTCCCCGTGATCAGACCCATCCACTGCACTGCGGGAAGGTGAGCATGACCGAGAAGAACAGTGGCCCTGAAGAAGGCATCAAGGGCGTCGTCGAGGACGTCAAGGGCAAAGCCAAAGAGACGGTCGGAACCGTAACCGGTCGTGACGACATGGTCCGCGAGGGCAAGGCCCAGCAGGACAAGGCCGACGCCCAGCAGGACGCCGCCAAGAAGGAAGCCGAGGCGGAATCGGCACGGGCCGGCGCCAAGGCCGCCGAGAAGCGTCAGGAAAACGAGCAGTAACCGCTGCAAAAGGAAAAGCCCAGCCGGATCGGCTGGGCTTTTCTCATGTGCGCATCAACTGCTGGGTTTTTGGCGTTGCGCGTCGGGATGTTCGGCGTACCAACGATCTTCGATCTTGCGCACCCGTAGGTGCTCGACGAGCAGCCAGCCGCCCCCGATGATGAACAGCGCGGCCGAGCCGGCGCCCAGGCCGACACCGACGTCATGATGGCCGGCGCCGTGCGCAGCCAGCGCCGAAACGAACAGCACCAGTGCCACGCCGATCACGATCAGCCCCGGCATGTTCTTGGTGTCCTTCATCGACTCCCCGGCATGTGGACGCGTCGTCCGCGCGTGGTCGACGGGATCCTTCGGGCTTTTCATCGGTACTCCTCTCTCGGCATACCTCCGCCCGGTTGCGGGCTACTGATGACGGTAGATCTACCCGAGGGCGCCAGGGCAGAAACAACCGTCGCGGCCCGATATCACTGGTAGGGCGGATACTGACCGTCGCGCAGGGCCCGCGCGAGATGGGCGGCATTGCGGGCCAACGCGGCGGTCGTCGACGCGACCGGCTCGGGCACCTCGTCGAGCTCCTTGTAGTCGGTGCTTTGCATCGCTTCGCCGGTCCAATAGGTGCCGCCCTGGGCGGGGATGCTGTAACCGATGTCGTTGAGGCCCTGAAAGCAATCGGCGATCACCTTGTGCGCGCCGTCCTCGTTGCCGACGACCCCAACCACCGCGACCTTGCCGAGCATGACCGGCCGGCCCGCGTCGTCGGTGTTGGACAGTTCGGCGTCGAGGCGTTCCAGCACCCGCTGCGTCACGCTGGCCGGATGCCCCAACCAGATCGGTGTCGACAACACCAGGATGTCGGCGCTCAACAGTTTGTCGCGGATCTGCGGCCACTCGTCGCCGTCACCCATGTCCGCCTCGACGCCAGGGGCGATCGCGTGGTCGACGCAGCGCACCGACTCGGTCTCGACGCCCGCGCCGCGCAGCTTTTCGCAGATGTGCTCGGCCATCAGCGCGCTGCTCGACTCGGCCGGGCTGGGCTTGAGACTGCACACCAGCGCGACCGCGGTCAGCGGTCGGCCAGTGGTCGCCGGCGCGCTCATCCGGCGAGCACCGCGGACCCGGTCAGCGGGGGCATGCTCGTGGTCAGGACCAACAGCATCGACGTCAGCAGGAACCACGCCGCCCCGTGCCAGGCCCAGGACATCTCACCTTTGCGCCACGTCTGATAGGCGCGCAGAAACGCCCGTAAGCCACCGCCGAGCAGGACGGCGGGCGCCGCCAGCGCCAGCAGCGTCCGCTGCGGCGCGCCGCACGCCACGAGATCAGCTGTCGCGCCCTGGCAGGTACTCACCCACACGACCGCGCCGAGAAGGAAAACCGCGCCTGCGGCGGTGATACCGATCGCGAACCGGCCCGCGTCGCGAACCCCCGTATCGACTTGCCTCAACTCGCTGGAACTTGGATGCACGAACGGACTCTCCCCGCTTCGGCTGTTGGGACAGCGCTGGTCGGTATGACTTAGATGCGGCGAAGAATTCCCGGCCGGTTCGGTGAATAAACCTTCGAGAAATCGACTTTCGAGCCCTCAGGATTCGACGCGGTTGTGCGCGGTCAGCAACAACCTGTCGTAGGTGGAGCGCGGCGGCAACTCCTCTTCGTAGGTGAGTCCGAGGAAGTCCTTGGCGATCTGCTCGGCCAGCAGCCGCAGTTTGGTGTTCGTTTCCTGTGACCGCCACCTGAGCAGTTCGAACGCCGAATCGGCCGAGATCCGGTAGATCAGCATCAGCATGCCTTTGGTCTGCTCGATCGGGCCGCGGGCCTCGGCCATCTCGGTGACCGCCGCGCTGAACACCCTGTCGTGACGCTCGACCGTCGAGGGGGTGACGTCGACGTAGAACCCGTGGGCCCCGACCACCTGATTCTCGTCGTCGAACAACTGGTCTCCCACCACCACGACGTGGTGCACCGCGCCGTGGGTGTCAATGATCCGGTGGCGGGTGGAGAACGCGCCCGAGGTGCGGCGGATCTCGTCCAGCGTCGCGGCCACCTGGCGGTAGTCCTCGGGGTGCTTGTGCGACAGCACGAGGTCGGTCGTCGGTTCCGCGGTTCCCGGCTCGTAGCCGTGCATCCGTTCGACCTGCGGCGACCACTCCCAGCGTTCGTCGGCGAAGTAGAAGCGGAACCAGCCCACACGGTGCGGATCACCGCCGGCGAGGGCCTGTTCGATAGGTGTCTGGCCCTCGAGGTCCGCGAGGTCGTCGGTCATGAACTGCAGATTAACCTTGCTAACCACGTTTGAGTGTTACGGCAGCTCCGAGCATTCGGTTATTGGATACGACATGAACCGGAGATGTCGGGGTGCCGCCCTACGATCCCTCGGGTGGGCCTGAAGCGCTATCTGGTGACCGCGGCCGCAGCCGGCGTCGGGTCGTGGCTGTTCGGAGCCACCCCGCAATGGAGCGTGGTGCTGGGCCTTGTCACGCCGCTGCTGCTGGTCGCCGCGCCGCGCTTTCTGGCCGGGACGCTGCGCGGCGCCATGACGCCCGGCGCCCGTGAGGACGTCGCCGCGGCGATGTCGGGCACGGAGTTCGAGGACTACGTCGCGCGCATGGCACGATCGGCGGGTGCGCCGGTCATCATGACCGCGATCACCGGCGACTGGGGTGTCGACCTCATCGTCGGTAAGCGGCCGAATCGTCTTGCGATCCAGTGCAAACGCCAGACCCGTCCGGTCGGCGCCGGCGCCGTGCAGGAAGTGGTCGCCGGCGCGCCCATGCACGACTGCGCCAAGACGATGGTCGTGACGAACCACGAATTCACCACCGCCGCACGTAAACTCGCTGAGCTGCACGGGTGCGAGCTGGTCAGCGGCGCCGAGCTTGCGCGGTTGCGATCGACGATCCGGCGCATGTTGGAATCGTCGGCGCCGCGGGAGATCAGCTGAGCGCCGCCTGCGCCGTTTCCGCCGAGAGTGCCGTTTCGGTTCCATCTCGCTGTGCACGCCGGGCGGCGACTGCTGCTATTCGGGGAAGCTCATCGGAGCCCTTTCGTCTGCGTGGACGTTCGTCGAGACGGGGTTATCCCGGCGAGGTCGGGTTATTCGACGCGGCTGCTCAGTGCCCGCTGTTTGACATGTGTTCACTACGATGAGGGCATGGCCGAGTCTCGACGGCGACTGTCCCCCGCCGACCGGCGCAGCGAATTGCTGGCGCTCGGGGCGGAGGCCTTCGGGCAGCGGCCCTACGACGAGGTCCGCATCGACGAGATCGCCGAGCGCGCCGGGGTATCACGCGCGCTGATGTACCACTACTTCCCCGACAAGCGGGCGTTCTTCGCCGCGGTGGTGCGCGCCGAGGGCGAGCGCCTATTCGAGGCCACCAGCACGCCGCCGCGACCGGGCCAGAGCCTGTTCGATCAGGTGCGCGAGGGCGTGCTGGCCTATCTGCGTTACGACGACGAGCACCCCCACAGCGCGTGGGCCGCATATCTGGATATGGGCCGCTCGGACCCCGTGCTGCGCGGCATCGAGAACACCGACAACGACCGCCAGGCCAACCGGATCCTCGCGCGGATCCACGCCGCGGTCGGCGCTGACCTGGACTCCAAGGTCGATCGCGACCTGCGCGTCACCGTCTACGGTTGGCTGGCGTTCACGTTGGAGATGTGCCGGCAGCGGTTGCTGGACCCGTCGATCGACGCCGATCGACTCGCCGACGCGTGCGCGCACAGCCTGCTCGACGCGATCGGCCGGGTGCCGGGCATCCCGGCGGCGCTGCACGACGCGGTCTCACCCGACCGTCGCTGACCTGTGATTTCGGTGCGGAATCGATCGCTCATCGAATGGTAGCGCGCCGAAATCGCCAAGAAGTTGTCGGTGGTGGGGTGCACGATGGTCTGATGAACTCCGCACCGCTCGCCCGGTTCAGCGACCTGGCCCGGGAGTGGTTCACCGGCACGTTCGCCGAACCGACGCCCGCGCAGGCCGAAGCCTGGGCGGCGATCGCCGACGGTGACAACACGCTCGTCATCGCGCCGACCGGATCGGGGAAAACCCTGGCGGCGTTCCTGTGGGCGATCGACCAGTTGGCGACCGCCGATCCGCGGCCGGCCGGTGCGGGTCCAAGCGTGCTGTACATCTCGCCGCTCAAGGCGCTGGCCGTCGATGTCGAACGCAACCTGCGCGCACCGCTGACCGGCATCGCGCGCGTGGCGGAACGGCGCGAAGTCCCCGCACCGCAGATCAGAGTCGGCGTGCGTTCCGGCGACACCTCACCCGCGCAGCGCCGCGAACTGATCACCCACCCACCCGACATCCTGATCACCACGCCGGAGTCGCTGTTCCTGATGTTGACGTCGGCGGCCCGCGAAACCCTGGCGAGCGTCCAGACCGTCATCGTCGACGAGGTGCACGCCGTCGCGGCCACCAAACGCGGCGCACATCTGGCGCTGTCGCTCGAACGTCTCGACCAACTCTCCCCCGCAAGCGGGAGGTACCCCCACGACGCACCCGCACAGCGGATCGGGTTGTCGGCCACCGTCCGTCCGCCCGAAGAAGTGGCGCGGTTCCTGTCGGGGCAGGCTCGCACGACGATCGTCGCGCCGCCGGCGGCCAAAACCTTCGATCTCTCGGTGCAGGTGCCGGTGCCCGATATGGCGAACCTCGAGAACAACACCATCTGGCCGGACGTCGAGGAACGCATCGTCGACCTGATCGAGTCCCACAATTCGTCGATCGTGTTCGCCAATTCGCGCCGGCTCGCCGAGCGGCTGACCTCACGGCTCAACGAGATCCACGCCGAACGCTCCGGGACGGAACTCGCTCTACAGCCCAATCCGCAAGTGGGCGGCGGTTATCCGGCACAGTTGATGGCCAGCGGGGCGTCACTCGGTGCGCCGACGCTGCTGGCCCGTGCACACCACGGTTCGGTCAGCAAGGAACAGCGGGCGATCGTCGAGGACGACCTCAAGAGCGGCCGGCTCAAGGCCGTCGTCGCGACGTCCAGTCTGGAACTGGGCATCGACATGGGGGCCATCGATCTCGTCATCCAGGTCGAGGCACCGCCCTCGGTGGCCAGCGGCCTGCAGCGCATCGGCCGCGCGGGCCACCAGGTCGGCGAGATCTCCCAGGGCGTGCTGTTCCCCAAGCACCGCACCGACCTGATCGGCTGCGCGGTCACGGTGAAACGGATGCTGTCCGGCGAGATCGAAACCATGCGGGTGCCGACCAATCCGCTCGACGTGCTGGCCCAGCACACGGTGGCGGCGTGCGCGCTCGAACCGCTCGACGCGGACCGCTGGTTCGACGCGGTGCGTCGCAGCGCGCCGTTCGCCACGCTGCCGCGCAGTGCGTTCGAGGCAACGCTGGATCTGCTGTCGGGAAAATACCCGTCCACTGAGTTCGCCCAACTGCGACCCCGCCTGGTGTACGACCGGGATACCGGAACGTTGACGGCGCGCCCCGGAGCCCAGCGCCTCGCGGTCACCAGCGGCGGCGCGATCCCCGATCGCGGACTGTTCACGGTGTATCTGGCCACCGACTCCGAGAAGCCCTCCCGGGTAGGCGAACTCGACGAGGAGATGGTGTACGAGTCGCGGCCCGGTGACGTCATCTCGCTGGGCGCGACGAGCTGGCGGATCACCGAGATCACCCACGACCGAGTGCTGGTGATCCCGGCGCCCGGCCAGCCGGCGCGGCTGCCGTTCTGGCGCGGCGACGGCGTCGGCCGGCCGGCCGAGCTGGGAGCAGCCGTCGGCGCCTACACCGGTGAGCTCGCCGGTCTCGCCAAAGATGAGTTCGTCCAACGCTGCCGTGCAATGGGTTTCGACGATTTCGCCACCGACAACCTGTGGCAGTTGATCGACGACCAGCGTCAGGCTACCGGCGCGGTGCCATCGGACACCACCTTCGTGGTCGAACGCTTCCGCGACGAACTCGGCGACTGGCGTGTCATCCTGCACTCACCGTTCGGGTTGCGAGTACACGGACCGCTCGCACTGGCGGTGTCGCGGCGGCTGCGGGAGCGCTACGGCATCGAGGAGAAACCCACCGCGTCCGACGACGGCATCATCGTGCGGTTACCCGATACCGAGGACGTCGCCCCTGGCGCCGACCTGTTCGTCTTCGAGGCCGACGAGATCGAACCGATCGTCACCGCCGAGGTCGGCGGCTCGGCGCTGTTCGCATCGCGCTTCCGCGAATGTGCCGCGCGCGCACTGCTGTTGCCGCGGCGCCACCCCGGCAAGCGGTCACCACTGTGGCACCAGCGCCAGCGGGCCGCGCAGCTGCTCGACGTCGCGCGCAAGTACCCCGACTTCCCGATCGTGCTGGAGGCCGTGCGCGAGTGCCTGCAAGACGTCTACGACGTGCCCGCGCTGACCGAGGTGATGCACCGGATCGCCCAGCGCCGCCTGCGCATCGTCGAGGTGGAGACCACCACGCCGTCGCCGTTCGCCGCGTCACTGCTGTTCGGCTACGTCGGCGCGTTCATGTACGAAGGTGACAGCCCACTCGCCGAACGACGAGCCGCAGCGCTGTCGCTGGACAGTGTCCTGCTCGCCGAGCTGCTCGGCCGGGTCGAACTGCGGGAGTTGCTCGAGCCTCAGGTCATCGAAAACACCTCGCGCCAGCTTCAGCGTCTCAGCGACGATCGCAAAGCCCGCGACGCCGAAGGCATCGCCGACCTGCTCCGCCTGTTGGGTCCATTGACCGAAGCCGAGATCGCCGACCGGTGCATCACTTCCGACATCGACGGCTGGCTCGACGGGTTGCGCGCCGCCAAACGCGCGCTGACGGTATCCTTCGCCGACCAAACGTGGTGGGTTGCCGTCGAGGACATCGGGCTACTGCGCGACGGGGTCGGGGTCGCAGTGCCCGTCGGGGTGCCGGCCGCGTTCACCGAATCGGTCGACGATCCGCTCGGCGAACTTCTCGGCCGCTACGCGCGCACCCGCGGGCCGTTCACCACCCATGACGCGGCCGCCCGGTTCGGCCTCGGGCTGCGGGTCACCGCCGACGTGCTGGGCCGAATGGCCATCGACGGCAAGCTTGTTCGCGGTGAGTTCGCCAGCGCCGCCGTCGACAGCGAGCAGTGGTGTGACGCCGATGTCCTCAGGATCCTGCGACGCCGGTCGCTCGCTGCGTTGCGCGCACAGATCGAACCGGTCAGCACCGCCGCTTACGGCCGGTTCCTGCCGGCGTGGCAGCTGATCGGTTCGGCGCACAACAGCGGCGTCGACGGGCTCGCGGCGGTGATCGAACAGCTTGCGGGCGTCCCGATTCCGGCGTCGGCGGTCGAACCGCTGGTATTCGGTCAGCGCGTCCGTGACTACCAGCCCGCGTTGCTCGACGAGCTGCTGGCGTCCGGCGAGGTGACTTGGTCGGGCGCCGGGCCGATCGGCGGCGGCGACGGCTGGATCGCCTTCCATCCGGCGGAGACGGCACCTCTGACTTTGGCCGCCCCGGTCGAGATCGAGTTCACCGACACCCATCGCGCGATCCTCGACACGCTCAATGGTGGCGGCGCATATTTCTTCCGTCAGCTCGCTGAGACCTTCGCCCGCCAACGCGCTGCTGCCTTCTCCCCTCAGCTCGCCGACAATCCGACCGACGAGCACAAACGCGCGCTGTGGGACCTGATCTGGGCGGGCTGGATCACCGGCGACACCTTCGCACCCGTGCGTGCGACGCTCATGGGCGCTCGCGGGGCGTCGGGGCGGCGTAGCGCACCAGCGCATCGGCAACGCCAGCGGGCGCCGCGGTTGAGCCGATACAGCATCGCTCATGCCCAGACCCGCAACACCGACCCCACGGTGGCCGGCCGGTGGTCCGCACTGCCCGACGCCGAACCCGAATCGACTGTGCGCGCCCACTTTCAGGCCGAGCTGCTGCTCGGCCGCCATGGGGTGCTGACCAAGGGCGCGGTCGGTGCCGAAGGCGTACCCGGCGGTTTCGCGATGCTGTACAAGGTCCTGACGGCATTCGAGGACGCCGGCCGCTGTCAGCGCGGTTACTTCGTCGAGTCGCTGGGCGGCGCGCAGTTCGCCGTGGCCTCCACCGTCGACCGACTGCGCAGCTATCTGGACGGCGTGGACCGCGACCACCGCGAGTATCACGCGGTCGTGCTGGCGGCGGCCGATCCGGCCAACCCCTACGGCGCTGCGCTACCGTGGCCGACGAAGCGATCCGACGACGACGTCGCACACCGTCCGGGCCGTAAGGCGGGCGCACTGGTCGCGATCGTCGACGGCGAACTCGCCTGGTTCCTCGAACGTGGCGGTCGCTCGCTGCTGAGCTTCACCGATGATGCCGATGCGCACATCGGCGCCGCGGCAGCCCTGGCCGATCTGGTCAGCAGCGGACGGGTGGGGTCCTTCCTTGTCGAGAAGGTCAACGGGGTACCGGTGCTCGAGCCGGGCGCCGAAGACGAGCGTGCCGGCGAGCGGGCGAAAGTCCACGATGCTCTGCTCGGTGCCGGCTTCACCCGCACACCGCGCGGCCTGCGGCTACGGTGATCAGAGCTTGCGTGAAGAACAAAGGACGCTGATGCATGCCCGAAGGCGACACGGTCTACCGCACCGCCACCAAACTGCGGGATGCGCTGCAGGGTAAAGAACTCACGCGCTGCGATGTGCGGGTGCCGAAGTTCGCCACCGTCGATCTGACGGGATGCGTCGTCGACGAGGTGCTCAGCCGCGGTAAGCACTTGTTCATCCGCGTCGGCGGGGCCAGCATCCATTCGCATCTCAAGATGGATGGCGCCTGGCTGATCGGCGGCCAGATCCGCCGCGTACCCGAGCACAAGATTCGGATCCTCCTGCACACCAGCGACTCTCGCGCCGCGGGTGTAGACCTCGGCGTGCTGGAGTTTCTGCAGCGCGACCGCGATATGGAGGCCGTCGCCCATCTCGGGCCAGATCTCCTCGGTGAGGATTGGGAACCGCGGGTCGCCAGGGCCAACCTCGTCGCCGATCCCGAGAGGCCGCTGGCCGAGGCGCTGTTGGATCAACGGGTGATGGCCGGCGTCGGAAACGTCTACGCCAACGAACTGTGCTTCGTCACCGGCTATCTGCCCACCGCCGCCGTCGGCGACGTCAAGGACCCGCTGCGGATGGTGCAGCGAGCCCGGGACATGTTGTGGCTGAACAGGTCCCGCATCAACCGCACCACGACCGGCGATACCCGCAGCGGCCGCGACCTGTGGGTCTACGGCCGCCGCGGTAAACCGTGCCGCCGGTGCGGGACGCCGATCGCATCGGACAGCAGCGGCGACCGTGTCTCCTATTGGTGTCCGGTTTGCCAGAGGTGAGCCGCCGAGACTACGGTTTCTGACGGATTTCGGGTGAATTTCATCAGAAACCGCAGTCTCGCAGCGCTTGTGAAGTCGCGTGAGCGGCCTAGCCCGGCAGCGCCAACCGCACGATCTTGCGCACCACGGTCGCGAACTGTCGCGGCAGCGACCCCTTGTTGTAGGGGATCCCGTAGCGGACGCAGATCTCCTTGACTTCTTCGGAGATCTCGGCGAGCCGGTGCGCCGGGATGTCGGGGAACAGGTGGTGCTCGATCTGGAACGACAGGTTGCCGCTGAGGATGTGGAAGAGCTTTCCGCCCGTCAGGTTGGCCGAGCCGAGCACCTGCCGGAAGTACCACTGCCCGCGTGTCTCGGCCTTCGTCTCCTCGACGGAGAACTCCTGGACGTCATCGGGGAAGTGACCGCAGAAGATGATCATGTACGACCACACGTTGCGAATCAGGTTGGCGGTCAGATTGCCCGCGAACACCCAGGGCGCGAACGGACCGGCCAGCAGCGGGAACGCCACGTAGTCCTTGAGCGTCTGCCGTTTGGTCTTACGCCAGATGCCTTCGAGGATCTCGCGCTTGTCGGCGATCGTGATCTCGCCGGCGCGGATGCGTTCGGTCTCGAGTTCGTGCAACGCGACGCCGTACTGGAACAGGACCATCAACAGGAACGCGTATACGGGGTTGCCGAGGAAGTACGGCGTCCAGGGCTGGTCCTTGCTCATCCGCAGGATGCCGTAACCGACGTCGCGGTCCATCCCGACGATGTTGGTGTAAGTGTGGTGCATGTAGTTGTGTGAGTGCCGCCACTGCTCCCCCGGGCACGCGTTGTCCCATTCGAAGCCCTTGCTGGAGATCGCCGGATCGCCCATCCAGTCGTATTGACCGTGCATGACGTTGTGGCCGATCTCCATGTTGTCGAGGATCTTCGACAGGCCCAGCATGGCGGTGCCCGCAAGCCAGAACGGCGGAAAGATGCCGCCGAACAGCAGGGCACGCCCGCCGACCTCGAAGGCGCGCTGCGCCTTGATGATTCGACGGATGTAGGTGGAATCGCGCTCACCGAGGTCGGCGATCACTCGCTCTTTGAGCTCGTCGAGTTCGCGGCCGAAGGCCTCGGCCTGCTCGGCGGTGAGGCTGATGGTCTGGCCCGCGACGGTCTTCGTCAAGGCGGGCGGCGGGGCACTTGTTGTGGCGGGGGTGGTGTTGACGGTCATCGTGTGACTCCTTTCTAGAGCGCGAGGTCGACGTCGCCGACGGGGGCGGAGACGCAGATCTGCACGTCCTCGTCGTCGGCGGTCGACATCGCGCCGGTGATCACGTTCTTCACCACACCGCGGGTCTTGCGGCGGGTGCAGCTGTGGCAGATGCCCATCCGGCATCCGCTTTCCGGGCGCAGGCCTGCGCCTTCGGCCTGCTCCAGCAGCGAGCGGCCGTCGTCGGTCACCGCGACCCCGCTGTCTGCGAAAGTGACGGTGCCGCCCGACGGTTCAACGGGCACGCTGTAAGCAGGCGGGACGAAGCTCTCGGAGCGGACGTTCGCGCAGTGCTCCCGCACGGCGGTCACCAGCTCCGGCGGGCCACAGACGAACACCGCGTCGGGCTCCGGCATGGCCACCGTCAGATGCTCCTGGCCGAAGCGGCCGTCGAGGTCGGACCCGGCCGTCGAGCGGGTGTAGCCGTGCAGCACCCGCACGTCCGGCATCGCGTCGAGTTCGGCGCGGTAGCAGGCTTCTTCGGCCGAGCGGGCGTAGTGGATGAACGCCGTCCGGCCACCGAACCCGCCGGCCCGCAGCGTCCGCAACATCGACATGACAGGGGTGATGCCGCTGCCGCCGGACACGAAGAGGATGCGTTGCGGCCGGTCGTCGGGTAACACGAAATCGCCGCCGACCGAGTCCAGACCCACCACCATGCCGGGGCGGGCCTGGTCATACAGGTAGCCGGACACCAGACCACCGTCGTGGCGGCCGACGGTCAGCTCCAGGTACGGCGCCCCCTCGGCGTTGGCCGGCGAATACGGCCGGGTGCGACGGCGGCCGGCGATCTCGACGGTGAGGTTGATGTGCTGCCCGGCACGAAAACCGGTGAACGCCTGATTCGGCTCGAGGGTGAGGGTGACGCTGCGTGGCGTCTGGCGGCGCACCGCGACGACCTCGGCGCGGGCGTCCGCCCGGGTCCAGGTGGGAGCGACGAGCTCGGTGTATCGGTCCACGCCGTGGGGGCCGGTGAGCAGGTCGACCAGCGGCGACCCGAGGACTCTATCCCGGAGCCCGCGCGTCAAAGTTTGAGTGAACATATGTACACTCTGAATGGCTTCGCAGCATCTCGTCAACCCATTGACCCAGGTTGTGGTAGGTTTCACACAGTGAACAGTCGTACGCCTGGCTCACGGTCGGGCCGATCGGAGCGGTCCCGGTCGCGTGCTCGCCCGCCTTCGGGCCTGTCACGGGAGGAGCGCAAGGAGGCCACCCGGCAGGCGATCGTCGCCGCCGCCTTACACCTGCTCGAGGAGCGCAGCTTCTCCGCACTGAGCCTGCGCGAGGTCACCCGCGAGGCGGGCATCGTCCCCGCGGCGTTCTACCGGCACTTCGAGTCGATGGAGGCACTCGGGCTGGTCCTCATCGACGAGTCGTTCCGCAGCCTGCGCGATATGTTGCGCGGCGCCCGCGCGGGCAAGCTCGACCCCAAGCGCGTCATCGAGTCGAGCGTCGACATTCTCATCGACGGCGTGAACGAACGCCGCGAGCACTGGCGGTTCATCGGACGCGAACGCAACAGCGGCGTCAGCGTCCTGCGGTATGCGATTCGCACCGAGATCCGGCTGATCACCTCCGAGTTGGCCATCGACCTGGCCCGCTTCCCGGGTCTGAACACCTGGAGCAGTGAGGACCTCAACATCCTGGCCAGCCTGTTCGTCAACGCGATGATCGTCATCGCCGAGGCCACCGAGGACATCCACGACCAGGCTGCGATCAACGAGATCAAACGCGTGGCCGTCAAGCAGCTGCGGATGATCGCGGTCGGCGTCGCCGGTTGGCGCAGCAGCGTCTGAACTCGGCAGCGGGTTAGCGTGTGGCATGCCGCATCTCGAACTGAACTACCCGCGCCCCGACATCGCCGTACTGACCTTGAACCGACCCGAGAAGCTCAATGCGCTGTCCTACGAACTCGTCGAGGAGCTGCACACCACGCTCGCGCAGATCGATTCGAATAACGACGCGCGGGTGGTCGTGCTCACCGGGGCCGGCCGCGGCTTCTGCTCGGGGCTGGACCTGACCGATCCGAATCCGAACAAGGCCGGCGAGGGAACGGAGTTCCCCCGCTCCGGTATGCGCTGGCAGGAACTCATCGCCGACCTGACCGCACGGATTCACCGGCTGCGCCAACCCGTGATCGCCGCGGTCAACGGCGTCGCCTACGGCGGCGGCATGGGGATCGCGTTGGCGTGCGACATCCGCATCGCCGCCGAATCCGCCCGCTTCTGTACGCAGTTCATCAAGTTGGGCCTCGGTGGCTGCGATATCGGGGTCAGCTACACCCTTCCGCGGATCGTCGGTGCCGGCCCGGCGTTCGACCTGATCCTCACCGCGCGGGCGGTCGATGCGCCCGAGGCCCTGCGAATGGG
This sequence comes from Mycolicibacterium sp. GF69, assembly GCF_003284965.1. Classification (GTDB taxonomy): domain Bacteria; phylum Actinomycetota; class Actinomycetes; order Mycobacteriales; family Mycobacteriaceae; genus Mycobacterium. The sequence continues at coordinate 37,027 of NZ_QMEW01000031.1, forward strand.
ACTGGTCTCGCGGTTGTCACACGACGGCTGCGTGCTCGACGACGCCCTGGCGATCGCCGAGACACTCTGCGGCTACGGCAAATTCGGTGTCGAGTCGACCAAGCAGGTGCTGTGGGCCAACCTCGAGGCGTCGAGCCTGGAAGCGGCGCTGCACCTGGAGAACCGCAGCCAGATCCTGGCCTCGACCAGCGGCGAGATGCGCGAGGCTAGCGAGGCGTTCCGCCGCCGTCCACGATCATGACGGTTCCGGTGATGTAGCTGCCGGCGTCGGACGCCAGCAACAGTGCGGTACCGACCAATTCGTCAGGTGAGGCGAGCCGCTTGAGGAAGGTGCTGCGCGCCATGCCGTCGATGACCTCCTGCGGGTTGTTGCGCATCATGTCGGTGTCGACGGGCCCGGGGGCGATCGCATTGACCCGGATGCCCGCCGGCGCGAACTCGACGGCCATCGACCGGGTGAACGACATCAGCGCGGCCTTGTTGGAGGAGTAGATCGAGGTCAGCGCCGAGAAGTTGAACGCACCGACCGAAACCATGTTGATCACAGAGGCTTTCGAGCTGGCCTTGAGGTACGGCAGCGCCGCCTGCACGAGGAAGACCGGCCCGCGCAGGTTCACCTCGTAGGACTTCGCCAACGCCTCGGGCGTCATCTCCCCGAGGGGTTGCGCCAGCGCGTTGGCGGCGTTGTTGACCACCACGTCGATACCGCCGTACTCGTCGACGGTCCGCGCCACGAGCGCCTCCAGGGCGTCGGTGTCACCCAGGTGGGTCGGCACCCCGATCGCCTGACCTCCCAGGTCACGCAGGTGCTGTGCGGTCTGTTCGCAGGCATCTTGCTTGCGGCTGGCCACCACCACGCGCGCGCCCGCGAGGGCAAAGCCCTCGGCCAGCGCGAGACCGATGCCGCGCGTGCCGCCGGTGACGATCACCGTGCGGTCGGTCATATCGAAGAGACGGTCGAATGAAGTTCGGTCCACAGCCGTCAGTCAATCAGAGTGGACTCGTCTCAGGTGCACGCGCTGACGCTGATCCGTCGCCCGACGTTGGCGCAGACGCTGACGTTGGGCGTCGGCGGCGGGATGTATGCCGGCGGCGGAGGCGGTGGTGGGGGCGGCGGGGCGCCCGGCGGCGGGGGCGGGGGTGGGGGCGGCGGGGGCGGCGGGGGCGGAGGCAAATCGTCGAGGTACGACAGCGGATCAGCGCAGCCGGTCACGTCCACGAACCGACCGCCCACCGAACCGCACAGCGTCGCCTCGGCGCTGGGCGGGCTCACGGTCACCAGTCCCGAAGCGAACAGGGCCGCAGCGGCGCACAGCATTACCTTGCGCACATCTTCTCCTTCGGACGACGCCGTACCGGACCCGATTGTGTCAGTCGCGAGCCGGCCCGGGGCCCGAACGAGCGCTAAACGTGCGCGCTCGGGTTGCGGCGTAACGAAGACCGTCACCGCGTCGATGTCTTCTGCGATGCCAGCACCAGTCCGTCCTGTAGGGTGGCCGCATTCGACGCCGAGCAGATGCTCCACGAACACGTCGAGTGCACCTATCCAACGTTTGCTTCCAGACACCGCGTTGCGCTCCCGCAACCGCATCGGACGTCATGCCCCTGCGGTCCGCGCGGTGGCGATCGACCGCCGCGAGATGCTAGGCTGGGCAAGCGACTGAACTTTGCATCAATCCCGTATCTCTGGTGTGCCACACCAACACTCAGTTATTTACTGATCTTGATCGACCGCGCCGTCAACGCTTTGGACGCCAAGCGATCGGGTTCAGCCGGCATGCCGATGCGAAGGATAGGGAAACACCTGATTCGCCGGCGGCTGAACGCTGACTAGGTTTGCTCACGGGGGTTGGTGCGGTATGCCCAACAGCAATTTTTCGTCAACGGTTTCCAGCAGGGGGGACTAAGCAGTGGCCGCAGACACCGAGCCGTCGAGCAGCCGGCGCCGCGTGCACAAGGTACTGAGTCGCATCGCGGCCGTACCCATCGTTGTGGTGACCGGTCTGGCGATGCTGGCGGCACCGGCGAACGCGGCCGAGGCGTGGCAGCGGCAGAGCCCCCCGCTGTCGACCCCGTGGACGCATCTGGTCGGGCCGAACAACGCGCTGCCCGAGTACCCGCGGCCGCAGATGGCGCGGTCGCGGTGGCTGAACCTGAACGGGGTGTGGGCCTACACCGGCCGGTCCGTCGAGGACGCGCTGACGTCACCGCCGCCGGCGCGCGCGTACAAAGAGAAGATCCTGGTGCCCTACCCGACCGAGTCGGCGCTGTCCGGAATCCAGCGCCACGACGACCAGATGTGGTACCGCAAGGTGTTCGAACTGCCCGGCACCTGGCGCGGGCAGCGCGTACTGCTGCACTTCGGTGCGGTCGACCAGACCGCCACCGTCTGGGTGAACAACCAGCGCGTGGCCCACCACGAAGGTGGCTTCACCGGTTTCAGCGCCGACATCACCGATGCGCTGCGCTGGACGGGCACACAGGAGATCGTCGTGCGCGCAGAAGACCGCAACGAAGCCGGGCCCTTCCCGGTGGGCAAGCAGCGCAACGACCCCGAGGGCCTGTTCTACACCGGCGCATCGGGAATCTGGCAAACCGTCTGGATGGAACCGGTGCGCGCCGCGTACGTCGACAAGCTCGACATCACAGCGGATTTGACGGGCTTCACGGTGACGGCACGGACCTCGGGGACGACCGGCGAGCTGGCCGAGGTGGTGGTGTCTGCTCCTGACGGCCCGGCGCTGGCCCGCGCCTCCGGTGAACCGGGCAAACCGGTCCGTGTGCGGGTCCCGCAGCCCCACCTGTGGACCCCGGATGACCCGTACCTCTACGACCTGACGGTGCGGCTGGTCAGCCCCGGCGGCAAAGTCGTCGACGAGGTCGCCAGCTACGGCGGTCTGCGCACGATCGGCACGGTCCGAGATCCGCGGGGACGGCCGCGAATTGCGTTGAACGACAAGATCACCTTCCTGCACGGCCCGCTGGACCAGGGTTACTGGCCGGACGGCATCTTCACCGCGCCCACCGACGACGCGCTGAGGTTCGACCTCGAACGAACCAAGGCGCTCGGCATGAACTTCGTGCGCAAACACGCGAAGGTGGAACCGGCGCGCTGGTACTACTGGACTGACAAGCTGGGGCTGATGGTCTGGCAGGACATGCCGTCGCTGGACGTGTCCCTCGATGTCCCGGTCGGTCCCGCGCCGGACCCGTCGCCGAAGGCGAAGCGCAATTTCGAACGCGAACTCGTCGAGATGATCGACCAGTTGCGAAGCGTCACTTCGATCGTCGGCTGGGTGCCCTTCAACGAAGGTTGGGGCGAGTTCGACACCGCCAGGATCGCCGGGGTGGCCAAGGCCGCCGACCCCACCCGCATGGTGAACGCCAACAGCGGGGTGAACTGCTGCAAGTCACGGCCCGACACCCGGGCCGGCGACGTCTACGACGACCACACCTACGTCGGTCCGGGCCGCCCGGTCCTGCACGACAATCCGGCGACGCCCCGCGACGAGCGGACGATGCTCGGCGACCGTCCGATACCGCTCGAACACCGCGTCGTGGTCGACGGCGAGTACGGCGGTCTCGGGCTGGTGCCCCAGGGCAACCGTTGGCCGGGAAAAGCGCAGGCCTACGAAATGACCGACAGCCGAGCGCGGTTGACGCAGCGCTACGTCGAGGTGAGCCGCGACCTCGAAGAAGCGGTCCGCAAAGGCGGCCTGTCGGGGGCTATCTACACCCAGACCACTGACGTCGAGAACGAGGTCAACGGGTACCTGACATACGACCGGTGGCTGGTCAAGATGACGTTGCGGACGGTGGCCGAACGCAACCGCGCGGTGATCGCCGCGGGCGCGCACGTCGACGAACCGCTCGAGCGCCGCTGAGTCACAGCGCCCGGGTGCTGAGGAACTCGCGTCGACGACCGTTGACCGGATCGGTGAACTCGAGCCGCTGGGCCAGAAGCTGCAGCGGACTCGAAAAGTCCTCCGGCGCAACGTCGAGAACCGCCGGGTACAGCGGGTCGTTGATGATCGGTAGCCCAAGCGAGGCCATGTGCACCCGCAGCTGGTGTGTGCGCCCCGTCTTCGGCGTCAGCCGGTACAGCCCGCCGCCGTCATGCTCGATGAGCGTCTCGGCATTGGGCTCGCCAAGTTCCTCCGCAGCCTGTAACTGCCCGCGCCGCTTGATGATCCGGCTGCGCAACACCACGGGGAATTCGAGATCGTCGTCCACCCGGGCGCGCGCCAAATACGTCTTGCACACCGCGCCGCGCGCGAACATCGTCTGATACGCACCACGCACTTCACGTCGCGCCGTGAACAGCAGCACGCCGGCCGTGAGCCGGTCGAGCCGATGCGCAGGGGACAGCGCCGGCATCTCGAGTTCTCGCCGCAGCCGCACCAGCGCCGTCTGCGCCACATGGCGCCCGCGCGGCATCGTCGCCAGGAAGTGCGGCTTGTCCGCGACCACGATGTCGTCGTCGCGATACAGCACGGGCATGTCGAATGGCACCGGCACCTCGTCGCGCAGTTCGCGGTACAGGTACACGAATGCCCCCGGCGGCAGCACGGTTCCCACGTTCACGACGTCGCCGTCGGCCGTCACCACTTCGCCCGCAAGCACCTTGGCCGCAGCCGCCTCACCGAACCGCGAGGCCAACTCGACCAGTACCGCCCCGCCGCGCAGTCGCACCCGCGCCGGACCCAGCCCATCGCGCACCGGCAGCGGCGCCGGGCGCCTCAAAGCCCCCTCAATTCAGCGGAACGGGTTCGAGGATCTCGGCCCGAGCTTCGGGCGCCGCTGCGCGCAACGCATCCGCCGACTCGTCGTCGGGTTCCTGCTGCGAGCGAACTTCCGCGTCCACCCGTGCCAGATACGTGTTCACCTCGCGGTCGATGTCCTCGGCAGTCCAACCCAGCACCGGGGCAATGACTTCGGCCACCTCACGCGCACAGTCCACCCCCCGGTGCGGATATTCGATCGAGATCCTCATGCGCCGGGCCAGGATGTCCTCGAGATGTAGCGCACCCTCGGCCGCCGCGGCGTAGAACGCCTCGACCTTCAGGTAGACCGGCGCCTCGGTGATGGGCGTGAGCAGTTCGGGATTGCCCTCCGCCATCTGCAACACCTCGCCGATCAGCGAGCCGTACCGATCGAGCAGGTGCCGAACCCGGTACGGGTGCAGATCGTAATGCTTACCGACACTTTGGGTCTGGTTGATCAACGCGAAGTACCCGTCGGCGCCCATCAACGGCACCTTCTCGGTGATCGACCGCGCCACCCGCGCCGGGATGTACTCCGCAGCCGCGTCGACCGCGTCCTCGGCCATCACCCGGTACGTCGTGTACTTGCCGCCTGCGATCGCCACCAGGCCCGGGGCGGGAACCGCAACGGCGTGTTCGCGCGAGAGCTTCGAGGTCTCCTCGCTCTCGCCTGCCAGCAGTGGGCGCAAGCCGGCGTACACGCCGTCGATATCGTCGTGGGACAACGGTGTCGCCAACACCGTGTTGACGGTTTCGAGCAGGTAGTCGATGTCGGCCTTGGTTGCCGCCGGGTGCGCCAAGTCCAGATTCCAGTCGGTGTCGGTCGTCCCGATGATCCAGTGCGTGCCCCACGGGATCACGAACAGCACCGACTTCTCGGTGCGCAGGATGATCGCCACCTCGCTGACAATCCGGTCGCGCGGCACCACGATGTGCACGCCTTTGGACGCCCGCACCCGAAATCGCCCGCGCTGCTTGGACAGTGCCTGGATTTCGTCGGTCCACACGCCGGTGGCGTTGACGACGACGTGTCCGTGGACCTCGGTGACCGCGCCGGTTTCCGAATCGCGGACCTCCACCCCGGTTACGCGGTCGCCTTCGCGCAGCAACGCCACCACTTGCGTCGACGTTCGCACCACGGCCCCGTAGTGCGCGGCCGTGCGGGCCACCGTCATGGTGTGGCGCGCGTCGTCGACCACGGTGTCGTAGTACCGGATACCGCCGATCAGCGACGACCGTTTGAGCCCGGGCGCCAGCCGGAGGGCCCCCGACTTCGTCAAGTGTTTCTGCGCCGGAACCGATTTCGCGCCGCCCAGCTGGTCGTAGAGGAAGATCCCCGCCGCTATGTAGGGCCGCTCCCACCACCGATTGGTCAGCGGGAACAGGAACGGCAGCGGTTTGACCAGATGCGGCGCCAGCGTCGTCAGCGACAGCTCCCGCTCGTAGAGCGCCTCGCGAACCAGCCCGAACTCCAGCTGCTCGAGATACCGCAATCCGCCATGGAACATCTTCGACGACCGGCTCGAGGTGCCCGAGGCGAAGTCGCGCGCTTCGACGAGGGCGACCTTCAGTCCCCGCGTTGCCGCATCGAGCGCGGCGCCGGCCCCGACGACTCCCCCGCCGATCACCACGACGTCGAACTGCTCGCTGCCCAGCCGGTCCCAGGCCTCGGCCCGCTGCGCCGGACCCAGCAGCGTCTGCCCGTTGGGCGGGATCGGGTCACTCACCGGAATGACTCCTAGTTACTCGTCTTTTACGTTGCATCTCAGGCTACTGAAGCAGCCCTGCTCCCCGCGTGCGCGCAAATCAGTCCAGATCGTCGTGCGCCATCAGCCGCCGGCCCGCCTCGGTTATCGACCCCGACAGCGACGGGTACACCGAGAACGTCTGCGCCAGATCCTCGACGTCGTTGCCGTTCTGCACCGCCAGCGCGATCGGCATGATGAGCTCCGAGGCGATCGGCGCCACCACGACACCCCCGATCACCACTCCCGTGGCCGGGCGGCAGAAGATCTTGACGAAGCCGCGGCGCAGGCTCGACATCTTGGCCCGTGCGTTGGTGTTCAGCGGCAGCGTGATCGTGCGGGCGGCCACCGACCCGTCGTCGATCTTGGACTGCGGCACACCGACCGCGGCGATCTCCGGGCGGGTGAACACCGCCGCGGCAACCGTCCGCAACCGGATCGGTTCGAGCCCTTCGCCCAGCACGTGGTACATCGCGATGCGGCCCTGCATGGCGGCCACCGAGGCCAGCAGCATCAGCCCGGTGCAGTCACCCGCGGCGTAGATACCCGGCACGCCGGTGCGCGACACCCGGTCGACCTTGAGGTAGTCGCCCGGTCCGATGTCGATGCCCACTCGTTCGAGGCCCAGCCCGCTGGTGTTGGGGACCGACCCGACCGTCATCAATGCGTGGCTGCCCTCGACGGTCCGGCCGTCGGTCATCGTGACCAGCACCCCGGCGGAGTCGCCTGGCCGGCGACATCCAGCGGCACCGTTGCTGGCGACCGATTTGGCGCGCGCGTTCTTGACCAGCGTCACACCCCGGGAGGCCAGCGCGTCCTCGAGCACCGCGGCGGCGTCGGAGTCCTCATGGGGCAGGATCTGGTCGCGGCTGGCCACCACCGTCACCTTCACCCCCAGTTCGGTGTAGGCGTTGACGAACTCCGCGCCGGTCACGCCGGAGCCGACGACGACGAGATGCTCCGGCAGCTCCTCGAGGTCGTAGAGCTGGCGCCAGTTCAGGATGCGTTGCCCGTCGGGTTCGGCCCCGGGCAGCACGCGCGGGCTGGCGCCGGTGGCGATCAACACGACGTCGGCCTTGATCTTGCTGACTGCGCCGTCGGGTGCGGTCACCTTGACGGTGTGTGTCGCCAGTCCCGGCAGATCGTCGACCAGCTCGCCGCGGCCCGCGACCAACGTGACACCGTCGTTGCGCAACCGCTCGGCGATGTCGACGGACTGGGCGGCGGCCAGCCGCTTGACCCGCTCGTTGATCTTCGGCAGCGAGATCTCGGCGTCCTCGAATTCGAGCGCATATCCCAGATCCGGCGCGCGACGCAGTTCGGTGCGAACCCCCGTCGATGCGATGAACGTCTTGGACGGGACGCAGTCCCACAGCACGCAGGCGCCGCCGATGCCGTCGGAGTCGACGACGGTGACCTCGGCAACTTCGGGTCCGCGGGCCGCGGCGACCAGTGCCGCCTCATAGCCGGCGGGCCCGCCGCCGATGATCACGATGCGGGTTGCCACGTCCCCAACCTAACGAAGCGGGAGGTTGATCGCCCAGCCGATGCACGAACGCTTAGTCTTTCCTGGTGCCGCTCTACGCCGCTTACGGATCGAACATGCATCCGGAGCAGATGTTGCAGCGCGCGCCCCATTCTCCAATGGCAGGCACCGGGTGGCTGCACGGCTGGCGTCTGACGTTCGGCGGGGAGGACATCGGCTGGGAGGGTGCGCTCGCCACTGTCGTCGAGGATCCGACGTCGAAGGTGTTCGTCGTGCTCTACGACATGACCAAGGACGACGAGGCCAACCTGGATCGCTGGGAGGGCTCGGAACTCGGTTTCCACAAGAAGATCCGCTGCCGGGTGCACCGCATCTCGTCGGACACCGACTTCGAGCCCGTGCTGGCTTGGTTGTACGTGGTGGACGCCTGGGAAGGCGGCCTGCCGTCAGCGCGCTATCTCGGCGTGATGGCCGATGCCGCCGAAATCGCAGGCGCGCCAAGCGATTACGTGCACAGCCTGCGGACTCGCCCGGCGCGCAACATCGGCCCCGGATCGTCCTGACCCTTTTTGGCGCGAGGACCCACACGAACGGAAGGGGGGTCAGAAGGCGGCGGCCTTGTCGACGATGTTGACCAGCACCCGCACCCCGACCGCCAGCGCCCGTTCGTCGATGTCGAACGTCGGTTGATGCAGATCCAACTGGGGGCCGCGGCCCGTCCACACGCCCAACCGCGCCATCGCTCCGGGCACTTCCTCCAGGTACCACGAGAAGTCCTCGCCGCCGCCGGACTGGCGGGTATCGGCCAGCACGTCGGGGCCGATCGCCTCGATCGCGTGGGTGAGGATGCGCGTGGAGATCTCTTCGTTGACCACCGGCGGCACACCGCGGCGATACTGCACGCTGTGTTCGATGTGCAACGGCGCCAACAACGACGAGATGGCCTCGTGCACAATTGATTCCAAGGATTCCCAGGTGTCTCGGCTCGCGGTGCGGATGGTTCCGGCCAGCGTGCCGGTCTGCGGGATCGCGTTGGCGGCGACACCGGCGTTGACCGCACCCCACACCATCACTGTGCTGTTGCGCGGATCGATGCGGCGCGACAACACACCGGGCACCCCGGTGATCAGCGTGCCGATTCCGTAGACCAGATCGCCGGTGAGATGCGGTCGCGACGTGTGGCCGCCGGGCGAGTGCAGCGTCACCTCGAGTTGATCGGCCGCCGAAGTGATGGGCCCGGGCCGCATCGCGACCTTGCCGACCGCCAGCCGCGGATCGCAGTGCAGCGCGAAGATCCGCGACACCCCGGTCAGCGCGCCCGCGGCGATCGCATCGATCGCGCCGCCCGGCATCAACTCCTCTGCCGCCTGAAAGATCAATCGCACGCCGACCGGAAGCTCGGGCACCGACGCCATCGCCAACGCGGCGCCCAACAGGATCGCGGTGTGCGCGTCGTGCCCGCAGGCATGCGAGACGTTCGGGACCAGCGACGCGTACGGCGCACCGGTGCGGTCGGACATCGGTAAGGCGTCCATATCGGCCCGCAATGCGATCCGGGGCGCGTGCTCGGGCCCGAAGTCGCACGTCAACCCGGTACCGCCGGGCAGCATTTTCGGGTTCAGGCCGGCATCGGCCAGCTGCGACGCGACGAACTGCGTGGTGGCGAACTCCTGGCGTCCCAACTCCGGGTGCATGTGAAGATGGCGGCGCCACGCCACGAGGTCCTCGTAGTTGGCCGAGAGCCACCGGGCGGCGGCGTGCGGCAGCACGCTCATGACGCCCGCCTCGCCTGCAGTTCGGACACCCGGTCGCGTTGGTCCGGCGTCTGCGCCAACCGCACGACGGTGCGGGCCAGCATGATCGCGCCCTCGACCACCGCCTTGTCGGCGCTGGGGCCGGCCGCGGCGGCCGCGAACGCGGGCTGGTGGACCGACGCGCCACCCGCATCGATACCGACGATCGGATGGATACCGGGCATCACCTGGGTGACGTTGCCCATGTCGGTGCTGCCCAGCGGCAGCGCGGCCTCGACGTCGGCGGGCACCGGTGTGCGGCCCACCCGTTTCATCTCGGCGCGGAAAGTCTCGGCCAGCCAGTGGTCGGGGGTCAGTTCGCGATAGCTGGGTTCGGTCTCGGTGACCTCGTGACCGCAGCCGGTGGCCACAGCGCCGGCCAGGAAGCAGTCGGCCATCCGCTGCTCGAGTTCGCGAAGCGACGCCGCGTCGTCGGCCCGCATCGTGTACTGCATCTCGGCGCGCGCGGGGATGACGTTGGTCGCCTGACCGCCGTCGGTGACGATGCCGTGCGCCATCTGCCCGGGCGCCATCTGCTGGCGCAGCAGCCCGATCGCCACCTGCGCGACCGTGACCGCGTCGACGGCGTTGAGCCCCAGGTACGGGGCGACGGCCGCGTGTGCTTCCCGGCCGTCGTACCGAACGGCGACCTGCGAGAGCGCCAGCGACCGCGCGGCAGCGATATCGAGTGGGCCGGGGTGCAGCATCACCGTCGCGGCGATGTCGTCGAACGCTCCGGCGTTCAACAGCAGTATCTTTCCGCCGCCGGATTCCTCCGCCGGCGTGCCGAGCAGTACGACCGTCAAATCCAGTTGGCCGGCCACCTCCGCCAGTGCCAGGGCCGTGCCGACGGCCGATGCCGCGATGATGTTGTGCCCGCAGGCGTGCCCGATCCCGGGCAGCGCGTCGTACTCGGCACATACGCCGATGACGAGTGACCCGTCGCCGTAGACCGCGCGAAACGCCGTCTGAAGGCCGCCGGGCGCCGCGGCGACCTCGAAGCCGTACTCGGCCACCAACGCCTGTGTCTTGGCGCAGCTGCGGTGTTCGGCGAACGCGAGCTCGGGCTCGGCGTGGATCGAGTGCGAGAGTTCGACCAGGTCACCACGGCGTCGGGTGACGGCCGCCTCGACGGCGTCCGACGCGGTGGGTGCTGGCATCTTGGCAGTATCTCACTGCAGCCGGGCGCCGGTACCGACAGCTAAGCTCGCGCACTGTGACCGATGCGCAGGCCCTGGCCGCCGAATCCGCGGCCGCGATCCGCGAGCGCACCGGGGTCGAGCGCCACGACGTCGCCATCGTCCTCGGCTCGGGCTGGGCGCCCGCGGTCGAGCGGCTGGGTGAGCCCGTCGCCGTGGCGCCGGTCGCCGAATTGCCGGGGTTCACGCCGCCGGCCGCCGAGGGACACCGCGGCCGATTGTTGTCGGTGCGCATCGCCGACCACCGGGTGCTGGTGTTCGTGGGCCGCATTCACCCCTACGAGGGCCACGACCTGCGCCACGTCGTGCATCCGGTGCGCACTGTCTGCGCGAGCGGTGTGCACACCGTGGTGCTGACCAACGCCGCAGGCGGTCTGCGCGAGGATTTCACGGTAGGACAGCCGGTGCTGATCTCCGACCACCTCAACTTGACCGGCCGGTCACCGCTGGTGGGGCCGCGATTCGTCGACATGGTCGACGCGTACTCGGCGCGGCTGCGCGATCTCGCCAGGGAGATCGACCCGTCGTTGACCGACGGTGTCTATGCCGGTCTGCCGGGACCGCAGTACGAGACACCGGCCGAGATCCGGATGCTGCGCACCCTGGGGGCCGACCTGGTCGGTATGTCGACGGTGCACGAGACCATCGCCGCGCGGGAGTCGGGCGCCCAGGTGCTGGGGGTGTCACTGGTGACCAACCTCGCGGCGGGGATGACGGGGCAGCCACTCAACCACGAAGAGGTGCTGGAGGCGGGACGCCGGTCGGCGACGCGGATGGGTGCCCTGCTCGCCGCGGTCATCGCCCGGCTGTGATGGCCGAAACGCCGGTCCAGGCACCTTCGTCACTGGAATATGCCGACCCGAAAGTGGGCACACTAGCGCCATGACTGCGTCGCCGATGACCAGCACCGCGCAGGACTGGATCTCTCACGACCCGGATCCCAAGACCGCCGCCGAGCTCCTGGAGTGCTCCGAAGAAGAGCTCGAGCGGCGATTCGCACACCCCTTGTCCTTCGGCACCGCCGGTCTGCGGGGACCGCTGCGCGCGGGACCCGGCGGCATGAACCTCGCCGTCGTGACGCGCGCGAGCTGGGCGGTCGGCAAGGTCCTCATGGACCGGGGCCTGGCCGGCCAGGACGTCATCGTCGGGCGTGACGCCCGGCACGGGTCCGACGACTTTGCCTTGGCTGCCGCCGAAGTGCTTGCCGCCCAAGGCTTTCCGGTGACACTCTTCTTCACGGCCGTGCCAACCCCGGTCGTCGCCTTCGCCGTGCGCCACCGACCCGCGGCGGCCGGCATCCAGATCACCGCCTCGCACAATCCGCCGTCCGACAACGGTTTCAAGGTGTACTTCGGCGGCGGCTTTCCGATCGTGGAGCCGACCGACCGCGAGATCGAGAAGGCGATGGCAGAAGCGCCGCACGCCGACGAGATCCCCCGGCAGTCCGTCGAACCTGGCGGCGTCAACGAAGTACAGCGTTACGTCGAGCGCGCAGCCAACGTCCGGCACACCCACGGGTCGGTGCGGGTGGCGTTCACACCACTGCACGGGGTGGGCGGCGAGTTCGCGCTCGACGCGTTTGTGCGCGCCGGCCTGTCGGATCTGCATGTCGTGGAAGACCAGTTCGCGCCGGACCCCGACTTTCCCACGGTGGCCTCGGCCAATCCGGAGGAACCCGAGACGGTCGACGCGGTGTTGAAGTTGGCCGCCGACGTCGACGCCGACGTCGCGATCGCGTTGGACCCCGACGCCGACCGGTGCGCGGTGGGCGTTCCCGCACCCGATGGTTGGCGCATGCTCTCCGGCGACGAAACCGGTTGGCTGCTCGGCGATTACATCTTGTCGCAGGTCGAACCGGGGCCGGTGACCGAAGCCACGGTGGTGGCCAGTTCGCTGGTGTCCTCGCGCATGCTGGCCGCGATCGCGCGCGAACACGGCGCCGGCCACGTCGAGACGCCCACGGGCTTCAAGTGGCTGTCACGGGCCGACGCCGACCTGCCCGGGTGCACGTTGGTCTACGCGTACGAGGAGGCGATCGGCCACTGCGTCGACCCGTCGGCCGTCCGCGACAAGGACGGCATCAGCGCCGCGGTGCTGGTCTGCGATCTCATCGCCGCACTACGCGACCGGGGGCACACACTGCTCGACGCGCTCGACGACCTGGCCCGCCGCCACGGTGTGCACACCACGACCGCGGTGTCGCGCACCGTCGAGGACAGCCACGAGGCGGGTGCGGTGATGGCGCGGCTGCGCGAGACGCCGCCCGAACGCCTCGCGGGATACGAGGTGACCGTCACCGATCTGCGAGACGACGGTACAGACGCGCTGATCCTCGTCGGCGGTGACGACGACACCGCGGTGCGCGTGGTGGTTCGCCCGTCGGGCACCGAGCCGAAAGTCAAGTCCTACGTCGAGGTTCGGTGCCGCGACGTGGCCGACATGGCGGCCGCCCGGGACCGGGCACGTCGTCTGCAGGACGAGGTCACCGACCTGGCGGCCCGCTTCTAGCGTGGGCCGAACTGCCGGTCCCCCGCGTCGCCGAGGCCCGGCACGATGTAGGCGACGTCGTTGAGACCTTCGTCGATGGTCGCGGTGACCAGCCGGACGTTCGGGTCCGCCTTCTGAAGCGCGGCGAGACCCTCCGGGGCGGCGACGACGCAGACCGCCGTGATGTCAACCGCATTGTGTGAGCGCAGCAGCCCGACGGTGTGCACCATCGAACCGCCGGTGGCCAACATGGGATCGAGAATGAGCACCGGCTGCGTGCTCAGGTCCGCGGGCAGCGACTCCAGGTACGGCGTCGGTTGGTGGGTCTCCTCGTTGCGGGCGACACCGACGAAGCCGACGCGGGCCTCGGGTATCAAGGCGTGCGCCTGGTCGACCATTCCGAGGCCGGCGCGCAGGACGGGCACCAGCAACGGCGGGTTGGCCAGCCGGCATCCGGTCGTCTCGGCCACCGGGGTGGTGACCGGGACGGTTTCGACGGGCGCATCGCGGGTGGCCTCGTACACCAGCATCAGCGTCAGGTCGCGCAACGCCGCGCGGAATGCGGCGTTGTCCGTGTCCGCGGCGCGCAGGGTGGTCAGTCGCGCTGCCGCAAGCGGGTGGTCGACGACGCGCACATCCATTTGGTGACCTTAACGGGAACCGGGGGCCCGCACGCCGCGTCTTACCCACATGCACGCCGACACCGACGCCATCCGCGCCCTGGCCGCAGCCAGCTCCGCGCACGCCGACGAGCTCGCGGCCATCGCCTCGAAACTGGCCGCCGCACCTACCGTCGCTGCCACGGTGGCGGCCGCGTTCGGCCCCGTCGGCCAGCCGTTCCTCACGGCTTTGACCGATGCCGTCGCGCAGGAAGCCCGCTTAGTGGCCGCGCTGGGTGACCGGGCGTCGGCGACCGGCGAGGCCGCCCACCGGACGGCGCTCGCCTACGACGACGCCGACGATCGCGCGGCCACCCGGGTCGGCGGCGCCTGAGGATGCCGAGCGCGCTGGTGGCCGCACTGGCGGCACCGCTGCGAGAAGTTCAGTCGTTGGTCGGGCACGGCTCGGCCGCCGAGCTCACGACGGCCCTGTACGACGTGCGGGACGCGCTGCACGAGGTGGCGGCGTCGACGAGCCAGGCCTGGCGTCGCGCGGTGCCGCACTGGAGCGGTGCAGGAGCCGACGCAGCGGCGGACGTCGTCACGGCGAGCGCCACGCAAATGGAGGACCTCGCGGAGCGGATCGGGCGCCTGGGCACGGCGGCGGACGCGGCCGGTGCGGCGGTAGCACACGCTCGCCAGCGGCTCGCCGACATCGTGGCAGCGTTCGAGGCGAAAGCGGCCGCGCTGGCGCCGCTCCTCGACTCCGCCGGTGCGACGGAGGAGTTGGTGGCCGAGGCCCGCCGGGCGCTCGCCGATGCCGTCGCGGTGGTCGAGGAACTGCGCACCGAGTTGGACGGGCACGCAGCCGGACTCCCCGCGGCCCCTGCGACTCCGACGGCGGCTCCCGCGGCAGCACCAGCTGGCTTCGGCGCGCCGGCCGGCACCGCGCCGGCCGGCTTCAGCGCCCAGGCGATGCCCTCGCCGGGCCTGGGGCCGGGCCTCGGGTCGAGCGGCACGAGCGGCGGCGGACTGGGTTCGACTGCGGGCGGACTCGGCACAGCGGGTGGACTCGGTTCCCTGGTGCGCGCGCTCTCCGGCCCAGCTCAGACGCCGGAAGCCGCGACGTTCGGCGACGGTGTCGCGGTGCGGCTACCGGACGGCAGCACGGCGACGGCACCCAATGCCGTGGCGGCGAGCGCCGTGCGGCACGCGCTGACGCAGCTGGGGGTGCCGTACGACTGGGGTGGCACCACACCGGGAGTCGGCCTTGATTGCAGCGGCCTCACCCAGTGGGCGTATTCGGAAGCGGGACTGGCTATTCCGCGACTCGCGCAGGAGCAGGACATAGGCGCACCCGTCACGGCAGGCGACCTACGACCGGGCGACCTCGCGGTATGGGACGGGCACGTCGCGATGATCGTCGGAAACGGTCAGATGATCGAGGCGGGCGACCCGGTCCAGCTCTCACCGATCCGAACGACCAACGCCGGACAGGGTTTTCAGGGCTTCTGGCGGCCGACAGCATAACGGGGGCGACCAGTGGTGTATGCGGCGACCGTGTCACTGCCGACCAGGCATGTCTGCGGCCCACTTCACATGCCCCTCGAACCCCAGTGAAGTGGCCATGTCCCGGTAGCGATCGCGGTATTTGCCGTATGAGGCCTCACCTCCGCGCGCTCTGACCAATAGCGCGCGAAGCCGCAGCAGCCAGATGTCTCGTATCACCAGCCCGCTGGTGAGACGTGTCTGCCATATCGCACTCGAAGCGGGCCGACCTAGAACCAAGAAGCAGTCATCATCCGAACGGCCACTTCGAAGACCTGCCAATCAACGGCTCAAACGCTGGACCGCCGTGGACAACTGCTCATAAGCGGCCAGTTCGGCCCGCAACGGCGCCAGGACGAGATCCTGACCGACCGCGTCGACTCGTCGCCCCAGTTCGGATGCCGCCCGCCGTCTGCGCCTGGCTGCGCCTACGGCCACTACCGGTCGGATGAGCACCACCAGCAACAACCCGAGGGCCAGTCCACCGACGAGAAGCACGGTCGGCCAGGCGAAGGGGCCGAGCGACGGGGCTTCGACGTCGATCTGCAGGTAGGCCAACGCGGCGATCACCCCGAGCGCCGCCCCGCCGACGATCGCAGCGGCGAGCAATACCCACTGGACCGCGCCGACAAGCGTCCACCATCGCGGCGCCCTGTTCATTCCGAGGTCGGTTCCGCCGACCGCCCGGTCCAACGCGTCCGGCACCGCACCGGACCGGGACTTGGCCGCCTCCAACATTTTTCGCGGCCAGGGCGCCGGCAACCCGGCCGAAGCGGTGTCGGCCAGCGAACGTACGGCGCTGTCCACCGCCGCCCGCGAGGCCGCCGAAGCCGACGGCAGTGAGGTCCGGCGCAGCACTTCGTCTTGTTCGCGGGAGTGACCGATCCCCAAGCGCCGCAACGGATCCGGTCGTATCTTGGACAACCAGCTCAGCGGCGGCCAGCCTACCGCGGCCCTTCCGCGTCGATCGTAGGCGCGCCCGACGGCTGCCACGACGGTCGGCACTCCGGCCGCCGCCGCGAGCGCGCCCCGTAGCCGTCGCTCGGCATCGCGCAGTGCGGGTTCGGATCGGCGCTTGGGGATCAGCGGTTCCAGACGAGCGGCGATGCGATCCAGATCCGCGCTGACCCGCGCGGTGCGGGCGCGGTGATCGGCGACGGTCGAGGCCAGGAAGTCGTGCAGCGGCGCAGCGCCGTCCGCCGTCACCGCCGACGTCGTCAGCAGGGGCACACCGGCCAGGCCGTCCGCGGCCAGCAGCCGGTGCAGGTCGCGTGCGCAGGCATCCAGGTCGGCCGCGGCCAGCCGGTCCGACTGGTTGAGCACCACCGCCATCACCTCGCGGTGCGCGGACAGTGGCCGCAGATACGAGTCGTGCAGCACCGCGTCTGCGTACTTCTGCGGGTCGAGCACCCAGACGAAGGCGTCGACGAGCCGGATCAGCCGGTCCACTTCGGCCCGGTGCGACAACTCGGTGGAGTCGTGGTCGGGCAGGTCGAGCAGCACGAGCCCGGACAGCTCGGGCGCATACGACGCGTCCCTGTACTGTCGGTTGCCGATCTCCAGCCAGTCCAACAGCCCAGCCGCGCCGGAGGGCCCGAACACCACCGCCTGGCTCGCCGACGTCGTAGGCCGCCGGATGCCGACCGTCGCCAGTTGCTCCCCGACGATGGCGTTGAACAACGACGACTTCCCGCTCCCCGTTGCTCCCGCCAGCGCCACCACGGTGTACTCCCCGGACAACCGCAGCCGTGTCCCAGCCCGTTCGTCGAGCCCGCGCAGCTCGGCGAGCACCTCGTCGGGCAGCCGGTGCACCCCTAGCTCGGCCACCGAGGTCAACGCCTCCAGCCGAGCGGCGAGGCTCACCGCAGCACCGCCGCGACATGATTCGCGGCCGCTCGCAGTTCGTCACCGGAGATCATCGACGACGCCGAACCCAGCACTTCGGTGTAGCGGCGACTGTCCTGAGCCAACAGGTCACCCACCCGAACCAGCAGTTCCTCGCGAGCCCGCCGGGCCAGGCCGCGGACCGCCTGCTCACCGAAGATCGCCTCCAGAACCTTCTGGCCGGCGACCGACGTCCCCCCGGCCACGGCGATCTCGGCTCCGGTCAAACCGGCGGTTTGGCTGAACACGGCGAGCATCACGACCAGCCCGGCCCCGTTGACTCCGTACGACGCCAGTCGCGCGCCCGACCGCTTCGACGCGCCCTCGGTCCGGACGAGCTCGAGCACGAACTCCTGCCAGTCGCGGACCAGCCGCTCCGCGCCCTCGGCCAGGCCGGGTGCGGGACGGGCCAGCTCGTCGGTCAGCAGGGGCTCACCCGCCTGATGCCGGGCCCAGCAGCCGTACGCGGACTCCGCGGCCTCTTCCACCGCGGCCTGCACGACCGTCGCGATTCCGGATTCCAATGCCGACCCGAGTTCCTCGACCGGGCCGGGCCGCCCGCTCACCGCCGCCACCACGCGGTCCCTGATCCGGCCGACGCGTGACTCCAGCTTGCGAAGGAACTCCCCTGTCCCGACGACGTCCTGCCAGCGGGCCAGCACCTCGCCACGCAACAGCGCGCCGTCGCGGATCGCCTCGTCCACCCGCGAAAGCGCGCCGTCGTAGGCAGAAGTCACGCAGGACTCCAGCTGCTTGTGCACCGCGGACTGTTCATCGGCGGCGTCGGCCAGCGCATACGTGCGGGGCGCGAGGCTGCGCAGTGCCCCGTCCAGCGTGTAGCGCACCACCGCGGCCCGTTGCTCCGCATCGGCGGTCAGGCTCGACAGCCATGAGCGAATGGGTGCAATCGCCTTCTCCCGCAACAATCCTGCGCGCAGCGACTGTTCGGCCACGACGAACAGCGGCGCGCCGCCCAGTCCGTTCGCTGCAAGCATGTCCGACAGGTGCGCGCCCACCTCCTTCACCGCATCCGGGGGGCAGCGATCGAGCACGATCGCGATTGCGGTGCCTCTGTCGCGCGCAGTGTGGAGCATCTGCCAGGGCACGGCGTCGGCATAGCGGGCCGCGGTCGTCAGGAAGATCCACAAGTCGGCGGCGGCCAGAAGCGTGGCCGCCAGCTCGCGGTTGGCGCTCACGACGCTGTCGATGTCGGGGGCGTCGAGCAGCGCGAGCCCGGGGCCGATGCCGGGATTCGTCGCCAGTCGCAGCCCGTCGGGCCCCGACGAGCGCGGCAGTTGCGGCAGGATGCGATCGTCGGTGAACCACATCAGGTCCGCGGGATGGCAGACGATGACGGGCCCGCGGGTGGTCGGCCGCAAGACACCGGCGGGGCTCACGTCGACGCCGACCAGTGAGTTGATCAAGGTCGACTTCCCGGCGCCCGTCGACCCGCCGACCACCGCCAGCAGCGGGGCGTCGATACTGCGCAACCGCGGAAGCAGGTAATCGGAGAGCTGCCCGGTCAACTCGCGCCGGTCGTGTTCTGCCGGCCAGGCCGACGGCGCAGGCAGCGGAAACGTCGTCCGCCCGAGCGCATCGTTCAGCGCCGCCACCGCATCGACGAGATCGGTGGCTTCCGGCATCTCTTCAGCCTGCCCTAGATCAGCGGGGCAGCGCGGGGACTTCGGTCATTCGCGGCACCCGGCAGCCAGGCGCCTTACGGGTGCGCGATCGGTGACGCCGCGGCGGCGGCGGCCGCGAGTATCGGCTCAGCCACGATCGTTAGGCTGTGCGCCATGGCTGCTGACATCGTGCCGATCCGGCTCGGCCTGACCAAGGGCGACCTGTATACGTTATGGGCCCCCCGCTGGCGCGATGCCGGCGACGAGTGGGAGGCCTTCCTCGGCAAGGACGACGATCTGTACGGGCTCGAGTCGGTCGCCGACCTCGTCGCGTTCGTCAGGACCGATAAGGACAACGACCTCGCCGATCACCCGGCCTGGGAGAAGCTCACGGAGGCCAACGCGCACCGCCTGGACCCGGCCGAGGACCATCAGTACGACCTCATCGGCGTACCGGAGGTCGTCGCCGAAAAGGCCAGCGACGAGGCCGTGCGCCAACTGCACCGGACCCTGGCGATCGTTTCGGCGCTCGGATCGGTATGCGAACTGCCGGCTGTCACAAGGTTTTTCAATGGCAACCCGGTGCTGAGCACGCTCGGCGGCGGGGTCGAGGGGTTCTCTGGTCGCAGCGGACGCAAGCGCTGGTCGGAGATCGAGACCGTGATCGCGCGGGCCTGGGACAACGTGATCGACGCGATCGACGAGGTGATCACCACGCCGGACGTCGACGCGGACGCGGCGGAGAAGGCCGAGGCCGAGTTGGCCGAGCCGGCGCCCGAACCCGAAGAAGACGTGGTCGACGAGACCGCAGATGTCGAGGCTGCCGAAGACGGCGAGGATGAGTCCGACGCCCTGACCGCACAGGCACAGAACCAGGTGCTGGGCAGCGACGAGGACTTCTGGCTCAAGGTCGGCATCGACCCGGTGCGGCTGATGACGAGCGCGAGCACGTACTACACGCTGCGCTGCTATCTCGACGATCAGCCGGTCTTCCTCGGCCGCAACGGGCGGATCAGTGTGTTCGGCTCGGAGCGGGCGCTGGCGCGCTATCTGGCCGACGAACACGACCATGACCTGTCCGGACTGGCCACCTACGACGACATCCGCACTGCCGCCACCGACGGATCGCTGGAGGTCGAGGTCACCGACGACAACGTCTATGTGCTCACCGGCATCGTCGACGACCTCGCCGAGGGCCCGGATGCGCTGGACCACGACCAGTTGGAACTGGCGGTCGAACTGCTTCGCGATGTCGGCGACTACTCGGAGGACTCGACCGTCGACGCGGCACTCGATCCGGATCAGCCGCTCGGCAGGTTGGTCGCGCACGTGCTGGAACCCGACAAGGTGCGCGCGCCGAGCCCGCCGTATGCCAAGGCCGTCGAGCAGTGGGAGACGTTGGAGGCCTTCGTCGAGTCCCGCCTCCGACCGGAGTAACTGCCTTTCGGCGAGGGAACTCAGCCGATCAGCACCGCATAGCGTGGCTTGATCACGTCGTCGATGATTCTCAGGCGCTCGTCGAACGAGATGAACGCCGACTTCATCGCGTTGATGGTGAACCGCTGCAGATCGCTCCAGCCGTAGCCGAAGGTCTCGACGAGCCGCAGCATCTCCTGGCTCATCGAGGTATCGCTCATCAACCGGTTGTCGGTGTTGACCGTGACGCGAAAGCGTAGCCGGGCCAGCAGATCGAACGGATGGTCGGCCAGGCTGGCGACCGCGCCCGTTTGCACGTTGGACGAGGGACACAACTCGAACGGAATCCGCTTGTCGCACAACAGCGCCGCGAGTCGACCCAGCTGCGCGGTACCGTCCGGTGCGACGGTGATGTCGTCGACGATCCGCACACCGTGGCCGAGGCGGTCGGCGCCGCAGAACGCGATCGCCTCGTGGATCGACGGCAGGCCGAACGCCTCGCCGGCGTGAATGGTGAAGCGGGCGTTGTTGCTTCGCATGTACTCGAAAGCGTCGAGATGCCGGGTCGGCGGATACCCGGCTTCCGCACCGGCGATGTCGAAGCCCACTACGCCCTTGTCGCGAAACCGGATCGCCAGTTCGGCGATCTCCCGCGAGCGCGCCGCGTGTCGCATCGCGGTCACCAGGCACCGCACCGTGATCCCTCGCCCTTCGGCGCTGGCCGCCTTCTCGCCGTCGGCGAAACCGGCCATCACCGCGTCGACGACCGCGTCCAGGGACAGGCCGCCGTCGATGTGCAGTTCGGGAGCGAACCGGATCTCGGCGTAGACCACGTTGTCGTCGGCAAGGTCCTCGACGCACTCGTAGGCCACCCGGTGCAGGGCCTCCGGTGTCTGCATGACGCCGACGGTGTGCGCGAACGGCTCGAGGTAGCGCACCAACGACCCGCTGTGCGCGGCGGTGCGGAAGAACGTCGCGAGATCGTCGACGTCGGATGCGGGCAGGTCGTCGTAACCGGCGGCTTCGGCCAACTCCAGAACGGTCGCCGGGCGCAGCCCGCCGTCCAGATGGTCGTGCAACAGCGCCTTGGGCGCCTGCCTGATTGAGTCCAGCGTCAGCGTCGTCATGTCGCTCTCCGGTTTCAGTCTCCGCTCGTGATTCGGTCGATGATCAGCGGACGCGCGGGCGGTGCGGCATCGCCGACGGACCAGCCGCCGTCCAGTTCGGCGATCGCGGCCTCGAAGCGTTCGGGGGTCTCGGTGCTCAACGTGAACAGCGCCTGTCCCGCGCTGACGGGCTCGCCGGGACGCCGGTGAATGAGCAACCCGGCGCCGGGCTGCACCCGCTCACCAGGAGCGGAGCGTCCCGCACCGAGGCGCCACACCGCCATACCCACCGCCATCGCGTCGATGTCACCCATCGTGCCATCGCGAGGTGCCGTGATGGTCTCGACCGTCGAACGGGCCGCCAAGGGCCGTCTCAGGTCACCGCCCTGTGCCGCGACGAGAGCGCGGAACCGGTCCATCGCCGAGCCGTCCTGCAATGTCTGGGCGGGATCCACACCGTCGATACCCGCGGCTTGGAGCATCTCGGCGGCCAACGCCAACGTCAGCTCCACCACGTCGCGCGGGCCGCCGCCGGCGAGCACCTCCAGCGATTCGGCCACCTCCACGGCGTTGCCGACGGCCCGGCCCAGCGGGGTGGACATGTCGGTCAGCAGCGCCCGTGTCTTTAATCCGGCCGCCGTTCCCAGTTCGACCATCGTGGCGGCCAGTGCCCGTGACTCCTCCTCGGTCTTCAGAAAGGCACCGGAACCGACCTTGGTGTCCAGCACCAGCGCGCGGGCGCCCTCGGCGATCTTCTTGCTCATCACCGAACTCGCGATCAGCGGCAGCGACTCGGTGGTGGCGGTGACGTCGCGCAGCGCATATATCTTCCGGTCGGCGGGGGCCAGCTCGCCCGCGGCGAAGATCGCGGCGCCGAGATCGCAAAGTTGTTGTCGGATCTGGTGTTTGGAGATCTCGGCGGTGAACCCGGGAATGGACTCGAGCTTGTCGAGTGTGCCTCCGGTGTGGCCGAGGCCGCGTCCGGCGGCCTGCGGTACCGCGCCCCCGCAAGCCATCACCACGGGCACCAGCGGAATGGTGATCTTGTCACCCACCCCGCCGGTGGAGTGCTTGTCCACCAATGCCAGTGGCTTGCCATCGCGACGCAGGTCTGTAAAGTCCAGCCGCTCGCCGGAGTCCACCATCGCCGCTGTCCACCTGGCAATCTCCGCGGGGGTCATTCCGCGCAGGAAGATCGCCATCAGCAGGGCCGACATCTGTTCGTCGGCCACCCGATCGTGGGTGTATGCGTCGATCACCCAGTCGATCGCCGCGTCCGACAGCGCTCCTCCGTCGCGCTTGGTACGAATCACCGTCGGCGCATCAAATGCGAACTGTGTCACCACGCTTCCCTTCTTCCGCCGAGTGTGGGGTTGACGCACGCGGTCTGGCCGGATTGCGTGCCGGTAACCCACGTTCGGCGATTTACGTGAACTGCGTCACCGGGTTTCCCGGTCGCGCCGGGCCAGATCCGCAGGACCGAAGGCTTCGGGTAGCAGCTCGGCCAACGGGCGCGGCCCCTGCGGATGGTCGATCAACATCTGCGGGCCGCCGTGCTCCAACAGCACCTGCCGGCACCGCCCACACGGCATCAGCACCTCGCCCGCAGCGTCCACGCACGACAGGGCGATCAGGCGTCCGCCACCGCTGGAGTGCAGGTTGCAGACCACCGCGCACTCGGCACAGAGACCTAGGCCATATGAGACATTTTCCACATTGCAACCGGCCACCACCCGGGCATCGTCGACCAGTGCCGCGGCGCCGACCGCGAATCCCGAGTACGGCGCATAGGCAGTCCTTGCGACTTCAGTTGCTCTGCGCCGCAACGTGTTCCAGTTGATATCGGACGTCATACCACCCTCGCCAGGCCGGTTCTGAATGCATTCCGAAGTCTTGTGCGCCGGGCCGGGAAACGGAATAGGTAACCCTAACTTCGGCGTTTTTCAAGACATCGACGGCTAAACCGTAGTTCGTTTAGCAGGACAACTGGGTTTAGAGTCGCCCCGAGGTTTGGGTGAGGTGCGCGAACCGGAAGGACCGTCAGGAGCCACGCCTGCCAGCCGGTGCAGCTACGGAGCCCAATCGTCCACCGAAGGCGTTGGAGGCCAGATGAGTACTCAGATTTCCGGGGCGCCGCCCGGAGCCTCGGCCGTACCGGCTCCGCGACCGCGCCCGTCGCGCAGACGCACCCTGTACCGCGGCGATCCCGCGATGTGGTCGTGGGTGCTGCATCGCATCACCGGTGCGACGATCTTCTTCTTCCTGTTCGTGCACGTGCTCGACACCGCGTTGGTGCGCGTCAGCCCGCAGGCCTACAACGAGGTCATCGAGACCTACAAGACGCCGCTGATCGGGCTGATGGAGATCGGCCTCGTCGTCGCGGTGCTCTACCACGCCCTCAACGGCATCCGGGTGATCCTCATCGACTTCTGGCAGCACGGAGCGCGCTACCAGCGGGTGATGCTGTGGGTCGTCATCGGTGTCTTCCTCGCGGTCTTCATCCCGTCGCTCGGCGTGATCGGGATGCACATGGCGGAGCGGTTCCTGTGAGCGCGCCGGCCGGGCCCGGCGGGGCCCCGGGAGCTGCTTGGACCCCGCATCACCGCGAGGGCCGCATCGCCCCGGTGATGCAAAAGGAGCACGACCGACCGGCGGCCCTGGACCATCCGCGGGCACCGCGACGGCCGCGCGGCATCCCGTATTTCGAGAAGTACGCGTGGCTGTTCATGCGGTTCTCCGGCGTGGCACTTGTCTTTCTCGCGCTCGGCCACCTGTTCATCATGCTGATCTGGGACGGCGGGGTGTACCGGATCGACTTCAACTACGTCGCCCAGCGCTGGGCGTCGCCGTTCTGGCAGATCTGGGACATGGCCCTGCTGTGGCTGGCCCAACTGCACGGGGCCAACGGCCTGCGCACCATCATCGGCGACTACGCGCGTAAGAACACCACGAAGTTCTGGCTGAACTCACTGCTTCTGTTGGCCACAGGATTCACCCTGGTGCTGGGCAGCTACGTGTTGGTCACCTTCGACGCGAACATTTCGTAGAGGATTACAGATGATTGTTGAACATCGCTACGACGTCGTGATCGTCGGTGCGGGCGGCGCCGGGATGCGCGCCGCCGTCGAGGCCGGTCCGCGCGCCCGCACCGCGGTGCTGACCAAGCTCTACCCGACGCGCAGCCACACCGGCGCGGCCCAGGGCGGTATGTGCGCTGCACTGGCCAACGTCGAAGAGGACAACTGGGAGTGGCACACCTTCGACACCGTCAAGGGCGGCGACTACCTCGCCGACCAGGACGCCGTCGAGATCATGTGCAAGGAAGCCATCGACGCGGTGCTCGACCTGGAGAAGATGGGGATGCCGTTCAACCGCACCCCCGAGGGCCGCATCGACCAGCGCCGGTTCGGCGGGCACACCCGCGACCACGGCAAGGCACCGGTGCGCCGGGCCTGTTACGCCGCCGACCGCACCGGCCACATGATCCTGCAGACGCTGTACCAGAACTGCGTCAAGCACGACGTCGAGTTCTTCAACGAGTTCTACGCGCTGGACATCTCGATCACCGAGACGCAGTCGGGTCCGGTTGCCACCGGCGTCATCGCTTACGAGTTGGCCACCGGCGACATCCACGTCTTCCACGCCAAGGCGATCGTGTTCGCCACCGGCGGTTCGGGCCGGATGTACAAGACCACCTCCAACGCGCACACCTTGACCGGTGACGGCCTGGGCATCGTGTTCCGCAAGGGACTTCCGTTGGAGGACATGGAATTTCACCAGTTCCACCCCACCGGCCTGGCGGGCCTGGGCATCCTGATCTCCGAGGCGGTGCGCGGCGAGGGCGGCCGGCTGCTCAACGGCGAGGGTGAACGGTTCATGGAGCGCTACGCGCCGACGATCGTCGATTTGGCGCCGCGCGACATCGTCGCCCGCTCGATGGTGCTCGAGGTACTCGAGGGCCGTGGCGCCGGTCCGAACAAGGACTACGTCTACATCGACGTGCGCCACCTCGGCGAGGACGTGCTGGAAGCCAAGCTGCCCGACATCACCGAGTTCGCCCGCACTTACCTCGGCGTCGACCCGGTCAAGGAACTCGTGCCGGTCTACCCGACGTGTCACTACGTGATGGGCGGCATCCCCACCACCGTCAACGGTCAGGTGCTGCGCGACAACACGACCATCGTTCCGGGCCTGTACGCGGCTGGTGAATGCGCGTGCGTGTCGGTGCACGGCGCCAACCGTCTGGGCACCAACTCGCTGCTGGACATCAACGTGTTCGGCCGCCGTGCCGGCATCGCCGCTGCCAATTACGCACTGGGACACGACTTCGTCGACCTGCCCTCCGATCCCGCGGACATGGTGGTCGGCTGGGTGGGCGACATTCTCTCCGAGCACGGCAACGAGCGCGTCGCCGACATCCGCGGCGCGCTGCAGCAGTCGATGGACAACAACGCGGCGGTCTTCCGCACCGAGGAGACCCTCAAGCAGGCGCTCACCGACATCCACGCGCTCAAGGAGCGTTACTCGCGAATCACGGTGCACGACAAGGGCAAACGCTACAACAGCGATCTGCTCGAGGCTATCGAGCTGGGCTTTTTGCTCGAGCTCGCCGAGGTCACCGTCGTCGGTGCGCTGAACCGCAAGGAGTCCCGCGGCGGGCACGCCCGCGAGGACTACCCCAACCGCGACGACACCAACTACATGCGCCACACGATGGCCTACAAAGAGGGTTCGGACCTGCTGAGTGACATCCGGCTGGACTACAAGCCGGTGGTGCAGACCCGCTATGAGCCGATGGAACGGAAGTACTAGAACGATGACGATCGCTCCTGACATCGAAAAGACCGACGCGCCACTGCCACCCGTGCCGGAGGGCGCGGTGATGGTGACGCTGAAGATCGCGCGCTTCAACCCCGAGGACCCCGATGCTCATGCCGACTCGGGGGGATGGCAGAGCTTCCGGGTGCCCTGCCTGCCCACCGACCGGCTGCTCAACCTGCTCCACTACGTGAAGTGGTACCTCGACGGCACGCTGACGTTCCGGCGGTCGTGCGCGCACGGCGTGTGCGGTTCGGACGCGATGCGGATCAACGGGGTGAACCGGCTGGCGTGCAAGGTGTTGATGCGCGACTTGCTGCCGAAGAATCCGCGCAAGCAGCTGACCATCACGATCGAGCCGATCCGCGGCCTGCCCGTGGAGAAGGATCTCGTGGTCGACATGGAGCCGTTCTTCGACGCCTACCGCGCGATCAAGCCGTACCTGGTCACCACCGGTAACCCGCCGACCCGCGAGCGCATCCAGAGCCAGACCGACCGTGCCCGGTACGACGACACCACCAAGTGCATCCTGTGTGCGTGCTGCACGACCAGCTGCCCGATCTACTGGAGCGAAGGCAGCTACTTCGGTCCCGCGGCGATCGTCAACGCCCACCGGTTCATCTTCGACAGCCGCGACGAGGCGGCCGCCGAGCGCCTCGACATCCTCAACGAGGTCGACGGCGTGTGGCGGTGTCGCACGACTTTCAACTGTACCGAGTCGTGCCCGCGCGGCATCCAGGTCACGCAGGCGATCCAGGAGGTCAAGCGCGCGCTGATGTTCGCGCG
>NZ_QMEW01000032.1 GCF_003284965.1 Mycolicibacterium sp. GF69
GGGACGCGAACTCGCCGAGGAGACCGCCGGCACCGACGGGGACCGGCGCCAGGCGTTGCTCGACGCGCTGACCCGGCTGGGCTTCGCCCCGGACGACGACGGCGCCGAACGCGGCGTCGCACTGCGCCGCTGTCCGCTGCTCGACGCGGCCCAGCGCTATCCGAGCGTGGTCTGCCAAGTGCACCTCGGCATCGTCGAGGGCCTACTGCAGAGCATGGATGCGCCCACCGGTCCGGGTCTGGATCTGATCCCGTTCGCCGAGCCGGGGGCGTGCCGACTTTTCCTGCCGGACCCGATGGTGAGACACGATGGTTGACAAGCGAATTCCGTTGCGAGCGTTGCTGCTGGTACCCGGCGGCTTCGCCTTGCTGGCCGGTTTGGACGCGGGTCTGCTGCGGCTCGGGCTACCCGCGCCGGTCGACACCGTCCGGCTGTCCGAGGTACACGGAATCGCGCTGGTGCTGGGCTTCGTCGGCACGGTGATCGCGGTGGAACGCGCCGTCGCGTCGGGGCGGCGGTGGTGCTATCTGGCGCCGGCGTTCCTCGGGCTGGGCGCGGTACTGGTGGTGACCCCGGCCCCGCAGCGCCTCGCCGATGCGGCACTATTGGCCGGCGCTGCACTCCTGGTAGCGGTGTATGTGCCGCTGTGGCAGCGAAATTGGGACACCGCGGTGCTGGTGCAGGCGGCGGGTGCGGTGCTGGCCACCGGCGCGGCACTGCTGTGGGCTGCGGGGTTGCCGACACCGGATCTGCTCGGCTGGCTGGCCGGCTTCCTCATCCTGACCATCGCGGGCGAGCGGCTCGAACTGGCGCGGGTGGCGCTGTTCGATTCCCGCGCTGAACTCCTGCTCGGAGCCGCGACGGCAGCATTGGTCGCCGGTGCGCTCGCACAACTGCTCTGGCCGACAGCAGGTTTCGCGTTGCTCGGTGCCGCCGTGCTGGGAATCGCCCTCTGGCTCTTTCGGTTCGATGTCGCGCGGCGCACCATTCACACGAGTGGACTGACGCGTTACATGGCCGTGTGCCTGCTGGCCGGCTATGCGTGGTTGTTCGTGCCCGGGCTGACCTGGCTGCTGGTCGGTCCGGTGAAATCCGGCCCCGGGTACGACGCGATCGTGCACGCGGTGATGCTCGGGTTCGTGCTGTCGATGATCATGGCGCACGCACCGGTCATCTTGCCCGCGGTGCTGCGCCGGCCCCTGCCCTACACCCCGTTGATGTACGGGCCGGTCGCGCTGCTGCACGCGTCACTGCTGCTGCGGGTGGCGATCGGCGACGTGCGCGACGTGCAGTGGGCGGTGCAGGCCGGGGGAGTCCTCAACATTGTGGCGGTACTCGCGTTCGTCGGGGTCGCCGTTTATGCGGCGTCACGTCAGAGAATCGGGGTGCCGGCATGAACCGTGGACGATGGCATCTGCGCGTCGGCTCAATCGTCTTCGCTTGGCTGGCCGCACTTGTGGTGGTGTCGCTCGTACACCGGTCACTGCCGACGCCCGGGTGGCTGCTGATTCATCTCCTCGGCCTGGGTGCGGCGGGTAACGCGATCCTCATCTGGAGTCGCCATTTCACCGACGCGTTGCTGCGCCGTCCGCCCGACCCGTCGCGAGTTGGTCAGGCGTGGCGCATCGCGGCGTTCAACGTGGGCGCGGTCGCTGTGGTGGTCGGAACTCCCACCGGTATGTGGCCGCTGGTGCTGGGCGGCGGCGCCATCGTCGGTGCGGTGGCGCTGCTCCACGCCGTCACGTTGACCCGGCAGCTACGCGGCGCCCTGCCCTCGCGCTTCGGCGACACCGTGCGCTACTACGTCGCTGCGGCAGCACTGCTTTCGATCGGCGCGGGGCTCGGCGTGGCGATGGCCAACCCGGCGTTGCCCGGTCTGCTCCATGAGCGGTTCGTTATCGCACATGCGGCGGTGAACCTGTTCGGCTGGGTCGGGCTTTCGGTGCTCGGCACCCTGGTCACGTTGTGGCCGACGATGCTTCGCACCCGGATGGCCGACGGCGTCGAGGTCGCCGCTCGGCGCGGATTGCCTGCGCTCGTAGGCGGATTGGGTCTCACTGCGGTTGGTGCGGTCGCGGGTTCACCGGTTGTGACGGCCGCCGGAGCGCTCGGTTACCTCGTCGCGGCCGGTTATGTGCTGCGGCCCCACCTCGATGAGGTACGCCGCAAGCGGCCCGGCGGCTTCGCGACGCTGTCTGTGCTGTCGGGTGTGGGGTGGCTGCTGGGCTCGCTGGCCTACGCCGTCATCGCCTTCGCCACCGCACCGACATGGCCGGCGGTGCTCGACAGGGCAAGCCAACTGACCGTGCCGATACTCGCCGGTTTCCTGGTGCAGGTTCTGCTGGGCGCGCTGACGTACCTGACCACCATCGTGGTCGGTGGCCGCGCGGCGGCGATCGTGGCGGCAACCGAATTGGAACGCGGTGCGCCGTGGCGGCTCGCGGTCGCCAACTTCGCGCTGCTGCTGTGTGTGCTGCCGACGCCGAGTCTCGTGCGGGTCGCGGCCTCGGTGCTGGTGCTGGGCGCGTATGCCACATTCCTGCCGCTACTGGTGCGCGCCGTATGGCAGGCGCGCAAGAACCGCGACACCCCGTCGACGCCGGGTCCGCCACCGTCGGGGCCGCCGATGCGACACCGTCTCGGCGTGGCGGCCGCTGGGCTGGGCGTGGTGGTGTTGACGGCCGCGGCCGCGGTGGCCGCCGATCCCGCCGCGATTCGCGTCGCGACGGCGCCACCGCCCCCGATCGCGGCCACCGGACAGACCACCACGGTCGAAGTGCATGTCGAGGGTATGCGCTATGTGCCCGACTCCATCGAGGTGCCGACGGGAAACCGGCTGGTGATCACTCTTGTCAACACCGGCTCTGACCATCACGATCTCGTGCTGTCCAACGGCACCGGAACAGCGCGCCTGGCGGTCGGTGAAACCGCCGTGCTCGACGCCGGCGTGATCGGCGCCGATCTCGACGGCTGGTGCTCAGTGGCCGGGCACCGGCAGATGGGTATGACGCTGGATGTGCGCGCGACCGGTTCCGCGGCACCCGCCATGCACCCGGGCCATCACGACACCGCGACCGCGTCGATTCCCGCCGACGACGTCGCGCGCAGCCTCAGCGCGAAGCCGGGTTCGGGATTCGTCCCGCGTGACCCGACGCTGGCCGCGGCGACGCCAGACCATCGCATCACCCTGCCGGTGACCGAAGTCGAACGTGCGGTATCACCCGGAATCACTCAGCGGCTGTGGACATTCGGCGGCTCGGCTCCGGGGCCGACGTTACGCGGCAAGGTCGGCGACGTCTTCGAGGTCACACTCGTCAATGACGGCACGATCGGGCATTCGATCGACTTCCATGCCGGCGCGCTGGCCCCCGATGTGCCGATGCGCACCATTGCGCCCGGCGAGCAGTTGATCTATCGGTTCACCGCGACGCGCGCGGGGGTGTGGATGTATCACTGTTCGACGATGCCGATGTCGGTGCACATCGCCAACGGCATGTTCGGCACGGTGATCATCGACCCGCCGGACCTGCCCCCGATCGACCGCGAGTATCTACTGGTGCAGTCCGAGTACTACCTCGGCCCGGTGGGCGGCGAAGTCGACGCCACCAAGGTCGTCGCCGAAAAGCCCGACCTGGTGGTCTTCAACGGCTATGCCAACCAGTACGACCACGCGCCGCTGACCGCTCGGGTGGGTGAGCGGGTGCGGATCTGGGTGCTGGCCGCCGGGCCGAACCGGGGCACCTCGTTCCACATCGTCGGTGGCCAGTTTGACACCGTCTGGTCCGAGGGCGACTACCGGCTGCGGCCCGGGCCCGGTGGTGCGCAGGTACTCGGATTATCCGCTGCCCAAGGCGGATTCGTCGAACTGAGCTTCGATCAGCCCGGCCGCTACCCGTTCGTCACCCACGCGATGGTCGACGCCGAACGCGGCGCGCACGGGGTCATCGAGGTCCGTTAGCCGTCGCGAGCGCTCACTCCGGTACGAAAAGCAAGCCGCAAACCGTACGAGGATGAGCGCTCGCGGGCATGGGGGCCGCCTCAGCCCGGATAGTGACGCGGCGTGAAGACCCGGTCGCCGCCGTCGGAAAACCACTGCGTCTGCGAGGAACCGACGATCAGCAGGCAGCGCATGTCGACATCGGCCGGGTCCAGGTCGACTAGACGCACCACCCTGACCTCTTCGCTGGGCCCGGAGACGTCGCGTCCGATCACCACCGGGGTGCCGGGATCGCGGTGTTCGAGCAGCAGATCGCGCATCGCGCCGACCTGCCACGTCCGGCTCTTGGATGCCGGGTTGTAGATCGCGAGCACCAGATCGGCTGCCGCCGCGGCGGTCAACCGGGCGGCGATCACGTCCCACGGTTTGAGCCGGTCCGACAGCGAGATCACCGCATAGTCGTGCCCGAGCGGCGCGCCGACCCGGCTGGCGACCGCCTGGGCGGCTGTCATCGCCGGGATCACCCGGACCGGGACCCCGGGCCACTGCTTGGCCTCTTCGAGGACGGCGGTCGCCATCGCGAAGACACCGGGGTCGCCGGAGGACACCACTGCGACGGCGTGGCCCTGTTCGGCCAGCGTGCACGCCAGCCGGGCGCGGGCGGGTTCGTCGGTGTTGTCGCTGGGGTGTCTGCGTTGACCGTCGCGGGCGCCGACCCGGTCGAGGTAGGGGCCGTACCCGATGAGGTCGGTGGCCGCCGCGAGCTCGCGGCGGCACTGGGGGGTCATCCAGTCGGTGTGGCCCGGTCCCAGCCCCACCACGGCCACGCTGCCGGTGGTCTGCTGCGCCCGGTGCCGGCCCGGCAGTATCGCCAGCGAGAAATACGGGACCGTGGCGTCGTCGACCTCTCCCGCGCCCAGCACCCGCTGGCGCGACGTGCTCGCCCGCTCGACATAGAACGCGTCGTCCAGTCGGCCGGTCGCCGAGAGTGCTTCGCGCACAGCCGGATACGACCGGCCGAGTTTGAGCATGACCGCCGCGTCGGTGTCGGCGAGCCTGCGCTCGAGTTCGTCCGAGGGCAGCGTGCCGGGCAGGATCGTCAACACCTCGTCGCCCTGGACAAGGGGAGTGGCGACCGCAGCCGACGCGGCGCTCACCGACGTCACCCCCGGCACGATGACCGCGTCGAACCGCTGGGTGAGCCGGGTGTGCATGTGCATGTAGGAGCTGTAGAACAGGGGGTCGCCCTCGGCGAGCAGCGCCACGTGGCGCCCGGCCTCCAGATGCGCGGCGATGCGGTCGGCGGACTCCCGGTAGAAGTCCTCCATCGCGCCGGCATAGCCGCCGGGGTGATCGGTCGTCTCGGTGGTCACCGGGTAGACGAGGTGCTCCTCGATCTGGCCGGGCCGCAGATACGGTTCGGCGATGCCGCGCGCGATGCTGTTGCCGTGCCGGGCGCTGTGGTAGGCGACGACGTCGGCCTCGCCGATCACCCGGGCGGCCTTGACCGTCACCAGTTCCGGATCACCCGGGCCCAGGCCGACGCCCCACAGGGTGCCTGTCATTCCCGTTCCGTCGCAATCGCATTGACGGCTGCGGCCGCCATGGCGCTCCCGCCGCGACGGCCCGTCACCACGAGATAGGACATGCCGCGGGGCCGGTCGATGAGTTCCTGTTTGGACTGTGCCGACCCGACGAAGCCGACCGGGCCGCCCAGCACCGCGGCGGGCGTCGGGGCCCCGTCGTCGACGAGTTCAAGCAGCCGGAACAGCGCGGTCGGGGCGTTGCCGATGGCCAGCACGGCACCGCCGAGCCGGTCGGCCCACAGGTCGACCGCGGCCGCCGAACGGGTGGTGCCGAGGCGGGCGGCGAGGTCGGCCGCGCGGGCGTCGGCCACCAGTGAGACGACCTCGTTGTCGGCGGGTAGCCGCGATCTGGTGATGCCGGCGGCCACCATCGAGGAGTCGCACAGCACCGGAGCTCCGGCGGCGAGCGCGGTGTGCGTCGTGGTGACCACGTCGTCGTGGTAGGCAACGTGATCGGCGACGTCTACTTGGCCGCAGGTATGGATCAACCGCACGACCACTCTCGCCACGTCGTCGGGGAACCGCGCCAGGTCCGCCTCGTCGCGAATCGTCGCGAACGATTGTCGGTAGATCTCCCCGGCGTCGCGAATGTAGTCGAGCACGCGATCACCCTACGGGCGCGCGCCGCGTGCGGTGTATCCGTCTCCGGTTGCCACCAGCACCTCACCGGCGCCCGGACTGCCGCAGGCTCGCTCGCAGCCGACGAAATGGCGGTGGCCCGCGGCCGGTTGCTCGCCGGAGACCGACGGGTTCCGGCTTTGAGCCACATCGGCGGCGGCATCGGCGCGCACATCGGCCAGCGAATGCTCACAGCCCGGGCTTCCGGTGCACGCGCTGACCGAAAGCCATCCGGAATTCTCGTCGAAGACCAGTCCGAGGGGGGCGAGCAGGCGCAAGGCCACGTCGGCGACGTCCTCGGCGAGGTCGAAAACCAGGATCGATCGCCACGGTGTGATCGCCATCGGCGTCTCGATCGCGGCCAGGTACTCGGCCGTGCGGGCGGGCAGCACGCCGAGTGGAACCGCTGCGCCCAGCGTGATGCGGCCGTCGTGCTGTTCGAGCCAGCCGACCGGCCCCCGGGTCACCGCGGGCCAGGTCGCGCCCGGTGCCTCGGTCGCGGTCAGACCATCGAGCAGCGTGACGGGGTCGGTGAGTTCCTTGACACGCCAGGCGGTTTCGCGAGCAGCACTGAATCGCCGGGCTACGGCGACCATGGTGGGGACCGCCAGGTGTGCCGCGAGGCGAACACCGGTGTCGCGGCCGGCCAGCAACAGCGCGGCCGCATCACCGGCCGCACCCCCGGTCTCATCGCCGGCCGCATCGACGGCCGAAGAAGACCCGAAGTGGACCCCGACGTCCGCGCCGAGACCCGAGATGTCGCCGCGGCCGTCGTCGATACCGAACAGGAACCGGCCGGGCAACGCGGCCAGGTCCGGTTCGTCCTGGATCGCGTCGTCGAGCGCGGTGACCAGTCCGCGGATGTCCGCGTGCGAACCGACCCGGCCGGACAGCGGCGACGCGACGACATTGCGCACCCGCTCGTGGGTCGATGAGGGCAGCAGACCGGCGCCCGCCGCGGCGTCGGCGACCGCTGCCGGGTCCGTGACGCCGCGGATCTGAAGGTTGCCCCTCGAGGTCAGCTCCAGCGTGCCCAATCCATAGTCGGTGGCCGCTCGCGCCAGTGCCTCCAGCTGCGCTGCCGTGATCATCCCGCCCGGCAACCGCAATCGAGCCAACGCGCCGTCGGCGGCCCGATGCACCTGCAGCGCACCGGGACAGGCGTCCTGGTCGCGGGTCCTGGCCACCAGTTCACGGTAGTCGTTGGACAGCGCCTGCCAACACAGGTAGTGCCTTACGCGTGCGCCGCCGATCGTCGGTTCGTAGCTTCGGAGACATCCCGGTCGGGGTGGACCGGATGAGCACCGTGGGGAGAGATTGCGATGACTGAACTGATCACGAATGCCGCAGCGTTGACGGCGGCGCCTGCGGCCCATCCGCACTTGGCCTCCGCGTGGGGCGTGGTGCGCGGACTGTGGCACAGCGATCATGAACCCGCGCACCATCATTACCCGCAGCGGTTGGGGTATCTGGAGAGCGCCATGATGTCTCGCGAGTTGAACCGGCCCTGACCGGCTGGCCGAACCGATGCAGCTGAGCAGTTCCAGTAGTTGCGAATACGTCGATAACGCCGTGGGCCGGGCGTACTCTTTCGCGGTAGTCGAAGGGGGTCCGATGGCACAGCAGCGCGGAGTGAAGGTCGCGATCGTCGGCGCCGGAATGTCGGGCATTTGCATGGCCGCCAAGCTGCAGGACGCGGGTATCGGCGACTGGGTCATCTACGAGGCGGCCGACGACGTCGGCGGAACCTGGCGGGACAACACCTACCCCGGGCTGACGTGTGACGTGCCGTCGCGCTTCTACTCGTATTCGTTCCGGTTGAATCCCGAGTGGTCACATGTGTACTCGCCGGGCGGCGAGATCCAGTCGTATTTCCGCCAGGTCGCTATCGAGCGAAACATGCTGCCCCACATTAGGTTCGGTACCCCGGTCGAGTCGGCGCGCTTCGAAAACGGACATTGGGTGGTCACCACTGCCGACGGAGACGAGCGGTTCGACGTGTTGATCACAGCCACCGGGGTGCTGCGAATTCCACGTTATCCCGACATCCCGGGTCTGACCACATTCGCCGGGCCATGTTTTCACTCGGCCCGTTGGGATCACTCGGTTCCGCTGCACGACAAGCGGGTCGGTTTGATCGGCACCGGGTCGACGGGCGTGCAGATAACCGCCGAGCTCGGCGGTAAGGTACGCGAACTCACCGTTTTCCAGCGCACGCCGCAGTGGGTTTTCCCGAGTCCGAACCCCCGCTATACGAAGCTCGGCAAGATGCTGCTGCGTCGTTGGCCGAAGCTCTGTATGGTCGGATACCGGTTCTGGCAGAACGCTTTCGAAGGCTTTCCGGCCCGCGCGGTCGTCGAACCCGGCTGGCAAAGACGGCTGATGGTGGCCATGTGCCGGACGAACCTGCGTCTGTCGGTGCGAGATCCAATGCTTCGCCGCAAGCTCACCCCTGACTATCACCCGATGTGCAAACGCCAGGTCTTCGCCGGCCACTACTACCGCGCGCTGCAGAAGCCCGGGGTCCGGGTCGTGACCGAGGTCATCGACCACATCGACGCGACCGCTGTCGTCACCGCGGACGGGACGCGCCACGAGCTGGACGTGCTGGTGTTGGCGACCGGGTTCGACGCCCACGCCTACGTCCATCCGATGACGGTGGTCGGCGAGCGGGGGCTGACGCTCGAGGAAGCCTGGGCCGCGGGCCCGCACGCCTACCGGTCGGTGGCGGTGCCGGGGTTCCCGAACATGTTCATGCTCATCGGACCGCATTCCCCGATCGGCAACCAGTCGCTGGTGATCATCGCCGAGACCCAGGCCGACTATGTGCTGGCGTGGCTGGACCACATCCGCGAAGGTCGCGTCGCCACGGCCGAGCCGACGGATGTGGCGACCAAGGAATATAACGAGGACATGAAAGCCGCTATGCCGCAGACGGTTTGGGTGACGGGTTGCAACAGCTGGTACCTCGGTAAAGATGGACTGCCCGAACTCTTCCCGTGGCGTCCTTCGCGGCATCGGGAGTTGCTGGCCAGGCCGGACGTCGCCGACTTTGACGTTCGCCCCGCCTGAAGGTGTGATCACGGACACACTAGAGCCTCTAGTGATCCGTGCCACACAAGTCGGTCGCATACCGTCGC
Organism: Mycolicibacterium sp. GF69; assembly: GCF_003284965.1. GTDB lineage: Bacteria > Actinomycetota > Actinomycetes > Mycobacteriales > Mycobacteriaceae > Mycobacterium. Next base: position 9,282 of record NZ_QMEW01000032.1, read on the forward strand.
TGACGTCGTAAGTTCCGGATTACTGCACGTGTGTGCAGTAGATGATGTCAGGAAGGAACGACGATGTTCGAACTCATCGTTTTCGCTGTTCTTTTGGTAGTGCTGCTGGCTGCGCTCGGGCTGCCCTATCCGCAGAGCACCTACGGCCGCTGGAACCGCCGCTGACCGCCACTTGCATCTACCTCCTGCTGTCGTCGTAGCGCGGCGTGTCGTGGGCAGGCGCGCACATCCCCTACTTGCGTGTGGGCCCACGCCGAACGGGGGTCCGGAGAAAACCGGCGCGTGCGGTAGTAATGGGGGGTGCCGGATCCAGCCGTACTGCTCCTGTCCACCTCTGACACCGACCTGATCACCGCACGGTCCAGCGGTGCGCGGTACCGGTGGGCCAACCCGTCGCGACTCGTCGACGGCGAACTCGGCGATCTGTTGCGCGACGCCGACATCGTGGTCGTGCGCATCCTCGGCGGGTACCGGGCATGGCAGGACGGTATCGACGAGGTCGTCGCCAGCGGCGTGCCCGCGGTCGTCGTCAGCGGTGAACAGGCACCCGATGCGGAGTTGATGGGCCACTCGACCACGCCCGCCGGCGTTGCACTGCAGTCGCACGTCTACCTGGCCCAGGGCGGAGTCGGCAATCTGCGGCAACTGCATGCGTTTCTCTGCGACACGCTGCTGATGACCGGCTTCGGCTTCGCCCCGCCGGAGAACACGCCGAACTGGGGCGTCGTGCCCCGCGACAGCGGCAATGACGACGGTCCTACCGTGGCGGTGCTGTACTACCGCGCACAGCATCTCGCGGGCAACACCGCCTACGTCGAGGCCCTGTGCGATGCCATCGAGGACGCCGGTGGCGCGGCGCTGCCCGTCTTCTGCGCATCACTGCGCACCGCTGACGCGGACCTGCTCGACCTGCTCGGCACCGCCGACGCGCTCGTCACCACCGTCCTGGCGGCGGGCGGCGCCACCCCGTCGACGGCGGCGGCCGGAGGTGCCGATGACACCTGGAACGTCGCACACCTGGCCGCACTCGACGTCCCGATCCTGCAGGGGTTGTGTCTGACGAGTCCGCGCGCGCAGTGGCAGAGCAACGACGACGGACTCTCGCCGCTTGACGTCGCGACGCAGGTCGCGGTGCCCGAATTCGACGGGCGCATCATCACGGTGCCGTTCTCGTTCAAAGAGATAGACGACGAGGGGCTCACTTCTTACGTGCCCGACGTCGAGCGCTGCGCACGTGTCGCCGGTCTGGCTGTGCGGCACGCGCGGCTGCGCGCCATCCCCGTGGCGGACAAGCGGATCGCGGTGGTGTTCTCCGCCTATCCGACCAAGCATGCCCGCATCGGCAACGCCGTCGGCCTGGACACCCCGGCCAGCGCCGTCGCACTGCTGCGCGCGATGCGCGAACACGGGTACCGGGTCGACGACGCAGACGGGGCCGACATCCCCGGTGTCGCATCCGGCGACGGGGACGCGCTCATCCACGCGCTGATCGAGCGCGGCGGCCAGGACCCCGACTGGCTGACGGAGGGACAACTCGAAGGCAATCCGATTCGGGTGTCCGCCAAGGCCTATCGCGAGTGGTTCGCCACGTTGCCCGCGGAGTTGACCGATGCGATCGTCGAGCACTGGGGCCCGCCGCCGGGGGAGATGTTCGTCGACCGCAGCGCGGACCCCGACGGTGAGATCGTTATCGCGGCACTGCAGGCGGGCAACGTCGTGCTGATGGTGCAGCCACCGCGCGGGTTCGGTGAGAACCCGGTCGCCATCTACCACGACCCGGATCTGCCGCCCAGCCACCACTATCTGGCCGCGTACCGGTGGATCGAGTCGGTGTTCGGTGCGGACGCCGTGGTACACCTCGGCAAGCACGGCAACCTGGAGTGGCTGCCGGGCAAGACTCTGGGCATGTCGGCAGGTTGCGGTTCCGACGCAGCACTCGGCAATCTGCCCTTGATCTACCCGTTCCTGGTCAACGATCCGGGGGAGGGCACACAGGCCAAGCGCCGTGCGCATGCCACCCTCGTCGACCACCTCATTCCGCCGATGGCGCGCGCCGAGTCCTACGGTGACATCGCGCGTCTCGAGCAACTTCTCGACGAGCACGCCAATGTCTCTGCACTGGACCCCGGCAAGCTGCCCGCGATCCGCCAGCAGATCTGGACGCTGATGCGCGCGGCGAAAATGGATCACGATCTGGGCCTGGCGGAACGGCCGGAGGAGGATTCGTTCGACGACATGCTCCTGCACGTCGACGGCTGGCTGTGCGAGATCAAGGACGTCCAGATCCGCGACGGGCTGCACATTCTGGGCGAGACCCCCACCGGTGAGGACGAACTCGACCTGGTACTCGCCGTGCTGCGGGCCCGGCAACTGTTCGGCGGGGAGCAGACGGTACCGGGTCTGCGGCAGGCGCTCGGTCTGAAGGAGAACGGCGAGGATGAGCGCACCGCCGTCGACGCAGCCGAGGCGCAGGCCCGCGAACTTGTTGCCGCACTGCAGAATTGCGGCTGGAATGCCGATGCGGTCGACACCCTGACCGACAATGCCGACGTCGCTGCGGTACTCCGGTTCGCCGCCGCCGAAGTGGTGCCCAGGTTGGCAGGCACGGCGGAGGAGATCACCCAGATCCTGCGGGCGCTCGACGGGCACTTCATCGCGTCCGGCCCGTCGGGCTCGCCACTGCGCGGCCTGGTCAACGTGCTGCCCACCGGGCGCAACTTCTACGCCGTGGATCCTCGCGCGGTACCATCGAGGCTGGCCTGGGAAACCGGTGTGGCACTGGCTGATTCGCTGCTCACCCGGTACCGCACCGATCACGGCCGCTGGCCGGAATCGGTCGGGCTGTCGGTATGGGGCACCTCGGCCATGCGCACCTCCGGCGACGACATCGCCGAAGTGCTTGCGCTGCTGGGTGTCCAGCCGGTGTGGGACGAGGCATCGCGACGGGTCGTCGACCTCGAACCGATCGCGCTGGCCGACCTCGGCAGGCCGCGCATCGACGTCACCGTGCGTATCTCAGGGTTCTTCCGTGACGCCTTCCCACACGTCGTCACGATGCTCGACGACGCCGTCGCGCTGGTCGCCGGTCTCGACGAAGCCGACGAGGACAACTACGTCCGCGCGCACGCACAAGCCGACCTCACCGAGCACGGCGACGAACGTCGTTCCACCACACGGATCTTCGGTTCCAAGCCAGGGACCTACGGCGCCGGTCTGCTCCAGCTGATCGACAGCCGTAACTGGCGCGACGACGCCGACCTGGCCGAGGTGTACACCGCGTGGGGCGGGTTCGCCTACGGCCGAGGGCTGGACGGCGCACCGGCGGCCGACGATATGAGTCGGCAGTACCGCCGGATCGCCGTGGCGGCCAAGAACACCGACACCCGCGAACACGACATCGCCGATTCCGACGACTACTTCCAGTACCACGGCGGCATGATCGCCACCGTGCGGGCGCTGACCGGCAAAGACCCCGCCGCCTACATCGGTGACAACACCCGTCCCGACGCCGTGCGGACCCGCACGCTGAGCGAGGAGACCACCCGCGTGTTCCGTGCCCGCGTGGTCAACCCGCGCTGGATCAACGCGATGCGCAGGCACGGCTACAAGGGCGCGTTCGAGATGGCCGCGACCGTCGACTACCTGTTCGGCTACGACGCCACCGCCGGCGTCATGGCCGACTGGATGTATGAGCGGCTCTCGGCGGAGTACGTCCTCGACGACGAGAACCGCAAGTTCATGGCCGAGTCCAACCCGTGGGCCCTGCACGGCATGGCCGAGCGACTGTTGGAGGCCGCCGAGCGCGGCATGTGGGCCGCACCCGAAAAAGCCACCGTCGACGGACTGCGTCAGGTTCTACTGGAGACCGAAGGCGACCTGGAGGGCTAAGTTGGTGGCGTGTCTGCCACCTTTGCCGACGTCGCGAAGTCCGAGTACATCCTGCTGACGACCTTCACCAAGGACGGCAGACCCAAGCCGACAGCGATCTGGGCGGTGCCCGACGGGGACGGCCTGATCGCCATCACGCAGGAGAAGTCGTGGAAGGTCAAGCGCATCCGCAACACCCCCCGGGTGACCATCGCACCGTGCGACATGCGCGGCAACCCGAAGGGTGAACCGGTCGAAGCCGTCGCCACTATCCTGGACAAGTCGGCCAACGGCGCGACCTACGACGCGCTCGGCAAGCGCTACGGCCTGCTCGGCAAGACGTTCAACGTTTTCTCGAAGCTGCGCGGGGGAATGACGAACAACGTGACCATCGAGATCAAGCCGGGATGACCATGGCCGACACCGAGGCCTTCGATGAGGTGGCCCGCTCGAAGTACATCCTGCTGACCACCTTCACCAAGGACGGCAGGCCCAAACCCACCCCGATCTGGGGTGCGCCCGACGGCGAACGCCTGCTCGTCATCACCGACGACGGCTCGTGGAAGACCAAGCGCATCAACAACACCCCGCGAGTGACCATCCAGAAGTCCAGCGCGCTGGGCAAGCCCAGGGGCGAGCCGGTCGAAGCGGTCGCCCGGGTGCTGCCCAAAGATCACACCCGCAGCGTGTTCGACAAGGTCACCAAGCGCTACTGGTGGCACGCGTGGTGGTGGATCCCGCAGGCGCTCATCCGCGGCGGCATCGACAAGGTCCACATCGGGATCGAGATCAAGCCCGCGGTGTAGCCCGCAGGTGCTCGGCGAAGAAGGAGAACACCCTGGTCCAGGCGTCGTTCGCTGCCGTCTCGTGGTAGCCGAATCCCGTGACCCGCAGCAGCGGTTGACCCGGCAACCTGTTGGCGAAGCTGTGCCCGGCATCTGGATAGACCTTGATGTCAGCCGCAATACCCTTGTCCTGAACGACTTTTCGGAGTCGGTCAGCTGCGCCGATACCGATCGGGTCGCGGCGGCCGAAGCTGGCGACGATCGGGCAGGCGCCCGTCAGCGCCTCGTCGAGCGGACGGGGCAGAGGCGTGCCGTAGAACGGCGCCGACGCACCGAAGCCCCTGGGCGACATCACCAGTGCGAACTGCCCGCCCATGCAGAACCCTGCGATGCCGACCGCACCTGTGCATTCCGGCAGGCCCAGCACATGATCACGGGCGGCGAGGATGTCGTCGAGAGCGCGGCCGCGTTTGGAAAGCAGTTCGCGGAACACCCGCGTGATACACCGGGCTCGCCCGCCGCGCGAGTACAGGTCGGGTGTGATCGCGAGATAACCCGCACCGGCGATGCGCGCCGAGATGGCTTCCTTGTCGGGGCCGTAGCCGATCGCGTCGTGCACCACAACCACCGCAGGCCAGGGCCCGTCGCCACCTGGTGTGTCGAGTAACGCGTCGATCGGTCCGTCCGGGGTGTCGAGCTTGATCGTCGTCACGTCGCCAATCTACGGAACCGGCGAGGCCGGTCCGTACGTTCAAGGCATATGCGGCTGTTTCTGCTCTACTTGCTCATCGAGATCGCGGTCGTGGTGGCCCTGGCGTCGACGATCGGCGTCGGCTGGACGCTGCTGCTTCTGGCCGCAACGTTCGCGCTGGGCGTCGCATTGGCCGGTTCGCAGGTCAGACGTCATATCGGCCGTTTACGCACAGGCCTGACGCCGTCGAACCTGCATGGTGCAGCCACGGACAGCGTGCTTGTCGCGCTCGGCACCGTGCTCGTCGTCATTCCGGGCTTGGCCAGTTCCGTCGTGGGTGCGCTGCTGCTGCTCCCGCCGACCAGGTCGGCGGGCCGTCCGCTGCTGGCCGCGCTGGCCGCGCGCCGAATGCCGCTGGTGACCGTGGGCGTCGCTGGCTGGGATGCGGCCACCAGACGCACCGAATACATCGACGGCGAGGTCGTCGACGTGGTCGACATGGAACCACCCGCCGTGGAGCGCGCAGTCCGGCCGAATCCACCCAGGCCCACGCCGCCGGGTCCCGCCGATGGGGGACGTGAGAACCTCCCGTAGGTGACGACCCTTCTGCTCAATGGGCGGGTGCACAGCCCCGCCATGCCCGACGCCACGGCGCTGGCCGTGCGCGATGGCGTGATCGCGTGGCTGGGCAGCGACGACGTGGGCCGCGGACAGTTCCCGGACGCGCAGGTCGTCGACCTCGACGGAGGATTCGTCGCGCCGGCGTTCGTCGACAGCCACATCCACCTCACCGCAACCGGGCTTTCGCTCTACGGGCTCGACCTGCGATCTGCCGTCTCGCTGACGCATTGCCTGGCGCTGGTCGGTGACTATGCCCGCGCCCATCCGGACGGTCTGATCTGGGCGCACGGGTGGGACGAGTCGAACTGGCCTGAACGCACCCCACCCAGCACCGCCGACGTCGACGCGGTCGTCGGGGACCGGCCCGCCTACCTGGCCCGGATCGACGCGCACTCGGCGGCGGCGTCCACCGCGCTGCGCAGGCTCAGCCCCGACCTTGCCGATGCGACGGGATTCGCCCCGCAAGGGCCGCTGACCGCCGACGCGCACCACCTGGTCCGCGCCGCCGCACGAGTCCGGTTGACCCCGGAACAGCGCAACCTCGCACGATCGGGCGCGCTGGACGCGGCGGCGGCGACCGGCATCGTCGCCGTGCACGAATGTGCTGGTCCGGACATCGGCGGGCTCGACGACTGGGATGAGATCCGAACCGTGCAGCACGGCGTGGAGGTCGTGGGGTACTGGGGCGAAGCGGTGACGACGGCCAGTCAGGCGCGCGCCCTGCTCGAACGCACCGGCGCCCGCGGACTGGCCGGCGACCTCTTCGTCGACGGCGCGCTCGGTTCGCGCACCGCCTGGCTGCAGCACCCCTACGTCGACGCGCCGGGCTGTTTCGGCAACACCTATCTGGAACCCGACGCCATCGCGGCTCATCTGCACGCATGCACCGACGCGGGGGTCACGGCCGGCTTCCACGTCATCGGCGACGCCGCCGTCGCCGCCGTGGTCGAGGCGTTCGAAGCCGTCGTCGAGACCTTCGGCGCCCCCGCCGTCGCCCGGTGCGGGCACCGGCTCGAACATCTGGAGATGGTCACCGAAGAGCAGGCGCGCCAGCTCGGCACCTGGGGCGTGCTCGCCAGCATGCAACCGAACTTCGACGCGCTCTGGGGCGGCGAGACAGGGATGTACGCCCAGCGCCTCGGGGCCGACCGAGCCAGATCGTTGAACCCGTTCGCGCTGTTAGCATCCCAAGGCGTGCCCCTCGCGTTCGGCTCAGACAGCCCGGTCACCGGTTTGGATCCGTGGGCGACGGTGCGGGCGGCGACGAATCATCAGACTCCGGGCAGTGCGCTGTCGGCGCGTGCGGCGTTCGCGGCGCTCACCCGCGGCGCCTGGCGGGCCGCCGGCGTGCGGGACGGGCTCGCGGGCACGCTCGTTCCCGGCGCGCCGGCGTCGTACGCCGTCTGGGACGCCGACCAACTCGAGGTGAGCGCCCCGACCGACGCGGTGCAGCGCTGGTCGACCGACCAGCGGTCGCGTGTACCGCCGTTGCCGCGACTCGACGGTCCGTCGCCCCGGTGCCGGCAGACGGTCCACCGGGGTGTCGTCATCCATGGCTGAGATGCGTTCCAGGTTCAGGGGGTTCGGACAGGCGGTGGTGAACCGGCTGCCGCAACTCGGTGTCGCCATCGTCGCCGGGGTCCTGCTGTGTCTGAGCTTCCCGCCGTTCGGGTGGTGGTATCTCGGGTTCCTCGCTTTCGCGCTGCTGGCCTGGGTGTTGACGCGCGAAACCACAACGCCGCTCGGCGGATTCGGCTACGGCTTCCTGTTCGGGGCGACGTTCTACCTGCCGCTGCTGCCGTGGGTCGGGACGTTCGTCGGTCCCGTGCCGTGGATCGGCTTGTCGCTCGTCGAAGCGTTGTTCCCCGCGCTGTTCGGCGCCGCCGCGGTGACCGTCCGTCGGTTGCCGGGCTGGCCGCTGTGGTTCGCCGGCCTGTGGACGACGCAGGAGTGGCTCAAATCGACGCTGCCCTTCGGCGGGTTTCCGTGGGGCGTCGTCGGCTACGGCCAGAGCGAGAGCCCGCTGCGGTCGATCGCCCAACTCGGCGGGGTACCGCTGCTGTCGTTCGCCGTGGTACTCGTCGGATTCTGCTTGGCGGCAATTGTTTTCGAGGTTGTGCAGTGGTTTCGACGCGATCCCGGAGTCACCGCCGCGCCGCCGGCCGTGGTGGTGCCCGGCGTGTGTATCAGCGTGGTGCTGCTCGTCACCGCGCTGACGTGGCCGCACGTCCGCCAGTCCGGGGTCGGCGCCGGTGACGACCGGTCGATCACCGTCGCCGTGGTGCAGGGCAACGTGCCGCGGCTCGGGTTGGACTTCAACGCCCAGCGGCGCGCCGTGCTCGACAACCACGTCCGCGAGACGATGCGGTTGGCCGAGGACGTGCGGGCCGGGCGGGCACCGCACCCGACGTTCGTGGTCTGGCCGGAGAACTCCTCTGATATCGACCCGTTGGCCAATCCCGATGCGAGCGAAGCCATCTCGGCTGCCGCGTCGGCGATCGATGCACCGATTCTGGTGGGCGCGGTGGTCGAGGCGCCCGGGGCCACCGCTGAGAATCCGGCGTCGACGAATTCGGTGATCGTGTGGAATCCGGGCAGCGGGCCAGGCGAGCGCCACGACAAGCAGATCGTGCAGCCGTTCGGGGAGTACCTGCCGTGGCGCAGTTTCTTCCGGCGGTTCTCGGAGTATGCGGACCGCGCCGGGTACTTCGTGCCGGGCGACGGCACCGGCGTCGTGCATCCCGCGGGTGTGCCGGTGGGCGTGGCAACCTGCTGGGAGGTCATCTTCGACCGGGCGCCCCGCGAGGCGGTGCGCAACGGCGCCCAACTGCTCGTCGTGCCCTCCAACAACGCGACCTTCACCGAGTCGATGAGCGAACAACAACTCGCGTTCGCCCGGCTACGCGCGGTCGAACACGACCGCTACGTCGTGGTGGCCGGGACGACGGGTATCAGCGCGATCATCGCGCCCGACGGCCGTGAGCTGTCGCGTACCGCGTTCTACGAGCCGGCCTACCTGGAATCCGCGGTACGGCTGAAAACGCAGCTCACAACGGCAACGCGGTGGGGACCGCTGGTGGAGGGACTGCTGATCGCCCTCGGCGTGGGCAGTCTGATCGCCGCGATACTGCACAATGAGAGCTTTGTGCGTCGCCGATTGAGCGGCGACAACAAAGATAGAGGAGCTAAATGACGACGGGCCGGGACCCGGGGGCACGCCCAAGCCAGCGCACGCTGGTCATCATCCCCACCTACAACGAGCGGGAGAACCTGCCGCTGATCGTCGACCGCGTCCAGACGGCGAGGCCCGACGTCCATCTCCTGATCGTCGACGACGGCAGTCCCGACGGCACCGGCAAGCTCGCCGACGACCTCGCACTCGCCGATGCGGACCGGATTCACGTCATGCACCGCACGGCCAAAGGCGGCCTTGGCGCGGCGTACCTCGCCGGGTTCGCGTGGGGGTTGGGGCGCGAGTACGACGTACTCGTCGAGATGGACGCCGACGGCAGTCATCCGCCCGAGCAGTTGTACCGGTTGCTCGACGCGATCGATGCCGGAGCCGACGTGGTGATCGGCTCGCGCTACGTCGACGGGGGACAGGTACGTAACTGGCCGCGCCGCCGCCTGGTGCTGTCGCGCACCGCCAACGGCTACTCCCGCGTCCTGCTGGGCGTGGACATTCACGACATCACCGCCGGTTATCGCGCATACCGCCGCGAGGTGCTGGAGAAGATCGACCTGTCCGCCGTCGATTCCAAGGGTTACTGCTTCCAGATCGATCTGACGTGGCGCTCGATCAACAATGGATTCGTCGTCGTCGAGGTGCCGATCACCTTCACCGAGCGCGAATTCGGGCAGTCCAAGATGAGCGGATCCAACATCCGCGAAGCCCTGTTCAAGGTCGCCGAGTGGGGTATCCGAGGCCGCTTCAACCGTGCCCGTGGGGCGCGAGTCACGCACTGACCGCACACGCACACGCACAAATCCCGCGAGCGACCGTGTTTGTTCCCCCGGCACGCCGTGATCTGCTGGCAGCAAGCGGTCGCTCGCGGCTGATGAGGCGGCCGCTGCTGGTGAGGGGCTCGGGGTGGGGGTCAGCCGCGGCGGCGGGCCTTGATGATGTCGAGCCGCTCCTTGAGCAGTTCCTCGAGTTCCTCGACCGACCGGCGCTCGAGCAGCATGTCCCAATGCGTCCGCGGCGGCTTGGTCTTCTTGGGCTCGGGTGCGTCACCCTCGATCAGGGTGCCTTCCATGCCGTTGCGGCACAGCCAGGTGTGGGGGATCTCGGCGTCGTCGGCGAACGGCACGTCGAACTCTTCGCCGTTGTCGGTGCGGTAGCGCGCGACCTGACGCGGCGCCAAGTCGTGATTACGGTCGGTCTCGTAGCTCACGGCTCCGAGGCGACTTCCCCTCAAGACACGATCAGCCATCGTCAAACACTCCTCGATCAGCGCGTATTGGTCCGGGTTATTCAACGCAGCAGCATGCTGTGAAGTTCCCGACTCGACCGTCGATGATACCGGGAATCGGCTGACCCGCGGTTTACAGTCACGTCCGTGACAACCGGGATCAAGAAGCGTCTGCGCCCTCAGTCTTGTCGCTGGTGCGGTCGTGAGGTCGCCGACGTGGGACTGGGCCGGCGTCGGCAGTACTGCAGGCAGTCCTGTCGGCAGCGCGCATACGAGCAGCGCAGCCTGATCAGAGGCACTTCGTTGGCGCCCGACGCGGTGGTGTTGAGCCCCGAGGAGGCTGCCGAACTCTCGGATCGTGTCTACCAGGTTCGATGCGCCGCCGAGGACGTCGCGACGGCCATCGAAGAGGGTGCGGAGACCGGCGAGTTGCGGGAGTTGTGCGATGCGTTGATGCAGGCGGCCAAGGCCGCTGACGGTTGGCGCTGACCGCAGACTTCGCCGATCGTGCGGCGAAACGGGCCGCCGGTCAGCAGCTGAACTTCTCGCCGGTCTGCGGCGGTGCGCTGACCGGTTTCAGGCAGCCGAACGGCTCGATGCCGGCGTCGCTGAACCCGACCGCGGACTGGAATGCGTAGTTGACGCAGAACAGCGCGACGGGGTCGGTGCGGCACCGGTAGTCCCCGAACGCGAGGACCTGCCCGTACGGCAGCTCGGAACCCTGACCGACAGTGAACCGGCCGGGGTCACCGTGCACGGATCCGACGGTGACGCTCTTTCCGTCGTAGTCGACCCAGCCGCCCTTCCACTCGCCGTAGGCATCCGCCGGCCGCGGCGGCGGGTCGACGAGGTCCACCAGGCACGCCAGGGCGCCGTCGCTGAAGTCCGCGTCGGTCATACAGCTGGTCTTGCCCGACGGCGTCGTGAACGCGACGTCCTGACCGAGGTCCGTGGTCTGGCCGTCCCGGGTGGCCGAGTGGAACCGGCCGGCGTCAGCGGGTTCGCCGGCTTCGACCCAGGCGATGACGTCGGCCACCGGAGCGCCAGGGGCGGGTGGCGTGGTCGGTTTCGGCGTGGTCGTGGTTCGCGACGGCGAGCTCGCCGAGGGCGACGGTGGAATCGGTTCGATTCGCTCGGCCTGCCCGCCCGTCGTCGAGGAACATCCTGCCACCAGAACAGACGCGATCAGCACAGCCATTCGCATACCGGCCAGGCTAGCGGGCCGACACGCAATCCCTGACCAGGCGCGGCGGAAGACCATTGCTAACGTCGGATGATGCACGAACATACCGTCCGCGCAGCGATCAACTCCGGAACGATCGAGGGTTTCACCCGCGACGGCGTGCACCGTTGGCGAGCAATTCCATACGCCCGCCCCCCGGTCGGTCCGCTGCGCCTGCGTGCCCCGGCGCCCGTGCAGCCGTGGCGCGGTGTGCGCTACTGCCACGGCTACGGCAATTGCGCGCCCCAGCAACGCATGTACACGCTGCTGGCGCCTGGCAAGTATCAGCCGATGAGCGAGGACTGCCTGACCCTCAATGTGGTGAGCCCGAAGAGGCGCTCGGAGTCTTCGCTGCCGGTGATGGTCTTCATCCACGGTGGCGGATACTTCATGGGCAGTTCGGCCACACCCATCTATGACGGTGCGGCGCTGGCCCGCAGCGGCTGTGTGTACGTCTCGGTCAACTACCGGTTGGGCGCGCTGGGGTGTCTGGACCTGTCGTCGCTGTCCACCGAGGACGTCACCATCGACGACAACCTGTATCTACGCGATCTGGTGATGGCGCTGCACTGGGTACGCGACAACATCGAGGTCTTCGGTGGTGACCCGGACAACGTGACGATCTTCGGCGAAAGTGCAGGCGCGCACGCCGTGGCCACACTGCTGGCCGTGCCGGCAGCGAAAGGTCTCTTCGCCCAAGCGATTTCGGAGAGTCCGGCCGCCGGGATGGTGCGAACCCCCGAGGTGGCGGCGCAGTACGCGTCGAGGTTTGCGACGCTGCTCGGCGCTCGGGACGGTGACGGCGCCGACGCAGTGCTGGCGGCCCGTCCGGCCGAAATGGTGAGCGCCTTCGAACGGCTCATCAAACAAGGCCAGCGCGAGATGCTCGGCGCCTTCGCGGCGGGACCCACCAGCGGAACCGACTATCTGCCACTGGATCCGGTGGCGGCGATGCGCACCGGTAAGGCGCACCGGGTGCCGCTCATCGTCGGGACGAACGCCGAAGAGGCGAAGCTGTTCGGCCGCTTTTTGAAGCTGCTGCCGATGTCGGAGCCGATGATCGAGAGGTTGCTCGCCGAAGCCGAACCCGAAGAGCGAGAACGGATCACCGCGGCCTACCCGGGCTATCCGGACCAGAGGGCATGCATCCAGTTCGGCAGCGACTTCGCATTCGGCTCGGCCGCATGGCAGATAGCCGAGGCGCACAGCCGCCACGCACCGACGTACCTGTACCGCTACGACTATGCACCGCGCCCGCTGCGTTGGTCGGGTCTCGGCGCCACCCACGCCACCGAACTGCTGGCGGTGTTCGATGTGTACCGCACGAAGCTGGGTCGACTGCTCACCGCGGCCGGGGACAGCCGAACCGCGCTGCGGGTCAGCGACGACGTGCAACGCCGGTGGAACGAGTTCGCCCGCACAGGCACCCCCGGTGCGGACTGGCCGCCGTACTCCAGCGCGGACCGCGCCGTGCGGGTTTTCGATCACCGCCCGCGCGTCGAATACGACCCCCACGCCGCCCGTCGGGAGGCGTGGGAAGGGTTCTCGCTGGCCGTGCGATAGTGGCCTCCACCCGGGATGCCACCCGGAACGTCACACGGAGGTGACCAGTGCCCCCCACCAACGTCGTCGAGCGGCCAGCAGAGTTGACCACCGACTGGCTGGCTTCGACGATCGGCTCACCGGTTGCGGAGTTCGCTTTCGAACGCATCGGCACCGGCCAGATGAGCGAGTGCTACCGCGTCACGCTGACCTACGCGAACGGCGAGGACGGGCCGGGGTCGGTCGTACTCAAGGTGGCCGCCACCGACCCGGTGAGCAGGCAGACCGGGTTGGCGCTCGGCCTCTACGAACGTGAGGTGCGGTTCTACACCGACATCGCGCCGCGCATCGGCGGGCCGGTGGCACCGTGCTATTCCTCGGGGTTCGACGCCGAGACCGGAGCATTCCATCTGCTGCTCGGCGACGCTGGGCCCGCGGTCGTCGGCGACGAAATCCGCGGCGCCTCAGCCGAACAGGCCATGCTGGCCGTGTCCGAGCTCGGTCGGCTGCACAGCCCGCTGCTCGGCGATCCGGCGGCGGCCAGCGCCGAGTGGCTCAACCGGGAGGCTCCGGTCAACCAGGCGTTGATCGCGGGTCTGTACGCCGGATTCGCCGAACGCTACGCCGACAAGATCGCACCCGAGTACCGCACGGTGTGCGAACGGCTGGTCGCCAGCTTCGACGGATATCTGGCAGAAGAGTCGGCAGAAGACCGGGTCAAGGGGCTCGTGCACGGCGACTACCGCCTCGACAACATGCTGTTCGGCCAGCCCGGCGCCGACCGGCCGCTGACCGTCGTGGACTGGCAGACCGTCACCTGGGGTCCGGCGATGACGGACGTGGCGTACTTCCTCGGCTGCGCGCTGCCTGTGGACGTTCGTCGCGAGCACTACGACGCGCTGCTGAGCGCCTACCATCGCGCGTTGGGCCCGGAGGCGCCGATCAGCTTCGAGGATGTGCGCGACGGGGTGCGCAGGCAGACGTTCGCCGGCGTGATGATGGCGATCATCTCCTCGATGCTCGTCGAGCGGACCGACCGCGGCGACGAGATGTTCATGACGATGCTGCAGCGGCATTGCGAACATGTGCTCGACGTCGACGCGCTGAGCACGCTCCCCGAACCGGTTACCCCAGAACCGCTTACCCCGGCAGCCGACGACGAGGGCGAGCATCCTCCCGGTGACGAGCCGCTGTGGAACGAAAGCTGGTACTACGACTTCGTCGACCCAGAACAGCAGATCGGCGGATGGGTACGACTGGGGCTGTACCCGAATTTGAAGACGTCGTGGGTCAACGGTCTGGTGTGCGGACCGGACATTCCGACGTACGCGCTGCTCGACTTCGAGGACACCGGTGCCATCGAGTTGGTGCTCACCGCCGCCGAACCACTCAAGACCTATCGCGTCACGATGCGCGGGCGCGGCCAGGCCTATGACGACCCGGCCGGGCTGTTGCGCAACGAGTCCGGACGCCCGGTCGACGTGTCGATGGAACTGGAGTGGACGACGGTGGGTACGCCGTACCTGTACCGGGTGACCCCGCGCTATGAGATCCCGTGCACGGTGTCGGGCACCGTCACCGTCGACGGGCGCGAGTTGACGTTCACCGACGTACCGGGCCAGCGCGACCATTCCTGGGGTCTGCGCGACTGGTGGGCGATGGACTGGGTGTGGAGTGCGTTGCATCTCGACGACGGCACCCACCTGCATGGCGTCGACATCCGCATTCCCGGCGCCCCGCCGATGGGTATCGGTTATGTGCAACCACCCGGTGAGCCGCTGATCGAGTTGCAGACCGTGGCGGCGCAAGAGTCGTTCGCCGACAACGGTTTACCGGTGCAGACCACGCTGACTTTGGCGCCCGGCGACATCACCGCGACCGTCGAGGTGCGCGGCCACGGACCGGTACTGCTGACCTCGCCCGACGGGCGGGTCAGTCAGTTTCCGCGCGCTTGGGCCACGGTGACGACGGCCGACGGCCGCACGGGCGTGGGCTGGCTGGAGTGGAACCGCAACCAGGTGTAGGGAGCCCGCCCTCCTTGCTACGAGCGTGCGTCATCGCGGTGCGTACATGATCAGACCGACGCCGACCAGACAGATCAGCGCGCCCGCGACGTCCCACCGGTCGGGCCGGAAGCCGTCGGCGACCATGCCCCAGGCGAGCGACCCGGCGATGAATACCCCGCCGTACGCCGCCAGGACCCGGCCGAAATGGGCGTCGGGCTGGAAGGCGGCCACGAAACCGTAAGCACCGAGCGCCATCACGCCCGCGCCCATCCACCACCAGCCGCGGTGTTCGCGCACGCCCTGCCACACCAGCCACGCGCCGCCGATCTCGAGTATGGCGGCGAGGACGAAAAGTACGACCGACTTGAGCAGCACCATGACGCTCAGCCTGCCGTGAGATGGGCGCTGTCGTCTTCGAGGTCGTCACGGCGTAGGCCCATCGGTGTCGCGACGGGCACATCGCCGCCTGCGACCACCTTGCGGGTGATCGGTGTCAGCGCGCGGAACAGCGCCTCGACCGCGTCGTCGTCCAAGACGTCGAGCACAGCCAGCGCGAGCCGGTCGGTGCCGTCCTCGATCCGCTGCTTGAGGTCACGTCCGGCGTCGGTGAGGTCGTCGCCGTCCAGCAGTCCGCGGTCCGCCAGCCGGCCCCGGTAAAACTGCCACTCTTCGTCGTCGTAGTCGCGGCTGCGCATGATCATCTCCTTGGGCACCCGGCCCGCCGCGGCGTGCAGGATGTTGCTCTCGCGTCCGGCTATCCCGTGGCTGATGAGCAGCGCGATATGACCGTCGCCGCGCTGTTCGCGCAGCAGGGTGGCGGCGTGCCACAGCTTGGCCAACGGTTCGTCCGGCCACGGCAGGGCGGCATTGGCCGCGTACAACGGGCGGCCGTCCAGCGTGGCGTTGCGGGCCGCTTCGGCCAGCAGGTCCGCCGCGGTCGCCACGTCGTCGCCGTCCCCGACTCCGTACCGCTGCAGCGCCGCGACGGCGGATTCCCGTCGTGCCCGCAGCGCGTCGTCCGGAGAAGCGATGTCCCACGCCGCGGGCAGGGCCTTGGCGACACGGTCCGGCGCGAAGTTGTAGAACGCGGCGGTCACCACTTCGGCCGGTACCCGTCCCAGCGGCGCCGACCTGGCCGCGAAGTAGCCCATCCAAAACCCTTTGTAGCCAAGGCCGTCGAGTGCTGCGCGGGCTTCCGGGGCGAAGTAGGTGACGGCGTGCACGGGTTCGAATCGATCGAAGAACCGGCGCGCCAGCGTAGGTTGCCTGTCCACGTCGGAAGTTAACCACTACAGCGCGGTGTCGCCGCATCCCGCCCCGGTGGCCGCCAACGGCTAGGCCTGCCCGGGAGGCGGTTCGGCGACAGCCGAACTCGCCTCGTCGATGATCGCGCGCATGGCTTGTTCGGCCGCGGCCTCGTCGCGCAGCCTGATCGCGCGCGCCACCTCGTCGTGCAGGTCGATCGCGGCCGGGTTCGGCCTCTCAGGCATCATCCCGTGGTGGGTGCGCCCGGCGAGCACCTCGGCGACCACTCCGCCCAGCGCACGAAACATCTCGTTGCCGCTGGCCTCGAGCAAGGTCCAGTGGAACAGCTTGTCCGCCTCCAGGTAGGCGTCGAGGTCACCGGCGCGTCCGTGCATCACCATGTCGGATACGGCGGCCGCCATGACGCGACACTGGTCCGGGTCGGCCCGCCGTGCGGCCAACGCGGCCGCAGCGGGTTCGAAGCCACGGCGCAGCTCGGAAAGCGAGACGAGGAGGGCGGCGCGGTCGCCGGCGTCCAGCCGCCAGCGAATCAGGCGGGGATCGAACACGTTCCACTTGTCGAACGGTTGAACGGTGATGCCGACGCGGCGCCGCGACTCCACCAAACCCATCGACTCGAGGACCCGAACCGCCTCACGCGCGACGCTTCGTGACAAACCGTGCCGCGCGCTCACCCCGTCAAGCGTCAGCACCTGTCCAGCGGGATACTCGCCGGAGACAATCGCGGTGCCCAGTGCGGTGAGCAGGTTGCCGTGCAGTGCGCCGACGATAGGTTGAGACGCCACCGATACATCTTCTCATAGGTTCAAGAGCCAATCTAAAGGCATATTAATACGTGACTCTATTGCAATAGTATGCTTTTTATTGCATGCTGTGTGACGCCAAACACAACTGGGTAGGTGAAGCGAATGCCGTCGCCGATCGTCGTAATGGGTGTCTCCGGCAGCGGAAAATCTACCGTCGGCGCCGCGCTGGCGCAGCGCTTGCGTGTGCCGTTCGCGGATGCGGACGACTTCCATCCGCCGGCCAATATCGCGAAGATGACCGCCGGCGAACCGCTCGACGACGACGATCGCCATCCGTGGTTGGAGGCGATCGGCCAGTGGTTGGCTCAGCAGTGCACGGCCGGGGGCGTGATGAGCTGTTCGGCGCTCAAGCGCAAGTACCGCGATCAGTTGCGCCGACACTGTTCAGAGACGGAATTGCTGCATCTGGTCGGCACGCCGGAGGTCATCGGCAGGCGTCAGGCCAGTCGACCCGGCCATTTCATGCCCGCATCACTGCTGATCTCTCAGTTCGAGACGCTCGAACCGTTGGAACCCGATGAAAACGGTATCGACATCGACGTCGACCAGAGCATCGATGCCATCGTCGAAACCTACGTCGCCGCAAGAGGTTCGCGCTCAGCCGGAGGCGACGGGGGCACACCCAGATAGCCGGTCCACGGTGCTTCGCACAACATCGCGAAAACGTGAGACGTCCGGAACATACCGGGCACTGATAGTTCGGAGGCCTCATGGAAGCAATCGATCCCGCCTACGGAGCCACCACGCTCCTGTTGATCGCGGCGGGAGCGGTGGCACTGCTGCTGTTCCTGATCATGAGGGTCAAGATGCACGCCTTCGTGGCGCTGGTTCTGGTCAGTGTGGTGACGGCGCTGGCCGCGGGGATCCCCGTCGGTGACGTCCCGGATGCCCTCAGCTACGGCTTTTCCAACACACTCGGCTCGGTGGCCCTGCTGGTCGGCTTCGGCGTCATGCTCGGCCGCCTGCTCGAGGTCACCGGTGGTGCTCAGGTGCTCGCCGACACCCTCATCGGCCGGTTCGGTGAGAAGCGCGCCCCGCTCGCACTGGGCGTTGCCGCATTGCTTTTCGGCTTCCCGATCTTCTTCGACGCGGGACTCGTCGTGTTCCTGCCGATCATCATGACCGTCGCGCGTCGCTTCGGCGGATCGCTGCTGCTGTACGGGCTGCCGGCCGCCGGGGCGTTCGCCGCGATGCACGCCCTGGTGCCGCCCCATCCCGGGCCCGTCGCGGCCGCCGAGGCCCTTGGCGCGAGCATCGGGGTGAGCCTTCTCGTCGGTGTCCCCATCGCCATCCTGTCGTGGTACATCGGCGTGCTGCTCGTCTCCCGGGTGATCGGACGCCGTGTCCACATCGACGTCCCGACAGCGCTGTTCGGTGAGATGAACGGCGGGTCGGACACCGCCCCCGGACACGCGTCCGGCGGCACCGATGGCACGGGTGCCGCAGGAGTGGCCACCGCCGCGCGAACGGCTCCGTCCTTCGCCACCGTCCTCGGCGTGCTGCTATTGCCGTTCGTGTTGATCTCGTTCAACACCGTGCTCGACACCCTGATGTCTGCCGGTCTGCTCGAGCAGGACGCGACCTGGGCGCGTTACCTGATGCTGCTGGGCAATACCAGTGTCGCGCTGCTGATCACGGTGATCGTGGCCGCCGTGGTGCTGGGTCTGCGCGGTGGACGGTCGATGGACGACGTCAGCGCGCTGTTCGACAAAGCGCTCGGGCCGATCTGTTCGGTCATCCTGATCACCGGCGCCGGTGGCATGTTCGGTGGGGTGCTGCGGTTGAGCGGTATCGGGAGCGTGTTGAGCGACTCCCTGTCGGGACTGGGCATGTCGCTGATCGTGCAGGCCTTCATCATCGCGACGCTGCTGCGTGTGGCTCAGGGGTCGGCGACGGTCGCGCTGACGACGACGGCGGGCCTGATCAGTGCCGCTGCCGCCGAGGCGGCCCTGAGCAATTTCCAGCTCACCCTGTTGGTGATCGCCATCGCCGCGGGATCAACCGTGCTCTCGCACGTCAACGATTCGGGCTTCTGGCTCGTCAGCCGCTTCTTCGGGATGGACGTCAAGACCACGCTGAAAACATGGACGGTCATGGAAACGACGCTGGGCCTGACCGCGTTCGGGTTCAGCCTCGTTCTGTGGCTGGTGGTCTGACGCCGAGCCCGTTGCGGGTCAACGCCGGCCTCGTCAGTCTTTGACTAACTGGGTGCCGCCCGCGAGGTCGTCATGTTTGCCTTGCTTGGTGGGGCTGCCGCTGATTGTCACCGCGATGACGATGATCGCGATGACACCGAGCAAGCCGCCGACGAACGGGATGATCGGAAGCAGCGTCCAGCAATTGCGGATGGCCGCCTGCGCAGCGGTCGGCTTGGGCGCACCCCCGGGCCCACGGACACGCAGACCGAGCAGCTTCTTGCCCGGCGTCGATCCCATGCCGGTCTCAAACGCGAGGAAGTAGACGAACATCAACCCGCCGGTGAAGAAGCCGGTCACCATGATGTTGGAGGCGCTGTCGGTGGCAAGAGCCAGCAACCAGCTCACGATTCCGACGAGGATGCCGTCGATGATCCGGGCGAGCCAGCGTATGAGCAGGCCGCCCGGCCGACCGCCAGTGGAATACCCGCCGTACTGCCCGGCCTCTGGTCCGTAACTTCCGCTAGTCATCCGAGCCAATCTACCGGTGACCGGGGCAGGTCAGGTGCGCTTTGGACCGCGCGGATGATCCGCGCGGACAAGGGCCGCTGACCGGCGTCAGCGGAGGTTGCGCTGTTGGCGCTTGGCCTCTTTGCGCGCTTGCTTGCGCGCGTGGTCGGCCTGCTTGCGTGCCTGGTCGGCTTGTTTGCGTGCCGTCTCGGCCAACTCCGTAGCGCGTTCGCGCGCCGTCTCGGCCAGTTCGGGTGCCCGGTCGCGGGCCACATCGGCCCACTCCGAGCCCCGCTCGCGCGCGACGTCGGCAAGCACGGCTCCGCGTTTGCGCGCCACCTCGGCGATCTCGGGTCCGCGCTCGCGCGCGACGTCGGCGAGTTCGGCTCCGCGTTTGCGCGCCCGCTCGGCGATCTCGGGTCCGCGTTCGCGGGCAACCTCGGCGAATTCGGCGCCGCGTTCGCGCGCGACCTCGGCAAGCTCGGCGCCGCGCTCGCGAGCGATATGAAGACCATGGCCGACTTTGTCCGCGAACTCACTGTCGGCGAGCGCACCTCCGGCGGCCGCCCCGGCGGGCAGTGCAGCGCTCACCGCTTCGGACACCTTGTGCGCCGCGCGCCGACCGCGCCACCCCAGCGAGGGTTTGCCTTCGGTGTCGACCGCGGCGATGATCAGCCCGCCGATCAGGCTGACGTCGGTGATGAACGCGCGCCGTTCGTCGGCTTTGCGCTGCGGGTCCGTCTCGTCCCAGAAGGTGTGCCCGCCAAGGCTGCCCGGCACCACGCTCAGTGCGAGCGCCGCCGACGCGAGCCGGGGCAGTTTGCCCGTGGCCAGTAGCAGCCCGCCACCGATCTGCACGGCCGCCGTGGCGCGGGCGACCGTCTCGGCGTTGGCAGGCACATTGGTGCCGACCGGATCGGGCAGCTTGCTCAGGCCCTCCAGCGTCGGGCGTGCGGCGTCAGCCGCCGGCTTCGGGCTGCGTAGTGCCTCCACACCCCTGGCGATGAAGGCTGCTGACAGCATCGGGCGCGCGATACGTCGAATCAACATGGGCGAGGAGTTCCCAGGCGGATGGGGGCGCAAACGTCAATATGAGGCATCGGGGGAGCGCGGTTTCGTAGCGGACCGAGATACCGGAATGCGACGAGCACAACCAGCACGCCGCCACGGCGATCCATGCCGCGACCCGGGCGGCGACGGCGTCAAAGCTGATCGCCACCCCACCGGCGAGAGACGCCGAGCAGCGTGCATTACACCATCGAGATCGGAGAAGCGGTCGGTGAACGGCAAGATCAGCAGGAAGCCGGTGAGCAGCCGCACGCCCGCCTGAGCGACTCGTAAGTCCTGCAGCTCAAATTGGATCAATTGCGGTACAGCCGTGGGGCTTCCGTCTCATCTCCTCATTCGCCGTTATCCGGCGGTGTGATCGGCTTTCTTCGGATGGATGAAGATACCCTCGGCCTCGACGGTGACGCCTTGGTCGTCGGCGATGTGCCCGACGGCGAAAGTCTTGACGCCCTCGACTCGGTCGACATGTGCCTCCGCCCGTAGTTCCCGCCCTAGTTGCGTGCCGCGGCGATAGCGCAGCGTCAAAGTGCCGGTGACAGCGGGCATCCCGGGCTTGTGCGCGGTGGCCCCCAGAACGTGATCGAGCAGCATCGCGCACACCCCGCCGTGGACGTGACCGGCCGGGCCCTCGAAGGCCGCGCCCAGTACGAACTCCGCCCACACCGACCCGTCGTCCTCGTGGTGCACGACCAGGGGAACAGCGATGGGGTTGCGCACGCCCATCACCACGTTGCCCCACGCCATGACCTGCCCATCACTCGAGTGCTCCAGCCCGAACGCGCCGTCCAGAAGAGAAGCATTCGCGAGTTCATCTGCGGCGCCGTCGATCTTGTCGATCGCCGACTTCACGGTCGCCACGTCCGCGCGGGACCGGATGCTGATGTCGATGAGCCGGCGCACCGACTGCGCGAGTGGTTCGTAGACCGCCCGCAGCTTGTCGATCTCAGACATCGAAGCCACCGTAGCCGCCGTCGAACTTCTCCGCGCCACACAGGTCGCGTTGATCGTCGGCTAGAACATTGATGGACACATACGGCGGCTTCAGCGACACCGACGTCACCGCATCACTGCCGCGTGCGGGGCGTTGAAATGTAAAGTCACCGGCTCAGCGTGCGGAGATCACGGTACGTAAGCAACACCACGTCCCGGCCAGTGGTGAGGCGACAACACGCCTGACCTGCCATTGTTAAGCTGGGCAAATGGCTGACAACGCTCCTGACGCCACGCCGAGCCTGGCGGCGACGAGCTATGCGTTGTTGGGCATGCTGTCCTACGAGTACGAGCTCTCCGGCTACGACATTCGCAAATGGATCGACTGGAGCATGCGCTTTTACTACGGCAGCCCGGCGTACAGCCAGATCTACACCGAACTCAAGAAGCTGGAAAAACTCGGGCTGGTGACTTCGCGCGCCGACGACTCGGGGCCGCGCAACCGCCGGTTGTACAAGATCACCGAGGCGGGTCTGGAGGCGGTGACGAGCTGGGCGAACGACGCGCCCGCTGATCCGCCGAACCTCAAGCACGGTCCGCTGCTCCGGATGACGTTTGGACATCTGACGACTCCTGAACGGCTCAAGGAAGTGCTGCAGGAACACGTCGCCTACGCCGACGAGATGCATCGCGAGGCCGCCAAGGATGCCCGGTGGGCGGGCGCGGATCCTTCCTGGGCATACGCCCGGGTGGCGCTGCAATGGGCCGAGCGGTACTACGCCAACGAGCGCGAACTGGCGTTGAAGATGATCAAAGAGCTCGACGAGGCCGAAGCTTCATTCCCGCGCGTTGGTGAAAGCGGCCGCACGAAGGTCCCGTGGCCGGCCCCCGACTACTGGTATGAGATCGAGAAGAAGGCCGAAGCCGACAACTAGCCTCTGGCGGCGTCGCGAGCCGCGATGTAGCCGTAGACCAGACCCTGAGCAATTGTTGCGCCCGCGCCGGGATAGGTGGCCCCGAAAGCGTTGGCGGCGGTGTTGCCGATCGCATACAGGCCGTCGATGGCGGTACCGTCCTCGCGCAGCACCCGTGCCCGTTCGTCGGCACGCAGGCCGCCACATGTTCCCAGGTCGCTGAGCACCATCTTCACCGCGTAGAAGGGCCCTTTTTCGAGCGGGCGGAGGTTCGGGTTCGGTGTGACGGTCAGATCACCGTAGTAGCGGTCATAGGCGCTGCGACCGCGATCGAAGTCGGAATCGTGTCCGGCATAGGCCATTTCGTTCAACCGCTGCACGGTCGCGACGAACTGTGCTTCCGGTACACCGATCTTGCGGCCGAGGTCGGCGAGGTCGTCAGACCGGTGTGCAATGCCTGCGTCGTACCACGGCGCGGGAATGGCCATCCGCGGGAACAGGTCGGCGGCGAAGACGTAGCTGTTGCGGTACTTCTGGTCGAAAACGATCCACATGGATTCGACGGGGTTGCCCGCGCGTTCGCGATCGAGCACCTGCTGGCCGAACGACATGTAGTCCGTCGCTTCGTTGACGAATCGGTTGCCCGTCTGGTCGACGATCAGCGATCCGGGCAGTGACCGTTCGGCCAGCATGACCCTGGGGGCGCCGCCGGGCAGGGCGGCGACGGCGGGAAACCACCACGACTGGTCCATCAGATCGATTGCCGCGCCGGCTTCTTGGGCAACGCGGATCGCATCGCCGGTGTTGGTCTCCGCACCGAGGCTGGCATGTTCGCCGAGCGACTCCGATTGGAATTTCCAGCGCATCTCCATGCTGTGGTCGAAGCCGCCGGCCGCCAGCACGACGCCGCGGCGCGCAGTGACGGTGATCGACCGGCCCCGGTGCTCGACAACCGCACCTGTCACGCGGTTGTCGTCATCGATGGTCAGGCGCTGCAAGGAGGTTGCGGTCCAGATCGGGATGCCGGCCTCGAGCACACCGGCGAACAGTCCGGCCGCCAGGCCCTGACCACCCGCGGCGTACCGGCGGCCCAGCAACAGGCCACCGACGCCTTGACCGAGGCGTTTCACCACCAGCGGCAAGCCTTTTCGGGGGACCCGCGACATCAGGTTGAGCCAGCGGTAGTCGGCGCCGGTCGTCGGCATCGGAATCTTCACTTCCATCACACCGGGGCGCAGTCGCGAGCGGTACTCGCCGAGCACCGCGGTGTCCAGCGGACGGCACTCGCAGGTCCGGCCCGCCGCGGAACCGCCCGGCGCCTCCGGGTGATAGTCCGAGTAGTCCCGCGCCCAGAACAGCCGCATCGGTGTGGTCCGACGCAGGAGATCGATGGTCGCGTCGACGTGCGCCAGAAATGCCGAGGAACGTGGCGCCGCTGCGGTGCCGTCGACCACCGCGTCGAGATATGTCTGTGCCCGCTGCGCGGTGTCGCCGCCACCGTTCTCGGCGATCACGCTGCTGGCGGGGAACCACAGCGCTCCACCGGAGCGTGCCGTGGAACCTCCGACGTAATCGGACTTCTCGACAATCAGGACCCGCAGGCCCTGCTCGTGCGCCGCCAGGGCCGCCGCCATGCCGGTGCCCGACCCTATGACCAGTAAGTCGATACTGCTGTCCTCGACGGCCAAGTTCGAGGGGATGGTGTCGTGCGGCGCAGTTGTCACGTCTCGACGCTAGGCCGCCTACGCGCTGGACCGCAGCAAGTTTCCTGATGAGTGGAACAGGCGATGTCGGCCCGCTGCGCCCGGCGGTACAACGGTGACATGACGGTTCAGTCCGATGTCGAGGTCCGACAGATCGAAGCCGGGGCGGCGCCAACCCGGTTCGCCCGGGGATGGCATTGCATAGGGCTCATCCGTGACTTCGGTGACGGCCAGCCGCATTCGGTCAACGCCTTCGGTCAGAAACTGGTGGTGTTCCGCGGCGGCGACGGGAAAATCAACGTCCTCGACGCCTACTGCCGCCACATGGGCGGCAACCTCAGCCAAGGAACGGTGAAGGGCGACGAGATCGCCTGTCCGTTCCATGACTGGCGGTGGGGTGGTGACGGCCGGTGTAAGAAGGTGCCCTACAGCAAGCGCACACCGCGTCTGGCGCGTACCGCGACGTGGACGACGCTCGAGCAGGACGGGATGTTGTTCGTGTGGAACGACCCCGAGGGTAAGCCGCCGCCGGAGAATCTCACCATTCCCCGGATCGACGGAGCCACAAGCGACGCGTGGACCGACTGGCACTGGTACACGACCGTGGTCAACACGAACTGCCGCGAGATCATCGACAACGTGGTCGATATGGCCCACTTCTTCTACATCCACGGCTCGATGCCGACGCACTTCAAGAACATCTTCGAAGGGCACATTGCGACGCAGTACATGAACAGTGGCTCCCGCGGCGACATCCCGGATGCGGAAGGCCAGCCACGGATGCTCGGCACGACGTCGGTGGCGTCGTACTACGGGCCCTCATTCATGATCGACGACCTGACCTACCACTTCGAGTACGACGACCAGAAGACGGTGCTGATCAACTGTCACTACCCGATCGACGCCAATTCTTTCGTGCTGCAATACGGAATCATTGTCAAGAAGTCCGAGAACCTGCCCGACGAAGCGGCGATGCAGGCCGCGATCGCGCTCGGCGACTGGGTCAAGGTGGGCTTCGAGCAGGACGTGCAGATCTGGAAGAACAAGGCCCGCATCGACAATCCGCTGCTCTGTGAAGAGGACGGGCCGGTGTACCAGCTACGTAGGTGGTACGAGCAGTTCTATGTCGACGTCGCGGACGTGGAGCCGGACATGGTGGACCGGTTCGAATACGAGATCGACGTGACTCGGCCGCGCGAAGCCTGGCAGCAGGAGGTCGAGGCGAACATCGCCGCGCGGTCGGGCGCCACCGGATGACCGTGCGGGCCGACAACCGGCTCGCCGACGCGCCGATGGTGCCGGTGGCGTGCCGGGCGTGCGGCGCGGAAGTGCTGGCCCGCAAGAGCAGTTGGGAGCAGACCAGCGTGCAGTGGAACGCCGACGCGATGGCGCGGTGTCCGCAGCGTCGCAACGCCGAATCGCTCGCCGCTCCCGGCAGGCCGGCGCTATTTCTGTCCTGTTCCGAGTTGACCGAATCGATCCACGACGCGGTGGCCGCGGGCCGGTTGCCGATTGTCGACGAGACGGTGCACGCCGCACCGTAATCTCGGTTCGTGACCGAAAACCTCGATAGGCTCGTCGCGGTCGTGACCGGCGGAAGCCGCGGCGCAGGATGCGGCATCGTCCGGGCGCTGCTGGCGTGCGGTTGGCGGGTGTATACGACGGGCCGGACGGTGACGGACGCCGGGGACGGTGCGATCGCGGTACAGGTTGACCATCGCGACGATGCCGCGACCGCGGCGGTTTTCGCCCGGGTGGCCGACGAGTGCGGCGGCCTGGACCTGCTCGTCAACAACGCCGCGGCGGTGCACGACGCGCTGACTGACCCAAAGCCGTTCTGGGAGAAGGACCTCGAACTCGTCGACATCCTCGATGTCGGTCTGCGTTCGGCCTATGTCGCGTCGTACTACGCCGCGCCGCTCATGGTGAACCGTCCGCGCGGGCTGATCGCGTTCACATCGTCGCCGGGGTCAGTCTGCTATATGCACGGCCCGGCCTATGGAGCGCAGAAGTCCGGCATCGACAAGATGGCCGCCGATATGGCCGTCGACTTGCGTGGCACGCCGGTGCGCACCGTGTCGATCTGGATGGGAATCCTGTTGACCGAGAAGATGCGTGCGGCGTTCGACGGCAAGCCGGAGGCGTTGGCCGCCATGGCCGAACAGGCCGAAACGCCCGAGTTCACCGGCCGCGTGATTGACGCGCTGTACCGCGATCCCGAACTCGACGAGTTCAGCGGCCACACTGTGATCGGCGCCGAACTCGCGCGGCGGTACGGCATCACCGACGAGGATGGCCGGCAACCACCGTCGCACCGGAAGATGCTGGGCTCGCCGCGGGTGCCGAGCGACGTGGTGGTGCGCTGATCGTCAGGCGTGCGCGCCGCCGTCGACGCGGATCTCGGTGCCGGTGATGAAGGCGCCATCCTCGGAGGCGACCATCGCAATGACCGACGCGACCGAACTCGGGTCGCCCAGGATCTCGTTCTCGCGGCCGTGCAACAGCGGCGTCTGTTTCGCCCACAATCCGAGGTCGTAACCGTCGGGCATCTTGTCCAGCGTCGACATCGCCAAAGAGGTTGCAACACCGCCTGGTTGGATGTTGACCGCACGCAGGCCCTGCTTTGAGTACTCCAGCGCCAGAGAATGCGTGAAGGCCAGCACCCCACCCTTGCTCGCCGCGTACGCGGCCATGTACGGGTGTGCGAATGAGGCCGCCGTGGAGGTGAAGTTCACCACGACACCGCGACCGGAACCAAGCAATGCGGGAAGGGCACGCCTGGTCATCAGGAACGTGCCCGTCAAGTTGATCGCGAGCGTCGCGTTCCAGTCCTCCAGCGTGTGCTCATGAGTGTGCGCGCAGCGCTGGATGGCCGCAGCGTTCACCAACACGTCGAGCCCGCCGAGTTCGACGACGGCGGCGTCGACAGCCTCGGCCACCGCAACCTCGTCCGAGACGTCGAGAACCGTCGTCGTCAACCGCTTGCTGGTGCCTGCATTGTCGGCCGCGGCGGCGGTGGCTGCCAGACCGTTCGACGACACGTCACACGCGACAACCGTTCCCCCCTCGTCCAGCAGGCGGCCCACCGTCGCCGCGCCGATACCGGAGCCTGCGCCGGTCACGATGATCCGCCGGTCGTTGAATCGCTCCACGCTGAAAGTCCTTACCGGTCAGGCGAGTTGGAACGCACTGATCGGCGCTTCGGCGGGGTACTCCGTCGGCCCGCCGAGGTCGTAGACCGCATTGAGCGCCCCGATGAACTCCGGGTCGTGCAGCGGCTCGGCGGGCACGTCCAGCTTGACGCCCTTCTTGGCCGCGTCGTCGACGAGAATGTCGATGGCCTTGTCGGTCGTCAGGTCGTCGCTGCCGTCCATGTTCGTCTTCAGCTCGTCGAAGTCGCTGAACACCTCGGCCGACCAGTGCACCAGGAACCGCAGTTCGTCGGTGTGGTGGCGGGCGATCACGTCCTCGCCGTTCTTCAGCAGCCACGAGTTCTTGTCGGCTGGGTCGCCGGTGAACACCGTGTCGAATGCCAGACCGGCCGGAGTCTGCTGCTCGAGCGGTCCGTTGGCCTCGCCGCGGTGCACCATCATCTCGTTTTGCACCAGCACACCGCGGTTGTACACCGGCGGCAGGAGGCGTTGAGGCGGCTTGAGCGGACCGTCGGGCCAGTAGGTGAAGCCGCTGCCCTCGTCGAGTGAGAACCACGTGATCACCTGGGCCATCTTGATCAGGTAATCCTGGAACAGGCCGGACTTGCCCATCACGCTGGTTAACCACGTCGGCGCGTTCTCGTGGCGCACACCGCGGAAGCTGGGGGAGTCGAGGTGGCCGGGATCGCGATTGGCGCACGGCCCGTTGATGTTGAACAACATCATCTCCGGCTTGGCGTACTCGGCGTTCCAATAGCTCTTCGCGTAATCGACGAACCGCTGGTTGTAGAAGCAGTCGTGCAATTCGGGATACAGCACAGTGCCGTAGTTGGCCAAGTAGCCCCGGAATGTCGGGGTCAGGAACAAGTCGAGCGATGGCTCGAAGCCCTCCGGGAACATACCGCTCATTGTGGCCATCAGCTCCTCTGCCGAGGCGAAGTGCTGAGCGATGATCAGGCGCCACGGCCCCTGGGTCCGAACCACGTCGAGCAGGCGCTCGCGCTGGTCGTCGGTGTAGAGGTTGTCGATCTCGCGCGGTGCCGACGCCGGCCGAAGGACGTCGGAGAGTTCCATGCGCTGCTGTTCGGTAAGCATGGCTCGATTGTGCTGTGGCCGCGGAGCTTCGGACCCCCACCTGTCCAGTGACCGGGACACCGCTCAGAACGGAAGCGGGTTGTCGAACTTGGCGCGCATCAGCGCACCGATCTCTGCCACCGCCAAGCGGCCCCGCGCCGTTGCCTCCGACCGCATCAGGAAGCCGTGGTACGCACCGGGATACCGGGTCACGGTGGTCTGCACACCGGCGTCTCGCAGCCGCTGAGCGTACCGCTCGCCCCAATCCTGAATGGGATCTGCCGCGGCGGTTACCACAATGGCCTGTGGCAGTCCGGACAGGTCGTCCGCACGGGCGGGTACCGCGTACGGGTGTTCCGGACCGTCGGCCAGTTCGTGCATGTACTCGATGTCGGCGAGGCTGAGCATCGGGGCATCTGGTAACTCTTGGACCGACGGCACCGTCAGATCCTTATCGAGGCCCGGATACATCAGAACCTGGGCGAACAAGCTTGGCCCATCGCGATCTCGGGCGGCCAGCGCGACGGCCGCGGCCAGCGTGCCGCCGGCGCTGTCGCCGGCCACCGCCAATCGTGCAGTGTCGACGCTGAGTTCGTCGGCATGCGCCGCAACCCAGAGCGTCGCTGTGTAGGCGTCATCGAACTGGGCCGGGGGAGACGCCTCCGGCGCCAGGTGGTACTCGACGGAAACCACGGTGGCGCCGGATTTGTCGGCGAGGTTGCGCGCCAACGGCTCGAACGAGTGGTTCGAGCCGAGCACCATGCCGCCGCCGTGGAAGTAGATCATTACCGGGGCCATCGTGTTCAGCGACGGTCGGTAGATGCGCAGCGGGATGTCGCCGATGGGCCCGTCGATAACCCAGTCCTGAATGTCGGCCATCTGCGGCATCTCGGGCAGTGGCGCGGATTCCAGCCCCTCCCGCACCGCGGCGAGACCGCGTTCACGCATGGGCGCGACGACGCCGAACTGCGCGACGCGCGCGGCAGCGTCCGGGTCCAGCAGCGGTCCAGCCACTTTGGGTGTCGTCATTGAGTCGCAGGATCGAAACGGCGCTTCGTGCGCAGTACTGGGGGACGGCGGTGGGCCAGGATGTCGGCACGCTCCGCCATCGCATTGCCGACATACTCGGGCTGGGTCAGAAGATAGAACTCGCCTGCGGCTGCCTGCTCGAAAACGGCTTCCGCGGCCGCGATCGGGTCCATCGCCTCGGCCTTGATGTCGAGCATCGCCGACCGCTGCGCCTCGGCCGCCCCGACATCACCGCCGTCGACCCCGCCGGCCGCCTCGAAGATGTTCGACTTCACCGCCCCGGGCAGCACCGCCTGGACGTGGATCCGGTCGGCATGGCCGGCCGATTCCACTTCCAGGCGTAGGCATTCGGTGAGCGCAAGCACCGCGTGCTTGCTCATGATGTACGGCGCCTGCAGCGGCACGACCGCCACGCCGCCGATCGATGACAGGTTCCACACCCACGACGGTGTGTCGGCGGCCAGCATGTGCGGCAGGAACGCGCGCACGCCGTAGAACACGCCGCTGATGTTGATCGCCACCAGCCGGTCCCAGTTGGCTACCGGCGTGTCCCACAGGTAGCCGAACTGCTCGACACCGGCGTTGTTGACCAACAACCGCACCGGTCCCACCTCGGAGTAGACCTGGGCGGCAAGCCTTTCCATGGCCTCCGGATCGCGCACATCGCACACCACGTCGACCGCGCCGGGCAATTCGTCGCGGAGACTGGCGGCGGCATCCCCATCGATGTCCACCAGCACCACCGTCATCCCCAGCGAGGCGGCGTGGCGTGCCAGACCGGCGCCGATTCCATTGCCGGCGCCGGTGACGACCGCGACGCCACCGGAGAAGGTCTCGTGAGCGGTCACCGAATCAGCTGCCAGATGCTGCGGTCTCGGCGGCGAGTTCGGACAGCAGCACCGAGTTCGTGGTGTCGAGAACCATGTCCATCTCGGTGAACTCGAGTCCGTTGGCGCCGCGGCGCACGGTGACGTTGGCGATCCCGCTCGAGACGGCAAACGGCACGAAGTTGGCGATCTGGTTGACGAAGATGTAGAAGCGGGCGCGGGTCACGTCACCGTCGCTGCCCGTGCGGTGCAGGTTGGTGGCGTGGTGGCGCAGCGGGTAGGGGCTCTGCTTGCGATGGTCGGTGAGCCACTCCATCACGGCGTCGCGACCGTGCAGTTCGGGTGACATCAGTTCCTCGAAGGGGCTCGCGCCAGAATCGCTGCGGGTGATGAAGCGAATGTCCTCGGCCTTCGCCGAGGCCATCTCGTCATAGTTCGCCTCGTCGTAGGCGTACCAGTAGGCGGCGATGAACTCCTGCAGTTCGGACAGCGTGATGTCGTTGCTCATGGCGGGAATTCAACCCCGGCGTCGTCGAGTCGACGCCGCTAGTGTCCGGTCAGCGGAACGTCGCCACCCGCTCGCCGCATACTCGGCGAGCTCCGCTGCGAAGCGTTGGATTTCTGTAGCAGCCTCTCATGGAGCTCTTAGAAATTGCATCCCGAAAGCCTTAGAGATCGAACGTATGTTCGAGTTATGGGTGCGGAAGAGGTGCAGGCCACGGTTGCCGCGCTGCGCGCCGCATACGACGAACTGGCCGCGCTTCGCCTCGCCGCGCTCACCAAGTCTGAACTGGTCGAGACGCTCGACGAGCTCGAAACCCTCGCCTGCCGGCTGCCGGCTGCCGGCGCAGAGCCATCGCATGCTTGCGCGCCTGCAGGCCGAGACCACCGCCACCGAGATGGGCGCCAAGTCCTGGCGCGACGTGGTGGCGATCCGCTGGCGCATCTCGACCAGGGAGGCCGGCCGCCGGCTCGACGAGGCCGCCCAGTTGGCGCCACGCCGCACACTGACCGGCGAACCGCTCGAGCCCGAGCTGCCCTGCACCGCGCTGGCCCAAGCCCACGGGTCGATCAACCGCGAGCACGTCAAGGTCGTGCGCGACGCGATGGACCGTATCCCGCCCGCCGTCGACTCCCTTACCCGCGCTCAAATCGAAGTCGATCTGGTGCGCACCGCGATCGGCGTGGGGCCAAAGGAATTGAAGGACAATGCCGAGCGCATCCTGTTCCTGCTCGATCAGGACGGTCCCGAACCCGACGAGCGCGAACGCGCGCGTCGTCGCGGCGTGTGAAAGGGGCCCCAGGGATCGGACAAGATGATCCCGCTTCGGGCCAATCTGACTCCCGAGGCATGGGCGATCTACGAGGCGATCTTCGCCAAGTGGGCCGCGCCGGGAATGTGCAATCCCGACGACGAGCATCCTTGCGTCTCGGGGACGCCGTCGCAGGCCCAGATCGATAACGACCACCGCAGTCTGACGCAGCGCCAGCACGACGCACTGGTCGCCGCCGGACGCAGCGTCTTGGAAAGCGGTGAGTTGGGCAAGCACAACGGATTACCGACCACGATCATCATTCGCGCCACACTGCAGGATCTGGAGAGCCGTGCCGGCGTCGGCGTCACCGGTGGGGGCACGGTCATTCCCATCGGCGACGTGATCCGGATGGCCGCACACGCCAGCCACTACCTGGCGGTGTTCGACAGGGCGACCGGATCGGCGTTGGACTTGTTCCGGGCTCGCCGGGTCGCCTCGCCGGCCCAGCGGATCGTGCTGATCGCCCGCGACGGCGGCTGCACCAAGCCGGGCTGCACCGTGCCCGCCTACGGTTGCCAAGCCCATCACGCGGATCGCGACTGGGCCGACGACGGACAAACCAACGTCGATGAGCTCGGCTTGGCGTGTGGACCCGATAACCGCATCGTCGGTCTCGGGGGCTGGACCACGCGGATCAACGAAGACAACGATGTCGAGTGGATCCCACCCGCAGACCTCGACACGGGCCAAGCCCGCGTCAACGAATACCACCGCCCCGAACGGCTCCACCGTCCAGCCGACGAAGATCATGGCGGATTGAACCCTAACAGCGACAACGAGAGCCGGGCCGGACCGACACCCGATGCCGCGTGACAACGGCGCGATCGGTCAGACGGCCGATTGGGGCTCACGTACTCGCTGTGACGGTGGCAGACCTTGATTCGTCGTCGGGTCAGCCGGTGACCGTGCTCCACAGTCCGGCCGCCCCCGCGCTCAGTGCCGCGTCGGTCACGCGCCGGTCCCAGTATCGAACCGACCCGAATTCTGAGCGCCAGGCGAGGGCCGCCCGGGTGAATTCGTGCAGACGATGTTCCCGCGTGGTGCCGATGGCGCCGTGCACCTGGTGGGCGTTGCGCACCACCACTTCCGCGGCATGGGCTGTGCACGACCGGGCGGCCGCGACGGAGAACTCGAGATTGTCGGCCGACCAGTCGGTGCTCACGGCCGTGGTCAGCGCGGCCTCCGTGGCCGCACGCGCCAGCGCAGCCTCGGCGGCCAGGTCGGCGATCAAATGTTGCACGGCCTGAAACCGGGAGAGCGGCCGACCGAATTGGACGCGCGAGGTCGCATGCTCGACGGACATATGCACGATCCAATCGAGCGCCGCGCACACCTGAATCGACCGAACCAGCGCTGACTTCAGCCACAGTTGGGTGACGAGTTCTGTCGGCACGGCTGTCCCGTCAAGGGCCGAGACGTCGGCGGTGACCGCGTCGCGCGGTTCGCCGACCGTGTTGAATCCCGGTGAGATGAAGAGGCTTTCGGCGTCGACGTCGGCTGCGCGGTACTCGCCACCGTCGTCCCATACCACCGCGATTCGGTCAGCACCCGCCGCCCACGGCACGCCCCGTGCCACACCGTGCTGGTCCAAAAGACACACCGTGCGGACCGCGCCGGCGCTCGGCAGCCCGATGGTGTCCAACAGCCAGCAGGCCAGCAAGTCGTGTTCGGCCAACGGGATTCGCACGCCGTTGCGGGCGGCCGCGGCCAGGAGCTCGGCGGCCTCGTACCACCCGGCGCCGCTGCCGCCGACCTCGTCTGGACCAGTCAGCCGCGCCAGGCCGAGCTCGTCGAGTTGCTGCCACAGCGCCGAATCCCCGCGGTGTTCCGCGAACACCGCGTTCATCATCTCGACCAGCGCCGGGTCCACGCCGGTCATCGAAGTCTCCGTCAACGCAAACCCAATCCCCGCGCGATCACGCCGCGCAGCACTTCGTTCGTTCCGCCCCGCAGCGTGAAACCCGGCCGCTGGTCTGCCGCAGCCGAAACCAGCTCCGTGAACACCGGATCGATATCGCCGTCGTCGAACTGGCCGGCGAACTCCGCGATATCGCCTTCGGTGGTGGTCCCGAGGACCTTGACGACGGCCGCGGGCACATCGGCCGGCGCGTGTCGCTCGAGCGCACCCGCCAACGCGGTCGACATCTGGTGCAGGCCGGCAATGCGCGCCACCAGTCGCCCGAGGTCAGCGTCGGCGGAGATACGTTGTGACGCCATCTGTTCGGCGCACGACGCGAGCAGCACGAACGTCGACAGGAACCGCTCCGGTCCGCTGCGTTCGAAGGCCAGCTCCGAGGTCACCTGCCGCCAGCCGTCGCCGATCGCACCGAACACCATCGCGTCCGGCACGAACGCCGCGTCGAGGACGACCTCGTTGAAGTGATGCGCGCCGTTCATCGAGACGACGGGCCGGATCTGCACACCCGGCCCGCGCAGGTCGACGATGAACTGGCTCAGGCCGGCGTGCCGATTGTCGGGATCCACCGGTGCGGTGCGCGCCAGCGCGATGAACGCGTGTGCGCGGTGCGCCCCGGACGTCCACACCTTGGTGCCGGTCAGCTCCCAACCACCCTCGACACGAACCGCTTTCGTGCGCACGCTCGCCAGGTCAGAACCGGAGTCGGGCTCGCTCATCCCGATACCGAAGAAGCACTCGCCGCGCACGATCTTCGGGAGGAACTCAGCCTTCTGCAGTTCGGTGCCGTACTTCAGCAGCGACGGCACGATCTGCCGATCAGCGATCCAATGCGCGGCGACTGGCGCGCCGGCCGCCAGCAGTTCCTCGGTCACCACGAAGCGTTCGACGAACGAACGGCCGTGGCCGCCGTACTCTACCGGCACGGTCATACCCAGCCAGCCTCTGGCGGCGAGCGCGGCCGTGAACTTCTCGTCCCACCCGGTCAGCCAGGCGTCGACCGAGGCGGTGAACGCGCCCGCGGCGCGCTGCTCGGCCAGGAATGCGCGGACCTCGGCGCGCAACGGGCCCGTGGTCGCCGGCTCGACGGTGGCGGGCGGCACCAGCCGGGGGAGCGACACCTGCGACGTCACCGACTCCTCCACTTCTGTTTCATTGGTGGCTCGCCACCGTGCCTTATTGGTGGCTCGCCACCGTGTTTCTTTGGTGGCTCGCCACGGTGCCTTATTGGTGGCTCCGCCACCGGCTGATCCGCTGCTCGTGCTCGGGGTCGCGGTGAGCCAACGGTTGCATGGCCGCGGCCATGGCCAGCGTCGAATCCAACGAACCCACCCGTGATTCTTGCAGCAGGCGCTTGGCCATCCGCAACGCGTGGGCGGGATTCTTCGTGATGCGCTCGGCGAGGGCGTGAGCCTGGGGGAGCAGTTCATCGTGCGGAACCACCCGGCTGACCATGCCCCATTCGAGTGCGGTGGCGGGGTCGATCACTTCCATCACATCGCGACCGTCCGGAGTCACCCACTGCCCGTCGGAGAACAGCGTCTTGCGGGTGTAGTCGTGCATGGACGTCCTTATCGTTCAGGGGATGATGCTGGCGCGGACGTCGCGCTTGCCGTCGGCGGCGACGAACGCCTCGTTGATGTCGTCGAGCGGATAGTGCGCCGCCGCAAGGCGGTCCAGGGGCAGGCTGTCCTGGTGCTGCTCGAGGAAGGTCAGCGCGCGCGACAGTACCGCCGGGTCGTAGAGCGAGACGCCGACCATCGTCTTGTTGGCGAAGACGAACCGGGACGGATCGAACTCGAACGTCTTGCCGATGTTGATGTTGCCGATCTCCACGTAGCGGCCGAACTGGCCGAGCATCTTGAGCCCCTCGTCGATGGCCGACGGATGGCCGACCACCTCGACGACCACGTCGGCGCCGTGACCGCCGGTGAGCTTGCGCACGACCTTCGCTCGGTCCTTGTCGGTGACCGCCTCGTTGACGTCGATCACCGCGTCGGCGCCGAACGCCGTCGCCAACTCGAGACGCTCGGGCACCCCGTCGATCGCGACGACCAGCGCCGCTCCGCGTGCCTTCGCCACCGCCACCGCGTACAAACCGAGCGCACCGGCGCCCTGCACCACGACAATCTCCCCGAGTTGCTGGTCGACGCGTTCGAGGCCGTACATCACCTGGGACAGAGCGCAGTTGGCGCCGGAGGCGACGTCGTCGGACACGCCGTCGGGAACGGTGTAGACGACTGCGCCGCCGGGCAGCAGGAAGTAGTCGCCGTAGCCGCCGACGAAGTACGGCGGCTCGTCGGCGCGGCCCAGCATGGCCATCTTGAGATTCAGGCAGGCATTGCGCCGGCCGATCAGACAGTTGCGGCACCGATGACAACAGAAGAAGTACGGGAACACTACGCGGGTGCCGGGTTCCAGCGGCACGCCGTTGGAGTCCGCGCTGACGCCGTCGCCGAGAGCCTCGACCACGCCGACCATCTCGTGCCCGAGCACGGTGGGCAACTGACCGCCGAGTCCGCGCGTCGCGAACGTGCCGTGCCAGGCGTGCAGATCGGATCCGCAGATGTTGGTGCGGGTGACCCTGATCAGGATCTCGCCCGGACCGACCTCCGCCAGGCTCACCGTCTCGATCTCGAAGGGTTGGCCGGGCGCGTCGAATCGCGCGATACGTCCTTTGAACACGTTGTTCCTTCAGTGGGTGAGAGATTCGGCGCTGAAGCGCTCGCGCAGTTCACGTTTGAGCAGTTTGCCGCTCGGGTTCTTGGGCAGGGAGTCGACGAATAAGACCTGCTTGGGCGTCTTGAAGCCGGCCAGATGTTCGCGGCAGTGGGCGATGACCTCGTCCGCGGTGAGCGTGACGCCGTCACGTGCCACCACCGCCGCCACCACTGTCTCCACCCAGGTCGGGTGCGGCATCCCGAATACGGCGGCTTCCTGCACTCCGCTGTGCCGGTAGAGGATCTCTTCGACTTCGCGGCTGGCCACGTTCTCGCCGCCGGTCTTGATCATGTCCTTCTTGCGGTCCACCACGTGCAGCAGACCGTGCTCGTCGTAGAAGCCCAGATCGCCGGAGTGGAACCACCCGCCACGGAACGCCTCGGCCGTCTTGGTGGGGTCGTCGAGATAGCCCAGCATCAGATGCGGGCTGCGATGGGCGATTTCACCCACCACTCCTGTCGCGACGGGCTGGTCGCACCCATCGAGGATGGTCGTCTCGACGTTGACCACCGGCCGTCCGGCCGCTCCGCCGTGGGCCTCCTGCTCGTCGGGCCCGAGCGCGGACGCCAGCGGCGCCAGCTCGGTCTGCCCGTAGAAGTTCCACAACCGTAGGTCGGGCAGGCGCTCGCGTATCTCCTTGAGGATCTCGATCGGCATGGCCGAGGCGCCGTAGTAACCCTTACGCAGGCTGGACAGGTCCACCTCGTCGAAAACGGGGCAGCGCAGCAGGCTGATCCACACCGTCGGCGGCGCGAAGTAGTTGGTCACCCGGTGGCGGGCGATCGTGCGCAGCACCGTCTCCGGATCGGGCTTGGGCAGAATGATGCTGGTCGCGCCCAGGTAGATGTCGGTGGCGAGGAAGTTGTCGAGTTGCGCGCAATGGTAGAGCGGCAGCGAATGGATCTCGACGTCGTCACCCGACATCGAGCCGGCCACGATCGTGCTGATGTATTGCCACATCAGGGTGCGGCTGGTGTGCATCACACTTTTCGGCCGTGACTCGGTGCCGCTGGTGTACATCAGCCGCAAAAGCTGATCGTCATCGATGTGCGGGGCCGGTGCGGCGGCTGTGGTGGTCAGCCACTGGGCGAAGTCGTGCCAACCCTGCGGTGCGGGTTGTCCGGCGGGCATCAGAGCGGCCGTCGTACGCACCACTCCGCCCAGCCGCATCGCCTGCTCGGCAGTCGGAATCAGGTCGGCCTCGACGATGAACCCGCTGGCCTTGCTGTGGGCGAGCAGGTAGGAGATCTCTTCGGGGGTCAGCATGAAGTTCACCGGGACGAGCACCACCGCCGCGCGGGCTGTCGCGAACGCCAGTACGGCAAACTGCCAGCAGTTGTGCGCCAACAGCGCCACGCGGTCGCCGGGTGCAAAACCGTTGTCCCGCAATGCTGCCGCTGCTCGGTCCACCAGATAGTCGAACTCTGCGAACGTCAGGACGACGTCTCCGTCGATGATCGCGACCTTGTCCGGTTGCCTGCGGGCCGACCGGCGCGGGATGTCGCCGAGCGAATGGCTGCGCGCCTGGGCTACCACGGTGTCCAGTT
The DNA here is from genome assembly GCF_003284965.1 of Mycolicibacterium sp. GF69. Taxonomy (GTDB): domain Bacteria; phylum Actinomycetota; class Actinomycetes; order Mycobacteriales; family Mycobacteriaceae; genus Mycobacterium. The sequence goes on from NZ_QMEW01000032.1 coordinate 47,341, forward strand.
GCATGAGCGCAGCGTATGGCGGCGGGCACTGTGGGATCGGCTCGTGTCCCGCTCAGTAGGCAGGACGGTGTCCGATCGACCCTTTCGCTCCGATACTCGGAGGCGTGACTGCTGATGCGCAAACCAGGCCGACGGTTGACCGCGACGAACTGACGGCGCATCTGAACGAGGCGGACGCCGGTGTGCTGGTTGCGGTGCTCGCCCAGCTGACGGGCGATCCGTCGGTCGTCGATCGGTACGGACCGAAGATCACCCATGTGCCCGATCCTCCCGAACGTGCAGGCACCACCGATGCCCAGACCAGGGGAGCGCTCGTCGCGGCCGTCATCGAGGCGATCGACACGCCACGCCCCCCTGAGGCGCCCGCCCCCGACGATCCGCGGCTGTTCACCCGGTTGCTGCCGGTGGCGCTCGGCTCTGAGGTCGAGGACGAATTCGTCCCGCTGCTGCTCGAACAGGGCGGCTTCCAGCTTTCTCAACCGACGCTGCCGCGTACGGTCCCAATTCCGGAGACCACGACGGTGGCGATCGTCGGCGCCGGCCTCGCGGGCATCATCACCGCGCTGGCCGCTGCCGATGCCGGTGTGCGGTACCAGATCTTCGACCGCAACGACGAAGCCGGCGGCACCTGGCTCACCACGAAATATCCCGGGATCGGGGTCGACACGCCGTCGGCGTACTACTCGCTGTCGCGGGCAGTCAATCCCGACTGGACAAGCTACTACCCGCAGGGCGCGGAGTACCAGAACTACCTGGTCGCGCTTGTCGACAAGTACGGTCTGCGCGAGCACACCCGGTTCGGTACCGAGGTGGAAGCCCTGTGCTGGGACGACGAGCGCAAGCAATGGCAGATCCACGCGATCGACCGCGACGGCAACCGTGACGTCAGCTACGCCACCGTTGTCGTCACTGCCGCGGGTTATCTCAACCGGCCACGCTGGCCCGAGGTTCCCGGCCGAGATAGCTTCACGGGCATCAGCATTCACTCGGCCCAGTGGGATCCGTCCCTCGATCTGAGCGGCAAGCGGGTGGCAATCATCGGCGCAGGGTGCACCGCCGTGCAGATCGTCGACGCCTGCGTGGACGAGGTCGAGCACCTGACGGTCTTCCAACGACAGCCGCACTGGGTGGCCCCGCGCAAGCGGTCGTCTGACGACGTGCCCGAGTTCCGCCGCTACCTGGGTCGCCACGTGCCCTACTACGCGAACTGGCATCGGCTGAAGTCGTACTGGGCCACCGCCGACAACAATTATCCGGTGATCCTGCGGGACCCCGAATGGGCCGAGGAACACCTGTCGATCTCGCCGGCCAACGACGTGCTGCTGCAGATGTGCATGACCTATATTACCGAAACCTTCGGCGAGGGAACGGAACTGGCGAAGAAGGTCACGCCGGACTTCGCGCCGTACGGAAAGCGGATCATCCGCGACCCCGGCGGCTACTACGCGGCGTTGACACGAGACCACGTCGACGTTCAGGCCAGCGAACCGGCCGAGGTCAACCAGCGCGGCATCGTCACCCAGGACGGTCGGCAGATCGACCTGGACGTGATCATCTACGCCACCGGATACCATCTCGACTTCCTGTCCACCCTCGACATCCGCGGCCGCGACGGCCGGACCCTGCGGGCGGAGTGGGGCGACAGCCCGCGTGCCTACCGCGGCGGCACGGTGCCCGGCTTCCCGAACCTGTTCATCAATTCGGCGCCGAACTACAGTCCCGGTCACGGGGCCGGCGCGAACTTCTCGATGGAAGTGATGGCGCACTACATCATCGAATGCCTGCAGTTGATGGCATTGCGTGAAGCCGCCACCATGGAGGTGACGCGCGACGCCTACGAGGAGTACGTCGCCGGCATCGACGACGCGATGTCGCGGACGGTGTGGTGTCACACTCCGAACGCACACACCTACTACCGGTCCGGTTCGGGCCGTGTCGTGGTGGCCACGCCGTATCGGCTGGTCGACCTGTGGCACCAGCACCGGGAGCCCGTCGAAGAACACTTCGTGCTGTCATGACTGGATTGCTGGAAGGTAGGACGGCGCTCGTCACGGGTAGCAGCCGCGGTATCGGACGTGCTGTGGCACAACGGCTTGCGGCCGAGGGTGCCACCGTCGCCGTGACGGCGCGTTCGTTCGAACCGTCGGCGTCGGTGCGAGCCGGTGCCGCCACCGCACTGCCCGGCACGATCGGTGAGACCATCGAGCTCATCGAGCGCAGCGGCGGCAAGGCGGTGGGAATCGCCGCCGACCTGGAAAACGCCGAACAACGCGAGCACTTGGTCGCTGCGGTGGTGGAGCGGCTGGGCCGGCTGGACATTCTGGTCAACAACGCCGGCTTCGCCGACTATTCGGTGGTCGAGCAGATGAGCATGGATACCTTCGACCGCACCGTCGAGCACTACCTGCGGACGCCGTTCGTGCTCACCAAGGCCGCCGTGCCGCACATGCGTAACCTGGGTGCGGGCTGGATCGTCAACATCGGCTCGGTGACCGGAGTCGCGCCGGTGCGGCCCTACCGCGAGTACAACAAGACGTCCGGCGACGTCATCTACGCGTCGTGCAAGGCGGCGCTGCACCGGTTCACTCAAGGGCTGGCGGCCGAACTGCTCGACGCCAACATCGCGGTCAACTGCGTCGGACCGTCGTCTGCGATCCGCACACCCGGTGCGTCGCAACTGATTCCGGACACGTTCCCGACCGAGCCGGTCGAGTACCTGGCCGAGACGGTGCTGGCGATGTGTCACCGGCCGGCCGCCGAACGCACCGGCCTCGTCGCGTTCAGCCTGCACTATCCGTGGTCACAACAACTTCCGGTGCACAGCCTCGACGGTGCCAAACTGCTGCCACCGCTGGAACCTCCTGCGACGGCGAATCCGAACATCCTGCCCGCGGGCAGGTAGTAGTCGCCCCGCGCCGTCATTTGTGAACCCTGGGCGCAAGTCCGGCCCCACTTTTCCGCTCAGGGTTCACATTTCGCCGAAGACGCGTTCGAGCGGGCCGACGTGTGCGCGATTGACCTTGATGCGCTCGACGATCCGCCACTGCCCCGAGCGTCGCTCCCAGCGATCGTGGTAGTCGCCCATGGTGTAGAAGCGTTCCGCGCTGTCGGCGGACAAATGCAGGTCGTGAACGTAGGCCCGCGATACCGCGGTGTCGCCCGCGACGTCGACGATGACGTTGCCCAGCAAGTGCTGGGTCGGCCCGCACGCGTCGAGATAGCTTCGAATGAGCGTGACAATGGCGGCGCTGCCGACGAGCGGTCCCGTTCCGAGGTCACCCGTCGCGTCGTCGGCGAACACTTCGGCGACACCTGTCCAGTCGTGGTCGTCCATCGCCCGCGCCGCGAGGTAGAGCGCGCGGGCGATGTCGCGTTCGTCGAGAAGACGCTGCAGCACGTCGGAATTCATGCATCACTCCGAAGATCGGCAAAGCTGTGGCATACGCGGTCGCGGACGATGACCTCGGGGCATTCCGGGTCGAACCAGCGGTCGACGTAGGCCCAGTGGATCGGATGCATCAGATACGGACCCATCAATCCCTCGACATCGCGGAACTCCTGCTCGAACACATGCGTCCACGGCGAGCTCCCGACCGCCGACTCGACGCGGCTCAGCTGCCACGTGCGGATCGACGTGACGTAGCGGGGGAGCAGCCGCAGATCGTCTTCGAACCGTGCGACGGTTGCCTCGTCGGTGCCGGGTTGCACCCGCAGCAGCAGCGTCCGGTAGACGGTGCCCCGCTCCTGCGACGCGGTGACCGGACTGCCGGTGTAGGTGGCGCCGTTGACCCGCTGAACGGCCGGATCTGCGAGCACCGAGTCGAAAGCGGAAGCAGCGGAGTCCCATTGAGCACGCGCGTCGAACCGCAGATGCATGAGAAGGTCGCCGCCGTTGCGGGTGCCGGGCAGTGTCGGCTGAACCAGTGCCCGCTCGGCACCGCAGGCGGCCGCCGCGTCGCGCAGTTGCTCCACCAGGCGGTCGCGGGTCGTGTCGTCCGCGGTGTCGATCAGGCGGACGACGCTGAACATGCTCATCACACGCTGCCCAGCCCGTCGACGTCGTCGGCCGCCGCCGCGACATTGCGGGTTCGCTCCACGATCAGCTCGGCGATACCGTCCCACCACTGCCCGAGCGACGGGTCCGGCCTGCCCTTCCAAGTCATCTCCCACCAGGCGCGCGGGCTGGGCAGGGTCCAGGTGGCCGTGACGACGTTCGACTGGTCGTCGAACCAGATGGGCGGGCTGACCAGGATCTCACGCAGCGTCATCCCGCGCTCCCTTGCCCCCGGCGCGTATTCGGCCAGGTAGGTGTCGACGAACTCGCGAGCCCGTCCCGGCTGCGTGACCACGCGGTCGACGACATACACGGCGCCCATGACCCGACGGTATTTCGGGCACCGGCGCACCAGGCCATCCGCTCCCATCCATCGGGAAGGGGCGGGCCCGACGCCGGATCCGGACGGCATCGTGGTGCCATGGATCCGTTCGCCCCTGCCCGGCTCGGACCGGTGACCCTGCGCAACCGCGTGATCAAAGCCGCGACGTCAGAGGGCCGCTCTCCGGACGGCATGGTCACCGACGACCTGATCGACTTTCACCTCGCATTCGCCGAGGGCGGCGTCGGCATGACCACGGTCGCGTACTGCTGCGTGTCGAAGGAAGGCGCGAGCGCCCCCGGCCAGATCGTGATGAGCCCGGCGGCGCTACCGGGGCTCCGAAAACTCACCGACGCGGTGCACGGGGCCGGCGCCGCAATTGCCGCACAGCTCGGCCACGCCGGGGTGGTCGCGCCGAAGCGGCTCACCGGCGTCACGGCGGTGGCGCCAAGCCGCTTCATCAACCCGACATCCTTCGCCTACTGCCGTGAGATCACCCGCGCCGAGATCGCCACGGTCACCGAGCAGTTCGCGACGGCGGCGCAGGTGGCGACCGACGCCGGGTTCGACGCCGTCGAGTTGCATTTCGGCCATCTTTATCTGCCGAGCTCGTTCTTGAGCCCGTTGATCAACCGCCGCAGGGACGGCTACGGCGGTTCGATCGACAACCGGTCGCGCTTGGTCCGGGAGATCGCGACTCGGGTGCGCGACGCGGTGGGCGACCAGATCGCGGTCACCGCGAAAGTGAACATGGACGACGGGATGCCTGGCGGTATCTGGATCGACGAGGCGCTGCGAACCGTGCAGTTGCTCGACGGCGATGCCGCGCTCGACGCCATCGAGCTCACCCAGGGCTCGTCGGTGTACAAGCCGCTGTACCTGTTCCGGGGTGACGTGCCGGTCAGGGAGTTCGCGAAGGTGATGCCGCGAGCACTCCGGCCGGGCGTTCGGCTGGCCGGTAAGCGGGTGATGGGCAGCTATTCCTACCGCGACCTCTACATGCTCGAAGCGGCACGGCAGTTCGTCCCCGTGATGCGCAACACCAAGCTGATCTTGTTGGGCGGCATCACCAATCGCGACCATGTCGAGACCGGGTTGCGTGAGGGCTTCGATTTCGTGGCCATGGGCCGCGCCCTTCTGCGCGAGCCCGATCTCGTCAACACGATGATCGCCGACCCTGGTGCGCGCAGCCGGTGCACCCACAACAACAAGTGCATGGTGACGGTGTTCGGGCGCACGCACTGCGTGCTCGACCCCGAACAGCGCTACGGGGCGAGCTCGGGCGCCTCAGTCGCCGCAAGCAGCTGAGCCAGCTCCCTGGTGGCCCGGCGACGGGCCTCGTGGGCGATGTCGAGCATGGGCATCGTCATGAAACCGTGGATGCCACCGTCGAATTCGCACCGTACGGTTCGAACGCCCGCGGCGGACAACGCATCGGCGTACGCGAGACCCTCGTCACGTAGCGGATCGTGGCCGGCGACCACGACGACCGCGGGCGGCAGTCCTGCAAGGTCTGCATACAGCGGGGACGCGTACGGATGGGTGCGGTCCGAGCGCGCCGGTACGTACTGATCCCAGTACCACTGCAGTGTCGGGCGAGGGTTGTAGAAGCCTTGGCCGAACAGGCGATACGACTCGGTGTCGAAATCGGCGCCGATGACGGGATAGAGCAACAACTGGCCCGCCAGCGCCGGGCCGCCGCGGTCGCGCGCCATCAGCGCCGCCACCGCGGCCAGGTTCCCGCCCGCGCTGTCACCACCGACGACGACCCGGCTCGCATCTCCTTCGAGTCGCTCCGCGTTGTCGGACACCCACTTCGCCACCGCATAGACGTCCTCGGCAGCCGCCGGCCATCTGTGCTCGGGTGCCAACCGGTAAGCGACGGAAACAACGACGGCAGGAATGAGATTCGCGAGGTTGCGGCATAACCCGTCGTGGCTGTCGAGATCACAGAACACGAACCCCCCGCCGTGCGCGTACACCACGACGGGCAAGGGCTCAGCCGAGGACGGCCGGTAGATCCGCGCCGCGATCGGACCGTCGCCGCTGGGAATGTCCACATCCTCTACAGCATCAACCGGTTCGGGCTGCGCCGGAGGAACGAAGCGCGACCGGATGACCGCGCGCGCCTCGGCACCGGTCATGGTGTGCACCGGCGGGAACCCCGAGTCCAGTGCCTCGATCAGCGAGGCGATCTGAGGGTCTAGGTTCATGCGTATTGCAGTGTGGAGGTCCGCGCGCCCACTGGCCGCACGGCGGCTCCGCCGCGGAGCGGACGCGCCTGCTGCAGGGTCGGAGCCACCCGCTTGGGACCGTCCTCGACATTTCGCCAGATCCCCATCGCGGTCATCCGCACCGGCGCCACCAGGCGCTGGTCGAACGCCATCCTGTTCATTGGCCCGCACACCGACACCGCGGCGACCGCTTCGCCCGGGCCTCCGATTGCCGCTGCCACACAACCGAATCCGACCAGCGACTCCTCCCGATCGAACGCGACACCGTGCGCACGAACCTTGTCAAGTTCGGTCGACAATTGCGCCGCCGTGCCGATGGAGTACCGTGTGCGGCGATTCGACAGGTCGACTCCGTCCCACGCATCGCCGTTGTAGGCCAGCATCGCCTTGCCGACAGCCGAACAGTGGGCCGGCTGCCGCCCGCCCACACGGCTGGGCAGCGCCGCGCTCATGCGATCGCCGATCTTCTCCAGGTACACGACGTCAGATCCGTCGAGCACGGCCAGGTGCACGACGAGGCCGGTCGCGCGATGCAGATCGTGCAGCAGCGGGACCGCGGCGCGGTGCATCCGGTCTTGGTGCACGGCCAGCGAGCCCAACTCCACCAGACGCATACCCAACTCGTAGTCTCGCCCGCTGCGGCGCAGCCAGCGCAGCTGCACGAGGCGCTCGAGCATCCGGTGCGCGGAGGATCGGGGGAGCCCGGTGCGCCGGACGATCTGTGCCAACGTCAGCCTGCCCGGACCGTCGAACGCGTCGAGGACGAGGGATACGCGGTCGATGACGGCGCTGGGGGTTTCGACAGTCGTTGTCATGAGGCCTCCGGGCTTGGGCTGCTGCTACCGAGTCATATTCCTAATAGGAATATGACTATTTGTAGCATGTACTGTGCGGGGTGTCACATGAACACGGCGATTTGCGTTCGGTCACGTCGCGACCTGCGGCTCCGGTCACGAATCGGCGGTACCTCCGCGACGGGTAGCTATGGCGCGTCTGCGCTGCTCTGCGGGTCGATGAGGATCTTGGCGTGCGCTTCGGCCGTGCCCAGCACCTCGAAGGCGCGCGCCACGCCGGCCAGGCCCACCGCGCCGGTGATGAGCGCCGAGGCGTCCACCTTGCCGTCGGCGAGCAGGTGCAGCGTGTCGCGAAACTCCAGAGGCGTGTAGCCGAAGACGAATCGCAGGTCGATTTCCTTGCCGATCGCCATCGCCGGACGTAAATGGTCGGTGCCCATGCACACCCCGACCACCACCACACGCGACTGCACGGGCGCCGCGCCGACGATTCCGTCGATGATCCCCGGCACGCCGACGCATTCAAAGACCACCGGTCGCTTGGGAGCCGCTGCGCCCAATTTGTCGGCGAGGCGGTACAGATGCGACCAGCCCGGCAGGCGGCGCAACTTCTCCATCGAGCCGACCCCGAGTTCGAACAGCTGCGGAGCCTCGGTGATGGCTCCGGACTGACCGGAGGGTGCGTACGGAGAATCGACGGCGGGGTCGACGACGACATCGGCGCCACAGCGCGACGCCATCTCGCGTCGGGTTGAGGAGAAGTCGCTGGCCACGATCGTGTGCATGCCTTGCGACTTGAGATGGCAGATTACTGCGAGCCCGACCGGTCCGCAGCCGATGACGATGGCGACATCGCGTCGGCGGATCTCGCTGCGGCGCACGGCATGAAGGGCCACCGCCATGGGTTCGGTCAACGCTGCGGTGTCGAGGTCCAGCCCGTTCGGAACGACGAAGCTCATCGCGGCCTCGGCGAGCACGCGCTCGGCGTACGCGCCGGGCGCGAGCGGCGACAGCCCGGTGAGGTGCACTCCGCCCGCCGCACGCAACATGGGGAACGACACCACACGAGCCCCGGCTTTGAACTCCTTGGCGGCACCGCGGCCGCGCTCGAGCACTTCACCGACAAATTCGTGCCCCAACACGACGGGTGTGTCCTGGCGCATGAAATCCGGGTAGCCCATCTCCTCCATCACGCCGGTCAACTCATCGGCGTGGTCTTTCGCATGCAGATCGGATCCGCAGATGCCGCAGCGCCGCACCTGAAGCAGGAGCTGCCCACGTGCCGGGGCGGGGGTCGGGAGGTCGACGACGGACAGATTGCCTCGTTCACAGCTGACGGCCTTCATCAGTCCATCCTGTACCACGGCGGATCAAGGATTCGGTGATTCGCCGGGTGCCGAGGCAGATTCGACTAGGCGCTCGCCGCGTAACGTCCCGCGCGCCGGCCGTAGAAGCTGCCGTCGCCCAACGAAATACCGCTCGCGTAGCCCCACGCCGCGAGCCCCGCGGTACAGCGGCCCGCGGCGAACAAGCCGGCGATGGGTTCGCCGCTGACGTGCAGCACCTCGCCGGCGAGCGAGGTGTGCAGCCCGCCGAGCGTGAATCCGCCCGTGCTGTCGCGAAGGTCGATCGCGCCCACCGGCGAGCCGATCGGGCGCAGCCACTGCGCCTTCTTGTGCAGCAGCGGGTCCTCGCCCCGGACCGCACCCGTGTTGTACGCATCCACGGTCGCCTGCAACGAACCTCCGGTCAGCCCTATCTCGGCTTCGAGTTCGGCGATCGTGTCGCACACCCAACTGGCCGGACGCATCATCAGTTGTGGTGACAGCGACGCCATCGCCTCTTCCTGGGCATCACCGTCGATGATCAGGTAAGCGGTGTTGTCCTGGTGGTAGAGCGTGAGTTGACCGATCCGCCCGGGGTAAGTGTCCTCGGCGACGTAGCGCTGCCCGCGCGCGTTGACCAGGATTCCGCGGACCAACTGCTGCGGATCGATGAAGATCGCCACCTCGGTCGCATCCATGTGGGCGAGGTCGGCGCCCAGTGCCTGCGCCATGCGGATGGCCTGACCGTCATGCTGTTCGATCGAGGCGGCGGGGCGCCCCGCGATGCGCGGGGCGTACTGCGCGACCATCGCCTCGTTGTAGGCGAAACTGCCCATGGCCAGCACCACGCCGCGGCGCGCCCGCACGGCGATCTCGTCGCCGTACCGACGTGCGGTTACGCCGACCACCCGGCCGTCGGACTCGACGATCAACCGCTGCACCCGCACGTCGTACAACGCGCGCGTCCCTGCGGCCGTGGCCGATTCCACGAGCGGTTTCATCAGCATGTAACCCGCACTCGATTCGCCCTGCTTCTTGTTCGACATCTGCGGGACGTGACCGCGCGGGGCGGGTGTGGCGATGGTGTTGAACGGGTAAGAGTTCTCGCCACCGCTGTACATCAGACCCTGATCGCCCATCGGCTCCCAGCCCGGTTCGCCGAAGAACTCCGGTTTGAATCGCACGCCGTTCTCGACGAGCCAGTCGAAGTGCTCGAGGCTTCCTTCGCAGTAGTCGGCGATGCGCTTTTCGTCGGCGCCCGGCCCCATCGCGACGTTGAGGAAAGCCGTCATGTTCTCGACGGAATCATCGAAGCCGCAGGCCTTTTGGACCGGGGTGCCACCGCCGAGATAGATGAATCCCCCGGCCATCGACGCGGCGCCGCCCCACGATCCGGTGCGTTCGAGCACCAGGACGTCGGCGCCGTGGCGGGCCGCCTCGACCGCCGCGGCCGCCCCGGCGATCCCGAATCCGGCGATGACGACGTCGGCCTCCTCGTCCCACCGGGCGACGGCTGCGGCCGGCAGGGGAGTGGGATCGCCGCTCACGGTCGCATCGCGGCCGGCAGATCGGACACCCATTCGTGGCCCCAATAGCTGTCGGCGGTGATTTCCTCAGCGGTGTAATGGGTTTCGTCGACCCGCATACCGTCGGTGCCGAACTCGATGTCCCAGTCGCCGGGTGCGCGCACGTAGAACGACACCATCTTGTCGTTGGTGTGGCGGCCCAGCGTCGACGACAACTGGAAGCCGTCCTTGTTCACCCGGTCGAGTGCCTGGCCGACCGCATCGAGGGTGTCGACCTCCACCATGAGGTGGATCAGACCCGGGTCGCGCAGCGTCATCGCCGGACAGATCGCCAGGCTGTGGTGGCGTTCGTTGATACCGAGGAAGCGGACCCGCAGCGGCCCGAACTCCGGCGGGGTGGGAACCCGAAACGCCCCGCGCGACTTGAATCCGAGGACCTCGGTATAGAACTGGAAAAGTCCCGGCACGTCGAGCGCCGGTAGCACCACGTGGCCGAGCCCCTGGCCGCCGGTGACGAACCGCGCGCCGAACGGCGTCACCACCGGGCTGTGGTCGAGCACGGCGCCGTGGAAGACTTCGGTGGCGGTGCCGGCCGGATCGTCGAATGCGATCACCTCCTCTACGCGGCGGGCGTCGGCCTCGTCCAGCGCGAGTTCCTTGACCGGTATGCCTGCGCCGTCGAGCCTGGTCTTGACCCGGGTCAGCGCCGCATGGTCGCGGACTTCCCAACCGACGGTGACGATCTTGTCGACGTCGCCGGGCACCACGATGATGCGGGCGGCACGCTCGTCCATGCGCAGATACAGCGCGTCGCCGTCCGGCCCGGAGCCCTCGGCGAAGCCCAGCACCTTGAACGCGAAGTGGCGCCAGCGCTCCATATCGGTGGCCTGAACCTTGACGTAGCCAAGGCATTTCAAATCGCTCATCGACATCCCCTAGATCATCGCCCGCAGCGGGCCCTGCGGATCCACACCCAGCGAGCTCAGTGCCGAGGCGTGGAAGACGGTGCCCGGCACATGGATCGCGTGCGCCTGACCGACGTGCACGTCGCGCCAGTAACGTTGGAGCGGTTTGTCCATGCGGGCGGCGTTGCCGCCTGAGCGGGCGAAGATCTCGTCCACCGCCGAAACGGCGCGCCACACCGCCCGTATCTGCGTGCGGCGGCCCGCGGCCCGGTCCTCGAAGCTGACCTCCTTGCCCGCGGCGACCATGTCGAAAATGCGGTCTGCGTTGGCCAGGAGTTCCTGGCGCGCGGCATTGATGTCGGCGGCCGCCTCACCGATCGCATACATGACGTACGGATCGTCCTTGATGGCCACTCCGCTGGAGTTGACGCGCTCGCGCTGGTAGTCCAGGTGGGCGGCCAGTGCGCCTTCGGCGATGCCGATCGTCGCAGCCGAGATGCCGAGCGGGAACATCGTCGACCACGGCATCAGGTAGAGCGGCTCGGTCATGCCGGCTTCCCGCTGCGCGGTGCCGTCCATCACCTTCATCGCGTCCATCGTGCGGTATTCCGGCACGAACGCGTCGCGCACGATGACGTCCTTGGAACCGGTGCCGCGAAGGCCCACCACGTCCCAGGAGTCGTCGACGATCTCGTAATCCGACCGCGGCAGAATCATGTGCAGCATCTGCGGTGGCATCAGCGGCTTGCCGTCGGTGTCGCCGATCATCGCGCCGAGGATGATCCAATCGCACGCGTCGGTGCCCGAACTGAACTGCCAGCGACCGTTGAAGACGTAACCGCCGTCGGCCGGTTTCGCGACGCCTTGCGGGGCATACGGAGATGCCATCCAGGTGTCGATGTCGTCGGCCCAGACTTCCTGGCCCACCCGCGGGTCGGCATAGGCCAGCTGATACGGGTGCACCCCGACCACGCCGTTGATCCAGCCCGCCGCGGGATCCAACGCCGCGGTGGCCATCACCGTCTCGGCGAACTCGCGGGGGTGAACCTCGTATCCGCCGTGCTTCTTGGGCTGCAGGAGGCGGATGGAGCCGATGGCTTTCATGCTCTTGACCGTCGCGTCGGGCAGCTTGCCGATCTTCTCGGCTTCGGCGGCCTGCTCCTTGAACTGGTCGGCCAGTTCCATCACCCGGTCGAGTACGCGCTCGCTCATGCTGGTGTCCTTACTGTGTGGCTGCACCTGATGGTCTACCGCAACTGACGTGCGAACGGGACGGAATCCCGGTCAGCGGACTGCGTTTCCCGGCCGGCCCGCGCACCGGGGTCGAGGTGTGGTTCCGATGGACGAAAGACGCCGTCGCAGTTGTCCGGTCACCGGGAGATCGACCGGCATCCGATGTTCGACGGCTTAACGTGGCGCTGTGAGTATCTCCGAGGAGCGCTCCGGCAGGAACGACAGCCTGGACGCCATCGTGGTCGGGGCGGGATTCGCAGGCCTGTACGCGCTGCACAAGCTGCGGTCGCAGGGGCTGTCGGTACGGGTGTTTGAGGCTGCCCCGGAGATCGGTGGCACGTGGTACTACAACCGCTATCCCGGGGCACGCTGCGACGTGGAGAGCGTCGACTACTGCTACTCGTTTTCGGCCGAACTCGAGCAGCAGTGGGATTGGTCGGAGAAGTATGCGACGCAGGGGGAGATCCTGCGCTATCTGAACTGGGTTGCCGACAAGCTGAATCTGCGGGACGGCATCACGTTCAACACGAGGGTCACCTCGGCGGTTGTCGACGAGAAAACCCTGCACTGGACGGTGACGACCGATTCCGGGCAGACCCTCACCGCGCGGTTCTGTGTGATGGCGACGGGCCCCCTTTCGGCAGCGTTGACGCCCGACTTTCCCGGCCTCGACAGCTACGCGGGTCAGCTGTACCACACCGCCCACTGGCCGCACGAAGCCGTGGACTTCACCGGCAAGCGGGTCGCCGTCATCGGCACCGGGTCATCGGGAATCCAATCCATACCCATCATCGCCGAGCAGGCCGAACGGCTCTTCGTCTTCCAGCGGACGCCGAATTACAGTGTGCCGGCGGGTAACCGACCGCTGAGCGATGAGGATCGCGCGCAGATCAAGGCGACATATGCCGAACGCCGACGACTGTCGTGGCGCAGCGGGGGAGGTTCACCACATATCGCCCACCCGAAGCTCACGTTGCAAGTCACACCCGAAGAGCGCTGGGCCGCCTTCGAGAAGCGTTGGGAGCTCGGTGGCGTGCTGTTCTCGAAGACGTTCAGCGACCAGATGATCGACATGGCCGCCAATGAGGAGGCCCGAAAGTTCTACGAGGAGAAGGTGCGTGCGGTGATCGACGACCCCGAGGTCGCCGAGCTGCTCATCCCGGATGACCATCCGATCGGCACCAAACGCATCTGCACCGATACCAACTACTTTCAGACGTTCAACGAACCGCATGTGACGTTGGTGAGCGTGCGGCAGACGCCGATCGTGTCCGTCGATGCCGACGGAATCAACACGACCGCTGCGCATTACGGCGTGGACGCCATCGTGCTCGCCACCGGTTTCGACGCGATGACCGGTGCACTGGCCAAGATCGACATCGTCGGCCGCGGCGGCGAAAAGCTGCGTGACGACTGGGCCGACGGACCGCGCACCTATCTCGGACTCGGTGTGGACGGCTTCCCGAACCTGTTCCTGGTTTCGGGTCCCGGCGCGCCCGCCGTGCTCGCCAACATGGTGCTGCACGCCGAGGCCCACGTGAACTGGATCGCCGACGCCATCGCGTATCTCGACGACCACGGCTACACCGCGATCGAGGCCACTGCCGATGCCGTCGACAACTGGGCCGCCGAGCTCGACCAGCGTGCGGAGGCAACGCTTTTCCCGAAGGCGAATTCTTGGTACATGGGCGCTAACGTGCCCGGAAAACCACGCGGATTCATGTTGTTCATCGGAGGTTTCGCCGCCTACCTCGATATTTGCGCCGAGGTCGCAGCTGCCGGCTACAAGGGGTTCGAGCTGCTGAAGTAGGCGCACTCACTCACGAGCGAGGAATGCCAGCACGACCCTCTCGAACGCCGCCTTGGCCTCGATCATCGCCCAGTGCCCGCAGTTGGGGAACACGTGCAGTTCGGCGTTGGGGATGGTGCGCATCGGAATCAACGCCATATCCAGCGGACTGACCCGGTCGTCGCGCCCCCACGTCAGCAGCGTGGGCGCGGCGACTTTGTGCATCTGCGCCCACGGCAGCGGCGCATCACTGCTGCGCATGAACGCCATCATCTGCGCAAAAGCCGCCTTGCCGTACATGCGCCGGGCGGCCGCCAACGTCTCCGGATCGGTTGCCAGGCGCCACCGTTCGTCGATCAGCTCCTCGGTGACCAGCGACTGGTCGTAGACCATCGAGGTTAGCCAGTCGACCAGCCGTTGGCGGGTGGGGTCTTCGGTGAACTCCTGCAGCAGTCGGATTCCCTCACTGGGACCGGGGCTGAAGATGTTGGTCCCGATCCCGCCGATGGTGACCAGCCGGCCGATGCGGTCCGGGTTGTTGATCGCGAAGTTGATTCCGACGCCGCCACCCATGGAGTTGCCGACGATGTCGACGCGGTCGACCCCGAGCGCGTCGAGGAACGGTACGACCGCGCCCTGCGCGGTGACCATCGGATGGCCCCCGAAGTCGTCGCTGACCCCGAAGCCGGGGAACTCCAGAATCAGGCAGCGGAAGCGTTCGGCGAACGCCGGTAGTACGCCGCGGAAGTTGCGCCACCCGGTGACGCCGGGACCGGAGCCGTGGAGGAACAGCAGCGCGGGGCCGTCACCGACGTCGTAATACCGCAGCACCCCTGCGGGCGTTGTCTGTTCGCGAAGGTCGGTCTCGGCGTGGGCGATGGAAGCGGCGGGTTCGGTCACGGTGTCAGCCTGCCACGGACGGCCGCGGAGCCGACACCCCGTTCCGCTCATCGGGCGTCCCGGTAAGCGGGACGCTCACCGCAGCATTCGGTGATTCACTGCGACCCTTGGCCGTCGAGACATCGGCCGGCGCCGGCCGATGCGTACTAGGAGACCCGATGATGCGCCATGGCGATTGAGGCACCGGAGCGGTGGTCTGCGGGTCTGCCGCCGTTGCGGAATTTG
>NZ_QMEW01000033.1 GCF_003284965.1 Mycolicibacterium sp. GF69
TCTGTCAGCGATGTCCCGAGACACCACAAGTCGCTACGCGATAGGTAGCGCACCGAAATCATTTGTTGCGGGCGGCTTCCGCGAGTTGGGTGAGGCCGAAATCGCAATCTTCCGGAAGCGCGTCGAGCGGCCACCAGCGCAGATCCAGCGACTCGTCGCTCACGACGATCTCGGCATCGGCCGGCGCGCGGACGATGAACTGCATGTCGAGGTGACGGGTGGGCACGCCCAACGAACACGTGACGGGATGCACGTGCAGCGCGGCAAGGCTCGGGTCGATCGCGAGACCTTCGATGCCGGACTCCTCGGTGGCTTCCCGCAATGCGGCCGCGACGACGCTGGAATCGGTTGGCTCGCAATGCCCGCCGAGTTGCAACCACCGCCCGAACCTCGGATGCAACGTCAGCAGCGCCCGAGTCCCGGTGTGGTCGACCACGAGTGCCGAGCCGGTGATGTGCCCCGGGACGCACTCACGCAGACACCCGTCCGGCCGGGCCGCCAGAAACGCCAGCACCGCATGGCGCAGCGTGTCCTGCGCGGGATCGGGTGCGCGCCAACGGGTGAGCAGCTCGACCGCCGATGCGTGCAGGCTCACTTGCGCACCAGCAGACCGTCGGTCGGTACCGGAGACCGAGGACCCTGCGGCGCCTCATCGTCGGGGTAGCCGATCGCGACCGCCCCCAACGGCTCCCAGTCATCGGGTAGCCCGAGTTCGTCGCGGACCACCTCCGGAGCGAAGATCGTCGAGCCGATCCAACAGCTGGCGACCCCGCGGACGGCCAATGCCACCAGCAGCGCCTGTACGGCCGCGCCGACGGCCACGGTGAACATCGTGTGCTCGGCGGCGGCGCGCTCGGTGTCGGGATAGCTGTGCGCACCGTCGGGAACCAGGAACGGGATCACGATCTCCGGTGCGTCGTAGAGAATTCGGCCCCGATCGACGCGACGTTCGACGGCGTCGGCGGGGCGGCCGTCGGCGGTCAGATCGGCGCGCCACTTGTCCTTCATCCGATCGAGCAGCGCCGACCGCCGGGTCGGATCCTGCAACCACGCGAACCGGACGGGACGCGTGTGGTGCGGTGCGGGCGCGGTGAGCGCCTCGGCGACAGCGGCTTCCACGAGTTCGGGTGCCACGGGTTCGGCCGTGAACCGGCGCACCGAGCGGCGCAGCAGTTGCGCCTGACTCCTGCCGAGGGCGATCGCCTCCTCGGTGCCCAGCCAGAACAGATCCTCCTCACCCGCCCGCACGAGCGCGCGCCCGCACGAGCCGTCGTCGGACAACCGCAGCCCGCGCACCACTGCGACGGGGATCTCGGTCAGCTTGCCCTTGACCAGATCCGCCGCCGCGGCGACCTCGTCGGCGACGGCGATCTCGGTGACGATGAGCTCGTTGCCGTGGCGGTCGACCGATCCGCCGTAACCGTGCAGGACGCTCAGGCCGGCCGCGCCGATCGCGACATCGGTCTGCCCGTTGCGCCATGCCCGTCCCATGGTGTCGGTGACGACGACGCCGACGGTGACGCCGAGACGCTCCTGCAACGCCGTCCGCAGTGACACCGCGCTACCGTCGGGATCTGTTGGTAGCAAGGCGAGTTCGGCTGAGTCGACATTGGAACCGTCGACACCGGCAGCGGCCTGCACCAGACCGATCCTGTTCTCGGTGATCAGCGTGCGTCCCTTGCGGGCCAGCACCCGGACCGCTTCGGCGTCGATCAGCTTGCGCCGCAGCACATCGCGCTCTTCCGGGTCGATCGGTGCATCGACGATGCGGCCCTCGCACTTCGACAGCACCTTGCTGGTCACCACGACGATGTCGTGGTCGCGCAGCCAGGGTGCGGCCGCCGCGAGCGCGGTGGCGAGGTCGTCGCCGGGCCGGAACTCGGGCAGCCCTGGGACGGGTAGCAGTTGGACGGCGCCCGCGGAGCCATGGTCGCCGCTCGGCGGCGCCGTCGGACCATGGTCGCCGCTCGGCGGCGCCGTCGGGCCGGGGCCGGTCATGGCTTCACACCGGCCAAATCCAGGCCCGCACGCACCATTTCGCCGGTTATGGCGGGATCGGTCATCAGCAGCGGGACCGAACGAACCTCGACCCCATCGATTTCCGCGCGATCGTCCTCGTGCACCAGCCAACCGTCGAGGATCCCGACCCCGGAGCGTGCGCCGTAGTGCCGGCCGACCGCTTCGGACGTACTTTCCACACCGATCACCGACAGGCATTCATCGGCCATGCCCCGCAAGGGCTTTCCGCCGATGATTGGGGAGTAGCCGATCACCGGAGCCGAGGTGGAGCGCAGCGCACCGCGGACACCCGGTACAGCGAGGATTGCGCCGACGCTGACGACCGGGTTGGAAGGTGCTATCAAGACGACGTCGGCGGATTCGATGGCGTCGGCGACGCCGGGTCCGGCGGTGGCCTTCTCGGCGCCGACGAACGCGAAACTGTGCGTGGGCACCTTGGCGCGGTACCGCACCCACCATTCCTGAAAGTGGATCGCGCGTTTGTCGCCGGCATGCTCACCGCGTCCGGGATCGGTGATGACGACGTGGGTTTCGCTGCGGTCATCGCTGGCCGGCAGCAGCGTTGCCCCCGGCGACCACCTCCGGCACAGCGCCTCGGTCACCTGTGAGAGCGGGTAGCCAGCACGCAGCATCTGACTGCGCACGAGGTGCGTCGCCAGATCCCGGTCGCCGAGCCCGAACCAGTCGGGTTGCACGCCGTAGGCCGCGAGTTCCTCCTTGGCGTGCCAGGTTTCGTCGCGATGGCCCCAACCGCGGTCGGGGTCGATACCGCCGCCGAGGGTGTACATGCAGGTGTCGAGGTCGGGACAGATCCGCACGCCGAACATCCACGCGTCATCACCGATGTTGACCACAGCAGTCAGTTCGTGCTCATCAGTATCATCAGTCCCAGCAGCACCTTTCGCGCCCGTGAACTGACCGAGCTTCAAGAGATGTTGCACGCCAAGCAGGAAGCGGGCGCCACCGACGCCGCCGACCAGCACTGTGACCTTCACATCGATCGAGCGTAGGCCGTCGAGTTGGATCCGGTTCGGGCAGGAGCACTGCGGCGGCCGGGGGCGAGCGCGGTGTGACAGACACGCCGAGGTCACGACTCGCCGCATTTCGATCACGGAATGGTATGAATTCCTGTTCCAGAGCTTGACCGGGGCAGCTAACGCGTGTGTAATCACAGCAGTGTCATTTCCCGGTAGGCCATCCGGTTCCGGTGCCGCAGACCGAGATTCGATCACTTGTTCGAATTGGAAGTGTCGTACAGATTCGTGGGGCACTTATAGGGGATCAACGAGACCAGGTGAGGAGGCGGAAGATGTCTTTTGAGTACAGCGATTTCGATCGTCTGGTTCGGTTCGACAACCGATTCTTCGGCTCAGTCGACAGCGCGCCGCACACCGATCCGGAATTGGCACCGGTTGAGACGCCACGGCGTCCCCAATTAAGTCTGGTGCCAGATCCGATTGATGCTGCGCCGGCGCTAACACCAGAAGATGAGTTGTGGCAGGAGCGCGCGCTGTGCGCTCAGACCGACCCCGAGGCATTCTTCCCCGAGAAGGGTGGCTCGACGCGCGAAGCCAAGCGGATCTGCCAGGGTTGCGAGGTGCGCGATGCGTGCCTGGAGTATGCGTTGGCACATGACGAGCGCTTCGGCATCTGGGGCGGTCTATCCGAGCGCGAGCGTCGTCGGCTCAAGCGCGGAATTATCTGAGCCTCTTCGCGCAAGCGTCCCCCTGCCCTTCGGGCGGGTGGGCCCACCGCTTGTGAGGGGAGTGCCCCCACATCGCAATCTGAGCCGCGAGGTCACTCGTCGTCTATCGTCGGGTCGATGACCGAAGGCTCGACGCCCAGATAGGTGGCGACCTGAGCCACCAGGATTTCATGCAGCAGCTCCTCGAGTTCGACGGCGTCCTTCGCCCGTCGCTCGATCGGCTTGCGGAACAGCACAATTCGCGCCCGTGTGGCGTTACCCCTGACATCTACACCAGCCGGGATCAGCCGGGCCAGGGCGATGGGCCCGTCGGCGATCACCTCCGGCGGCCACTGCACGCTCTCGGGATCCTTCGGCGCGATGCGGGGTATCTCGTCGACCGCCACATCGAGGGCCGCCAGCCGATCCTGCCAGCGCCGCTCGATCGGCTCATAAGCTTCGAGCACCGCCATGTCGAACCGTTCGGCGCGGCTGCGCCAACCCGGCACGGTGGGGGGAAGTAACGGCCCGCGCATATCGCGGCCCCGGCGCGCGCGCAGGTGTCCACGCTTGGCCACCGCTTCGATGCTCCTCTCGTGCGCGATGAGAAGGATCGTAACGGTTCGAGATCGGCCGTCGGCAGGCTGCGCGTGTCCGGCGCCGCGCGGCGTGCGGCCACGATAGCCTTCCGCTGTGAACGTTCCCCGTCGCTGTTGCCGGCCCGGGTGTCCGCACTATGCGGTCGCGACGCTGACATTCGTCTACGCCGACTCCACGGCGGTCGTCGGCCCGCTGGCCACTGTCGCCGAACCGCACTCGTGGGACCTGTGTGTGGTGCACGCCGGGCGGGTCACGGCACCCCGCGGCTGGGAACTCGTCCGGCACGCCGGCCCGTTGCCTTCGCATCCCGACGAAGACGACCTCGTCGCGCTCGCCGACGCGGTTCGGGAGGGACGTGACGTCGCTCCGCCGGTCAACCGGATGGCGCCGGGCTTCAACAAGGGCTTCTCCGATCCCGTCACCGGCGCAACCGGCGGATCACTGATGGCCCCACCGGCCAGACGCCCTGAGCCCAACGGCCGTCGGCGTGGCCATCTGCGCGTGCTGCCCGACCCCACTGATTAGCTCGCTGCCTAGTCCGCCTGCACGTATCGCCGGACGGCTAGGCTGGCGCCAGAAGTAGTCCGTGTCACAAGGAGTTCTGATCCGTGCGCTCTTCGCGCAGCCGTCCCCCTACCCGTCTGACGGGAGGTGCCCCCACATCGCAGTCGCGGCCCGCTGCGGCGGTTCATCGCGTCATTAAGGCCTATGACGTGCGCGGCCTGGTCGGCGAGGAACTCGACGAGCAGTTCGTCGCCGACGTGGGCGGCGCCTTCGCCCGCCTCGTGCGCGACGGCGCCGCGCAGGTGGTGATCGGCTACGACATGCGGGCCAGCTCGCCGGCGCTGGCGGCCGCCTTCGCCGAGGGGGTGCTGACGCAGGGGCTCGATGTGGTGCGGATCGGCCTCGCTTCGACCGACCAGCTGTACTTCGCGTCGGGGCTGCTGGACTGTCCCGGCGCGATGTTCACCGCCAGTCACAACCCGGCCGCCTACAACGGCATCAAGCTCTGCCGGGCCGGCGCCAAACCGGTCGGTAAGGACACGGGCCTGTCGCGCATCGCCGACGAGCTGATCGCCGGTGTCCCCGGCTACGACGGTGCGCCCGGCACGGTCAGCGACCGCGATGTGCTCGACGACTACGGACATTTCCTGCGCTCGTTGGTGAGCCTGGCCGATCTGCGTCCGCTGAAGGTCGCCGTCGATGCGGGC
Source organism: Mycolicibacterium sp. GF69 (assembly GCF_003284965.1). Classification (GTDB taxonomy): domain Bacteria; phylum Actinomycetota; class Actinomycetes; order Mycobacteriales; family Mycobacteriaceae; genus Mycobacterium. The sequence continues at coordinate 5,515 of NZ_QMEW01000033.1, forward strand.
AATGGCATGGCCGGGCACACCACGCCCGCGGTGCTGGGCCCGGTCCCGGGGATCACCCTGTCGCCGCTGTACTTCGAGCTCGACGGCACGTTTCCCAACCACGAAGCCAATCCGCTGGACCCGGCCAATTTGACCGATCTGCAGGCCTATGTCCTCGAGACCGGTGCCGATATTGGGCTGGCCTTCGACGGAGATGCCGACCGGTGCTTCGTCGTCGACGAGAAGGGGCGTCCGGTGTCGCCGTCCGCGGTGACCGCGCTCGTGGCCGCGCGGGAACTCGGCAGGGAGATCGGCGCCACGGTGATTCACAACCTGATCACCTCACGGGCGGTACCGGAATTGGTGGCCGAACGCGGTGGGACGCCGGTGCGCAGCCGCGTCGGGCATTCCTATATCAAGGCGCTGATGGCCGACACCGGCGCGATCTTCGGCGGTGAGCATTCCGCGCACTACTACTTCCGCGATTTCTGGGGCGCCGACTCCGGCATGCTGGCCGCGCTGCACGTGCTGGCCGCGCTCGGCGAACAGCATCGACCGCTGTCGGAGATCATGGCCGACTACCAGCGTTACGAGGCATCGGGGGAGATCAACTTCACGGTCACTGACGCCGAGCGGTGTGTGGATGACGTGCTCAAGGCCTTCGGAACCCGAATCCACTCCATCGATCATCTCGATGGGGTCACCGTCGACCTGGGTGACGGCATCTGGTTCAACCTGCGGATGTCGAACACCGAACCGTTGTTGCGACTCAACGTCGAAGCCCGTACCGCTGATGAGGTCGACGAGATCGTCGCGGCGGTCGCGACACAGATCGCCGCCGGTGCCGAGGCGGCGACATGAGCGCCGGCCCGCCGCGCTCGGCTGCGGTCGTAGACCTCGACGACGTCGACGGTTTGTTCGCCGCCGACCGTGACGGCCTGCTTCGCGCCGCGGCCATGTCCGGCGCGCAGGTGCGAGCCACCGGTGCGGCGCTCGACGAGGGCGAACTCGAATCGCTGCGGACCGACGGGCCGCCCCGGACGTTGATCTGGGTCGCGGTCCGCGGCAACGCGGAGACCGCGGGATCGCTGCTCGCTTCGGCCTGGGGCGCCTCGGTCACCGCGCCGATCGTCGTCGCCCCCGAGGTGCCGCCCTGGATCGGTCCGCTGGACGTACTGATCGTCGCGGGCGACGACCCGGGTGATCCGGCCCTGGTAAATGCCGCCGCCACCGGTGTGCGTCGCGGCGCCCGGGTGGTCGTCGTGGCCCCGTACGAAGGCCCGCTACGTGACGTCGCCGCGGGCAGGGCGGTCGTGCTGCCGCCCCGGGTCTGGGTGCCCGACGAGTTCGGCTTGGTGCGTTACCTCGCCGCCGGTCTTGCGACGTTGAGCGTCGTTGACCCGACGATGCATGTCGATCTGGCCGCGCTGGCCGACGAACTCGATGCCGAGGCGCTTCGCAACAGCGCGGGCCGGGAGCTGTTCACGAATCCGGCCAAGACGCTGGCCGAGCAGATGTCCGACCGCGAAGTCGTGCTGGCCGGCGACGGCGCGGCGACGCTGGGGGTGGCTCGGCACGGCGCCACCGTCCTGCTGCGCATCGCCCACCGGGCGGTCACCGCGGCCGGCTTCGCCGACGCGTTGGTCGCGCTTCACGGCGGCCTGGGCGGCACGTCGACCGGTGACCGGGAGCGGTCGATCTTCCACGACGAACAGATCGACGGCCCCCTGCCCAGGCGGATGCGCACGTTCGTGCTGACGACCGATGCCGAGCGACCATCCGTCGTCGCCCGGGCGGCGGGACTGGACGACGTCGACGTGATCAGCGCTCAGGACGTGCCGGAACTGCCGGAGGCGGCGGCGGTGCCCGATGCATCGACGGCTGCTGGACGTCTGGAACAACAGCTGGCGATGCTGGCCGTGCGCCTGGAGATGGCGGCCGTGTATCTGAGACTGGTTCGAGGTTAGTCAAGTGCACTTGCTACGCGGAGCAGTGCGGACCTACGCATGGGGTTCACGCACCGACATTGCCGAGTTCACCGGAAAGCCCAGTCCCACAGCGCATCCCGAAGCGGAACTGTGGTTCGGTGCGCATCCCGGTGATCCCGCCATGCTCGAGACCGAAGAGGGCGAGCGTTCGCTGCTCGACGCGCTGCGCGACGATGCCGAGGGCCAGCTCGGTGTCGCGGTCTGTGCGCGGTTCGGTGACACGCTGCCGTTTCTGGTCAAGGTGCTCGCCGCCGACGAACCGTTGTCGCTGCAGGCGCATCCCAGCGCGGAGCAGGCGATCGAGGGTTTCGAGCGAGAGAACAGGCTGGGCATCGGAGTGTCGGCGCCCAACCGTAACTACCGCGATCCGAGTCACAAACCCGAACTGATCGTCGCCCTGCGGCCGTTCGAGGCCCTGGCGGGGTTCCGGCCCGTAGCGCGGACCATCGAGCTGATGCGTGCGCTCGAGGTCAGCGATCTCGATCCGTTCGTCAACCTGCTGTCCGGACAACCCGACGGGGACGGTCTGCGCGCCCTGTTCACCACCTGGATCACCGCGCCGCAACCCGACCTGGACATCCTGGTGCCCGCGGTGATCGATGGTGCCATCGGTTACGTCTGTTCGCGCAGAAAAGAATTCGCCGCCGAGGCGAAGACGGTGCTCGAACTCGGCGAACGGTATCCCGGTGATGCTGGTGTTCTGGCCTCGCTGCTGCTCAACCGCATCACCCTCGAACCCGGCGAGGGGATCTATCTGCCGGCGGGAAACCTGCACACCTATCTCAGCGGTGTGGGAGTCGAAGTGATGGCCAACTCCGACAACGTGTTACGGGGTGGACTCACCCCCAAGCACGTCGATGTGCCGGAGTTGTTGCGCGTGCTCGACTTCACACCCGCAGAGGATGTGGTGGTCCGGGCCGAGGAGGTCGAGGACTGCATCGAGTCGGTGTATCACACACCGGCGCAAGAGTTCTCGGTTTCTGTGCTGCATATCGACGGCGACCGGGTCGGACACGAGATCGATGCGCCCACCCGCCACGACGGTCCTCAGATCCTGCTGTGCACCGAGGGTTCGACCGTCGTGCACGCCAAAGGCGGCACGGTCACCCTGGATCGGGGATCGGCGGCGTGGGTGCCGGCCGACGAGGGTCCGATTCGCCTCGCGGCGACGCAGCCGACGACGCTGTTCCGCGCGACCGTGGGTATTTAGCCCCGGCTCGCTCAGTGGGGCGTGTCCTCCTTGGCGCGGTGGCCGAACGGCAGCACGTGCATGATCGCCACGACCACTGCGCCGACCGCCAGACCGATCACCGCCGACGCCGCGGTGTTGGCCAGCCACGCCAGGATGCCGCCGATGCCCTGCACGGCGTGGTGGACGAAGTTCTCAGCGTGGTGCACCAGGCCGTACGGGGCGTGCCAACCGACCTTGTCGCTGCCTACCAACAGGATGTGGCCGCCGACCCACAACATCGCGACCGTGCCGATGGCCGACAGCGCCGCCAGCAGTTTCGGCATCCCGGCGACGAGGCCGCGGCCGATCTTCTTCGCGAACGCCGATGAGCGTTGGGCCAGACGCAGTCCGATGTCGTCCATCTTCACGATGAGCGCGACCACGCCGTAAACGGCGAACGTGATGACGATCGCGACGACGACCAGGATGATCAGCCGCGACCAAAACCTCTCGCTGGCCACCTCGTTGAGCGCGATCACCATGATCTCGGCCGAGAGGATGAAATCGGTTCTGATGGCGCCGGCCGCCATCTGCTTTTCGGCGTCCTCACCCGATGCGACGACCGGTGCGGCGTGGTGCTCGTGCCCCCTGATTTTGCCCCACACCTTCTCCGCACCCTCGTAACACAGGTACGTCGCGCCGAGCATCAGCAGCGGTGTCAGCAGCCACGGCAGGAACTCGCTGAGCAGTAGCGCGGCGGGCAGAATGAACAGCAGCTTGTTGCGCAGCGATCCGATCGCGATGCGTTTGATGATCGGCAGTTCGCGCTCCGCGGCCAGACCGTGGACGTACTGCGGTGTCACCGCGGTGTCGTCGACGACGACGCCGGCCGCCTTCGCGGTCGCGCGCCCGGCGGCCGCACCGATATCGTCCACCGACGCCGCGGCCATTCGCGCCAGCACGGCGACGTCGTCGAGAAGACCGAACAGACCCGCGCTCATCGCGTCCTCGTCATGGCTGACAAACTACCGGCGGACCCGGACTCACGCCGATTGCGGCACGGCAACAGGGCGTCCGCCCGCTCGTCGCTCGGCCAGCCATAGCCGCACGTTGTGCCGGATCGTACGTCCCACCAGCCGCGGCGACGGCACCATGTAGAGGCTGTCGAGCAGGCTGAACCGGCGCAGAAACCATTCGGCCAGAACGGGATCGGTCTCTGCCGCGCCGAGGAACTGATCGAACAGCCCGCCGACCGGCTTGTACCACCACTTGGAGTCTCCGGTCGCGTTGTGCAGCGTCAGGTCACCGATGGCCGTCATCACCCAGACCGGCCAAGTCGTCTTCGCCGTCGCCTTGGCGAGCCGGCCCGCGACGTCGTCATCGCCGGACTCGAGCACGGTGCGCAGGTTGTCCGCCTGGATCGCGGTCATCGTCATGCCCTGCCCGAAGGTGGGGTTGAAGCTCACGACGGCGTCACCGAACGGGACGATGCCGGCGGGGAAACGCTCGAGATCGTCGTAGCGCCGCCAACGACTGGTCGGGTACTTGTGAAACGCCATCTCACCGAGCGGGGTGGCCTGCCGCAGCGCGGCGGCGACATGCGCCGGCAGGATCTCGTCGGCGAGGTCGAGGATCTGCGCGACGGTCTGCGGCGGCTCGGCCTTACCGACGCCGAACGTCGTGACGTTCCAGTTGCCGTCCTCGTAGAACAGCATCCCGATCCCGAGCGGCTGGGCCCGCGAAGCGCCCGCCACCACGACCTTTTCAGCGAGCAGGCCGTCCGGAACGTGAAACTGGTGGCTGGCGTAGGCGATTCCGACGTCGACGGTTTCCTCGGCGGGACGCGCGTAACCCCACTTCTCGAGCCACGCCGGCAGGCGGGTGCCGCGCCCGGTGGCGTCGACGACGAGATCGGCGTCCACGGTTTCACCGGAGTCGAGCACTACCCCGGTCACCCGTCGCTGTCCGGCGTCGTAGACCGGTTCGGTCACCGTGGCGTGGACCAGGTTGACATCGCCGATGGCCTGCACGCGGCGGCGGATCTGCCATTCCAGCTGTGGACGACTGGGTACGTAGGCGGTGAACGCGTTCTGCAACCGGTGCGCCGTGCCCAGGACGTGGCCGGCGGCGCCGAAGTGGATGCAGTCCGGCCGGTTCTCCAGCATCGGAACACCTTCGGCGACCATGTCGGCGAGCAGGCCGGGGAAGTGGCTCTCGAACTCCTCGGCGCCCCGCGCCATCAGCAGGTGCACATGGCGGCCATGCGGCACCGCGGCGCGGTGCGCGGGATGGTCGGGCAGATCGTCACGCTCGTAGATCGTCACTCGTTCGCTGACATCGGCGAGCACCCGCGCCGCGCACATGCCCGCCAGGCTCCCCCCGATGACGGCCACGTGTTTATAACTCCGCCCCATTGGGTGCACGGTACTCGGTAGATTGCCGGAACGGACCCAACAGGAGGACGGCCGATGGCTCGGCGGACGAAGTCGGTGGAGCAGTCGATCGCCGATACCGATGAACCGGGCACCCGGTTGCGCAAGGATCTGAACTGGTGGGACCTCACGGTCTTCGGCGTCTCGGTCGTGATCGGCGCCGGTATCTTCACGATCACCGCGTCGACCGCAGGCAACCTCACTGGGCCGTCGATCTCGATCTCGTTCGTGATCGCCGCGATCGCCTGTGGGCTGGCCGCGTTGTGCTACGCGGAGTTCGCGTCCACGGTGCCGGTCGCGGGCAGCGCCTACACCTTCTCCTACGCGACGTTCGGCGAGTTCGTGGCCTGGATCATCGGGTGGGACCTGATCCTCGAGTTCGCGGTCGCGTCGGCGGTGGTCGCCAAGGGGTGGTCGAGCTATCTGGGCGAGGTGTTCGAGTTCGGCGGCGGTACAGCGGATTTCGGTGCGCTGCAATTGGATTGGGGCGCGCTGTTGATCATCGCGTTCGTCACGGTCATCTTGGCCTGGGGCACCAAACTGTCCGCCGGGGTGAGCCTGGCGATCACGGTGATCAAGGTGGCGGTGGTGTTGCTGGTCGTCGCGGTCGGCGCGTTCTACATCAAGGCGTCCAATTATTCGCCGTTCCTGCCGCCCGCCGAAGCCAGTGAAGGCGGCAGCGGCACCGATCAGTCGCTGCTCTCGCTGATCACCGGTGCCGAGGGGAGCAGCTACGGCTGGTACGGCCTGCTGGCCGGCGCCTCGATCGTGTTTTTCGCGTTCATCGGGTTCGACGTCGTGGCCACCACCGCGGAGGAGACCAAGAACCCGCAGCGCGATGTCTCCCGCGGCATCCTTGCCTCGCTCGCGATCGTGACGGTGCTCTACGTCGCGGTCGCCGTCGTGCTGACCGGCATGGTGCACTACACCGAACTTCGCGCGGCGGGGCCGAAGGCCAACCTCGCGACCGCGTTCAGCGCCAACGGAATCGACTGGGCGGCCAAGATCATCTCGATCGGTGCGCTCGCGGGGTTGACCACTGTCGTGATCGTGCTGGTGCTCGGGCAGACGCGGGTGTTCTTCGCGATGTCACGTGACGGGCTGTTGCCCCGCTCGCTGGCCAGGACCGGGCGCAAGGGGACGCCGGTACGCATCACGCTGATCGTCGGTGTGCTGGTGGCGATCACGGCGTCGGTCTTCCCGATCGACAAGCTCGAAGAGATGGTCAACATCGGGACGCTGTTCGCGTTCGTGCTGGTTTCGGCAGGCGTGATCGTGCTTCGACGCACCCGACCGGACCTGGAGCGTGGCTTCCGGGCCCCCGCGGTGCCGTGGCTACCGATCGCTTCGATCGTGGCGTGCGTGTGGCTGATGCTGAACCTGACCGCGTTGACGTGGATCCGCTTCCTGGCCTGGATGGCGATCGGCGTGGTGCTCTACTTCGTGTACGGCCGCCGACATTCGGTGCTCGGCCGCCGCGAATCCTCAGCGATTTCGACGACTTAAGGCGCGAGCGCTCAACCCGGTACAGATTTCGGGGCCCGAAAACCGTACGTAAGTGAGCGCTGGCGGCGCATGCGCGCGCCGACCCTGGTTTACAAAAGATGCCTGTATGTCTAGACAGCCGACATATGAGCCGCTACAGTCAAGTCAAGTCGTGACGGTACTCACATAGGGAGGCTTGGCAGTGACCACGCAGGAACTCGAAGTCGCGCAGTGGCGGGACAAGAAGCGCTACCTCTGGCTGATGGGCTTGATCGCTCCGACGGCGCTGTTTCTGATGCTGCCGCTGGTGTGGGCGTTCAACCAGTGGGGCTGGCACGCCGCCGCGCAGGTGCCCTTCTGGATCGGCCCGATCCTGCTCTACATCCTGCTGCCGGCGCTGGACGTGAAGTTCGGCCCGGACGGGCAGAACCCACCCGACGAGGTGATGGAGCGGCTGGAGAACGACAAGTACTACCGCTACTGCACATACCTCTACATCCCGTTCCAGTACGCCAGCGTGATCGTCGGCGCTTACCTGTTCACCGCGTCGGACCTGAGCTGGCTGGGCTTCGACGGCGGGCTGGGCTGGCCGGCCAAGATCGGGCTGGCGCTGTCGGTCGGCCTCCTCGGCGGGGTGGGCATCAACACCGCACACGAGATGGGCCACAAGAAGGACTCACTCGAGCGGTGGCTCGCCAAGATCACGCTGGCGCAGACCTGCTACGGCCACTTCTACATCGAGCACAACCGCGGTCACCACGTGCGGGTCGCCACACCCGAGGATCCCGCTTCGGCTCGCTTCGGCGAGACGTTCTGGGAGTTCCTGCCGCGCAGCGTCTTCGGTTCACTCAAATCGGCTTGGGAGCTGGAGGCCAAGAGGATCGAGCGCAGTGGGCAGAGTCCGTGGAATCCAAGAACGTACTGGTCGAACGACGTGCTCAACGCGTGGGCGATGTCAGTAGTGCTCTACGGCGCGCTGATCGCGGTGTTCGGCTGGGCGTTGATCCCTTACATCGTCATCTCGGCGGTGTTCGGCTTCACGCTGCTCGAGACGGTGAACTATCTCGAGCACTACGGCCTGCTGCGGCAGAAGACGCAGAGCGGTCGTTACGAGCGATGCGCCCCGGTGCACAGCTGGAACTCCGACCACATCGTGACAAACCTGTTCCTGTATCACCTGCAGCGGCACAGCGATCACCACGCCAACCCGACCCGGCGCTACCAGACGCTGCGCAGCATGGAAGGCGCGCCGAACCTGCCGAGCGGCTATGCGTCGATGGTCGCGCTGACGTACTTTCCGCCGCTGTGGCGGCGCGTCATGGACCACCGGGTGCTCGACCACTACGACGGCGACATCACCCGCGTCAACGTGCACCCGCGGGTACGCGACAAAGTGACGGCGCGCTACGGGGTCTCCGACGAGCGCTCGCGCGAGGATAAGGCGGCCTAGCATGACCGCCTATCGCTGCCCCGGCTGCGACTACCTCTACGACGAGGCCAAAGGTGCTCCGCGGGAAGGCTTTCCGGCCGGCACCCCGTTCAGTGAAATACCCGACGATTGGTGCTGCCCCGACTGTGCAGTACGCGAGAAGGTCGACTTCGAAGAACTAGGAGCTGTGAAATGAACGACTACAAGTTGTTCGTCTGCGTGCAATGCGGATTCGAATACGACGAAGCCAAGGGCTGGCCGGAGGACGGAATCGCACCCGGCACCCGCTGGGCCGACATCCCCGACGACTGGAGCTGTCCGGACTGCGGCGCGGCGAAGTCGGACTTCGAGATGGTCGAGGTCGCCCGTCCGTGACGACTAGTCTCGCGCGGGTGAGCACCCCGCGTCGGACCGCGCAGCGCATCACCTACGCCGAGGCGTCGAGGGTGCTGCTACGCGACTCCATCCTGGACGGCATGCGGGACCTATTGCTGACGCGCGACTGGTCGGCGATCACGTTGTCCCATGTGGCGAAGGCCGCCGGGATCAGCCGGCAGACCATCTACAACGAGTTCGGTTCGCGCCAGGGCCTGGCGCAGGCCTATGCGATGCGGCTGGCCGACCGATTGGTCGACCAGATCGACGACGCCATCGAGGGCAACGTCGGCGACGTAGAGGCCGCGTTTCTGCAGGGCTTCCGCGACTTCTTCACCGAGTCGGCCGCCGATCCGCTGGTGATCTCACTGCTCACCGGCGAGGCCAAACCCGACCTACTGCAGCTCATCACCACCGACAGCGGACCGATCATCACCCACTGCAGCCAACGGCTGACGACCACGTTCATCGACAGCTGGGTGAAGGCCAGCGAAGAGGACGCCGGGGTGCTGGCCAGGGCGATCGTGCGCCTCGCGATGAGCTACGTGTCGATGCCGCCGGAGGCCGATCATGACGTGGCCCATGACCTGGCCAGATTGATGACGCCGTTCGCCGAACGCTACGGTGTTATCGATACCCCATAGCTGTCAGAGCGCCACCGCTGTTCACACCGCACGAGCGCCTGTCCCGCGAGCCCGCAGGCTGGGGGTTTCGCACGGACGTCCGACGCGCGTCCGCGCGCCCAGAACCATTGACGAACGAATAGGGGCTCTACATGACTGAGTTGAAGGCCGACTCCCGCAACGGGATCGACTTCAAGATCGCCGATCTGTCGCTGGCGGACTTCGGCCGCAAGGAGATCCGGCTGGCCGAACACGAGATGCCGGGTCTGATGGCGCTGCGCCACGAGTACCACGACGTGCAACCGCTCAAGGGTGCACGGATCTCGGGCTCGCTGCACATGACGGTGCAGACCGCGGTGCTCATCGAGACGCTGACGGCGCTGGGCGCCGAAGTGCGCTGGGCGTCGTGCAACATCTTCTCCACCCAGGATCATGCCGCCGCGGCCGTCGTCGTCGGCCCGAACGGCAGCCCCGAGGACCCGAAGGGCACCCCGGTGTTCGCGTGGAAGGGCGAGACGCTCGAGGAGTACTGGTGGGCCGCCGAGCAGATGCTCACCTGGGAGGGCGAGCCGGCGAACATGATCCTCGACGACGGCGGCGACGCCACGATGATGGTGTTGCGCGGCGCGCAGTACGAGAAGCAGGGCGTGATCCCGCCCGCCGAGGACGACGACCCGGCGGAGTGGAAGGTGTTCCTGGGCGTGCTGCGGGAGCGCTTCGAGACCGACAAGACCAAGTGGACCAAGATCGCCGAGTCGGTCAAGGGCGTCACCGAGGAGACGACGACGGGCGTGCTGCGCCTGTACCAGTTCGAGGCGGCCGGCGAACTGCCATTCCCCGCGATCAACGTCAACGACTCGGTTACCAAGTCCAAGTTCGACAACAAGTACGGCACCCGGCACTCGCTGATCGACGGCATCAACCGCGGCACCGATGTGCTCATCGGCGGTAAGAAGGTGCTGATCTGCGGCTACGGCGACGTGGGCAAGGGCTGTGCGGAGTCGATGGCCGGGCAGGGCGCCCGCGTGGCGGTCACCGAGATCGACCCGATCAACGCGCTGCAGGCGCTGATGGACGGCTTCGACGTCGTGACCGTCGAGCAGGGCATCGGCGAGGCGGACATCGTCATCACCTCGACCGGTAACAAGGACATCATCACGCTCGAGCACATGCGTGCGATGAAGGACCAGGCGATCCTGGGCAACATCGGCCACTTCGACAACGAGATCGACATGGCCGCCCTCGAGCGCTCGGGAGCCAAGCGGCTCAACATCAAGCCTCAGGTCGACCAGTGGATCTTCGACGACGGCACGTCGATCGTGGTGCTGTCCGAGGGCCGGCTGCTCAACCTGGGTAACGCGACGGGCCACCCGTCGTTCGTGATGAGCAACAGCTTCAGCAACCAGGTGATCGCGCAGATCGAGCTGTGGACGAAGAACGACGAGTACGACAACTCGGTCTACCGGTTGGCCAAGCACCTCGATGAGAAGGTCGCGCGTATCCACGTCGAGGCACTCGGCGGCACGCTGACCAAGCTCACCAAGGAGCAGGCGGAGTACATCGGCGTAGACGTCGAGGGCCCGTACAAGCCGGAGCACTACCGGTACTGATTCCTCGCTAGACCCTTCGAAACTGCGGGGAGATCGCGAATCATGCGATTCTCCCCGCAGTTTCGGCGTTTTCCGGTCGCCGATCGATCTGTTTGATTGCGCGGGGATTGATGCCGGTGATAATCGGCGGGGGCGTGATGGGCAGAAAGGGGTGACGCGTGCAGGATGCGGTTACGGTGATCATCAACCGGGCGTCTGTCGCTATGGGCGACGACGTGGATTCGCACGTCGAGTTCTGGGTGTATCCGCGATCGGCGACTGTTGACGATCTGCTGGTCGAGATTTCCTCTCGCTATCTGCCTGGCGTGGCCGGCCCAGCGGGTTGGTGTTTGTACATCGACAGCGACGATTCCCATGCTCGTCGCGTTCTGGGGCTCATCTACACGCGCGACGACCTAGGGATCGACGATCACATGTGCCGCCTCATAAGAGGCCGTCGCACGCTGGGCGAACTCGCGCGGCATTCGGAGCTGGAAGTGTATGCCTCCTACCTCACCGGTGACTCGTCCCGGGCGTTCACCCTCGGCGAGGTCACGCAGACTGCACATTTCACCGGTTGTCGGCCAACGCGATTGGAGTCCGAGGCGGAAGCTCAGGCGAAGCGCGCGTGGTGGGTCGTGAAGGAACTCGACCGAGAGGCGGCGGCGGTCCGGGCCGCTAGGCGCAACTGGATCCGCGACAACGTCATCTTGTCGTCGGTGTGGCCGACGGGCGCGGATGTATTCCTGGCCCGCAATTTCCACTTCCTGACGAGCCTGCTGTGCAACGCCAGCATGGGCATCGCCGCCGAACTCCTCGAAACCGAAACACCTTCAGTTGAAGGGCTCGGGACGGCAGCTCTCAGCGATGACCGCGCGAGGATGACGACACTCGTCATGGTGTTGGCCGGATTCGAATGGGGACTGCAGAGTGATTCCTGGCGCTTCGGCGAACGGGATTATTGCAGAAGGTATCTCGAGTTCCTGGCCGAATGCGGCTACCGCCTGTCGCCGATCGAAGAGGTGATGGCTGGACACGTGACCGTCGACGACTTCCTCGCCCGGCAAAGTGCTGTGCGCGAACGCGTGGCCCGCATCGGGCGTCTGCGTGAGGAGCAAAATGCAGTCCGGATGAGGCATTACCGCGGCGAAACCACGCACGACCAGTATGAGGCCGCCGTACAGCCCATCAACGCCGAACTGACTGCGCTCGGCCAGCATCCCGGACCCCCGTTGGGTTGCTGCCGATGAGTTTGGGCTGTCCGAGGACTGCGGCGAGGTCGCGATCACTGTGAATCATCGCGATCTCCCCGCAGTCTCGGGTCAGCTCTTGTAACCTCCGCGGCGTGGGACGCGTCGCGGGTGTTCTTGTTGCGCTGCTGCTGATCGCAAGTCTGGGAGTTTCGCCGCACGCGCGCGCCGACGACCCGACCATCGACGACCACCATCCCTATTTCAACGAGGACGAGTACCAGGCGTTCTACACCCCGCCCGACCCGCTGCCGCCGGGCGAACCGGGCGATCTGGTGCGCACCGAGCCGTCGCGGCTGGTGCTCGAGCCCTCCGGCGAACTCGGCATGATCATGGCCGACGGCACCCGAATCATGTACCGCAGCATCGATGCTCGCGGAAACCCGAATGTCGTGACGGGGACCTACTTCGAGCCGCACAACCCGTGGCCCTTCGGCGGACCGCGGCCGCTGATCGTCTACGGTCCCGGCACCCAGGGTCAAGGCGACCAGTGCGCACCGTCGCGGCAGTTCAATCAGGGCATCCACTGGTCGCCCTACCTCGACCTCGCGTTCAACTACGAGGAGCTGTTCGTCGCGACGATGGTCGCGCGCGGATTCGCGATCGTCATGACCGACTACGAGGGCCTCGGCACGCCCGGATTGCACACCTATGCGAACCGGGTGTCGCAGGGCCACGCGATGCTCGACGCCGCCCGTGCAGCGAAGAATCTGCCTGGAACATCGCTCATTCCCACTGGGCCCATTGCGTTTTGGGGTTACTCGCAAGGCGGCGGCGCCGCTGCCTCCGCGGCGGAGATGGCCGAGTCGTACGCGCCCGAACTCGACATCGTCGGCAGCTACGCCGGCGCGCCGCCCGCCGACCTGAAGGCGCTGTTCCCCTTCATCGACGGCAGCATGCTGATCGGGGCCGTGGGCTACGCGCTCAACGGGGTGATGGCGGCCTATCCCGAACACGAGGCGGAGATCCGGGCGAAGTTGACCCCGCGCGGCGCCGACATGCTGTTCAAGGTGCAGGACCAGTGCGTCGCCGAGACGCTCACGAAGTTCATGTTCCGGCACCTGCAGCCCTACTTCAATCAGGACATCTTCGCGCTCGTCGAGCAGGAGCCGTTCAAGTCGCTGTTCGACGAGCAGAAGCTGGGACGCATGAAACCCAATGCGCCGGTGCTGATCAACTCCAACCGGTTCGACCCGCTGGTGCCGTGGGCGCCGGCGATGCAGATGGGCCGCGACTGGTGCGCTCAGGGCGCCGACATCGAGGCGCGCACGAACGAACAACCGCCGTTCCTGAACAAGGCGATGATCAACCACGCGCTGCCGATGCTGGTCGACGGCGAGCCGGCGATGCAGTGGATCGCCGACCGGTTCAAGGGTGTGCCGACGACCCCCAACTGCGGCCGCTTCTGATTCAAAGAGCCCAACCGTTCGCCGAAGCGCTCATCGCGATCAAGGCCGAACACCGCGTGTGGAGCCGCGTCCTGCTGACCTAGAGGTGCGCGTCCGCTAGCGCGGCGTCTCGTCGAGCAATCGGGTGATGGGCGAGTTCGGCGGGAGCAGTCTCACATCGGTGAAGCGGCGGGCGGCTTCGAGGAATTGCGGTGCGTGCGAGGACAATCCGGCGAGCAGCCGGGCGGCGTGGTCCTCCCGATCGCCCAGCGCCCACACGAGCGCGGTCCACAACGCGATGTCGGGGTCCCGCGAGGGATCCGGAGCAGGTTGACCGTCGAGCCGCGCGAGCGCGCCCCGGGCGTCGCCCCCGAGCGCGAGATCGAACGCTTCGACCGCATTGTGGTAACGGGCGTTCAGAGCGACGAGCTGATCCAGCACGCCGAGCGGATCCTCGTGGTCGTCGACGCGCAGATCCACCAGCCGATCGTGCCACGGCCGTCCGGTCGCGGTGGCATCGACGACGACGATCGCGGCCGAACGCTTGCCGCGGATGTCGCCGCCCTGCGCCTCGGCGGCGTGTAATGCGCCGACCAGCCGGGCCGGCACCGACGCCTCGGTGTTCGCCCAGGCGTGGACCATGGCCTCCCAGACCGCATTTGAGGCGACCATGTTCGCCAGGGCCACGCAGTCCTCACCCTCGAGGTGACCGGCCGCGGGGACGCACGCTTCGCCGGTGTACACGGCGATGTCACCGCTGGTGTCGATCATGGCCACCTGACGGCGTTCAGGATTCGCGTCGACACTGCGCAGCGCGGTCAGCGCCTCGGCTGCGGTCAGCCCCGCGCGCAGGATGTCCAGGCCGAGTTCGCCGTACATGGGTTCACCCATCGACTGCGTGGCGATCACCCCGCTGCCCGACATCGCCCACGGAACGCTGCTGCCCACCGCGAACGCCTGGGATTGGCAGGCCACGCCCATCAGGCCGGTCCGGGCGTCACGGGCCAAAATTGAGTACGTCATTTGCCGACCATACGGCGCATCTGCCCCCGGGAACCCCCGCTCTCGTGGCCACAGCCTCCAGCCTCAGGGATTGCCCGTTGTGCCGCAATGGTTCTTGAGGTCCACCAGCGGTTGCCGGATTCCGGCCATCTCTGCCTTCTCCTGCGGATGGCTTGCCATGTACACCGGTCTCCTCGTAGGGGATGTGCTCGCCTATCAGTCTTTCCGGATCGCCGCGCAGTTGCGCAACCTTCCAAGCGCCTTGACAGATAATCGGCAACAGACGCGCAGTCGGCCGTGTCGACCGGATACACCCCCGTCGTCTTCGGGTACCCACGGCCGAAGCGATGCGTGGCGAACCAGGAGAAGCGAGGAGAAGCCATGGCGACCCCACACACCGGCTCGCCATGATGCGCGGTCCCGCCTGGCCGTCGGCGATACGGATCTCCACCGCGCTCTACAGGTTTCACGAGAGCCTCTTTGCGCTGCCGGCCCTGGTGTTGGTCGGCGGCATCGTGCTGGCCGAAGTGACCGCATATCTCGACGATGTCGTCGGCGTGGACACCTCGCTGCCGCTCACGGTCGAGATGAACAGCAACGCCGCTACCTGGCTGCTCAGCACCGTGGCGGGCGCGACGATCACGACCGCCGGCGTGGTGTTCTCGCTGACGGTGGTCAGCCTGCAGCTGGCCAGCAGCCAGTTCTCGCCGCGGGTGATGCGATCGTTCATCAGGGACAGATTCAGCCAGTTCGTCATCGGCTTGCTGGTTGCGACCTTCGTGTTCTGCGTTCTGACGCTGCGCCATATCAGCGGTGAGCCCACCTCGAACGCGCCGCGGGTCTCGATGACCGCGGCGACCGTCTTGGCGGTCGCGACCGTCCTGCTGATCATCGCGTACCTGAACCGGCTGGCCTACGGGTTGCAAGTCGGTGAGGTGGTGCGAACCATCGCGGGGGAAGCCGATGAGGTCATCGACGAGCAGGCGCGGCAGGCCCGCTCGGAGACGCCCGCACCGGACGCGCCGACCACCGTGCCCGACGAGCACCTGACGGTGCGCGCGGGCAGCGACGGCTGGGTCACCCAGGCGGCCAGCAACTACATTCTTGCCGCGGTGCCACCGGCGACGGTCGTGCGATTGGAGACCCGCACCGGTGCCTACGTCCACCGCGGCGAGGTGCTGATGACCCTGTGGCCGGTGCCGCGCGACTGCGAGCGCGTCCAGCACAAGCTGTTGTCGACCGTCGAGATCGCCGATATCCGAACGATGCAACAAGACGTTGACTTCGGCATCCGACAACTCGTCGACATCGCACTGCGCGCGCTCAGCCCCGCCATCAACGACCCGACCACGGCTACCGACGTGGTCCTGCGGCTGGGCAGCCTCATGCGCAAAGCGTTGACGGCGGACATGCCACCGCCTTCGGTGCACGGGGCTGACGGCCGGATCCTGCTGCGGCCCTGGGACCTGTCCCACGAGGAGTACATCGCGCACGCCTTCGACCAGATCCGGCAGAGCTCGCCGAGCCAACCGCACGTGGTCTCCGCGCTCCTTCGCGTGCTTCTCATGCTGATCGAACATGCTCGCGTCGTCGGCTGCGAACAGTACATTCCCGCGCTGCAGGAACAGATCCGGCTGCTGATGGACTCGATGATCGCTCGCGACGACATCCACCCCGGTGATCTGCAACGCCTGCAAGCGATCTCGAGGGAGACCGGCACCGATCCCGCCGAACACGACGTCTGACTGCGCTTGAGCGCAACCGTCGCCAGTGCACCCACCTCTGGTGGCGACGGAACTCGTCGACCGGGGCGCCGTTACGCTCGCGGCGTGCTCATCGTGATCGAGGGTGTCGACGGCGCGGGCAAACGCACGCTGACCAACGGCCTGCGCGTGGCGTTCGAAGGGGCCGGCCGTACGGTGGCCAGCCTCGACTTCCCGCGCTACGGGCGGTCTGTCGAGGCCGACCTGGCCGCAGAGGCGCTGCACGGCGCGCACGGTGACCTGGCGGATTCGGTGTACGCGATGGCGGTGCTGTTTGCACTCGACCGCGCGGGCGCCCGACCCGAGATCGAACGTCTGCAGCGCAGCCACGACGTGGTCATCCTCGACCGCTATGTCGCGTCCAACGCCGCCTACAGCGCCGCGCGCCTACACCAGGGCGCCGACGGCGAGGCTGTCGAGTGGGTGCGAGTCCTCGAGTACGAGCGCTTGGGGCTACCCAGTCCGGATGCTCAGGTGCTGCTGGCGGTCCCCACAGAGCTGGCCGCCGAACGAGCCGAACACCGCGCCAACACCGAGGCCCACCGGGCCAAGGACGCTTACGAACGCGACGGCGGACTGCAGCAGCGCACGTCGCAGGTCTACGCCGCGCTGGCCGCCGCCGGGTGGTGCGGCCGCTGGGAGATCGCCGGACCCGACGTCGACGCGGCGGCGTTGGCGGTCGAACTGGCCGCCCGATAGGGCCACAAACGCCCCTCGGCAGGTCGACACGCAAGACGCGCCGTGTGGTAGCCGGGGTTTATCGCAATTCGGTGACACCATGGACTCCATGAGGCAAAGGATTCTGGTGGTCGACGATGACCCTTCGCTGGCCGAGATGCTCACCATCGTGCTGCGGGGGGAAGGTTTCGACACCGCGGTCATCGGTGACGGCACCCAGGCGCTCACCGCAGTGCGCGAGCTGCGGCCCGACCTGGTGCTGCTCGACCTGATGCTGCCCGGTATGAACGGGATCGACGTGTGCCGGGTGCTGCGCGCCGATTCCGGCGTGCCGATCGTCATGCTGACCGCCAAGACGGACACCGTCGACGTGGTGCTGGGTCTGGAGTCCGGCGCCGACGACTATGTGATGAAGCCGTTCAAGCCCAAGGAGCTGGTGGCGCGCGTGCGCGCCCGGCTGCGGCGCAACGAGGACGAGCCCGCCGAGATGTTGTCCATCGGCGACGTCGACATCGACGTGCCCGCGCATAAGGTGACCCGCCTGGGCGAACAGATCTCGCTGACACCGCTGGAGTTCGACCTGCTGGTGGCGCTGGCACGCAAACCGCGGCAGGTGTTTACTCGAGATGTGCTGCTCGAACAGGTGTGGGGATACCGGCACCCCGCCGACACCCGTTTGGTGAACGTGCATGTCCAGCGGCTGCGGGCCAAGGTCGAGAAGGACCCGGAGAACCCCCAGGTGGTGCTGACCGTTCGAGGAGTGGGATACAAGGCCGGACCACCGTGATTCCGCACGGCTCGGCCGTGGTCATGAGATTCACCGCTCGACGGCGGCCGTGATCTTCAGCTCCAGGCGACGCATCCATCGTCGTTCGGCACCACTGGTACGCGGGCTCGGCGCCTTGGGCCGGGCGATCAGCCTGGCCTGGCGACGCTCGCTGCAGTTGCGGGTGGTCTCCTTGACGCTGGGGCTGTCGCTGGCCGTCATTCTGGTGCTCGGCTTCGTGCTCACCAGCCAGATCACCGACCGCATTCTCGAGATCAAGGTGCGCGCTGCCACCGAGCAGATCGACCGTGCGCGCACCACGGTCAGCGGCATCGTCGGCGGTGAGGAGACCCGCTCGCTCGACAGCAGCCTGCAACTGGCCCGCAATACGCTGATCGACCGCACCGCCGACGCCGAACCCGGTTTGGCGGGCACCTTCGATGCGGTTCTCGTGGTGCCGGGGGACGGGCCCCGCGCGGCGACGGCGGCGGGCCCGGTTCAACAGGTGCCCGACGCGTTGCGGGAGTTCGTCAAGGCCGGTCAGGTCAGCTATCAGTACGCGACCGTGCACACCGACAGCTTCTCCGGGCCGGCGCTGATCGTGGGGAGCCCGACGTCATCGCCCGTGACGAACCTCGAGCTCTACTTGATCTTCCCGTTGAACAACGAGGAGTCCACGATCGCGTTGGTGCGCGGCACGATGGCCACCGGTGCGGTGGTCCTGCTCGGGCTGCTCGCCGCGATCGCCCTGCTGGTGGCGCGCCAGATCGTGCTGCCGGTCCGGTCGGCGTCGCGGATCGCCGAGCGGTTCGCCGAAGGGCATCTCACCGAGCGGATGCCGGTGCGCGGTGAGGACGACATGGCCCGGCTCGCGGTGTCGTTCAACGACATGGCCGAGAGCCTGCATCGCCAAATTACCCAGCTTGAGGAGTTCGGCAATCTGCAGCGCCGCTTCACCTCCGACGTCAGCCACGAACTGCGTACCCCACTGACGACGGTGCGGATGGCCGCAGACCTGATCTATGACCACATCCACGATTCGGCTGATGATCTCGACCCCGCGCTGCGCCGGTCCACTGAGCTGATGGTCAGCGAGCTCGACCGGTTCGAGACACTGCTCAACGATCTGCTCGAAATTTCCCGCCACGACGCCGGTGTCGCCGAACTGTCCGTCGAGTCGCTCGACCTGCGGTCGACGGTGCAGAGCGCACTGGACAATGTCGGCCACCTCGCACAGGACGCCGATGTCGAGCTCATCGTCGACATGCCCGCCAAGGAGGTCATCGCCGAGGTCGATCCGCGGCGCGTCGAGCGCATCCTGCGCAACCTGATCGCCAACGCCATCGACCATGCCGAGCACAAGCCGGTCCGGATCCGGATGGCCGCCGACGACGACACCGTCGCGGTCACCGTCCGCGATCACGGCGTCGGGTTGCGCCCCGGCGAGGAGAAGCTCGTGTTCAGTCGGTTCTGGCGCTCGGACCCGTCGCGGGTACGGCGTTCCGGCGGCACCGGTCTCGGCTTGGCGATCAGCATCGAGGACGCCCGCCTGCACCAGGGCAGGCTCGAGGCGTGGGGTGAACCGGGCAAAGGTGCCTGCTTCCGGTTGACGTTGCCGCTGGTGCGCGGCCACAAGGTGACGACAAGTCCGTTGCCGATGAAACCCGCTGGACCAGAAGAGACTTCACGACGTGACCGCGACCGCGAACCCGCGCAGGAGTCCGTGTGAGAAGGCTGCTGGCAGCGCTGTGGCTGGTGGTCTTGGTGCTCACGGGTTGCGCCGGGGTGCCGAGTTCGTCGTCACCGCAAGCCATCGGCACCGTCGACCGCCCCGCCCCGCCCAGCCTGCCCAAGCCGACACCCGGTATGGACCCCGATGTGCTGCTGCGCGAGTTCCTCAAGGCGACAGCCGATCCCGCGAATCGGCATCTGGCCGCCCGTCAGTTCCTGACCGAATCAGCCTCGCAGGCATGGGATGACGCGGGCAGCGCCGTGCTGATCGACAACGTGGTGTTCGTCGAGACGCGTGGCCCGGAACGGGTTTCGGTGAGCATGCGCGCCGACATCCTGGGCACGCTGTCGGACATGGGTGTGTTCGAGACGGGGGAGGGCGCACTGCCCGACCCCGGGCCGATCGAGCTGGTGAAGACCCCCGACGGCTGGCGCATCGACAAGTTGCCCAACGGGGTGTTCCTCGACTGGCAGCAGTTCCAGGCCACCTACAAGCGCAACACCTTGTACTTCGTCGACCCGACCGGCGGCACCGTGGTGCCCGATCCGCGTTATGTCGCGGTGTCCGACCCCGACCTGTTGCCCACCGAACTGGTGAGCAAGCTGATCGCCGGACCGCGACCGGAGATGACCAACACGGTCCGCAACCTGCTCGACCCGCCGTTGAAACTGCGGGGTCCGGTGACCCGCGCCGACGGCGGCAAGATGGGCGTCGGCCGGGGCTACGGCGGAGCCAGGATCGATCTGGACAACTTGTCGACCACCGATCCGCACAGCAGGCAACTGATTGCCGCCCAACTCATCTGGACGCTGTCGCGGGCCGGGGTGAACGGGCCGTACGTCATCAACGCCGACGGCGCGGCCCTCGACGACCGGTTCGCCGAGGGATGGGAAACGTCCGACGTGGCGGCCACCGACCCCGGGGCGGCGTCCGGCGTGGCGGCCGGTCTGCACGCACTGGTGGGCGGCTCACTCGTCGCGCTCGACGGTCAGCGGGCGCCGCGCGTCCCGGGGCCGTTCGGGCAGATGCCGAACCAGACCGCCGCGGCGGTGTCACGCACCGGGCAGGAGGTCGCCTCGATCGTGGCGCTGCGGCCGGGTGCACCCGACGCGGCGGCGTCGATGTGGGTGGGCGAGCTCGGCGGGGACGCCGCACAGGTGCTCGACGCGCGAAGCCTCTCGCGGCCGAGCTGGTCGCTGGACAACGCGGTGTGGGTGGTGATCGACGGCAACAACGTGGTGCGCGTCATCCAGGACGCCTCGGGCCAGCCGGCACGCATACCGGTCGATTCCACGCCGGTTTCGAGCAAGTTCCCCGGCGTGATCACCGAGTTGCAGCTCTCGCGTGACGGCACCCGCGCGGCGCTGGTGATCGAGGGTCGCGTGATCCTGGCCGGTGTCGAGCAGACGCAGGGCGGCGGCTATGCGCTGACCTACCCGCGGCGGCTCGGGTTCGGCCTGCGCGACACGGTGGTGTCGCTGTCGTGGCGCACCGGGGACGACATCGTGGTCAGCCGGACCGATCCACAGCATCCGGTCTCCTACGTCAACCTCGACGGCGTGAACTCCGACGGGCCGAGTCGCAACCTGCTGATGCCGGTCACCACCGTGGCAGCCAACCCGTCGACCGTTTATGTGGCCGACGCCCGCGGGGTCGTCCAACTGTCGGGCTCGGTCGCCGAGGACGACCCCGCGTGGGCCGAGGTGCGCCCGCTGATGGTGGCCGGCGCCGAACCCGTGCTGCCCGGCTGATCCCGTCCACTCGCGCGAGTGTGGGCTCATGCCACGGGAATCTCCGCACGGCGTGACACAACCTGACGTTCGCCGACGAACTCCTACGACAACGGGATTGTCGCGCCGCGTTGAGGCGACATGTCAGGTCGATGAGACTCCCGGGATGCGCCCTTCGCGAAACGCTTCGACGAAATGGCGGTGATCGTCGCGCACGACCCGGGCGTACTCCAGCCCGAAGTTGACAAGGTCGGTCGAGAACTCGTCGACATGCTTGCCGATGACCGCATGGATCGCCTCCTCGGTCTGAAACTCGACCACTTGTTGGTCGCTGTCTGCGTCACCGACACAATGCACCTTGGCGACCGCCTGCCCCAGTTGCGCGATCACTTCGGCCAGTTCGTCGGGTTCGGTGAGCTCGCTCCAGTCCAGATCGGTTTCGTACGGCGATATCTCGCTGACGACGAAGCCGACGCTGTCGATGTCGGTGTAGCCGAGCAGCGGATCGGCGTGTGCCTGCAGCGCGCGTTGTGACACCGCGGTGCGGTGGCCGTGATGCTGGAAACGCGGACCGAGACCGGCGTCGTTGACGACGCGACTGGGCGCTGCGACGTTGCCCTGCTTCATCGACAGCACCGCGTCGTTGTCCAACGCCTGGTTGAATCCCTCGATGAGCACGGTGTAGGTCGGCAGACCCGCGCTGCCAATACCGTGGCCGGTCTTGCCGATCACGTCCTTGATGTCGTAGGTGATGCCTTGAAAGCGTTTGGTTTTCGGGATGGTGTCGAGGTATCCGGCGAAGGCGGCCTCCACCTTCTCGCGCTCGGCATTCTCGAGCCGTCGGACGCCCGCCGCCTCCCGGAAGCGTCGGTCCCAGTCATCGACCACGGTGAGACGGTCCAACATCTCGGCCCTCGTCGACAGCCGGGCACTCTGCAGTGCGGCCAGGACGGCGCCGCGTGCGGTGTCGAGGTTCAGGGAGAAGGTCGTGTCGTCATCGGCGTCGAGGAACCACCGCACCTGGCCGACGTAAGACCGCACGAATGTGTCGATCAGCCTTCGGATCTCGTGGTCCGACAGCGCCTTCTGCCAACACATCAGCGCGACACTGGCGGCGAAGCGCTGTAGGTCCCAGGTGAAGTGACCGATGTAGGCCTCGTCGAAGTCGTTGACGTCGAAAATCAGCTCGCCCGCGCCGTCCATGTAGGTGCCGAAGTTCTCGGTGTGCAGATCGCCTTGGATCCACACCTGGCTGGTGCGTTCGTCGGCCCAACGATCCTCGCGGCACACCACGTCGGCGTAGAAGACGCAGGCGCTGCCGCGGTAGAAGGCGAACGGGTCGGCCGCCATCTTGCGGAATTTGGTTCGGAATGCGTCCGGGTCGGCCTTCATCAGATCGGCGAAAGCGGTGACCAGGCAATCGACGATCGCTGATTCTCGGTGGTCCTGCATGTCAACGAGTACCCCATCTCGATGTCACCGATCCCCGCCACACTGGCCGTCATGTTGGATCTCGTGCTGCCGCGTCAATGTGGCGGATGCGGCGCCGCGGCCACCGCGTGGTGTGACGCCTGTGCGGCGACGCTGGCGGTCAGGGCCGACGACCCGCACCTGGTCTCACCGCGGGTGGATTCCGGCGTACCGGTGTACTCCCTGGGCCGCTACGCCGGGCCGCGACGTTGTGCGGTCATCGCGCTCAAGGAGCACGGCCGCGCCGACCTGCTCCGGCCGCTCGCCGCGGCGCTGCGAACAGGCCTGACGCAGCTGCTCACCTGGGGTCTGGTCGACACCCCGCTGACGGTGGTGCCCGCGCCGACCCGCCGGTGGTCGGCCCGGCGCCGCGGCGGTGATCCGGTGACCAGGATGGCGCGCGCAGCAACCGCCGACCTGCCGGGAGTGGCCGTCGTCCCCGCTTTGCGGACCCGCGCATTCGTCGCCGATTCGGTCGGGTTGTCCACGGCGGACCGGCAGCGCAACATCACAGGTCGGGTCAAGATGCTGCGGCCCGTCGCCGGGGAGGTCCTCGTCGTCGACGACATCCTCACCACCGGCGCGACGGCCGCCGAATCGGTCCGCGTGCTGCATGCCGGCGGGGCGCGCGTGGCGGCCGTGCTTGTTGTGGCCAATGCGTGAGGACCGTTGCGGTGGTCGCCGGTATCAGACCAAAGTGAAGAACTGAAAACAGGTCGTCGGATTCACTGGCACTACCGGGTGAACGCGGCTACCGTCGGCTGCAACACCCGTGATGACTCACGGCCGGCGCTCAGAATCGCAGCGCCCCCATCGCCGACGCGGTAGGAGGTGAGTAGACGACACCTTGCACCGGCGAGCGGCGAGACATGCAGGCCCCGTCGGTGCGGATTCCACGACGAACCCGGCACGCTGACGCGTGCGGACGCCACAGAAACGAGTTGCCAAGCATGTCAAGCCAATCCCTGGACTCCCGCCCAATGGTCATCGAGGACGAAACACCCCAGCCCCAGACGCGGGCCGAGGTTGCAGTCACCGGCCGCAACGTCGAGATCCCCGACCACTTCCGCAACTACGTCGCAGAGAAACTGTCACGCCTGGAACGATTCGACCGCACCATCCACCTTTTCGACGTCGAGCTCGACCACGAGCGCAACCGACGTCAACGCAAGAACTGTCAACACGTCGAGATCACCGCCCGCGGCCGCGGCCCGGTCGTCCGCGCCGAGGCCTGCGCGGACAGCTTCTACGCCGCGATGGAGTCGGCGGTCGACAAGCTATCCGAACGGCTGCGCCGCGCGCGCGACCGGCGCAAGATCCACTACGGCGACAAGACCCCCGTGTCGGTCGCCAAGGCCACCGCCATCACCCCGCTGCCGGGCTCGTCGGACATGGCACCGCCGGAGCACGACGGCGCGGCGCTCGACGAGCACGAGCCCGGGCGAATCGTGCGGATCAAGGAGCACCCGGCCACGCCCATGACCGTCGACGACGCGCTGTCGCAGATGGAACTGGTCGGCCACGACTTCTTCCTCTTCCACGACAAGGAGTCCGACCGGCCGTGCGTGGTCTACCGCAGGCACGCCTACGACTACGGCCTGATTCGGCTCGCCTGAGCCGGTCGCACCATTTCGCCTGGCCGGACGTAGCTTCGTCGGGTCCAAGCGCATGTCACTTACCATGGGTTGAACTCAAGACTTCCAACCCATAGGGGAACTAGCGTGCTGCAAAAGTTGCTGCGTCTCGGCGAAGGCCGCATGGTCAAACGCCTCAAGGGGGTGGCCGACTACGTCGACTCCTTGTCCGGCGATGTCGAGAAGCTGACCGACGCCGAACTGCTGGCCAAGACCGACGAGTTCCGCAAGCGTGTCGAGGGCGGTGAAAGCCTCGACGACCTGCTGCCCGAGGCATTCGCGGTCGCCCGTGAGGCAGCCTGGCGCGTACTGGACCAGAAGCCGTTCAAGGTGCAGCTCATGGGCGGCGCGGCCCTGCACTTCGGAAACGTCGCCGAGATGAAGACCGGTGAAGGTAAGACCCTCACCGGCGTACTGCCGGCGTACCTCAACGCGCTGTCCGGCAAGGGCGTGCACATCGTCACCGTGAACGACTACCTGGCCAGGCGCGACGCCGAGTGGATGGGCCGCGTGCACCGTTTCCTCGGCCTGGACGTCGGCGTCATCCTCGCGCAGATGACGCCGGACCAGCGGCGGGCCGCCTACGCCGCCGACATCACCTACGGCACCAACAACGAGTTCGGCTTCGACTACCTCCGCGACAACATGACGCACTCACTGGACGACCTGGTCCAGCGCGGTCACAACTTCGCGATCGTCGACGAGGTCGACTCCATCCTGATCGACGAAGCCCGCACCCCGCTGATCATCTCCGGTCCGGCCGACGGCGCGTCGCAGTGGTACACCGAGTTCGCCCGGATCGCGCCGTTGATGGAAAAAGATGTGCACTATGAGGTCGATATCCGTAAGCGGACCATCGGCGTGCACGAACTGGGCGTCGAGTTCGTCGAGGATCAGTTGGGCATCGACAACCTCTACGAAGCCGCCAACTCGCCGTTGGTCAGCTATCTGAACAACGCGATCAAGGCCAAGGAGCTGTTCCAGCGCGACAAGGACTACATCGTGCGCGACGGTGACGTGCTCATCGTCGACGAGTTCACCGGCCGCGTGTTGGTCGGTCGCCGCTACAACGAAGGCATGCACCAGGCCATCGAGGCCAAAGAGCACGTCGAGATCAAGGCCGAGAACCAGACGCTGGCCACGATCACGCTGCAGAACTACTTCCGGCTCTACGACAAGCTCTCCGGCATGACCGGCACCGCCCAGACGGAGGCGGCCGAGCTGCACGAAATCTACAAGCTCGGCGTGGTCAGCATTCCGACCAACAAGCCGATGATCCGTGCCGACCAGTCCGACCTGATCTACAAGACCGAAGAGTCCAAGTACATCGCAGTCGTCGACGACGTCTCCGAGTGCTACGAGAAGGGGCAGCCGGTGCTGATCGGCACCACCAGCGTGGAGCGCTCCGAATACCTGTCGCGGCAGTTCACCAAACGCCGCATCCCGCACAACGTGCTCAACGCGAAGTACCACGAGCAGGAGGCCAACATCATCGCCGAGGCCGGCCGCCTGCGGGCGATCACGGTCGCGACGAACATGGCGGGCCGCGGTACCGACATCGTGCTGGGCGGCAACCCCGACTTCCTCACCGACAAGCGCCTGCGCGAACGCGGCCTGGACCCGGTGGAGACCCCGGAGGAGTACGAGAACGCCTGGCACGAGACGCTGTCTGCGGTCAAGGCCGAATGCGCGCGGGAGTCGGAGGACGTCATCGCCGCGGGCGGCCTCTATGTGCTGGGCACCGAACGGCACGAGTCCCGCCGCATCGACAACCAGCTGCGCGGTCGCTCCGGCCGGCAGGGCGATCCGGGCTCCTCGCGGTTCTACCTGTCGCTGGGCGACGAGTTGATGCGACGGTTCAACGGCGCCACGCTGGAGGCCCTGCTGACCCGGTTGAACCTGCCCGACGACGTGCCGATCGAGGCGAAGATGGTCACCCGCGCGATCAAGAGCGCACAGACCCAGGTCGAGCAGCAAAACTTCGAGGTCCGCAAGAACGTCCTCAAGTACGACGAGGTGATGAACCAGCAGCGCATGGTCATCTACGACGAGCGGCGGCGCATCCTCGAAGGTGAGAACCTCGCCGAGCAGGCCCGCAAGATGCTCGTCGACGTGATCACCGCTTACGTCGACGGAGCGACCGCCGAGGGCTACGCCGAGGATTGGGACCTCGAACAGCTCTGGACCGCGCTCAAGCAGCTCTATCCGGTCGGCATCGATCACCACGATCTGATCGACTCCGAAACCATCGGTGAGCCCGGCGAGTTGACCCGCGAGGAACTGCTCGAGGCCTTGATCGCCGACGCCGACCGCGCCTACGCCGTACGCGAGAAGCAGATCGAAGAGATCGCGGGTGAGGGTGCGATGCGCCAGCTCGAGCGCAACGTGCTGCTCAATGTGCTGGACCGCAAGTGGCGTGAACACCTCTACGAAATGGACTACCTCAAGGAGGGCATCGGCCTGCGCGCGATGGCACAGCGCGATCCGCTCGTCGAGTACCAGCGCGAGGGCTACGACATGTTCAGCGGGATGCTCGAGGGTCTCAAGGAAGAGTCGGTCGGGTTCCTGTTCAACGTCGCGGTCGAACCGGCGCCGCAGCCGGCCGTCGCGCCGGTCGCTCCACCGTCCGGGCTGGCCGAATTCGCCGAGGCCGCCGCGGCGCAGGCGCAGGGCGGCGTGGCGACCAAGGAGCGTCCGACTCCCGAAGGAAACGCCTTGCGCGCCAAGGGGATCGATGACGACTCGCGGCCGCTGACCTACAGCGGGCCGTCGGAGGACGGCTCGGCGCAGGTCCAGCGCTCAGGCAACGGCGCCGGCGCACCGCGCCCGGCGACCGGCGGCACCCGCAAGCAGCGGCGTGAGGCCGCGCGCCAGCAGGCCCGCGAACAGAAGGCGATGCGCAGGCGTTAGGGCTCGACCAGGGCGGCGATGCGTTCCAAGGTGGCCCGCATCCCGTCTTCGGCCTGCTCGGGCGTCGCGCCCATCCTGAGCATGAAGCGTTGCCGATCTTCGGAGACGTCCCAGGTTTCGCGCACCAGCGTGCCACCCTGCGTCGGTTCGAGTTCGTAGCGCCAGATCCGCCCACCGATCAAGCCGAGCGGACCGATCGTGGTCTTCCACGCGATGCGGCGGTCGGGTTCGAACTCGATGACGGTGTTCGTCGTCCGGTACGGAAGAAACAGCGACTCGGGTCGGCCGCGCATCGACATGCCGAACCGCGTTCCGGCCGAGAGCGGTTGGGACTTCTCGCCGGGGGCGTGATCGACAGTGCCCGAACCGTCGAACCTCGAATGCTTGCCGGCATCGGCGAGCAACGCGAATATCGTGGCGGCCGGCGCATCGATGAGGCGCTGCACGCTTACTCGGTTTCCCTGCACATCGATCACGTTAACCCTCAACCGATCTGCAGCGCGACGAGCCGCCAGCGCCCACCCTTGGACTCGATCCGCGCCGCGATCGCCTGGATGCGCTGTCCGCGACTGTAAGTGCCGAACACTTCGGCGGCCCCAGCGTCGTCGTCTCCGGCCATGCGCACCCGCACGCGGCGCAGCGTCGCGGCTTGGGACTGCGGGTGACGCGTCATCGCGAGCACGGTTTCGGTCAACTCCGGTGCCAGCAATGGACGCAACTGCGCGATGGGCCGTCGCCGGTCGATGACCTCGAGGACGCGGCGTAACGCCGCGTCGGCGAAGACCACGGTGTCACGCGACGGTGCCGACTCGGCGACAGGTGGCGCCGGCTGCTGAAGGTGTGCGGTCCGCACGCCAGCGGCAGGGCGCCCGGACGGCCGGCGATGCAGGTTTTTGGGCGTGGGCGGCAGACACGCGCCGACACCCAACGGCGGTGGTTCACAGTCGATGACAGGCGCCACCACCGCTGTTCCGCCTCCGGCCGGGCGCGCGGGCGGGACTGTCTCGGCAACGGTGTGGGGTGGTGTCACGACAGAACTCTCCAGCTACTCGACGAGACGGGACGCGTCTGCTGGAGAGTGACAGACCACACCATGATCGCACGCTGTGCAGGTCCTCGGACGCACCGAACTGCGCCCCGGCTGGAGTCCCGGCCGCCATTCCACCCGCCATCCGGCCCGCACCCGCGCTGCGCACACCCAGGGTTGGGATATAGCGTGGCGGGGTCTTCGAGCACACGCGGTGGGGGCCGCGGAGACGTAGAGGGGGAGGAAGGCGCCGCGATGGTCACTCGGTTGTCGGCTGCGGACGCGTCGTTCTTTCACCTGGAGAACACGTCGACGCCGATGTACGTCGGCTCGTTGTCGATCCTGCGCAAACCCCGCAGCGGGCTGAGCTACGAAACCCTGCTGGCCACCGTCGAACAGCGGCTTCCACAGATACCGCGCTACCGCCAGAAGGTCCGCGAGGTGGTGCTCGGCCTGGCGCGCCCGGTGTGGGTGGACGACCGCGAATTCGACATCACCTACCACATCCGCCGCTCGGCGTTGCCGTCACCGGGCAGTGACGCCCAGCTGCACGAACTCATCGCCCGGCTGGGCTCGCGGCCCCTGGACAAGTCGCGCCCGCTCTGGGAGATGTACCTGATCGAGGGCCTGGCCAAGAACCGCATCGCGATCTACACCAAGACGCACCAAGCGCTGGTGAACGGAATGGCGGCCCTCGAGATCGGCCACGTCATCGCCGACCGCACCCAGAAGCCGCCGGAGTTCGGCGAGGACATCTGGATCCCGATGCGCGAACCCAGCGATCGGCAACTGTTGCTCGGCGCCATCGGCGAATGGATCATGCGCCCGGCAGAGCAGTTCGGGGCGGTCCGCTCCGCCGTCGTCGACGTTGCGACCAACGCCGGCCAGTTGGTCGACATGGGCCGCCGGTTCGTCGAGATGGCCCGCGTCGTCGCGCGCGGCACCGCACCGAGCAGCCCACTGAACACCACGGTCTCCCGCAACAGGCGGTTCACCGTATCCACCGGACGGCTCGAGGACTTCCGCATGGTGCGGGCCCGCTACGACTGCGACGTCAACGACGTGGTGCTGGCCGTGGTGGCCGGTGCGTTGCGCAACTGGCTGATGTCGCGCGGAGAACCGGTGACGGCGACGACGAGGGTGCGCGCGATGGCGCCCATGTCGGTGTACCCGGACGCCGAACTCGACGCCACCGGGCCCGGCCAGGCCATCAGCGAGGTGACACCGTTCCTCGTCGATCTCCCCGTGGGCGAGGCCAACCCCGTCGTGCGGCTTTCGCAGATCGCACATGCCACCGAATCGGCGTCGACCGCCGCCAGCCTGGTCGACGCGGAGACCATAGTGACGCTGTCGGGGTTCGGTCCGCCGACCCTGCACGCCATGGGCATCCGGGTCGCGACGACGTTCTCCGCGCGCCAGTTCAACTTGTTGATCACCAATGCGCCCGGCGCGCAGCATCAGATGTACATCGCGGGCACCAAGCTGTTGGAGACCTACGCCGTGCCGCCGTTGCTCAGCAACCAGGTGCTGGCCCTCGGCGTGACGTCCTACAACGGCACGGTCTACTTCGGGATCAATGCCGACCGCGACGCGATGAGCGACGTCGACGTTTTGCCCAGCCTGCTCCGCGAATCCATGGAAGAACTGCTAGAAGCCGCACAATGACCCGAGCAAGGCGTTTGCCGCATTGACTGGCTCACCGCCGGCGGGGTCGAATTGGCTCACCATGACCACCAGATCAGAGAACGAGACGACCGCAAAAGCGAAATCGGCCACCCGACGGGCGCTCGAGTCGCCGACGGATCACGTCGTACCCCACCCGGCGCTCGATCAGCCGCCGCAGGAGGACGCGCTCACCCGATCCCGCGGCGTGGACTGGGTCGTCTTCGGGGTCACCGCGGCCATCGCGATCGGCTTTCTGGTGTGGGGTTTCGTCAGCACCCGGTCGCTGGCTTCGGCGTCGGGCAGCGCACTGACCTGGGTGATGAACAACACCGGGTGGCTCTTTGTGCTGACGGCCACCGGCTTTGTGATCTTCATCCTCTGGCTGGCGGTCGGCCGCTTCGGCGCGATTCCGCTGGGGCGCGACGACGAGGAACCCGAGTTTCACGGGGTGTCCTGGATCGCGATGATGTTCAGTGCGGGCATGGGCATCGGGCTGATGTTCTTCGGGGTGGCCGAACCGCTGTCGCACTTCGCGACCCCGCCACCGGGCACCGGGCAGCCGGGTAACCCCGAGGCAGTGCAGACCGCGATGGCGACCACACTTTTCCATTGGACGTTGCACCCATGGGCGATCTACGCCGTCGTCGGTCTGGCGATCGCCTACGGCGTCTACCGCAAGGGCCGGGTGCAGTTGATCAGCGCTGCCTTCGAACCGCTGCTGGGTTCGCGCGCGAACGGCAAGTGGGGCAAGGTCATCGACATGCTGGCGATCTTCGCCACGCTGTTCGGCTCGGCCGCCTCCCTGGGCCTGGGCGCGCTGCAGATCCGCAGCGGTCTGCAGATCGTCGGCGGGATCGGCGAAACCGGAAACGCGGTTCTCGTCGTCATCATCTCCGTGCTCACCGTGGCGTTCGTGCTTTCCGCGGTGTCCGGAGTCGCGCGCGGTATCCAGTGGCTGTCCAACATCAATATGGTGCTGGCCCTGGTGCTGGCCACGTTTGTATTCGTCGTCGGGCCAACGGTTTTCATCCTCAACCTCCTGCCGACATCGCTGGGCAGCTACTTCGCCGACCTCGCGATGATGTCCGCGCGTACCGGCGCCGAAGGTACCGACGTCAACGAGTGGTTGCAGTCGTGGACGATCTTCTACTGGGCGTGGTGGGTGTCGTGGACACCGTTCGTCGGGATGTTCATCGCCCGAATCTCACGCGGGCGCACCATCCGTCAGTTCGTCACCGGTGTGCTGCTGGTGCCGAGCCTGGTGTCGCTGGTGTGGTTCGCGGTGTTCGGCGGCTCGGCGATCAAAGAACAACAGGAGGGAGCGGACCTCGCCGGCGAGGGCAGCATCGAGGCCCAGCTGTTCGGTCTGCTCGAGCGTTACCCGATCGCCACGGTCTCCAGTGTGCTGGTCATGCTGCTGGTGGCGATCTTCTTCGTCTCCGGCGCGGACGCCGCCTCGGTGGTGATGGGGTCGCTCTCCCAACACGGCACCATCAGACCCAATCGGAGAACGGTGATCTTCTGGGGCGTGGCGACCGGCGCCGTCGCGGCGGTGATGCTGCTTGTCGGTGGCGAGGACGCGCTGACCGGCCTGCAGACCATCACGATCATCGCCGCGTTGCCGTTCGTCGTCGTGATGGTGGGTATGGCGGTGTCGTTGGTGAAGGACCTGCGTCGCGACCCGCTGATGGTGCGCCGGAAGTATGCGGTCGAAGCCGTGAACACCGCCGTGATCCACGGCGTCAAAGAACACGGTGACGACTTCATCATCTCGGTCGAGAAGGATCCCGCGAGCCAGGAAGCCCCGCACTCGACGGACGGCTAATCTCGCCTGGTGCGCGTCTACATCCCGGCGACCCTGGCCATGCTGCAGCAGCTGGTCGCCGACCGGGTGCTACACGCCCGCAGCGGCACGGCGTTCGCGGTGACGCCCGCACTGCGCGAGTCCTACGCCGAGGGTGACGACGACGAACTCGCCGAGGTGGCCCGCGGCGAAGCCGCATTGGCGTCGCTGCGGTTGCTGGCGGGCGAGGGGTTGGGCGGGTTGCCGCCGCGGCGCGCGGTGGTGGAGGCCGAGGTCGACGGGGCCATGGCCCGCCCCGATCTCGACGACGCGGTGGTGCGGCTGGCCGGTCCCGTCGCGTTCGACGACGTCGTCGCCGCCTACGTCGACAATGCCGAGGCCGAAGCCGCGGTTCTGCCGGCGCTCGACGCCGTCGACAACGCCGATCTAGGCGACGAGGATGCCGAGTTCGTCGTCGGCGACGCCCAGGACCACGATTTGGCCTGGTATGCAGCACAAGAACTGCCGTTCCTGCTCGAGCTGCTGTAGTCGCCGGATCGAGCAGCGCCATCTGAACTAGATACGAAAGCGTAAGTTACGGTACCGTAGGTTCATGGCCAAGAACTCGATCAAGGTCTCGGCCAACGTCGCCGACACGGTGCGGCCGACGGTCGCCGCCAAGCATCCGGGCTTACGCGCCTTGCGCACCGTCGTGGGACGGATCACCACGCCGCTGCTGCCCGACGACTACCTCAAACTTGCGAATCCGTTGTGGTCGGCACGCGAACTACGTGGCCGGGTGCTCGATGTGCGGCGCGAAACCGAGGACTCGGCGACGCTGGTCATCAAGCCGGGATGGGGCTTCTCGTTCGGTTACCAGCCAGGCCAATACGTCGGAATCGGTGTGCAGATCGACGGCCGGTGGCGGTGGCGGTCGTACTCACTGACCTCGGCGCCGTCGCGGACCACCCGCACCATCACGATCACGGTCAAGGCGATGCCCGAGGGATTCCTGTCGACGCACCTCGTCGAGGGGTTGGCGCCCGGCACGATCGTGCGGTTGGCCGCACCCCAGGGCAACTTCGTGATGCCCGACCCCGCGCCGCCGAAGGTGCTCTTCTTGACGGCCGGTTCCGGTATCACGCCGGTGATGTCGATGCTGCGCACCCTGGCCCGGCGAGACCAGATCACCGATATCGTCCACCTGCATTCGGCGCCAACCGAATCCGACGTCTTGTTCGCCAGCGAGCTCGGTGAGCTGGCCGGTAGGCATGACGGCTACCGACTGCTGCTGCGCTCGACGCGCACCCAGGGTCGGCTGGAGCTGTCGCGGCTGGCCGACGAGGTGCCCGACTGGCGCGAGCGCCAGACGTGGGCGTGCGGACCGGAGGGCATGCTCGATGCGGCCCAGCGCGCCTGGGCCGACGCCGGCCTCGGCGAATTGCTGCACCTTGAGCGGTTCGCGACGTCCAAAGCTGCCGTGCACGGGCAGGGCGGCACGGTCGAATTCGCACGCAGCGGCAAGACCGTCACCGTGGACGCCGCGACCCCGCTGATGGACGCCGGGGAGCAGGCGGGCGTGCAGATGCCGTTCGGCTGCCGGATGGGTATCTGCCAGTCCTGTGTGGTGGGCCTCGTCGACGGCCATGTCCGCGATCTCCGCACGGGTGTCGAACATGAACCGGGCAGCCGGGTACAGACCTGCATCTCCGCTGCGTCGGGCGATTGCGTGCTCGATGTCTGAGGTTTACTGGCTGGTAACCTACGGGTACGTAGGTTACGGTAACGTAGGCACGCGAGAGGAGGCTTGACGATGGCAATCACTGACGTTCCCGAGTTCGCCCATCTAACTGACGCGGACATCGAGAGTCTGGCCGTGGAACTGGATGCGATCCGGCAGGACATCGAAGACTCCCGCGGTGAGCGCGACGCGCGTTATATCCGTCGCACCATTGCCGCTCAGCGCGCGCTGGAGGTCGCCGGTCGCCTGATGCTGGCCGCGAGCTCGCGCCGCTCGGCGTGGTGGGCGGGCACTGTCACCCTGGGCGTGGCCAAGATCGTCGAGAACATGGAGATCGGCCACAACGTCATGCACGGCCAGTGGGACTGGATGAACGATCCCGAAATTCACTCCTCGACCTGGGAGTGGGACATGGGCGGCGCCGCCAAACACTGGCGCTTCACCCACAACTTCATGCACCACAAGTACACGAACATCCTGGGCATGGACGACGATGTGGGCTACGGCCTGATCCGGGTCACCCGCGACGCGAAGTGGAAGCCCTTCAACCTCGGCAACGTGTTGTACAACACGATTCTCGCGCTCGGCTTCGAGTGGGGAGTCGGACTGCAGCACGTCGAGCTCGGCAAGATCTTCAAGGGCAGGGACAACCGCGACGAGAGCAAGATCCGCGCGCGGGAGTTCGCCGCCAAGGCCGGCGCACAGCTGTTCAAGGACTACGTGGCGTACCCCGCCGTGACGTCGCTGTCGCCGGGCGCGACCTACAAGTCCACGCTCAAGGCCAATGCGGTGGCCAATGTCATCCGCAACGTCTGGTCCAACGCGGTGATCTTCTGCGGCCACTTCCCCGACGGCGCAGAGAAATTCACCAAAACCGACATGGTCGGCGAGACCAAGGGCGAGTGGTACCTGCGCCAGATGCTGGGCAGCGCGAATTTCAACGCGGGTGCGGGTCTGCGGTTCATGAGTGGCAATCTCTCCCACCAGATCGAGCATCACCTGTTCCCAGATCTCCCCAGCAACCGCTACGAGGAGATCGCCGTCCGGGTGCGGGCGCTGTGTGACAAGTACGACCTGCCGTACACGACCGGATCCTTCCTGGTGCAGTACGGCAAGGCGTGGCGGACCATCGCCAAGCTCTCGCTGCCGGACAAGTACTTGCGCGACACGGCCGACGATGCGCCGGAGACGCGCAGCGAGCGGATGTTCGTCGAGCTGGAGCCGGGCCAGCGGCGTGGTCTCAAGTCGTCGATCGCGGCGGTGCGGGCTCGCCGGCGCGAGAAGCGCGCGATCCGCGAGCGCGCAGGTCTGTAGACGACACCCCGCGCAAATTCAGCACGTCGCGCACGCTCAGGGCGCGAGCGCGGACAGCAGTCGCCGGGCGGCGGCGACGCGACCGACCGCGGGGCCGGTCAACGTGTCGAGGGCACACTCCGGGTCGGCGGGCGGACCCATGTGTCCGCAGCCGCGGGGGCAGTCCTTGATCGCCTCGGCCAGATCCGAAAAGGCCAGCAGCACATCGTCGGGCTCGATGTGGGCCAGCCCGAACGACCGGATACCGGGGGTGTCGATCACCCAACCCCCGAGCTCCAGTGGCAACGCCACCGATTGCGTCGACGTATGCCTGCCCCTGCCGATGTCGGTCACCTCTCCGGTAGCCCGCTGCGCTTGCGGCACAAGACGATTCACCAGCGTCGACTTGCCCACCCCGGAGTGGCCGAGTAACACGGTGACGCGTCCGGCCAGCAAGGGGGCGACCGCGTCGAGTGGGTCGTCGCGGCCGGCCGTGGTGACCGTCAAGTCGAGGTCGGCGAACTGCGCCGCGAACGGTTCGGGCGCCGCCAGATCGGTCTTCGTCAGGCACAGTATCGGTTCGAGGCCACCGGCATAGGCGGCTATCAGCGCGCGTTCGACCAGCCCGGCGCGTGGCGGTGGGTCGGCCAGCGCGACGACGATCAGTAGCTGGTCGGCGTTGGCCACCACGACGCGCTCGGTGGGATCGGTGTCATCGGCGGTGCGGCGCAACACCGTTCGCCGCTCGCCGCGTCGCACGATGCGGGCCAGGGTGTCGGGTTTGCCGGACAGGTCGCCGACGATACCGACGTCGTCTCCGACGACGATCGGGGTGCGGCCCAGTTCCCGGGCACGCATCGCGATGACGCGCCGGTCCGGGTCCCCGCCGAGCGCACAACCCCATCGCCCCCGGTCGACGGTCACCACCATCGCCTCCTGCGCGTCGGCGTGGTCGGGCCGAATCTTGGTCCGCGGCCGCGAGCCTCGGCCGGGCCGCACCCGGACATCGGACTCGTCGTACTCGCGGGGGGTCAAGCGGGGTCGACCTCCGTCGTCTGACCCGCAAGCATGTCGGCCCACAACTCGGCGAAGCCCGGCAGCGTCTTGGCGGTGGTCTCGATGTCCTCCACCGCGACGTCGGGCACCTTGAGTCCGACGATCGCGCCCGCGGTGGCCATCCGGTGATCGGCGTACGAGTGCCACAGCCCACCGTGCAGCGGACGGGCGGTGATCACCAAGCCGTCGGCGGTCTCCTCGCACTGGCCGCCGAGTCCGTTGATCTCAGCGGACAGTGCGGTCAGGCGATCGGTTTCGTGCCCGCGCAGATGCGCGATACCCGACAACTTCGAGACCGAATCGGGGGCGGCCAGCGCGGCCAGCGCCGCGACGGCGGGCGTCAGCTCACCGACGTCGTGCAGATCGACCTCGATCCCGCCGTAGACACTGGCTCCGCACACCTCGAGATACGTCTCGCCATGGCGCACAACGGCTTCCAACTTCTTGAGGATCGCGACGATGGCTTCGGCCGGTTGCGTACTGACGCGCGGCCAGCCGGTCAACCGCACCGTGCCGCCACTGACGACCGCGGCGGCGAGAAACGGCACGGCGTTGGACAGGTCGGGCTCGATGTGCCAGTGGCGCGCCGCGACGGGGCCGGGCGCCACCCGCCACCGGTTGTCCACTGTGTCGTCGACGTCGACACCGGCGTCGCGCAGCATCGCGACCGTCATCGCCACATGCGGCGCCGAGGGCACCGACTCACCGGTGTGCACGACGGTCAACCCGTCGGTGAAACCCGCACCGGACAGCAGCAGGCCGGAGACGAACTGTGACGATGCCGACGCGTCGATCTCCACCGCCCCGCCGGTCACCGACCCGGCTCCGCGCACGGCGAACGGCATTGCGTCGCCGTCGATGTCGACACCGAGGCCGCGCAGCGCGTCGAGAAGGGGCGTGATCGGACGGGCGCGGGCCTGTTCATCGCCGTCGAACGTGACCGTGGCGGTGCCGAGCGCCGCGACGGGCGGGACGAATCGCAACACCGTGCCCGCCAGCCCGCAGTCGATGCGCGCTCCGTCGAGCGGTGCGATGTGTCCGCTGACGGCCAGCTCCTCGCCGTCTCCGTCGATCCTCACCCCGAGCGCTTGCAGTGCGCCGATCATCAGGTCGGTGTCGCGGCTGCGCAACGCGCCGCTGATCGTCGATGCGCCGTCGGCCGTGGCAAGCGCCGCCAGCACCAGCGCCCGGTTCGTCTGAGACTTGGAGCCGGGCACAGTGACCGTCGCATGCACCGGACTCGGCGCCGACGGGGCAGGCCAGGCCTCGCGTTGTTGATGTCCGTGCACGCTCACGGCTCCATCTTCCCCTGTCGGCTTCGCGTGCCACCATGGGATTCATGTGTGGACGTTTCGCGGTGACCACCGATCCCGCGCTGCTGGCCGAGAAGATCAAGGCGATCGACGAGACCACGGCGGCCGCCTCCGAGGGCAAAGACCCGGCAGACCCCAACCACGCTGCCGGTCCTAACAACGCTGCCGGTCCTAACAACGCTGCCGGTCCCAACTACAACGTTGCGCCGACCACCACAATCAGCAGCGTGGTCAAGCGCCACGCTGAACCCGACGACGAGGCCACCCGGCGGGTGCGGTCGATGCGGTGGGGGCTGATCCCGCCGTGGGCCAAGGCCACAGCGGACGGCGGCCCGGAGACCAAGGGGCCGCTGCTGATCAATGCCCGCTCCGACAAGCTCACCACCTCGCCGGTGTTTCGCACGTCGGCCAAGAACAAGCGTTGCCTGGTGCCGATGGACGGCTGGTACGAGTGGCAGGGCCAGAAGGGTGCCAAGACGCCCTTCTACATGTATGCCGGCGACGGTGAGCCGCTTTTCATGGCGGGGCTGTGGTCGACGTGGCGGCCCAAGACAGCGCCTAAAGACGCCAAACCACTGCTCAGTTGCACGATCATCACCACCGACGCCGCCGGTCCGCTGGCCGCGATCCACGACCGGATGCCGCTGACGGTCAGCCAACGCGACTGGGACCGCTGGCTGGACCCCGACGCGCCGATCGACGAAGGCCTGCTGCGCGGCCACGGCGACCTCGACCGCATCCAGATCCGGGAGGTGTCGCGGCTGGTGAACAGCGTACGCAACAACGGGCCGGAACTGATCGAACCGGTGGGACCGCAGGCCGAACAAGGCACCCTGCTTTGACGCTGGGCACGCGGCATCCTCTACCAGTCGAACTGACATCTTGACAGAGGATTCCTCTGTAAGACTAGAGTGATTCTCGTGCCTGCGAGGACTCGTCCCGACGCGCGGACGCGGCTGCTGGAAGTCGCGAGGCGGCGCTTCGCGTTCGACGGCGCCCTGTCGGCCACCCTCGACGAGGTGCGTCGTGAAGCCGAGGTGAGCGTCGGCGCGCTGTATCACCACTTCCCCGACAAACTTTCACTCGCCACCGCCGTCTTCGCGCAGCTGCTCGGCGAGTACCAGGCCGGCTTCATCGCCATGCTGCGCGAACAGGGCACGGCGGAAGGCGGTATCCGCGGCGGGGTCGCCTATCACCTGCGGTGGGTCTCGGCGCATCGCGGCGAGGCCACCCTGCTGCTCGGACCCCGGCTCGACAGCGCGGAGCTACGCGAGCACAACGACGTCTTCTTCGCTGCGGTCCGTGACTGGTGGCGGCCGCATCACGGCTACGGCGTGCTGCAGCCGATGCGTGTCGACGTCACCGCTGCGCTGTGGCTCGGCCCGGCCCAGGAGTACAGCCGGTACTGGATCGCTGGGACGGCCAAACGGATACCACGGGAAACGATCGGGATATTCGCCGACGCCGCCTGGGCAGCGTTGCGCGCCAACGAGATCGAGGAGAATACGACATGAATGACAAGGATTCGCTGTACCGGACGATGGTCGCCGGCGGCGACGACCCCGATGCGCCGGTGCGGGTGCGCGTCGAACACCGAGGCGACCGGGCGGTGGTCACGCTCGACGAGCCACGCCGGCTCAACGTGCTGTCCGCCCCGCTGGTGCGTCAGCTGCGACGAGCCCTGGTCGACCTCGACGCCGACCCCGACGTGCGCAGCGTCGTGATCACCGGGGCCGATCCCGGCTTCAGTGCCGGCGGCGACCTGAAGATGATGGACGCCGCGATCAAACAACTCGACGCGCCGGAGGGCGCCGCCGACATCTGGCGTTGGATCCGTCGCGAATTCGGCGGTGTGGCACGGTTGATCGCGGGGTCGGACACCATCTTCGTGGCTGCGCTCAACGGCGCAGCCGCCGGTGTCGGGCTGGCCTGGGCGTTGACGTGCGACCTCGTCATCGCCAGCGAGCGTGCGGTGATCGTGCCGGCGTTCGGCCGGCTGGGACTGATCCCGGAGGTCGGCACGAGTTGGGCACTGACCCGACGCCTGGGCTATCAGGGTGCGCTCGCCTACTACCTGCGGGGCGAGCACATCGACGCCCGCGAGGCGCAGCGACTCGGCCTGGTGCAGGAGGTGGTCGCACACGACCGTCTGCTGGCCGTCGCCGACGAATGGTGTGCGCGGGTTTCCGCGATGCCTCCGCACGCGGTGGCGATGACCAAGCCGTTGCTGCGTGCGGCCGCCGATGCCGACTGGGCCGATGCGCTGACGTTGGAGGAGTTCGCCGAACCGTCGTGCTTCACCACCGGGGCGTTCGCCGACAGCGTGCGCACGATGTTGTCCTGAGTTGCGGTAGGCGAGGGCCGGCTTCGCCTGGCCGGCTCAGGATCGGTGAATCCGGCTGCTCACGCCCGAATGGCCATTAACATAGTGTGCATGGACGGGACGAACGGGTCGGTTGTGGTCAGCGCGGTGAGGAAGATCTTGAGCTTCGAGATGACCATCGCGGAGTGGATCGGCACCGCGCTCATCCTCGCCGCTCCGTACGTGGTCATCGGCATCGGCTGGACGGCGTTCAACCTGGATCAACTGGACGGCCGGGGGCTGGTGTGGCTGATCCAGCTGATCGGGTCGATCGTGTTCTGGCCCGCGCTGGTCTTCTCGGCGGTGTGCGTGGCATGACCGACCGCTATCGCATCTCGGTCCGACGGCGCACCGCCAGATGGGACCCCGAAGCTCCGGTCAGCGCCGCGGAGGCCATGGACTTCTGGGCGTTCGCCGCGGGGGCCGCCAATGTGGTCATGCAGCTGTCCTGGCCGGAGGTGGGCCACGGCGTCGCAGAGAGCAAGGTCGACTCGGGCAATCTGCTCAAGCATCCGTGGAAACGGGCCAGGACCACGTTTCAGTACCTCGCCGTGGCGGTGCTCGGGACGCCCGATGACCGCGCCGCGTTCCGGGAGGCAGTCAACACCGCGCACCGCTACGTCAAGTCGACCGAGGAAAGTCCCGTCCGGTACAACGCCTTCGACCGTGATCTGCAGATGTGGGTGGCCGCATGCCTTTTCGTCGGGCTCGAGGACACCTATCAGTTGCTGCGCGGGGAGATGACGACCGAGCAGGCCGAGCAGTTCTACCGCTCCGCGTGGCCGCTGGGCACCACGCTGCAGGTCACCGAGGACCAGTGGCCGCCGACCCGCGCCGAGTTCGACGAATTCTGGCGCACCGGCTGCGAGCGGGTGTCGATCGACGACCGGGTGCGTGGACACCTGCTCCACATGTTGAACCTGCGCATGATCAACCCCCTTCTGGGGCTGCCGTTTCGGCCGCTGCTGAAGTTCTTGACCGCCGGCTTCCTCGCGCCTGTGTTCCGCGACGCGCTGGGTTTGCGGTGGAGCCCCTTTCGGCAGTTCTTGTTCGAATCGCTGTTCCTGCTCGTCGCTTTCGTCAACAGGTTCATGCCGGTGTTTCTGCGTCAGGGCGGTAGCTACGTGCTGCTCGCCGATGTGCGCCGCCGGGTCCGCACGCGCCGGGCGCTGGTATGACGACGCTGCGCCGCCTGCTCAGTCGTCGCGTCAGCGTCGCGGCGATGATTGAATTCGCGATGTGGTGCGCGATCCCGTACCTGCTGATCGGTCTCGCGTGGGCGTTCTTCGACGCCGAGCAGGTGCAGTTGATCGACACCGCGCTGCGCACGCGGATCCCGGCGGGGTCGGACATCGGCGCGTTCATGGTGACCGCGGCGTTCTGGCCGGCGAACCTGTTCGGCATCGAAATCTGCGCCGCCTGAGTTGTCGGAACGGGTCCGGCCCGCAGTTCATTGAATTCGCGAATACCGACAGCTGGCGTACTCCAATACTCGTCCCGAAGCGCTCGACCGGTGGGACGCTCAATCCGGAGTGGATTTTCGCTCGTGGAAGGAGCCCGCATGACCACCACCGAGCCCACCGTGCGGTATGACTCGATCGACGTCAGCAATCCCGCCGACGGATCGGTCGTCGGTACCGTACCGATCGATTCCGCCGAAGCGGTTGCCCAGAAAGCACAAGAGTTGCGCGGCGCCCAACCGGAGTGGGAAGGTCTCGGCGCCCACGGACGCAAGCGCTGGCTGCTGACGTTCCAGGACTGGATTCTCGACAATGCCAAGCACATCACCGATGTGCTGCAATCAGAGACCGGCAAGCCGAGGGCCGAGGCTTCGATGGAACCGACGATGTCCGCCGACCTGCTCAAGTATTGGGCAACGAATGCCGAAGCGTTCCTGGCGGACATTCACCCGAGGCCGCACAGTCCGCTCGGTATGGCAAAGCGGCTGACCACCGTTCACCGTCCCTACCCGGTGGTCGGATTGATCATTCCGTGGAACTTCCCGTTCATGAACGCCGGGCTGGACGGCATTCCCGCCCTGGCTGCGGGGGCCTCCTTGTTTGCTCAAGCCATCGGAGGTCACGCCGTTGAGCGCGGTCGAATTCGCGCGAGGTTGGGCTGAGATCGGCGCACCATCGGTGCTCGCACTGGTAAACGGCTACGCAGAGACCGGTGCAGCCGTCATCGCAAACTCCGACTACGTGCACTTCACGGGGTCGACGGCGACGGGCCGCAAGGTCGCCGTTGCATGCGCCGAACGGCTGATTCCCTACAGCCTGGAACTCGGTGGCAAAGACCCCGCGATGGTCCTCGCCGACGCCGATCTCGAACGGGCCGCGAATGGCATCGCGTTCGGCGGGATCTTCAACTCCGGCCAGGTATGCATATCGGTGGAGCGCGTCTACGTCGAAGCGCCCGTCTATGACGACTTCGTCGCCAACCTGACGGAGAAGGTCACCAGACTGCGTCAGGGGCAGGACGACGACCAGTACCGGTTCGATGTCGGCGCGATGGCCACCCCGGCGCAGCGCGACATCGTGCGGCGCCACGTCGACGACGCAGTCGCCGCCGGAGCGCGGGTGACTACCGGCGGCAAGCCGACCGGCGTGGGCACCTTCTTCGAACCCACGGTGCTCGCCGATGTGGACCAGTCCATGGTCTGCATGCACGAGGAGACATTCGGCCCGACGCTGCCAGTGGTGAAGGTGGCCGACGAGGAGGAGGCGATCCGGTTCGCCAACGACTCGACGTACGGACTTTCGGCGACCGTGTGGACGGGCGACCTCGCCAGAGGCGAACGGGTGGCTCGACGCCTCGAAGCGGGCGCCGTCAACATAAACGACGTCATGGCGAACGGGTTCAGCTTTGCGCTGCCGATGCCCGGATGGAAGCACTCCGGCATCGGATCCCGCAACGGCGGTCGCGATGGGCTGCTGAAATACTGCCGTCCACAGGCGATTACGACGCCGAGAGTACCCACGCAGTCGCGCGAACTGCTCTGGTACCCATACTCGCGCAGGAGGTTCCGTACCGC
Organism: Mycolicibacterium sp. GF69; assembly: GCF_003284965.1. GTDB lineage: Bacteria > Actinomycetota > Actinomycetes > Mycobacteriales > Mycobacteriaceae > Mycobacterium. The sequence continues at coordinate 48,183 of NZ_QMEW01000033.1, forward strand.
CATGAGTGTCGTCCGCGCCGCCGCGGCACGTGGCCGTCGGCGGTTCGGTCTCGCACCAAAACAAGCCGGAAGATGAAGTGCCGGGGCGCGGTTCTGCGTGGCGTCGGGCGTGACTGGGAGATGTCGCGGATCGCGTCGAGTTCGCTTAGGGGACAGGTGTATCCGTTGACTACGGACCCGTGTAGCCCGGCGGGTTGGGGGTGTCGACCCACAGGTCGACGCCGAGTTCGGCGCCCGGTACGCAGTCGTACACCGACAGGTCGGACACGCCGGACTCCAACAGCACGTCCTCACACAGCAGCGATTGGCCGGTGTACTCGCGAGCCGGCTTCGTCAGGATCACGTAGGCGGCGTCGGCGTAGACGTCGGGTTTACGGGCGCGACCCATCGCCTCGTCGCCGCCGAGCAGGTTTTGCACCGCGGCGGTAGCGACCATCGTGCGCGGCCACAGCGTGTTGGAGGCAACGCCGTCGGCGCGTAACTCCTCGGCGATCCCCAACGCGCACAACGTCATTCCGTACTTGGCCATCATGTATGGAGTCGGCTTGAGCCACTTGGACTCCAGCCGGATCGGCGGCGACAGCGTCAGGATGTGCGGATTCTCGCGGCCCACCATGTGCGGGATGCAGGCCTGTGAAACCGCATAAGTGCCGCGCACCTGGATCCCGTTCATCAGATCGAACCGCTTCAGCGGTACCTCGGTGATCGAGCCGAGGTTGATCGCCGAGGCGTTGTTGACGCAGATGTCGATGCCGCCGAACTGTTCGACGGTCTTGGCGACCGCCGCCGCGACCGAGTCACCGTCGCGGATGTCGCCGACGATCGGCAGCGCCTGCCCGCCGGCGTCCTCGAGCTCCTTGGCCGCGGTGTATACCGTGCCGGGCAACTTCGGATGCGGCTCGGCGGTCTTGGCGATCAAGGCGACGTTGGCGCCGTCGGCCGCCGCCCGCTTGGCGATCGCCAAGCCGATGCCGCGGCTCGCGCCGGAGATGAACATGGTTTTTCCGGACAACGATGCGTGTGCCATAGCTCTCACCCTAGAGGCCGCGAGACCTTATTCCAGCGGGTCTGCCCCCCGCCCGGCCGGGTCTACCGTTTCGTCGACGTCACGCGCAGATGTCGGCCGTCACCGCGCCGGTCAGCCGGATCAGATCCGGCGGGGCCAGGGCGACGTCCCACCCCCGCTTGCCCGCACTGCACAGCACCCGGTCCCAGCGCAGTGCGGACGCGTCGACGACGGTCGGCAGCGGCGTGCGCTGGCCCAGCGGCGAGATACCTCCGATCACATAGCCCGTCGACCGTTCTGCTGCCGCCCGCTCGGCCAGCGCGGCTTTCGGCGCGCCGAGCGCGGCCGCGGCCGCTTTCAACGAGAGCTTGGCCGGTACCGGCAGTACCGCGACGCCGAGCCCGCCGGGCAGCGCCAGCACGAGCGTCTTGAGGATCTGGGCGGGCTCGACGCCATCGGAAGCGAGCGCAGCGACTGCCTGTTCGCCGAACGCCGTGTCGCGCGGATCGTGTCGGTAACGAAGAACCTCGTGGGAAGCGCCGTCGGCCACCAGCGTCGCGATGGCAGGGGTGGCTGCGCGTGGCACCGCGCCAGACTAGTGCGCCCGGCCATCGCCGGGTGACGGGAACAACCGCGCCCGCAATCGCTGTTATTGACGGTAACGGCGACCCGTGAGAGTTCGCGGACAGGAAGCTTGTCGGTCTCAACCTCTAGGATGAGTGAAGGGGGTCAGGTGCCAACGCTGGTGAGGGACTTTCCAGTGCGCCCGGTCGATCTACCGGGCTTGTTCGCCGGCACCGCGACAGAAGGGACGGTGTTCCCCACAGTGACGGATTCTGAGACCGACTCCGACGGGTCGTCGCCCGACACGGCGCCGGAGACATCTCCGCCGCCGGAGACCGACGAAGAACTGACGGCGCGCTTCGAGCGCGACGCGATACCGCTGCTCGACCAGCTCTACGGCGGCGCCCTGCGCATGACGCGTAACCCGGCTGACGCCGAGGACCTGCTGCAGGAAACCATGGTGAAGGCCTATGCCGGTTTCCGGTCGTTCCGGGAAGGCACCAACCTCAAGGCGTGGCTGTACCGCATCCTGACCAACACCTACATCAACAGCTACCGCAAAAAGCAGCGTCAGCCCGCGGAATACCCGACCGAGGAGATCACCGACTGGCAGCTCGCAGCCAATGCACAGCACTCGTCGACAGGGCTGCGCTCGGCCGAGGTCGAAGCGCTCGAATTGCTGCCGGACAACGAGATCAAAGAGGCGCTGCAAGCGCTGCCCGAAGACTTCCGGATGGCGGTGTACTACGCCGACGTCGAGGGCTTCCCCTACAAGGAGATCGCCGAGATCATGGACACGCCCATTGGCACGGTGATGTCCCGGTTGCACCGGGGCAGGCGCCAGCTCCGCGAACTGCTGGCCGACGTGGCCAGGGACCGCGGCTTCATTCGGGGACAGCAGCTGGACACGCCCGAGGAGGTCTCGTCGTGAGCGATGAGGAGCGCTGGCGGCCCCCGGTAGGCCCCGTCGATCCCGACCACCCCGAATGCGCAGCGGTGATCGCCGAAGTATGGACGCTGCTGGACGGCGAGTGCACTCCCGAATCCCGCGAGAAGTTGCGCCATCACCTCGAAGAGTGCCCCGCCTGTCTGCGTCACTACGGCGTCGAAGAGCGGGTCAAAAGCCTGATCGCGAAGAAATGCGGCGGCGAAAGAGCGCCGGAAGGCCTGCGTGAGCGGCTGCGCATCGAGATCAGCCGCACCACCATCATCCGGCGCGGTTAACGCACGTCATCGTTTTGGCGCGCTCAGCGCACCGTTGTTGTTTGGCGCGCTCAGCGCACCGACTTCGAACCGGCGTTCGGCCGCTTGCCGTGGTTGGCCTTGGAGTGCTTGCGGTCGCGCTTCTTACGGCCACGCTTGGCCATGGTCTACCTCCGGAATGCTCTGGGGATTTCTCGGCCCGCAGTCGGCGGGCGCGTTCGAACCATTGTCTCATGGCCCGGCGACATCTCTGACAAGCCGGTGGTGTGGTTCGATGTAGGCCGAAACGCATACAGCAGCGGAAAGCAAATGGGGTGATGATGGCCGAGGACGTTCGCGCTGAGATCGTGGCCAGTGTGCTCGAGGTCGTGGTGAGCGAGGGCGATCAGATCGGCGAGGGGGACACCCTTGTGCTGCTGGAGTCGATGAAGATGGAGATCCCGGTGCTGGCCGAGGTAGCGGGCACCGTGAGCAAGGTGAGCGTGTCGGTCGGCGACGTCATCCAGGCCGGCGATCTCATCGCGGTGATCAGCTGATCACCGTATCCGCGTGATGCGCCGCCGGAAGTAACCCGCCATGTCCACCCTCGGTGACCTGCTCGCCGAGCACACCATGCTGCCCGGCAACGCCGTCGACCATCTGCATGCGGTGGTGGGCGAATGGCAGCTGCTTGCCGACCTGTCCTTCGCCGACTACCTGATGTGGGTGCGCCGCGACGACGGAGCCCTGGTCTGCGTGGCGCAGGTGCGACCGAACACCGCTCCGACGGTGCTGCTGGCCGACTCGGTCAGCACGCTTGCTGAGGCCGACGCGATGCCGCTCGTCACCACGGCCTTCACGTCGGCCGAGATCGTCGTGGGAGACGGTGCCGGCCAACAGGTTTCGCCCGGACTCAACGTCGAAGCCGTCCCTGTGCGCTACAAGAACGAGGTCGTCGCGGTGCTCACCCATCAGACCGCGTTGGCCTCCCGGAAAGCCAGCCCGCTGGAGACGGCGTATCTGGACTGTGCCGGCGACCTCCTGCACATGCTGGCCGAGGGCACCTTTCCGAACGTCGGAGATCTGGCGATGTCGCGGTCGAGTCCGCGTGTCGGCGACGGGTTCATTCGGCTCGACGAAGCGGGTGTGGTCACCTTCGCCAGCCCGAACGCGATCTCGGCCTACCACCGGATGGGGCTGGCCGCCGAACTCGGCGGCCACAACCTCGTCACGGTGACGCGGCCGTTGATCGGTGACCCGTTCGAGGCCCAGGAGCTGGCGAATCATGTCCGCGACTCACTGGCCGGCGGGTCGAGTATGCGCATGGAGGTCGACGCCGGGGGTGCGGCGGTGCTGTTGCGCACCATGCCGCTGGTCGTGCACGGCAAGGCCGTGGGCGCGGCGGTGTTGATCCGCGACGTCACCGAGGTCAAGCGCCGCGACCGGGCCCTGCTGTCGAAGGACGCCACGATCCGTGAGATCCACCACCGCGTGAAGAACAACCTGCAGACCGTCGCCGCGCTGCTACGGCTGCAGGCGCGGCGCACCAACAACGCCGAAGGGCGCGAGGCGCTGATGGAATCGGTGCGACGGGTGTCGTCGATCGCACTGGTCCACGACGCGCTGTCGATGTCGGTCGACGAAGAGGTCAACCTCGACGAGGTCGTCGACCGGATCCTGCCGATGATGAATGACGTCGCCGCAGTTGACAGCCCGATCCGCATCCACCGTGTCGGGGAGCTGGGTGTACTCGACGCGGACCGTGCCACGGCGCTCGTCATGGTGATCACCGAGCTGGTGCAGAACGCCATCGAGCACGCGTTCGACCCGGGCACTTCACAGGGTTGCGTGACGATCAGGGCAGAACGGTCGGCGCGGTGGCTCGACGTGGTCGTCCACGACGACGGCCGCGGGCTGCCCGACGGGTTCAGCCTGGAGAACTCCGACCGGCTGGGACTGCAGATCGTGCGCACGCTGGTGTCGGCGGAACTGGACGGATCGTTGACCATGCACGAGGTGCAGACCGGCGGTACCGATGTCGTGCTGCGGGTGCCCCTGGGGCGGCAACGCCGGGCCGCGCTGTAGGCGACCATAACCATTCGCGACCATTCGCGAATTGACTATTCGCGTCGCGAATTGGCCCTCCTTGAATTCGCAGAAAGAACGGCCCCGACATATGTCGGGGCCGTAAAGGGTGCGGTGCAGAAGTGCTCAGACTCCGCTGCGAGCCTTGGTGCGGGCGTTGCGCCGCTTCAGTGCGCGGCGCTCGTCTTCGCTCATACCGCCCCACACGCCGGCGTCCTGTCCGGACTCCAATGCCCAGGTGAGGCACTCGGTGGTGACGGGACAGCGGTTGCAGACGAGCTTCGCGTCCGCGATCTGCGCGAGCGCCGGACCACTGTTTCCGACCGGGAAGAACAGCTCCGGATCCTCATCCCGACAGACCGCCTTGTGGCGCCAATCCATACGATCAAACTCCTCGTCAAATGTGTCCCAGTGTGCGCAGCGCGGCGCACGGCTGTTTCTTCGGCTGTTTAACGCGTGCACATTGAATGTTTCTGCAACGTTGCTTCGATGCTTTCACAGGCTGGACAGATGTCAATACTCGCGAGTTAACAAGTGCGCAATGTCACTAGCCGGAGGGCCTCGCATACCGCTCACCCGTCTGTACTACACTCGATCCAACTGCGTCTGAAATTCTACGCGGCGGACCTATCACCGCAGGTCAGAGGCGTTCTCCGGCGCCGGCGCCAACACCCCTATCGCGTCGGGAACGGCAGTGAACATCATCGAGTCGCGCAATCCCACGTAGTCGCCGTCGATCTGGCAGGCGACCGGGGTCTCGCTGGTCACCTGCAGCCACGGCAGGTCGTCGTCGCGGATCAAATGCTTGGCCTCGATGCGGGACTTCTTCGACAGCATCCGCCGCACCAGACCCAGGTTCGCCCACACATTCATGCTGGTCGTGGCGAAAACGCCCAGGCCCGTCTCGAACGTCGTCATCGGGTTGGTCCACACCGGCCTGGCGTTGGCGTAGGTCCAGGGGCTGGCGTTGGACACGAACGCGAAGTGAACGCCGCCGACCGGTTCGTGATCGGGCAAGTGCAGCGTCAGCGACGGGTCCTTGCGGGCGCTGGCCAGCACCTCCCGGATGGCGACGCGCACGTAACGGGAAGCGGTCACCTTGCGGCCCTTGGTGCGCTGCGCCTCGACCGCGGCGACCACGTCGCCGTCCACACCCATACCGGCGGTGAAGACGCCCCAACGCTCTCCGCAATCCATCAAACCGATGCGCCGCCACGCCTTGCGGCGGCGGTATTCCGACAGCAGGTCGATCAGCTGATTCGTGGCCTCGATGGGGTCCGGGCTGATGCCCAGGGCGCGGGCGAACACGTTGGCGGAGCCGCCGGGCACCACGCCGACGGCAGGCGCGGCGGCGCCGGGGCCGCCGATCTCGAGGATGCCGTTGACCACTTCGTTCACCGTGCCGTCGCCGCCGTGCACGATCAGCACGTCGACGCCGTCACGGGCCGCCTCGCGTGCGATGTCGATCGCGTGCCCGCGATGATCGGTATGGGCGACAGTCAACTTCACCCGGCTCTCCAAAGCGTGGGCCAGCAGATCACGCCCGGCCGGGGTCGTCGAGGTGGCGTTCGGGTTCACGATCAGCACGGCGCGCACGAAGGTGGAGCCTACTGAACCGACCCCAGCCTCGGCCCCAGCCACCGTTACGCTCGGGGCGTGAGCGTTCCCTCCCCGACGACCGTGCGGCAGGCCGCAGTACTCGTCGCACTGGAGGGCGCGGCCGCGCTGGTGGCGGCGCTGATCTATGTCGTGAGTGGGTTCGGCGTGGCCGAGGACTCCGGGCTCAACAAGTACGGGACCGCGCTGTGGTTCGCGATCGTGGGCGCTGGCGTGCTCGCCGCGGCGTGGGCGCTGTGGACCGGCAGACGGTGGGGCCGGGGGATCGCGGTGTTCGCCCAACTGCTGCTGCTGCCGGTCGTCTATTACATGGGCGTGGGCTCGCACCAGTGGTTCTACGCGGTGCCCATCGGCGCGGTGGCGGTGGTGACACTGATTCTGCTGTTCAGCCCGTCGACGCTGGAGTGGGTGGGAGCTCAGGATGACTCGGCGGCCAGCGCTGACAGTTCGGATCCCGAAACCCGGTAGGTGATCCACTCGCTCTGCTGCTTGCCGCCGACGGTGTCGTAGAGCGCTATCGCGTTGACGTTCCAGTCGAGCACGGCCCACGACAGGCGGCTGTACCCGTATTCGACGCATTCGCGAGCCAGGGTGGCCAGCAGCTTGCGAGCCAGCCCGCGCCGGCGGAACTCCGGCCGCACGTACAGGTCTTCCAGGTAGATGCCGCCGACCCCGTCCCATGTGGAGAAGTTGCGGAACCACAGTGCGCTCGCGGCGGCTTGCCCGTCGACCTCGACGATGTGGCCGTGCACCGTCGCCGGTTCGGTGAAAAGCGCCTGGCGCAACTGGCTTTCGGTGACCGTGCACTCATGCGCGGCGTGTTCGAACTCGGCGAGCTCGTGGATCATCGCGGTCAATTCAGGCTCGTCACCCGGCCGTACCCGGCGAATCACCTCGGTCACGGCTCGACGCCCAACGCGGTGAGGATTGTCGTGAATTTCGTTGTGGTCTCCACGACTTCGTCGTCGGGGTCCGATTCGGCGACGATTCCCCCACCCGAACAAGCGACGGCGCTACGGCGATCCGCGGAGAGCTGCGCACAGCGAATCGACACCACCCAGCGGCCGTCGCCGCGCTGATCGCACCAGCCGACGGCGCCGGCGTAGAAGCCCCGATCGCCCTCGAGATCGCCGATCAGATCGACCGCATCGGCCGTGGGAACACCGCCGACCGCGGGCGTGGGATGCAACACAATCGCCAAATCCAATGCGGTGGTGGTTTTTTCGCGAATCGTACCGGTGATCCGGGTGGCCAGATGCCACACCGCGTCGGTCTTGCGCAGTGCCGGCTCGCCGGCGATGTCGAGGTCGACGCACAGCGGTTCGAGCGCGTCGCGGATCGTGTCGACAACGAACTGGTGCTCGCGCAGGTTCTTCGCCGACGAGGCGAGCGCGGCACCGTTGGCCTCGTCGGTGGCCGGGTCGGGGGAGCGGGGTGCCGATCCCGCGAACGGGGCGCAGACCACGCGATCACCGCGACGGGCCACCAGCAACTCGGGGCTGGCGCCCACCAGCATCGTCCCCGAGTAGCCCCCGCCCGCAGCGGTCAGATCGGCGAGGTAGCCGTTGGCCAGCGGATCGGCGTCGACAAGCCGGTGCAGGACCGTCCGTGCGTCCAACCGCCCGTCGGCGGCCAACCGCAGCGCCCGCGCGAGAACCACTTTGTGCAGCCCGCTCGACGGGTTTTCCAGTCGCGCCACCGCTGCCGCGACCCGTGAGCGATGTTCTTCGGGTTCCGGAAGCGACTCGGTGATTCGCACCTGTGGCAGTTGCCGCAGCGGCCAGTCGGGCAGTTCCTCGAGGAACTGAACGCTCTGCGGTCGGATCAGGGCCGCGGGTTTGGTCATGTCAAATGGCAACGCGCCCACGATGATCGGGGCACTATGTGATGCGAGCGCGGCGCGCGCGTCGGCGATCTTCGGGAATGCGGTGTGGACCCCCTCCGCGACGACGGCGCCGCGGGAGGCCAGGACGAAGGACGGTTCGCGAGTCACCGCGGTTTACACGGATCCTGGTGGCCGGTCAATCCCTGCGCGATGATCTGGCGCACCGCGTGCTCGAAGCCGAGCACCGCGATCGAGGCAGGCGCCATCGCGAACCGGATGCCGTCAGACACCGGAAGCTCGACCCACCGGGCAATCACCGATCGAGAGAAGTGCGCATGCCCGACGAACACCACATCGCGCGACTCCATGCGCCCAAGCGCCAATCCGACGGCCCCGTCGGCGCGCTGCGTGATCGCCTCGACGCTCTCTCCATCCTCGGCGCCGTGCGTCCAGATCAGCCAGTCGGGGACCGTCTGACGGATCTGCGGCGTCGTCAGGCCTTCGTATCGGCCGTAGTCCCATTCCTGGAGCAGCGGGGTCACCTCGTCGACGGTCAGCCCGGCCAGTTCGGCAGTGTCGGCCGCGCGCCGCATCGGACTGCACAGCACCAGGGGGTCGTCGAGTTCGAGTTCGGCCAGTGCCTCGGCGGCCATCTTGGCGCGCTCTCGGCCCGTATCGGTCAGTTCGAGGTCGGTGTGGCCGGTATGTCGACCGCTCTTCGACCACTCCGTCTCGCCGTGACGAAGCAGGATCAGGCGGTGCTCCAGAAGGGCCACGCCGACTGATTCTGCCGCACGGCCGCTCGCGGTGTACCGACCCGTGCAACGATGGGCACCGTGACGCGGGTACTTGCGGTCGCCAATCAAAAGGGTGGGGTAGCCAAGACGACGACAGTGGCGTCGTTGGGTGCGGCGATTCAGGAGACAGGTAAGCGGGTCCTGCTGGTGGACCTCGACCCGCAGGGGTCGTTGACGTTCTCGTTGGGCCACGACCCGGACAAGCTGCCGGTCTCGATCCACGAGGTGCTGCTCGGCGAGGTGGAACCCGACGCCGCGCTGCTCGAGACGCCGGAGGGGATGACGCTGCTGCCGGCCAACATCGACCTCGCGGGTGCCGAGGCGATGCTGCTGATGCGGGCCGGGCGCGAGTATGCGCTCAAACGCGCCCTCGCCAAGCTCGGGGTCGGCGGCGATACCTCGAATGTGGCCGGCTACGACGTGGTGATCGTCGACTGCCCGCCCTCGCTCGGGGTGCTCACGCTCAACGGGTTGACGGCCGCCCACGACGTGATCGTGCCGTTGCAGTGTGAGACGTTGGCGCACCGCGGCGTCGGACAGTTCCTGCGCACCATCGCCGATGTCCAAGCGATCACCAACTCCGAGCTGAACCTGCTGGGCGCCCTGCCGACGCTGTACGACTCGCGTACGACGCACAGCCGCGACGTGCTGCTCGACGTCGCCGACCGCTACGACCTGCCGGTGCTGGCACCGCCGATCCCGCGCACGGTGCGGTTCGCCGAGGCCAGCGCCTCGGGCGCGTCGGTGCTGGCCAGCCGCAAGAACAAAGGGGCGGCCGCCTACCGCGAATTGGCGAAAGCGCTGCTCAAGCACTGGAAGAACGGCAAGCCGATGCCGACGTTCGCCCCCGAGATCTAGGGATTTCGGTGCGCTACAAGTCGCGGAGCGATCTGTCTTGTTTCGGGACATCGCTGACAGGTG
>NZ_QMEW01000034.1 GCF_003284965.1 Mycolicibacterium sp. GF69
TAACACCATCCCAGCCGCAGCGGTGGCCCCTAGAAACCGCCGTCTGCTTAAACCGCCGCCCGATGCCACGAGGTCACTCATCACACGCTGCATTCCCGGCGACCGGGCCCAAACCCACCTGGCACCCACCGCAAGTCCACCAGTACCACATCATGTCGGATCCGGTCTCCTTCCCGTCTTCACCGTGCGCCGCGATACCCACCGAATTGATGAAGAGGATGTGAAGATTCGTTAAAGACGCCATCGGCGTTCAATACACGACTGGATGATAGACGTAGAGCGCTGTTGTCGTGGGTGCCCCGATGTGTAGCCTATTAGCACCAGTCCCCCCCGGGCCGGGGCGCCAAACGACCAATACCGTTGGTCCTATCGATGACCATGTGGCAAACGTTTGGCATTGCAAACGAACGATGTTGTGCTCGAGCACTATCCATTATTCCGCGAACATGTGGGTCACTGTGAACAGCCCACCCGCATCCTGAATGTCGCGACACTCTTAGCAGCGTTGCGAGGGGTGCCGGCGACCATCGGGTCGGACACCTCACCCGACCACCGTCCGCAACCGGCCTGCCCGCACCAGGCCGCTTACACAGTCTCCCCACTGTTGATGGCACCCGGTGCGCGCCAGCCACATACCGGCTCCAGGCACAGCGCTCGACGCCCAAAAACTCATCGAGTCTTTAACGCCGATCGGGTCTTCAACGAATCTTCATAGGAACTCGATCGATTCGGTGCATATCGCGGCGCACGATGAAGTCGGGTAGAGGAGATCGAACCCGACATTAAGCCGGCACTGGCAAGTGCTCGCTTACATCAGATGGCTGGAACGCTAGCCAACGATCACTGACAGGATCCGCTCGTGACGGTCAAGATCAACGTTATGGCAGGTGCAGCCGCCGCTGCCGTTGCGGCAAGTGCCCTGTTCTCTTTGCCGGGAATTGCGTCGGCCGCGGCCCACCTGGAGGGCCAAACCTACGCCGAGGTCACGGGGGTCATCGCGCAGGAGGGCGGCACGGCAATCATCGCGACCCGGGTCGGCGACAGGCTTCCCCTGAGCAAGTGCATCGTCACTGGCGTTTCGAAATCGACATTCGTGAGACCTCCGGTCGTCCAGGCTGTCCCCGGCCGTGACGGGCGGTACGGACGTCAAGGAGTCCGCTACCGAGTGGTCTCCAACGAATACCGGCTTAGCCTGAACTGTAATGCCCCCGCTGCGACAGCCAACACCCCGGGCAACTCGGCGGCAAGCCCTGAAGGCCGGGAAGCCAAGAGAGAGCAGCAAGCTCAGGAATGAAGACGTACTGCGGAAGGTCGGCATTGGTGCAGGCAGGCAGAAAACGAACACGCTGAATGGTTTCCTCGTCGAATGTGAGGTGGATAACTAATACACGGACCCCAGGCGCGGCGACACCACTATCCTGGGTAACCGCGTTAGCCCGCAGCATCACCAGACGAGGGCTGACACTCACGTCGAACTGGTTCAAAGTTCTTGGCGCGAAGCCGGGCCGGAACGGACGACCAAGACTATGGCCGGTCGGAAGCGCCAATCCGCGGAGGACACAGGGGCCGCAATCGTCTCAACGGTGAAACGCCAACTGCTTGGACACCGCCGTGATGGACGCCGCCCACTCACTCGCCTAAGTCATCACGGCGCTGCAGCACCTGACAGCAGCCTTGGCCCCGGTCTGCGGGTCCAACTATCTCTTCACAAAATGCACCTTTCCCATAAGGGAAACGCGCATCAAGCGAGGAGGGTTCGCAGCGATGTGCTTAGTGATGAGCGTCAACGATGCCCGACACAGCGCGCGTCCGACTCGCGACCGACACTGCCGGTATCTCCCACCATGGCGATTAGCCCAGTGTCTGCATCGGATCGAACACCGTAGCGCAGCGGGTCCATGATGTGACGACCTCCTGGGTGGGATCGTCGATCACGTTGGGCTGCTGCGGCGGCTGCGTTAGCAGCAAGTCATGGCGACGGCAGTAGTCGTCGTTGTAGACAGTGTCGAAATAGCGCTGTGGCCCATCGGGGAAAACTGCGGCGATCGTCGTGTCACTTGAGAACGTGCGTGCCGCCCAACCCGCAACCAGCGCGACCGCCCCTACACTCCAACCGCCCGTTGCGTAATGGGTGGACGCCAAGGTACGGCAGGCCCACACCGCCTCTGCCGGCGCCACCCAATGCACCTCATCGAATGCGGCGTAGTCAACGTTGCGTGGAAAGATACTCGAGCCCAGCCCTCGCATCAGTCGGTTCGCCGCGGGTTGACCGAAAATAGTTGATCCGACGGTGTCCACCCCGATCAAATGCAATTGCGGATTGAACTGGCGCAGTACCCGCGCGATACCAGCGGAATGGCCGCCGGTTCCGACCGAGCACACCAGCACGTCGACCGTCCCCAGTTGAGCTTGGAGCTCCAAGGCCAGCGGCCGATATGCGTCGACGTTGTCGGGGTTGTTGTATTGGTCGGGATTCCACGCCTCGCGATCTTCAGCCAGTAGCTCAGCGACACGGTCTTTGCGCGCCTGCTGCCATCCGCCCGCCGGGTGCGGCTCGGTGACCATTTCAACGTCGGCGCCGTAGGCCCGCAACATCGACACGATGATGGGCTCCATACCCGGATCGGTGACCACGGTCACCGGATGGTGGTACACGATGCCGGCCAACGCCAGCCCTAACCCCAGTGTGCCACTTGTGGATTCGACGATGCGCGCACCCGGGCGCAGGTCCCCGCGCGCTCGGGCGCACTCCACCATGTGCATTGCGGGGCGATCTTTCAATCCACCGGGATTGACGCCTTCGAGCTTGGCCCAAAATCCGCGGTCCGCGCGGCTGAAGGGCTCAGAAACCCGCAGCACCGGCGTGCGACCCACTAGGTTGTCCGGTCGTTGATAGCGGCCCAACCCGCGGTACCGCGCCGCATGCAGTTCGGGCGCATGGATAGACAAGGGATGACTCATGTGATCGTCGCTTCTCCATCGATCGGGGAAGGGCCTCGGGGGCCGTCCGCTCGGGTCTTATCGGCCGAGTCAATCGTCACGTCGAGCGTCGCCGCACCTACGCTGCGGGTATTCCGGTCGGCGAAGAAGGCACCACACCATGCGACCGCCGTCGCGACGACAGCCGTCCAGGAAGCGGCCAGCGTGCCGGTAGCCACCAGCCAACTCTCCCCACCCCAGTACGGCAACATGAATCGACCCGGCCTCCTTTCGATCTCCAAGATGCCCGCCCACGTCCGCGGATTCAGTGGAGGTTTTGTGAAGATTTAGTCAAGACCCGATCCGGTGGTGCGCCAGTGTGCCGCTGTGAGCGGATGTCGCCGTAGTTGGTGTCTGTTTACAGGCACTATGGACGCTATGGATGCCACGTCAGCTCAGGGAGGTCTGAGCGCGCCGGGCTACCGCGCATTGATCGTCGACGACGAGGCGGCGATTGCCGAAGTGGTGGCCAGTTATCTGCAGCGCGAACAGTTTGAAACCCGCACCGCCGTTGACGGCTCGGAAGCGGTGGCTCTGGCGCGCGAGTTTGATCCCGACGTGGTGGTGCTCGACTTGGGGTTGCCCGGTGCCGACGGGTTGGAGGTGTGCCGGCAGCTGCGCAGCTTCTCGGATGCCTACGTGGTGATGCTCACCGCGCGCGACACGGAAATGGACACCATCGTAGGGCTCACCGTGGGCGCCGACGACTACATCACCAAGCCGTTCAGTCCACGCGAGTTAGTGGCCCGTATCCGCGCTCTGCTGCGCCGGCCGCGCACGGTGGCCGGCGGCGACCAGGCTGCACCGCCGCGGCGCTTCGGGAAGCTGCAAGTCGACATCGCCGCCCGAGAGGTGCACCTCGATGGTGAGCCGATCCGGTTGACTCGCACCGAGTTCGACTTGCTGAGCGCGTTGTCTGCGCGCCCGGGCGTGGTCTTGACCCGCCGCCAGCTACTCGAAACGGTGCGCGAGGGACCGTGGGTCGGCGACGAGCACGTCGTAGACGTCCACATCGGTCATTTAAGACGCAAGCTGTGCGACAACGCGAACACTCCGCGCTACGTGCTGACCGTCCGCGGCGTGGGATACCGGATGGGAGGCGGACAGTGAGCGCGCCTGCGAACGCCCAACGAGCGCCGGTGCGCGCCTGGTGGCGCCCGGGGATCGGCATGCGACTACTGGCAGCTCAAACCATGGTGTTACTGGCCGGTGCGCTGACCACCTGGATTGTCGCCGCCATCGTCGGGCCACCATTATTTCGTGACCACCTGCGCCAGGCCGGTGTCGCGGCTCATTCGGCCGAACAGCATCATGCCGAGGAGGCCTACCAGTACGCTATGGTCGCCGCGGTGGGCGGCGCATTGGCGGTCTCGGTACTGGCGGCCTTGGCGGTCAGCTGGTACATCAGCCGGCGGCTGCAGCGCTCCGTCACAGAAGTAGCCTCAGCGGCGACCGCAGTCGCCGACGGCCACTACACCGTGCGGGTAGCTCCACCGCACCTCGGGCAGGACTTCGACGCGCTGGCGGCTGCGTTCAATCAGATGGCCGGGCGCCTGCAGGCAGTGGACGCCACCCGCCGCCACCTCTTCGCTGACCTGGCCCACGAAATCCGCACCCCGGTCGCGGTGCTGGAAGCCTACATGGAAGCGGTCGAAGACGGTGTCGAGTCACTGACTCCGACCACCACTGCCATGCTGCGTGACCAGACGCGCCGGCTGGTGCGTTTCGCCCAAGATGCCGCCGCTCTCGCCCAAGCTGAGGAAAGCTCTGCATCAATGACGATGACTGACATCGACATCGCCGAGCTGGTCACGACCGCGGTCAGCGCCGCAGCCAAGCGCTACCGAGCCAAACAGGTAACCCTCGCCACACACCTGCCACCCCGCGCGCCTGCAGTTTCAGGTGACCCGCAGCGACTGGCTCAGGTACTGGCCAACCTGCTTGACAACGCATTGCGGCACACACCCCCACACGGCCACGTCGACGTCCGCGTCCACAGGGACCGCCACCAGCTCGCAGTCAGCATCACCGACACCGGCGAAGGCATTCCCGCCCAACACCTCCCGCACGTATTCGAGCGGTTCTACCGCGTGGAAGCGGAACGCACCCACGACAAGAGCGGGGCCGGCATCGGATTAGCAATCGCAAAGGCTCTCGTCGAGGCGCACGGCGGCTCAATCACAGCACGCAGCCAAGGACCGGGCACCGGGGCCACGTTCACCATCACACTTCCGGTAGCCACCTCCGAGCGCCGCCGACCAGACTCACCGAGGGCAGCGTCTCAACACCTGCACGTCCGACCGTAAGGGACGATTACCCACGTCCGCGGACAGGGGTCCCGCCCCGGCTCTTGACCTTGCCCAAGGTCGAGGTAGCGCCTGGCCATGCGCTCGGGGACGGCCCCTGGTCAACTTCGCAAAGTCGACCCGCACCGCACTCCGCGCGCACTGCCGAGGTGATGACGTGGTTGGCCAGCGGTCCCGAGCGGCTCGATTCGTCGTTGTCTGCCTTCGTCAAATGCCAGGCTGTGTCGTCAGCGGCGTGTCCTGTCAGATCGGTCGGTCTCCGGAGGTTACCGGCGTCTGGCAACAGAGGGCCAGGCGTTGGCGCGTAGAAGTCGTAACCCGTTGAGGCCGACGAGGATAGTGGAACCTTCATGGCCCGCCACACCAAGCGGCAGCGGGAGATGACCGACGAGGTCCCAGGTGACGAGGACCGCGATGAAGGTGGCGGCAATGACCAGGTTTGCGGCCACGACACGGCGGGCGCGGCGCGCCAACGCGACGACGGCGGGAAGGCTGGCCAGGTCGTCGCGAGTGATGACGGCGTCGGAGGTTTCCAGCGCGAGGTCGGAGCCGCTGCGCCCCATGGCGACGGCGATGTGGGCGGCGGCCATCGCCGGGGCGTCGTTGACCCCGTCGCCGACCAGCATGACTTTGGCGCCGCTGGCCTCCAGCTCGCGGACGGCGCTGACTTTGTCCTGGGGTAGGAGCCCGGCCCGGACTTCGGTGATGCCCAGATCGGTGGCGAGTCGGACCGCCGCGCGGGGGTTGTCGCCTGTGAGCAGGATCGGCTGGGCGCCGGTGAGCGTGGCGAGGTGAGCAACGGCGTCGGCCGCCTCGTCGCGGGGACGATCGGATAATCCGAGGACACCGGCGAGGGCCTCGTTGATGCGCACGATCACGGCGGTATGGCCCGTGTCTTCCAATTCGCGGGCGGTGGCATGGGCGGCGGTGTCGTGCTCTTCGAGTAGGGCCGGGCTGCCGACTTCGACGATGTCTTCACCGATGCGGGCACGCACTCCGCGCCCGGGGGTGGATGTGAAGTCGGCGGCCGAGACCATGGTGAGCCCTGCGTGGCGGGCGGCGGCCACGATGGCGCAGGCCAGCGGATGCTCGGAGGGGTGTTCGGCGGAGGCAGCCAACGCCAGCAGTGCGGCGTCGTCGAGGTGACCCGTGGGCAGGGGGCGGATCTGGGTGAGCCGCGGCGTTCCCTCAGTGAGGGTGCCGGTCTTGTCGAAGGCGACATGGGTGATGCCGGCGAGTTTTTCCAGTACGACGGCGGATTTGATCAGCACGCCGTGGCGGCCGGCGTTGGCGATCGCGGCCAGCAGTGGCGGCATGGTCGAAAGCACCAGGGCGCACGGTGAGGCCACGATCATGAACGTCATGGCCCGAAGCAGCGCTGATTGCAGGTCGGAGCCCACCAGCATGGGGATGACGAACAATGCCATCGTGGCGATCACCATGACGACCGAGTAGCGCTGTTCGACCTTTTCGATGTACAGCTGGGTGCGGGCCTTGCTGGCGCTGGCCTGTTCGACCATGGCCACGATGCGGGCGATGACGGTGTCGGCGGCCGGGCGCCAAACCCGCACCCGCAGGCTGCCGGTGCCGTTGACGGTGCCGGCGAACACCTCGTCGTCGACGGTCTTGTCGACGGGCAGGGGTTCACCGGTGATGGTGGCCTGGTCGACCTCGCTGGCACCCTCGAGGACCACGCCGTCGCCGCCGATGCGTTCACCGGGGCGGATCAACAGCACGTCGCCGACATCGAGGGTCGCAGTATCAACAATCTCCTCGGCGCCCGAATCGGTGAGGCGCGTGGCGGTTTCGGGCGCCAGGTCGAGCAGTCCGCGCACGGAGTCTTCGGTGCGTTTGGTCGCCACCGCCTCCAGCGCCCCGGAGGTGGCGAAGATGACGATGAGCAGGGCGCCGTCGAAGACCTGGCCGATGGCGGCTGCGCCGATGGCCGCCATCACCATCAGCAGATCGACGTCAAGGGTCTTGTCCCGCAGGGCTTTCAGCCCTGCCAGGCCGGGTTCCCACCCGCCGGCGGCATAACAGGCCAGATACAGCGCCCAGTACAGCCAGACCGGCCCGCCGGCCAGCTGCGCCAGCGATCCCAGCCCGAACAGCGCGGTGGCAGTCACTGCCCACCGCACCTGCGGTAACGACCAGGCACTAGATCGGCGAGCCCGCCAGGAGCCGATTGGTGAGCGCGCCAGCGCGACGGTGGTGTCCTGCACTTCGGTGGCCACCACCGCAATATACCTGCATATACGTGCATATACGCAAATGCACTCTCAGATGAGTAGATGTTCACGCAGGTCAGCGCTATACTCGCGCTGTGCACTCGTCCATCGCGGGCTTCTCGATGCCCACCGAGGAGCAGGTCACCCGGGCCGCGGAGACATTCCGCATGCTCAGCGACCCGACCCGGGTCAAGGTGTTGTGGGCGCTGCTGCAGGGCGAAACGTCGGTGGCGTGTCTGGCCGATCTCGCCGATGCCGCGCCCACAGTGGTCAGCCAGCACCTGGCCAAGCTGCGGCTGGCCGGCCTGGTGAAAAGCCGCCGCGAAGGAACGTTCGTCTACTACTCGCCTGCCGACACCGACGT
Organism: Mycolicibacterium sp. GF69; assembly: GCF_003284965.1. Lineage (GTDB taxonomy): Bacteria > Actinomycetota > Actinomycetes > Mycobacteriales > Mycobacteriaceae > Mycobacterium. Next base: position 7,878 of record NZ_QMEW01000034.1, read on the forward strand.
ACTGCGAGTGCTCAGCCAAGCTCTCTTCGGAGCCGACACCATCACCGCCGACCCCGCCACCACAAAAATCGGTTAGCCGACGCCGCCGGTCGTGACTTCAGGGGTAGGTCATCCACATCGATGCATAACGGTGACATGGACTTTCGCGATCAAAGGGACTGAAGGGGGGCTGCAGTCAATTTGTGCTGCGGATCGCTGCAAGGACCCCCGTGCCAGCAGAAATCCCCGGCACGGGGACATCGAGGAGACCTCGACACTCCCAGCTTTCTGGCACCCCCCTACAGCGAGCCGAGGATCTGCTCCATGGTCTCGATCTCTTTTTGTTGCGAGGCGATGATCGAACGTGCCATCTCGATCGCCGGTGTGAACTGGCCGTTGTCGACCTCAGTCTGCGCCATCGCGATGGCACCTCGGTGATGCTCGATCATCTGCGTCAAGAAAAGCCTGCTCGCCTCGAGACCCTGCGCGTTGCGAAGCGCATTCATGTCTTGCTCGGTCATCATGCCGCCGCCGCCCATAGTCCCCGTGTCATGGCCCGGCATGCCCGGCATACCAGCGCCCGGAGACGTCGTGGAAGGCGCGCCCCATTCTGATAGCCAGCCTTGCAATTGCTCGATTTCTGGGCCCTGAGCCGACTTGATTTCGTTGGCCAACGACACCACGCGCGGGTCGATGCCCTGCTTTCCCAGCAGCATGTCGCTCATCTCAATTGCCTGCTGATGGTGCGGGATCATCCCTTGCGCGAAGGTGACATCGGCGTCGTTGTGCGCTTGAGCCTGCGCGCCCTCGCCTGCAGAAGCGGATGACGACGGGGTGGCCACAGCCGAGGTAGTCATCGACATGTCTTGTTCGCTTTGTGAGCTGTTACTGCAGGCGCTCAATGCGAGCGCTGCCGCCACTGCAGCGGCGGCGATGCCAATTAACCGGTTCATTTGCACGCGAATTCCTTTCGTTGCGCAGCTAGCCAGCCTGCAGGCAGAACCTAAAGGGCCGGTTCCATATTCGATGAAGAATCGGTAAAGACCCTGACCGCCGGACCTAGTGTTTCTGTCGCCCCTCCCTAGTCGTGATGGCCCGCCATGCATCCGGAGGCAAACGTATGCACCCCTGTCCAGGACTCGGCCGACCCTCAGATCGAGAAACGAATCGAGCCAGGTGGCTTCATGGTGTATTAAACCTCTCCAACATAGTGACATAACGACGGACGAAGGCTTCAACGATCATGTCGACCGGCATAGCCATCCGGTTGGTGGCGTGCATTGCGCCAAGGCCACCCACTCGAGCGGCTGGACCTTCAGCGGCTCGGGCGTGTTCAACAGCCGTAGGGCGCGCGTCAAGTCGTGTACTAGGAGTAACAAGACAGCATCGACCTCGTTGGTAAGCAGGACCACCGCAGCATCTCGGACCACGACCTCAAGTCTCCCACTACTTCATGACAGCCCAAGCGTCGCGACAATCGGCCGCGATCCCGGCTCTGCGCCCGCCACAACCGGGTACCGAAGCGACTCTGCGAGCGTCAGGCTGCACCCGCACGCCGCGGCGCCGGCGGTTTGCAAAGGCACGATCGCCGGCTGACCTCACTACATACGTAGCAACTACGCGTACTCCGTAGCAGCTGAGGATTTGTACCTGACGCGCCAGAACCCTCCCATCGCCGAGTGTGAATTGTGGCAGGTGCCCTCGGCCCGCACGCGCCGCAGAGTCAACCCGACCTTTGCGCCGACGGGTAGTTACGATGTACGTACCGATGCAGTAGCCGCTTCGGTAGCACGCAACGCGCGCGATGTTAGGTCAATGGCGACTTTTGAACCTTTACCGAACCTTTAGCGAAGGGCTAGGTAAGCCAAACACCGAGCGGCGACCATCGAAGGGTGGTCACCTGTGCAGCGTGGCGCGGGGGCGCTTGACATCGAGGCTTGCAGCCGTCGCATCTGCGTTGAGACGACGGTAGAGAAGGGGTAGCCATGCTGCTGCTGCGGCGGACTTCACGGATCGGTCGGCCGAACACTCGGCTCGGGCTCATCGCCGGGGCCGTGGCGGCTTTGGCGGTGCTGCTCGTCGGGTGCAGCAGCAACGCGGCCGCGCCGCCACCTCAGGTGATTGCAGACAAGGGCGACCCGTATAGCGAATTACTGGTACCGACGCTGCAATCCTCAGTCGCAGACGGTGCCGTCGGCGTCGCGGTGGACTCTCCTGTCACGGTGACCGCCGGCGACGGCGTCCTCGGCCCGGTCACCATGGTCAATGCAGACGGCATTCCGGTCGACGGGCAGATCAGCCCAGACGGAGTGACGTGGGCGACGACCAAGCCACTGGGCTACAACAAGCAGTACACGTTGCAGGCCGAAGCGCTCGGACTCGGCGGCATCACACGCAACAGCATGACATTCCAAACGCAGTCGCCGGAGAACCTGACGATGCCTTACGTCATGCCTAACAACGGCGAAGTCGTCGGCGTCGGCCAACCCATCGCCGTCCGCTTCGACGAGGACATCCCAAACCGTCTGGCTGCCCAGAACGTGATTAGGGTCGTCACTAGTCCCCCGGTAGACGGAGCGTTCTACTGGCTCAGCAGCCGCGAGGTCCGCTGGCGTCCGGCCGAGTACTGGAAACCTGGCACTACCGTTGAGGTTTCGGTCAAGACGTATGGTGTCGACCTCGGGAACGGCTTGTTCGGCCAGGACGACGTCAGCACCCGCTTCACCATCGGTGATCAGGTCATCGCCACCGCCGACGACAACACCAAGACGCTGAGCGTCAGGCGCAACGGCGAACTGATCAAGACCATGCCGCTGTCCATGGGAAAAGACAGCACACCTACTGACAACGGCGCCTACATCATCGGCGACAGGTACCCGAATCTGATCATGGACTCGTCGACCTACGGCGTTCCGGTCAATTCGCCAGACGGTTACCGGCTCGACGTCGATTGGGCGACCCAGATGTCTTACAGCGGCATCTATGTGCATTCAGCACCATGGTCGGTCAACAGTCAGGGTCGTGCCAACGTGAGCCACGGCTGCCTCAACGTCAGCCCCGCGAATGCCGTTTGGTTCTACGAGAACACCAAGCGCGGCGACATCGTCGAAGTCGTCAACACCGTGGGTTCAACACTGTCCGGTACCGACGGTCTCGGCGATTGGAACATCCCGTGGGAACAGTGGCGAGCAGGAAATGCGAACCTCTGAGCACGTCGAACAGCACCGGTCAACGCTGCACTCAGCATTGATCATCTTCTCTGCGGTTGCCGCATTGCTGAGCGGCGCATGCTCAAGTGCTGATAGCCCCTCTGGCCGATCCAACCCCAGCGGTCTTGCGCACATCCACGGGATGGGCTTGGATTCCGACGGCGTGTTGTATGCCGGCACGCACTACGGCGTGTACCGACTCGCCCGCGAGCGCAACCCCGAACTAGTCGGCGACGTCGTGCACGACTTCATGGGATTCACCGTGGTAGGGCCGAATCATTTCATGGGCAGTGGGCATCCCGGCGCAGACAGCGATGACACTCCACCGAATCTTGGTTTGATCGAAAGTACCGACGGCGGCCAAACCTGGCACTCACTCTCGATGACCGGCGAGGCCGACTTCCATTCCCTCGACTACCGCCACGGGCTGGTCTTCGGCCTCGACAGCGGCACCCGATCGGTGATGGTGACCGCAGATAAGAAGACGTGGTATCGACGTGCGGAGATCAGCGCCGTCGACATCGCGGTGTCACCCACCGACCCGAATGGCGTCCTCGCCACGACCGGCACTGGCTTGCTGCGCAGCGTAGACCAGGCTAAAACCTTCACACCTGTCGCCGACACACCCCCTCTGATCTTGTTGAGTTGGCCAGACGAAGGACCCTTGATCGGGATTACCCCGACCGGGATGGTGTATGCCAGCCAAGATGCGGGGACTACGTGGCAAGCGCGGCGAGATCTGGGTGAGCGCCCGCAGGCTGTTGAGGCGGCGGGACGGGGCCTGGTGTTTGTTGCGACCGATCGGGGCATCCACCGCTCGACCGACAATGGAACCACCTTCGAAGCGTTCTACACCTTCGACGCATGAACAGACTTCCTCGAACCCCCGGTGCGACGGCGACGAAGCTAAGCATGGCAACAGAAGAGATGCACATGAAGCACATCGGCAGAACGCAGCACGGGATCCGATTCGCACTACTATCCACATACGTACGCAGTAGCGCTGTAATTGATGCGTTGACGAGCGTGAACCGCACGAAGGGTCGATGATGCTGACCTGACGGGACCGGTCGCGGGTGGCCCGCCACTGCCAGCCCGGCTATGGGGTGGGAGTCGCTGCGCTCGCGAGTGCGCCAGTGACCGCGCTCGCTGAAATTCCCCACTGACGCTCATCGAATTCCCCACCTGTGTGGCTCCGCCGAGAAGGGCGGGCCTCCTTCGAAGCTGCTGGTGTCTAACGCCAGTTCCTCATCGAAGGAGGCCCGCTTTCTCATGCTCACATGGGAGGACGACTTGGAAGTACACGCTCTGCGCAAGCGTGGTTGGACGATCTCGGCGATCGCCCGCCACACCGGATTCGACCGCAAGACGGTCCACAAGTATCTCGCCGGTGACGGCACACCCGGGGTGCGTGCCCGCCCCGGCCCGGACCCGTTCGAGCCGTTCGTCGACTACGTCACCGCCCGGTTGACCGAGGACCCGCACCTGTGGGCCCGAACCCTGCTCGACGAGCTCGAGGACTTGGGATTCGGGCTGTCGTATCAGAGCCTGACCCGCAACATCCGCGCCCGCGGCCTACGCTCGGTCTGCCAAGCATGCCGGACCGCCACGCAGCGGCCCAATGCGGTGATACCGCACGCCTCGGGTGATGAAACCCAATGGGACTGGCTGGAATTGCCGGATCCGCCCGGATTCTGGGGGTGGGGTAAAACGGCACATCTGTTGGTCGGCTCGCTGGCCCTTCGGCCAAATGGCGGCCCGCGTTGTCACCCTCGCAGGATCAGCCGCACTTGGTGGCCGGCCTTGACCGGGTGACCCGCGGGCTCGGTGGCCTCACCCGGGTGTGGCGGTTCGACCGGATGGCCACGGTTTGTGACCCCGGCAGCGGCAGGGTGACCGCCTCGTTCGCCGGGGTGGCCAAGCACTACGGGGTGGCGGTGGCGATCTGCCCGCCGCGGCGTGGCAACCGCGAGGGCGTGGTGGAGAAGGTCAATCACACCGCAGCGCAACGCTGGTGGCGCACTCTGGCCGACGACATGACCGTCGAGGCGGCTCAGGTGAGTCTGGACCGTTTCGCCCGAGTGCGTGGCAACACCCGCATCCGCACCACTCCGACGGCCGGTCCTCGGTCGCTGTGGTGGCCAAGACCGAACCGCTGACCCCCGTGCCGGTGCTGCCGTATCCAGTCATCTTCTCCGAGACCCGCACGGCATCGCGGCAGGCGCTGGTGTCCTACCGCGGCAACCGCTACTCGGTGCCCCCGGGAACTGGCCACCACCCAGGTCGTGGTGTCCCACCCGGTCGGCGGTGAGTTTGTCGACATCGCCACTGCGAGCGGGATAGTGATCGCCCGGCACCGGATGGCCGTCGACGGGCTCGGTGTGATGGTCCGCGACAGCGGCCATGTCATCGCCCTTGACACCGCCGCGCTGGCCACCGCCACGACCGGACGTCCGCACCGTCGCAAGGACCGCATCCCACCGGGCCCGGCCGCCAAAGCCGCGGCCGCACAACTACTTAAGATGAAATCGCTCCGCACCTTCGAATCTGAATCATCAAATCCGTCAACCGATTCCACTGTCATCGACCTATCCGCCTACGAGCGGGCCGCCGAGAACAGGACCATCCAATGACCCCTACCCCACGGACCCCGAAGACCACCACGACCACCACCGAGGAATCGCCTTCGGCAGCCGCGAGCCGCTATCAACAGTTGCGCTCGCACTGGCCGAACTCAAACTGGCCGCCGCAGCCGAAGCCCTGCCGGCCGTCTTGGACCAGCCCAGCGCCGAGGGGCTCTCACTGACGGTGGCCTTGGAGCGGCTGCTTGGTATCGAAGTCGAAGCCAGCACCGCCCGCCGGCTGGCCGGTCGATTGCGGTTCGCCTGCCTGCCCACCCCGGCCACGCTGGCCGACTTCGACGTCGACGCCGCCGCCGGAATCGACCGCAAGCTGATCGACGAGTTGGGCACCTGCCAGCTACCTCGAAACTGCGACCAACATCCTGCTCATCGGCCCACGCGGCACCGAGAAAACCCACCTATCCGTGGGACTGGCGCGGGCCGCCGCACACGCCGGCTACCGCACCTACTTCCCCACCGCCGCCGACCTGGTCGCCCGCTGCCACCGCGCCGCGATCGAGGTGACGCTGGGCCACCACCATGCGCTTCTACGCCGGCCCGACGCTGCTGGTGATCGACGAGTTCGGGTATCTGCCGTTGCCCGCTGAGGCCGCCTCAGCGCTGTTTCAGGTTGTCTCTCAACGATACTTGAAGACCAGCATCGTCATCACCACCACCGCGGAGTGGGCGCCTGGGGCGAGATCCTTGGCGACACCACCGTCGCCGCCGCCATGCTCGACCGGCTGCTGCACCGCTCGGTTGTCATCAACCTCGACGGCGAATCCTACCGCCTGCGAGACCACCAGGCCGCCGCCGAAACCCTGCGCCGAACCACCACCGGCACCCGCCAACAACTACACTGACTGCTGCTCACGGGTGAGGAATTTCAGCGAGCACACCTGAGGCCTTTCGACGAGCGCGATCACCAGGCCGACATCGACGACGGGTATTCATCCGCGGTGACGACAGCTGAGTCTGCGAAGGTGAAAAGAGCAGGAGATCCGAGAGCGCAAGCATGCCAGCGAAATGCCGAAAGACATTGCCCGCTCGATATGTCACTCAGGCGCCGGATCTCAATCCTCCTCTATCCGCGACAGCGAACGGCTTGCTGATATCGATGCCGTGCCCTCGATCGGCACCATCGGCAGTAGCTACGACAACGCCCTGGCCGAGACGGTCAACGGCTACTATACGGCCGACCTGATCTACGGGCCTGCCCACCGGTGTGGCGGCGAGCCTAATTCTCGGTACAGCTAGTCGGGGGAGCGCCCAGCCCGTCAGTTAACCGTACGTCGACGAGACCGCGACCTGAGCTGAGCGGCGTCACGCCTCGCCGGCGGCGGTGCCGGCATTCGTATTGCTCCGAGGAACGATCCGCACGAGTGACTCATCACCTTGCATCACCAAGCTTCGCGCGAAGGGTCATCCGGAGCGGTTCGGTGTCAGCGGCTGTCCCATCTATGGATGAGATTGGGCGGCGCCCTCGTGTCCAAACTTGGCGTGCGGCACGGGCTGCGGGGCCGAGATGCCGGGCTTTCGGCCCAGACGGGTGCACTCTGGCTCGGTGGTGCATGGCACCCCCCGGATTGCAGGGACGTCCGGATTGCCCGGGATGGGCTGCAACGCCGAGCGCGGTGCAAGGTGCGGTGTGCACGACAAGCTGAACACGTCGACTTCTTCACCGTTAGGGCAGGGAGCCGCCGACGTGATCGGATCACTACTTATTACGGCGAATGTCGGCATCGCCGTGACCGCAGTGAGGACTGCACCGGCCAAGGCAAGCCGAAGCCAGTGGTCGCGGCCCCCGGTAGTCGAAGGTCCAGTATCGGGTGCATTCTGACGCTTCATTTTTCGGCCACTTTCTCTACGGCTCTATTACGTACGTGCTAACTCAATAGTACTGGGTCGTTAATTGTTTGTGTCACATCCGAAGGTCACTACGGCCGGGACTTCACCACCTGGTCGGGGAATGTGAACGCCGCGCCATCGGGTCGGTAGGTTCCCCCCTCGGGGAAGTAGCCCTCGGGGTCTGCGACGACCTACGCCAAACCAGAGAAACCGTCCGCCGCCCACTCGCAATGCGTGAAACTGGCGTATCGCGCTATCGCGGTGAGCAAGACAGCGCGAGGGAACTCTGGCGTGCTAACGCAAGACGAACAGCTTTAGCCTACGTCTCCGAGTCTTACCGGCTCGCCACGGAATGCACTTTCCCTTCCTTGAGCTTGAAGACGGCGCTTCGATCCCGGGACGGTTGATCCCGCCCCTTCGACATCAGGCCGGGACACGATTAGGAATCATCGATCCCTGGCATGGTGGATCGCGCCGAGGCGAATAATCCATCGCGCTATACGCGGGTGTCGCTAGTTCCTAAAAGCACGGCAGGAACGGCACGCAGACATGGTGCGGGGGTCGGGGTGCGAAATGGTGCGGCGGTGGTGGCGCCACGAAGTGACCGCCACCGTGGCCGCCGTTCCCACCGTGGCCGACACCACCGTGGCCGCCGTGTCCATGCCTGGTGGGCACAGGTCCGGGGGCCGCGTCAGCTTCGGCAGGGGCGAGATTGGCGGCACCGATCATCAGCCCACCCGCAATGGCGGCAGCCCCGACCAGCGCCGTGGCAGGTCGGCGCAGCTTCCCGCGCCGAATCCGCACGCCGTCCGGTGAGTCGTTGATGTCTGGCGAGTGCGTGCGCTGCGAGCTATCCATGACTTTTGACATGATTCTCCTTGAAGAGTTAGGCGATTCCTGTTGCGGAGTCGGGTGACTCCTGCACCGGATTGACGACGTTGGTGCACCGTGTCCAGGACTGCACCACCGTCTCGGTGGGGTGATCGATGACCGCTGGTTCGGTCGGCGCGCCGACGTCCAGCAGGCCGTGTTGACGGCAGTAGTCGTCGTTGTAGATGGTGTCGAAGTAGCGTTGTGGTCCGTCGGGGAAGACCGCCGCGATGCGCGTGCCCGGCGGATGAGTGCGCGCCGCCCAGCCGGCGACAAGCGCCACCGCGCCCACACTCCAGCCTCCACTTGTGTAGTAGGTGCTAGCCAGGGTGCGGCAGGCCCATACCGCTTCGGCGGGCGCGACCCAGTGCGCCTCGGAGAAGCCTTCGTAATCGACGTTGTGTGGATAGATACTGGACCCGAGGCCGCGCATCAACCGCGACGAGGCTGGCTGACCGAAGATCGTCGACCCGACGGTGTCCACACCGATCAACTTGAGGTTCGGGTTGGCTTCCCGCAGTACCCGCGCCACCCCGGCCGAATGCCCACCGGTGCCCACCGAACACACCAAGACATCGATCTGACCGAGTTGAGCGAGTAATTCAAGGCCCAGCGGCCGGTACGCCTCGACGTTGTCAGGGTTGTTGTACTGGTCGGGGCACCAGGCGTGCGGATCATCAGCCATTAGCTCCGCTACTCGATCGCGTCGGGCCTGCTGCCATCCACCAGAAGGATGAGGCTCGGTGACCAAATCCACCTGCGCCCCATAAGCCGCTAGCAGGCGCTGAATGATGGGTTCCATGCCGGGATCGGTTACCAGCGTGACCGGATGACCATGTACACGCCCCGCCAAGGCCAGACCCAAACCCAACGTGCCGCTGGTCGACTCGACGATCTGCGCCCCAGGGGACAACTGCCCGCGCGCTCGGGCGCGCTCGACCATGTGCAACCCGGGCCGATCCTTTATTCCGCCGGGGTTGAAGCCTTCCAGCTTGGCCCAGAAGCCGCGCTCACCGTCGCCGAATGGCGACGATACCCACAGCACAGGAGTGTTGCCCACCAGCGAAGCCGGGTTTCGGGCCGCCATTGGTGCTGAACGAAGCCATCTGGTCGCGTCGCGACGCCGTACTGAACGATGAGTAGAAGAATGAATAGGAACAACAGAGTTCATGGGTGACTTCATTTCTGCATCGGTGCCCCATCTTGAGGGCAAGGTTGATGACGGAATAGCGATCACCGGCCCCGTAGTGCAGACAGCACTGGGCCTGGCGCTAACCGATCAACGACGCGCGATGCACAACCGGGTCAAAACTTCACGACCCGTCGAAGAAATAGCCGACGACGAGCGCGGTGGACCCCGCACTCCCGACCGTTTAAAACCTGCGAACGCGATCCCGGCGAATACCGCAGCGATGACACCGATAGCCAGCAGAGCCGACTCTTCGCCGCGCATCACAGCCGGCACGCTCAGATTGGCCGCCTGGTCCCAGAAACAATCGGGGGAAGCGTGATCGTGATCGCCGATCACACCGAACTCTGTGGCAAGCGACGCTGCAAGCGGATGCGGGTCATGTGCTTGGTGATGTTCCGGTCCCGCGAGAAACTTGCTGCTGCTCAGCAACGCTAAGGCCGCGACCGCTATCACAATAGCGGACCGCAACGTCACCTTACGCGCTTCAGCCGTTCGCATAACGCCTTCGAGGATAGCAGCCCGACTACTGGGTGACAGCACCGAAACTTCGGTCGATGCGACACCCGCCTTCCGCCTTGTGCAGCCCGCCTGTGCCGTTTTGCGCGAGCCATTTTCGGCAGTTCCGACGGCCTATCTCAATTGAGCTGCCCGCGATCTTCGCCGTGCGAGGAGAGTCGGCGACGGTCGACGTCTGATACGAAGTCTCACTGCACTGTGGGTGTCGTAGCCTCGTTGGGCGTTGCGGCGAGCACCTCCCATGCCACGCCAGCAGCGATGCCCAGAGCGAGGCTCAGGCCGGCGGTAAGTATCGCGCTGACGGTCGACCACCGTGCAGGCGCGCGTCCCTCGGCGGGTCCGTCGAGTGGGCGAAACGACGGTACGATCCAGCGCAGGTAATAAAAGAGGCTCACCAATGTGTTGATGAAAACGACCACGGCCAGCCAGGCGAGGCCGCCATCCCACGCCGCCGTTGCGGTGGTGAGCTTGCCGACGAACACGGCGGTCGGCGGCGTCCCGACCAGCCCTAACAGGGCGACGACCAGTGCGCCGGCCAACCAAGGCTGGACCCGGGCCGATCCCTTATATGAGGTGATATCCCGCCGGTCAGGCAGCGCCGTAGTGACCGCGAACGCTGCGCTGTTGGTCACGGTGTATCCGGCCAAATAGAACAACAACGAGGGCAGCGCCAGATCGCTGCGGCCGGCCACGGCAACCGGAACGAGCAGGTATCCAACCTGGCTCACGGTCGGCAACCCAACAGCCGGCGCGGATCTTTCTGCCAGTAGGCCGCCAAATTGCCCAGGGTCATACTGACGACGGCGGACACCGCAATCAACAGCGGCCAAGCCACCGCCTCAGGCAGCACCGTCACGAACCGATACAGCGCTATCAGAGCTCCGATCTTGGGCACTGTGGTCAAGAACATGGCGACTGTTCCGTTGGCGCCTTCGGCGTCGGGAATCCAGAAATGCGCCGGCACTCCGCCGGCCCTTGAACATGAGACCAGCGATAACCGCCACCAGGCCGGCGGCGACGGTCGTCGTCGGGCCTCGCCCAGCCGAGAAAGTCAGGTCGTCGTAACGCGCACTGCCAGCGACCCCGTAGAGAACGCTCACCCCCAGCATCAGCACGATGCCGAACAGCGCGCCTATCAGGTAAGCCTTCAACACTGCTTCTGCGGCCACCGGCCCGCGCTGCAGCCCGATCAGCCCGTACAGCGGAATACTGGCCAACAGATACCCAGTCACCAGCACCAACAAGTCATCGGCGCCGGCCAAAATCAGCACCCCGGTGGTCGCGAACAGCAGCAAAGCATAGGTCTCGCTTTCGCGGGCCGAGCCGGACATTTCGTCGCCTGCCACCGCAAGCACGACCAACAATCCGGCCCCGGCGAGGATGCGCGCTACCGCGGTGGTGTTGTACACAGCGAAGGCGCCATCGAACGCAGTCTGGTCCGCTGCGGTCATGCCGACCGCCGCTAACACCACCGCACAGCGCACCACCACGGCGGCGACGCCCCGAGTTCACCACTGCCGTCGGCGAGGCAGGAACGATCCGCCAATGAACACCACCAGGCCGCCGCCGAACAGCAGCATCTCCGGCAGCATGAGCAGCGGGCGCATATTCATTTCGGGGTTCACGGGTTATCTTCCAACCACCTCGACAAGCGCGTCGTTGGCAGGCTCGATGAGATCGAGCAGAGGCCGGGGAACAGTTCGATCACGATCGACAGCACGAGCAGGCTCCCCGCCGAATAACCCTCCGCGGAGCGCAAATCGAGGAACTCGGTCGAGTGTCCCCGGGTTGCACCGGTGAAGTCGCGCTGCAGCGCTCGTAGGAAAAGCGCGGCGGTGATCAGGATGCCCGGCAGCGCGATCGCGGTAACTGGTGTCGCGGCGATGCTGCCGGCCAAAATCTGGAATTCGGCAATGAAACCAGAGAATCCCGGTAAGCCCAGCGAGGCGAAGGCGCCGATTGCGAACAGCGTAGCGAGTTTGGGCGCCGGACCCGCCAGACCGCCGTAGCCGTTGATGTCGTAAGTTGCGGCCCGTTCGTAGAAGACCCCTGCAAGCAGGAAGAGCGCCCCGGTGATGAGTCCGTGGCTGACCATTTGCGTCACCGCGCCGGTGATGGCGACCGCACGGGCCTCGGTAGTGCCCGCACCGACCAGTCCGGCCGCTCCGAGGGCCACGACGACGTAACCCATGTGGTTGACCGACGTGTAGGCGATCATGCGTTTGAGGTCGTCCTGGGCCAACGCCACCAAGGCTCCGTAGAGCACCGAAACCACGCCGACGGCGATGATCACCCACGCCCAGCTGCGCCAAGCCTGAGGGAGCATCGGCATCGCGATCCGTACGAATCCGTAGGTGCCCATCTTGAGCAGGACCCCCGGCGAGCACCGCAGAACCGATGGCCGACGCGTCCGTATGTGCCGGCGGTAACCACGTATGAAAAGGAACGGTCGGCGTCTTGACCGCCAGGCCGACCAGTACCGCCGCCAGCACCAGCCCCCCAGCCAGTGGGTTGCCGTCCAGCGGTGTCGCGGCGGTCAGCTCCGCCATGTCGAATGTGTGTGGATCGGCTGCGATGTACAGACCGATGAAATCGACCAGCAGCGCCAACGAACCAAGAAAGGTGTAGAGGAAGAACTTCATCGCCGATCGACCGGCATCGCCGTGGCCCCAGCCGGCAATGACGAAGTACATCGCCACGATCGACAAGTCGAAGAAGAGAAAGAACAGGATCAGATCGGCAGAGACGACCAACCCGAGGCTGACCGTCTGCAGGAAAAGGAATAATGCCGCCTGCAGGCGAATACGGTCCCGGCTGCCGAGTCCGTAAAGCGCACACGCCAAGAAAATGACCGCGGTCATGACCGGGAGAACACTGGATCCATTTGAGAACGACGATCCTGGTCGAGTCAACGGACACCATCGTGCGGTTGCGGACCGAGGTGACCCAGGAGCAAGATCACGGGCGGCCGGAAATGACGATGGCCTTAGGGCTGATCGACTGCTCAAGCCCGCTGGCGGGCCCTCAACGCGCCACCGACATCACCGCACTGCACCCGCTCTCAGACGGCGGTGAGCAAGCCGGGACGAAGGGCGCCGGAGACAGGGCGATCCGCAAGTATTCGCAAATCCCCACTGGCCGCGGGGCGCGACGCCCATAGAGCTTGGTCAATGTCGAGCGCATCCACGAATACAGCATCGCCCGTTTCCTCGCGATCTTGCCGACTTTGGTACACAAACCCTGGTAAGAAATCAAGGTTAGGTGTAGTAGATGAACGTCGCCATTCCCGATTCCAGGTGATAAGTATTGTGGCAGTGGATAAGCCATCGCCCCGCGTTGTTGGTGTCGAAGATGGTTTCGACGGTTTGCATCGGCGGTACAAGGACTGTGTCTTTGCGGGTCGCGGAGCCACCGGGGCCCTTCACCTGGAATGTGTGGCCGTGTAAATGCATGGGGTGAAACATCATTGATTCATTGATGTATCGGATACGCAGTCGCTGTCCTGGTGCTACGGGATAGCCGTCATTCGGTGGGTTGTACAACTTACCGGTGATCGGCCAGTTGTATCCGTTCACCGGCCCGGCCAACCGCAGGTCAATCGTATGGTCCGGATCACGTTGCGCGAGCCGGACACCCGGCGAAGCGGGTAATTGGGCAGTATCCAAGGTCGTCGAGTTGCGCAGCGCTGCCACGAAATTGGCAACGTTCACGCGGCTCCGCGCACCCTCCACACGAATATTCAACTGCGCGTAGCCGTTCTTGCCTTCGGCGGCGGCGATCAATGGAACAGATGAGCCGATTGTAATCGTCGCGTCCACCCGCTCACCCATGCCGATGATCACCGAATTCGTTTGCCGAGCAACGACCGGGTACCCGTCCGTATGGGTGACCGTCAGTGGGGTGTTTGCTACCCCCACACGGAAAGCGGTGTCAGATCCAGCATTAATGATCCGTAGCCGAACCCTCTGTCCAGCACGGTAATTCACAACCTGCGGATCTGCGTTCACCCGACCGTTGACAAGATAGTACGGGTACACCTTGACGTCGCCGCCGTCGGCACCCAGCGGTGAGGTCGGTGTGACGCCGGCGTCCTGACCCATCATCGGCATGTCGTCCATGCCGCTCTTCTTGAGGTCCGTCAGCACCTGGTCGGGATTGGTGCCGGTGCCGTCGATCCAGTCATCGAGCATCACTATCAGTTCGTCGTCATAGTCGGCGCGCTCGTCCGGGTCCTCGACGATCAGCGCACCGTACAGCCCGCGGTCAAGCTGGGTGCCGACGTGCGAATGGTAGAAGTATGTGCCGGCGTCAGGCACGACGAAGTCGTAGACGAACTGCTGACCGGACAAGATCGGCGGTTGGGTGAGCACGGGCACGCCGTCCATGTCATTGCGAAGCGCTATCCCATGCCAGTGGATCGTGGTGTCAGTCGGCAGTTTGTTGGCGACCTCCGCGCGAAGCCTCTCACCTTTGCGCAGGCGGATCTCTTTACCTGGGACCTGATTACCATAGGCCCAGGTGCGAACCGTGCGACCGCCGAGGTCGATGTCGCTTTCAATCGCCTCTAAGGCAAAATCTGCGGCCTTGCGCCTGTCCTGTTGCGGAGACGAGGGCGAGCAGGCGACTCCAAGACCGAGCGCCGCACCGGCCGCAGACAACCGCAGAAATTCCCGCCGGTCAATCATTTTCACGAGCCTACCGCACGAGTTGATATCTGGACCGGACCGGACGCCAGCCTCCTTTCCAGGCGATCCGGCATGTTCGGCCCGTTGCCAAATGGCGGCGGCAATGCGGCAGAAGCACTGGCCTGTGTGGAACGAGCAGCGATGCTCACGGGCCGGGGAGAATCACATTCGGTTGACCCCTGGCGACAGGGCGGTTTCTAAAGGTTGGGTTCGTGAACCGTCCCGCGTTTAATGCGCACCTCCTTTCTTGGGAAGGTGCATTCATGCCGCGACGGTCAAGGTGATGTCCCCGCATAGTTGTTGCGACGCTTTCAGTGGCGTCTCGGTTCGAATCATCCGAGAATTCACCGAGCACCCGGGGGCACGCCGGCCCCCGAGGGCGGGTCTGCGACCTACCGTGAATGTGATCCGTAACGTTAGCGGCGGATTCCCTTAGATGTCGATGTCTTACGCTAATGCCGAAAGGGGTGCGGATTGCCTGCCGCTACCTACCCTGTCGACACGCGATTCGCCTTCCGGCCGGGTGTCACCTGTCTGACCACGCCGGCTGGCGCCGTGCTGTTGAGCCCACCGCGCAGCCAGAAGCTATCCCGTCTGACCGCGGTTCGCCAGCAGGCGCTCAAGACGCTGAACGCGGGGCCCGCGACGGTTTTGGAACTATCCGAACCCGCCGAGCGCAGCGAGGTCGACGGCCTGATCGGTGATCTTACTGCCGGCGGCTGGCTGAGCGTGACGGTCCGCGACGGCGGCAGCGACCTGTATTGCATCCAGCCGTTCGGACAGCCGCCGTTACCGCCCTCGACGCCAGACCGGCCGGTATTGTCGAAATTCGCTGTACTGCATCGTGATTCCGGCGGATTAGTGCTTGAGCACCCGTTGGGCTGGTGCGATGTGCGCATCATCGATCCGCGTCTGCTCGTCCTTCTCGGGGGTTCGGTGACGGTGGCCGACCTGCCAATCGCGGTCGCATCGCGATTGATTGACGACCTGTGCTGGGCGGGGATCTTGGTCGCCGACGGCGCCGAGGATGACTTCGACGCGCTCAGCTGGAGTGTTTCAGATCTGTGGTTTCACCGTCGCAGTAGCCTCGGTGAGCGCACCGCGGCATGGGAGCATTTCGGCCCGACCAAGTGGGCCAAGGACCGTTTCTCGCAACCGTCGGCACGCAGACCGGCTTATCCGGGCCCTCCGCTGGCCCTCCCCATTCCCGACCTGGACGCGGCACGGGTCGAGGACCCGACTTTGACTGCCGTTCTTGAAGACCGGGTTTCGACACGGGCCTTCGACGCCGCTCGCCCGATCAGTATCGACCAACTTGCCGAACTGCTATATCGCACAGCGCGGACTCGAAACGTTCAGTCGGTGGGGCCGGGCGAGGAACTGCTGTCGCGGCCGTACCCGTCCAGCGGCGGCGTCTATGAACTTGAGGTGTACCCGGTGGTGCGCGAGGTCACCGGGCTCGAACGCGGCATGTACCATTACGATTCGTTCGAGCATCTATTGCGTCCAGTGGCCGCCGGGGATGAGAAATCAGTTGCGCGCCTGATTGAACCTGCGGCGGCCACGTTGGCCGGGGGCGCCGAGCCGCAGGTGGTGCTGGTCATCGCCGCCCGCTGTGGTCGGGTGATGTGGACCTACGAGCAGGTCAGCTATGCACTCATCCTCAAAGACGTCGGCGTCCTGATCCAGACGATCTACCTTGCCGCCACCGCAATGGGCCTGGGCGCCTGCGCCCAAGGGTTTAGTGACACCGCCGCGTTCGTCGCAGCCACCGGCGTCGACGAACGTCAGGAGAGCAGCGTCGGCAGCATTGTCATCGGCTCACCGAGACAACCTTGAAGCCCTCGACTAGTACCACTACACCGGTTGGCGGTGCAATTCCTAGGTAGTGATGCGGGGAATCGCCCGATGGTCCAGTGCCCCGTCCTGTTCCTTCCTGTGTAGGCCGTTACACCGAATCCGTCTGTAAGGCTGCCGTCAGTACGGCGATGCTGCGCTGCCACAGGTCTGTTAGCCGGTCGATGTCGCACGCTGTGAACAGCGCGTCACTCCACAGCCAGGTGCTCATCAGTTGTGGACCGTCGGTCGTGGACCGAATCCATGCACTCAGGTACAGCGCAAAACGCAGCGGCAGATCAGGTTCGGGGTCGACCGGCAAAGCCTGGGATTCGAACTCGCTCAGCAGCGCCCATGGTTGATCCGTGACGCCGCTGAGGTCCAACCGGCCCATGTAGCTGAACATGATCTGCGGCTCGGGCGCTTGCGTCAGCTCGGGAACGCGGTTGACGTAACGCAGCAGACCGTGGTCCAGGCCGTCGTAGGGAATAGCTCCAATGTACGACGATACGGAGTCGAGCAGCGCCCTGGCCCTACTCGAATCTTCCTGGGCTGCCTCAATATCCACCGCGTGCGCACCGGAGCCCAGTCGTACCGGAAACGCGCTGGTGAACCAGCCAATTGTCCCGGTGGTGTCGGCTCCCAGGACCGCGTCGGCGCGGCCGTGACTGTCCAGCGCGATCAGGGTGCCGACCGACGGATCCTGCGCCCGCTCACGTCGCCAACTCGCCACGGTCATCGCGGTCGCCGCCAACAGGAATTCGCGGACGCCCTCCGCGCGGGTGACAGAGGTCAGGATCTGCGCTGTGACGGCGACGGGAGTTAGAACGGGTGCCTTCTGCAGCGTCGACCAGGTGTCGCGGGTCGGATCCGGCTGCCGCTCACCTATCGCCGGATCCGGACCGCGGACCTGCGCGACCCAGTAATCGTGCTGATCGCTGACGTCCGGTGTGGCGGCCCGCTCCCTGAGCAGTTGGGACCAGCGCCGGTAGGAGGTGAACTCCGGAAGCGCCGTCGGCGTTGCGCCGGCGGTAAGAGAACGCCACGCCCCAGCGAGTTCGGTGAGGATGATCTGCCAGGACACGACATCCACAACCAAGTGGTGGATGGTCAGCAGCAGCGCCGGTTGACGGTCAGTGCTGCGGAGCCAGGCGGCGCGCACCATCGCGCCCGCAGCCGGATCGATCTCGTCGATAATCTGGCGTGCGGCCGCCGCTATCGGCGCGTCGACCTCAGTGATGACATCGGCAGCCCGGACCACACCGGGTTCTCGGGTCACCAGGCGGGGGCCCTCGGTGGTTTCCATCAGAATCGCGCGCAGCGACTCATGCCCGTCGAGGAGCAGCTGCAACATGACCTCGATCGACGAGCGTTCGACGTCGTCTGGCAACCGGATCAGCACGCTATTACTGAAGCGGCGGTAGTTGCCGTGCTCGAACAGCCAGGACATCATCGGCAGCGGCGAAACCTCTCCGTAGCCGACACTTTCGGTCGGGCTGGCCTCGGCGGCGGTGTCGATTGCTGCGGCGAGCCGTCGAATCGTCGATGCGGTGAATACCATCCGTGGACTCACGGTGAGGCCACGCGCACGCGCCTTGTGCACGAGGGAGATTGCGACGATGCTGTCCATGCCGATCTCGAAGAAGTCGTCGTCGATGTCGGGGACCGCTCCGTTGAATTGTTCGGCGAAGACCTCGAACAGCGATCTCTCGGTGTCGGTGGATGCCTGCGGGGCATCGCCTCTCACAGCTAGAGCCTCGAGCGCCAGGCGCTCCAGTACCTGGCCGTCCAGCTTGCCGTTGGAGTTCACCGGCAGTTGGGGCAGCGACACTATGCGGGTCGGAACGAGGTATGCGGGAAGCTGTTTCGCGAGAGCGGCGCGCAACCGCGTCGGCTCGCCATCGATGTCGCCACCCCACACCACGGCGCCCACCAAGCAGACCCCGCCCGCACGTGACACCACGCACACCGCCGCGTCCTGCACCTCGGGCCGACTGCGCAGCGCGGCTTCGACCTCACCGATCTCGATCCGGTAGCCCCGGATTTTCACCTGGGTATCGCCGCGGCCAACGTAGGCGTATCCGCCGTGCGCCAGCTGTCGCACCAAATCACCGGTGCGGTACATGCGTTGACCGGGCCGAAATGGGTCCGCGACGAACCGTTCCGAGGTCATCCCCGACCGACCCACGTAACCACGGGTCAATTGTGCGCCAGACAAGTACAGCTCGCCCACTACGCCAGTGGGCACTTTTCGAAACGCCGAATCCAGTACGTAACTCAGCGTTCCAGCATTGGGCGTCCCGATCGTGGGCGTCGGGTACTGCTTGACGGGGGCCACCACGGCTTCGACCGTCGCCTCGGTTGGCCCGTAGCAGTTGTAGACCGCCGTCGACGGCAACGCACTTAGCCGCTGCCATAGCCCACCATCAATCGCCTCACCGCCTAGGGCGAGCACCGTCATGGGGTGATCGGTCAACCCGGTGGCGGCGAGTTGAACGAACATTGTCGGTGTCGTGTCGATCATGTCGACCCCATGGGCGAGTATGCCTTTCACCAGTTGATCGGTGTCGCGCATCTCCTCGGCGTTGAACAAGTGCAGGCTGTGCCCGTCGAGTAGTCCCACCAGGGGCTGCCAGGAGGCATCGAAACCGAATGACCACGCGTGTGCGATGCGCAGCGGCCGGCCTAACCGTGACACAGCGTCGCGGTAGACACGATCGCAGTGATCGGAGAAATAACTCAACAGCGCACCGTTGGTGCCGATCACGCCTTTCGGCTCTCCGGTCGAACCGGAGGTAAAGATCACATACGCGGCGTGATCGGCGTGACGGCAGACGTCCGGGAAGGTTGCGGCACAGTCGACCGGATCGTCAGTGACCAGGGTGCTCCACTCGCCGGCTGGCGGCGAGTAGCCGTTCTCGGTGATGACCAATGCCGGGTTGGCTTGGCGCAGCATGGATTCGATGCGTGTCGCCGGCATCGTGATGTCGACCGGGAGGTAGGCGCCGCCGGCACCGAGCACCGCCAGGATGGCGACAACGGTGCGTGAGGAACGCGGTAGTGCCAGCGCGACGATCGTTTCCGGCCCGATGCCCCGGCCGGCCAGCACTCCGGCAAGTCGGCACGCCTGCGCGTGGAGTTCGGCGTAGGTGTAGCGCTCACCGCTGCTGGTACTCAGCGCCAAGGCATCCGGCGTGGCGTCAACCTGCCGCTCGAAGGCGTCCCATACGGTGCCCTCCGGTACTGGAACAATGTTCCGCGCAACTTCTGCGCGTTCGGCTGCGGTGCGGACGTCGAGCGCGTCCGGTCCGGCATCGCCGATATCGGGGAGTTGACGCAGCAGACCGGCTAACCGTTCGCAGAGGTCGTCCGGTGACATGTGTGGCAACGTGCCGCGGATCATCTCGACCACCACGACGAGCGCGTCGTCGACCAGATGTGACACCACGGTCAGCGGGTAGTGGGTCAAGCTCTCCATCTCGATCGGGTGGAAGGCAGCTCCGTCGGGTGCGGTAACGGTGCGGATGGCGTCCCCGATCGGCGCGTTCTCGAACACGAACAGCGTGTCGAACATCGGTCCGTGGCCGTGCTCGCGCTGCAACTGCGACAGGCTGAGGTAGCCGATGTCGCGCATCACCGATGATTGCTGCTGCAACCGCAGGCATTGCGCGAGTACCGACGCGCTGGCGCTTATCTGGTGCACCACCGGGACGGTGTTGATGAACAACCCCACCATGCTCTCGACGCCAGGCAGCTGCTCTGGCCGACCGGAGACGACGGTGCCGAAAACGACATCACGACGGTCGGTGAGCCGGCCGAGCAGCACCGCCCAGGCGAACAGCACCGCGGTGTTGAGGGTGAACCCGTTGCTGCCGGCCCACTGTCGCAGTCGCGCTGTGTCGGCTGCCGACAGAAGCAGCCGTGCGGTCTCCGGCACGCCGGCGCCCGCCGCGACGGGCGCCTCGGCCACCATGAGCGGACCGGACACTGCGCTCAGGTACTCGGTCCATCTGGTAACGGCGGCCTCGTTGTTCTGCTTGGCAAGCCAGACGATGTAATCGCGGTAAGGCGGGGCCGGCGCCAACCCGTCCAGCGATCCTCCGGCGCTGTACACGGCGAGCATCTCTGCGAAGAACACCGCCAGCGACCAGCCGTCGACCAGGATGTGGTGGACGGTCAGGATCATCCGGCGGCGAGTCTGCCCGGGCACCGACAGTAGAACGACGCGCAGCGCCGGGCCCCGACTCAGGTCGAACGGCAGCCGCCGTTGTGACTGTGCGATCGCCTCGAATTCTTCCGGTTCCGCGATTCGTTCTGACCAGGGCAGGTCGGCGTGCGTCGGCACGATCTGCACCGGCGTGGGCACGTCGCGATCCCAGAACGCGGCACGCAGGTTGGAGTGGCGGTCCAGCAGGGCTTGGGCACTGCAGCGCAGCAGGGCCACGTCGACCGGCCCATCGATGTCGACGATGAACTGCATGCTGTAGAGGTCGACGTCGTCCTCGGCCAGCCGGTGCAGCGCGAAGAGCCCCTCCTGCAACGGACTCAGTGCGAGGACGTCCTCGATTTGTGCAGTCACGGCTGTTGCTGCCAGGCCGCGGTGAGCGCCGCCAGCGCGTCGGCGTCTAGGCCCGAAGCGCTCATGGGTGTGTAGTCCTGGTTCGTCTGCATGTCCGTCGGCTCTTGTTCGGTGTCGGCGGCCCGGTCGACCGCCGCGGCCAATCCGGCGATGGTCATGTGCTCGAACACCATGGCCGGGGTGAGGACTAGTCCGCGTGCGCTGGCTTGGGCCGACCATTTGATCGAGATGATGCTGTCCCCGCCGAGTGCGAAGAAATTGTCCTCGCGTTCGACGTCGGTGATTTCAAGCAGTTCTTCGAGCAGGTCGATGAGGATCCGTTCGGTTTCCGCCGAACCCGCGACAGCCGGTCCCGACGAGCCGGCGTCAGTCGGTATGGCCGGTGCCAGCAGTGCGGTCAACTGATCGTCGGGCAGCACCGTCAGTTCTGATATCGGGCGGTCAGGCGTTTCAGCGAATCCATCCAGTACGGCGCGCAGCGCATCGGCGATCAGGCCGACGGTAGCGGCCTCGTACAGATCGGCGTTCGCGACCACCCGCACTTCCA
This sequence comes from Mycolicibacterium sp. GF69, assembly GCF_003284965.1. Lineage (GTDB taxonomy): Bacteria > Actinomycetota > Actinomycetes > Mycobacteriales > Mycobacteriaceae > Mycobacterium. The sequence continues at coordinate 29,760 of NZ_QMEW01000034.1, forward strand.
GTCCGCCCGCCGCGGTCACATTCATGCCGATGTCCAGGTCCAGCAGCGCGATGTCGAAATCGATCGGACGCGGCACGACGCTGGTTTCACCTGTGAGGTCGCGCGGCTGCAGCCCCCAGTCCGGGCCGCGGAAGTGGACCATGTGCTGGAACAACGGATTCCGGGACAGCGACCGGGACGGGTTGATCGCCTCCACCAGACGCTCGATCGGGAGCTCCTGGTGCGCCACTGCGTCGAGCACCGTGTCGCGTCCGCGACGCAGGACGGTGCGCAGGCTCGGGGTGCCCGACAGGTCGTTGCGCAGCACCACCACATTTGCGAACAGACCTACCAGGTTCGAGGTGGCGGCGTCGACGCGGGATGCAACCGTGCTGCCCAGGGCCAGCTCGGTTCCAGCTCCGAGTTTGTGAAGCAGCACCGCGACCGCGGCTTGATACACCATGAATTCAGAGGCGCCGGTGTCCTCCGCGAGCTGAACCAGGCTGGCGCGGCGGGCGGAGGAGACAGGGAAATGCACGCTGTGTCCTCGCTTGCCGATGACCGGTGGACGCGGGTGGTCGGTGGCGACGCAGGTTTCTTGGGGCAGTCCGGCCAGTGTGGCACGCCAATGCGCCACCTGCTGTTGACCCCAGGCGTTGGCCGGGTCGAAAGCGTTCAGTTGCCACAGCGCGTAGTCGGCGAACTGGACCGGCAAATCCGCCCACTGCGGCGAGGAGCCGGCGCGGCGAGCCTGATAGGCGCTCGTCAGGTCATCGAAGATGATGCCCAGCGAGGTGTGGTCGCTGACGATGTGGTGGACGTTCAGCAACAGAACGTGGGTGCTCGGGTCTACCGCCAACAGCGTGGCGCGGATCAGCGGTGCGGTCTCCGGTGTCATTACCTCCCGGCGCAACCTCTCGATCGCGGCGTCGACCATATCGGCCGCCACCGGCTCGATTGCCAGCTCGATCGTCAGCTCCGGCGCGACGACTTGATAAGGAACACCGTCGTGTTCGATGAATCGGGTCCGCAGCGCCTCGTGCCGGGCGACGACGTCGTTGAGCGCCACGCTCAGCAGCGCGGTGTCCAGCGGGCCGTGAAAATGCAGTGCGAGTGGCAGGTTGAAGCCGTCGTGCGGGCCTTCCAGCCGGTACTGGAACCATGCGGCCAGCTGCGAGTACGACAGCGGCAGCTGGTCGGGGCGTGCCGACACGGCCAGGTCGGGACGTTGCGGGCCGCCCGGCTCGGCAGCGGTGTCGTCAAGGTCTCCTTCGGCATCCATCTCATCGAGGTCAATATCGAACTCGTCACGAAATCGGGTGACCAGTGTGGCAGCCAGTCCGGCCGGTGTCGGCGTGTCGAACACCGCACGCACGGCCAGGTCCACACCGAAATCAGCCCGGATCTGCGCAACCAGCCTCGCAGCCAGCAACGAGTGACCACCCAGCTCGAAGAACGAGTCGTCGGCACCGACTCGTTCCTCGCCGAACAGGCGAGCGAAGATTTCACAGACCCGGTGCTCCGTCGTGGTCGCCGGCACCCGGTAGCCTCCGGCCGCAATCCGCGTTGTCGCGGGCAGCGCCCTTTTGTCGAGCTTACCCGCGGGGGTCAGCGGAATCTCGGTGAGTACGGCAAACGACTTGGGCACCATGTAATTCGGCAGCAGCGACGCGACATGCGTCTGAATCTCATCGAGATCCAGCTCGGCATCGGATAGCAAGTAAGCCGCCAACTTCGGTCCGCTGTCGGCTTCTTCGACAACGACTACACATTGCCGCACTGCCGCATGCGTCGCGATCGCCGACCCGACCTCTCCGAGTTCAATTCGGAAGCCGCGGATCTTGACCTGCTCATCGGCGCGACCTACGAACTCCAACTCCCCGGTGAGGCTGCGCCGAACCAGATCACCGGATCGAAACAACCGCATTCCGGGGTTGAATGGGTCGGCGACGAATCGTTCCGCGGTCATCGCCGGCCGGCCCAGATATCCACGCGCCAGCTGAACACCGCCGAGATACAACTCGCCAACCACCTCGGCGGGTACCGGCTGCAACTGGTCGTCCAAGACGTATGCAAAGACGTTGCAGTTCGGCACACCGATGGGCACCACACGCGATCCATACGAACCCTTCACCGGCATGTGCGTGGCACACACCACGGCCTCGGTCGGGCCGTAGTGGTTGCGCAGCTCGGCATCAAAGTGGCCGGCAAACCGGTCGATCAACTCGCCGGGCAGCGCTTCGCCGCCCACCGGCAGGTGACGCAGCTGCCGCCACTGAGGTAGTGGCGGCAGATCGAGCACCGAGCGCAGCGCCGACGGCACCAGCTGGACCACGGTGACCCTGTGCCGCTCGATCACCTCGGCGAGATAACTGAAATCTGTTGCGCCCGTTAGCTTAGGCACCACCAGCGTGGCCCCCAATGTCAACGTGAGCAGGATTTCCGCCACTGATGCATCAAAGCTCACCGATGTAGACTGCAGCAGCCGGTCCTCGGCGGTCATGCTCCACTGCGCGCCGAACCCCTCGAGATGCTCGGCAATCGCGCGGTGCGACACCGCGACGCCTTTGGGCCGGCCGGTGGAGCCGGAGGTGTAGATGATGTAAGCCAGGTTTTCTGGGTGCAGCGGCCGGTTCCGGTCGGCGTCGCTGACTGCGTCGTCGGGCAACTCGGCCGCGGCACGTTCAGCCGCATCGAAATCTTCGGTGCCAATGACCAAACGCGGCCCGCTGTCGGCGATCATGTACTCGATCCGCTCGAGCGGGTATGCGGGGTCGATCGGCACATACGCCGCACCGGATTTCAGCACGGCGAGCATCGCGACGACGAATTCCACCGAGCCGGCGATCTGCAGACCGACAACGTCCTCGGTGCCGATCCCCTGCCCAATCATCCAGCGCGCTAGACGGTTAACTCTGGCATTTAGGTCCTGGTAGCTCAACTCGGTGTCATCGGAGACCACCGCGGTCGCCCCGCGTCCGGGGACCGCGGCGTCGAGCAGCGCAACGACTGTGGTGGCGGAGGTCGGGACAGGCTCACCGCGCGATTGCGTGAGCAGCTCTTCGGTCCCGAACAAGTTCAGGGCGGCGAGCCGGTGTCCGGGTTCGCTCACCGCATGGTCCAGCAACCGAAGGTAGTGGCCCAGCATCTGGTCGACCAGTTCGATACCGAAAAGGTCGGTATGATAGGCGAATTCGACTATCCCGGCGTCGGGCACCACCGCCAGGGCGAGCGGCACCTGTGTACTGTTGGCGCCTAACGCCAGTTGACATGTCGCGACGTCGTCCAGCGTGAAACCACTCGCATCCTTTCGCACGCTGAAGCCCAGCTGGACCACAGAGCTGCCGTCCCGGCCGCTGGACCGAGATGGATTCGCCTCCCGGATCACCCGATCGATGCCTACCGATTGATGGGCGAAGCCGTCGAGGCACGTCCTGCGCACCTCGTCGACCAACGAGGTGAAGGTGTGGTGCGCTGCGGGCGTGAGCCGCAGCAGCAGCGTGTTTCCGAAGTACCCGAGAGCATTCTCGGCAGCCGCTTTTCGGTCGGTCACCGGAACCGCCACCAGTAGATCTGATGTGCCGCTGTAGCGGCGCATCAGCGCGCCGAACCCAGCCAGCAAAACCATGAACGGTGTCGCGGAACGTTGCCGAGCGAATTCCTTGACACGGCTGAGCAATTCGGCGGGCATCGCGCGGCTGCGACGCTGCGCCTGGCGCGAGGGATACATGGCGGCCGGACCGGGCAGGTCCGGCGGGTCGGGCAGCGGCTGCAGCGTGCGCCGCCAGTAATCGACGTCGGCATTGGTGGGCTCAACCGCAGGCTTCAACGCCTCGACGGCGACAAACTGCGGCGCCGGGGCAGTTCGCGGGCGGCCGTTGTAAGCCGCACTAAGCTCGCCGAAGAACGGCGCCCAGCAGTCGTCGTCCCAGCAGATGTGATGCACAGTGAGCAACAGCACGAATTCTTCTGCGCCGCAGTGCAACAGCGTGACCCGCATAGGCATCTGGACGGTCAAGTCGAAGGGCCTGCCGAACTCCCACTGCGCTAGGGCCTCGAGCCGCGGGCTCCTCTCGTGCTCTGACAGCCCGCTCAGGTCCTGCTCTTGCCAAGCAATTTCGACTTCGTCGCAGAATTCCTGATACGGCTCCCCTTCCGCGTCCACACCATAGGTTGTTCGCAGGATCGCGTGCCTGGCGACAACCTGGTTGAACGCTTCACGGAATCGCTGTGGATCAAGCGGCCCGGTCAGTCGATAGGCGAGGCAGATGTTCAACGTCGTATCGGCCGCGTCTAGCGCCTGCATAAACCACATCCGGCGCTGCCCCATCGACAATCGGTACCGCTCGCCAGCCCGGATCGCCGGCTGGTCGATGCGCGCCGGAGCCGCCCCCAGACCGCGTTCGGCAATGCGCCGTCTCAGCAGCTCCAGACGTCGTTCCTGCATCTCGGCTTCATCGGTCACGTGCGCGCAAACCTCCAGTTCGGCTTCCGTGGGTTATGTTAGCCTCCACTAAGTTATGGGTGTGCGGGAGGCGAGGATGCATACACGGGGCCCGGCCTCCCATAGGACGGCACTGGACCTGGATGGGGTAATCCGCGAGTTCGTGCTGCGGCCACTGGCTCTGGACAACGATCTTGACGCCGTGCACTTCTGGATGAACGACCCGGAAGTAGCCCGATTCTGGAACAAGCCGTGGTCGAAGGACCGGATCGCGTCCTATCTGCGGGAGCAACAAAACTCCCCGCATTCTGACCCCTACCTGGGGGTGCTGGACGGCGTCGCGATGAGCTACTGGGAGCTCTACCGCGCCGACCTCGACTGCCTGGCCCAGTACTACCCGGCTCAGGAACACGACGCTGGGGTGCATATGCTGCTGGGGCCGGCAGAAAGCCGCGGCCAGGGGCTTGCCATAGCGCTGCTGCGTGCCGTATCCGACTTTCAATTCCAGATAGATCCCCACGCTACCCGGGTGGTGGGCGAACCCGACCTGGAGAACATCCGGTGTATCCGGGTGGCCGAGCGCGCCGGTTTTCAGCACGTCACCAACCTTGACCTACCGCACAAGCGAGCCGCTCTGCTGATCCGCGACCGGGAGCGGCTATGACATCGGAAAGTATGAGTGCAAATGCCGCAACCGTTAGGTTGGATCCGCCAGTTCCACCGGTCGAAGTCGCCCGACAATCCGCTGCTGCTTGTCTTCCCGCACGCCGGTTCCGGCGCATCCGCCTACCGTGACTTCTCCAAGTGTCTCGGTAGCCGGTGCAACGTGTTGGTGTTCCAATACCCGGGACGCCAGGACCGGGCCTCCGAAGCCCCGTTGAACTCACTGGCAGCGATGGCCGCCGGGGCGTTCGACGACTTCTGCACCTCGGGACACCATCGCGGTCGCTCAATTCTGACCTTCGGTCACAGCATGGGCGCGTTGGTGGCATTCGAGTTCGTCCGAATTGCCGAAGCTGTCGGGATGGAGGTGCGTGCACTGACCGCGTCCGCGGCCGTCGCACCTTCGCAAGTCGCGGCCAAACCGCCCCATCCCAGCTCCGAGGAGGACATCCTCGTCCATCTGGCCTCATTGGAAGGCACCGACGCTGACGTCTTCGCCCACCGGGAGGTGATGCGACTGTCTTTGCCCGTCATCAAGGCTGATTATCGGGCATTCGACGCCTACACCTGTTCCGACGACGTCAAGATCGCCGCTCCGGTCCACGCCATTGGCGGCGACCAGGATCCGTATGTCACCTTGGGTGATCTGTACGGATGGGGTAAACACTCCGAGAGTCTCGATGTCACCGTCTTCGACGGGGGGCACTTCTATCTCAATGATCACCTCGACGCAGTCGCCGAGTTGGTGACCAGGTGACAGTCGAGGGTTCTGACCCGATCGTCATCTCCGGGATGGCGGTCGAGGCCCCCGGCGGCATCGCCAGTCCAGCCCAGTTGTGGATGGCGCTGAGCGAATCCCGGGAACTGCTCACCGAATTCCCTCGAGATCGCGGCTGGCCAATCGATGAGCTGCTGTCGGTCCCCCAGCTCGACGGCTGGGGTCAGGTTTGCGACACCGGCGGCTTTCTGGCCAACTCAGCACAGTTCGATCCCACGTTCTTTGGCATCACGCACCGGGAGGCACTGGTACTGAACCCCCAGCAACGTGTGGCCCTGCGCGTCGCGTGGCGGGTGCTGGAGAATGCCGGCATCAATCCCGGTACGGTCGCCGGCGCGGAGGGCGGCTGTTTCGTCGGAATGTCTCCAATGGAGTACGGTCCCCGCGCCGCCACGGCCGACGCCTACAGCGGGCATCGAATCGCGAGTCTAGGACAATTGGGAGCTGCCGGGCGTATATCGCACAGCCTCGGTCTGGTCGGACCATCTATCTGCGTCGATTCGGCTTGCGCGTCCTCGCTCACCGCCCTGCAACTGGCCGTCAACGCGGTCCGCAACGACGAGTGCGACTGGGCGTTGGCCGGCGGCGCGTGCGTAATGGGCTCTCCAGCAGCATTTTTCGAATTCGCCCGACTCAACGCGCTCTCCGACGACGGCCATTGCCGCGCCTACGCCGACGATGCCTCGGGCACTGTCTGGGGCGAGGGCGCAGGCATGGTCTTGGTCGAGCGCGAATCCCGCGCCCAGCAATTGGGGCATCCGGTCCTGGGGCGCATCCTTGCTGCGCGCACCAACCACAACGGTAAGGGCAAGCCGCTGTTGGTGCCTCGGGTGCGCGCACAGGAGCGGCTCATCTCCAAAACCCTGGACGCGGCCGGCATCGACCCCGCCGACATCGGGATGATTGAAGGTCACGGCACAGCGACCCGCGCCGGCGACCCGGTCGAATTGCTGGCGATGTTCAAAACCTACGGCGCGGCCGGATGCACGGCGCTGCTGGGCTCCATTAAGTCCAATGCCGGACACGCGCAGGCGGCGTCGGGCATCCTCGGGCTGATCAAGCTGCTGCTCGCCGGCCAGCACGGCCAGATTCCGCCGACCCTGTTCGCTGACAACCCAACCAAAAAATTGGACTGGGACATGACAGGCTTGCGGTTGGCAACCAAACTGCACCGGTGGCCGGCCAACGATGGCTATCGATACGGCGCCACCTCGTCCTTCGGCGCCGGCGGTTCCAACGCACACGCCATCATCGCTATGCCAGCCGGTGTTCGATGACCGTTTACACCTACCAGCTCCCAGACGGCACCATCCCGGTGCTGGTCACCTCGGACACTGCCGATCTCCTACGGGCCGAGTCCGCCGCGCTCCACACGTACGTGGCAACCCATCCCGCAGTGACCGCCCAGCAGATCGCCGGGATGCTGTTCCGAAGCCGGATGGCACGTCCATACCGGGCGCTGGCCATGGTCCGTGGCCGCAGCGAGTTACTCCAAGCTTTGCGGGCAGTGGCGGACGGCAATGTACACCCCGCGGTGGTTTGCAGCAGCGGTCCTGCCACCGCCCGTCGTGTCGGCTATGTCTTTCCCGGGCAGGGCGGTCAGCGCCCCGGCATGGGCCGCTACTACTACGAGCAGGTGCCCGCCTACCGCGAAGAGGTACACCGCTGCCTAGAGGCATTCCGCGAACACATCGGCGATACCACCGCGGAGTACCTTCTGCACGAAAACCATCCGTCCTCCGACAGCGCCAGTATCATCCAGCCTGCACTTTTTGTTCATATGGCGGGACTCGCCGCGATGTGGCGTGCGGTCGGGATCGCGCCAAATGTTACCGTCGGGCACAGCCAAGGCGAGATTGCCGCAGCGTATGTCAGCGGAGCCATCACACTGGCCGACGCCGTCAGCATCGTCGCGATTCGGGCGCGAGCTGCCGACGAGTACACAGCCGGTGACTACGCTTTGGCCGTTATCGCCGCCGACCGCGACAGTTGCGACGCGCTGCTGGCCCGCTGCCCAGGCTGGGCGCAGCTTTCGGTGATCAACTCACCGAACATGACCGCAGTCTCGGGTCACCGCGCAGCGGTGCAGGACATCGTCGACATCTGCACCGACCGCGGCACGTTCGCGCGCATCATCAGCGTGCATTATCCCGCGCACACCAGCGTCATCAACGAGCTCGGCGACAGGGTCAAGGCGAGCCTGCGCGAACACCTGCAGCAATCGGCGTTTTTCGACACCGAGATCGACTGTCTCGGAAGCACCCTCGGTGAACCCCTCACGACGGACCTTCCGTTCGTGGAGTACTGGTTCTGGAACCTGCGCAACACAGTTCGCTTCGACAAGGCCATCGCAACGGCGGCAGTAACTTCGGGCGTCGACACTTTTGTCGAACTCGCCGACCATCCGACGCTGCTGTTGGCGATCGAGGAGAACCTCGCCGCGCTCGATAACGGGCCTGCGGCTACGGTGGTTGGCACGTCGATCCGCACCGCAGCCGGTCTCGAAGAGTTCACCCGCAATGTCACGCGGGTTGCCGTGCAAGACTTGAACTACCGGTGGGACATATTGCGCACCGAATCCGAGGGCCCCACTTCCCTGCCGCTGCCCGATTTCCCCAACACCTTGATGGCCGAGGTCCGGCTGTGGCTTCCCTGTGCAGAGCCCGAGTTCTCGCCAGTCCGGGAGACACCCACCGTCGTACCAGCAGCAAGAGCCCAGTTGCTAACCGAACAGTGGGTTCGGCTCTCGCAACGCAAACTGGTTCCTCCGCGCACGATGGGCATCATCGATCACACCGGTAGTTGCCCGAATTTGGCTGCGGCCCTGTGCAACGCCGCAGCAGACATCGGTGCCACCGCCCAGGTGATCGACGCTGCCCGCAGCGGCCTCGACACCCACATCATCCTGCTTCCCCCGACACCGAACCTGGATGGCGTCACCGCGGCGGCCGACATTGCGGCGTTCTTCACCGACCCCATATGGTGGCCCCGGGTCTCCGACAATCTGACCGAGTGCTGGCTGGTCACCACGGGCGCTGAAGCGGTAGTTGCCGGTGACACTCAACTCGACCTAGTGCACGCAGCGGTCAGCGCCGGCTTCCGGTGTGTCGGCGCTGAGTACCCGCGCGTGCGGTTTCGGCACCTCGATCTGCCGGCCGACCTCGCAACGGTTTCTGCGGCCGGCATCGTCTCCGCACTGCACTGCGCCGAGGAACCCGAACTGGCGCTGCGCAACGGCGCCCTGTACGTCAAGCGGATCGTGGCCAGTGACACCGGTATCGGCGAATCTTCTGCCGTACCTGAGCATGTCCTCATTCTCGGCGGAACCGGAAACTTAGGCTTGGAGTTTTGTGCTCACTTCGCGCGCTGCGGCGCTCGGCGCATCACATTGATCAGCAGATCGGGTGAAACAGATGCCGTCGCGCGACGGATACGTCCCCTCCGTTCCGCCGAAGTGCAGATTGATGTGCTCGGCTGTGATATCGGCGATGCAGCGGCGGTATCGCGTTTGGCACAACAACTCGGCGAAGCGCCGACAGACCTGATCATCCAGGCGGCGATGGCGCATTCAGATGGCGAACTCGCCGACATCACCACCGAGCACGCCTTCCAAGCGTTGCGCGCCAAGGCAATCGGCACGTCACGAATACTTGGGTCGGTCCCCCGCACCCAAAGCTGTCGCGTGGTGCTGTGCTCGTCCGTGGCATCGACGATCGGCGGCCGCGGTCAGATCCTTTACGCGGCGGCCAACCGGGTGCTCGACGCCATGGCGCACCGGTTGCGCGCAGAGGGCCTGAACTGCGTCGCCGTACAATGGGGCCAATGGACAACCCTTGATCTCGATCCCGCCGGGCGGGCGAAGCTGGCCGTCACGGGTGTGCTGCCCATGGCGCCCGCTGACGCCATAGCGGTAGGCACGGCACCACTGCAGCGGAATGCCATTGTCGCGGCATTCGACCTCGACCGAGTCATCCCGGTGCTGGGCAGCTACGGATATGGCCCGCTGCTATCCGAATTGCGTGAGCCCTCCCCGCTCGCCGAAGCGCCTCTCCTGACGGAGGATGTGTCACAACGGCTGACCGGCATGTTGGCGAAGACGATCGGCGTTGAGGACATCGGTGCCATCAACCCCGGCACACCGATGGTCGCCATCGGTCTGGATTCGCTGCAGGCACTCGAGTTACAGCGTCGAGTCAAGGCGGAGTTCGGTTATGAACTGGACATCACAGATCTCTTGGGTGGGGCCACAATGGCCGATCTTCTCGCAAAGCTCGGTGCGTAGTATCCCTTGCCTGGGCTGTGAACCAACGGGGATGCGGCCCTGGCATTCGACCTCGGCTTTGGCTAGTTGCCGGCCGAGGTTATCCCGCCGATTATGGTGATCGCGAACCTGGCCGCCTATTGCTGCATGGCGGTGAGACAAATTGGCTCGACGGCCCGCTGGGCCGCGCGGTGCGCGAGGCAGCATGCATCTGATCATCGAACTTGGATGCCCCACAACGAATGCGGAGAAGACCATCCTTGACACCGAAGCGGCGATCGGCCACGAACGCGCGGCCTGGTCAAAAATGATCGACGTTTACCCGGCGGAGGCAGCCTGCACGTGGTGATCGTCGTTGCTGAAAATGCGTGGTTGATTTCAGAACAGGCATGCAGACCGGTTCCGACGCCAAAGCGATTCAGTCCGCAGTAGGACGACAGCTATGGACGAATCAGCGACAAGCCAACTTGGGTAGTGTCGAAGGCACTGCCGTGACAGTCAGTTCGCCACAGAGACTAGGAACAGCATGACAGCTACTTTGGGTCGCAGTCAGTTCGTGCGCCTGCACGACGGGCGCAAGCTGCACTACATGGTGGCAGGCGCCGGCGGGCCCACCGTGGTATTCGAATCCGGTTTAGGCGCCTCACGATCGGAGTGGGGACTAGTGCAGCCGCTGGTGGCGAGCCGATTCCGGACGGTCGTCTACGATCGGGCCAATCTAGGGCGCAGTGACGACGACGCTGAACCACGCACGCTGGAACGCCTCACCGGTGACATGACCCAGCTGCTGGCAGCTCTGGATGCGGGCCCTTACATCCTGGCCGGGCACAGTTACGGCGGAACGATCGCCCTAGCCGCTGCCGCCGCGAATCCGGATCAAGTTGTCGGCCTGGTGCTTATCGATCACGCGGACGAACATGTCAACATCTGCTGCGGGTCTCCGCTCAAGCGTCTACGGCACATCGTGATAGCTGGGCGGTCGGTAATCGGCATGCTACGACGCCTTCACCTGCTATCGGTGGCCGTCCGCTGGGTGATGCCGGGCATGCCTGCCGACGTGGTGCAGGATTTGGTCAACGAAGACCTCAGTCTGCGCGCCGCCCGGGCGGCCGATGATGAGGAACGGTTCTTCATCGAAGGACTGCGAAGTCTGCGGCGTCACCCGCCGGCCGTCGACGACACGCCAGTCACCGTCATTTCAGGGATGAAGTCGACGATTTTCGACAGGTCCATCCGTAAGGCTTTCGTGGCGGCGCATCGCCGGACCGCAGTGCGGTTGAATGCGCGTCACGTCGAGGCGGTGCGGTCGAATCATCAAGTGGTTCTTACCGAGCCACAACTGGTCGCCGAGGAGATCCGCCGAATCGCCGGCCACCGGCGCGGATTGACGGTTCCACAACCAGTTCGACGATGAGTAACTACTTGTCGATCAACCAGCAAGCCCACCCGACAGTCGACCACTTCTTTGTCCAGCATGCTTTAGCGCAATACTCGCTGAAACGGCGCGAAATAAAACCGCCTGAGTTGATGGATAACATTCGTTATCCATGAAGACTGCCGGTGAAACGCGTCCTTCTGGTCCTCCGATCCCAGCCGGATAATCGTCGATCACGTTTTCGCGACGCTGTTGCAAGCTCCTGAGCTACAGCGACCCGCTGCGCATCTACATCAGCGGTCATGGAAACCGCAAAACGATCGGTCAGCACCGCATCTGCTGGGCCCGCACAGCCGGCGTCTCTGCGGTGCCCGCGTGGTTCGACGCCAGCACTGTGCCGCCGCCGCGCGACGCGGTGCTCCTGCAGCGCGGCTAAGCGCCCGCGCGCAACCGCCACTGCCGCACCCCGTCTCAGCGCCTCCAGCTCGCCGCTGCGACACCGCACCCCACACCGCCTAGCTCGCCACGCCCGGCCATATGCTCACCGAATCTCAACGGGCACTGGGGACTCACCACAATGTGGGCTGGTCACCCAGCAGCGCCGCCTGCACCGCAGCGTCATCCCAGCCGTGGCGCACCGCTTCGCGCAACGCCACCGACCGTTCGCGCCGCAGGCCCCGACTGTCGACGCGTCGCACCGCATATCGGCCGCCGCCGCGGCGCATCCGCGCCATGCGGTCCATGTTGTCGCCCTGCGAGCCCGAAACGACGTGCTGGTGGGGATCTGTCGCCGCCGCGACCTTGACGCACCGGGTTGTCGCACTCGTGTAGTCCGAGCACCCCAGCGGCCACTACACCGGACACGATCGCCAACGGGTAGCGGTGCGGGCGAACGCACAACCCCGCCCCCTCTCGGGTGAGGTAGAAGCGGCCGTAGTCATCGGCGCCGATCGCGCCGGCCCAGATGTTGCAGTCTGAAGCCGTTGGCCCGCAGACGACGTGGCTGTGAAAGCGGGCGATCTCCGCAGCGTGCAGACGCCGATCAACGATCAACTGCTCGGCGCTTTCTCATGGCCGTTGAACCTAACCGTCCAAACTGACATTCAGAGCGCCCAGCGCGGCCAGTTTCCACCGACGTTGTGAACGCACTCCCAAGCCCCCTGTGTGGTCCTGCAACCGCCGCCACACCGAGCATCCTGAGTAGAGCTGGCCAGACGCCTTGCAGGCGCGCCCGTCGAGCGCCTCACCGCCTGATGCTGAACAGGTCTTGTGCGCCCACGTCCCCGACCTGCGTAGCGGTGGGCTGGCATGACACCGCGCGCACGGGCCGACCAACGCCGCGCGGCACCACTGATCCCGCACACCGGCGACCACGCCTCAACGCCCGCCGCACATCACGCCGACGCCGCGTGGGCCGGCGGCTCACCGCTGTACGGGTCAACAACTCCCATCGGTCCACCGGCCACGCCACCCCCACCTAGTGCATGCGAATCATCACTGGCCGTGGGCTTCTCAGTCCTCGGTCCGTGCCGCAGCATGGTACGAACTACTCCGATCCCCAGGTCGGTGCGCGCGGCGATCGTCGTCAGCGTCTCGCCACGGCTCTGCATACGCACGACCGCCGCGCCGCCCCTGGCGCGCTGCGCATCCACCCTCTTGGCGACTTCGACGTCGAGCTGCCGGCGCAGCTGGGCCAGGCGCTCCTTCTTCCAGGTCTCGACTTCGGCGATCTTGCCGACCGCGACGAGAATCTCCGCGGCATCGTCGATGTTCGCCTTCTCCTTCGCGGCGCGGGCCTCGTTGGCCCGACGGGACGCTTCATGGGCGCGCTTGCGGGCCTCAAGCTTCGATATCCGTGGTGTTGTCATGGTCGGGACCTTAGAAGCCTGCGGGCCGACCGGGCCACCACCACAGCCACATTCGCTGTCCACCAATTTTTCGCCGTCACTCCTGCCGCACCACCGTCGCGCACTCACCACACCGCTGCCCACTCCTCTCACACCGCGCACAGCTCCCTGCCGCACGACCCCCTTTCGTAGCCCAACGACAGACCACACACCTCTTGCACTCAGGAGAACCCGCCGTCTAAGACTTTTCTAAGAACCTCCGGTTTGGTGGTGGCTTCGCCAACCGCTCAGTTCGTAGCGTGCGGCGCATGCGGACGCCTGCGTGCGCGTCATGGTGATGACGCTGCACAAGCTGACCGCCGGGGACGGATACCTGTACCTGGTGCGGCAGGTCGCTGCCGCCGACAGCACTGAGCGGGGCCGCTCCACGCTGGCCGACTACTACTCGGCCAAGGGCGAATCGCCGGGCCGATGGATGGGCCGCGGCTTGGCCGCTCTGTCTGACACCGGCCGCTGCGAGGTCAGTCCGCAAGCCCGCGAAGAGATTTGGACGGTTGACGAAGGCTCAGAGGTCGGTGAGGCGCAGATGCGCGCCGTCTACGGATTGGGTCTGCACCCCAATGCCGAGCGCATCGAGACCTACGTCATCGGTCGCAGCATGGGCTCGGGGCGGGCGGCCAGCCGACTCGGGCGTGAGTTCCTGGTACGCGACGGCGAACCGGAGTACGCGCGGCGTTTGGCGGTGGCCTTCCGCGACCACAACGCTGAGAACGGCGCACACTGGAACGCCACCATCGCCCCGCAGATCCGCGCACAGATCCGCACCCGCGTGGCCTTGGAGCTGTTCGCCGAGGAGTACGGCCGCCCACCCGCCGATGACCGCGAACTGTCCGGATTCATCGCCCGCAACACCCGCGCCCGCACGACCGCCGTCGCCGGATACGACCTGACGTTCTCGCCGGTGAAATCAGTTTCGGCGCTGTGGGCCATCGCCCCGCTCTCGGTGGCCGCGCAGATTGAAGCGGCCCATGATGCGGCCGTCGCCGACGTATTGGAGTGGCTGCAAGATCAAGCCACTTTCACCCGTACCGGCGCCGGCGGCGTCGCCCAGGTCGACACCGAAGGACTCATCGCCGCAGCGTTCACCCACCGCGACTCTCGCGCCGGCGACCCCGACTTACACACCCACGTCGCGATCTCCAACAAGGTGTCCCACGTGGACGCCAACGGCGTGCGCCGATGGCTCGCCCTGGACGGTCAATCGCTGCACCGGGTGACGGTCGCGGCCTCGGAGTTGTACAACACCCGCCTCGAAGCTCACATGATCGACAGACTCGCGGTGCCGTTCGTCGAGCAGTCCCGCGGACGCGGGAAACGGCCGGTGCGCGAGATCGACGGAATGTCACCAGAATTGATGTCACGGTGGTCGAGTCGGCGGGCTGCGATCAAGGCGCGCACCGCCGAGCTGGCCAAGCAGTTTCAGGCCGATCACGGACGCGAACCAACCAACACCGAGATCATCGCTTTGGCCCAGCAGGCGACGCTGGAATCGCGTGAAGCCAAGCACGAGCCGCGTTCGCTGGCCGAGCAGCGCCACGTGTGGCGCACCCAAGCCGTGGAAGTCCTTGGGCGAGACGGTCTGCACCGCATGTTGGCCGGTGTCCTGGCTGGTCCCAACCGAGCCCGCACCGCCCCCGTCATCGACGAGGAATGGGTTGCGTCGCGTGCTGGCGAACTCATCGCCACCGTGTCTGAATCCCGCGCCACATGGCAGCGTCACCACGTGCGCGCCGAGGCGCTGCGAATCGCTCGATCCCACGGCGTGGCGCACGATGTCGCATTGGTCGAACGTCTCACCGATACCGCGCTCGGAGACGCGTTTTCGGTGCCGCACGCTCGCATCGCCGACGCCGAGTTGGGCGAGCCTGTCGCTTTGCGTCGCCGCGACGGTGCCAGCGTCTACTCCCGCCACGGCGTGGCGCTCTACACCAGTCGCGACACGGTGGCTGCCGAGCGGCGCATTTTGGACGCGGTGCATCGCTGCGACGGGCGCGCCGCCACAGTCGCCGATGTCGAACTGGCGCTCGCAGATTCGGCCGCGCGGGGACGCACGCTCAACCCCGGCCAGGCGGCATTGGTCTCGGAGATGGCGACCTCCGGGCGCCGTGTTGCATTGGCGCTGGCGCCCGCTGGAACCGGCAAGACCACGGCCATGGCGGCGTTGGCCCATGCGTGGCGCAGCTCGGGCGGACATGTGATCGGTTTGGCCCCGACCGCCGACGCGGCGATCGTGCTCGGAGCGGACCTGGGCGCCACCACTGACACCCTCGACAAGTACGGCTGGTCAGCCGATCCAAACAAGGCCGCGATCTCCGGTGTCCCTGACTGGTTCGAGCAAGTCGGCCCCGACACCCTCATCGTCGTTGACGAGGCCGGCAAGGCCGCCACCGCCGGACTGGACGTGATGATCACCGACGCACTACGCAAAGGCGCCAGCGTGCGACTGGTCGGCGACGACGGCCAGTTGTCATCCATCTCAGCCGGCGGCGTTCTGCGCGACATCGCCGAAGCCACCGACGCGCTCACCCTGAGCGAAGTCGTGCGGTTCAAGTCACCGGCCGAAGCCGCCGCCGGACTCGCGCTACACGACGCCGACCCGGCCGGCATCGGCTTCTACATCGACCACCACCGCATCCACGTCGGCACCGACGAGACCGCCGCCGACATGGCCTATCAGGCATGGCGGGCCGACCTGGCCGCCGGCGCAGACTCCATCCTGCTCGCGCCCACCAACGACGTCATCAACGAGCTCAACGCCCGCGCCCGCGCCGACCGGCTGGCCGCCGATCCCGGAGCCGCCCGGGCGGCCACCGTGGTGCTGGCCGATCAGCTCCACGCCAGCGTCGGCGACACCATCCGCACCCGCAAAAACAACCGCCGAATCACGCTCGGGCGCAATGATTTCGTTCGCAACGGCTACCGCTACACCATCACCGAAGTCCTCACCGATGGCGGTGTGAAAGCCCGCCATCTGCGCAGCGGGCGCATCGTCACGCTGCCCGCCGACTACATCGCCGAACACGTCACGCTGGGCTACGCGGCCACCATCGACTCCGCTCAGGGGCTCACCGCAGGACGGCGTGACACCAAGGGCACCTGCTACATCGTCGGCTCAGACATGCTGACCCGCCAACACCTCTACGTCGCGATGACCCGCGCCACCGACGAAAACCACCTGTACCTGTCCACCGCCGAAGGCGATCCGCACCGGCTGCTCTCCCCCAAGGCCACCCACCCCGACACCGCCGTCGATGTCTTGACCCGCACCTTGGCCCGCGACGGCGCCCAGGTGTCGGCCACCACCGAAGCCCGACGCGCCGAGGATCCGGCGACACGACTACAGGCCGCCGCCGACATGTTCTACGACGCCTTGGGCGTGGCGGCCGAGAATCGGCTGGGACCCGGTGCTCGCGATCGGTTGGACATCATCGCTGATGACGTGATCCCTCGGCTGAGCCAGCGCGAAGCCTGGCCGGTGCTGCGACGCAACCTCTCTGTCTTGGCGATCGGTGGTGCCGATCCCCGAGAGCTGCTCACCGAAGCGCTGGCCAAGGGCAGCATCGACGACGCAGCCGACCCCGCCGCGGTCCTGGATCACCGCATCGATCCCGCCGGCACCCATTCCGCCGGCATCGGGGTGCTGCGCTGGCTTCCGGCCATCCAGCAGGCACTCGCCGACGATCCGCAATGGGGTGCCTACCTGGCCCGCCGCGAGCAACTGGTGGAAGGCTTGGCCGACCAGATCCGCGAGCGCGCGCGGGCCTGGACCAACGCGACCGCCCCCGCCTGGGCGCGGCCGTTGATCACCGTAAATCCGGCACTGACCGCCGAAATCGCGGTGTTCCGCGCCGCCACCGGCGTCGAGGACGCCGATACCCGTCTCACCGGCGCGCGCCAGTACCCCGTGCGGACCTGCGCCGTCCAGGCGACCCTGCAGCGCTACGCCGCTGCCGACATCGGGCGGCGCAGTGCCGACACCACCCGGTGGAACGACCTCATCGACGCCATCGACCCGCGCCTGCGCGCCGATGCCTACTGGCCACAGCTGGCCGCCCAACTCGCCCAGGCCACCCGCAGCACCGCCGACCTGCGACAGATCATCACCACCGCAGCCCGGCAAGGACCGCTGCCCGACGAACTGCCCGCCGCCGCGCTGTGGTGGCGCATCGCCGGCGCTCTGTCTCCGACCGCCACCCTGGCCACCACCCATTCGCGGCTACGGCCGGCCTGGATCGCCGACGTCGACGCCGTGTTCGGGGCCGCGCTGACCGAAACCATCACCTCCGACCCGGCCTGGCCCGGCCTCGTCGCTGCCATCAGCGCCGCCGACCCGACCACGTGGAGGCCGCGCGACCTGCTCCATGTCGCCGCTGAACACCTCGCCGACGCTGCTGATGCCGACCACCCGATCCCGCCGGGCGACTATGCCCGCTTGATCACCTACACCGTCGACGCCTTCACCCATCGCCTCCAAGCTCGTCTCGGCATCGACATCGACCTGCCCACCCCCGAGCACGCCCCGCCACACCCCGACGAGGAAGCACTCTTTCCGCCCGACCCGCAAAGCCCCTTCGAGGACTTCGACGATTACTTCGACATCGCCACGCCCGACGAATCATTTGAATTCGGGTCCGAAGAAATCGGAGATTTGCAATTTGAAGACCTGTCAGCAAACCGACCTTTACCGGAATTGGGCATCACTATGGAATTGGTCACCACACTGCAGCAGGAATACCGCGAGGTCTGCAAGGCAATTAAAACCTTGGACGCAGAAATTCGCGCCGGAAATGGCCCGGCGATGCGTGCTGCCGCCGACGAGCTGTTGCGGATGCGCCGCCAGGTCGACGCCGACCGTCCCTACAGCCATGCCGTCACTGCGGTGATGGAGCAGTGGGCCGACGCCGACGCCGCCTACAACGACACCCTGCGCCTCATCGAGCACGCCCGCACCCAGCTCGACCTTCTGCGCGCCGCCCCCGATGCCGACGAGCTCGACATCGTATCGGCGCGCCGAGACGTCGCGTTCTACACCGCGCTGCTGCCCGATCAGCCGCCCTCGCTGCAGTTCCAGCAGGCCCTCGCCGACGCTCAAGCTGCGCGCGCTGCGGCCGCTGGCGGCCAGAAGATCGTCACCGAGCACGACATCGTCACGGCGCGCGGCCGCGCCGAACACGCCGACCTGACCGCCCGAGCCGAACTGCGCGAGCGGCGTCGAGTACTGCGCCGCGAGCTGGAATGGGCCGACCGGAACGTGGCCGCTGCGTTCGCCGCCGCCCAGACCGCCACCTCCGACACCCTCGAACAGCTGCTCGACTCGGCGCGCAACGAGGTCGCCCTCCTCGAGGTCGCCGGCCACCTCGACCTCACACGCACTCCCCTACTCATCCCTGCCGCGGCATTGTCGGCACACGAGCCGCACACCGCCGAGCAGCTCAAATCATTGGCGGCTCAGCCGTATCGGCTCAGCTTCGTCCGAGCCGACGCCACAGACCGCGAAACCGCCGCGGCGCTGTACACCCTGCGCAGCACCGCCAACGCCAACGAGCGCAAAGTGCTCTGGCTTTCGACCACCGACACCAGCGCCGCACCAGCACGCGACGCCGAGCTGGCCGACACCATCACCACCATCGGTCACGCCCACCGCCAAGTCAACGATCAGCAGTGGGCCTTGCCGCCCCGAGCCATCGTCATCATCGACAACCCCGCGATCGCCGAGCCCGACCAGCTCGCCGACATCGCCCGCCACGCCGCGGCCGCAGATGCACGGGTCATCCTCCTCGACCCCGGCACCACCAGTCGCGGGGCCAGCTCATCGGCGCTGCGGCTCACCCACGCCCTGCCATGGAGCACCACCCTCACCCCCAAGCCGTCCGCTCCCACAGATCCGCTGCTTGAGACGCTGCCGGCCGTCACCTTGGCCGACCGCCTCGGCCGCACCCACCTCAGCGAGCCGTGGCGCCAACTGCTCACCCAATACGACGCCGCAGGCCGCGCAGTGCGCTCGGCCCAGCGCCGCCACGTTGCCCAGCGATGGCGGGCGCCTCAAGTCGTGGTCGAAGATCCCGAACACACCCCTTGTGCCAGCATCGATGACTGACAGGCGCCTGCAACGTCTGAGCTGGCCGCTTGTCATGGTCGCGAGCGAAGGTTTGCGAGCCGCGTCTAAGCGACACGTTCGCTCCAACCGGAAGGACTACACACTGCCCACCGATGCGGCGCGTAAGAACAGATCGCAGCTGCCCAAGAAGAGACCTGCGGTGCGCAGTGAGCCGAACGCTTCGCGCAGCCCGGCGAACCGTCCCCGCGCGCACGGAGTGCACGTTCCCAGCAGGGCTCCGGCGACCTATCGTTGGAGACATGGCGTCACCTTCACCCAACGAGTCCCGACCGGTCGCGGCGCAGCCGGGGGCGAATGACGTGGATTTCCTTGACGCTGAGTACGCCCGATTGGCCATCGCGTTCAACAGCGAGGTCGCTGACGCCGAGCGACACACGGCACGCGACACTTACATCAGCCGCCGTGAACCCTAGACTGCTTGCCCTCAGCCTTGCTCGCACTCGTGCTGCTACCGTCAGCGCCGGATCATTTCGACAGCGCTGGCTAATTGCATCTGCTAATTGCGCGCTGCGCCAACGCTCGCGTGCTCGGCTGCCCGCCGAGCACCTGGGCATCGCCGACCTCGCTGAGGTGATGATGTACACCTCCGCCGCCGTCCGCAACCATCGCTGACGTTCTTGGTCATCAAGACAGTTCTCCGCCTCGGCGAACACGTCGGTGATCCAGGCGTTGCCGCGGCCATCAAGATGGGCGTGCGCGGCGGCGTACTCGATGTCGGTTATCTGCAAACTCAGCAGGCCCGCTGTCAGGTTCACATGAAGCGCTGTCCCGCCCGCACCGTACGGTTGCGCCGAGTCAACGCCTGCACAGCCGAATCCATGCCACCCGGCGTCGAGCCCGCGATCCGGCACGCCGTCCAGACGGTCTACACCTCATCGTCGTGCTTCTTACTGGCCGCCCCTCAGTCGATCGTCGTCTCAGTATTCACATCAGTATCACCAGCTCCGGCGTATCTGCCAAGCGTTATCTCAGGTGAGCGTGCCGCATGCCAAGCTCTAAGTCTTAGTAGTCCGCGCTCACATGCCAGTGATCACCGATCGTCATCGTGGTGCCAAGTCGTCTTCGACGCTGGCAAGCGCATTCATGATCAGGTCCCGAAGATGCGTATTGCCGATGGCGGCTGCGGCGTAACACATGTCTGGCAGTGGCAGCGGGCGCGTGGCCCACCCCCCGATGTGCTCGGCGGTACGGGCTACCAGCCAATGCGCCCGGTAGCGCGCAAGCTCTTCGACTGTCTCGCTTGGATCAGTTTGTCCAACGAAGCCAGGCCGGAAGATCGAGGTCACTGTGTTGAAGTCCTGGGCCGCCGCGGCGTACTCAGCCCACTGCTGGCAACTCGGATCACGGTCGCCGCCGCGAGTCAGCCAAATCTGGCGAACGGGATCGGGGATGCCGCCGTCGACCGCCTGGGCCTGGGTGGTCGCCGAATTCGTCAACGCCGCGCTTGCCGCCGAGACGATTCGATCCTGGAAAATCGGGTCGGCGTCCATCACGCGCAGCAGTCGCGGATACACGTCGGGCCACAGCGCCGCCAGCCGGTGCACGTGCATGCTGTCCAGCGCGGGAGCGGCGACCTGGGCACCAGGCTGCAACTGCGGGTTGGTCTGCCGGGTACATGAGGGCGGGTGCTCTACCCCGGCATCACGCAGCACACTCACCCCGACTGTGCTCGCGGCCGCGACCAGGCGCCAGCCCATCTCGGAGCGCAGCTGCGCGTACTCTATGAGGACACGCGCCGGATCGGCCCAGCCGAACCAGAGTTGTCGAAAATGGTCGTCCGTCAACGGATCTGTGGAAAGGACGCGCACCGAGCGCGGGACGAAGACGCCAGCGGGGATATAGCTCGCTCCGTCATTTGAGGTGATGACGGTTTCCGTTCCGCTGGATGACCGGAACACCCCTACCGCCCATTCAATGGGGTAGCTGACTGTTTGAGCGGCGTGCTGAAGCTTCCACGCCAACTCCTTGGCGGCCGCCGCGTCCGCTGATTCGCGGCGCTCACGTGCTGCGGCGGTTTGACCCGCGGCCACCACGCTCGCCGGAATCAGCGTCGCGCCCGCTCCCGCACCCGATGGCGGCGGGGAAGCCGACGGGGCATTGCTGCCAGCGCCAAGCGTTCCCGCGGGCACGGTCGCCGCTGGCGGCATAGCCCCCGCTGGCGGTCCCATCGAACCGGGCGGCAGCATCATCGGCGCGCCACCGCCGCCGGTGCCCATCCCGGCCCCGGTAGGAGCCGCGGCGGGGTCCGCCATGCCTGACTGAGCAGCAGTCGGCGAAACGCCACCACCGCCTGCGGCGGCGGCCGAAGCCGGAGTTGCATGTCCTCCCGCCGACAAGGCCGGTGACGGACTCGCCGGAGCTGGCGGCAGTACTGCGGGCATCCCACCACCCATACTCGCCGAAGTCGACAACCCCTGATTGAACGCAGACGATAAAGGCGACCCTGCTCCTGACCCGGGTACGCCGCCACCATTCGGTAACCCGCTTGCAGCACCGGGCATTTGGCCCACGCCACCACTCAGCGGATTGGACCCTGTACTCGGCAGGCCGCCACTTCCCAGGCCGCTGGGCATCTTCGGCACCCCACCGGAACCCAAGCCACCACCACCGCTGCCCATGCCGCCCATCGACGGCACACCGCTACCGCCCAGGGGCGAGGCCGCCGATCGGGGCGGGGCTACTCCAGGAGTCGCCTGCGTCACCGGGCCGGTCGCTGTATCGATCCCTTCATCGGCTGTGGCCGTTTCGATTCCAGAATTGACCCCAGACTGCGCGGTTGGTGTACCTGCAGAGTCGGTCGGCGCATCGGCTGGAGGCTTAGGGGCGTCAGCCCCGGCCTGCGGCTTCTCAGCGTCACTGTAAGGATCTTCGTCCTGTTCGATGCCGGCCGACGTGTGGTGGTCGACGTGCTGTATTGCCGGGGCCGAGGGAGCATCGCCCCACTTCGTCAAAAGACTTAGAGCCCTTGTGTTTTCACTGCTCTTCTGAAATGCGGCATGGGCCGCCATTGCAGCAGCAACGCCAGCTTCAGTCTGGTACCGGGCAAGGCCGTGGTAAGTGGTTACGAGGGCTTCTGCTTCGCCTGGAAGTTTCGCGCTCGCGATCTTCGCGTCAGCGTCCCGCACCAATTGCTCTTGACCCGCGCGCGTATCGCGCAGCACGGCGGCAATATCAGCGCATTTGTCGGCGACTTTCGCGTGCCATTCGGCTACCGTCTTGGCCTCCTCGGCCAGCACTGCTCCTGCACGGTGAGCCTCGTCGAACCCCCGCGAATCGGCGGCCTCGCGAAACGCTGCATTGTTACGGACGATCTCCTGGTGGATCCCGTCCCACGATGTAGCGCCAGCTCGGTAGCTCTGCTCCTGCGCATCCCAGTGCGTAGCGTCTGGCGGCTCCATGTCCGGCGTAACGATAAGTGGCCCATACGATCCGGCAGACCCTCCCACAGCAGCCATCAGCGCAACCCGCACTCGGATCTGATGACCTCGATCAGATCGTTGCCGCGCTTTTGCTCGCGATCTGCCTCGTCCCAGTGCCGCATGTTTAACGCATGCAGCATGTCGATCCTGGCGGCCATCCATTCGTATAGCGGCATCGCGGTCGAAGCTGGTGTGGCGTCAGTCAACTGAGTACGTAAGTACGACACCGCAGTCATACCGGTGAGTTTCTCCTTGTCCAATGCCGCACTGGTTCCCGTACTGACCCAGCTCTGATTCAGCGCCTCGGCGCTATCTCTACTGGCCAGTGCCGTCGACCGCGCCACCCGATCCCATGCGCTGCACGCGGCCGCGCGGGCGGCTTGAGTTTCGCTGCTGCTGTATGCGGGCGGCGGGGGCGGCACCACATTCACTGTGTGCCGGGTGGGTTGGACTGGATGGGCGAGGGCCAGGCCGCTGGTCACCACGGCACCGGCCGCGACCAGGAAGGCCGCCGCAGCGGCGGCGAGCCTAGGGCGGCCATGCCGCCGGCCAATCATGGTCATGAAACGACGGTATCGCGAAGCGACGACACTGAGCCACTACAGCGAGCACATCTCAACCCCCAGTTTCCGCAGCTCATGTGGCTTAAAGGCAACATCGAGCAATTCAGCGGGGGCGATGCGCCATGTGTCTAAAATGGCCGAAAAAGCTACACAAACGAGCGAAGGTGCCCCACCGGCACGGATGCGTTCGGTTCGGTGTCCCGAATTGTGTCCCCAACCGGGGGGAGCGGAGACACCCTTAAAGACACAAGATGGCTCCCTCCGGTGCGCAAGCGGCCCGGTTGGGTCTGAAAATCTGTACCCGACTGATCTGCGAGGACTACCGGTGGCGCTGCTCGGATATGCCCGCGTTTCGACGCTGCAGCAGCCTTCCGACATGCAGACAAAGGCACTGACGGAGGCCGGAGCCGAAAGAATCTGGACCGACCGAATGTCTGGTACTCGCGACGATCGCCCCGAGCTGGCCGCTCTGCTCGACTACGCCCCCAGCGGTGACGTGCTCATGGTGTGGCGGTTGGACCGCCTCGGCCACTCGCTGACGCACCTGCTCGCGGTCGCCCGTGACCTCCAGGACCGCGGCGTCGAACTCCGCTCCGTCACCGAAGCCATCGACACCACCACGCCCGGCGGCCGGCTGATCTTCCACGTCTTCGGCGCCGTCGCAAAATTCGAGCGAGCCATCGCCGCCGAGCGCACCGCCGCCTGAGTCGCAGCGGCCCGGCCGCCGGCCGCCACTCCGGCCGCCCAGGCCTCACGGCCGACAGCATCCCCGCTGCCCAAGCCCTCGACCAGGCCGGCACCCCCAGCGCCCGGATCGCCCGCGCCCTCGACATATACCGATCTAGCGTCTACCGCTGCCTCGACTGCCCTCCCGCAAAGCGGCGCCACGTGGCGGCTCGCGTCACCCCCAGATGAGTCGGCCTGGCGGTGTCTGGGCATGAAAAAGCCTCGCGCGTCGAAAATCGAGATTCGACGACTGCGAGGCAAAAGCCAGCGTGGTGTGCGCGTGCGGGGCCGCTGACGGTGGAAGTCCGGGGCGCAGGCGGTTACGGCGGCATCGGCAGGGTTCTCCTGGCGGGAAGAGTGCTCATCAGAAGAGGGCTAACGCCGCCACTCGCGAAGCGCGAGCGCCGCAGCGCCGACTACCTCGGCCAGCCCCTTCAGGAAGGCGATGATGCGTTCCATCGGCTCATCGCGCCGGCAGAACACCGCCCGGTTGACCATCACCAGTACAAGCAGAATCCAGACCAGATTCCACCCGTCCGAGACGACCATATCGACCTCCTTGCGAGGTGTACCAACAGAAAGTGCCCGACCGATGGCCGGGCACAAGAAGCCGGGAAGGCCCGGCTTCGACGCGCAAATAAGCGCGCCCTTTCATGGGCGAACCATGAAAAGATCAGTCCAGCACTACATTTGGATGACTGGACAACTTACGGAACTGGCTGTGTGCGCAGTTGTTCGGTGAACCGCCAGCAAGGGCGGGAGAGAAGATTTCGCGGTAGCGACTGGATGTGGGCACAGTCGTGCTGCTGCATCTGTGCGGCAAGCTTACCTATCGAGGCAGCGCAAGGGAGAGGACGTCTCACTGGTTGGCGTGTCGGCGCGCTAACCGGATTTTGGGCGCATTAACGGCACCTCATTCACTGTACTCGCAGGTAGCTGCGCCAGAATGGAAGCAAACACCTGGGCGTGTCGCCCTGCTGGGAATAACCGCCCAGTTCCTGTCCAGGGCGTTCGATCTGGCCGCCCCTCCCAGGACGAAGGCGTGGAACGCGGACAGTGAGATACCCCTGCGTCTAGATCAGGCGGGGGTCACCGTCTTCGTCGAGGATGATCTGCCGATCGCCGCGCTGGAGCGCATCGAGCGCGAGATCTATCTCGTGTACGGCGAAATCGGTGATGCGGCTAGGGCCGAGGACGATGATCTGGTCGGCCTAGTCAGCACCTCCGCCGACCGCCAGGCCGACGTACTCCGAGTTCGGTGCGACGACGAACTGCAGATCCCAGCCGATGACGCCTCCCACCTCGCGCGCGCGTCGGTCGAGAGTTCGCACGTCGTCATCGGTCAGCACGCGATGGCCCTCCCCCGCCATCAGGCGTTGTCGGAGTTTTTGCGGCGCAGCGCGTTCAGCTCGTCGAGCAGCTGCTCATAGCGCTGGAGGGACATGACGACGGCGGCGGGCTTGCCGCGGGTGTCGGCCAGGACGACGTTGCCTGCGCCGGTGGCCACCTGATCGATCAGGTGCTGATGAAGTTCGCGGGCAGGGATCAGCTCACCCGGGACGGCTTGCGCGCCGCCGAGGGCTTCAACAGTGGTACGGATCATGGGATTGCCTTTCAGAAGTGGTCGGGCTGGTGTCCCCTCGTTCCAACTGCCGGGCCGAGGGGACACCGCCGATTCGGTTGGTGCTCAACCGTTTTCGGTGACCGTGGTGTTTGGGGTGACGTGCGGCCGTGGAGCCCTTCCCGAACTTGCCGGTGATGGCACTGCGGTGATGGGTTCCACTGCTGCGGTTGGCGCCCCGTTCGGTGACGGTGATCTTGGGGTTGCGCGCGGCGGTGGACGCCTTGACGTAGCGACCGGTGGCCGCGCTGCGGTGATGTCCTTTGGCCATTGTTTTGTCCTTTCGTGTTGTCCGGCCCGGTGTTGAGCCGGATACCGGTCTATAAGTGCGCTGGTCGACCCGGCCCCTGAATTTCTGGGAGTCGTCGTGCCCGTGGCCGCCCTCGGCGGCACGCCGGGCCAGTGCGTCGCCTTCGGCGGCGGTCACCGACGTGCGTGCTGCGCGCGCGGTGCGGGTGCCCAACGAGCTGGCGTTGATGAGTGCGGTGAGGTGTTTGATGGTGGTCACGACTCCTCTTTCGGAGTTGGCGGAGTTACCTCGGAAGTACCGGCCGGATCACCGCATTCCGTCACCTTGCAGGCGACTTTTTGGCGTCGCCGCCGGCTGC
>NZ_QMEW01000035.1 GCF_003284965.1 Mycolicibacterium sp. GF69
TACCGTCGGCCTTCACCTTCCCGGCGGCAGGCTTCCCGCCGCCGAAGGATTCGCGCAATCGGCGCGCAACCGGCGCCTCCACCGTGGAGGACGCGGATTTGACGAATTCGCCCTGTTCGCTCAGGCGAGCGAGAACTTCTTTACTGGTGACACCGAGTTCCTTGGCCAACTCGTGTACACGGGCCTTACCTGCCACTACTTCTCCATCTCTAGAGGCGTCAGCGGTGGTAGGCGCCGCGCCTCGGGTTAGCTATGACGCATGGTCATCGGGACTTCACGGTGTGCTCATGTTCTTCGCTACCTGTTCTGTTGCCGTGTGTTCGGGCGTGTCCGCACTGCTCACAGTGCCGACGTGCTCGATCACCGCGGATACGTCCGGTGAACCGGTGATGCGCAGCGCTCGACCGAACGCTCGCCGTCGAATTGCTGCATCGAGACACTGTGGATTGGGGTGCAGCCACGCACCCCGCCCCGGCAGCTTTCTCGCCGGGTCAACGGTCACGGCACTGGGACGATTCCCAGATCCGTCAACGTTGCCGACAGCGACCACCCGAAGCAGTTCGACGGCCAACTCTCGTTTCCGGCAGCCGACGCAGGTCCGCACCGGTCCGACAGGTTCGTCGGGGCTGCGTTGTTGCGGCGAAGCCGAAGTCTCGCGCTGGATCACAGCTGAGTCTACCGTCCTCCTCCTCGCGAAAAGAAACGGCTCTACCTGGGGTGTCGGCTCCTCGCCTCGTAGCGCATCGCGACCGCTCCCGAGCCGAACTCAGTCTGGCCCACGATCTCCTCGAACAACTGCTGAGATCTTTGCGTTCCAATCGACCCGATCCAGCGCGCTCGACATCAGTCGCGGAATTATGCCCATGCCGCCACGCTGCTGCTCTCGCCGAGGGCCGGGACGATTTCGCGTGCTACCCGGTGACCCGATTGGGCAGCGCCGTCGATGTAGCCCGCCCAGCGTGTTGCGGTCTCCGTACCGGCCCAATGCAGCGGGCCGATGGGCGCGCGCAGGGCTGGGCCGAACCGCGTGAGCGTTCCAGGTGCGGTGAAGGCGCCGTAGCAGCCACGGCTGAATTCCTCTTGGCACCAGTCGCGTTCGATGTAGGCGATCGGCGTGCGGGCGCGCGCTCCGAAGTAGCCGACGAGATCGTCGATGACCCGGGCGCGACGATCGGCAAGATCCAGCCGGGAACCGGCGTCGGCGTGGCGTCCTTCGAGGAAGCCGACGAGAACGCCTGGTGATCCGTCGGGTGGGGTGTTGTCGAAAACGGTGCCCAGGGGGCGTCGATCGCTGTTGGCCTGGCCGCTCAACCCCGCGGTGCGCCAGAAGGGTTCGTCGTAGACCACGTTGACCTTGATCACCCTGCCCATCGGCATCCGCTGGGTCAGCTGGTCGCGGTCGCCCGGCAGCCCGGGGGTGAACCGAATGCGTGCCGCGAGCGCCGGCGGCACCGCGATGACCGCCCTCTTGGCACGAACGGTGGTGCCGCGCGCGGTGACCTTCACCCCCCTCGCGCTCCAGTCGATGTCACGCACCACGGCGCCGAGGACAACCCGATCGCCGAGTTCTTCGGCCATCGCCGCAGCGATCCGGTGTGTGCCGCCGACGACGCGGTCTTGCTGAGCGCCGTCCGCGACACTGATCATCGTGTCGAGCCCGCCGCCGCCCCCGATGTAGTTCGCCGCACACAGCGCGGACAGGTCCTCGGGTCCGGCGGCGAATATCGCCTCGGTGATCAAGCGGAAGTACGACCGGCTGGCGCTGGTGTGGGTGGCACGTTGCAGCCAGGTCGCGAACGTCTGGGCGTCCAACCGCTCCGCGTCGCGGTCACGCCACGGGTCGGTCGCCGCGACCCGGCGCGCGATCCGGTCCAGCCTCCACTGCGCCTGCGCGATGTCCGCCAGCGCCAGCGGGTTGATGCTGGGGATGCGGCCGGTGTAGTCGGTTCGGGCGCCGCCGATCTCGGCGATGTTGCGGCCCGCGGTATACGTCGGGAAGGTGCTCAGCCCCAGTTCGTCGATCAGCGCATACGCGTTGTCCTGGCCTGGCCCGACCCACTGGCCACCCACCTCGATCGGAGCACCGCCCGGCAACTCATCGTTGAGCAGCCGGCCCCCGACCCGGTCGCGCGCCTCCAGAACCAGCACGTCGGCGCCGCTGCGCACCAATTCACGGGCGGCCACGAGACCAGCGATTCCCGCTCCGACGATGACAACATCGACCGATTTGTCCACTTCTACCCGCTTTCATACGATCTGTATCCGATATACACACTGTATGTGTTATTCATGGCGTATGGAAGCCCTGCGCGACAAGTATGCGGAGAACACCCGTCAGGCGCTGATCGATGCTGCGCTGCGCCTGTTCGCGAATCGCGCATACGCAGATCTCTCCGCTGAGGAGTTGGTCCGCAGCGCCGGGCTGAGCCGAGGCGCGCTGTACCACCACTTCGACGGCAAGCGTGGCTTGTTCGAAGCGGTCGTCGACGTGCTGGAGAGACAGGCCGCGCAACGGGTCCAGACGGCGATCGTGTCCGTGTCAGATCCGTTCGATCGCATCGACCGCGGCGTTGGAGAATTCCTCGCCGTCTGTGCCGAACCCGACTACCGGCACATCGTGCTCGAGCAGGCTCCAATCGCGCTGGGTTGGCAACGCTTCCGCGAATTGGATCTGCAGCACCTCGGCGGACTTCTCCTCGGCGCGGTGCGAAACCTGTTGGATGCCAGGATGATCCGACCACATCCGGCCGAACTGATTGCCGCGGCGTTCTACGGCGCGCTCACCGAACTCCCTTTGACGGTCGCCGCCGCCGACGATCCTGCAGCGGCGCGCGAGCAGGCGGCGAGCCTCGTGCACGATCTGGTGCACGGTTTGGCCGCCGATCGGTCGTAGGGCAGGTATCAGCGCTCCCGGACCGCGTCCTGGTCGGGTTCGGCCTTAGCCGCGGGGGCCGCGTCGCTGCGGATGTCGATGCGCCAGCCGGTGAGCCGGGCCGCCAGTCGCGCGTTCTGCCCCTCCTTGCCGATGGCCAGCGACAACTGGAAGTCGGGCACCACGACGCGGGCCGCGCGTGCGGCCTCGTCGATGACCGTCACCGAGACCACCTTGGCCGGCGACAGCGCGTTGGCGACGAACTTCGCCGGATCGGGGTCGTAGTCGATGATGTCGATCTTCTCGCCGGACAACTCGCTCATCACGTTGCGCACGCGCTGGCCCATCGGTCCGATGCAGGCCCCCTTGGCGTTGAGACCGGATACCCGGGAGGTGACCGCGATCTTCGAGCGGTGACCGGCCTCTCTGGCCACCGCCACGATCTCGACGGATCCCTCGGCGATCTCGGGCACCTCCAGCGAGAACAGCTTGCGCACGAGGTTCGGGTGTGTGCGCGACAGCGTGATCAACGGTTCACGCGCACCGCGGCTGACGCCGACGACATAGCAGCGCAACCGGTCACCGTGTTCGTAGCGCTCACCGGGTACCTGTTCGGCGGCCGGGATGACGCCCTCCGAACCCTTCGTCTCGCTGCCCATCCGGACCACGACGAGGCCTCGGGCATTGGCGCGCGCATCGCGCTGGATCACGCCGCCGACGATGTCGCCTTCGCGAGCCGAGAACTCCCCGTAGGTCTTCTCGTTCTCCGCGTCGCGGAACCTCTGCAGCATCACCTGGCGCGCGGTCGTGGCGGCAACACGCCCGAATCCTTCTGGGGTGTCATCCCATTCGGTGATCGTGTTGCCATCCTCGTCGAGTTCGGTCGCGATGACCTTGACCTCGCCGGTCTTGCGGTCGATCTCGATGCGCGCCTCGGCGGCATGGCCCTGAGTGTGCCGATAGGCGGTGAGCAGTGCGGACTTGATGGTTTCGACGAGTTCGCCCACCGGGATGCCCCGGTCCACCTCGATGGCGTGCAGCGCTGCCATGTCGATGTTCACGCGGAAGCCTCCTTCCCGGATTGGCCGGCCAGCTCGAGCTCTCGCGGATTGGGAGGCGAGAATTCAACTTGCACAACAGCTTTCGAAATACCTTCCAACGGCAGCTCGCGGACCGAGAAACTGGCCTGCCGACCGGCCCGCACCACCAGACACAGGACGCCGTCGTGAATTTCGCCGACCCTGCCGGTCAGTTGTGTGCCGTCGGACAACATCAGGTCCACTTTGCGGCCGCGGGCCCGGCGGAAGTGCTTCTCAGCGGTGAGCGGCCTGTCCACGCCCGGCGATGTGACCTCGAGGACATACGGCGCAGACCTCGCGTCGACCTCGTCGAGCAGCGTCGACGCGGTACGGGACAGTTCGGCGATCGAATCGAGGTCGAGGCCGTCGTCCCCGTCGGCCACGACCGTGATGCGCGGCGGACGCGCCACCGGGTCGACGACCACGTCCTCGATTTCGTAACCCGCGCGCGCGAACTCGCCGTCGAGTAGCTCGATCACCTCTTTCTGCGACGGCAATCCCGCAGAACGCTCCGTCACGGCGAGCTCCTCGTCTTGAGTTGTCCGGACTCGGCTCCGGGCAGCACACCCTGGAACCGACATTCCACGATACGCCAGCGCCGCGGCGGTAAACACCAAACGAGGCCCCGATGCGCGCAGACCGCAATGGCAAGATGTTGCTCGTGCCGAGCCCTCCGCCGACCATCAGCAGGCGACGCGTGCTGGCCTCGGCCGCGGCGTTGGCTTTGATGGGCGCGACCGCGGCCGCGTGCGGCTCGCCGCCGCCGCCTCCCGAGGTCGATGAACTGACCGCTCAACTCGACCGGGCCCGCGCCGACAGCCAGTTGGCGACGGACGCCGCCGCCTCGGAGCGCGAGCCCGTCGCGCAGGCTTTGACCGCCGTGGCAGCCGAACGTGCGGCGCACGCCCAGGCGCTGGCCGACGAGCTGGTGCGGATCCGCGGCGACGCCGCACCCACCCAGACGCCGACCAGCACGACCGCCGAGCCCGCGAAGCCGCCGACCGTCAAGGACGCCGTCAATGCCCTGCGGGTGTCTGCGAAAAGCGCCACCGACCTGGCGGCCAAGCTCGACGGCTACCGCGCGGGGCTGATCGCATCGATCGCCGCGGCGTGCACCGCCGCGTACACCGTCGCCCTCGGCGGAACGGAGCGGCCACGATGACCTCCGTCGAGCCGAACGGACCCGCGCGGCCGTCGAATCCCGCCGACGGCGCGCTGTTCGACGCGATCGCCACCGAACACGCGACCATCTATGGATACGGCGTCGTCTCGGCGCACTCCACACCCGAAGCCAACGCCCTGGTGTCGAAATCGATGGCCGAACACCGCGAGCGCCGCGAGGCCGGGCTGGCGATGCTGCGCGAGCGGTCGATCGAACCGCCGCTGCCCGCCGCCGGATATCAGCTGCCGATGGAGGTCGACACGCCGGCCGACGCCGCCAAGCTCGCGGTCCGCATGGAGGAGGACGCCGCGGTCGCCTGGCGCGCGGTCGTGGAGCAGGCTGAAACCGAGCAGGATCGTGCCTTCGGGGTGGCGGCGCTCACGCAGTGCGCGGTGACGGCCGCACGCTGGAGCAAAGTGCTCGGCACCACCCCGGTCACCGTCGCGTTCCCCGGCGGAAGCGAGTAGCACCACGCGCCGAGTGTGGGCTTATGTCACGCTTCGACCGGCTCAGGCGTGCGGGTAACCCACGTTCGCGCTAGGACCGCAGGGCGGCGACGATCGCGTCGGCCGCGCCGCTCACCGAGACCTCGCGCTTCTCCCCGCTGAACCGGTTGCGCAATTCGACCACACCGTCGGCCCAGCCGCGTCCGACCACCACGATCCACGGCACGCCGAGCAGTTCGGCGTCTTTGAACTTCACACCGGGCGAAGCCTGCCGATCGTCGAGCAGTACCTCGTGCCCGCGGCGATCGAGGTCGGCTGCCAGTTCTTCCGCGCCGGCGCGGGCCGCCGCGTCCTTGTTGGCGATCACCAGGTGCACGTCGAAAGGAGACACCGACGACGGCCACCGCAGGCCCAGCTCGTCGTGGTGCTGTTCGGCGATGACGGCGACCAGCCGCGACACCCCGACGCCGTAGGACCCCATCGTCAACCGGACCGGCTTGCCGTTCTCGCCGAGCACGTCGACGTCGAACGCGTCGGTGTACTTGCGGCCCAGCTGGAAGATGTGGCCGATCTCGATACCGCGCGCCGACACCAACCGGCCGGCCCCGTCCGGCGACGGGTCGCCGTCGCGCACTTCGGCGGCCTCGATCGTGCCGTCGGCGACGAAGTCGCGCCCCGCGACCAGTCCGACCACATGCTTGCCGGGCTCATCGGCGCCGGTGATCCATGACGTGCCGTCGACGACACGAGGATCGACGAGATAACGAACATCGTTGGCCCGCAATGCCTTCGGCCCGATATACCCCTTGGCGAGGAACGGATACTTGGCGAAGTCGGCGTCATCGAGCAATGCGTACTCGGCGGGTTCGAGCGCGGCGCCGAGCCGTTTGTCGTCGACCTCCCGGTCGCCGGGCACCCCCACGCCCAGCAGTTCCCACTCCCCGCCGGGCTGGCGAACCTTGAGCATCACGTTCTTCAGCGTGTCGGCCGCGGTGACGGTGCGGTCCAGCGCCGAGTTGGCCCAGTCGACCAGCGACGCGATCGTGGGTGTGTCGGGAGTGTCGTGGACCTCGGCCGCGGGCTGGCCGTCGACCGGCAGCGCCGGCGGAACCGCGGTGGTGACCGCTTCGACGTTGGCCGCGTAGCCGGACTCCAGGCACCGCACGAACGTGTCCTCACCGATCTCGCTCTCGGCCAAGAACTCCTCGGACGCACTGCCGCCCATCGCGCCCGACACCGCCGACACGATGACGTAGCGAACGCCCAGCGTGTCGAAGATCCGCTGGTAGGCGTCGCGGTGCGCACGGTATTGGGCCGCGAGCCCGTCGTCATCGACGTCGAACGAATACGAGTCCTTCATGACGAACTCGCGCCCGCGCAGGATGCCCGCACGGGGCCGGGCCTCGTCGCGGTACTTGTTCTGGATCTGGAACAGCAGCAGGGGGAAGTCCTTATAGCTGCTGTACTCCCCCTTCACCGTCATGGTGAAGAACTCTTCGTGCGTCGGCCCGAGCATGTAGTCGTTGCGGCGACGGTCCTGCAGCCGAAACACCGTGTCGCCATACTCGGTCCATCGGTTGGAGGTCTCGTAGGGCGCCCTGGGCAGCAGCGCGGGAAACAGGATCTCCTGGCCGCCGATCGCCGTCATCTCGTGCCGCACCACCTGCTCGATCTTGCGCAGCACCCGCAGCCCGAGCGGCAGCCAGCTGTAGAGCCCGGGACCGACCGGGCGGACGTAGCCGGCCCGGATCAGCAATTTGTGGCTGGGCACTTCGGCGTCGGCGGGATCGTCGCGCAGCGTGCGCAGAAACAGCTCCGACATGCGGGTGATCACAGCCGACAACCTTACTGACCGTGCGAACTACAGCTCGCCGGCCTCCACCGCTTCGCGGGTGTGTTGTGCGGTGGCGATCTGGCGTGCGGAGAAACGGATCCAGAACGCCGCGATACCGACGATCACGGCCACCCCGGCGACCCACAGCAGCGAGTAGGTGTAGCCGTGGCCGAGGGCGTCGAGTTCGGCGGGCGTCATGTCCTTCACCGGGCCGGTGGTGCCGCCCAGGTACAACGTGCGCGAGGTCTGCACGGCCTGGACGACGACGAGCACCAGCGGACCACCGAGGTTCTGCACCATCAGCGTGATCGACGACACCGGGCCGATCTCGCCGGGGCCGACTCCGGCGATCGCGCACAGCGGCAGGATCACCGCGATCGCCCCGATACCGAAACCGCCGACGACGATCGGCGCGAACAGATCGGGGAAGTACGGGATGCTGCGGTCCAGGGTCGAGCCGTACAACATCGCGCCGAGCACGAACAGACCGCCGCCGAGGATCAGCCAGCGCGGCGCGACATGCGGCGCGAGCCGGGCGGCCACGGCGGTGCCCATTCCGAACGCGAGCGCGAACGGGATGAAGCAGATCCCCGCCTCGAGCGCCGAGTAGCCCAGGACGTCCTGAACCAGCAGTCCGATCATCACGGTCAGCGTCAGCAGCACCCCACCCGCGAGGAACAGCGCGATAAACGTCATCACCCGGTTGCGGTTGTCGAACACCGAGAACGGCACGATCGGGTGCTGCGCGGTGCGCTCGACGAGCAGGAAGCTGATGAAGAAGATCGCCGCCGCGACTGCCGCGCTGATCACCAGCGGGTCGACCCAGCCGCGCGGCGGGCCCTGGGTGAAGACGAGCACCGCCGCCGAACAGCCCAGTGTGGCCAGCAACGCACCGGTGACGTCGAGTTTCAGCCGCTCGTGGTGCGTCTCGGCCAGTCGGAGAACCGCGATCGCGATGATTGCGATGCCGATCGGCACGTTGATCAAAAACGCCAGCCGCCAGGAGACCACCGTCAGCGCGCCGCCGAGCACCAGGCCGAGCACCGAGCCGATACCCTGCATGGCCGCCGAGATCGCCAACGCGCGGTTACGCGCCTGACCGACCGCGTACGTCGTCGCGATCAGGGCGAGCCCGGTCGGAGCCGCTACCGCAGCGCCGGTGCCCTGTACCGCCCGGGCCACGATCAGCGTCGTGGGATCGGTGGCAACGCCGCACACCAGCGAGGCGATCGTGAAGACACCGACCCCGGACAGGAACGCGCGTTTGTGGCCGATCGCGTCGCCGACTCGCCCGCCGAGCAGCAGCAGTCCGCCGAACGCCAGGACATAGGCGGTGATGACCCAACTCTTGCTTGCGTCGGTGAGGCCCAGTTCGGCCTGCATCCTGGGCAGCGCGACGATCACGATCGTGCCGTCGAGGGTGGACATGAGTTGCATGCCGGTGATTGCGATGATCGCCGGGCCCAGAACGGACTTCGCGAGCGGCAACGCCGCGGGCGGCACGGGTCGGTCCGTCGACTCGGAGGAACCACCGACGGCAGACATGGAAAGCCACCCTACCGAGTGCGATTTCGGGCTAAAGCTCTCCGGACTCGATCGCGTCCTTGACTTCCTGGGCATGCGCCACCTGCGAAGCCGTGTAGCCGATGAACAGCGCGGCACCGCCCACGATCACCGCTACGGCAGCCACCCACAGCAGACCGTGCGTATAGCCCTGATCGAGCGCGTGCAACTGCGCCGGGCTCATATCGCTCACCGGGCCGGTCGTACCGCCCAGATACAGCGTGCGCGAGGTGATGACGGCCTGGATCACGGCGAGCACGACGGGCCCGCCGAGGTTCTGCAGCATCAGCGCGATGGCCGAGACCGGGCCGATCTGGTCGAAGCCCACGCCGGCGATCGCCGACAGCATCAGCGGCACCACGATCATGCCGATGCCCATGCCGCCGACGGTGATCGGCAGCACCAGGTTGGGGAAGTACGGGATGTTGGCATCCAGGGTCGAGCCGTAGAGCATCGCGCCGAGCACCAGCACCCCGCCGGCGATCACCAGCATCCGCGGCGGGAACATCTGCACCAGTTGCGACGACAACCCAAGCCCGATGCCGAGCGCGATCACGAACGGGATGAACCCAATACCGGCGCGCAGCGGGCTGTAACCCATGATGTCCTGCACGTAGAGCCCGATCAGCACGGTCAGCGTGAACATCACGCCACCGGCCAGGAACACCGCCGCGAACGTCGCGACCCGGTTGCGGTCCTTGAACAGGTCGAACGGCATGACGGGGTTGGCCGCAGTGCGCTCGACGTAGAGGAACGCAAGCAGGGCCGCACACGCGGCGAGACCGGAGCCCAGCGTTATCGGCGACAGCCAGCCCTGCTCGGGACCCATCGAGAACCCGAATACGGCGGCGGTACAGCCGAGCGTGGCCAGGATCGCACCCGCCGCGTCGAGCTTGAGCCGCTCGCGGCTGGTCTCACGCAGCGTCTTGCGAGCCAGGTGAATCATCAACAACCCGATCGGCACGTTGATCAGGAACGCCCACCGCCATGACACCTCGGTCAGCGCCCCACCGACGATCAGACCCATCACCGAGCCGATACCGGTCATCGCCGCGAATATCGCGGTGGCCGCGTTTCGCGCCGGGCCCGTCGGGAAGGTGGTCGCGATCAGCGCCAGCGCGGTCGGCGACGCGATCGCCGCGCCGACGCCCTGCAGCAGCCGCGCGACCACCAGCGTCGTCTCGCTCCAGGCCAGGCCACACAACACCGAGGCGATGGTGAACAGCGCCACGCCCACGATGAAGGTGCGCTTACGGCCGATCGTGTCGCCCAGCCGCCCGCCGAGCAGCATCAGCCCGCCGAAGGTCAGCACATACGCGGTGATGACCCAGCTGCGGCCGGCGTCGGAAAGGCTCAGCTCGTCCTGAATCTTAGGAAGCGCGACGATCGCGACGGTGCTGTCCATGGTGGCGAGCAGCTGCATACCGCCGATCGCGATGACCGCGGCGATGAAGCGTCGCGACGGCAGCCACGCCGGGTACCGGCCGGTCCGCTCCCGTGCGGAGTGCACGTCGCTCTTCTGGGAGTCCGGCGAAAAGGCCCGATTTGCCCCGCCCTCGGCGTCACGGCGCATGGCTGCACGCTCAGCGTCATTGAGAGCCGTCATGCGGGTTACCTTACAGTAATCTTAAGAATCCTTTAACCGCCGAAAGCGGCCACCGGGCCGATCACGATGATCGCGGGAGGCCGAATCCCGTCCTCGCGGATGCGTTCAGCCACGTCCGCGAGGGTCGCGCGCAAAGTCCGTTGCGCCGCCGTCGTCCCGTGCTGGACGACAAGCACCGGCGTATCCGCAGGTCGTCCACCCTCCAGTAGGACGTTGGCGAAAAGTTCGACGCGTTCGACCGCCATCAGCAACACAATCGTGCCCGAGAGCGCGGCCAGGGCATTCCAATTCACTAACGATTCCGGATGCCCCGGCGCGACATGCCCGCTGACCACCACGAATTCATGCGTGACGTGGCGGTGCGTGACAGGCACGCCCGCCAGCGCCGGTACACCTATGGCGCTGGTCACACCCGGTACGACGGTGACCGGGACGCCCGCCTCGGCGCATGCGATCACCTCTTCGTACCCGCGCGCGAAGACGAACGGGTCACCGCCCTTGAGCCGCACGACGAACTTGCCGGCCCTGGCGCGGTCGATCAGCAGGTCGTTGATCGCGTCCTGAGCCATGGCCCGGCCGTACGGGATCTTGGACGCGTCGATGACCTCGACGTGCGGCGACAACTCGGCCAGCAGTTCCTGCGGCGCGAGCCGATCGGCGACGACGACGTCGGCGTGCGCGAGCAACCGGCGGCCACGAACGGTGATCAGCTCGGGGTCACCCGGTCCGCCGCCGACGAGCGCCACCCCGCCGTGCACGACGTCGGGGGTCGCCGACATGTCCGGTGCGATGAGACCTCGCTGCATGGCCTCGTGGATCGCCGACCTGATCGCCGCCGAGCGTCTGTGCTCACCGCCGGCCAGCACGCCGACCGACAGCCCTTCGTACTCGAACGAGGCGGGCGTGACCGCAGTGCCCTCGATGGCCACGTCCGCACGCACACAGAAGACGTTGGAAGCCTCGGCCTCGGCGACGACCGCGGCGTTGACAGCCGGGTCGTCGGTCGCCGCGATCGCATACCAGGCACCCTCGAGATCACCGGCGCGAAACTCGCGCAACAGCAGGGTGATGCCGGCCATCGCCTCGACCACCGGGGTGGCCTCCCGGGCGATCACGTGCACATCGGCGCCGTTGGCCACCAGAAGCGGAAGCCGACGCTGCGCGACGCTGCCGCCGCCGACCACGACGACCTTCCTGCCCGTCAGGCGCAGGCCGACGAGGTAGGCGTTCTCAGTCACTGAATCCCATCCTCTTCGCGCAAGCGGCTCATCGGAATCCCATCCTCTTCGCGCAAGCGGCTCATCGGCGCGAGCTTAGAGGTCGCAGCCGCGGCCACGAAGCGGCTGATCGCCTGCGGGTGTGCGGCGGGGTGAGTGTGGAGGTAGCCGGCGTGCACGGCACCGTCCACCGCGCCGTCGCGCCGTCGCTCGATGTCGCGGCCGGAAAAAATCCACGCGGGCGCATAGCTGTCGGCGAAACTGACTGCGGTGCGGTGGAACTCGTGGCCCATCATCCGGTCGCCGATCGAGTGCAACACGGAATCAGCGACCACGACCGCTTCGCGGTAGCCGAGCGTGAGGCGATCGGTGAAGGTCGCCGACCCAGACAACACGCCGCACATCGGGTGACCGTCGAGGTCGTCGACCAGGTAGGTGAGCCCCGCGCACTCGGCGTGTATCGGAGCCCCCGCCGCCGCCAATTGTCTGATCTGGGCCCTCGCGACGTCGTTGGCGGACAGTTCAGCGACGAACTCCTCGGGAAACCCGCCGGGCAACACGACGGCGCCCGTCTGCGGCGGCAGCGGATCAGAGAGCGGGTCGTACTCGACGACCTCGGCACCGGCCGCCGCGAGCACCTCGCGGTGTTCCGCGTAGCCGAAGCTGAAGGCACGTCCCGACGCCAGCGCCACAGTGGCGCTCCCGCCGACGGGCGTCACCTCCTCGGCGTCCCACGGATCGGCCATCACCCGACTGCCGGCGAGCGCTGCGATCCCGACGAGGTCCACGTAGCGGCCGACGAGAGCGGTCATCGCCTCGACCGCCGCACGCGCCCTCGCCCCGTGTTCGACCGCGGTGACCAAGCCCAGATGCCTTGAGGGAACCGACAATTCGTCGCTGCGCGGGATGGCCCCAAAGACCGGGATACCGGCATGCTCGCAGGCCTGCCGTAGCACCTCCTCGTGACGCGGCGAGCCCACCCGGTTAAGGATCACCCCGGCGACGTGGACCGTGGAGTCGAACGTCGAAAAGCCATGCAGCAGTGCGGCGATGCTGTGGCTCTGTCCGCGCGCGTCGACGACCAGGACGACCGGGGCGCCCAGCAGCGTAGCCACGTGCGCGGTGGACCCGAACGCCGTGCCCGGCGACTCCTCGGCGATGCGACCGTCGAACAGCCCCATCACGCCCTCGATGACCGCGATGTCGGCGCTGGCGCTGCCGTGTCGGTACAGCGGTCCGATCAGGTGCTCGCCGGTCAGGACGGGATCGAGGTTGCGGCCGGGCCGGCGGGCGGCCAGCGCGTGGTAGCCGGGGTCGATGTAGTCGGGGCCGATCTTGAACGGAGCGACAGCCCGCCCCGCGCGCCGCAGCGCCCCCATCAAACCCGTTGCGACGGTGGTCTTTCCGCAGCCCGAGGCAGGTGCGGCGATCACGACGGCGGGCGTCGTCCTGGTCACGTCGCCCACCCCGCTCGGCGAGCGTGCGCAAATGGCGGACTTTGCGCGGCGTGTCCTGTGCAGACACGCACGCTCGCCGCAACGAGAGTCACCACTCGATGCCCTTCTGACCCTTGCGACCGACGTCCATCGGGTGTTTGACCTTGGTCATCTCGGTGACCAGATCCGCGGCGTCGAGCAGTGGCTGCGGCGCGTCACGCCCGGTGATGACGACGTGCTGTCTGCCGGGCCGCGAGCGGATCACCTCGACGACCTCGTCGACGTCGATCCAGCCCCACTTCAGCGGGTAGGTGAACTCGTCGAGCACATAGAAATCATGGCGGCCGTCGGCGAGTCGCCGCGCGATCTCCGCCCACCCGTCGGCCGCGGCGGCCGCGTGGTCGTCCTCGTCACCGTGTTTGCGCGACCAGGACCAGCCCGACCCCATCTTGTGCCATTGCACCGGCCCGCCCACGCCGTGCTCGTCGTGCAGCTTGCCGAGTTCGCGAAAGGCCGCTTCTTCGCCCACCTTCCACTTGGCGCTCTTGACGAACTGGAACACCGCGATGTCGAAGCCCTGGTTCCAGGCGCGCAGCGCCATCCCGAACGCCGCGGTCGACTTGCCTTTCCCCGCACCCGTGTGCACCGCGAACACCGGCGCATTGCGGCGGGCTCGTGTCGTCAACCCGTCGTCAGGAACGGTGAGCGGCTGACCCTGAGGCATACCTGCTTCCCCTACTTTCGTGTGGCGCGGGTTCAGGCGGCGGTGCGGACGACATCGGTGAGGCTGTCCGCCCGCAGCTGGGCCAGCCGCACCGACGGCGCGCCCAGTTGCACGGCGAGCTCGTCGGCCAACCCCAACCGCACATAAGAAGTTTCGCAGTCCACGACGACCGCGGCGGCACCTTCGGCGATCAGCCGCGCCGCGGCCCCGCGCGCTCGGCCCAGCGGGTCGGGCCCACCGGTGGCGCGCCCGTCGGTCAGCACCACCACCAGGCTGCGTCGCGCCCGGTCGCGCGCCTTCTCCCGCACGACCAGGTCCCGTGCCGCCAGCAGTCCCTGCGCCAGCGGCGTCTTGCCGCCGGTGTCGAACCGGGCGAGGCGCCGGCTGGCGATGTGCACCGACGACGTCGGCGGTAGCAGGACCTGGGCACTCTGCTGCCGAAAGGTGATGACGGCGACCTTGTCACGGCGCTGATACGCGTCGCGCAACAGCGACAGCGTCGCGCCGCCGACCGCCGACATCCGGTCCCGCGCCGCCATCGAACCCGACGCGTCGACGACGAAGATCACGAGATTGCCTTCGCGGCCCTCTCGGACCTCGCGGCGCACATCGTCGGGCTCGAGCCGGGGGCGTCCCGGCACACGCTGACGTTCCACCGCGGCCAGCAACGTGCCGAAGACGTGCACGCCGTGACCGGAACCGTCGTCGCCGGTGGCCGAAATCGTCTTGCCGGTGCGGTTGCGTGCGCGCGAGCGGCGGCCCGGCGCTCCTTCGCCCACCCCGGGCACCACCAGCGACCGGGTGCGAAACACCGCCGACGGCGGCTGGCTGGTTCGCGTCGTGTCTCCTGAATTTCGCTGTGGCGGCACGTCATCGCGTCCGTTGGCGTCCGCCGGCGATTCGCCACCGCCGGGCGGGTCCGGATCCGGCTCGGGATTCTCGTCGACGGCCTCGTCGGCCTGCGTCATCGCATCGTCGAGCTGGCCCGGATCCAGACCGGGGTCGTCGAACGGGTCGCGACGGCGGCGGTGCGGCAGCGCGAGTTCGGCGGCCACCCGGATGTCCTCTTCGGCGACGACGTCGGCCCCGCGCCACGCGGCATGCGCGACGGCGGTCCTGGCGACGACAAGGTCGGCGCGCATACCGTCGACGTCGAACGCCGCACACAACGCCGCTATACGCCGTAATTCGCTGTCCGGCAACGAGACCGAGCCCACACATGCGCGCGCGGCTGCGATTCTGCGCGCCAGCTCGCCGTCGGCGTCGGCGTAGCTCTGCGCGAACCCGGCAGGATCGGCCTCGTAGGCCATGCGCTGGCGGATCACCTCGACGCGCACATCGACTTCGCGGGACGCTCGCACGTCGACGGTCAGCCCGAACCGGTCGAGCAGTTGTGGACGCAGTTCGCCCTCTTCGGGATTCATCGTGCCGATCAGGATGAAACGGGCATCATGGCTGTGTGAGACGCCGTCACGCTCGACGTGCACCCGGCCCATCGCCGCGGCGTCGAGCAGCACGTCGACCAGATGGTCGTGCAGCAGGTTGACCTCGTCGACGTAGAGCACACCCTCGTGCGCGCGGGCCAGCAATCCCGGTGAGAACGCGTGTTCACCGTCGCGCAGCACCTTCTGCAGGTCCAGCGATCCGACGACACGGTCCTCGGTGGCGCCGATCGGCAGCTCGACCAACTGACCACCTGCTTGGTCGACCGCCTCGAGCACCTTGGCCAGTCCCCGCACCGCGGTCGACTTCGCCGTACCCTTCTCGCCGCGGATCAGCACCCCGCCGATGTCCGGGCGGATCGCACACAGCAGCAGTGCCAGCCGTAGGCGGTCATGTCCGACGATCGCGCTGAAGGGGTACGTCACGGCTTCAGCATAGGGACGTGCGGAATGCCGTCCTGCACGAACTCCTCACCGTCGCGGACGAAGCCGAGGCGGCCATACATATCGGCCAGGTACGTCTGCGAGTCGATCCGGCACGGATAGTCGCCGACCTCGGCCAGCGCGGCCTGCAGCAGCCGAGTGCTGTGTCCGTGTCCGCGTGCCTCGCGCTTGGTGCACACCCGCCCGATCCGGAAGCCCTTCTGTCCGCCGGGATGTTCTTCCATCAGCCGCAATGTCGAAATGACCTCACCGCCGGGGTTTTCCAGCCAGAAGTGCCGCGTCTCGGCCAGCAGGTCGCGACCGTCGAGTTCGGGATAGGGAATGGCCTGTTCCACGACGAACACCTCGACCCGCAGCTTCAACAATTCGTAGAGCATCGCGGCGTCGAGGTCGCCAGACCAGCTGCGGCGCAGCGCAACCGTCATCCCGTGGCCACCGCAGAGGACTCGTCGAGCCGCAGCACCCGGGTCCCGTGCGACCACACCTCGTCGAACAGCCCCGGCTCGGAGGACAACTCGTGGCCCAGCGACGGCACCATCTCTTTGATCTTGGGCAACCACGCCTGGTAACGCTTGGCGAAGCAGCGCTCCAACACGTCGAGCATCGCGGGCACCGCGGTCGAGGCACCGGGCGACGCGCCGAGCAGACCCGCGATGGTGCCGTCGCCGGCCGCCAGCACGGTCGTCCCGAAGTCCAGCACACCCTTGC
The DNA here is from genome assembly GCF_003284965.1 of Mycolicibacterium sp. GF69. Taxonomy (GTDB): domain Bacteria; phylum Actinomycetota; class Actinomycetes; order Mycobacteriales; family Mycobacteriaceae; genus Mycobacterium. The sequence continues at coordinate 16,534 of NZ_QMEW01000035.1, forward strand.
CCTTCGCACCGCAGATCACCTGGACCCGTTGACCCGCTACGTTGAGCTCCCAGTCCGAATCTGTTGCGCTCGGGGCGAATTCACGCAGCGCGCCGATCCGCTCGGCATCCGACAGCATCAGCTGGCCGACAAGGTACTTCAGCAGCCCGAACTGTGTGAGCCCGACGTTGACCATCGATGCGATGTTGTTCAGCGTGATCGACTCGGGCAGGTCCAGGACGTCGCCCTGTTTGAGGAACTTCGGTGACCAGCCGGCGAACGGCCCGAATAGCAACCAGGACCTGCCGTTGATGACGCGGGCGTCGAGGTGCGGAACCGACATCGGCGGCGCACCCACCGGCGGCTGACCGTACACCTTGGCCCGATGCGCGGCGGTCAGCCTCGACACGTCGCTGCGCAGGAATTTGCCGCTCACCGGGAAGCCGCCGAACCCTTTCGCTTGCTTCATGCCGGCCTTCTGCAGCAGGTTCAGCGCGCCACCGCCCGCGCCGACGAACACGAAGCGGGCGCCCAGCTTGCTGGTGTCACCGGTGCGCAGATTGACCAGCTTCAGCGTCCACGAACCGTCCGAATTCTGGCGCAGGTCGCGCACCTCGTGGCCGAACCGCGTGGTCATACCGCGCGCAGCGACGTAACCGAGGAGGTGGCGGGACAGCGCACCGAAGTCGACGTCGGTGCCCTGCTGCGTCCAGTTCAGCGCCACCGGTTCGGCGAAGTCGCGTTGATGGGCCATCAGCGGCAGCCGCCGGGCGAACTCGTCCTCGTCGTCGATGTACTCCATTCCGGCGAACAGCGGATTGGCCGACAACGCGTCGTAGCGGCTCTGCAGATACTTCACATTCGCCGCGCCGTGCACAAAGCTCACATGCGGGATCGGGTGCAGAAAACTACGGGGATCGGCGACCAGCCCGTTCTCCACGGCGTAGGCCCAGAACTGGCGCGTCATCTGGAACTGCTCGTTGACCCGTACCGCTTTGGAGATGTCGATCGACCCGTCGGGCTGCTGCGGGGTGTAGTTCAGCTCGCACAGCGCCGAGTGGCCGGTCCCGGCGTTGTTCCACGCGTCGCTACTCTCTGCGGCCGCACCGTCCAGCCGTTCGACGAGCGTGATCGACCAGTCCGGCTCCAGCAAGCGCAGCAGCGCGCCCAACGTCGCGCTCATGATGCCCGCGCCCACCAGCACGACGTCGGTCGTCGCTTCCCCAGTCACTGAACTCGGTCGTCCTTCGTGGTCGCGGCCATGGTCGGTCATCAGGTTAGCCCGCAAACCGCGATCTCAATCTTCGCGAGCAGAGGTGCCGCTTGACCGGGCGGTCTCGGGTGCGCGGACTATCGTTGCTGTCGTGCCCGACTGGAAGGCAGACATACTGCCGGGCTATTGGCAGCACACGATGAGCCTCGGCACTGACCCGGACGGGGAGGGCGAGCTCGTCGCGACCGTGGTGCGCAAAGGAGAGCCCGATCGGTCGGCCGCCCGCGCGGTGCTGGTGGTGCACGGGTTCACCGACTACTTCTTCAACACCGAACTCGCCGACCACTTCGCCACCCGCGGATTCGCCTTCTACGCCGTCGACCTGCACAAATGCGGACGTTCGTGGCGAGAGGGGCAGACCCCGCACTTCACCACCGACCTGTCTCGCTACGACGCCGAACTCGAACGCGCACTCAACATCATCGGCTCGGTCTCGGCGGCAGAGGTGCTGGTGTACGGGCATTCGGCGGGCGGGCTCATCGTCTCGTTGTGGTTGGACCGGTTGCACAGCCGCGGCCTGACCGAGCGCAAGCGCGTCCGCGGTCTCGTGCTCAACAGCCCGTGGCTGGACCTGCAGGGACCGGCCATCTTGCGGGCCGCGCCGGCGCGCGCCGCGTTGGGCGCGGTCTCACGGATGCGCAAACGGCTGGTGGTACGCCCGCCTAGCGAGGGCGGCTACGGCACGACGCTGCACCGCGACTATCACGGCGACTTCGACTACGACCTGAAGTGGAAACCGGTCGGCGGCTTCCCCGTCACAACGGGCTGGATCGCCGCGATCCGCCGGGGCCAGGCACGGCTGCACCGCGGCCTCGATGTCGGTGTGCCGAACCTGGTTCTGCGGTCGGACCGCAGCGTTCGCGAGGCGCGAGATGCCCGAAGAATCGACGAGATCCAGCGCGGCGACGCGGTGCTCGACGTCAAGCAGATCGCTCGGTGGGCGGGCTGCATCGGGAACCGGACCACGATCGTGCCCATCGTCGACGCCAAGCACGATGTGTTCCTCTCGGTGCCCGAGCCACGGCTCACGGCCTACGGCGAACTCGACCGCTGGCTCGACTGGTATCTCGCGCACGGCTGCGATGCCGTCCCCCGCTCCCGAGGAGGTAGAACACCTTGACGCACTTCGACATTGCGATCATCGGCACCGGTTCGGGCAACACGATTCTCGACGAACGCTACATCGACAAGAAGGTGGCGGTCTGCGAGCAGGCGGTGTTCGGCGGCACCTGCCTCAACGTCGGATGCATTCCGACGAAGATGTTCGTCTATGCGGGCGAGGTGGCCCAATACGTAACGGAGGCTTCGCGATACGGTATCGACGCGCACATCGACGGGGTGCGCTGGCCCGACATCGTCTCGCGGGTGTTCGGGCGCATCGACCCGATCGCGCTCAGCGGCGAGAACTACCGCCGCTCGTCGCCCAATGTGGAGGTCTTCGGCAGCCACACCAGGTTCGGGCCCACCACAGCAGACGGCCGCCATGTGCTGCGCACCGACGACGGCGACGAATTCACGGCCGACCAGGTGGTGATCGCGGCCGGTTCGCGGGCGGTGGTTCCCGACGCCGTCGCCGAATGCGGTGCGCCGTACCACACCAGCGACACCATCATGCGCATCCCCGACGTGCCCGAGCATCTGATCATCGTGGGCGGCGGGTTCGTCGCCTGCGAGTTCGCCCACATCTTCTCCTCGCTCGGTAGCCGGGTCACGCTGCTGATCCGGGGCAGCACCCTGCTACGCGGTCATGACGACGACATCGCGATGCGCTTCACCGACATCGCCGCCAAGAAGTGGGAGGTGCGCAACCACCACGAACTGGCCGACGCGCACGAGGTCGCCGGCGGCGTCGAGATCACCTGTCAGGACGGCACGAAGCTGCGCGGTGACACGTTGTTGGTGGCGACGGGCCGCATCCCCAACGGCGACCTGCTCGACGCCGAGCGCGCCGGGGTGAAGGTCAACGCGGGCGGGCAGGTCGTCGTCGACGAATACCAACGCACCTCCGCGCGCGGCATTTTCGCGCTCGGCGACGTCTCGTCGGACTTTCAGCTCAAGCACGTCGCCAACCACGAGGCGCGCGTCGTCAAGTACAACCTGCTGCAGGATTGGGACGACACGGATGCGCTGATGTCGTCCAACCACCGCTACGTGCCGTCGGCGGTTTTCACCGGTCCGCAGATCGCCAGTGTCGGCCTGACCGAAAACGAAGCCCGCGCCCGGGGATACCGGATCAAGGTCAAGGTCCAGGACTACGCCGACGTCGCCTTCGGCTGGGCGATGGAGGACACCACCGGTGTCGCCAAGCTCATCGTCGACGCCGACAGCGGCCTACTGCTCGGCGCACACATCATGGGGCATCAGGCGTCGTCGCTGATTCAACCCGTCGTGCAGGCGATGGCGTTCGACCTGCCCGCCCAGGAGATGGCGCGCGGGCAGTACTGGATTCATCCCGCCCTGCCGGAGGTCATCGAGAACGCGCTACTGGCGCTCTGCGGCGAACCGCCGTGGCCGCCGTCCAAACGGCACTGAGCCGGTTGTCAGCGGGCCGGGACCTCGAAGCCCCACGGCAGTTCCAGTCGGTGCGCGGCAAGCAGTTCCGCGTCGGCGAGAATGTCGCGGACCGGTCCGTCGGCCACGATCACGCCGCGATCCATCACCACCGCCCGCTCGCACAGTTGTGCGGCGTAGGGCAGATCGTGCGTGACGATCAGCATGGTGGAGTCCAGTCCCGTAAGGGTTTCGGCCAGTTCGCGGCGTGCGACCGGATCGAGGTTGGCCGACGGTTCGTCGAGCACCAGGATGTCGGGTCGACAAGCCAGCACCGTCGCGAGCGCCGCCCGGCGACGTTGGCCCGCCGACAGGTGCGTCGGACTGCGGTCGGCTTGTTCGGTGAGCGACACCGTCGCCAACGCCTGCCGTACTCGCGCGGCCAACTCCTCGCCGCGCAACCCGAAGTTCGCGGGCCCGAACGCCACATCCTGGGCGACGGTCGGCATGAACAACTGGTCGTCCGGGTCCTGGAAAACCAGGCCGACGCGTCGGCGGACGTCGTGAAGTGTCTTACGGCTCAGCGTGACATCGCCGATCCGAACCGATCCCGCCGTGGCGGTGAGTACGCCGTTGAGATGCAGCATCAGTGTGGTCTTGCCCGCGCCGTTGGGGCCCAGCACCGCGATCCGCTCACCGCGAGCCACGGTCAGGTTGACGCCGTCGAGGGCCACGTGACCGTCCGGATAGACATGGCGCAGAGCCTCGATCGCGATCGCGTTCATCGCAGCACCCACGCCGTCGCCGCGATCGCCACCGCGGCCACCGCCGGGGTCATCACGACCACCCACTGCGCCGCGACCGCCCGCGGCGGCGCTCCGATCACCGCCAGATCTGGTGCGCCGCCGTCGAACCCGCGCGAGAGCATCGCGACGTAGACCCGCTCACCACGCTCGTAGGACCGCAGGAACAGTGCGCCTATCCCCTTGGCGATCGCGCCCGCCTGATGCAGTGCGCGCGGTGAGTCGCCTCGCGAGATACGCGCCATCCGCATCCGGCCAGCCTCGGCGGTAAGCAGGTCGACGTACCGGATCATCAGCACGAGCACCGATGTCGCGACCGCGGGCACGCCGAGCCGGCTCAACGCGGTCGGCAACTCGGCCGTCGATGTGGTCGCGGCCACGGTCAGTGCCGCCGCGACACCGAGCGTGCCCTTGACCACGATCCCCCACGCTGCCCACAACCCCGCGACCGAAAGCTGCAGTCCCGCAACGTCGATACGCTCCCCACCTTCGGCGAAGGGCAACAGCACCGCCAGCACCAGAAACGGTGCTTCGATCAACATCCGTGGCACGATCCACCGCAGCGGGATGCGTGCGAGACGCCACACGCCGACGATGATCACGGCGTAGACGGCGAAGGGCCAGAACATCTCTCGCGGGGTTGCGACCACCGCAAGCACGAAGACCAGCAGGCAGACGACCTTCACCTCGGCGGGGGCGCGGTGCACCGCGGAGTCGTCGTGCCGGTAGAGCGGATGAGCGCCCGCGCCCATGGCTAGCCCGACCCGCTGCGGTCACCGGTATTGCGGGACCGGGCGATCAGCCAGAACACCGATCCGGCGACCACCACCGTCGCCAGCACCCCGATGATCCCGGCGATGCCGCCGGTGCCGTCACGTCCGCCGATCGCGTAATCGGCCAGCGGTGAGGCGGCCAGGCCGTGTTCCTGGGCGTGCTGTGCGATGCACTCCCCGGTGAGTTCCTCCCCGTCGGGGGTCTCGACGACCTCACAGCCGCGCAGCGTCGTCGAATCGAGGCCGTCCGGGCTCGAGCTGGCGAAGTAGGACACCACGCCGGCGATCAGCAGCGTGGCGACGGCGAACACCGCCCAGAACTGCCAGCGCGATCTCACGCCGTGACCTCCTGCCGGCTCCGGCGCAACAGGTAGACCAGATCCGGACGCGCCCGTGCGACGGCCATCACGGTGACCGCGGTTATCACGCCCTCTCCCACCCCGATCAGCGCGTGGGTGCCCAGCATGTAGCCCGTCACCGCGCCCAGCGACGTGGTGGCTGCGCCGCCGATCGCATACTCGGCAACGAACCCCATCGCCGCACAGACCGTGCCGATCAGCGCGGCGACGAAAGCGATGGCGCCGAGGCCGGCGACGGGTACGTCGACGCGCCGCCTGGCGACCGCGTACAGCAGCACGGCCGTCAGATATCCGGCCGCCACCCCGATCACCGCCATGTTGACGATGTTCGTGCCCAGCGCCGTCACCCCGCCGTCGGCGAACATCAGTGCCTGCACGACCAGGACGATCGCGATGCACAGCGCCCCGGTGTACGGGCCCACCAGGATCGCGGCCAGGGCACCGCCGAGCAGGTGGCCGCTGACGCCGGGCAGTATCGGGAAGTTGATCATCTGCACCGCGAAGATGAACGCGGCGACGAGGCCCGCCAACGGCACGGTGCGTTCGTCGAGTTCGTTTCTGGCCTTGGCCGCGCACAACGCGACGGCGATGACCGCGATGACGCCGAACACCACCGACGTCGGGGCGTTGACGATGCCGTCGCTCATATGCATCGCGACGTACGAATAGGTCACTCAGCGAGCCTAGGGCTCGTGGTGAACACCTGTCTAGCTGAACAGGTATTCAGGCGGAACACCTGCCGGGACACCTGCGCGAGCGGCGTGAATTTGCCGTACCGCTATCGCTTCGTCGCGGTCACCAGAAGGTACTCGGCCTCCCAGAACGCTTGATCGGCCTCGCCGCGGTTGGAGCGCTCGAGGAACGCCAGGAAATCCTCGTCCAGGGTGTTCACGCGCGCCGCGTCGGCAGCGGTGAAGTTGTAGGCCGCGATGGTGGGCCCGTAGTTGCGCTTCCAGTATTCGCGGAATTCGACGGCGGTCGGGCAGGGGGCGAGCCGCACCGTCTGCCTGCGCATCGTGAGATCGGCGACCCGATCACCGAACAGCGTGCGGACATGGTCCTCGTCGCCCCACAGCGGCGGCGGGCTGGCGCCCGGAGGTGGCGGCGGCGCGTACGGCTTGAGTGTGGCGAACAGGTTGCCGATGAACCCCTGCGGCGTCCAGTTGATCATCCCGATCGTCCCGCCGGGCCGGGTGACGCGGACCAGTTCGTCCGCGGTGGCCTGATGGTGCGGCGCGAACATCGCACCGACGCAGGACATCACGATGTCGAAACTGTCGTCGGCGAACGGCAACGCTTCCGCGTCGGCCTCCGCCCACTCCAGGTTCACCCCCCGCTCGGCGGCGATGCGGCGTCCGGAGTCGAACAGCTCCGGGGTGAGGTCGCTCGCGGTGACGACGGCGCCCAGCGCTGCCGCCGGGATCGCGGCGTTTCCCGATCCGGCCGCGACGTCCAACACCTGATCGCCAGGGCGCACCCCGCAGGCATCGACGAGTTCGGCCCCCAACGTGGGGATGAGGTCGGCTGCAACGGCCGGATAGTCCCCGGACGCCCACAGCGCTCGGTGTTTGGCCTTGAGGGCCCGGTCGGCGTCTTGTGCCGGGGGCTCGACCGGCTGGTGGGTGGTGTTCATGTTGCCTCCTGGAACCTTGCTGTGGCGATCGGTGTCGCAGACCGTTGCGCGACGCGAGCGCGTGGAACCGGTAACCGTTTGCGCTACAGAAGTTTTCGGTAACGCCGCCGAGCGCATGCCGGCACCGGGGCGGTCGGAGTCCTGCGTCGGCGCGGTGGTTGGCCGGCCATCGGTGGGCGATCAGCTGCCACGGCATACAGCCTGACTCAGCGGGCGCCGGGTGTCCGCAAAACCGCAGTCATACTTCGGACCGTCGGCTGGCTGCGTATCGGGCCCTAGCCGTGCCGGGCACCGATCCAGTGCAGCAGGTCGTGGACGATCTCGTCGTCGAGTCGGTAGCTGACTCCCCGTCCGACGCGCGTGGCGCTGACCCAGCCCTGCTGCCGCAGCACGCGAAGCGCTTGTGAGACGGCGTTTTCTGAGCGGCCGAGCGCGGCGGCGAGGTCGCCGACGCGGATGCCCGGCACGCGGTGCAGCGTCAGCAGGATCTCCAGCCGGTGCGGATCAGACAGCAAGTCGAACCGCTGCGTCCAGCTGGCGGCGTCGACGTCGGCCAGCGCCGAGGCCGCACGTTCGACATCCACCTGGCCGATGGGTTCGTTCACGTGACTCAATCTAGCGTCGATCTGCACGCTCGCGGGTGCATGACGGTGCGCAAATGCCGGGAAATCATCGGCGTGTCGGCCACCGGCGCGCAGGTTCGCGCGAAACCGTGCCGGCGGCTGGCCCGGGCCGGCCGACCGGCCTACAGCGGGGTGACGTAGTGACCGCTGATGCCGCCGTCGACCAGAAACGCCGAAGCAGTGATGAACGACGCGTCGTCGCTGGCGAGGAACGCCACCGCGGCCCCGAGTTCCTCCGGTTCGGCGAACCGGCCGACCGGGATGTGCACCAGCCGTCGCGCCGCGCGTTCGGGATCCTTGGCGAACAACTCCTGCAGCAGCGGGGTGTTCACCGGCCCGGGACACAACGCATTGACCCGGATGCCCTGGCGCGCGTACTGCACGCCGAGTTCGCGCGACATCGCCAGCACGCCGCCCTTGGACGCCGTGTAGGAGATCTGTGAGGTGGCCGAACCCATCACCGCCACGAACGACGCCGTGTTGATGACCGAGCCCTTCTGCCGGGGCACCATGTGCCGCAGTGCCGCCTTGCAGCAGAAGAACACCGACTTGAGGTTGATGTCCTGCACCCGCTGCCACGCATCGATGCCGGTGTTCTCGATCAGGTCGTCCTCGGGCGGACTGATCCCCGCGTTGTTGAACGCGATGTCCACCGACCCGTAGGTCTCGGCGGCGGTGTCGAACAACACGTTCACCGCCACCTGGTCGGCGACGTCGACGGGTACGAACAGGCCGTTCAGGTCGTCGGCGACCGTCTTGCCGGCCGCCGGATCGATGTCACCGATGACGACGGTGGCGCCTTCGGCCGCCATCCGCTTGGCGCTCGCCAGGCCGATGCCGCTGGCGCCGCCGGTGACGACGGCGACCTTGCCCGCGAGTCGTTGCGTCAGATCCATCTAGGTCGCCTCCCGGCCATCATCGATCGAGATGAAGACGTTCTTGGTCTCGGTGAACGACAGCGGCGCATCGGGGCCGAGTTCGCGGCCGAGCCCCGACTGTTTGAAGCCGCCGAATGGCGTGTTGTAGCGCACCGAGGAATGCGAATTGACCGACAGGTTGCCCGCTTCCACCGCGCGCGATACCCGCACCGCCCGCGACAGGTTGTCCGTCCAGATCGACCCGGACAAACCGTAGGGGGTGTCGTTGGCGAGCGCGATCGCGTCGGCCTCGTCGTCGAACGGCAACACCGTGACGACCGGGCCGAAGATCTCCTCGCGCACGCTGCGGTCGGTGCGCTGCGGCGTGAGCACCGTCGGCGGGAACCAGTAGCCCGGGCCCGACGGCGCCGCCCCCTGGAACGCCAGGGGTGCGCCGTCGGGAACGAAAGATGCCACGGCGTTTCTATGCACCCTGGACACCAGCGGACCCATCTCGGTGTCCCTGGCTCGGGGATCACCGACCACGACACCTTTGACCGCGGGCTCGAACAACTCCATGAAGCGGTCGTAGACACTGCGCTGCACCAGGATTCGACTGCGGGCGCAGCAGTCCTGGCCCGCGTTGTCGAACACCCCGTAGGGCGCGGTGGCCGCCGCCTGCTCCAGATCGCAGTCGTCGAACACGATGTTGGCGCTCTTGCCGCCCAACTCGAGCGTGACGCGCTTGACCTGCTTGGCCGCCCCCGCCATCACCCGGGTGCCGACCTCGGTGGAGCCGGTGAACACCACCTTGCGCACATCGGGGTGGCTCACGAACCGTTCGCCGACCACCGAGCCCTTGCCCGGCAGCACACAGAACAGATCGGCGGGTAGCCCGGCTTCGAGGGCCAGCTCGCCCAGCCGGATCGTGGTGAGCGGTGTCCATTCGGCGGGTTTGATCAGCACCGCGTTGCCCGCGGCCAGCGCCGGTGCGAAGCCCCACGATGCGATCGTCATCGGGAAGTTCCACGGGGTGATCACACCGACCACGCCGAGCGGCTCGTTGAACGTCACATCGAGTCCACCCGCGACAGGAATCTGCTTGCCGGACAGGCGTTCCGGTGCGCCGGCGTAGAAGTGCAGCACATCGCGGACGTGGCCGGCCTCCCATTCGGCGTTACCGATCGGATGCCCGGAGTTGGCGACCTCCAGCGCCGCCAACTCGTCGACGTGCGCGTCGACCATCTCCGCGAAGGCGCGCAGCGCAGCGGCCCGCGCGGCAGGTTCCGCTCGCGCCCAATCCCGTTGCGCCGCCTTCGCCCGCGCCACCGTATCGTCGACCGCGGCCTCGTCGGTCTGCTCGACCGTGCGCAACAACTCCTCGGTCGCCGGGTTGATCACCTCGGATGTGCTCAAGCTTTCGCCCTTTCGCTCGCATATGCGCCGGCGGCTTCCACGACCGCGGCGAACAACCGCAGATCGTCGAGACGCTCTTCGGGATGCCACTGCACCGCCAGAACGAACGCGTCGCCCAGGATCTCGACCGCCTCGATGACGCCGTCCTCGTCCTGCGCGCTGACCACCAAACCGTCGCCGGGGCGGTCGATCGCCTGGTGGTGATAGCACTGCGCATCCGACGAGTCGCCGATCAGCCCGGCCAACCGCGTGCCCGGCACCGTGCGGACCGTTGAGGTGCTGAACACCGCGCTGCCCTGCTGGTGGCGGCCGTGTCCGATGACGTCGGGCAGATGCTGGTGCAGCGTGCCGCCCAATGCGACGTTGAGCACCTGGGCGCCGCGGCAGATACCCAACACCGGCATGCCACGCCGCATCGCACCCCGTACCAGCGCGAACTCGAGCTCGTCACGGCGACGGTCCTCAGCGACGTCCTCGTCGGTGGCCGGATGCCGCTCCTGGCCGTAGGAAGCGGGCACCACATCGCGGCCGCCGGTGAGGATGAGCCCGTCGAGCCCGTCGAGCAGCCGCTCGGCGATGTCGGCGTCGACAGGTTGCGGCGGCAGCAACACCGAGGTGCCACCGGCCAGTCCGACTCCGTCGAAGTAGATCGCGGGCAGAAAGCTCGCCCGCACATCCCACACGCCGGTCTGCGCCTGCTGCAGGTAAGTGGTCAACCCGAGCACGGGCCGGCCCTTATTCTGCCGAGCGGCGGAGTCAGAGCCGCTCAAAGCCCCGCACCCTCTCCCAGTCGGTGACGGCGGCGTTGAACGCGGCCAGCTCGACGCGGGCATTGTTGAGGTAGTGCTCGACGACGTCGTCGCCGAACGCCGCCCGCGCGACCTCGGACTTCTCGAACAACGCGGCGGCTTCGGTGAGTGTCGTCGGAAGTCGTTCTGCGCCACTGGTGTACGCATTGCCCTCCGTGGGATCGGACAGCTCGAGCTCGCGCTCGATACCGTACAGGCCACCGGCGATCAGCGCCGAGACCGCGAGGTACTGGTTGACGTCGCCGCCGGGCGCCCGGTTCTCCATCCGCATGCCGTGACCGTGGCCGACGACCCGCAGCGCGCAGGTGCGGTTGTCCAGCCCCCAGGCGATCGCCGTCGGTGCGAAACTGCCGTCGACGAACCGCTTGTAGGAGTTGATGTTCGGCGCGTAGAACAGCGTGAGTTCACGCAGCGTCGCCAACTGGCCGGCGATGAAGCTGCGGAACATCGGTGACATGCCCAGCGGGTCCTCTTCGGCGGCACACACCGCCGAACCATCAGTGCCCCGCAACGAGATGTGGATGTGGCAGCTGTTGCCCTCGCGCTCATCGAATTTCGCCATGAACGTCAGGCTCTTGCCGTGCTGGTCGGCGATCTCCTTGGCGCCGTTCTTGTAGATCGTGTGGTTGTCACAGGTGACGCGCGCATGGTCATAGCGGAACGCGATCTCCTGCTGACCGACATTGCATTCACCCTTGACGCCTTCGCAGTACATGCCCGCTCCGGTCATACCGAGCCGGATGTCGCGCAGCAGCGGCTCCATCCGCGTCGAACCGAGCATCGCGTAATCGACGTTGTAGTCGGAGGCCGCGGTCATCCCCCGGTACCCCTTCGCCCACGCCTCGCGGTAGCCGTCGTCGAACACCATGAACTCGAGTTCGGTGCCGACGTATGGGATCAGACCGCGTTCGGCGAGCCGATCGATCTGGTGGTTGAGAATACTGCGCGGGGCCTGGCGAACGGGGCTGCCGTCGTGCCAGCCGAGGTCGGCCATCACCAACGCAGTCCCCGGCAGCCACGGAATCATCCGCAGCGTGGCGAAGTCGGGCGTCATCACCATGTCGCCGTACCCGGTCTCCCAGCTCGACATCGAGTACCCGCCAACGGTGTTCATGTCGACGTCGACCGCCATGAGGTAGTTGCAACATTCGGCGCCGTGCGCGCCGACCTCCTCGACGAACAACCGGCCCGACACCCGCTTGCCGGTCAGCCTGCCCTGCATGTCGCAGAAGGCGACGATGACCGTGTCGATGTCCCCGGCCGCCACCAGCTGTTCGAGGTCGTCCTGCGAGAGCATGCCCGATGTGAGGCTCATCTGTGTGGGGCCTTTCCTCGATACCGCTGACGAGATGGTGCTGACGGAATGTTGCCGACGGTGCCCCGGGGGTTGCTCGCGGCAGGTGCGGCCGTCGCGGTTCTACGGCCCCACCAGCATCGAGTCGACCCACGTCACACCCGCCCCAGGTTTCGCTGGCGTCAACAAGGGTAATGTCGAGGGGGTGTGTGGAGCCACCGGCGAGGTGCGTCTCGACGGCCGGGTACCTGATGTCGCAGCTGTCTCGGCCATGGCCGAGGCGATGGCGCCAAGGGGTCCGGACTCGGCGGGCGCGTGGTCTCAAGGCAGAGTCGCGCTCGGTCATCGTCGCCTGAAGATCATCGACCTCTCCGAAGCGGGCGGCCAGCCCATGCTCGACTCCGAACTGGGGCTGGCGGTCGCGTGGAACGGCTGCATCTACAACTACCAGCAGTTGCGCCGCGAGCTGCGCGACCACGGCTACCGGTTCTTCTCGCACAGCGACACCGAAGTGCTGCTCAAGGCGTACCACCACTGGGGCGACCGGTTCGTCGACCGCCTCTACGGGATGTTCGCCTTCGCGATCGTCGAGCGCGACAGCGGCCGGGTGCTGCTCGGGCGCGACCGGCTCGGTATCAAACCGCTGTATGTCAGCGAGAACTCCGCCCGCATCAGGTTCGCGTCATCGCTACCCGCTCTACTCGCCGGCGGTGATGTCGACACCCGCATCGACCCGGTCGCCCTGCACCACTACATGACGTTCCACTCGGTGGTCCCCGCGCCGCGCACGATCCTGCGCGGGGTGACCAAGGTACCGCCCGCGTCGCTGGTGGCGATCGAACCCGACGGCCGCCGCACGACCACCACGTACTGGGAACCCGACTTCACGCGGCACGCGGACCGGGCCGACTGGTCCGAACGGGACTGGGAAGACGCCGTTCTCAGTTCGCTGCGCGTCGCGGTCGAGCGCCGGCTGGTCGCCGATGTCCCGGTGGGCTGCCTGCTCTCCGGCGGTGTCGACTCCAGCCTGATCGTCGGGCTTCTCGCCGAGGCGGGCCAGCACGGCCTGGCCACGTTCTCCATCGGTTTCGAATCCGTCGGCGGCGTCGCCGGTGACGAGTTCAAGTACTCCGACATCATCGCCGAGCGCTTCGGCACCGACCACCACCAGATCCGCATCGGCACCGAGCGCATGCTGCCCGCGCTCGACGGCGCGATCGGCGCCATGAGCGAACCGATGGTCAGCCACGACTGCGTGGCGTTCTACCTGCTCAGCCAGGAAGTCGCCAAACACGTCAAGGTCGTGCAGTCCGGCCAGGGCGCCGACGAGGTGTTCGCCGGATACCACTGGTATCCCCCACTCGGCGCGCCGGACGCGGCCTCCGTCGACGGTTCGGTCGCCAGCTACCGCAAGGCGTTCTTCGACCGCGACCAGGCCGGATACGACGCGCTGGTCTCACCGGCGTACCAGCCGGAGACGCTCGGTCGCCGACCAGACGACCCGAGCTTGCGTTTCGTCACCGAGAACTTCGCGCGCGCGGGCGCCGAAACCGGCATCGACCGCGCGTTGCGGCTCGACACCACCGTGATGCTGGTCGACGACCCGGTCAAGCGCGTGGACAACATGACCATGGCCTGGGGGCTCGAGGGTCGCGTGCCGTTCCTCGACCATGACCTGGTCGAACTGGCCGCGACGTGTCCGCCCGAGTTGAAGATCGCGCACGAGGGCAAGGGCGTTCTCAAGCAGGCCGCGCGCCAGGTCATCCCGTCGGAGGTCATCGACCGGCCGAAGGGTTACTTCCCCGTGCCTGCGCTCACCCACCTCGAGGGGCCCTACCTCGACATGGTGCGCGACGCGGTGTACGCGCCCGCCGCCAAGGAGCGCGATCTGTTCCGGCCCGCGGCGATCGACCGGCTGCTTGCCGACCCGAACGGGCGGCTGACCCCGCTGCGCGGCAACGAACTGTGGCAACTGGCGCTGCTCGAGCTGTGGCTGCAGCGGCACGGCATCACCGGGCCGGCGGCATGACGGCGCTCGATCCCGAGACCGGTCAGACCGAGGCCATCACGCTCGGCTTGCACGACGCCTCACCGCAATATCTCGTCGATGTCATGGCCGACGATGTGGTGATCGAAATGGGCTGGGGCCGACTAATTTTCGGCCAGACATTCGCCGAGCCCGAGAAGCTGGCCGAAGTGTTGCGCCACGAGGGACCGGGCCGTCGCGACATCTGTATCTACGCCCGCGAACCCCACGTCCTGGTCTCGATGGCCCCCGCCGAACTCTTCATCGATCCGAGCCACACCTATCGGCTCAGGTTCACCGAGGACGACGAGCCGGATCCGTCGCTGAGCGGGTTCTCGATCCGCACATTGCAGGACGTCGACGAAGCCGACGAGATGAATCGCGTCTACGTGCGCTGCGGCATGGTGCCCGGGCCCGTCGAGGTGTTGTGGCAGAACCACCTGGACCAGGAGGCGGTCGACTACCTGGTCGCGGTGCGCGACGACGACGGATCCGTGCTGGGCACCGTCACCGGCGTCGACCACAAACGGTTGTTCTCCGACCCCGAGAACGGCTCGAGCCTGTGGACGCTGGCCGTCGACCCGGCGTCCAGCCTGCCCGGTGTCGGTGCCGCGCTCACCCGCGCGCTCGCCTCGATCTACCGCGACCGGGGCCGTGCCTACATGGACCTGTCGGTGAGCCATGACAACGCCGCCGCGATCGCGCTCTACGAGAAACTCGGCTTCGAGCGGGTGCCGGTGATGGCGGTCAAACGCAAGAACGCGATCAACGAACCGCTGTTCACGCATCCGCCGGAGACCATCGAGGACCTCAACCCCTACGCGCGGATCATCGCCGACGAGGCCATGCGCCGCGGCATCTGGGTGGAAGTGCTCGACGCCGGGGCCGGTGAGATGCGCCTCTCGCACGGCGGCCGCAGCGTCCTCACCCGAGAGTCGTTGTCGGAGTTCACCTCTGCGGTGGCGATGGCGCGTTGTGATGACAAGCGGCTGACGCGCCGCCTGGTCTCCGAGAAGGGCATCGCGGTACCCAAGGGGCGGTTGGCCACCTTCGACGAAAAAGATCACGACTTCCTCGAGGAGGTCGGCGACGTGGTGGTCAAACCGACCCGCGGTGAGCAGGGCAAGGGCATCACCGTCGGAATCAGCAGCCCCGAGGAGTTGGACGCCGCGCTGACCCGCGCCCGCGAGGAGCACCCCCATGTGCTGATCGAGCAGCGGGCCCCCGGTGACGACCTTCGCCTGGTGGTCATCGACGGCAAGGTGGTCGCCGCCGCGCTACGCAGGCCGGCAGAGGTCGTCGGCACCGGACACCACACCGTGCGCGAGCTGATCGACGCGCAGAGCCGGCGCCGGGCGGCGGCCACGGGCGGCGAGTCGCGCATCCCGATCGACGCGGTCACCGAGTCGACGGTCGCCGAAGCGGGCTGGTCGTTCGACGACGTGCTGCCCGAAGGCAACCGCCTGCGGGTGCGCCGGACCGCCAACCTGCACCAGGGCGGCACCATCCACGATGTCACCGCGAAGGTGAACTCACACCTGTGCGAGGTCGCGGTCAAGGCGGCCCACGCGATCGGCATACCGGTGACCGGTATCGACCTGCTGGTGCCCGATGTCACCGAGGCGGAGTACGTGTTCATCGAGGCCAACGAGCGGCCCGGGCTGGCCAATCACGAACCACAGCCCACCGCAAAGGCTTTCGTCGATTTCCTGTTCCCGGGCAGCCCCGCGCTGCCGCAGGCGTGGACGCCGGAAGAGGCGTCCGGCTGAGCTACCAGGTGCTGGTGCGCATCACGATTTCGGCGGCCAACTGTGCCGTCGACTCCGCGGCGTTTCGCCTGCCCAGCAGATCGACCATCCGGTAGTCGCCGTACACGTAACGCTGGCTGGCCTTGGCCACCGCTCGCGCCGCCGGCGTGCTGACCAAGGCGGTGGTGTTCATCTCGACCGGCGGGCAGTGCTCGTCGCGGATCACCCCGGCAGCGTCGGCGACCCGCGGATGCCCTCGGTCGATGACGACCAGCCCGATGAACCGGTCGAGCCGCGTGGCGGCGAGCTCCCAAGCCAACTCGCCACCGATTCGGTCCCCCACCAGCAGCGCCCATTTCACGTCGAGCGCATCGAGGATGGCCACGACCGATTTGGCGGTCAGCCGCGGATCGGGGGCGACGACGACGGTCCGCAGCGATGCGGTGTGCAAACGTTGGCACACCGCGTCGTAGGCCGCGGTCGACTGATGACCGGCGCCCAGCACCACCACCACCGAGCCCTTCTCGGGACCGGCGAGATCGACGGGCACGCTGATTCCCTCAACGGTGACCCTCGTGGATGGCATTGGGCCACGCTACAGCGGCGGGCGGAGCGCCGCGGTCGTTTCGCCGGGAGTGAACGTGCGGATCAGACCGCTGCGACGCGCTGAGCCTGCTTGGCCACGATGTCCAGAAAGGTCTGCGGCAGCGCGGCTTTGACTCCAACCGTGGGGTTCGGTGTCGGGAACGCGATACCGAAAACGGCCATGGTCCCGATGTTCTCGAAGGAGAAGTAGGCGTGGTTGTCGACGTCGCCCAACCGCATCGTCTGCTCGTACACGAGCGCGTCGGGGCGAGGCGTGTCCAGTTTGGTCGTGGTGATCGGGATGCCGGGTGAGGATCGATCGAAGAACGTCTCGAAGCGCGCGCACCGGTCGGCGGTGGCGGCCAGCGCCTCCAGGTCGAGGCTCGACGTCAGCACCGTCATGACGATGCGCGCGCCGTCGTAGCCGACGACGTACTCAGCGGCGCTGCCCGGTCCTCGTTCGGCCGATGCGGCGATCACCCGGGTGAGGCCGTCCGAACAGCCGGCGGGCCGCGACAGCATGGCCGGCGGTGGGCCCGGGCCGTCGCCGCCGCCCAGCTCCCGGGCAACGCGGTCATAGTGCACGCCGTGCGGAAAGTCGGCAGCGGTGAGCAGCGCCCTGTCCAACCGGGCACCCGGCCAGGTCGCGGTGCCCGCGATGTGGTGGGCGCATCCCGTCAGTGTCAGCGCGGCGAGCAGGACCACGATCCCGTGGCGCAAGCTCATCACCGCAGCGCCGTCACGACGGTAGGTCTGGCCGGGGCACCGTCCTCGAGCAGGGCGAGCACCGCGTCGAGATCGAGATGGCTGGTCAGCAGGTCGGCCATCAGGTCCAGTTGCGCGTCGCGCAGAGCGCTGACGTCGACGTCGTCGGCGACCACGAACCCGCCGCGGCCGGCCGCCGCGGCGGCCTCGGCCAGCCACGCACGCCGGACGTCGTCGTTGTCGAGCACACCGTGCCAGTGGGTGCCGTACACGGCTCCGCGCCGCACACCGATACCCAGCCATTCCTCTTCGTCGGCGCGGCTGACCTGTCCGTGATGAATTTCGTAGCCGCACAACGGTTCCTCGTGGCGGCACAGCGTCTTGTCGGCGGCGAAGACGATGTCGGCGTCGAGCAGGTCCAGGCCCGCCACCGCGCCGGCGCGGGACTCCACCGGATCGTCGATGCGCGAGCACAGCATCTGGAATCCGCCGCAGACACCCAGCACGGGCAGTCCGCGAGCGGCATGTTCGTGCAGCGCTTGCGCGAGGCCGCTGCGGCGCAACCAATCCAGGTCGGCCACGGTGGCCTTGCTGCCGGGGATGACGACCACGTCGACGTCGACGAGATCGGCGGGGTCGGTGACCCAGCGCACCAGCACGCCGGGTTCACACGCAAGGGCCTCGACGTCGGTCGAGTTGGAGATGCGCGGCAAGCGGATCGCGGCCACCCGCAGCCACTCCTGCCCGCGCGGGGGCTGTGGTTCACCGACCACGCGATGCGCCACCACCGACACCGAGTCCTCGGCGTCGAGCCACAACCCGTCGGCATACGGGATGACCCCGTAGGTCGGCCGCCCGGACAACGCTTCCAGTTGCGTGAGACCAGGTGCGAGCAGTGACGGGTCGCCGCGAAACTTGTTGACGACGAACCCGGCGATCAGCCGCTGGTCCTCGGCGTCGAGCACCGCGACGGTTCCGTACAGATGGGCGAGCAATCCGCCGCGGTCGATGTCGCCCACGACGATCACCGGAAGGTCTGCCGACCGGGCCAGCCCCATATTTACCAGATCGGTTGTGCGCAAGTTGATTTCGGCAGGCGAACCCGCGCCCTCACAGATGACGGCGTCGAAGTCGGCGCGCAGCTGCGCGAGTTCCTCGGCGACCACCGCGGCCAGGCGGTCGCGATGGGTGATGTAGTCGCGCGCGGTCAGCGAGTGGGTGACCCGGCCGCGCACCACCAATTGCGAGGTGCGGTCGCTACCGGGTTTGAGCAGGATCGGGTTGAACCGCGTGTGCGGCGCCAGGCCCGCGGCACGGGCCTGCATCGCCTGCGCGCGACCGATCTCACCGCCATCGACGGTGACCGCGGAGTTGTTCGACATGTTCTGCGCCTTGAACGGTGCGACGCGAATGCCTTTGCGCGCCAACAGCCGGCACAGCCCGGCCACCACCATCGACTTACCGGCGTCCGACGTGGTGCCCGCGACGAGCAGCACGCCGCCCGGCGATTGTGAGTCTGGCGACGGAGATCCGTGTCGGGGCGTCATCAGATTCGCAATCGAGCGCCCTAGTCGGCGACTGTCAGGATCTCGGCGCCGTCGTCGGTGACCACCAGCGTGTGTTCGAACTGCGCGGTCCACTTCTTGTCGGTCGTGGCAACCGTCCACCCGTCGTCCCAGATCTCATAGTCCAGCCCGCCGAGGTTGATCATCGGCTCGATGGTGAACGTCATGCCCGGCTCCAGGACGGTCTCCACCGCGGGCTGGTCATAGTGCAGCACCACCAGGCCGTTGTGGAAGGTGGTGCCGATTCCGTGGCCGGTGAAGTCGCGGACCACGTGGTAGCCGAAGCGGTTCGCGTAGGCCTCGATGACCCTGCCGACGACGGACAGTTGGCGGCCGGGTTTGACGGCCTTGATGGCGCGCATCGTCGCTTCGTGCGTGCGCTCGACGAGCAACCGGTGCTCCTCGGACACGTCGCCGGCCAGAAACGTCGCATTGGTGTCGCCGTGCACCCCGTCGATGTAGGCCGTCACGTCGATGTTGACGATGTCGCCGTCCTCGATGACGGTCGAGTCCGGGATGCCGTGGCAGATGATCTCGTTCAGCGATGTGCAGCAGGACTTCGGGAAGCCCTTGTAGCCGAGGGTGGACGGGTAGGCACCGTGGTCGATCATGTACTGGTGGGCGATGCGGTCCAGCTCGTCGGTGGTGACGCCGGGTGCGACCGCCTTTCCGGCCTCGGCGAGCGCGTTCGCCGCGATCCGGCCGGCCACCCGCATCTTCTCGATCACATCGGGCGTCTGCACCCAGGGCTCGCTGCCCTCGTTGACGGTCGGCTGCCAGGCGTACTCCGGCCGCGCGACAGAGTTGGGCACCGGCAGCGTCGGCGACACCACACCGGGCCGTAGAGCAGTACGAACAGGCATGACGCCAGAGTAGTCGGACGCCGCGGCTACATTCGGGCCATGACCCCCGACGAGGTGGACGACCAGTTCGCTGCGCGGTTCGCCGAGCAGTTCGCCGAGATCTGGCGCACGCCGGACCTGGCCAAGCACGAGGCAGCCTGGAGCGACGACATCGTGCTGATCCAGCCGATGATGGGCACGCTTCGCGGCAAGCAAGCCTGCCGAGCGTCGTTCCAGCGGTTGTTCGCCCTGGTCCCCGATCTGCACGCCGACGTACACCGCGTCGGCCACGGCGCCCGTGAGGTTTTCATCGAGTTCACGTTGAGCGGAACCTACGGCGGAAAGCCGATCGCGTGGGATGTTGTCGACCGGTTCACGTTCACCAACGGGCTGATCGCCGAACGTGTTTCGTACTTCGACTCGACCCCGCTGATCGGCAAACTCGTCGGTCGCCCGGCCGGCTGGGAGCGGCTGGTGCGCATGGGATCGCAGCTGTTCCGACGCTAACGGTCGAACGGTCCGAACCGCCACCCTTTACGCGGGCCGCGGATATCGACCGAGCCGAAGACCACCTTGCCGGTGAGGATGACATGCGGCGTGCCCTCGGCCGGTGCGTAGCGGCGATGGTCGTGGGCGCTTCCGACGGCCACCTCGACATCGTCGATCGAGGCGCTCGCACCGTCCGGCAGCCGCAAGTCGAGCCCGCCGAACCTCAGGTCGAGTTCGATGACGACCATCGGCCCGGCGAACCGGGCCCGCGTCAGATCCAGATCCACCGAACCCACCCGCCGGTGCAGGGCGAGGCGACTCGGCACGGTCCATTCGCCGTGCCGTTTGAGCGACCCGAGCACACCGCGCAACTCGACCCGGTCGGCGGCCGACGTGACGATCGCACCCGGTCCGGGCAGGTCTCCGACCAGTGCGTCCAGGTCGGAGTGCAGCCGCGCCCGCGCCACCGCCGCCGAACGCTCCTCGAACTCCTCGATGTCGATGAGCCCCAGCGCGACGGCATTGTGCAACCGCCGCAACGTGCCGTTGCGGTCGGCGTCGGAGACGCGCATGGCATCGTGGTTGGTGTCGGTCATCGCACCGTCCACCGTACGGCGAACGACGTCGATCAGGCCAGATAGTCCGGCGGCAACCCGTCGAGCATGCCCTTGAGCATCCGCACCGCGTATTCGGAGGATCCGCCGCCGACGATCAGCGCTGCGAACGCCATATCGCCGCGGTAGCCGGCGAACCAGGAGTGCGAACCGCCGGCGAACTCCGCCTCACCGGTCTTGCCCCGGACGTCGCCGGCGCCTTGCAGGTCGTCCGCGGTGCCGTTGGTGACCACCAGCCGCATCATCGGCCGCAGCCCTTCGAGGATCTTCGGGTCCATCGGCGTCGGGGCGTCGGTGACCTCGGTCTGCCTGCCCTGGATCAGTTGCGGCACAGGGGTTTCACCGGCCGCAACGGTCGCCGCCGCCAACGCCATACCGAACGGGCTGGCCAGCACCTTGCCCTGTCCGAAGCCGTCTTCGGTGCGCTCGGCCAGGTCGACGGTCGGCGGCACCGAACCGGTGACGGTCCTCAGCCCCTCGATGTCATAGTCGGCGCCGATGCCGTACTTGGCTGCCGCCTTGGTCAGACCGCGCGGCGGCATCCGGCTGGCCAGTTCGGCGAACGTGGTGTTGCACGAACTGGCGAAGGCCCGCGACATCGGCACCGTGCCGAGGTCGAAGCCGCCGTAGTTGGGCACCGTGCGATGGCCGATGTCCATCGTGCCGGGGCACGGAAGCATCGTGTTCGGGGTGGCCATATCGCGTTCGATGGCCGCGCCGGCGGTGACCATCTTGAACGTCGACCCGGGCGGATACAGGCCGGTGGTGGCGATGAGACCCTCGGAGTCGGCCGAGGCGTTCTGCGCGACGGCGAGGATCTCGCCGGTGGAGGGCTTGATCACCACGATCATCGCCTTCTTACCGGTGACATTGACCGCATTCTGGGCGGCGTCCTGAACCGACCGGTCGAGGCTGATTCTGATGGAGGGCGCGGGCGTACCTGCCACCTCGTTGAGCACGTCGACGTCGACGCCGTTCTGGTTAACCGTGACCACTCGCCACCCGGCCTGTCCGCCGAGGTCTCCGACGACCGCCTTCTTGACCTCGTTGACGATCGCGGGCGCGAAAGCCTCGTCGGTCGGCAGCATTTCGGCCATCGGCGTGATGACCACACCCGGTTGCGTACCGATCGCGGCGGCCACCCGGTCGTGGTCGGCTTTGCGTAGGGTGATCAGGCTCAGCGGCTGCTTCGACGAGCTGGCCTGTTCGGCGAGCCGTTGAGGATCCAGCGTGTTGTCGAAGGGGCGCAGTGCGTCGACGACGGCCCGCGCCGTCTGCATCAGCGCGCCGCCCGCGGCCCGCGCGTCGAGCGAGTAGCCGTACAGATAACCGGGCACCAAGACCTCGGTGCCGCCTCGCTCGATCACCGAGGCCCGCGGCGGTTCATCGGCCCGCAGCGCGAAGGTCTGGTTTTCGCCCAGCCGCGGGTGCAGCCCGGTCGTGCGCCACCGGACCTCCCAGCGACCCTCGTTGCGGACCATGTTGAGTTTTCCGTCGTAGGTCCAGGTCCGGTCCTTCGGCAGATGCCAGGTGTACCGGTAGGTGACGCTGCCGGTGTCCTCGGCGTACTTGGAGCCCAGGATCTGGGTGTCGAGGTGGGTGGCCTGCAAACCGGCCCACGCCTCGTTGAGGTCTTCGCGCGCCTCGGCCGGCCGGTCGCTGAGTTCGGCCGCGCCCGCGGTGTCGCCGGTGGCGAGCGTGGCGAAGAACTTTTCCGCGATCGGTTGGGGACCCGCCGGTTTGGGCGTACATGCGCCGTTGAGCCCGACGACCACCACTCCGACCGCCAGCAAGCTCGCAGCCCGTGTTACTGAAGATGCCATTGAGGCAGATGTTACGAACTCGAGACCTCAACATCGCGCAGACGCACCGTGCGTCGTGCGAACTAATCACATCCGTCACTCCGACCGACGTATTGCAGCGGAAGGTCGAGAGGGAGCGTGCGGAATGTCGATCGGTGTGACGTCTGTGACCGATGCGTCAGGGACCGGCGGGCCGATGCGTCAGGGACCGGCGCGCCGATCCGTCAGGAGCCGGCGGGCCGATGCGTCAGGAGCCCGCCGCCGGTGCCCGCACCACCAGCGGCACTGCCGGGAAGTATGCGGCCATCTCGGATCGCGACTTACGCAGCGCGGCGGTGCCGTAACCATGCTTGCGGTGCTCGGGGTGAATCCAGATCCGCACGTTCACCTCGCCGGAGATCAGGTCGCCGAACACCATGCCGACCTTCTCCGATCCCTGCACCGCCACCAACCAGGCCGCCTCCTCCGCTGCGACGCGGCGTAACCCGGCGCGGATCTCGTCGTCGAGGTCACCCGCCGGGGCCCTGGACCCGTCGCCCGCTTCGCGAACGTCCTGGGTACGCGCGGCGAAGATGTCGCGGTCGCCATCGGCGAGGAACGGCCGCAGCACCATGGTGTCGCCGGGGCGGGCCGACTCACCCATCGTGAAGCTGAGCTGGTTGTTGAGATCCTCGAGTTCGGCGGCGATTCGGCGTCGCGACACCTTGGTCAGCCGGTCGAACGACAACTGCAGCACCGCCTCGGCCGCGGTGTGCGAAGCGCCGAGCATGCCTGCGATGGCCTCGATGGCCGCGTCGTAGTCCTCGGATTCCACGATCACGTCGAGTAGTTCGTGTCGCCGTTCGAGCGCGCGCACCATCGTGTCGGCGATCTCTCTGCGCGCGATTGTGCGGTCGTCGTCAGCCATGCCCAGAGCGTAAATCAGTCGGGGCGGCCGGAATCGTCAGTCGAGCAGAACGGTCGCGAACGTTCCCACCTGTTGGAAGCCGACGCGGTCATAGGTGGCCCGCGCGACGGTGTTGAAGTCGTTGACGTATAGGCTCGCCGTGCGTCCGGACCGCACCACCGCCGACGCCAGGGTGGCCGTACCCGCCGTGCCCAGACCATGTCCGCGCCAGTCGGGATGCACCCACACACCCTGAATCTGTCCGACGGACGGCGATTGCGACCCGACCTCCGCCTTGAACACCACCTCGCCTTTCTCGAAGCGGGCCCAGGCGCGGCCCGCGGCGATCAGCCCGGCGACCCGTCGCCGGTAGCCCCGGCCACCGTCGCCGAGCCGCGGGTCGATGCCGACCTCGCCGATGAACATGTCGATCGAGGCGACGAGATAGGCGTCGAGCTCGTCGGCGCGTACCTGACGCACGGCCGGATCGACGGCACACAGCGGCGGCGTGTTCAGCGCCATCAACGGCTGATGCTCGCGCACGTCACGCGCGGTGCCCCAGGCGCGCTCGAGGCGATGCCACATCGGCAGCACCAGCTCGGCCCGGCCGACCAGCGACGAGCAGCGCCGTGCGGTGCTCATCGCCTTGTCCGCGAAGGCGTGCAGATCAAACATCTTGCCGCGCAACGGAATCAGGTTGGCGCCCGCGTAGCACAGCGATTCTGTGGGGCTGCGCCGCGTCCACAGTTCGCCGCCGATCGCCGACGGTTCCACGCCGTTCTCGGCCACCCGGCAGGCAACCATGCATGCGCCGACCGGATCCTCGTCGAGGACTCGCATCACCGCGCCGACGTCGCGCACCACAGAGATCCGTCGTTCGTCGACGTGACGAAACAGCGGCGGTGCCGACATGGGATCTCTTTCTACCGACGCCGGGCCAGCGTTGAGTTGCGGGCTCACCCAGTGTGTGGGATCACATTCAGCTTACGGTCACGACCGGCGAACCGCTCGCATCTGTTTCACGCTCTTGCGCGATTCGCATTGCCTCTTCGATCAGAGTCTCGACGATCTGCGCCTCGGGCACGGTCTTGATCACCTCACCCTTGACGAAGATCTGGCCCTTACCGTTGCCGGACGCCACCCCGAGGTCGGCTTCGCGCGCCTCCCCCGGACCGTTGACCACGCAACCCATCACCGCGACGCGCAGCGGGACATCCATCCCTTCCAGTCCGGCGGTGACCTCGTTGGCCAACGTGTAGACGTCGACCTGGGCACGCCCACACGACGGGCACGACACAATCTCCAGCGACCGCGGCCGCAGGTTCAGCGATTCGAGGATCTGGTTGCCGACCTTGACCTCTTCGGCGGGCGGCGCGGACAGCGAAACGCGGATGGTGTCGCCGATGCCGCGCGACAGCAGCGCGCCGAACGCGACCGCCGACTTGATCGTGCCCTGGAACGCCGGCCCCGCTTCGGTGACACCCAGATGCAGCGGGTAATCGCACTGCGCCGCAAGCTGTTCGTAGGCCGCCACCATCACCACGGGGTCGTTGTGCTTGACGCTGATCTTGATGTCGCCGAAACCGTGCTCCTCGAACAGCGACGCCTCCCACAGCGCGGACTCGACCAGCGCCTCGGGGGTGGCCTTGCCGTATTTCTCCATGAACCGCTTGTCCAACGACCCGGCGTTGACGCCGATGCGGATCGGGATGCCCGCCGCGCCTGCAGCCTTGGCGACCTCACCGACCCGGCCGTCGAACTCCTTGATGTTGCCGGGATTGACACGGACAGCCGCGCACCCCGCATCTATCGCCGCGAAGATGTACTTCGGCTGGAAGTGGATGTCGGCGATCACCGGGATCTGGCTGTGGCGGGCGATCTCGCCCAGCGCATCGGCATCCTCCTGGCGCGGGCAGGCCACCCGCACGATATCGCAACCCGAGGCGGTCAGTTCGGCGATCTGCTGCAGCGTGCTGTTGACGTCGTGGGTCTTGGTGGTGCACATGGACTGCACGGCGATCGGGTGATCGCTCCCGATGCCGACGTCGCCGACCATGAACTGACGGGTCTTGCGACGCGGTGCCAGGACCGGCGCCGGGGGTGCCGGCATTCCTAGTCCTATTTCTTGGCCGGCGGCCATTTATCTCTCCTATTGGAAGATTCTGATGGGATTGACGAAGTCGGCGGTCACGGTCAACAGCATGTAGCCGGCCACCACGACGAGAATCACGTACGTCGCGGGCATCAGCCGCAGGTAGTTGACCGGAGCGGCGGCCACCTTGCCGCGTGCCGACCGGATCACGTTGCGGATTTTCTCGTAGAACGCGATCGCGATGTGGCCACCGTCGAACGGCAGCAGCGGCACGAGGTTAATCGCACCGAGCACGAAGTTCAGCTGGGCCAGGAAGAACCAGAACGCCACCCAGAGCCCGGCTTCGACGGTGTCGCCGCCGATGATACTGGCGCCGACCACGCTGATCGGCGTCTCCGGGTCACGTTCACCGCCGCTGATGGAATGCACCAGCGCGCCTACCTTGGTCGGAATCTTGGCCAACGACTTACCGAGTTCGACGGCGAGGTCGCCGGTGAAGGCGAAGGTTCCGGGAACCGCCGACAGCGCGTTGTACTGCGTGGGCCCGAACTGCGCAGCGGTGATGCCGACCGTGCCGACGGGGGCCGGTTCGGTGGTGTCGCCGCTGATGACCCAGCGCTGGGCCGGGACGACGTCGACGACGGTCGTGAACTCGTCGCCGTCGCGCTGCACGGTGAACTGGGCCGGGCCGTCGAGCGCTCGCACGGCGGTGACCATCTCGTCGAAGTTCGCCACCGGTGTGTCGCCGATTTTCACGACGGTGTCGCCGGCCTGGATGCCCGCGGCGGCGGCCGGCGAGGGGGCCAGGCAGTCGCCGAGCTGCCCCTTGTTGACCTCTGCCTTCACACACGACGTCTCACCGACGACCGCGGTGGTGGGCGCGTGCAGGTTGGGCAGCCCCCAGACCACCGCGATGCCGTAGATCAGCAGCAGGCCGATGACGAAGTTCATACCGGGGCCGGCGGCCAGCACCGCGGTGCGTTTCCACGTCTTCTGCTTGTACATGGCGCGGTCCTGCTCGTCGGGCGCGAGCTCCTCCACCGAGGTCATGCCCGCGATGTCGCAGAACCCGCCGAGGGGGATCGCCTTGACACCGTATTCGGTGCGATCGCCGTGCTTGTTCGCCCGCCAGGTGGACCACAGCGTGGGGCCGAAGCCGACGAAGTAGCGGCGCACCTTCATGCCCGTGGCGCGCGCCACCCACATGTGGCCGCATTCGTGCAGAGCCACCGAGACCAGGATGGCCAGCGCGAACAGCACGACACCGATGAACCACATCATTTCGTGGTGATTACCTCCCGCTCGACCGCACGCGAGGCGCGGTCACGCGCCCACTGCTGGGCGTCAAGTACGTCATCCACGGTAGCTGGTTCGGCCGCCCACTGGTCGGCAGCGCGCAGCACGTCACCGATGGTGCGCACGATCCCCGGGAACCGGATGCGCCCGTCGAGGAACGCCGCGGCGGCCTGCTCGTTGGCGGCGTTGTAGACCGCGGTCAGACAGCCGCCCGCCTCTCCGGCTTGTCGGGCCAGTGCGACCGCTGGGAAGACCTCGTCGTCGAGTGGCTCGAAATCCCAGGTAGAAGCGGTGGAGAAGTCACACGCGAGCGCCACCGCTGCGACGCGTTCGGGCCAGCCGAGCGCCAACGCGATGGGCAGCTTCATATCCGGCGGGCTGGCCTGCGCCAGCGTCGAGCCGTCGGTGAACGTGACCATCGAGTGCACGATCGACTGCGGGTGCACGACCACCTCGATGCGGTCGTAGGGCACGCCGAACAGCAAGTGGGTCTCGATCAGTTCGAGGCCCTTGTTGACCAGCGACGCCGAGTTCAGCGTGTTCATCGGGCCCATCGACCACGTGGGGTGGGCGCCGGCCTGTTCGGGCGTGGCCGACTCCAGCCGCTCGGTGCTCCACCCCCGGAACGGGCCACCGGAGGCGGTCAGCACGATCTTGGCGACCTCGTCGGGCGTGCCCGCCCGCAGGCACTGGGCCATCGCCGAGTGTTCGGAGTCCACCGGCACGATCTGACCCGGTCGAGCCGCCTTGAGGACCAGCGGACCGCCGGCGACGAGCGACTCCTTGTTCGCCAGCGCCAGGGTTGCGCCCGTGGCCAGTGCGGCCAGTGTCGGCTCGAGTCCCAGTGCGCCGACCAGGGCGTTGAGCACCACATCGACTCCGGTCGTTTCGGCGGCGGCCTCGACCAGCTTGGTGACGGCGTCCGGTCCGGCGTAGGTCACATCGCCGACTCGCGCGGCCGCGGACTCGTCGGCGACGGCGATGTTGGTCACACCGGTGGCGGCCCGCTGGCGCGCCAGCAGGTCCGGATTGCCGCCGCCGGCGGCCAGACCGACGACCTCGAATCGGTCCGGGTTCGCGGCGATGACGTCGAGCGCCTGCGTGCCGATCGACCCGGTGCTGCCGAGGATCAGCACGCGTCGCCGCTGTGACCCGTCGCTGCGCTCTGCGCAGGCCGAAACACTCACCGAACCATTGTGCCGCTTGCCGGCGTTGGGTTGTCACCCGGCGAGTACCGCTTGACCACTGCAACCGAAGTGTGACGCAAATCTGACGCAATCCATCCGCGTCCATCCACGCTGCGCGGCGGTCCGAATCCCTGACGTCACAGCACAGTGGCGGGCACCGGCCCGTCCGCGACAAGGGAGCAGGCAATGACAATCGAGTTCCGCAAGACCGTCACGGTCGCGGGTGTGGCCGCGGCCGCGATCCTGACCATTTCGGCGTGTTCGAACGACGCCACCGCTCCGGCGCCCACGGCCGCGGCGGAGACGACGTCCAGCGTCGCACCCACCCCGATGGAGCAGCCGATGGACCCGGCGGCCGGCCTGGTCGGTCCGGGCTGCGCCGATTACGCCGCCCAGAATCCGACCGGTCCGGGATCAGTGGCGGGGATGGCACTGGATCCGGTGACCGTCGCTGCGTCGAACAATCCGATGCTGACCACGCTCACCTCGGCGCTGTCCGGCCAGCTCAACCCGGACGTGAACCTCGTCGAGACGCTCAACGGCAGCCAGTTCACGGTGTTCGCGCCGACCGACGACGCGTTCGCAAAGATCGATCCGGCGACCATCGAGAAGCTCAAGACCGATTCGGATCTGCTCACGAGCATCCTGACCTATCACGTGGTTCCCGGTCAGGCCGATCCGGCGCAGGTGATCGGCACACACAAGACGGTGCAGGGCGCCGAGGTCGACGTCACCGGCGGCGGGGACGCCATCAAGGCCAATGATGCCGCTGTGGTGTGTGGCGGGGTACGCACCGCCAACGCGACGGTCTACCTCATCGACACGGTGTTGATGCCACCGACGAACTGACCTGCTACGCAACAGGTTTCACAACAGTTCGGAGGGCAGCCCGGTCTTCCCGGACCGGGCTGCCCTGCCGTCGGTGCGGCTACGCCAAAGAAGCTCATGCGCGCACCTTCGCGATGATCGTCTCGGCGAACCGCTCGATGGGTTCCTTGTAGCGCTCGACACCGCCGGGGCCCAGTTCGGTGCCCATCCAGGGACTGCACATCACCGCCGTGATGCCCGCGTCCTCGGCCCGCTTGTACAGGTCCGGTGACGGGGGCTCGAGCAGCGCCAGCATGATGTCGAACGGTTCGCCCTGGCGGTCGTACTCGCGCAGTAGCGCGCGCAGCTTCCGCGCGTAGTCGACGGCGTCGTCGAACCGGTAGGCGTAGCCGACCCAGCCGTCACACAGGCGTGCGGCGCGACGGAGCGCGGCCTCGGATTCCCCGCCGCACAGGATGGGCACCGGCTCGACCGGGTGAGGTTCGATCATCATCTCCGGTACCCGGTAATGCTCGCCGCTCCAGGACACCCAGCCGCCGCGCCACAATTCCCGCAGCGCGGGGATCATCTCGTCGAGGCGTTTGCCGCGGGTGGCGAAGTCCTGGCCCATCAACTCGTACTCCTCGCGCATCCATCCGACACCCGCGGCCAGCGAAACCCGACCGTCGGAGAGCACCGACGCCGTCGCGACCTGCTTGGCCACCTCTACCAGCGGGCGGGCCGGCGCGATGTAGACGGCGTTGGAGAACCGCAGCCGGGTGGTCACCGCGGCCATCGCGCCGATCTGCACCCAGCAGTCGGGCCAGGCGGTCTCCGGCGCCCACATCGGCTTACCGGTCGGCGAGTCGGGATACGGCGAGCTCAACTCGCGGGGATAGATCATGTGGTCCGAGCAGACCATCCCGTCGTAGCCGGCCTCGTCGAAGGTGCACGCGAGGCCGAGAATCTCTGACGTTTTCATGAACGCGGTGCCCGACCAGAATTCCATCCTGTTTCTCTATCGCGAATTGCGGGCAGCATCAATGCCATGCCCACGTTGTTGTGGTTTCGGCGCGACCTGCGGGTGCACGACCTCCCGTCGCTGCTCTCCGCGGCTGCCGCCGACGGCGAGGTGCTCGCCTGTTACGTCCTCGATCCCAGGCTGGAGGCTTCGGGCGCCCGTCGCCTGCAGTACCTCTACGACGCGCTGCGCGATCTGCGCGGCAGCCTCGACGGCAAGCTGCTGGTGACACGGGGCCGCCCCGAGCAGCGAATACCATTGTTGGCCAAGGCAATCGACGCATCGGCGGTGCACGTCTCCGCGGACTTCGCACCGTTCGGTCGCCGACGCGACGATGCGGTGAGGGCCGCACTCGACGACATCCCCCTCGAGGAGTCGGGTTCGCCGTATCTCGTGTCGCCCGGCCGGGTCACCAAGTCCGACGGTGCGCCGTACAAGGTGTTCACTCCGTTCTACGGAGCCTGGCGCAGCCACGGTTGGCGCCCACCTGCCGGGTCTTCTCCGGAATCGGCGCGCTGGGTGGACCCGACCGATGTGTCGGGCGGCGTGGAGATTCCCGATGCCGGTGTCGAACTCGAGCTGCCCGCCGGTGAGAGCGCGGCCCGGGAGCAGTGGAAAGCGTTCGTCGCCAACGGACTCGACGGTTACGCCGCCGACCGCAACCGCCCCGACCTCGACGCCACGAGCCGGATGTCGGCGCATCTGAAGTTCGGCGCGATCCACCCCCGCACCATGGTCGCTGACCTCGGCCGGGGTGAGGGCGCGCAGGCGTATCTGCGGGAGTTGGCGTTTCGCGACTTCTACGCTGCGGTGCTGCAGGCGTGGCCGCGCAGCGCATGGTGGAACTGGAACTCCTCGTTCGACGGAATGCGATACGACGACGGCGCCCAGGCGCGGCAGCGGTTCGAGGCGTGGAAGAAGGGCCGCACGGGCTATCCGATCGTCGACGCCGGCATGCGCCAACTGGCCGAGACCGGCTGGATGCACAACCGGGTCCGGATGATCGTCGCCTCGTTCCTCGTCAAGGACCTGCACTTGCCGTGGCAGTGGGGCGCGCGCTGGTTCCTCGAGCAACTGGTCGACGGCGACGTGGCCAACAACCAGCACGGCTGGCAGTGGGCTGCCGGCACCGGGACCGACGCCGCGCCGTACTTCCGCGTCTTCAATCCCACCACCCAGGGCGACAAGTTCGACCCCGACGGCAGCTATGTGCGCCGCTGGGTACCCGAAGTCGATGACGACAGCTACCCCGCGCCCATCGTCGACCACGCCGCCGAGCGCAAGGAGGCACTACGGCGGTACGGCGACATCACTTGATGATCTGGCCTCCGTCGACCGGCAGCGCGACACCGGTCAGGTACCTTCCGGAGTCGCCACACAAATACACCATCGCGTCGCTGATGGCTTCGGGCTCCACGGGCGAAACGTTGAGCAGCGGCTGCTGCGACAGGCTGAACGCCGGGTGCTCGCCCGACCATTCGGCCAGCGCCTCGTTGTAGATCATCGGCGTGGCCACCCCGCCGGGATGCACGGAGTTGACGCGAATGTTCTTCTCCGCCAACGCTCGTGCGAAATGCCGCATGACCCCGACGACACCGTGTTTGGCCACCGTGTAGCCCGCGGCGCCGTGGTTCATCGTGGCGAAGTCGACGGTGACGGGTTTGAACGCTGCGGCGGAACTGGTGATCACGATCGCGCCGCCGTCACCGTGCGCGAGTAGCGCGGGCAGCGTCGCGGTGATCGTGTAGTAGACGCCGTTGAGCATGACGTTCACCGCGTCGACGAACGCGGCGATGTCGCGCCCCTGCTCCCCCGCCGCGGGCAGGATGCCGGCATTGGCGAGCACGAAGTCGATACGGCCGAACTGCGCCGCGCCGTTCGCCGCGATCTCGTGCAACCGCTCGAGATCGCGGACGTCGGCACGTTCGGCGATTATTCGGCGCCCCGTCTTCTCCACCAGGTTGACGGTTTCGTCGAGGTCCTCCGGGGTCGCCATCGGGTAGGCGACGCTGTCGATCTGCTCGCACAGGTCGACCGCGATGATGTCGGCGCCCTCCTCGGCGAAGCGGACCGCGTGCGCGCGGCCCTGCCCGCGCGCCGCGCCGGTGATGAAGGCGACCTTGCCATCGAACTGCATGTGTCCCTCTGCTCCTCGCGTCCGCGGTGTCATCACGCATCACCCTACGGAGCGTGTAGGAAGCCGGTCTAGAAGGCCGCTGTATGGGCATATGCCAGAATGTCGGCAGTACCAAGCCCGACCGTGAGGAGCAGCCGTGGCCAACACCGAGGTGGAGCGACACACCGGAGTCGACGTCGAGGACGTGCCGTCCGCGGAGTGGGGTTGGTCGAAGGAGAACCCCAAGTTCATCCACATCGGCGGCATCGTGTCGGCGCTGTTTCTGCTGGCCCTCATCCACGGCAACCACACCGGACGCGTCGAGGACCTGTTCCTGATCGGGTTCGCCGCCATCATCCTCGTCGCGGTCGCGCGCGACTGGTGGCTGCGCCGCCGAGGCTGGATTCGCTAGACGGGATTCAGCGGCCGCAACGACTCGGTCGCCAAATCGAACAGCGTCTCGGTGGCACCGACATTCTGATCCAGTTCCGCCGCCGCGAGCGCATGGGCTTTGAACGCGCGCGCCGCGACGCTCAACCGGTGCTCGATGGGGTCGATACGGCTACCGAGTTCCGCCGGCCAGTCGTCGCCCCACGCCATCACCTCGACGCCCGCGCGCTTCGCCAGCTCGAAGACGCGAGCCCGGACCCGCGGGTCCTCGCGCAGCAGTTTCGCGCTGACCGCGAGCGCGCCGTCGCGCGGCACCTCGCGCAACACAGTTTCGGCTGAGTCGTCAACCGCGTTGGCGCCGAGGATCGCCAGCGGCCGAGCATCACCACATCCTTCGATCCGGACGTTGACATCCCAGCCCGCTCGCGCCCGGTCGAACACCCAACCGCCCGCGAGCCCGACCAACTCGGACAGGCTGTCCGTGAGGATAGTGAGTCGATGATGGTTGACCGGGCCATCGGCAGCGAGTGCACCGTCGACCAACTCGACATCGTGGGTGGAGGGTCGAGTCGCCATGGTTCCCATCCGATCAGATCAGCAACGCCGGTCCAGGGGCTGCCGGCTCCCCTAGAGCGTGACACTATTGTGTCGATCTGTAAAGGTTCGGGTTCTGGGTGCGACGGCGGTCAACGGGACGCGGCGGCCAGTGGCAGGGTCGACCCCACGGTAGCCAACTCCCCGGGCAACCCGGCGGCGCGGCGGATGTCGGCGAAGGCCTGCAGCAGCGCGTCGGTCGCCTCGTGCGGGTCGGTGAGCGTTCGGTCGTCGGTCAGCACCGAGATCGCGAGTTGGTCGACGTAGCTCCATACGGTGATGTTCATCCCGCTGCCGGTGACGACGGGCCCGACCGAATAGATCTCGCTGACCACGCCGCCCGCGACGTGTCCGCGATCGCGGGGGCCGGCCACGTTGGAGATCGTCAGATTCATCACCGCACCGGATTCCATCCGGCTGGCCTGCATCCGGAAGAACCGGGGTGCCAATGCCGGCGGCAGATAGGACATCCACGCCGGCAGCACCGTCGGCCCGAGCAGCTGATGACTCTCCTTGGCGATCTTCGTCGCCACCGCGGTGAGCTTCACTCGTTCCAGCGGATCGGCGATGTGCACCGGCAGCGACGGCATCATGTAGGTGAACTCGTTGCCGGTCAACCGATCCGGCGACGCATCGGTACAGATCGGGACACCGGCGATCAGCGGCGCGTCGGCGTGCCCGTCGTAGCGCAGCAGCAGCGTGCGCAGCGCGCCCGCGGCGGTCGCCAACACGATGTCGTTGAGCGTGACGCCGAGATGTCTGCCGGTCTCCTTGACCTCGGGCAGCGACAGCGGTGCCGTCGCAAAGCGGCGCCCCGGCGACACCACGTGGTTGAGGAAGGTCGGCGGCGGTGCGAAGTTGCGGGCCAGGTCGGGCTGCGGCCCCCGCTCCTTGGCGCGCTTGCGCACCCGCGAGATTCCCGCGGCGGTCTCGCTGACCAGCCTGGGCAGGCGGCGGATCAGGTGCGCGTGGTCGCGGCCCGCGGCTTTGAGCAGTTGCGCGGTGGAGCGCAGTGCCGGGTCGCCGGCCGGCCCCGCCACAGCGGGTTCCTCCACCGCGTCGGGTTGCAACGCCCGCGCCAGCTGATTCGCCGATGCGACACCGTCGGCGAGCACGTGGTGCACCTTGTGGATGATCGCGACACGGTCGTCGGCCAAACCCTCGGCGACGTACATCTCCCACAGCGGGCGGGTGCGGTCCAACGGTGTGCTGGCGATCTCGCCGATCAGGTCGTCGAGCTCGCGGCGCCCACCCGGCGGCGCGACGCGCGCCGGCCGAAGGTGGTAGTCGAGGTCGATGTCGGCGTCCTCCCACCACATCGGATGGTGCAGTTTCAGCGGGATGTCGACGAGCCGATAGCGCAGCGCCGAAAGCGCCATCAGCCGCGGATACGCGACGTCGCGCAACATCGCGAAGTTGTAGTCCGCCACGCCCGACACGTCGAGGATCCCGATCTTGAGCGTGTGCATGTGGATCTCGGGCGTCTCGCTGTACAGCATCAGGGCGTCCACCCCGTTGAGTCGTCTCATCCCACCCCCTGGCCGCCATTGTTTCGTACCGGCTTCCCAATTGCACTCGTCGTCATGCGGGTTCGACGAAGAAGTGACGGTGTGCCCGAAATTTGTAAAGCTGAGGAGCATGAGTCTCGTCGCCGCCCGCGGCCCGCTGAGCAAGGATCCGGCCGGCTGGTTCACCCCGCCGCTGCCTGCCGATGTGGTGTTCGTCGAACCGCATCCGCGACGTGTGCAGGCCCTGCGCGACGGGCGTGCCGTCGTCGACACCGAACGCGCGCTGATGGTGCACCGCCGCGACCACCCGCTCAGCTATGCGTTCCCCGTCGACGTGGTCGGCGACCTCCCGTGTGAACCCGTCGCCGAGGCGCCCGGTTTCGTGCACGTACCGTGGGATGCCGTCGACACCTGGCTGGAAGAGGGCCGCACGCTCGTGCACTACCCACCCAACCCGTATCACCGCGTGGACTGCCGGCCGACGCATCGCGCGCTGCGGGTGACCGTGGCCGGCGAACCGCTGGTCGACACCGCCGACACCGTGATCGTCTTCGAGACATCGCTGGAACCCCGCTTGTACGTCGACCCGGCGCATGTGCGCACCGACCTGCTGCGGCCGTCACAGACCACCAGCTACTGCAACTACAAGGGCCATGCGACGTACTGGTCGGCCGCGGTCGGCGACGCGACGGTCGAGGACGTCGCATGGAGTTATCCGGACCCGCCGCCCGAAACGCTGCCCATCAAGGGCTTCTTGAGCTTCGACCCGGCTCGCGCCGAGGTGCTGGCAGAGCTTCCGATGGCCGCCGACCGCCGAACGTGAACTCGTGCTCGATTTTCACCCGAAATCTCGCACACAAGTTCACGTTCGGCAGCGCGGGAACTAGTGAGGGTGACACCATCGATCTGGTCGCATTGTTCGAGCTTCACGGCCGCGCCATCTACCACGCGGCGCTGCGCCTGAACCCCGCCAACTAACCACCACCGAAAGACGTCAAGATGCGGCGATCACCGACGCCCCGAACCGGTCGATGGTCTCGAGCACATGCGCGAGGCTGTCACCGGGCAGGCCGACCTGCACCCACGTCACCCCGATCGCGGCCAGCCTCTCCAGCCCGGCGAGGTACGCCTCGGCGTTGAAGTCGTCGCCGCCGGGGCTGCCGCCGTCCGGGTTGGTGAACGTGATGTCGATTCGCGACCAGTCACAGCCGGCATCGTCGAACCGACGCCGCAGGTCGTCGATGCCGGCGGCCAGCGTCTCGGCGTCCATCGTCGCCGTGCGCGCCGTCTGGGCCAGCACGGCGGGCGCCGGGAAAGGACACCACCCGTCGCCGTGGGTGACGACGCGCTTGCGGGCGGCGGCGGTGTTGCCCCCGATCCAGATCGGCGGATGGGGATCGCTGACGGGCCGCGGGTGGGCGGTGATGCCGCTGGCGGTGAAGTGCCGTCCCTCGTAGGAGAAGTCGTCGGTAGTCCAGATTCCGCGAATCACCTCCAGCGCCTCCTCGAACAGCGCTGCCCGTTCCTCGAAATCGACTCCGAGCGCGGCGAATTCCCGTTTCAGATAGCCGACGCCGACCCCGAGAGTGAACCGCCCTTCCGACAGCAGATCCAGCGTGGCGCCAGACTTGGCGACGACGAAGGGGTTGCGGTAGGGCAGCACCACGATGTTCGGGATGAGACGCAGCGACGTCGTGGTCGCCGCCGCATAACCCATCGCCACGAAGGGGTCCACCGCATCGTGGCCGCCCGCCTGCAGCCAGCGCTGCGTCGGCGCCGGATGATCGGTGAACCCGAATCCGTGGAAGCCCGCCGCCTCGGCGGCCGCCGCGACCGTGGCAATCCCCTTGCCGGTGACCAGCTCCGGGTTGTACGGGTGGCTGTGCATCGGGTGGGTGAAGGTGAACCGCATGTCTGTGAGTCCCGTCTAGAACATTCTTCTCGTTTTCCGAGAATGTCGTTACCATGCGAACCGCGGAAAGTACAGCGTTGGACGGCGATGGGAACCGCGGACATGACTGCAAGAAGTGGCACACCGGAGATCGGCGTCTACCTGCCCCAGATGGGTTTCACCTACGAGGAGATGCTGCATCGCACCCAGCGATGCGAGGATCTGGGCATCGACTCGCTCTGGCTCTACGACCACCTCTACGGACCCGGCCTGCCCGACTACCCGTCGCTGGAGGCGTGGACGCTGGCCACGGCGCTGCTCGCCAACACCGAGCGCATACGGATCGGACACATGGTGCTGTGCAACCAGTTTCGTCATCCGGCCGTGCTCGCGAAAATGGCCACCACACTCGACCAGATCTCGGCGGGCCGACTGCAACTCGGACTCGGCAGCGGTTCGATCGAGGACGAGCACGACCGCGTCGGGCTGCCCTGGGGGTCTTTTCGCGAGCGCTCGGAACGGCTCGGCGAGACGCTGGAGATCCTGGCCCAGGCGTTCGCCGACGAGCGGATCGACTTCCGCGGCAAGCACTTCACCGTGACCGATTTCGCCGTCAAGCCGGGTCCCGCCCAGCAACCGAGACCACCGATCGTGGTCGGCGGTGTCGGCGAGAGGTACACGCTGCCGCTGGTCGCCCGGTACGCCGATGTGTGGAACGTGCCCACCTACGCGCTCGGCGAACTGCAACACAAGGTGTCGGTCCTGCGGTCCATCTGCGAGGACATCGGGCGCGATCCGTCGAGCATCGTGTTGTCAGTGGAGGCGGTGATGGCGCTCGCACCCGACGACGCGTCGCTGCCGGAGGTACGCCGGCTCGCCGAAAAGCGTTTCGGGCTACCGGCGTTCGGCCTCAACGAGGGCGGGCTGGTCGGGACGGCGCCCGCGATCGTCAACCGTATTCGTGAACTGCAGTCGTGGGGATTCGCGCAGATTGTGCTGTTCACCCACGACCGCGCGTCCGATCAGACGCTGGACCTGCTGGCGTCCGAAGTGATGGCGCAC
>NZ_QMEW01000036.1 GCF_003284965.1 Mycolicibacterium sp. GF69
AGATCGCGGCCGGCACCGCCGCCGAACGTTTCGTCGACCTGTCGACGGTGGGACGGCAGGCGGCGCAGCGAAACAGCGCGCTGCTCGCCGAGCGGGGAATCGCCGCGCTCGACAGCCCGGTCAGCGGCGGTGTGCACGGGGCCGAGGCCGGCACTCTGGCGATCATGGTGTCGGGCCCCCGCAACGACTACGAGGCCTGCGAGCCCATCTTCGAGACCCTCGGCCGCGCGACGTTCGTCGGACAGGCCCCCGGCGTGGCCCAGACGATGAAGCTCGTCAACAACTTGATTGCCGCGTCGACGCTGGCGGTCACCGCCGAGGCGATGGTGGCCGGCGTCAAGGCGGGCCTCGACGCCAAGGTGATGATCGACGTCCTCAACCTGGGGTCGGGCGCGACACACGCAAGTCGCGACAAGTTCCCGCGTGCGGTTCTGCCGCGCACGTTCGACTACGGCTTCGCCACCGGGCTGATGGTCAAGGACGTCCGGCTCTATCTCGAGGAGGCGAAAGCACTGGGCCTGCCGACCGAGCTGGCCGAGGCGGTGGCGCGGGTGTGGGAGTCGACGATGCGGATCGAGGGCGCCGATTCCGACTTCACCGCGGTGGTGAAACCGCTCGAGGCCGCCGCAGGTGTCGTGGTCGAAGGCTGAACCGAGCGCGCCGACGGTAGAGTTCTGCTGGTGAACACGCCGAAGTCGCGCGCACGCCGGGTGCGTGGAGGGCTGGTCGGCGCGTGTTCTGCCGTCTTGACCGCGACCGCGCACACGTTCGCCGGCGGTGAACTTCCCCGGGGATCGGCGCTGATCGTCGCCTTGCTGGTCTGCGCCATCGCGGGCGCCGCGGTGGCGCGGCCCCCGCTCGACGGTCGCCACGCGCGTTTCGTGGCAGCGACCGGCGCGCTGAGCCTCGCGCAGATCGTCGGGCACCTGACGTTCGCTGTCGCGGGAGGGCATGTCCACTCGGCCGACGCCCTCGGACTCACGCCGGCGATGCTGGCCGTCCACTTCGGCGCCGCGGTCGTTCTGGGCGCCGCCATCGCGGCAGCCGAATACCTGTACGTCGTCTGCGCATCGGTGTTGCGGTGGCTGCGCATCTTCGCGACGCTCAGGCTACGGCCGCGGGTGAGCCGCTTGCGCCGCATCGCCAAAACCGTTGTCGCCGAGTCGGTTCTGTTCAGTTACGGCCTCGGTATGCGTGCTCCTCCGGTGAGCTTCGCCACGACGGCATAGGCCGTCGCCGCATCGAATCCGCCGCGGTTGCGGCGCGTCTGACGTACCCCGTCACCTCACTTTTCGGCTTGCCGAGCGTGCTCGGCGGGCCGCCGGCCCGAAGGTTCGCCATTCATGACAACGACCCCTACTCGCAGCGCGCCGGAGCGTCGGCGGCTCCGCGGCCTGCGCCCACTGCTGCTTCGCTTGCATTTCTACGCCGGTGTGTTCGTCGGTCCGTTCATCCTGATCGCCGCCGTCACCGGCCTGCTGTACGCGCTCATCCCGCAGATCGACGACGCGGTCTACCGCCATGAGCTCACCGTCGACCACGTCGGCGAGCAACGGCTCCCGATGGCCGAACAGCTC
Source organism: Mycolicibacterium sp. GF69 (assembly GCF_003284965.1). GTDB lineage: Bacteria > Actinomycetota > Actinomycetes > Mycobacteriales > Mycobacteriaceae > Mycobacterium. Next base: position 1,578 of record NZ_QMEW01000036.1, read on the forward strand.
CGTGCCGCGCTTGCCGCACGGCCCGGCGGGACGGTGGAGCGCATCCGCCCACCCGCAGCGCCCGACGAGACGACACGCGTCACCCTCAACGTCGACGACGTACCGCCCGACTACGCGCGCACGGTCTTCGTCGACCCGTACACCGGGCAGGTCCGCGGCGCGCTGACCACCTACGGCCAGTGGTTGCCGCTGCGCGCATGGTTCGACGAACTGCACCGCAACCTGCATCTGGACGCGGTCGGCCGCAACTACAGCGAGCTCGCCGCGAGCTGGTTGTGGATCATCGCGCTGGCCGGGTTGGCGCTGTGGTACTTCCACCGGCGCGACACCAAGAAGCTGCGTCGTCTTGCGCTGCCCGACCGGGACAAGACCGACCGTCGCCGCACCCTGTCATGGCATGGCGCAGTGGGTGTTTGGATCATCGTCGCGCTGCTCGGGCTGTCCGTCACCGGGATCACCTGGTCCCGGTTTGGCGGCGAGACGGTCAATTTGCTCCAGGAAAGGCTGAACACCACTGCGCCGTCGGTGGACACCACGCTGAGCCAGTCGTCGCAGGCCGGCACCGCGGGCGGGCATCAGCACGGCGGCCCGGCCGCCACGGGCGGTGCGGCCTCGCTGCACGGCGTCGACACGGCGCTGGATGCCGCGCTGGCCGCGGGACTGTCCGGGCCGATGTGGATGTATCCGCCGGGCGGCCACGGCCAAGGCTGGCAGGTCGAGGAGTACAAGCGGGACTGGCCGACCCGGTACGACGCCGTTGCCGTCGATCCCGACTCCGGTGCGGTCACTGATCGGGTGGATCACGCCGACTGGCCGTTCCTGGCCAAACTCACCAGGTGGGCGATCGACGCCCACATGGGCGTGCTGTTCGGCATCGCGAACCAGATCCTGTTGGCGCTCGGCGCGATCGGTCTGATCACGATCGTGATCCGCGGCTATCGCATGTGGTGGCAACGCAGACCGACCAGGGGATCGGCATGGGCCTTCGGCCGCCCGCCGCTGCGGGGCACGCTTCGCGGTCTGCATCCGGTCACGCTCGTCTTGCTCGCCGTCGGCGCGGTCGCGATCGGCTGGGCTCTGCCGTTGTTCGGGCTCAGCCTCGCCGCATTCGTGGTCGTCGACCTGATCATCGGCGCACGCAAGCGGCGCAGTGATGCCAACCCACAGAAAGCTGAAATCAATGTCTGACAACCGAATTCGAAAGATGTCGTGCCTCGTCGCGCTGACCGCGGCGATGGTCGCCGCAGGCTGCACCTCCCAGGTGCAACACGACCATCAGGCGATGGCGTCGACGGTCACCGTCACCGACCAGTGGGCCAGTTCGGCCGAGACCGGTATGGCCGCGGTGTTCGGCACGTTGACCAACACCGGACACCACGAGGCCCGGCTTGTCTCGGGCAGTTCCGATGTGGCCGGACGGGTGGAGGTGCACGAGGTCGCGACGACCGGCACCGCCAACGGCACCGGCTCCAAAACTATGCGCCCCAAGGACGGTGGCATCGCGATCCCGGCGGACGGCTCACACACCCTGGCGCCGGGCAGTGACCACCTGATGTTGATGGACCTGAAACAGCCGCTGCCGCCCGGTGCGGAGGTCACGCTCACCGTTACGTTCGAGGACGGGTCGACGCTGCCGGTTACCGCGCAGGTTCGTGACTTCGCCGGTGCCGACGAGGATTACCAGCCAGCTGCGGGCGGTTCGGCCCCGCCGCACCACGGTCATGGGTGATCCGGCGGTGGGCGGCCAGTTCAACCGCCGACGACTGCTGGCGGGAGGCGCCGCCGCGGTGGCGGCGGGCGCAACCCTGACCCAGAGCGGCATCGCCCAGTCCGCGGTGACCACAGCACCTTTCGACCGCGCGGTCGAGCCGTTTCACGGTGAGCATCAGGCGGGTGTGGCGACGCGGCCGCAGACGCACGCAGTGTTCGTCGCGCTCGACTTGGAGCCGCAACCACGACGCAGCCCGCGCCAGTTGCTGGCCGCGGTGCTCAAATTGTGGACGTCGGACGCCGAGCGGTTGACACAAGGCACGCCCGCGCTCGCCGACACCGAACCCGAACTGGCGCAACGGCCGGCCCGGCTCACCGTCACCGTGGGTGTGGGGCCGGACATCTTCGACCGGGTCGGGCTCGCGCACCGGCGGCCACGTGCGGTCGCCGAGCTGCCCGCGTTCGCCACTGACCGACTCGATCCGCAGTGGTGTGGTGGTGACCTGCTGTTGCAGATCTGCGCCGACGACCCGATCACCGTCGCGCACACCAGTCGGGTGCTGCTGAAGAATGTCCGCACGATGACCCGGTTGCGCTGGCGGCAGAACGGATTCCGCAACGCGGTCGGGTCCGGTCCGGGCGGCAGCATGCGCAACTTGATGGGACAGATCGACGGGACGGCCAATGTCGCGGACGGCCCGGGCTTCGATCGGCACGTCTGGGACCACGGTGACGACCAGCCGTGGTTCGCCGGAGGCACGACCCTGGTGCTGCGCCGGATCCGCGCGGAGATGGACACCTGGGACGAACTCGACCGGAGCAGCAAGGAACTCACCGTCGGCCGTCGGCTCGACTCCGGCGCGCCGCTCACCGGGCACCGGGAAACCGACCAACCTGATTTCGCCGCAACCGAGCACGGCATACCGGTGATCCCGCCCAACTCACACATCGCGCTGGCGCGGCCGCACAGCGACGATGAACGGTTCCTGCGCCGCCCCTACAACTACGACATCACGCCGGCTGCGGGGCAGACCACCGACAGCGGTCTGATCTTCGCTGCGTACCAACGCGATCCGGCCGTACAGTTCACCCCGGTGCAGCAGCGACTGGCGGCGGGGGACGCGTTCAACGAGTGGATCACCACGATCGGGTCGGCGACGTTCGCGATTCTGCCCGGCGTCGAACCCGACGGATACCTCGGCCAGACACTGCTGTCATAGCGGCGATGCGCTCGTCCGGCACCGCGCCGCCCTGGCCAGGGTCTCCTCGGCCATCTTCACGTGGGCGGCATCGACGAGCACACCGTTGACGCCGACAGCGCCGCGTCCGTTGGCTTCGGCTTCGCGATACGCCGCCACATTGCGCTCCGCCAAGGCGATCTCGTCGGGTGTCGGGGCGTAGACCGCGTTGGCGATCGGCACCTGGTCGGGGTGGATCGCCCACTTACCGGTGTAACCCATCAGGGCCGACCGGCGCGCATCGCGTTCGTAGCCGTCGGTGTTCTTGTAATCCGGGTACGGCGAGTCGATCGCGTCGATACCCGCGATACGGGCCGCGACGATCACCTTGTTGCGCGCGTACTGCCAGAAATCGCCCACGTAGTCGCCGAGCGGGTCGAAGTTGGTGTCCACGCGCGCGCCCTGGGACAGCGAGAAATCGCCGACACCGAAGATCAAGGCATCGAGGCGCGGGCTGGCGGTCGCAATCGCCACGGCGTTGGCCAGCCCCTCGACCTCCTCGATGAGGACTTCCAGCCGAATCCTGCGCTGCAGCCCGAGCTTTGCCTCCAGCTGGGTCAGCAGGACGTCGACCCACCACACGTCGCGCGCCGTGCGTGCCTTCGGGATCACGACGGTGTCGAGGTTGCGACCCGCGTTGGTGACAACCTCGATCAGATCGTCGTGGCACCACGGTGTGTCGAGGCCGTTGATGCGGATGGCGCGGGCGGTGCGACCCCAGTCCAATTCGTTGAGCGCGACGATCGCCTTCGCCCGCGACTCGACCTTGAACGCGGGAGGAACCGCGTCCTCGAGATCGAGGAACACCAGGTCGGCACCGCAACCGGCGGCCTTGCTGAACATGTTGTCGTTGCTCGCCGGCAGAGCAAGCTCGGAGCGACGAAGCAGATCGGTCATGGTCGAATCCTTTGTGTCACAGCACGCCGCCGGCGTGCAGATCGTCGATTTCGGTCGCGGACATGCCGAGGAGTTCGCCGTACACCTCGGTGTTGTGTTCACCGAGGCGCGGCCCGAGATGGCCGACTTGTCCTCTGGCGTCGGAGAAGCGGGGAACCGGAGCCTGCACGGTGACGGCGCCCAGTTCGGGATCGTCGACCGAGATGAACACTTCGCGATGCTTGAGCTGTTCGTCGCAAACCAGATCGGTGATGTCGTAGACGGGGGCAGCGGCCACCTCCTCGGCCTCGAACACCGCCATCGCCTCCGCGAGGGTCTTGTCCGCCACCCAATCCGCCACCACCGCGTCGACTTCGCGGGCCCGCGCAAGCCGGCGCTGCGGATCGGCGAAATCGACGTCGGTGGCAAGGTCGTCGCGGCCGATGGCACGAAAGACCCGCAACGCCAGCGTCGGCGAGCTGCCCGACATCGCCAGCCACCGGCCATCTGCGGTGCGGTAGGTGTTGCGCGGAGCCGAGATGTCCCAACGGTTTCCGGCTCGCTCGGGGACCAGACCAAGCTGGTCGTAGCCGAGCAATGTCTGCTCGAGCAGTCGGGCCAGCGGGTCGATGAGGTTGATGTCGATCAACTGCCCCGGCGCTCCGTGTACGTCCCGGTGGTACAGCGCCATCATCACCGCGTATGCCGCGTTCAGCGACGCGACGCCGTCGGCGAGCATGAACGGCGGAAGGGTGGGCGGGCCGCCGGCTTCACCGGTGATGTGGGCGAATCCGCTCATCGCCTCGCCGAGCGTGCCGAAACCGGGGCGTTCGCTTTTCGGCCCCTTGAGGCCGTAACCGGTGATGTGCAGCATGACGATCCGGTCGTTCACCGCACGTAAGCTCTCGTAGTCCAGGCCCCACTTCTGCAGCGTCTGCGGGCGGGTGTTGACGACGACGACGTCGGCGTGCTCGGCGAGACGGCGGGCGATCGCCTGACCGTCGCCGCAGCGCAGATCGAGCGTGATCGATTTCTTGTTGCGCGACAGCGACTTCCACATGAGCCCGACGCCGTCTCGCTGGTTGCCCCAGGTGCGGATCGGGTCGCCGGACCTCGGGTCCTCCACCTTGACGACCTCCGCGCCGAACTCACCCAGGTAAGTCGCCGCCAGCGGTGCGGCCGCGAGCGTCGCGAACTCGAGCACCCGCAAGCCCTCGAGCATCACGCCGGGACCCGGACCGCTGGCCGCTGCAGCCCGAGATGACCGCGCAGCGTCGATGCTTCGTAGCGCGTGCGGAACAGCCCGCGGCGCTGCAACTCGGGTACCACCATGCGGACGACGTCTTCGAATGCACCCGGCAGATGCGTTGCAGCCAAGACGAATCCGTCACACGCACCGCCGGTGAACCACTCGGCCATCTGGTCGGCGACCTGCTCACCAGTGCCCACGAAGCGCGGGCCCTGCAGCAGCGTGGCGCGGTGGCCCGCCAGGTCGCGCACGGTCACCGTGTCGCCGCCGATGTGGTTTCGCAGGTTCTGCACCAGCCCGCGGATCCCGGAGACCGAGGCGATCAGTTCATCGGTGACCGGGTCGTCGAGGTCGTGCTTCGCGAAGTCGTAGTTCATCAACTCCGAGAGCAGGGTCAACGACGCCATCGGGTGGACGAGGTCGTTGAGCAGCATCGCCTCGCGCTCTTTGGCGTGCGACTCCGATTCACCGACCACGGCATAAGCCATCGGGCAGATCCGCACACCGGCGGGGTCGCGTCCCGCGTCGGCTATCCGCGCCTTCTGATCGGCGTAGTGACTGCGGGCCACCTCCAGGCCGGGATCGCCGGTAAAAATCAATTCGGCCCAGCGCGAGGCGAATTCGCGTCCACGGCCGGACGAGCCGGCCTGGATGATGACGGGACGCCCCTGCGGGGTCCTGGGCACCGTCAGCGGTCCGCGCGCCGAGAAGTACTGTCCGACGTGTCCGAGCTCGTGCACCTTCGCCGGGTCGGCGTACTGACCGGACGCCCGCTGGTGCAGCACCGCGTCGTCTTCCCAGGTGTCCCACAACCCGGTCACCACATCGAGGAACTCATCGGCGCGGTCGTAGCGCTCGTCGTGGCCGAGGTGACTGTCGACGCCGAAATTCTGTGCCTCGCTGTCGTTGACCGAGGTCACCACGTTCCATGCGGCACGGCCGCCGGACAGGTGATCGAGCGTGGCGAACGTCCGCGCGACATGAAACGGGGCGTAGTACGTGGTCGAGTACGTCGCGCCCAGGCCGATATGGGATGTGGTGTGCGCAAGCACGCCGAGCACGACACCGAGGTCGAGCTTGACCGGCCGAGCGCCGTACCGCGCTGCCTCGGCCACCGAGCCGCCGTAGATACCGGGCATCGCGAGCCGGTCGTCGAAGAACATCAGATCGAAGCAGCCCTCTTCGAGCTGGCGGCCGATCTTGGCGTAGTAGGACGCGTCGAGGTAACCGTGCTCGGTGGCGGGATGGCGCCACGATCCGGCATACACCGAGGTGCTGCCCGCTTGCATGAAGGCGACGAGCGCCATGTGGTCGGTTCGGGTCACGCCGGAAAGTTAACATTTGATATATCAGATTTCAAATGTGGGGTGTTGCGCGCTGCTAAAGTCGGCAGATGACTGGATCCGTTGACATCTCGGGGACGGTGCGCGAACGCGCCGCCCGGGAGCTGCGGGACCGCATCCTCACCGGTGCACTGGCGCCGGGATCCCGGATCGACCTCGATGCGATCACCGAGGAGTTCGCGACCAGCCGCACGCCGGTTCGAGAAGCGTTGCTGGAACTGTCTTTTGAGGGATTGGTGCGGGTGGCGCCGCGCAGTGGCATCACCGTGATCGGTATCAGCCCACTGGACGTGCAGGACAGCTTCACCATCCTCGGCGTGCTCACCGGCCAGGCCGCCGCGTGGGCCGCAGAGCGCGTTTCGGCCGACGAACTCGCCCACCTGCGCGACCTGGCCCTCGACGTCGCGTCGCGGTCCGGCGACGACACCATCGGCGAGGCCAACTGGCTGTTCCATCAGGCGATTCACCGCGCCGCCCACTCGCCGCGACTGTTGACACAGATCAGGATGGCGGCGCGCGTCGTGCCCACGAACTTCCTCACCGTCTTCCCCGAGCACGAGAAGCATTCGCTGTCCGAGCACGAGGAACTGCTGGACGCGTTCGAACGCCGCGACACCGACGCGGCGCGCGAGATCGCGGAGCGCCATGTGCTGGAGGCCGGGAGGTCCCTGGTCGAGTGGCTGGATCGACGGTAGAGGTACGCTAGCCGCGCAGCTGGTCTGCCGGCGAGCCGATTCCGGAGACGGAAAAGGATCGTCGGCATCGAGTGCCGCACGCCGGTTCGGGTGGGGCGCGAGAGGGAACCTGGTGAGAATCCGGGACTGTCCCGCAGCGGTATGCAGGAACGACCGCCGTCAAACAGCACTGGCCCCTAGGGCTGGGAAGCGACGGCCATTAGGTGCACGAGCGTCGTGCGGGCCTGCGAGTCCGAAGACCTGCCAGATGTACCGGGCGCGCCGCGTCCGGTGGTTCGTCGCCTCGTGGAATGGGCTGTGGCCGAAGCGGGTTGCTCGTGGTGTGACCGCGCTCGGTGTGACGCCCTCCGGCGATGAACTGTCCGCCGTACCGATGAGGATCTCGTCATGACCGCAACACCGTTTCACGCCACCATTCTCGGTTCACCGCGTATCGGCCCGAACCGCGAACTCAAACGCGCCGTCGAGAAGTACTGGTCCGGCGGCATCGGACGCGACGAACTCGAGTCCGTATCCGCCGAGCTGCGCCGCGACACCTGGGAGGCACTCGTCGCCGGCGGGTTGGATTCGGTTCCGGTCAACACGTTCTCCTACTACGACCAGATGCTCGACACCGCGGCCATGGTGGGTGCACTGCCACCGCGGGTCGCTGAGGCCGGCGACGATCTGGACCGCTATTTTGCGGCTGCGCGCGGCAACGACGAGATCGCTCCGCTGGAGATGACAAAGTGGTTCGACACCAACTACCACTACATCGTGCCGGAAATCGGTCCCGATACCGCGTTCTCCCTGAATGCCGCGAAAGTGCTCGGTGAGCTCGATGAGGCTCGGGCACAGGCTATTCCGGCCCGGCCGGTCCTCATCGGGCCGATCACGTTCCTTGCCCTGAGCAAGGCGGTGGACGGCGCCGGCCCGCCGATCGAGCGGCTCGCCGACCTGGTCGTCGTTTACGGTGAACTGCTCCAGTTGCTCGCCGGGCGAGGCGTCGAGTGGGTTCAGATCGACGAACCCGTCTTGGTGACCGACGTTCTCGGCAACGCAGCGGAGCTGGCCGAACGCACTTACGAGTCGCTCGGCGGGCTGGTAGACCGGCCGGCGATCTTCGTGGCCACCTACTTCGGCGAACTCACCGACGCGCTACCGGCGCTCGCGCGCACACCGGTCGAAGCGATCGGTGTGGATCTCGTCGCCGGCAGCGTATCCGCGGTCGCGGCGGTGCCGGAACTGGCCGACAAGCTGCTCGTGGCCGGCGTCGTCGACGGCCGCAACATCTGGCGCACGGACCTCGCCTCGGCGCTCGGCACCTTGGCGAAGCTGCTGGGCTCGGTGGCTCACGTCGCGGTTTCGACGTCGTGCTCGACATTGCACGTGCCCTACACCCTTGACGCCGAGCCGGAAATCGATGCAGCACTGCGCAGTTGGTTGGCATTCGGGTTCGAGAAGGTGACCGAAGTCGTGGCGCTCGCGCGCGGCTTGCGGGACGGGCGCGAGGCGATCGAGGGTGAAATCGCCGCGTCCGACGCCGCCATCGCGTCGCGGCGCACCGACCCCCGGTTGAACAACGACCATGTGCGGTCGAGGATCTCGTCCATCACAACATCCGGTGTCCGGCGCGGACCGGCCGCGCAGCGCCGCGTGGCGCAGCAGAACCGGCTGAACCTGCCCGACCTGCCGACCACGACCATCGGGTCCTACCCGCAGACGTCGGCGATCCGGTTGGCGCGCGCAGACTTACGCAAGGGCACGATCGATGCGGCGGAATACGAACGTCGCATGAAAGCGGAGATCGCGGACGTCATCGCGCTGCAGGAACGGCTGGGCCTGGATGTGCTGGTGCACGGCGAGCCCGAACGTAACGACATGGTCCAGTATTTCGCCGAGCAACTCGAGGGGTTCTTCGCCACGCAGAACGGCTGGGTGCAGTCCTACGGCAGCCGGTGCGTGCGGCCGCCTATCCTGTACGGCGACGTCAGTCGGCCCGAGCCGATGACGGTCGAGTGGATCGCCTACGCACAATCGCTGACCGACAAGCCGGTCAAGGGCATGCTCACCGGGCCGGTGACGATTCTGGCGTGGTCGTTCGTGCGCGACGACCAGCCACTCGCGGACACGGCGGCCCAAGTGGCACTGGCGATCCGGGACGAGACCGTCGACCTGCAATCGGCGGGTATCGCGATCATCCAGGTCGACGAGCCCGCGCTTCGCGAGCTGCTGCCGCTACGCACCAAGGACAAGGACGCCTATCTACGCTGGGCGGTCGACGCGTTCCGGCTCTCGACGTCGGGTGTCGCGGATTCGACGCAGATCCACACGCACCTGTGCTACTCGGAATTCGGCGAGGTGATCGGCGCGATCGCGGATCTCGACGCGGATGTGACGTCCATCGAGGCGGCCCGTTCACATATGGAGGTACTCGGCGACCTCAATGCGGCCGGTTTCGCCAACAGCGTCGGCCCCGGCGTGTACGACATCCACTCACCGCGCGTTCCCGGGGTCACCGAAATGGTCACGTCACTGCGCGAAGCGCTCAATGCCATACCCGCGCAGCGTCTTTGGGTGAATCCGGACTGTGGGCTCAAGACACGCAGAACCGATGAGGTGACGGCTTCGCTACGCAATCTCGTAGCCGCTGCCAACGAGGTTCGCGCAGGCTAGAACGGGCTGCTGTTCTGCTGCCAACGCGCTTCTTCCGGGCGCGGTCCGAAGCGACGAGCATAATCCTCGTGCATCTGCGCGTCCTTCTCGCGCTTGAGCTCGTCGACCAGGTTCTGGTCGAGCCCGTGCTGCGCGAGGCGGTGGCGGCGCCAGATCTTGTTGAGCGCCAGCGCCATCAGGATCGCCCAGATGTAGATCGGCGCGGTCATTTCCAGGTGTACGTACAGCGACGCGGGCAGCAGCCAGAACGGCGCGAGGATGAACAGCGGCGGGATGGCCATCCGGATCATGTGCCGGCGGAGCGCGCCGGGCCCGGCCAGGTCGCGGGCCACCCATTGACGCATGGAGTCCGGCAGGCGGCGGCCATACGAATAGGTGATGTATTGAACGATGTTGGGGCGGTCGGCAGCCACAGATCCTCCTTGGGCAGTCAGTCGTCGAGTGCGCCCGCAGCAAGAGCGGCGGTGTTCACGCGGGTCAGGACGGTACGCAGCTGTTCGAGTTCGGCGCGGTCGACACCGAGGCGTTCGACCACGGCGAGCGGGATGTCCAGCGCGCTGCGTCGTAACTGCACCCCCTGCGGAGTGAGTTGCACGTCGGTGGCCCGCTCGTCGACGGCGCTGCGCGATCGGGTGATCAAGCCGAGCGACTCGAGGCGCTTGAGCATCGGTGACAGCGTCGCCGAATCCAACTGCAGTGCGCGCGCAATGTCTTTGACCGAGAGCGGTTTGGTCGAAGCGTCGTGGTCACTGCGGGCCTTGTAGTGATCCCACAACGCCAGCATGACCAGATACTGCGGATGGGTCAGGCCGAGCGGTTCGAGTAGCGGGCGGTAGACGGCGAGCACGGCTCGGTGGGTGACCGCGAGCGCGAAACACACCTGCTGTTCGAGCGCGAGGGGGTCGACCTCGGCGGGCACTGACACGGTCATAGAATCCATCGTGCCCTAATAGTTAGCGTCCTAGCAATGTACTTCGCCTCACACCCCGGCAGTGTTTTGCCGGTGCGCAATCGGGCGACCCTTGAGGCATGACAACGGCAAACGACCCGCAGGCCACCCCGCGCGACGCCACCAAAGTCACCGACGAACAACGTTCTCTCCAAGACGATCTGGACCACCGCAACGACGATCCCGAGGCGCCCGGCGGTCACCAGGATCGCCACGACGTCGCTGACGAGACCTGACCGGGGCATACTCCCGCCCGCCTGACGTCCCGGAGGCAAACACCGGCGAAAATCGCCGGTTTTGGCTGGTCAACTCCGGGGTATACGTGCCCGATCAGGTTCAGATCCGCGAGCCCGTGTATTCAACTTCGAGGACGGACGTGACCTGTGGCTTCAGCCAGTTCCGATTATTCCGACGTGACCGAGATGTTCCGTCGCCTCAAGACGCTCGACGAAGGATCGAACGCGCATCGACGCCAGCGCGAGCGAATCTGCGAGCGCTGCCTGCCGGTCGCCGAGCACATCGCCCGTCGCTATCGGAACCGCGGGGAAGCGCACGACGATCTGGTGCAGGCCGCCCGCGTCGGTCTGGTCAATGCGGTCAATCGGTTCGATGTCGAGAACGGGGCCGATTTCTTGTCCTTCGCCGTGCCGACGATGATGGGCGAGGTCCGTAGGCACTTCCGCGATTACACCTGGGCGGTCAAGGTCCCGCGCACGGTCAAGGACCTCCAGACGAGGGTCAACAAGGCGACCGCGAAACTGGTGCAGAGACTCGGGCGTGCGCCGACAGCCAGTGAGATCGCGGCGGAACTGGGCGTCGATCGCGAGCAGGTGGTGCAGGCGGTGATCGCTGGTTCCAACTACTCGACGCTGTCGACCGATACTCCGGCGATGCGCGACGACGCTTCGGGTTCGATCAGCGACGGGTTCGGCAGCGACGATGCCGGATTCGACCGGGTGCTCGACGTACAGACCGTACGCCCGTTGATCGCGGCCCTACCCGAACGGCAGCGCACGGTGCTGACGCTGCGTTTCTTCGAGGACATGACACAGAGTCAGATCGCGGCGCAGGTCGGATGTTCGCAGATGCATGTGTCGCGCCTACTCGCAAAAGCGTTGGAGGCGTTGCGAACTCAGGTGAAGGACTCTTTCCTCGCCGCCGCGAGTTGAGTGGCCGCTGAGGGTACGTCGAGCCCCGCCGGGACAGGCCGGCAACGTACTCAAGAGATGCGGCAACTGGTCTTACCGGCGATATGTACTACGTGTCGGCAGGTTAGTCCTCACGCCATCGTAGAATGGTCGCCGGTTCACCGAGCCGGCCGCGTTAGCTCAGTTGGTAGAGCGTCGCCCTTGTAAGGCGGATGTCGAGAGTTCGAGTCTCTCACGCGGCTCCATTCTTGTCGGCCCTCGAGGCTAGCGTGGCCTCATGTCGATGATGTGTCTCGGTTGTGGCCTTCATTTAAGGGGCCGTCGACAGAAACTGTTCTGCTCCAACGCATGTCAACAATCGTCTCGGCGGCGGTCACTTTTGGATGCCTGGTTGGAGACCGGGGTTTGTGGCCGTACGTCTTACCACGGCAACTACGTTCGGGATTACCTCTATGAGCAGCAGTGTGGCTGCTGTGCCGTTTGCGGCATCACCAGTGAGTGGAATGGCTCAATCCTCGCGCTGATCATCGACCATATCAACGGTGACTCGACGAACAACCGCCGCGAAAATCTGCGGCTCGTTTGTCCCAACTGTGATAGCCAATTACCGACGTATAAGGCTAGGAATCGCGGTGGCGGTCGCCACTACCGTCGACAGCGGTATGCCGACGGTCGGTCCTATTGAGCCTGCCACACTGCGGGCCCCGAGTTTATCTGGTCGTCGGTTCGGGGAACTCCGCTGCCCGTGACTGTCAAGGACGATCTTCTGCGCGACTTCCCTCACGTTTATCCCGGGTTGCCCCGACCGCGGGTGGAACGGTTGCTCACGCTGCTCGACGAGAGCGCCAGCACCGGAGGAGGCCTCGGCCTCAGCATCGCCACCGCCATCAAACCGCTGGTGCCCGAAATCGCGGCCCGCATCGAGAGCTACAGCAAGAGCGATGTCGACGACTACGTGCGCATGCTGCGCGGCGCCGCGGTGCTGCTTCTCCAAGAGTGGCAGCCCGAAGACCGCCCACCGAACCCGGAATCCGTCTCAGCTGCGATCAAGAACCTCGAAGCGGACGCCTGACTTCATTCCTGGACATCGATGACCCGCTGTGAGGTCACGGTCCGCGACGACGTCCGGGCGCGCGGCCGCCGGCCCGGCAGCGGGATTCGGTCGGCGATGTTGCTCAGCGGATTGACCACCTGGCTCAGCGTCACGACGGCATCGTGGAGCGCATCGATCGTCGGTGCCAGCGCCTCGAGCCCCGGTGCCAGCCGGTTGAGGGTGTCGGCGACGTCGGCGAGTTTGAGCAGCGGCCCGTCGGGATCGGTCAGCGTGTCCAACAGGCCGCCCTCGGCCAGCAGTCGGTCCGCCACGCCGTCTTCCCGCAGCACCCGCTCGACCAGACCATCGTTGGCCAGCAGCTGATCGGCCAGCCCGCCGGGTGCGATCACCCGCGACAACGCGCCGTCGTCGGTGGTCATCCGGTCCACCAGACCGCCTTCGGCCATCACCTGATCGACCAGCCCATCCGGTGCCACAGCCCGCGCGACCGCGCCGTTTTCCGCGGTCATCCGATCCAGCAGGCCGCCCTCGGCCGTCAGCTGATCAACCAGCCCGCCGGGCCGCAGCAGCCGGTCCAACGGCCCGTTCGGCGCCAGCGCCCGGCCCAGCGGGGCGTCGTCGTCCATCAGCCTGGCCAGCCGGTTGGCACGTTCGACCGCGTCATTGAGGCCCAGCATCGTGGCGAACGACGCCGATCCGGTACCGCTGTCGGCGGGATCCCCCAACGTCCGCTGCGCCATGCCCACCGCGCCCGTGGCCATAGCAAGCCCCGCGTCGGCAACGGCCAGCGCCGCCCGTGCCGGTGCCGTCGCGATATCGGTCAGGGCTTTGCCGAAGTTCATCACCCCAGTCTATGGACAGCGCAAACTCAAACTCACAGGAAGTACACAGCCCGCTTGCAGGAACGTCGTCAGCGAAGAGGTGGACAGTAATTAGGTGGCCATGCCTGCACTACCTGAGAACACCCCCGAGGCCAAGGTGCTCGTCGTCGACGACGAGGCAAATATCGTCGAGCTGTTGTCCGTCAGCCTCAAGTTCCAGGGGTTCGCGGTATACACCGCGTCGAACGGACCGGCCGCGCTCGACAAGGCGCGCGAGGTGCGCCCGGACGCGGTGATCCTCGACGTGATGATGCCGGGCATGGACGGGTTCGGGCTGCTGCGCCGGTTGCGTGCCGACGGGATCGACGCGCCGGCGCTGTTCCTCACCGCGCGCGACTCGCTCCAGGACAAGATCGCCGGCCTCACCCTCGGCGGCGACGACTATGTGACCAAGCCGTTCAGCCTCGAGGAGGTGGTGGCCCGCTTGCGGGTCATCCTGCGCCGCACCGGCCGCGGTGTCGAAGAACCCCGCAACTCCCGGCTGTCGTTCGCCGACATCGAACTCGACGAGGACACCCACGAAGTGTGGAAGGCGGGCGAACCGGTGTCGTTGTCGCCGACGGAGTTCACCCTGCTGCGGTACTTCATCATCAACGCCGGCACGGTGCTGTCGAAGCCGAAGATCCTCGACCACGTCTGGCGCTACGACTTCGGCGGCGACGTCAACGTCGTCGAGTCGTACGTGTCCTATCTGCGCCGCAAGATCGACACGGGCGACAAGCGACTGCTGCACACGCTGCGGGGAGTGGGCTACGTACTCCGCGAGCCGCGCTGATCTTCACGGCAGACAATGGATAGATGACCGGACGCGTGCCGCTGAGGGTCGCACTGGTGGCGGCCACCCTGGTGTTGGTGGCGTGCGGCCTGCTGGCCTCCGGTGTCGCGGTCACTTCGATCCTGCGCCACACCCTGAGCAACCGTGTCGACCAGGAATTGCTCGACGCATCGCGCGGCTGGGCGCAGGCGCCTCGCGGTGGGGCATCCGCCGACGCGGTGGAAAGTGAAAGTCCCAACCCCGCGCGGCCACCGACGAACTTCTACGTCCGTGGCTTCGGCGCGGACGGCCGCATGTGGATCGCGGTCAACGACCGCGACGCCGAACCGGCGCTACCGCCCGACAACGACGTCGGTCCGGTCCCGGTCACGATCGGTTCGCTTGACGGTTCCGGCGTGAAGTGGCGCGCAATGACGGTCCGCGGCCGCGGCGGTGAACTGACCACCGTGGCCATCGATCTCTCCGATGTGCAGACCACGGTGCGCGAGTTGACCTATGCGCAGGTCGGGATCGGGCTGGCGGTGCTGCTGGTGCTCGGTGTCGCGGGTTATGCCGTGGTGAACCGTAGTCTTCGCCCGTTGGTGGAGGTCGAACAGACCGCCGCGGCGATCGCCGCAGGCGAGTTCGACCGCCGCATCCCGCAACGCGACCCGCGCACCGAGGTGGGCCGGCTTTCGTTGGCGCTCAACGGGATGCTCGCCCAGATCCAGACCGCGATGGCGGCCTCGGAGTCCTCTGCCGAACAGGCCCGTAGTTCCGAGGAACGGATGCGACGGTTCATCACCGACGCCAGCCACGAGTTGCGTACACCGCTGACCACGATCCGCGGCTTCGCCGAGTTGTACCGCCAGGGCGCGGCCCGCGACATGGAGATGTTGATGAGCCGCATCGAGAGCGAATCCAGCCGCATGGGTCTGCTCGTCGAGGATCTTCTGCTGCTCGCCCGCCTCGACGCGCAGCGTCCACTCGAGCGCCGACGCGTCGACCTGCTTGCGTTGGCCACCGACACCGTTCACGACGCGCAGTCCATCGCTCCCCAGCGAGCGATCAAGATGGAGGTATTCGACGGGCCAGGCACCCCGGAGGTGCTCGGCGACGAAGCCCGGCTCCGTCAGGTGCTGAGCAACCTGATGGCCAACGCTCTGCAGCACACCCCCGAAAACGCGGGGGTCACGGTTCGGGTCGGGACCTCAGGTGATCGGGCCGTGCTGGAGGTGTGCGACGAAGGACCGGGCATGACCCCCGATGATGCGCAACGAGTGTTCGAGCGGTTCTACCGTGCAGACTCGTCGCGCGCTCGGACCAGTGGCGGCACCGGTCTGGGACTGTCGATCGTCGACTCGCTGGTCTATGCGCACGGCGGAACGGTCACGGTCGCCACTGCCCCCGGCCGCGGAAGCACGTTCAAGGTGAGCTTGCCGCGGGTCGCCGATGTGGCGGCTCAGGTCAGCTGAGCCAGCGCAGCCTTGATCCTGGCTTGCGCGTCGTCGAGGGACTGCGGCGACGGGTTCTGGTCGGCGTTGGCGAAACCGAAGTCGGCAAGGTTGTTGGTGGGGAAGACATGCACATGCAGGTGCGGCACCTCCATCCCGGCGATGATCACGCCGGCCCGCTCGGCGGGGAACGCCTTGACCACAGCCTTACCGATCAACTGTGAGACCTCCATGACCCGCCCTAAGACCGCCGTCTCGACGCTCTGCCAGTGGTCGATCTCAGCTCGCGGCACCACGAGCGTGTGGCCCTGGGTGATCGGCGCGATCGTCAGGAAGGCGACGATCTCGTCGTCCTCGTAGACGAACCGGCCGGGTAACTCTCCGTTGATGATCTTGGTGAAGACGCTCGCCATGACGTCGAGCATAGAGAGCCGGTCAGAAGGGTGGGGGTTCGGCGTTGGGATCGTCGGTACCCATGGCGGCGCCGTAGGTTTCCCACGGGTCGTCTGGCGGCGGTCTGCTGGGTTCGGCGGCGGGAGGCGCCGCATATCGGCGGCGATCGACGGCATTGAGCGCGCGTTCGCGTTCGATTCGTCGCAGCCGGTCTTGGGAGCGGGTTCGCCGTCGCCGCGGCATCATGACGCCCTTGTGTCCGCTGTCTGCTGGTCGTTGGACCGCTGGTAGGGCGGCGGTGGTGGTATCCCAGCAGGGATAGAAGAACCGGCTGCGGGGATGGGTCGCATATGTCCTGCCGGACGGAGCCGTCCAGATGACGGTTCCGTCGGCCCGCTGCTCATCGCGCCAGCCGCCGAAAGTCTTCAACAAATGATGGATTCGACACAGGCACTTGGTATTTGACGGATGTGTGGCGCCGACCGGATACGGTGCTGTGTGGTCGATATCGCAGAAGTCCGCTGGGCGGTCGCAGCCGGGGAATCGACACGTCATGTCGCGCATCCGGACAAACCGCGCGGTCTTCTGCGATGGTCGGTAGCCGGCTTCTGGTGCCGCATCGGGCTTTTGCGTCCACCGGACGGTCGCGCCGTTTTTGATCAGCTCGGCCAACAGCGGGGTCGGAATCAGGCCCCCTCCGAGGATGAGCGCCGTCGCCGGTTTCGGTTCCGTGGGATTGCCCGTGGGTTTCGAGTCCAGAGGCTTGCCGGTGGGCTCGGAAGGCTCCACCGTGGAGGGCGTTTCGCCATCGCCTGACATCTGCGGATCCGGTTGGGCGTCCAGGGCTGCGGCTTCGGCGATCACGTTGATGACGACGCTCGTTGCACGTGGATCGTCTCCGGCAGACGGGCAGTCCGCACTCCCGCACTGGCAGGTCAGTCGATCCGCGTGGGCTGCCATGGCGCCCAGGGCATCTGCCCTGCGCTGCCCGACGGTACGCGGATCGTCTTTGCATACTTCGTTCAACATCTGGGCGAGTCGACGCTCGAGCAGCGCTGCGTCGGCGGCAGTCAAGCGGCCCCACAGTGACGCCGTGCCGGTCACGTCGTCGCGCTTACCGACCCGCACATCTCTTCCGCGCGCTGCCTCACGCAGACGTAGCCGCGCGTCGGGATCATATTCGTCGACCAGGGAGTCGATCGCCGATTCCAGTCCCGAGACCGACAGCGAGCCCCACTTCGACACACGCTGCGCGATAGCGGTGTCTATTTGTTTCTGGGTCTCGGAGTCCACAACCAGTTGTGTGCGCCAGGTGATGGTCGACACCAGCCCAGCGCGCAATTGTCCTTGGGCGAACAACGCGGCAACTTGGGGCAGGCGCTCCCGCAGTGCCATAGCGATCGACATCTCACGCGAGGCAGCCCGGTCGCTGATTTCCATCGCGGCCGAAATCTCGGCGGATGCCATACGCCAACCATCGATCGCGAGATGCTCGCGCTCCCCGTCGGGTTCGGTGTATCGCGCGGTCAGCTCGGCGGTCGCCGCCAGGCGACGGGCCGCGAGGACGGCCTCGGCGCGTGCGCACTCCGCGATCGCACCCACGACGACCGCGTCGTCGGCTGCGGCAAACTCGGAGTCGAACATACGTTCGATCATGGTGTCGATCATGCCACGGGCGACCGACAAGCCAGTGGTCGTTACCGCGGCTGACGGATGAGTTCGTCGAGCTTCGTGATCGACCACGGTGGGCTGTCCCGATGGTCGCGGTAGGCGATGATCGCCGGGGCCTGCCTGTCGAACCGCCCCACGAAACCACCGGCTGCGACGAAGATCTGTCCCGTCACATTGCCGGCCAAGTCGCTGGCGAGATACGCGTATGTCGGCGCGACGTACTCCGGAGGCGCAGCGTCGAGGGCGCCCCGCATGCTGACCTCGTCGAGCAGGCCCCGTCGGTACAGGTCCGCGATCTGGGCCTCGTAGTCCGGGCCGGTGGACAGCCGCGTCTTGGCGCCGGGGCACACCACGTTCGCGCGCACGCCGTGCTCCTTCAACTCGGCGGCGATCGCCAGCGTCAGACCGTTCACCCCGCCTTTGCCGGCCGGGTAACCGGTTCCGCCGTAGTCGCCGAGGAACGCGAACGAACTCGTGTTCACGATCGCGCCACCGCCCTGCGCGACCATTCTGGGCGCCGCCGCACGGCAGGTCTCGAAGGTCGTGCCGAGGTGCGCGTCGATCAGATCCCGGAACTGGGCGGATGTGATGTCGAGAATCGAGGAACCGGCGGGCTCGGGAGTGCCCGCGCAGTTGACCAGAACGTCGATCCGCCCGAACTCCTGCACGCACGATTCGATCAGAGCGTCCGCCATCTCGGGATCCGCCGGCGATCCGGCAAGACCGTGCGCGTTCGGAATCCGTTGTGCCGCTTGTGCTACCGCCTCCGGATCGCGGCCGTTGACGACGACTCCCGCACCGAGGGAAGCCAGCAGCTCGGCCACCGCCAGTCCCACGCCCCGCGAACCGCCGACGACGACGGCGCCGCGCCCGCTGAGGTTGGGGCTGCTAGTTGGCATCCGGCGACTGGCTGCCCGCCTGGCCGAACTGCATCATGTCCATGTTCCAGTAGCCTCGCAGGTTCGCCAGCAGCCCGGCGTCGTCGACCTTGTAAGTGAACACACCTCGTACCGTGCTGGTCATACCGTTGTCGAACCTACTGCGCAGCACCAGGATATGGGCCACCTCGTGCGGCGAGCTGGACGGGAACGTCTCCTCGCAGGTGATCCGGAGGTCGTTGGAGGATATGTTGGCGTCGTAGAACGCCGACACCGCCTCCTTCCCGCGAATACCCGTGCCGTCGGGATTGGTGAAGGACTGTCCGATCGGGTCCTCGATCACGACGTCGTCGGCCATCAGCGCGAGCCAACCCGCCTTGTCGTGGGCGTGCACGCAACGCCACGAATTGTGCGAGGCCGCCAATGCCGGTGTCTTCTCGACGGTTTGATCCTGCGTCACGGCTCTACCGGTCGTCGTCGGTGTAGCGGATGACGCCGCGGATGTTCTTGCCCTCGAGCATGTCCTTGTAGCCGTCGTTGATCTGCTCCAGCTTGTACTGCCGGGTGACCATGTCGTCGAGGTTGAGCCTGCCGGCCTTATACATCGACAGCAGCTGCGGGATGTCGTGGTGCGGGTTGCCGCCGCCGAAGATGGTGCCCTGCAGGTTCTTCTGCAACAGGGTCAGCATCGACAGGTTCAGCTTGACGTCGTTGCTGGCCATGTTGGCGACGGCGGTGGCCACGACGGTGCCGCCCTTGGCGGTGATGTTCATGTAGTCGTCGATGTCCTCACCCTTGAGCTCACCGACGGTGACGATCGTCTTCTGCGCCATCCGCCCCTGCGTGACCTCGGCGACCCCGGCCATCGCGGCGTAGATGTCGGGGTAGGCGTGCGTCGCGCCGAACTTCAACGCCGAATCACGTTTGAAATCAACCGGATCGACGACGAATACGTTGCGCGCGCCGGCGGCCAGTGCCCCCTGGAGCGCGCCGGTGCCCACACCGCCGACGCCGACGATGACGACGTCGTCGCCCGGGCGGACGTTGCCGCTGCGCACAGCCGAGCCGTAGCCCGTGGTGACACCGCAACCGACGAGGCAGGCGACCTCGAACGGAATTGACGGATCGATCTTCACGACCGAGCTCTTGTGCACCACCATGTACGGGCTGAACGTGCCGAGCAGGGTCATCGGGATAACCGGTTGGCCGTTCTTCGCGGCGTGGATGCGGTGGGTGCCATCGGAAACCGCGGTCCCGCCGAGCAGGCCTGCGCCGAGATCGCAGAGGTTGCGCAGGCCCTCCTGACACGCCGGACACTCACCGCAGGACGGGATGAACGACAGCACGACGTGGTCACCGGGCGCGATGTGGTCGACGCCCGGACCGACCTCGGTGACGATGCCGGCGCCTTCGTGGCCGCCCAGGACGGGGAAGCCGGCCATCGGGATGTCGCCGGTCACCAAGTGATGGTCGGAGTGGCACATCCCCGACGCTTCCATCTGGATCTTGACCTCGTCCTTGACGGGGTCCCCGATTTCGATCTCCTCGATCGACCACGGCTGGTTGAACTCCCAGATGAGAGCACCTTTTGTCTTCATTCGAACGTGCCTTCCGCTAGAGCCGGTGACCTCAGACTAGAGGCAGTAGTTAGGTACGTCACACGCACCCCCAATCAACTGCTTGGCCGGGTCACCAGATCGGCGAGGGTGCCTGTCCGAGCGGGTAGTAGCCGGGCAGCTTCTCACCCGCCAGCGAGCGTTCGATCCGCTTCTGCATCCCTGGTGACAGGTCGCCGGACTCGATCAGCTTCGCGTAGCCCTTGGCCACATGGCCGAAGTCGAAGAAGTCGCGCTGCCACTCGATCTTCAGGTCCGCATCGAGCCGGAACCAGCTGCCGCCGATGCCGTAGATCTCGTCCTGCGTGCCGTCGGACTTGTTGGCGATCTGCTTCCAGAAGCCGACGATCTCGCCCTGCTTGTCGTCGATGAGTACCTTCTGGTACTCGTACACCCAGTTCTCCAGACCTTCCATCTCCAGTCCGAGCGCGACGTCGCGGATCTCCTGCTTGCCGACGCACATCACGTCTTCCTTGGGACCGATGTTCCAGCCGTATGTCGCATCGTCGGTATAGAACTCCGCCAACGGTTTCCAGTCGCCGTTGCGTTCGGCTTCGCGATTGGCCTCGAGCCACTGCTCGGCCCAGTTCTCGAGCGCTTCGCGGGGTAGTGACGGCATTGTCTCTTCTCCTATTTTTCTCTGATGGCCAGTGCTTGGGTCGGGCACATGTCGACGGCGTTCTGAATCTCGTCGCGGGCGTCGTCGGGTGGTTCGGTGTCGACGATCTCGACCTTGCCGCGCTTGGGCACCGTGAAATAGTCCGGCGCTTCGAGTTCGCACATCGCGTGGCCCTGGCACAGGTCCAGGTCGACTTCTATTCGGTAGCAGCCCATTCGATGCCTACTTGGTTCGCCTGCGGTACCGCGCCTTCGCCGGCCGTTGCAGCTGAACCACCATCTTCGAGTGGTCGTTGCGGTAGCTGTCGGCCGGTTGCGCCATCTCGAACTCATACTCGCGCAGCAGGACCGAGAAGATAGCCTTGATCTGCATCTGCGCGAACGCCGCACCGACACAGCGGTGCCGGCCCGCGCCGAACGGTATCCACGTCCACCGGTTGACGATGTCGGCCTGTTCGGGCTTGTTGTAGCGGTCCGGGTTGAAACCGTCCGGGTCGGGAAAGTCCTCGGGAATCCGGTTGCTGATCGCCGGCGACGCGGCGACGAAGTCGCCCTGGTGGATCGGGAAACCGGCCACCTCGAACTCGCCCTGAGCCACCCGCATCAGGATGATCAGCGGCGGATGCAGCCGCAACGTCTCCTTGACCACGTTGTCCAGCAGCGGGATCTGGCGCAGCGCGTGGAAACTCACTTCCTGACCGTCGGCGTAGAGTTCGTCAAGCTCGGTCTGCACCTTCGCATAAATATCGGGGTGGCGGATCAGCTCGATCAGCGTCCACGCCGAGGTGCCCGAACTGGTGTGGTGCCCGGCGAACATCAGCGAGATGAACATGCCGGTGACCTCGTCGGCCGAGAAGCGTGGGGTGCCGTCCTCGTCCTTGATCGAAACCAGCACGTCGAGCATGTCGCGGTCGGCCTTGTCCCTGGGCGGGTTGGCCAATCGGTTGTCCATGATTTCCTGGACCAGGGCAACGAGTTTCACGCGCGACTCGTCGCGCAGCCGGAAGCTCTCGATGTCCAGGTAGGGGTCGACATAGCACAGCGGATCGGTACCGCGCTCGAGGTCGTGGTAGTACTCGGCGAACCTGTGGTCGAGCTGGTTGCGGAACTTCTCGCCGATCAAGCAAGCCGTCGAGGTGTAGATGGTCAACTCGGCGAAGAAGTCGAGCAAGTCGATCTCACCCTGGTCGCCCCAGTCGGCGATCATTCCCTTGACCTGACGCTCGATGGTCTGAGCGTGTCCTTTCATCTGTTCACCGCGCAGCGCCGAGTTGTGCAGCATCTCCTTGCGGCGTTCGGGGCTCGCGTCGAACACCACACCCTTGCCGAAGATGGGCGTCATGAACGGGTAGGCCTCGGCCTGATCGAGATCCTCGTCGGCAGAACGGAAGAAGAACTCGTTGGCCTCGGCGCCGGACAGCAGGATGACGTGCTTGTCGACGAGCTGGAACCAGCCGACATCCCCGCATTCCTCGCGGACACGCTTCATCAGCCCGATGGGATCGGTGCGGAACTCTTCGAGGTGTCCGTGTTCTTCCTCGCCCCCGGAGACTCTGGGCACAATCGCGGTCGTCATTTCAGGTTCTCCTCGTTCAGCTTCAGCTGTTGGCGTTCGGCGGGGGCGTCGGCCAAAGGGGCCTCGGGCTGCAGTTCCATGTTCGCGATGAACCCGCCGCGCGGTGTCTCGGCCACGAACGTGATCGCGCGGGCCAGGTCGGCGGCACGCAGGAAGTAGTCGTGGCGCGCCTGGCCCCACTTGGCCCAATCCTCCAGCGCCGGACCGATCTTCTCGGCGGGCAGGCTCCAGCCCATGCTGGTCTTGGTGGGACCCGGGTGCACGATCGACGCCCGCACGCCGGTGCCCTCCAACTCCATCTGGAAGTTGTTGACCATGGCGAGCAGTGCCGCCTTCGCCGCTCCGTAGGCGCCCATGTGCGGGCGCTGGCGCAACGCGACATCGGAGCCGACGAAGATGAGATCGCCGCGCTGGCGTTCGAGCATGCCTCCCAGCACCGCGGTAGCCAGACGGTTGGCGCCAACGAGGTGGATCTGCAGCTGCGACTCGAACTCGTCGGTGGTGATCTCGGCCAGCTTGCCGAAATAGGTGTCGCCGGCACCGGCAACGAGTACCTCGATCTCGCCGAGCGCCTCAACCGATTGTGCAACAAAGGTCTTCACCGAATTCGGGTCGGTGACATCGAGATGGAAGCCGACCGCCTCGCCACCGTCGGCGTTGATCTTTCCGACGATGTCGGTGAGCTTCTCGACGCGCCGTGCGCCGAGCGCAACGGGGAAGCCGTGCGCCGCCATCTCGATCGCCGTCGCCTCACCGATTCCGGACGAGGCGCCGGCGACGATGACGGGTCGCCGCTCGGGAAGTGGTTCAAAACGGGGCATGTGTTGACCTTCAGCGGGTTTGGAGGGTGATCGGAAGGTGAGCGAACCCGCGGACGTTGCTCGAGTGGACGCGGACGGCGTTGGCCTCGTCGACCTCGTAGCCGCGAATTCGCTTGAACAACTCGGTCAGCGCGACCCGCGCTTCCATGCGCGCCAGGTGCGCACCGAGGCAGAAGTGGGCGCCGCTGCCGAAACTCATGAGCTTGGAGCCGATGTCGCGACCGATGAGGAAGCGGTCGGGATCTTCGAAGACCCGCTCGTCGCGGTGTGCCGACCCAGGCAGCAGCAACAGCACGTCACCGTCGGGGATGGTGGTGTCGTACAACGTGAGCTCGCCGGTGACGGTGCGGGCCAGGATCTGGCTCGAGGTGTCGTAGCGCAGCGTCTCCTCGACCCACAGCGGCACCCGCTCCAGATCGGCGTATACACCGACCAGCTGGTCGGGATTCCGGTATCCCCAGAACGCCGCATTGGCAAGCAGTTTGGTGGTTGTCTCGTTTCCGGCGATCACCATCAGGAACATGAAGCCGAGGACCTCGTCATCGGTGAGCCGGTCGCCGTCGATCTCGGCTTCCAGCAGCGCGGTGGTGAGGTCGTCGGTCGGATTCTTGCGACGCTCGGCCACCATGCCCTGGTAGTAGACGATCAGGTTGATCGACGCCTCCACCGCGGCCGGCGGCACATCGGTCACGCCCTCGTCGCGGTGCATCACACCGTCGGCCCACGCGCGCACCTGGGTGCGGTCCGGTTCGGGCACGCCCATCAGTTCGGAGATGACGTCCATCGGCAGCTTGCCGGCGAACTCGTCGACGTAGTCGACGGTTTCGTTTGATCGGGCCTTGTCCAACATGACATCGAGGTGCTGGTTGGCGATCTCGGTGACCCGCGGCTCCAGCTCGCGAATCCGACGCGGGGTGAAACCCCTCGAGACAAGGGTGCGCAGACGCAGATGGTCGGGATCGTCCATCGCGAGGAACGACATGGTCTTCGACGCGTGCGGGCCGCGCGAGGCGGGGTCCAGCGATACGCCGAACTTGTTCGACAGCGTCGTGCTGTTGCGGAAGCCCTGCAAGACGTCCTGGTGTCGCGACAACGCCCAGAAGCCGAGTTCGTCGTTGCGGTACAGCGGTGCCTCGTCGCGCAGCCGCTTGTAGTACGGATACGGGTCTTCGTGGAAGTCGTAATCGTAGGGGTCGAGGATGATTTCGCTGACGGTCACTGGTCGTCTCCCAAGATGAGTCCGACCACGTAGCTGAGGCGGTCGGCGATCTGGTGGTAGGTGAACACGCCGCTGCCCGCGTTGACCAGCGCGCCGAAGAACGTCATCTCCAACGCGGCCAACGCGCGCGGATCGGCGTTCGGCCCCATGGCCGAGCGGATGCGGCGGTGGATCTCGGCGCCGATGCGGTCACGCACGGCGCGCACGGCGGCATCGCTGCCGCTCAGCAGCGCGGTCGTGCACGCCGCGGCGACCTCCGGCTCGTCGGCGACCATCAGCGCCATGGCGCGCAGCGTCTTCTCGACGCGAGCCAGCCTGCTTTCGTTGACGTCGGTGAAGTAGGGCACCTGACGCATCAGATCGAGGTAGACCTCGGCGATGAGGTGGTTCTTCGACGAGAAGTAGGTGTACGCCGTGGCGGGCGCGACCTTGGCTCGGGCGGCGACGGCGCGCACCGTCAGGTCGGCGTAGGAAGACTCGCGCAGCATCTCGACGCCGGCGCCGAGCACCTTGCGGAACGTCTCCTCCTGGCGGCGGTTGCGCGGTGTGTCGCCGGTGGTCGCAGGCGCCGGGCCTGTGACGGCCACCACGGGTTCGCTGGACACCTGTCCAAGTTATCGGACGCCGGCTTGTCTCCGCAAGTATGCAGCTAGGTAAACACCATGCTTGCCACTTACCGCACCCGCAGACTATCGTTCGAACCAATAATCCGGACAGTTGTCCAGCAGCGGTGGAACGGAGACGGCATGGCAGTGCTCGGCAATCGGGAAAGTCGCCTGCTCATCGACG
This sequence comes from Mycolicibacterium sp. GF69, assembly GCF_003284965.1. Classification (GTDB taxonomy): domain Bacteria; phylum Actinomycetota; class Actinomycetes; order Mycobacteriales; family Mycobacteriaceae; genus Mycobacterium. Next base: position 27,165 of record NZ_QMEW01000036.1, read on the forward strand.
GCAAGCTCGTCACGGGCAGCGGCGGGTCGTTTCAGACCGTCAACCCGGCCACCGAGGAAGTGCTCGGGGTCGCGGCCGACGCCACCGCCGACGACATGGGCCGTGCGATCGACGCGGCGCGCCGCGCGTTCGACGAAACCGACTGGTCGACCAACACCGACTTGCGTGTGCGGTGCCTGCGCCAACTGCAGGCGGTGTTGAAGGAGCACATCGAAGAACTGCGCGAGATCACGATCGCCGAAGTGGGTGCGCCGCGGATGCTGACCTCGGCGGCTCAACTCGAGGGTCCGGTCGAGGATCTGAGCTTCTGCGCCGACACCGCCGAGGCCTACGAGTGGAGCACCGACCTCGGGATCGCCTCGCCGATGGGTATCAAGACCCATCGCAGGATCGCCCGCGAAGCGGTCGGTGTCGTCGGCGCCATCACGCCGTGGAACTTCCCGCACCAGATCAACCTGGCGAAGATCGGGCCGGCGCTGGCCGCGGGCAACACCGTCGTGCTCAAGCCGGCGCCCGACACTCCGTGGTGCGCGGCGGCGATCGGGAAGCTGATCGCCGAGCACACCGATATTCCGCCCGGTGTCGTCAACATCGTCACCTCCAGCGACCACGGTGTCGGTGCGCTGCTGTCCAAAGACCCACGGGTGGACATGGTTTCGTTCACCGGGTCGACGGCGACCGGCCGGGCCGTGATGGCGGACGGCGCGGCCACGATCAAGAAGGTGTTCCTCGAGCTCGGCGGCAAGTCCGCGTTCCTGGTTCTCGACGACGCCGATCTGGCCGGCGCGTGCTCGATGTCGGCGTTCACCGCGTCCATGCACGCCGGGCAGGGCTGCGCGATCACCACGCGGCTGGTGGTGCCGCGCGCTCGCTATGACGAAGCGGTCGAGGCGGCGGCCGCGACGATGGCCGGTCTCAAGCCGGGCGACCCCCAGGACGCCGGAACGATCTGCGGCCCATTGATTTCGGCTCGCCAGCGTGACCGGGTTCAGGGCTACCTGGATTCGGCGATCGACGAGGGCGGCAGGTTCGCGGTGGGCGGAGGACGTCCGGCCGACCGCGACGCCGGGTTCTTCATCGAGCCGACCGTCATCGCCGGCCTCGACAACAACGCCAAGGTCTCGCGCGAGGAAATCTTCGGGCCGGTGCTGACGGTCATCGCCCACGACGGTGACGACGACGCGGTGCGCATCGCCAACGATTCGGCCTACGGACTGTCGGGCACGGTGTTCTCGGCCGACGAGGAGCGCGCGAACCGGGTGGCGGCGCGGATGCGGGTGGGCACGGTCAACATCAACGGCGGTGTCTGGTATTCGGCGGACATGCCGTTCGGCGGATACAAGCAGTCCGGGCTCGGACGGGAAATGGGCCTGGCGGGCTTCGAGGAGTACCTGGAGATCAAAGCGATCGCCACCGCACGATGACAACGCGGCGAGTGTCGGGTTGATCGACGTGTGAGCGCGAAAAGCGTGCGACAACCCAACACTCGGCAGGAAGGAAGACAATGCAGTTCGAGGAGAAGGTCGCGATCGTCACCGGCGCGGGCGGCGGGATCGGCCAGGCCTACGCCGAGGCGCTGGCACGCGAAGGCGCGGCCGTCCTGGTGGCCGATATCAACGTCGAGGGCGCGCAGAAGGTCGCCGACGGGATCAAGGGCGAGGGCGGTAACGCGTTGGCCGTGCGGGTGGACGTGTCCGATCCCGAATCGGCCAGGGAGATGGCCGCGCAGACACTTTCGGAATTCGGCGGTATCGACTACCTGGTGAACAACGCCGCGATCTTCGGCGGCATGAAACTGGACTTCCTGATCACCGTGGACTGGGACTACTACAAGAAGTTCATGAGCGTGAACATGGACGGCGCGCTGGTGTGCACGCGCGCGGTGTACAAGAAGATGGCCAAGCGCGGCGGCGGGGCCATCGTCAACCAGTCCTCGACCGCGGCGTGGTTGTACTCGAACTTCTACGGGCTGGCCAAGGTCGGGATCAACGGGTTGACCCAGCAGTTGGCCACCGAACTCGGCGGGCAGAACATCAGGGTCAACGCCATCGCGCCGGGGCCGATCGACACCGAGGCCAACCGCACCACCACCCCGCAGGAGATGGTGGCCGACATCGTCAAGGGGATTCCGTTGTCGCGCATGGGACAACCGGAGGATCTGGTCGGCATGTGCCTGTTCCTGCTGTCGGATCAGGCGAAGTGGATCACCGGACAGATCTTCAACGTCGACGGCGGACAGATCATTCGATGAGCGATATCAAGCTCGGCTACATCGGCCTCGGGAACCAAGGGGCGCCGATGGCCAAGCGGCTGGTGGACTGGCCGGGCGGGCTGATCGTGTTCGACGTCCGCACCGACGCGATGACACCGCTGGCCGAGGCGGGAGCGTCGCTTGCCGACGGCATCGCCGACGTCGCAGCCGCCGAGGTGATCAGCGTGACGGTGCTCAACGACGAGCAGGTTCGTGATGTCGTCGGCCAACTCGCCGAACATGCCGCACCCGGTACGGTCATCGCGATCCACTCGACGATCGAGCCGGACACCGCCGGCGAGTTGGCGGACCAGCTGCGTCCCAAAGGGATTCATATCGTCGACGCGCCGGTCAGCGGTGGCGCCGGTGCTGCCGACAAGGGTGAGCTCGCCGTCATGGTCGGCGCGGACGACGAGGCCTTCGCGAAAGTCAAGCCGGTGTTCAAGCGATGGGCCTCGCTGGTGGTTCGCGCCGGTGAGCCCGGGGCGGGCACGCGGATGAAGCTGGCCCGCAACATGTTGACCTTCACCGGCTTCGCGGCGGCCTGCGAAGCGCAGAGGCTCGCCGAGGCAGCGGGTATCGACCTACAGAAGCTCGGCCGCGTGGTGCGGCACAGCGACGCCCAGAGCGGCGGACCCGGGGCGATCATGCACCGCGACGACACCAAACCGCTGACGTCCGACCACTTCCTGCACGACATGTTCGTTCACACCCGCGGGCTCGGGGAGAAGGATCTGCGGCTGGCGTTGGCGCTCGGGACGTCGGTCGACGTCGATCTTCCGCTGGCCGAGGTCGCATTGCAGAACCTGGCGGCCGGTCTCGGTGTGCCACATACGAAGGAGTGAGGATGGACGAGTTGCGCCGCAAGGGCCTCGAGAAGATGAACGAGGTGTACGGCTGGGAAATGCCCAACATCGAAGGCGACCCGTTCTTCGATCTCACCGTCGACCACCTTTTCGGAACCATCTGGACCAAACCCGGTCTGTCCATGCGCGACAAGCGGATCATGACGTTGACGGTGGTGACGGCGCTCGGCATCTCCGAACTGGCCGAGATCCAGGCCAACGCCGCGCTGGCCAACGGCGAGATGACCGAGGACGAGCTCAAGGAGATGGCGATCTTTCTGACCCAGTACCTCGGTTTTCCGCTCGGTTCCAAGCTCGACGGGGTGGTCAGCAAGGTGACCAAGAACCGCAAGAAGGCGGCGCAGAAAGGTGCAGGCGAGGATAAGAAAGCCAACGTCAACGCCGCGGTGAAGATGCACTCCGGAGGAACGGTCCATGACGAGCCCAACGAGTAGGTACTCGTCGCTGTCGCGCGAACAATTGGCGGTGCTGCTACCCGAACTGCTGCTGATCGGCCAGCTGATCGATCGGTCCGGAATGGCCTGGGTCATCAGCAATTTCGGTCGCGAGGAGATGCTGCAGGTCGCGATCGAGGAGTGGATGGGCGCCAGCCCGATCTACACCAGGCGGATGCAGAAGGCACTGAAGTACGAGGGCACCGACGTCGTCACGATCTTCAAGGGCCTGCAGCTGGACATCGGGGCGCCGCCGCAGTTCATGGACTTCCGCTACACCGTGCACGACCGCTGGCACGGCGAGTTCCATCTCGACCACTGCGGTGCGCTGCTCGACGTCGAACCGATGGGCGAGGACTACGTGCGGGGCATGTGCCACGACATCGAGGACCCGACGTTCGATGCCACGGCGGTGGCCACCAACCGTCGGGCACAGATCCGGCCGATCCACCGCCCGCCACGCACACCCGCCGACCGGCACCCCCACTGCGCGTGGACCGTGATCATCGACGAGTCCTACCCGGAGGCGCAGGACCATCCGGTCCTCGAGGTCATCGCCCGGACCCGCGCCGCCCGAACAGAACTCGACCCCATCGATCCCGACGACGAAGGGCAGGCGGACTATTCGGGCCCGCTGCTCTCGGATTTCGACTTCGGCGCATTCTCGCATTCGGCACTGGTGCGGATGGCCGATGAAGTGTGCCTGCAGATGCACCTGCTCAACCTGTCGTACGTGATCGCGGTCGGCAAGCGCGCGGGCACCGACACCGAGCTGGCGACCGAAATCTGCGCCAAACAGCTGATCGGGGTGGCCGGCGTCGCCGCCGAGCGCATCCATCGCGCGCTGAAGCTTCCCGGCGGCATCGAGGGCGCGGTGCGCACACTGGAGTTGCATCCGTTGCTCAACCCGGCCGGTTACGTCGACGTCGAGTTCGGACCCGACATCGTGCATGTGCGGCGCTCACCGGCGCACGAGGACGGCGCATGGGTGTCGCTGGTTTCGCCGGACGAGCGGCGGCCGTTGCAGGCGATCGTCACCGCGGTCGACAAGCGCCTCGACGTCGTCGTCGGCGGTACCGCTGGGGAGTGGACCGCGCGCGTCGTCGAAACCGATACGGAGGCCAAGGAATTCTCCGAAGTGTCGGTCGTGCGGGTCAGCGGCGGTTCGAGTTGGGAGTTCGAGGACCGCAAGTCGCTACCGCTGACGGTCCTCTGATTGGTGCACGAAGCGGTACCGCACAGCGCTTAGGGTGGGGAGATGTTGTCTACCCGCCGCTTTCGACCCACCGTTGTCTGGCTGCTTTCTTTCGCACTGGTGCTGGCGGCTTGTTCGCAACCAGGCGATGACAATGCGTCGACCGCGACGTCGACGGGCGCTGCGCAGAAGGTCGACCTGGCGGCGCTGTCGCAACTCGAAGACGATATGCCGCCCGGCTTCGTCCCGTACCCGTCGGAAGTGCGCGAGCTCAAGCCGATCTATGTCGCAGGGGTCGGCTCGGTGGTGTCCAGCGGTAAGCCGTTCACCGTGGAGCCGTCCGAATGCCGAACCCTGTTGCAGCCCGTGGAGGGCAGGGCAGGCGCGGACACGATGGGGATTCGCGCCGACGGGCCCGAGCGGCGTGCGATCTCGGTGGGCGCAGACACCCCGGTATCGGTTCCCGCGGAGATTCCGGAGCGTGGGTGTGATCGGCTGACCTACACCGTGCCCGACGACAACAACCCGCGACGCGGCAGCGCCGAGCGAATCGACGCGCCCGACATCGACGGCGCGGCCACCTTCGCTCTGAAGATCACCACGGACGGGTACGCCGACCCGGAGTACTTCTACGCCGCAATCTTCGACGACGTCTACGTCCACGTGGATGCCCGGTTGGCTCCGGACTTCGCCGCGCAGCCGCTCCTGCCCGACCTGCTGGTCAAGGCGGTGTCGTCGGTCCGCGGCTAGGACGGACCGCCGGCGTAGGGATTCGGTACCAGAATGCCCGCGTGGGGCCAGAGCTCGACCTTGTCGGCGGGCACCAGGGCGTTGGGGTCGACGACTTCGATCTCGGCCAGATCCACCGGCGCCTCCGGCGTACGCGGCTGGTAGCCCGGGTAATTGGGGTCCGGGACCCAGGCGCCCGATCCGGGGACGAGTTCCATCTGCCAGGGCTGACCCTTCCCGCCCGGTCCCAGGTATTCGATGTCGTTCAAATCCAACGGCGCTTCCGGCGGCTTCGGCTGGTAGGTGGGGCTGCCGGGGTCCGGCACCCATACTCCGGAACCGGGCACCAGTTCCATCATCCCCGGCCTGCCCTTGGCGCCCGGCTCCAGGTATTCGATGTCGGCGAGGTCGAGGGTCGTCTCAGGCACGTCGCCGCTTTTCTCGTCACCCTCGTCGCTCATGAAGGAGATGGGTTGCGCGTCCTGCGCTTTCTTCGGCGCGCCCAGCTCGTCATACTCGGCCCCGATGCCACGCATCCGTCGTGCGATGGCTGCAAGGTCGCCGTGTGAGCGTTGCACGATCTCCACGATTTCGCCGGTGCCCTTGCTGATAACGGGCCACAGCAGCTGTTCACCGGCCGCCGTCCGGGGCAGCGTCGCCGCGGCGTCGACCACCCACTGCCGCACCGCGTCCAGGTCGCGTCGGCCCGCCGCCACCACCGCGGCCGACCTGTCGACTTCGGTGGCCAGGCGCCGGTCCAGGCTGGCCATGGCGCCCAGAGCGATTGCCTGCCTTGAATTCTCGTCGGTGTACCCCTCGGCCGCGGAGCCCGTCCAAGCCGAACCCGCAGCAGCGGCCTCCACCTCGCCCCGTACGGCCTCGAAGCGGGCGCTCTGGTCCAGGCCGGCGCCGTCCTGCGGGTCGCCCGCACCGAACGTGGCGCGCGCCTGCGACCACGTCGACAGGAACGTCTCCAGAACACTCACGACCGTGAGTTTACGGCCGCTGCGAGGTCCGGCCGCGCAGCAATTGCGGGGTCAGCGGACCGTTGCGGCGGTAGTCACCGACGCGCCGACCCAGCGGCGCAGGTAGTCACGCAGTTCCGCGCCCCGGCGCGGCGGGCGGCCCGGATCGATGATGAACGATTGGATGATCCGCAGCAGATGCTCGGCCAGTTCGTCGAGATCGTCGTCGGCGAAACCGAGGCCGGACCAGTCGACGTCGAAGCGTCGCAGCATCGAGTTGGCGAACTCCAACGCCACATCAGAGGTGACGGTCTGGCTGAACGCACTGGCCCGTGCGGGCATCAACAGCAGACCCATGTGCTTGTCCCGGGGCAGCCACTCCAGCGCGGTGGCGATGCCCTCGGCGACCGCCTCCTGCGGGTCGGTCACGCCCTGCAGGTGGTCGGCCAGCCGGTCCAGAAAGCCGGTCGCGGCACGTTGTGCGGAAGCCTGTAGCAGCGCGTCGGTGCTGGGGAAGTACCGGTAGACCGTCTGCCGTGTGACGCCCAGGGTGCGCGCGACGTCGGTGATCGAGAACTCCGCGCCGCGGGCGTCGATCGCCTTACCCGCGGCATCCAGGATGCGCGCGACCGCCTCCTCATCCGTCGACGGCGCCGAGCCCGACCAGCCGTGGGTGCGCACGGCGAAATCCTACTGTGCCGGCCCGATCAACCCGCGTAGGAGACCTGCAGGTCCTTGACGCCGTTGATCCAGCCCGACCGAAGACGTTGTGGCTCGGCGAGTTTGGCGATGTCGGGAATCTGCTCGGCGATCTCGTTGAAGATCAGTTTGATCTCCATGCGGGCCAGGTTCGCGCCGATGCAGTAGTGGGCGCCGTTGCCGCCGAACCCGAGGTGCGGGTTGGGGTCGCGCAGGATGTCGAAGCGGAAGGGCTGTTCGAAGACGCTCTCATCGTAGTTGGCCGAACTGTAGAACAAGCCGACGCGCTGACCCGCACGGATCGTGACGCCACCGAGTTCGGTGTCGGACAACGCGGTTCGCTGGAAGCAGTGCACGGGGGTGGCCCAGCGCACGATCTCGTCCGCGGCGGTATCGGGCCTCTCGCGTTTGAACAACTCCCACTGGTCGGGGTTCTCGAAGAACGCGTTCATCCCGTGCGTCATCGCGTTGCGGGTGGTCTCATTGCCTGCCACGGCGAGCAGGATCACGAAGAACGCGAACTCCACGTCGTCGAGTGACTCACCATCGATGTCGGCCTCGATGAGGCGGGTCACGATGTCGTCGGCCGGACAACGGCGGCGCTCTTCGGCCATCGAGTACGCGTAACCCATCAACTCGGCATTGGCAGCCGTCGGGTCGGAGTCGAAGTCGGGGTCGTCGGTGTTCATGATCGCGTTGGTCCAGTGGAAGAGCTTCTCGCGATCGGCCTCGGGCACACCGATCAAGTCGGCGATCGCCAGCAGCGGCAGGCTCATCGCGATGTCGTCGACGAAGTTGCCGCTGTCCTTTTCCTTTGCGGCGGAGACGATTTCACGCGCCGCCGTTTGGAGCTTCTCCTCCAGCGTGGCGATCGCCCGCGGGGTGAACAACCGCGACACCAGCTTGCGCAGCCGCGTGTGCTCGGGGGCGTCATGGTTGATCAGCAGTGCCTTGGTGAGATCGAGCTGCTCGGCGGTGACGCCTTCGGGCAGCCGCATCACCGCGCCCTTGCGGTTGGTCGACCACAGTTCGGAGTTGCGGGAGATCGACTTGATGTCGTCGTGGCGGCTGATCACCCAGTAGCCGCCGTCGTCGAAGATCGACTCCGGCTGCTCGTTCCACCACACCGGGGCTGTCCTGCGCAGCTCGGCGAATTCGGCCACCGGAATACCGCGCACCAGCACCTCGGGGTCGGTGAAGTCAAAACCGGGTCCGAACGGGCATGTGGTCTGCGTCATACCTTCGACCATACAGTGTCCTGTCAAGTGTATGGCCGAGGCGCCGTGACGACAGGCGTTAGGGTGAGCAGTTGTGCGAGTCCTGGTGATCGGGTCCGGAGCCCGTGAACATGCGCTGCTGCAGGCGCTGCGGCGTGACCCCGAGGTCGACGGACTGGCGATCGCGCCGGGAAACGCAGGTACCGCGACGATCGCCGACCAGTACGACGTCGACATCACCTCCGGCGATGCGGTGACCAGGCTGGCGCAACGCATCAACGCCGACCTGGTGGTCATCGGGCCGGAGGTACCGCTGGTCCTCGGCGTGGCCGACGCAGTGCGCGCCGCCGGGATCGCCTGTTTCGGCCCGACCCGAGCCGCGGCGCGGATCGAGGGTTCGAAATCCTTCGCCAAGGACGTGATGACGGCCGCCGGCGTCCGGACCGCCAGAAGCGAGGTCGTCGACAACCCCGCCCGTCTCGATGCGGCGCTCGACCGGTTCGGCCCGCCGGGCGGCGACGCCGCATGGGTGGTCAAGGACGACGGCCTGGCCGCGGGCAAGGGTGTGGTGGTGACGGCCGACCGCGCCGCCGCCCGGGCGCACGCGGCCAGCCTGCTCGACGCGGGTCACCCGGTGCTGCTCGAGTCGTTCCTGGACGGACCCGAGGTGTCGCTGTTCTGTGTGGTCGACGGTGAGACCGTCGTGCCTCTCCTGCCCGCACAGGACTTCAAGCGCGTCGGCGACAACGACACCGGACCCAACACCGGAGGCATGGGCGCCTACGCGCCGCTGCCCTGGTTGTCCGAGGACGTCGTCACCGAGATCGTCGATGATGTGGTGAAACCCGTTGCCGCCGAGATGGTTGCGCGCGGCAGTTCGTTCTCCGGTCTGCTGTACGCCGGCCTGGCGATCACGTCGAGCGGACCGGCGGTCGTCGAATTCAACTGCCGTTTCGGCGATCCGGAGACTCAGTCCGTACTTGCACTGCTCCAGACGCCGTTGGGTCAACTGCTGTACGCGGCCGCGATCGGCGACCTCGCGGACGAGTTGCCCCTGCAATGGCGTGAGGGCGCCGCGGTGACCGTCGTGCTGGCCGCGGAGAACTACCCCGGCCGCCCGCGCGTCGGCGATGCGATCACCGGTTCCGAGGCGGACGGAGTGCTGCACGCGGGCACCGGCCGTCGCGACGACGGTGCTGTCGTGTCAACGGGCGGCCGCGTGCTGTCGGTGGTGGGCACCGGTGCCGACCTCTGCGCCGCGCGTGCCGCCGCCTACCGGTTGATCGAGTCGATCCGCTTGCCGGGCAGTCACTTCCGCAGTGACATCGCGCTGGCCGCGGCCGAGGGACGGCTCACCCGCTAGGCGACCAGCAGCGGAGCCAGCCACGTCAGCTCCGCGGGCAGTTGTGAGCTCCAGAACCCGGCGTCGTGACCGCCCGGCGAGAAGCCGCCGGCGGGCGGGTTCGGCAGCTGCGCGATGAACTCCTTCGTCGCCGAATAGAACGGATCGCCCGTCCCGCAATCGATCCGGATCGGAATCGACGCCAGCGCAGGCAGTCCCCATACGCTGTTGGCTGCGTAGTCCTGCGCACTGTCGAACGCGCCGGGCGCGGCGGCGCCCGAGGATGTCCACAGCGCGGGGCTCACCGCGCAGATCGCCGCGGTGCGGGCCGGTCCGAGGCGGGCGCCGAGCAGCAGCGCGCCGTAGCCGCCCATCGACCAGCCCAAAAAGCCGACGCGCGAGGTGTCCAACCCTTGTGAGCCCAACATCGGGATCAGCTCATCGAGCACCATCGCACCGGAGTCTTCGCCGGAGGCCCGCTTGTGCCAGTAGCTTCCGCCACCGTCGACGGCGACCACCGCGAAGGGCGGCAGGCCCGCTCGCACCGCCTCGGCCAGACCCTGCTCGACACCGCCGGCCATCACCCCGGCGGCGTCCTGTCCTTTGCCGTGCAGCGCGATGACTGGACGCAGCGGCGCGGTCTGCCCCGGCGGGCGGGCGATCGCCCAGTTGGTCGTCAGCCCGCCCCGCGCCGCCGAGACGAACGAGCCGTCCACGTAGGTGGGGGCCGCGGGCGCCGCGGGAGCGACCGGCGCCATCCGTAGCGCTGCGGCACCGGCGGCCGCACCCACTCCGAGGCGCAGCAGCGAACGGCGACTCAGTTCGGGCATGGCGGCCATCATGCCACCGGTGAAGTCAAGCCTGACGATTAGCCGAAAGCGCGATGGGAGACCCGCTCGGCTGGCAGCATGCTAGTGGTGACGGCAGCGGTCACTCCCAAGGGAGAACGAAGGCGCTTTGCGCTGGTCAGCGCCGCTGCCGATCTGCTGTGCGAAGGCGGTTTCGACGCGGTGCGACATCGCGCGGTCGCCCGGCGCGCCGGCCTGCCGCTGGCGTCGACGACGTACTACTTCTCGTCGCTCGACGATCTGATCGCCAATGCCGTCCAGTACATCGGCGAGCGTGAGGCGGAGCAGCTGCGCGCCCGGGCCGCGATGCTGTCGCGGCGGCGCCGAGGTGCGGAGTCGACCGCTGACATCTTGGTCGATCTGTTGGTCGACGACGTGGTGGGTCAGCGGGTCAGCGAGCAGTTGATCTCGCGGTACGAACGCTATATCGCATGCGCGCGCCATCCGTTGCTGCGTGACATCCAACGGCGGATTCTTCGCCAGCGCACCGATGCGGTCGTCGAGGTCATCGAACGCTCGGGGCGGTCGGTGCGTGCCGAATACCTCACCGCGTTGGTCAACGCGGTCGACGGTGCGGTGGTGGCGGCGCTCGTCGACGACGGCGACGGCCCTCGCGCAACTGCACGCGCGACCCTGATCGACGTGATAGATGTGTTGGCGCCAATCGATGAGCGAGTGGCACCTTTGTAGCCGCCACGAGGAGGCGCCGTTGAGTACGCCCGCGGACAAGCAGCCTGAACTTCGGCGGGTCATGGGTCCGGGTCTGTTGCTGTTGTTCGTCGTCGGCGACATCCTCGGTACCGGTGTGTACGCCCTGACCGGCCAGGTCGCCGGCGAGGTGGGCGGGGCCGCCTGGTTGCCATTTCTGCTCGCCTTCACGATCGCGACGATCACGGCGTTCTCCTACCTGGAACTGGTCACGAAGTATCCGCAGGCGGCGGGCGCAGCGCTGTACGCGCACAAGGCCTTCGGGATCCAGTTCTTCACCTTCCTCGTCGCCTTCGTGGTGATGTGTTCGGGTATCACGTCGGCGTCCACCGCGTCACAAGCGTTCGCGGCCAACCTGATCAAAGGTTTGGACCTCGACTGGGGCAAGGCGGGCATCGCCGTCATCGCACTGACCTTCATGGCTTTGCTTGCCGCGATCAACCTGCGAGGCGTCAGCGAGAGCGTCAAGCTCAACGTCGGCCTGACCGTCATCGAGATCACCGGCCTGATGATGGTGATCTTCGTCGGCCTGTGGGCGTTCACCCAGGCCGGCGACCATGATTTCTCGCGCATCGTGATGTTTGAAAGCAGCACGGAGCGAAGTACATTCGTCGCGGTCACGGCGGCGACATCGCTGGCCTTCTTCGCGATGGTCGGCTTCGAGGACTCGGTCAACATGGCCGAAGAGACCAAGGACCCGGTGCGGACCTTTCCGAAGGTCTTGCTGACCGGGCTGAGCATCGCGGGCGTCGTCTACATCCTGGTGTCGATCATCGCGGTGGCGCTGGTGCCGATCGGCGAATTGAAGGCGAGCAGCACGCCGCTGGTCGAGGTGGTCGAGGCGGCGGCGCCCGGGCTCCCGATCGACGAACTGTTCCCGTTCATCACGATGTTCGCGGTTTCGAACACCGCGCTGATCAACATGCTGATGGCCAGCCGGTTGATCTATGGGATGGCGCGCCAGCATGTGCTGCCGCCGGTCCTGGGTTCGGTGCACAAGACCCGCCACACGCCTTGGGTGGCAATCCTATTCACGACGCTCATTGCGTTCGGGCTGATCTTCTACGTCTCGACTTTCGCGAGCAGCAAGGCGCTCTCGGTGCTGGGTGGCACCACGTCGCTGCTGTTGCTGGCGGTGTTCGCGATGGTCAACGTCGCGGTGCTGGTCCTGCGTCGCGACGTGCGCAGCGACGGCGCGCACTTCCGGACGCCCACCGCACTGCCGGTGATCGGTTTCATCACGTCGCTGTATCTGGTCACGCCGCTGTCCGGCCGTCCCGGCACGCAGTACGTGTTGGCCGGAATCCTGCTCGTGATCGGTGTCGTGCTCTTCGGAGTCACCATGACGATCAACAAGCAGCTCGGCATCAAGGAGTCGGGCATCACCGATCCCACGCATCTGGCCCAGACGCCGGATTAGCCGCCCAACGGCCTGCGGGGAGCGGGCGCCAACCCCGATGGCAACGTAGGCGTGACGATGTATCCGGCTTCGCCGTCGCCGTAGATCGTGATGCCCTCGCGGCGCCGCTCGAAATACAGCGCGACGTAGGCACAGAGCACCGCGTCGACGGGATCCTCGCAGGCGTTGAGCTGAAAGGCCCTAACGCCCTCCTCGATTCGCTTGCGAAGTTCGCGCCAGGCCGCACTGCTGCGCACCCGCAGCCGCGGCGTCGCGTCGTCGAGCCCCTCGATCAGTTCGACCATCCGCAGCAACTCGGACTTGCGCTTGGCGACATCCTTGGAGCGCCGCTTGTACTTGAGGGTCCGACCGAGCTTGAACAGCGAAATCGTTGCCGCGTGCGGGTAGACCTCGAGCGCGCGTCGCTCGGCGTGCGAGTGCGGATCGGGGTCCAGCCCCAGCCGCCGGCAGAGCACTTCGGCACGAGGCGGGTCGAAGAGAGGGTTGGCGGTGTTCGACGGCTGCGCGGTCGCTTCAAACCGCGCGAAATCGCGGTTGTAGAGGGTTTCGCCGAGCCGGTAGCCGCCGGGGTTGTTGACGACGAGGGGTGCGTCGATCGCCACGACGCAGGGACCGTCGACGAACGCAGCGAGAGCCGCCGCGATCTCGTCGTCGCCCACCGCCGCACCGACGTGCACGAGACGTCCGTCGTCGTCGAGGACCGCAACACCCGTTTGGTTCCTGTCCGCCCACGCGAGATCGAGCCCGACGAAGTACATCGGCCCAGCCTGCCCTACTCGGGGTCGTAAGCTGTGTGTTCGTGACGATCCCCAACGTGCTGGCCAACCGGTATGCCAGCGAGGACATGGTGGCCATCTGGTCGCCGGAGGCCAAGGTCGTCGCGGAGCGCCGGCTGTGGCTGGCGGTGCTGCGCGCGCAGGCGGAGTTGGGGGTGGACGTACCCGTTTCGGTCGCCGACGACTACGAGCGGGTGCTCGAGCAGGTCGACCTGGCGTCGATCGCGGCGCGCGAGCGGGTGCTGCGCCACGACGTCAAGGCGCGCATCGAGGAGTTCAACGCGCTGGCCGGCCACGAGCACGTGCACAAGGGCATGACGAGCCGCGACCTGACCGAGAACGTCGAGCAGCTGCAGATTCGCCGTTCGCTGGAGCTGGTGCATGCGCACGGTGTCGCGGTGGTGGCCCGGCTGGCCGAACGCGCGGTGCTGTACCGCGACCTGGTGATGGCCGGGCGTAGCCACAACGTCGCCGCGCAGGCCACCACACTGGGTAAGCGGTTCGCCTCGGCGGCCGAGGAGACGCTGATCGCGCTGCAGCGGCTGCGCTCGTTGATCGACCGGTACCCGTTGCGGGGCGTCAAAGGCCCGATGGGTACCGCGCAAGACATGCTGGACCTGTTCGACGGGGATGCGTCGCGGCTCGCCGAGTTGGAACGGCGCGTCGCCGAATTCCTGGGTTTCACCGAGATTTTCACCAGCGTCGGGCAGGTGTACCCGCGATCGCTCGACCACGATGTCGTCTCCGCGCTGGTGCAGGTGGGCGCGGGGCCGTCGTCGCTGGCGCACACCATCCGCCTGATGGCCGGCCACGAACTCGTCACCGAGGGCTTCGCGCCCGGTCAGGTCGGCTCGTCGGCGATGCCGCACAAGATGAACACGCGCTCGTGTGAGCGGGTGAACGGGCTTCAGGTGGTGCTGCGCGGTTATGCCTCGATGACGGCCGAACTCGCCGGCGCGCAATGGAATGAGGGCGACGTGTTCTGCTCGGTGGTGCGCCGGGTGGCGCTGCCGGACGCGTTCTTCGCCGTCGACGGGCAGATCGAGACGTTCCTGACCGTGCTCGACGAGTTCGGCGCCTACCCCGCGGTGATCCAGCGCGAGCTGGACCGCTACCTGCCGTTCCTCGCGACGACGCGGATCCTCATCGCCGCCGTGCGGGCAGGGGTGGGCCGCGAGACCGCCCACGAGGTGATCAAGGAGCACGCCGTCGCGGTGGCTCTGGCGATGCGGGAGAAGGGTTCCGAACCCGATCTGCTGGACCGGTTGGCGGCCGACGCGCGCCTGCCGCTGGACCGGCCCGCGCTGGATGCGGCCCTGGCCGACAGACGGGCGTTCAGCGGTGCGGCCGGTGATCAGGTGGACCGGGTGGTCGAGGCGGTCGGCGAGTTGGTCAGCCGCTATCCCGAAGCGGCCAAATACACTTCGGGTGCCATCTTGTGAGTCTGGCCGGCATCGACCTCACCGATCTGGACAACTTCGCCAACGGGTTCCCGCACGACCTGTTCGCTGTGCATCGAAGTGAGGCGCCGGTGTACTGGCATGAGCCCACCGAGCACACCCCCGACGGGGAGGGGTTCTGGTCGGTCGCCAGCTACGCCGAAACCCTTGCGGTGTTTCGTGATCCGCAGACGTACTCGTCGGTGACAGGGGGCTCGCGCCCGTACGGTGGCACGCTGTTGCAGGATCTCGCGATCGCCGGCCAGGTGCTCAACATGATGGACGACCCGCGGCATGCGCAGATCCGCCGGTTGGTCAGCAGTGGTTTGACGCCCCGGATGATCCGGCGGGTCGAGGACGATCTGCGTGCGCGGGCGCGGCGGCTGTTGGACTCGGTCAAGCCTGGTGAGCCGCTGGACTTCCTCGTCGACATCGCCGCCGAGTTGCCGATGCAGATGATCTGCATTCTGCTGGGAGTGCCCGAGTCCGAACGGCATTGGCTGTTCCACGCGATCGAGCCGCAGTTCGACTTCGGCGGGGCGCGTAAGGCCTCGGTCGGACAGATGTCCGCCGAAGAGGCCGGCTCGCGGATGTACACCTACGGCCAGGAGTTGATCGCCGCCAAACGAGCCGAACCGACCGACGACATGCTGTCGATGGTCGCGAACGCTTGCCTCGATGACACGGTGGACGACGGCGTGCTGTCCGACCTCGAGCTTTATCTTTTCTTCAGCCTGCTTTTCAGCGCCGGAGCCGAGACGACGCGAAACGCGGTCGCCGGTGGGCTGCTGGCGCTGATCGAGAATCCGGCGCAGATGGCAATGCTGCGTGACGATTTGGGGCTACTGCCGTCGGCGGTCGAGGAGATGGTGCGGTGGTCCTCGCCCTCGCCGTCGAAGCGGCGCACCGCGACCCGGGACGTGTCACTGGGGGGCCGCGGGATCTCGGCCGGTCAGAAGGTGCAGATCTGGGAGGGTTCGGCCAACCGCGACGAAACGGTGTTCGAGAATCCCGACGTTTTCGACATCGCCCGTAAACCCAACCCACACCTGGGTTTCGGCCAGGGTGTGCATTATTGCCTCGGCGCGAACCTCGCCCGGCTCGAGCTGCGCGTGCTGTTCGAAGAACTGCTGACCCGGTTCGCCGCAGCCACACTGGTCAAGCCGGTCGAGTGGACACGCAGCAACCGGCACACCGGGATTCGTCACCTGGTGGTCGAGTTGCGATGAGCGGTGGTTGGTGAAGCCGGACGCTTTCGCGTTCGTGATGGCGACCGGCATCGTGTCGATCGCCGCGGCCGACCACGGCCTCGCCCACATCAGTGGCGGGCTGGCCGTGTTGGCAGCGGCCGGGCTGGTGCTCCTCGTTGTCGTCGGGGCGATCTCCTGGGCCAGGCGGCCGCCGGACACGTCGGATCTCGATGTCACGATCGGCTCGTTCACGTTCGTCGCGGCGTGTGCCGTTCTCGACAACAGGCTGACGTCGATACCGGTCGTGGTGTGGACGTTGGGTGTCCTGGCGGCGCTGACGTGGCTGGCACTGAGCGTGCTGACGGCCCGGAACATGGCTGCCCGCTCCTGGAAACAACTGCAGGAGCGTGCGCGTGGTGCGTGGGAACTGTGCAGCGTCGGCACATCCGGGTTGACTATCGTCGCGGTTGCGCTCGCACGCGAGACGGGCTGGCGCTTACTGCTGCTGATCGCCGTTGCGATCTGGGTGGTCGCGATCGTGCTCTACGTACTGATGACCGCGCTGATTCTCGCGCGGGCGTTCGCTGCGCGGTTGGATCCCAACGGGTTCGAGCCGGATGCGTGGATTCTGATGGGCGCGCTGGCCATTGCCACCTTGGCCGGAGACCACGCGTCCTGGCTGAGGCCCGCGCGACGTGCTTGCGCGAGCGTGATGACGCCGTCCTGGCTCCGCAGATACTCATCGAGCACACTCCGATGGACGCTTGCGGCCGCCCACCGGTTCCATCCGGAGCGATTTGTGGAGCCGCACCGGCGCTCA
>NZ_QMEW01000037.1 GCF_003284965.1 Mycolicibacterium sp. GF69
AGTCTCGGTCACCTTGCTGGTCTCACTGTCCATCTACGGTTCCAACGGCAACTTCAACCTGTCGGGATAAGGTCGCGCCGATGAAGAGCAGTGTCGTTCGTCCCCTGACGGGGCTGGGCTTGATCGTGGCCATCGGCCTGATCATCGCCCTGGCCGTCAGCCTGTTCCGGGGCGACTGGGCCGATACCGTTCCGGTGACGGTGATTTCGGATCGCGCCGGCCTGGTGATGAACCCGGACGCCAAGGTCAAGATGCGCGGCGTCCAGGTCGGCCAGGTCGACAAGATCGAGCAGCGATCCGACGGCACCGCGACGCTCACCCTGGCGATGGATCGCTCTGCGCTGCACCTCATCCCGGGCAACGTCGACGTCGACATCACATCGACCACCGTCTTCGGCGCGAAGTTCGTCCAGATGAAGCCGCCCGCGGATCCCTCCGCAGAGAAGTTGCGTCCCGGCCAGGTCATCCAGAGCCAGCACGTCACCGTCGAGATCAACACGGTGTTCCAGAAACTGGTCCAGGTGCTGGACAAGATCGACCCGGCGAAGCTCAACCAGACGCTCGGCGCGATCGCATCCGCCTTCAACGGCCGCGGCGAGCAGTTCGGCCAGACGCTGGTCGACTTCAACGCGCTGTTGGCCAAGATCGAACCGAGCCTGCCGAATCTCGCGCACGACATCGAGGTCGCGGTCCCGACGTTCTCCGCATACGGCGATGCGGCGCCCGATCTGATGTCGACGATCCAGAGCACCACCGAGGTGAGCAACAGCATCGTCGACCAGCAGCACAACCTCGACGAGTTCTTGATCAGCGCAATCGGTTTGGCCGACCTCGGCAACGAGGTCGTCGGCGGGAACCGGCAGGCGCTCACCGACGTGACACACCTACTGGTCCCCACCCTCGACATGCTCGAGAGCTACAAAGAGTCGCTGTGGTGCGGCATCGGCGGCCTGGTGCCGTTCTCGAAATCGGGACCGCAGTACTCGGGGATCATCGTCAATGCCGGTTTGACGCTGGGCGTGGAACGCTACCGCTATCCCCGTGACCTGCCGAAGGTCGCCGCCAAGAGCGGAGGCCGTGACTACTGCGAGGAATTGGGTTTGCCGGAGCTGCCGCCGGAGTTCGTGCCGCCGATGATCGTCGGTGACGTCGGCAGCAACCCGAACCAGTACGGAAACGCCGGAATCCTGCTGAACTCCGAGGGACTGAAGAACTGGCTGTTCGGGCCCCTCGACGGACCGCCGCGCAATACCGCGCAGATAGGGATGCCAGGATGACGCGCTCGGTGGGCACGCTGATCAAGTTCTCCATCTTCGGTGTGGTGATGGCGGTGCTGACGGCCTTCCTGTTCGTCGTGTTCAGCGAGTCGAGAACCGGTTCGACGGAGGGGTATTCGGCGGTGTTCGTCGACGCGTCGCGGCTGGAGGCCGGCGACAGTGTGCGGATCGCCGGTATCCGGGTCGGCACCGTCAAGGACGTGTCGCTGCAGGCCGACCGAAAGGTACTGGTCAAGTTCGACGCCGACCGCAACACCAAGCTGACCACCGGGACCAAGGCGGCCATTCGCTATCTCAACCTCGTCGGTGACCGCTACCTGGAGCTGATCGACACACCGGACTCCGCACGGATCATGCCCGCCGGCGCGCAGATCCCCGCCGACCGCACCGCCCCGGCACTCGACCTCGACCTGCTGCTCGGCGGCCTCAAACCCGTTATCCAGGGCCTGAATCCGGAGGATGTCAACGGTCTCACCAGCTCGCTGATCCAGATCCTGCAGGGACAGGGCGGCACCCTGGAATCGTTGCTGTCGAAGTCGTCGTCGTTCACCAACTCGCTGGCCGACAACAACCAGGTCGTCGAGCAGCTGATCGACAGCCTGCGCGAGACACTCGACACCTTGTCCAAGGACGGTGACGAGTTCTCCGGCGCCATCGACCGGCTCAGCCGGCTCATCGAGGGACTGTCCGCCGACCGCGACCCGATCGGCACCGCGATCGAGGCGCTCGACAACGGGACGACATCGCTTGCCGACCTGTTGAGCCGAGGCCGGGCACCGCTGAACAACACCGTTGATCAGCTGGCGCGGCTCGCCCCGTTGGTCAACACCGACCTGGAACGCCTCGACGCGACGATTCAGCGGCTGCCCGAGATCTACCGCAAACTCGCGCGGGTGGGCGCCTACGGAGCGTTCTTCCCGTACTACATCTGCGGCGTCAGCTTCCGGGCGAGCGATCTGGAGGGCCGCACCGTGGTGTTCCCGTGGATCCGGCAAGAAACGGGAAGGTGCGTGGACGAGTAATGCTCAAGTACCGCGGAGCACAGCTGATGAGGTCAGGCTTCATCGGCGTCGTCCTGATCGTCCTCGTCATCACGATCGGCCTGCAGCCCGAACGCCTCATCTCGTGGGCCACCTCGCTGCGGTATCAGGCGCTTTTCACCGAGGCCGGTGGCGTCACGGTCGGTAACGACGTGACGGTGTCGGGCATCAAGGTGGGCTCGGTCTCGTCGGTCGAACTGGTCAACGGCGATGCGCTGGTCGGCTTCACGATCAACGGCAAGTACGCGCTCGGCTCGGACACCACCGCGCACATCCGAACCGGCACGCTGCTCGGCGAGCGGGTACTCGCACTGGAGTCCGATGGCAGCGGGACGTTGGACCGCGACGAACCGATCCCGACGTCGCGGACGACCTCGCCGTACTCGCTGACCGATGCGATCAGTGACCTGACCGCCAACACGGCGGAAACGAACACCGACACGCTCAACCAGTCGCTGGACACACTGGCGGCCACGCTCGATCAGGTTGCGCCGCAACTAGGTCCGACCTTCGACGGGCTGTCCCGGTTGTCCGAGTCGCTCAACAACCGCAACCAGAGCCTCGCCGAACTGCTCCGCACCGCCGGTGATGTCACCGGCATCTTTGCCGAGCGCAGTCGACAGGTCAATGAGCTGATCCTGAACTCCAACGATCTGCTCGCAGTGCTCAACGAGCGCCGCTACGCGATCACCAGCCTGCTACGGGCCACTGCGGCGGTGTCGCAGGAGCTGACCGGCATAGTCGCCGACAACGAGGCGGAACTCGCCCCGGCGTTGGAGCACCTGAACACGGTTGTCGCAATGTTGGAGAAGAACCGCGACAACCTCGCCAAGATGTTGCCCGGCGCGGCCAAGTACTACCTGACGCAGGGTGAGATCGTGGCCAACGGCGCCTACTACAACGCGCTGGTGCCGAACCTGTTGTTCGGCCAGATCCTGCAGCCCTTCATGGACTACGCGTTCGGCTTCCGACGCGGCATGGATGCCGGCCAGCCGCCGGACCAGGCCGGTCCGCGGGCCGAACTGCCCTTCCCCCGCAACGGAATTCCTCAGCCAGGAGACCTTCCCGATGATGGCAACCCGTAAGCGAATGGTGGCCAGCACAGCGATTCTGCTGGCCATCGGTCTGGTCGCCGGCGCGGCGTTTTTGGTGCGCCAGGTGTTCTTCGGGCCGACCACCATCACCGCGTACTTCCCGACGGCGACGGCGATCTACCCGGGTGACGAAGTGCGGGTGTCCGGCGTGCAGGTCGGCACGATCGAGGCCATCACGCCCGAGGGCACCCAGACCAAGATGGTCCTCAAGGTCGACCGGGGCGTGCCGATTCCGGCCGACGCCAAGGCCGTCATCGTCGCGCAGAACCTGGTTGCCGCGCGCTACGTACAGCTCACCCCGGCCTACCGCAACGGTGACGGGCCGACCATGCGGGACGGATCGGTGATCCCCCGCGACCGGACCGCGGTGCCCGTCGAATGGGACGAGGTCAAGGACCAGTTGATGCGCCTGTCAACGGAATTGGGACCGCAGACCGGGGTGTCGGACACGTCGGTGTCCCGATTCATCGACAGTGCCGCGAATGCGATGGGCGGCAACGGCGACAAGCTGCGGCAGACGCTGTCTCAACTGTCCGGGGTGGCCAGAATTTTCGCCGAAGGCAGCGGAAACATCGTCGACATCATCAAGAATCTGCAGACGTTCGTCTCCGCGCTGCGGGACAGCAAGCAGCAGATCGTGATGTTCGAGAACCGCCTGGCCACCTTGAGCAGCGTCCTCGACGACAGCAGATCGGATTTCGACGCGGCGCTGACCAACCTGTCGGTTGCCATCGGCGAGGTGCAGCGGTTCGTTGTCGGCAGTCGCGACCAGACCAGCGAGCAGATCCAGCGACTGGGAAACCTCACCCAGATCCTCGTCGACCACAAGCTCGATTTCGAGAACGTACTGCACATCACCCCGAACGCGATCGCGAATTTCCAGAACATCTACTACCCGAACGGCGGTTCGGTGACCGGTGCTTTCTCGATCGTCAACTTCTCCAATCCGGTGCAGGTGATCTGCGGCATGATCGGCGCGGTCGCGAACGTCACCGCGCCGGAAACCGCGAAGTTGTGTGCTCAGTACCTGGGTCCTGCGGCGCGACTGCTGAATTTCAACAACATCCCGTTGCCGATCAACGCGTATCTGCGGCCGGCGGTCAACCCGGATCGGCAGATCATTACCGATCCGAAACTCGCACCGGGCGGGACGGGTCCGGGTGATCCGCCGGAGCCACCGCCGACGGTGTCGGCGTTCACCGGCGCTGGAGATGTGCCACCGCCGCCGGGCTGGGGACCGAAGCCTCCCGGACCCCCGGGGATCTACACCACCGATGACGATGCACCCGCAACGCCGTCGCCGGCGCTGTTCCCGGGCGCGCCGATTCCCAGTCCGCCCAACGTGTTGAGCGATCTGCCCGCACAACCGCAGACCATCGAAGGCATGCTGCTCCCGCCGTCCGTGGCGCCGGCCGCCCCGCCGCCGGTGGCACCCAACACGCCCCTGTTGCCTGCGGAAGGGACTCCGCCAGCATGATCCGCGCACACATGAAGCGATGGGCGGTCACCGGGTCTGCCCTGGCGTTGACGCTGACCGGCTGTTCTTTCCAGGGAGTGAACTCACTGCCGCTGCCGGGAGCTGTAGGACGTGGCCCCGATGCCGCGACGTATCACGTGCAGGTCGCGAATGTGGCGACGCTGGAAGCGAATTCGCCGGTGATGATCTCCGACGTGGTGGTCGGCAGCGTCCGCAATATGACGGTCGACAACTGGCACGCCGACGTCGAGATCTCAGTCAAACCCGAGGTGGCGGTGCCCGCCAACGCGGTAGCGACGGTGGGGCAGACGAGCCTGCTCGGCTCGATGCACCTTGCGCTCAACCCGCCGCTGGGCGAGAAGCCGCAGGGTCGGCTCGAACCCGGAGCCACAATCCCGCTGAGCGACTCGTCGACCTATCCGTCGACCGAGCGGACGCTGTCCTCGCTGGCGACCGTGGTCAACGGCGGCGGGCTCGGCCAGATCGGCGATGTCATCCACAACTTCAACGCCGCGCTGAACGGACGGGAACCGCAGATCCGCGAACTTCTCACCCGGCTCGACAATTTCGTGGGAGTGCTCGACGGTCAGCGCGACAACATCATCGCCTCGATCCAGCAGCTCAACCGGGTAGCGGGCACCTTCGCGGGTCAGCGCGACACGATCGACCGCGCGCTCAAGGAGATCCCCCCGGCCTTGGACGTGCTGATCAAGGAACGCCCACGGCTGACCACCGCGCTGGAGAAGCTCGGCCAGTTCGGCGATACCGCCGCCGGCCTGGTCAACGATGCCGGTGACGAGCTGGTGCAGGACCTGGAGAACCTCGGCCCGGTACTCGGCGCGCTCGCCGACATCGGACCCGACCTGAACCTGGCGCTGTTGTGGGCCACCGCATTCCCGTACGGGCCGACCTTCGCCGACCGCATCACCCGCGGTGACTACATCAACTTGTATGCGGGGTTCGATCTGACCTATCCGCGGCTCAAGAAAACGTTGCTGCTCGGCACCCGATGGGGCGACGAGAACGCCAAATACATTCCGGCGCCAGGTGACCCGTACTACCTGAACTACTCCTACAGCCCGATGTCGCTCGGGGTCGCGCCGCCTCCGACCGCGGCCCCACCGGCCGACGGCGCGCCCGCGGCACCGCCGCCAATGCCTTCGACGGCGCAACCGATGCTCCCGATCACGCCGCCGCCGCCGGCCGCGCCGTGGCTGCCGCAAGCGACGATCAACACGTCGGGGCAGATCTTCGCGGGTCCGTATGGTGCCGACGCACCGGCGCCACCTGCCCCGGCCGCACCGTCGGCGCAACCGCAACCGACCCCGGGAGGGGGTGGCTGATGCTGACCCGCTTCGTACGAAACCAGTTGATCATCTTCACGATTGCCTCGATCGTGGGCGTGACGGTGATGCTGTTCGTCTATATGCAGGTGCCGACGCTGCTCGGTATCGGCCGGCTGACCGTCAAGATGGAACTGCCCGCCGCCGGTGGGCTCTACCGCTTCGGCAACGTCACCTACCGCGGCGTGCAGATCGGCAAGGTCACGGCGGTGACGCTGACCGAGAACGGGGCGGAGGCGACGTTGTCGCTCGACACGTCGCCGAAGGTCCCTGCGGATCTGCAGGCCGAGGTGCGCAGCGTGTCCGCCGTCGGCGAGCAGTACGTCGATCTGCGCCCGCGCACCGACTCCGGGCCGTATCTGGAGAACGGGTCGCGAATTCCGGTCGAGGACACCAGCATTCCGCAAGAGGTCGGCCCGGTGCTCGAGGGTCTCAACAAGCTGGTCGGCAGCATTCCGGGGGACCGGATCGCCGATCTGCTCGACGAGTCCTTCAAGGCGTTCAACGGCGCAGGCCCGGATTTCCAGTCGCTGCTGGACTCCGCGGCCAAGGTGAGCGCCGAGGCCAACACCGTCTCCGACCAGACCCGCGGGCTGATCGACGACAGCGGGCCGCTGCTGGAATCGCAGGCCGAGACCGCCGAGTCGATCCGGACCTGGGCGAGAAGCCTTGCGGGAGTAACCGGTCAGCTCCAGCAGAACGACCCGCAGATCCGGACGCTGCTCCAGCAGGGGCCGGGCTTCGCGCAAGAGGTCTCGACGCTGCTGAACCAGGTCAAGCCGACGCTGCCGATCCTGCTGGCGAATCTGACCACCGTGGGCCAGATCCTGCTCACCTACAACCCGTCGCTGGAACAGCTTCTGGTGATCTTCCCGGGCATCATCGCCGCCCAGCAGTCGTTCGGGCTTCCGCAGAACAACCCGACCGGCCTGCCGACGGGCGACTTCGCGCTCACCATCAACGACCCGCCGCCGTGCACGGTCGGCTTCCTACCGCCGTCGCAGTGGCGCAACCCGGAGGACTTGACGTCGATCGACACCCCAGACGGGTTGTACTGCAAGTTGCCGCAGGACTCGCCGATCGCGGTGCGCGGTGCGCGCAACTATCCGTGCATGGCTCACCCGGGCAAGCGGGCGCCGACCGTCGAATTGTGCAACGACCCCAAGGGATATCAGCCGCTGGCCCTGCGCCAGCACACGCTCGGTGCCTATCCGATCGACCCGAACCTGATCTCGCAGGGCATCCCGCCGGACGACCGGGTCGATTTCTCGGAGCGGCTGTACGCGCCGGTGGGAGGAACTCCGCTGCCGCCGGGTGCCGCGCCGTCGGGGACGCCGCCGGGTATGCCGCCCCCACCGCCGCCGGTGGCCGGCGCGCCAGTGCCCGGTGTCACGGGAACCACACACGGCATCTCGGCGCCTCCGGCTCCGGCGCCAGCGGCCCAAGCTCCGGTGGCACCGCCGCCGCCGCCCGGTAACTCTCTCAACGGGGCACCGATCCCGCCGCCGGCGGCGCCCGGTGGGGCGACACCGGTGGCGCCGAGTGCCCACAGCGGCAACGTTTCCGGTGGACCGTCGGTCGCCGTCGCGCACTACGATCCGCAGACGGGTGAGTACATGACGCCCGACGGCCTGCTGCAGCAGCAGACGAATCTGGCGACGAACGAGCAGAAGTCGTGGAAGGACCTATTGCCGACCTGACCGGGTATGGCGCCCGGTCAGGAAAGCGCCCGCGCGCGTGATCAGATCTTCTGCACTTTGACGGGCATCTCGATCACGACCGGCTGATTGCTGCCGCACGCGCCGCTGGGTCCCTTCGTCTGATCGCGACCCATGAGGAAGTCGGTGTTCTTGGTCATTCGCTGGTTGATCGTGGGATCCCAGCCCAAGAGGATGAACTTCTGGTGACCGGGTGCGAAGCTGCCGTCGGGACACGGTAGCCAGTTGGGGACGTCGTGATCGACGTACCAGAAGTCCTTGAGCCGGATCGTGCCGGTCCAGCCGAGATCGCTTTGCACCGTGCCGCTGCATTCGATGGGGCTCACGCATTCGGTGCTGATCGTCCAGGTCTGTTCGACGGTCTTCTGGTCGAAGAAGACATCCGCACCGCCGGGGGCCATACCGCGTTTCGCCCATTCACCGTCGGACATCACCCGGTAGGTGCCGTTGAGCGCGACGCCGAAATCGTCGGCGTACGCCGGGGTTACGGTGCTCAGACTTGCGGCCACAGCGATTGCCGCGGCGCCCGCGGCCAGACCAACTTCACGCATGTACGCAGCTTATCGCGAGTGGTGGTCGTGCTCTTTTGAAAGGGAGAATTTCCTTGCGCGCGTGTGGAACAATGGCCCGGTGCGTTCCATCGCCGCAGTGTTAGCTGCCCTGGCCACCCCCGCGTTGATGATCGCGGCGCCATCCGCTGACGCGCAGCCTCCACTTCCGCCGCTGCCCCCGCCGGGCGCGGCATGCGACAACCCCACCTGCACCCCGGGTATCCGGCCGGCCGTCGTGCTGGGTTCGTACTGCGACAACACGACTCACTACGTATTCGGCGTCACGTCGTGGGGCCGGCTGGTGTTCTGCGGGTCGCCGCGACGGTACGAGCCCCGCTGGTTCCGCTCGCCGGAGATGCACGGCATCAAACTCGAGAACGACCTGTGCCCAGCGATGGACGGCGAGGTCGCCCAGGCGCCGGACGGCCTGTTCCT
Organism: Mycolicibacterium sp. GF69; assembly: GCF_003284965.1. Classification (GTDB taxonomy): domain Bacteria; phylum Actinomycetota; class Actinomycetes; order Mycobacteriales; family Mycobacteriaceae; genus Mycobacterium. The sequence goes on from NZ_QMEW01000037.1 coordinate 8,936, forward strand.
CACCTGCGTCTCGAAGGACGGCCGGACCTACTGGGAGCGCGGGGACCTGTAAGTCCCGACATTCGTTGACTCTGCGCGCAGGGCGCGGTGCACAGCAACTGTCGCGCCCTGCACGCAGAGTCGATGTCGGAAATTGTTGTGCCGTCAGCCGATCGGCTTGAACTCGATGTTGATCTCGGTGAGCCCGCGCAGGATGAACGTCGGCTCGTAGACGTATCGGCGCGCGTCGAGGGGACCGTGCTTTTCCGCGCTGACGGTGATGTCGCCCAACCGGTCGAGCAGCCGCTCGATCGAGACACGCCCTTCCACGCGGGCCAACGGGGCGCCCGGGCAGGAGTGGATTCCGCGACTGAACGCGATGTGCTCACGGACGTTCTTGCGGTCCAGCTGGAACTCGTGCGGGTTGTCGAAGCGCTCGGGATCGCGGTTGGCCGCACCCGGGCTGACCATCACCGTGGTGCCGGCGGGTACTGGCGTCTGCCCGAGAGCCGTTGTCTTGCGGGCCATCCGGAACACGCTCTTGACCGGGCTGTCCATCCGCAGGCACTCCTCGATGAAGACCGGGATCAGGCTGCGGTCGTCACGCAACTGCTGCTGGATGTCGGGCCGGTCGGACAGCACCCGCATCGCGGCGCCGAGGAGTTTGGCGGTGGTCTCCTGACCGGCGGCGAACAGGAAGGTCGCCGTGCGCACCACGTCGACCACTTCGGGCGTGGACCCGTCCGGGTACTTCGCGGTCGCGATCGACGTCAGCACGTCGTCGCGCGGATTCTCGCGGCGTTCCTCGATGTACTGTGCGAACTTCTCGTCCGCCCACTCCAGCGGGTTGGTGGCGATCACCTCGTGGTCGAGCCCGCCGATGTTCGTGCCGGGGCGTTCGGCGCCGAATGCCTCGCGGAAATCCTCGTGATCGGACTCGGGTACGCCGAGCAGATCGGCAACGACCAACAGCGAGAACGGTTTCGCGTACGCGGCGAGGAACTCGCACTTGCCGTCGGCGATGAACTCGTCGATGTGACGGTCGGCCAACCGCCACATGAAGTCCTCGTTCTCCTTGAGGCGCTTGGGGGTCAGCAATCGGGCCAGGATCGAACGCGCATCGGTGTGTTGCGGCGGGTCCATCGTGACCATGTGCTCGAACATGGGGATCTCGGTGCGGTGCTTCTCGAGTTGCTCGCAGATGTCGTCACCCTCGGGGGTGAACGGCATCGGGGTGAACGGTCCCATGACCGCGACACAAGACGAGAAGTTCTCGCTGTCCTTGTAGACGCTGTTGGCGGCTTCCCACCCGGTCACCGCGAGCACGCCGTTGTTGATCGGACAACAGACGGGGTCCTTCGAGCGGATGTGGTCGTAGTACGGGTGCGGGTCGGGAACGAGGGAGGGGTCGGTGAAGTAGTCGACCGAATCGAAATCAGTGGTCTCGGAGTGAGTGGTCATGTGTGGGATGCCCTCCAGGGTCGACGCTGAACCCGCGTGGTTGTGAGCGGACGTCGCCGCTCGTCGAATCTCAATGGCTGAATATGCTGAGCACTTGCTTAGCATGGGGTTAAGGTCAGGGTCAAGATCAGGTGGCGGGCGGCCACTACGATCGGCGTGTCGGAAGGGTGGGAAGAGAAGTGATCGGATGACATCCGCGTCTGGGCAGGCGTCTGGGCCGGCACGAAGGATCGGGGCACCGGACGCAAAGAACCGTGGCGTGCTGCTCGACGCCGCTGAGCAGTTGCTGCTCGAAGAAGGTTATGCCGCGGTCACATCGAGACGTGTCGCGGAGAAGGCGGGTCTCAAACCGCAACTCGTGCACTACTACTTCCGCACCATGGAAGATCTGTTCCTCGCGGTCTTCCGCCGGATGGCCGAGGCGGGCCTGGAAATGCTCACCGAGGCGCTCGCGTCGCCCCAGCCGCTGTGGGCCCTGTGGCGGTTCAGCACGCTGCCGGAGGCGACCCGCCTGACGATGGAGTTCATGGGCCTGGCCAATCACCGCAAAGCGCTGCGGGCCGAGATCATCTACTACGCGGAACGGTTCCGTGCCGAGCAGAACAAAGCGATCGCGGCGGTCCTGAATCGGTACGGTGCCGAGACCGACGAGGTGCCCCCGGTGGTGTGGACGGTGTTCGCGACCAGTGTGTCCCAAGCCCTGGTAGTGGAACGCGCGCTCGGCATGACCACCGGCCACGCGGAGACTTTCGCGTTCTGCGAGAAGTGGATTCGGCGGCTAGAGGGCGAACCGCTGAGCGCCGGTCACACGCCGTCGGCAGATGGTCACCAGTTGCGGATCGAGCAGAGCGCGCCTTTGGGCCCCTGATCGGTGGCGACGACGACTCCGTCCACTGCGAGCACACAGTGGATGTTCGGCGTCGACTGGCCGGCTCCGCTGGTCGCGGTGACCATCGCCCACCGGTCCGGGTCGGCCAGTTGCACGTCCAAGTTCCACTGCTGATCCGGGCCGATCTGGGCTTCGGCCTTCGGGCTGAACTCATACGGGTTGTGGCTGTAGGCAGCCCAGTTCGGCGGATCGACATCGCGGTAGTAGATGTCGACGTAGAACGGCTGCTCAGCGAACACCGAGTACTTGACGTTGTGCAGGGGCCGCGGCGGGGGGTCCTGTGCCGCGGCCGGACCGACCGACAGCACACCGCCGAGGGTCACCGCGCTTGCTGCAACGAGACCGAGCAAAGCGGTTCGGGGGCTCCGCGAAGAGGTCATTAGCGAATCTTAGAACGATCTCGGCGGGTCAGGCCCGAAATGGCCGACCGCATCAGACCGCCAGGATCGTCGCCGACGCGGTGCCGGGAGCGCCGTACACCTGAGCCAGGCCCACTTTGGGCTCACCGGGGACCTGGCGATCGCCGGCCTCGCCGCGTAGCTGCCGGACGAGCTCGTGCACCTGCCGCAGACCGGACGCCCCGATCGGCTCACCGTTGGCGATCAGCCCGCCATCGGTGTTGATCGGCATGGACCCGTGAATTTCGGTGGCGCCGTCGGCGAGCAGCTTCTCCTGCTCACCGTCCGCGCACAGGCCGGTCTCGGCCATGTGGATGACCTCGGCGCCGGCATCGGTGTCCTGTAGTTGGGCGACGTCGACATCCTCGGGCCCCAGACCCGCGGCCTCATAGGCGGCCTTGGCGGCGTACACCGTCGGAGAGGCGTCCTCGTCCAGCGGCGCCGAGGTCGCGTGGACTTCGTAGGCGCCGAACCGGCGGGTCCGAATCTCGGTGGCACGCACGTAGACCGGCTTCTTGGTGAAGCGGTGTGCGATGTCGCCGCGACACATGATCACCGCCGCGGCGCCTTCATCGGGTGCGCAGAACATGTACTGCGTCAGGGGATAGTTCAGAACCGTCGAATTGAGGATTTCCTCTTCGGGAATCGGCTTGCGGCGGAACGCGTTCGGGTTCAGTGCGCCGTTGCGGAAGTTCTTGGCCGCCACCTTGGCCAGCGTGGCCTGCGAGATGCCGTGCTTGTGCAGATAGTGGTTGGCCTTCATCCCGAAGAACTTGGTGGTGACGAACTGGCCGTTCTCGGCATACCACTGAGGCAGTGCGAGTTTGGCCGGGTCGTCGGTGAACGCGCCGCGCGGATGCTTGTCCAGTCCGATCGCGATCCCGATGTCGTACTTGCCCAACCGGATGGTGTCGGCGGTCTGCTGGATCGCGCTCGCCGCGGTCGCGCACGCGTTGAAGACGTTGGTGAACGTGATGCCGGTCAGCCCGACGAGCCGGGTCACCGCGTCGGGGTTGGACACCTCATAGCTACCCCCGAAGCCGAACTGGATGTCCTTCCAGTCCACTCCGGCGTCGGTGAGTGCGGACTGGATGGCCTCGGCGCCCATCTCCATCGCGGTCTTGGGGAATCGGCCGAACGGGTGCAGCCCCACGCCGATGATCGCCACGTCGTTTGTCATCTCGGTGCTCCTGTGTCTAGACGGGCTTGAACGCGAAGGTGACGACCTCGTTGCCGTCGTCGTCGGTGGTGAACGGCACCATCGTCAGCTCGACATCCATGCCGAACTCCAGCTTGGCGGGGTCGTTCTCGGTGAGCCGGCCCTCCACCCGGATGACGTCCTCGAGCTGGACCAGCCCGACGCCGAACGGCACGAAGTCGTTGCCGGTCGGACCCTTGTAGGGCGCGCCGGGTGGAAACCCCTGCGTCGTCCACGCCACCAGCGTGCCGCGCCGCGGCAGCTTGAGTTCAGACATCTCGCCGGCGCTGCACCTCGGGCAGCGCGGCTGGACGGGGAAGGCGGTGGCGCCGCACGCGCCGCACCGGCTTCCGATCAGCTGCGGGTTGTCGTCGGGCCAGGTCGAGATTTCGGGCGCGAGCGCCACTTGCTGTGTCGGCACGCGCCGACGATAACCGGAAATGACGTTCTCGTCTAGAGAGAACCGGGGTCGCAAGCCGCTGATCGGCTGCTAGCCTCCCGGGTGTGGACGCCGACAAAGCGCAGATCGCCGAGGTATTGATTCGCTACGCGACCGGGATCGACTCCAAGGACTGGGCACTGTTTCGCACGTGCTGGACCGACGAGGTCGACATCGACTACGGCGACCTGGGCACTTTCACCGACGCCGATGCCTTCACCACGCTGATGGAGCAGATCCACGGCGGCATGGGCCAGACCTATCACCGCATCTCCAACATCGTCGTCGACGTGCAGGCGGATCGGGCGACGGCGCGGTCCTACGTCCACGCGGTGTTGATGGCCGTGCCGGGAGACACCGGAAGCTGGATCGACGCGCTCGGCCACTACGACGACGAACTCAGCCGCACCGCGGACGGCTGGCGAATCGTCAAGCGCACGACGAACATCGCGCGGGTGCTGAGCGCGGCCGGCGCGGCGCCGTGACGGTCGACGACTTCGCCGCGCGGTACGGACCATGGGCGGTGATCGCCGGGGCATCGGAGGGCATCGGCGCCGAGGTGGCCGATCAATTGGCCTCGCGCGGGCTCAACCTCGTGCTGATCGCGCGCAACGGGGCGCTGCTCGACCAGGTGGCCGCGGCGGCCCGTGACCGGCACGGCGTGGACGTGCACACACTCGTTCAGGACCTGACCGCCTCCGACGTGGTCGCCAAGGTCGCGGCGGCGACCGATGGCCTCGATTTGGGGTTACTGGTCTACAACGCGGGCGCCTCCGATCGCACCACGACCTTCCTCGAGAACGATCTCGACTATTCGCTCAAGCAGGTCGCGCTGGACTGCATCGGGCCGATGGCGCTGGCACGCCATTTCGGGCCCGCAATGACCGAGCGCGGGCGCGGCGGCATCGTGATCGTCGCATCGCTGGCCTGTCTGGCCGGGTCGGCCACGCTGGCGGTGTACTCCGCGGTCAAGGCGTTCCAGCACACGTTCGCCGAGGGATTATGGGCGGAGATGCGTCCGCACGGCGTGGACGTGTGCTGCACGCCGCTGGGCATGACCTACACGCCGGCGCTCGCTCGGATGGGCGTCGAGTACGACCCGCAGACGCAGATGCGCTCGGAGGACGTCGCCACCGAGATCATCGCGAACATCGGAAACGGGCCCACCTACGTCGTCGGCGAGAACAATCGCGCGATGGCGTCACAGGTGTGGACGATCGATCGGCGCACGCTCGTCGAGATGATCAGCGCGGCGTCAACCGATTTCGCTGCCAAGCGGAAAGGCTGATATGACCATCCTGCCGGGGCCGATCCGCCAGATCGGCTACGTCGTGACCGATATCGACCGGGCGATCGCGAACTGGCTCGAACTGGGCATCGGCCCGTGGTTCGTGATGCGGGACCTGACGCTGGCCGCGCGTTATCGCGGCGAACCGTGTGAAATCACCCAGTCGCTGGCGCTGAGCAACAGCGGCGACCTGCAGATCGAACTGATCCAGCAGGACAGCGCGGCGCCGAGCATCTTCACCGAATTTCTCGATGCCGGGGCCGAAGGATTTCATCAGTTTGCCTACTGGGCAACCGATTTCGACGCCACCATGCAGGCCGTCGCGCAGGCGGGCTGGCCGGTCGTCTGGGCGGGCGGCGAGGATGTCGGCACCCGCTTCGCCTACGTGGAACCGCCTGCCGGCCAGGCACACGTCGCGCAGATCATCGAGATCATGGAACTCACCGACGGCACCGCCGGCATGGCGCAGTTCGTGCGCGACGCCGCCGCGAACTGGGACGGCAGCGATCCGGTCCGCGTACTCGCTTAGGCGCTGCGACCTCCACGCGTTCGCCGCGGTCCCGCGTCGACCGGCTACGCGACGCACTCAGCGGCCGCAACCGCTGGCGCGCGGTTCGACTACTTGGAGCGGTTCATCGCCTTCTCGGCGGCCGCCCAGTGCTCGTCGGACACCCACAGCCGCGCGAACGCGTCGACCGCCTCGTCGGTGGAGGCGCCTTTCATCACGCGCTTGATTTCGCCGGCCGGGCGGTGGGCGAGCTTGCGGGCGATGGCGCGCCAGTCGTCGTCGAACGACTCTCGCGGCAGCACCCGGTCGATCAGCCCGACCCGTTCGGCCTCGGTGGCCGGAAGGATGGTGCCGGTACCCGCCAGCAGCAGCGCCCTGCTGTAACCGACCAGTTCGACGAGGCGCTCCGCCCCGCCCCATGCGGGCATGATCTCGAGCGCCACCTGGTTGAAGCCGATCTTGATGTCGGCGGCGGCCAGGCGGATGTCGGCCGCCACCGCGAACTCGGCACCTCCGCCGAGTGCGTGCCCGTTGAGCACCGCGACGGTGACACCGGCGAACGTCGCGATGCGATCGCACACCGCGCGCATCTGTCTGGCCATGGCGGCAGCGTCGGCCTCGGTGCGCAGCGCCGCGAGCTGTTTGAGGTCGCCACCCGATACGAACGCTCGGTCACCTGCACCCTTGATGACGAGTGCCGTCGCGCCCTCCGCCCCGTCGAGCGCGGCATCGAGCTGTTCCATGGTCTCCGGCGCGATCGCGTTTCGCGCCTCCGGCCGGTCGATGGTGATGACCGCCAAGCCGTCGTCGAACTCGAGGTCGACCATCAAGCGTTCTCCATATGCGGTATTGGCATTCTCGGATTCAGAGAATAGCATCGCCTCGAGTCAGAGCAGCCGCTTGAGTGTGGGGAGTCCATGCGCAACATCCCAGTCGAGCTGACCAGACGCTACGAACAAGAAGGTTGGTGGACCCGCGACACCCTCGGTGAGCTGTTGGCCCGCCACCTGGCCCGCAATTCGCAGACCGGGTTCTGGGTGCACTCCGATGTGCGGCCGTTCGCGGGCACGTTCGCCGACGTCGAGCTGCGGGCGCGTCGCTTGGCGGCGGGGCTGCACAGGCGCGGCGTGGGCCCGGGCGACGTGGTCGCGCTGCAGCTGCCCAACTGGATGGAAGCCGCGGTCACGTTCTGGGCGTCCACGTTCCTGGGCGCCGTCGTCGTGCCGATCGTGCACTTCTACGGCCGCAGGGAATTGGGCCACATCCTGTCGACCGCGCAGCCGAAGGTCTTCATCACCGTGCGCGAGTTCGGGCGGATGACGTTTGCGCCGGACCTGGCCGCCGACGTCCCGATCGTGGCCCTGGTCGACGCCGACGAGCGCTTGCGCGAGGAGCATGTGTACAGCTTCGACGAGCTTCTCGACGACGAACCGATGGCGGGGACACTGGCGACCGACCCGGGCGGCCCGGCGCTGATCGCGTTCACCTCGGGGACCACCAGCAACCCCAAAGGCGTTGTGCACAGCCATCAGACGCTGGGTTTCGAAACCAAGCAGCTGCTGGAGAACTACCCGCGCGACCGCGGCAGGCAACTCACCGCGACGCCCGTCGGGCACTTCATCGGCATGGTCGGCGCGTTCCTCATCCCGGTGCTCGAGGGCGCGACCATCGATCTCTGCGACGTCTGGGATCCGGGCAAGGTGCTCAAACTCATGGAGACCGAAGGCATGTCGGTCGGTGGCGGGCCGCCGTACTTCGTCACCAGCCTGCTCGACCACCCGGACTGCACCGACGCGCATCGGTCGCGGTTCACCACCGTCGGGCTCGGCGGGTCCACCGTGCCGGCGGCGGTGACGCGCCGGCTCGCGGATATGGGGTTCTTCGTGTTCCGCTCCTACGGGAGCACCGAACATCCGTCGATCACCGGATCGCGGCCGACGGCGCCGGAGGACAAACGGCTCTACACCGACGGCGATCCTCGGCCCGGCGTGGAGATCAAGCTGACCGAAGACGGCGAAATCCTCTCGCGCGGACCGGATCTGTGCCTCGGGTACACCGACGACGAGATGACCGAGCGCGCGTTCGACGACGAGGGCTGGTACCACACCGGCGACATCGGGGTCCTCGACGACGACGGCTACCTGACGATCACCGACCGCAAGGCCGACGTGATCATCCGTGGCGGAGAGAACATCTCGGCGCTCGAAGTCGAGGAGGTGCTTCTCGGCATGCCCAGCGTCGCCGAAGCCGTCGTGGTGGCCGCGCCCGACGAGCGGCTCGGTGAGCGTGCCGCCGCGGTGCTCCGCATCCGCGCGGGCTGCGCCATGCCGCCACTCGACGAGGTACGCACCCACTTCAAGCAGGCGGGTGTCGCGATCCAGAAGTGGCCCGAGGAACTGCACGAAATTCCCGAGGGCGAGGACTACCCGCGCACCGCGAGCGGCAAGGTGCAGAAGTTCGTCCTGCGCGAGCAGGTAAGGGCGAAAGCGCGGGAGAAAACCGACCAGCCCGACCCCCGATAGGCCGACAGCGCGTTGCGCACCGGACACCAATGAGAATAGGATTCTCCCGAGAAGAAAAGGAGTGTTCCATGGGACAACTTTCACACCGGGTCGACATCCCGTTTCCGCTGTTCGATGCGGACAACCATCTCTACGAGCCGCCCGAGGCGATGACCAAGTACCTGCCCAAGGAGTACAAGGACGTCGTCCAGTACGTCGAGGTGAACGGACGTACCAAGATCGCCATCAAGGGCCAGATCAGCAACTACATCCCGAACCCGACGTTCTCGCACGTCGCCAAGCCGGGAGCGTGGGAGGAGTACTTCAAGTTCGGCAACCCGGACGGCAAGAGCAAGCGCGAGCTGTTCGGCGAGCCGATGCGGTCCATCCCGGCGTTCTTCGAGCCGGGTCCCCGCCTCGAGCTCATGAACGAGCTCGGCGTCGACCGTTCGCTGATGTTCCCGACGCTGGCCAGCCTGATCGAAGAGCGCCTGCGCGACGATCCGGTCGCCATCCACGTCATCATCCACTCGCTGAACCAGTGGCTGGACGAGGTGTGGGGGTTCAACTACCAGAACCGCATCTTCGTCACGCCGGTCATCACGCTGCCGATCGTCGAGAAGGCGATCGAGGAACTGGAGTGGGCGGTCGCACGCGGTGCGCGCGCCATCCTGGTTCGTCCCGCACCGGTGCCGGGCTTCCGCGGTCCGCGGTCGTTCGCGCTGCCGGAGTTCGACCCCTTCTGGGAGCGCGTGGTGCATCACGACGTGTTCGTCGGTATGCACTCCTCGGACAGCGGCTACTCGCGTTACACCTCGGAGTGGGATGGTCTGGCCCAGGAGATGCTGCCGTTCCAGACCAACGCGATGTCCATCCTCAACGAGTGGCGTCCGATCCAGGATGCGGTGGCCTCGTGGGTGATCCACGGCGCGCTGTTCCGGCACCCGAAGCTCAAGGTGGGCATCGTCGAGGCCGGTTCGAAGTGGATGTTCCCGCTGCTGGACTCCATGGCCGAGGTGTACAAGAAGGCCCCCGAGTCCTTCCCGGGCAACCCGATCGAAGAGATCAAGAACCGCATCTTCGTCAGCCCGTTCTACGAGGAGGGCATCGACGACCTGATCAACCTGATCGGCGTGGAGCAGGTGCTCTACGGCTCCGACTGGCCGCATCCGGAGGGCCTGGCCGAGCCGACGCACTACGTGACCGCGCTCGAACACCTTTCGGTCGAGGATCAGGCGAAGATCATGGGCGGCAACCTGGGTCGCCTCGTCACCGTATGACCCAGCGCTAGATGACCCAGCGCTGGGAGACCATCCCCGAGATGGTCTTGAGCGCGGCGGACCGTTTCGGCGACGCAGAAGCTGTCGTCGACGGTCCGCTGCGCTTGTCCTTCACCGAGCTGGTGTACCGAATACGTTGTGCGGCAGGTTCTTTCGCTGATTTCGGGATTGCCAAAGGCGAACGGGTCGCGATTTGGGCGCCGAACTCCGCCGACTGGATCATTGCCGCCTTCGGCCTGCTGGTCGCCGGGGGTGTGCTCGTCCCGGTCAACACCCGGTTCAAGCCGGAGGAGGCGGCCGACGTCATCGACCGCAGCGGCGCGAAAGCCGTGCTCGTACAGAAGGGTTTCCTCGGCCTGGACTACTCGCTGTCCGCATCGAAGTCCACCGGGCTTGCGCCGGTGCTCGACCTCGGTTCGGACTTCTTGACGGCCGGGTCGCCGTGCGACGAGCGGGTCGGCGGCCTGAGCGGTACCGACATCGCCGACGTCATCTTCACCTCCGGGACCACCGGTCGGCCCAAGGGCGCGATGATGAACCACCGGCAGACGCTACGGGCCTACGAGGAGTGGGCGACGCTCGCAGATCTGCGCGAGGGCGACCGCTACCTGATGATCAACCCGTACTTCCACACGTTCGGCCTCAAGGCCGGACTCATCGCCTCATTCCTGCGCGGTGCCACCATGCTTCCGGTCGCCGCGTTCGACGTCGACGGAGTCGTCGACCTCGTCGAGCGCGAACGCATCACGATGCTGCCCGGACCACCCACGCTGTACCACTCGCTGCTGACGGTCGCCGACAAGGGCAGGCTCGCGACCCTGCGCGCAGGAGTGACCGGTGCCGCCGACATCCCGGTGGAGTTGATCCGCCGCATCCGCGACGAGTTGCCGTTTCAGAGCCTGATGACCGGCTACGGGCTGACCGAGGCCGGCAACGTGACGTTGTCGAGGCCCGGGGACACACCCGAGGACGTCGCGACCACGGCCGGGCTGCCGTGCGCGGACGTGGAGGTCCGCATCGCCGACGACGGCGAGGTGCTGGTGCGCGGCTACAACGTCATGCAGGGCTACCTCGACGACCCCGCCGCCACGGCCGAGGCCATCGACCCGGACGGCTTCCTGCGCACCGGCGATCTCGGTGAGTTCACCGAGTCGGGCCGGTTGCGGATCGTGGGCCGCAAGAAAGACATGTTCATCGTGGGCGGTTTCAACGCCTATCCCGCCGAAATCGAAGGGTTCCTGCTCGAACATCCCGCGGTCGCCCAGGCCGCGGTGATCGGGGTGCCCGACGACCGGATGGGGCAGGTCGGGAAGGCGTTCATCGTGCTCACCGCGGGATACGACGGGGTCACGGGCGAGGACCTCATTTCGTGGAGCCGGGAGCGAATGGCGGGCTTCAAAGTGCCGCGCTATGTAGAGTTCCTCGACAGCTTGCCGTTGAATGCGACCGGCAAGGTGATGAAGGACCGCCTTCAGGACAATCACGGCTGAGCGTACGCACAGCGTGTAAATAGCATTTCCGCAGGAAGGCGATGTTTGCCGGGCGCTGCGGTCGCAGGTATCGTCGCGACGATACTCAAAAATGGATAATGGCATTCTCACCACTGGTGCAATAAATGAGTTGTGCATGAAGCAGACGAGGAGGTCGCTGTGCCGTCTTTCAGGCGCCGCGAGTCGGTGATCGACGCGGACCGCGTCGGACAGCCGCCGCAGGATGATCCTGAGCAGCGGTCAGCGGATTCGGACGAGGCCTTGGCGCTCGCCGAGGAAGCGGAGGCCGAAGCGGCAGAAGTGGAGGCCGTCGCCGCCGCAGCCCGCGCACGGGCCAAGGCCATTCGCTTACGCAGGCAGGCCGCCGAGGCGAAGGAACCGGAGACCGGGAAGGTTGTCGAGCCCGCCGAAGATTCCAGCGACGCCGAATACGCGGAAGACACCGAAGAGGCCGACGCCGACGCCGACGAGACGGTCGCCACCGAAACCACCGGCGTCGACGACGCGACGGGTAGCGGGCAAGCCGCCGGTAGCGAGGAAGCGGCCGGTAGCGAGGAAGCGGCCGGTAGCGAGGAAGCGGACGGCAGCGAGGAAGCCGCCGCGCCGAGCAAGCGCCGCCGGCTCCGGATGCCCCGGATCAGGTGGAAGATCGTCGGTGCATTCGTGGCGATCCTGCTGACCCTGGCATTCGTCGCCGCGAGTGGCTACATGGTGTGGCAGCACCGGTTGACGCAGCAGGACCAACAGCGCACCGCCGAGTTCACCGCGGCCGCGCGACAGAGTGTCGTGACGTTGATGAGCCTGAACTTCAACAACGCCCAGGAAGATGTGCAGCGCATCATCGACAACTCCACCGGTCAGTTCAGGGAAGATTTCGAGGCCCAGGCCGAAGACTTCACCCAGGTCGCCAAGGACTCCAAGGTGGTCACCGAGGTCACCGTCAACGTCGCCTCGCTGAAGGCGATGACCGACGACAACGCCACCGCGCTGGTGTCGGCCACGTCTCGAGTCACCAACACCGCGGGCGCCAACCAGGAGCCGCGTTCGTGGCGTCTGATGGTGGACCTGGAGCGGGAGGGCGACCAGATCAAGATGTCGAAAGTCGAGTTCGTACCGTGAGTTCCGAAGCCAACCCCGACGAGGCCGACGCGACGACCGTGGTCACCGACGAGCCGGAGACCACGGCCGCCGAACCGGAGTCGACGGCCGTCGAGGAACCGACACCTCAAGCCGACGTCGCGAGCAGCGCCACGAAGCGCGGCATCGGAAAGCACCTGGGTGCGATCCTGTTGACGCTGCTGCTCGTGGTTTCGGCGGGTGTCGCGGCGTGGCTGTACTTCTTCCAGTTCCGGCCCGACCAGCAGGTCAACGCCGACGCGCAGAACGTCGCGCTGGAGGCGGCGGAAACCGGCACCGTCGCGCTGCTGTCGTACGCACCGGACACCATGGAGCAGGACTTCAGGACGGCGAAGTCGCACCTGACCGGTGACTTCCTCGACTACTACACCCAGTTCACCGAGAAGATCGTGACCCCGGCGGTCAAGGAGAAGCAGGTCAGGACCAACGCGGCGGTCGTGCAGGCTGGCGTGGCCGAAATGCATCCCGATTCCGCGGTGGTGTTGGTGTTCGTCAACCAGACGACGGTCAGCAAGGAGAACCCGGACGGGGCGTTCGCCGCGAGTGCGGTCAAGGTCGGCATGACCAAATCCGACGGCCGCTGGCTGATCAACGCCTTCGACCCCGTGTAGTGGCGCCGTCTTCCGGCCAAGGCCTCGCGGCGGTCCTGCCGGTGCCGTTCACCGAACACGCTGCGGCGGTGCTCGAGCCGGTGGCGGGTCAGTCCTGCCTGTTGCGCGTCGTGCGTAGCTGCTTGGATGCCGTCGACGATCCGGCCCGGGTCATCGTGGCGGCAGCCGAACCGCTCGCCGGCGACCTTCGGCAACACCTCGTCCGCGACGGGCTGGATGCGGTGAACGTCACGGTCGCCGACGGGCCCGCCACCCGGGCCGCCTGTCTGGCGGTTGCGCTGAAAGAGGCTGTGAGCAAGCCCGTTTCAGCCTCATCCGTGTTGGTGTACGACGTCCGCCAACCCCTGACTACGGCCGCGCTGGGGGACCGGGTGGTCCGGCGCCTGGCGGAGGGGGCCGCCGTGGTGCTACCGGTGCTGGCGGTCACCGACAGCGTGAAAGCCGTCGACGAACACGGCGCGATCATCGCCTCGCTGGACCGATCGACCCTTCAGTCTGTGCAGCATCCGCGCGGGTTCGCCGTCGCTGACCTGCGCCGGTTGCTGACCGGCGCTGTCGGCGAGTTCGACGAGGTTCTCGAGGCGATCCGCGCGGCTGTGCCGATCGCCACGGTCGACGGCGACCCGGAAGCCATCGCCGTCGATCTGCCGCACGACGCCCCGTTCCTCGAAGCGGTCATCGCGAGTCGCCGCGCGCGCTGACGGTCGCCAGCAGATGTTCGGCGATCGCGACGTCGCGGGCGTACGTCACCTTGATGTTGTGCGCTTCGCCCGGAAACGTGTGCACCGTGACGTCGGTGAACGCCTCGACGCACGCCGCCGTGTCGGTGCCCTCGAATCGCTGCAACTCCGCGGCCCCGTAGGCAGCCAGTAGCGGTGCGGCCCGAAAAGCCTGCGGTGTCTGCACCCGCACGAGCGCGGCCGCGTCGGGCGCCGGTTCCTGCAACTCGGTGGTCACCACGCCGGGCAACGGCAACGCCGGTATCGCACCACCGAACTCGCGCGCGGCGGCGAGTGCCCGGGCGAACATCGACGGACCGGCCACCGGGCGCGCGGCGTCATGAATGAGCACCACGTCGATGCGCCCCGAGCCGATGTCGGGTTCCAGATGGCGAAGCACGTTGAGTTCGGAACCGTGTCGCGTGTCGCCGCCCTCGACGAACTCCACACGCGCAGTGGGCAACTCGCGCGCGACCAGGTCGCGGGCCAGAGTCGACTCGCCCCGCCGGTACACCAGCACGATCCGCTCGACACCCGGCACCTGTGTCGCGGTTTCGAGCGACCAGGCGACCATCGGTCGTCCCGCCACCTGGAGGTAAGCCTTGTTGCCGTCGGCGCCGACCCTGGTGCCCATGCCCGCCGCGAGCACCACGGCCACGGCACATGGCTTGAAGTCGGATCCCGCGACGGTCATCCCCGTATCTTGGCACTGGGCGTCAAGGGAGGACCTCATGAGCGAGGGTATTTCTCAGGGCTGACTGTCCGGTGCCACCACCGTTTCGGTGCCTGACGACCCGGGTACGCAAATTCCATGCCGAAGACAACCAAGAGCGGCAGCGCTCGCAAGAGCGAACTGCCGAGCACGCTGCAGAAGTCGGACGCCAAGGCGCAGCGGACCTTCGCCAAGGCCCACGACGCCGCGGTCGACGAGTACGGCGAAGGCGAACGCGCGCACCGCGTCGCCTACGACGCGCTCAAACACAGTTACGAGAAGGTGGGCGACCACTGGGAACCGAAGTCCCAGAAGGGTCCCTCCGATGAACGGGCGCGCAGCGGCGGCCCCAACGCCAAGGGTGAGACCGCCGAGGGGGTCGACGCCAACGCCTCGAAGAAACATCTCATGGACATCGCTCGGCGGCTCGATGTTTCGGGTCGGTCATCGATGAACAAGGACGAACTGGTCTCGGCGATCAAGAAGGCCAACCGGCGCGCGTCGGCCCGCAGTCGCTGACGCCGAGCGCGCTAGCCGTTTCCCGCGGGCCGGGTGTCCAGGCCCTCCAGCAGCATTCGCTCCTGTTCGACCTTCATCAGCCTGCGGGCCTTGCCGCGGGTGATGAGAATGCCGACCACAGCCAGTGCCCAGACGGCGTATTGCACGGTCCAGGCCGCCCGGAACGAGTCGAACGAGAATTCCCCCGCCGCATCGAGTATTGCGCCCATCGCCTGCATCACCAACAGCGATGCGATGAAGCCGCCCATGTTGACCAGTCCGGAAGCGGTGCCCAGGGTGGTGCTCGGATTGAACGTCCGCGCGAAGTCGAAACCGACCATCGAGCCGGGTCCGCCGACCGAGATCACCACGATCAGCACCACCAGCAGCCACAGCGGCGCCCGCCCCGGCAACGCCAACACCACCGTCCACATCAACGCGTTGCTGGCGATGATGACCAGCACCAGCCGCGACCGTCGGTGTGGTCGCCGCCCGGTGAAGATCCCGATCAGCACGCCCGCGGAGATCGCGGCCACCACCGAAACCGTCAACAGCATCCCTGCCAGCCCGGCCGAAAGCCCTTGGGCGCTGGTCAGATACGGAACACCCCACATCAGCGCGAACACTGTCACCGAGAACTGAGTGCCCATGTGCGTGAAGAAACCGAGCCTGGTGCCCGGTCGCAACCAGACGGTTCTCACGCTGGCCAGCGTTTCTCGCACGGAGATCGCCTCGAAGTCGATTGTGTTGCCGTGTGGGGTGTTCTTCACCAGCGCCAAGGTCAGAACCATCGACACCACGCCCAGTGCCGCCACCGACACATACGCCGACGTCCAGCCCCACGCGTCGAGGACGACGAAGAACGGAATCGCCGATAGCACCTGGCCGAGCTGTCCGCAGATACCGGTCAGCTGCGTGACCAGCGGGACCTGCCGGGTAGTGAACCAGTGCGGCACCAGCCGCAGCACCGAGATGAACGTGACCGCGTCACCCAGGCCGAGCACTGCGCGCGCGCCGATCGCGGTCGGCAGCGATTCGGTGAAGGCGAGCGTGAGTTGGCCGGCCGCCATCAGCGCGGCGCCGGCGACGATCAGCGTTTTGGAACCGAAGCGGTCGAGCAGCAGGCCCGCGGGCACCTGGGCGCCGGCGTAGACGATGACCTGCAGCACGACGAACGTCGCGAGCATGCTCGGGCTGGCTTGGAACCGGTGTGCCGCGTCGAGGCCGGAGACGCCCAATGTGGTGCGGTCGAGAACTGCGACGATGTAAGCGAACAATCCGGTGCCCCAGACGATCCAGGGACGCACACCGAACCTTTCCCACGGGTTATGGATGAATCTGACTTTTCCATGGTTCCGTACCCTCTGTCGCCGGCGCCAATCGCGGTGTGGGTGAGTTAGCTCACCGACGCGGGCCAAGGTCTGGTCAGAGTTGGCTGGAAGCGAGCCCATCGCGGGTGTATTCGGGCGGGCTGCCGCCATCATGGCTGATAGACGCGGTACGGCGAGCGTGCTCGGTGGTTGCGGTCGGAGGGCTCTGACTTCGCTCGCAAACGCCGGAGCGTCGCTACAGTGATTGCATGAGGCGTCGCGGTGCAATGCCGGCCCGCGCCCCGGGTGCCCGCGGGGACCGCGGACTATGACCGAATACCGCCTCGACGAGCTGGCGCAGATTTCCGGTGTCAGCGCCCGCAACATCCGCGCCTACCGGGAGCGGGGCCTGCTCGATCCGCCCCGGCGGGTCGGGCGCTCGGCGTTATACGACGACTATCACCTTTCGCAGCTTCGCACCATCAACCAGTTGCATCGCCGCGGCTTCAACTCGGCCCATATCGCCGAGTTCTTCGCCAGCCTGCGTCAAGGCGCCGATCTGGCGGACATCCTCGGAATCCAGCGGGCCGTCCTAGAGCCGAGAACCGGTCCCGGCGACGGGGTCGCTGCCACGGAGGTCGACGCGACAGCGGAGCGCCTCGATATCGGCGCCGATAGCGACGAGGCGGGTCGTCTGATCGAGTTCGGGCTGGCGGATCTCGTCGACGATGTCGTGGTGTTGACCGATCCCACCGTGCGGCAGGTCATGGCGCGGTCGTCGGATCAACTCGCCGATGTCCGCGCGCTGTTGCGCATCTTCGAGTCCACGCGCGAAGCGATCGACGCGCTGGCGGCCGGTTTCGCCGCGGGTCTCGATGAGTGCGTGGCCGCGCGGTCCGGCGCGGATGGTGGCCCGCCGCAGAACGTCGACGAGCTCGCCCGGGTGGTGGGGGACTACCGCGGTCTGTGGGCCAGGGTGGTGTCCGATCGGCTGGACAAGGCCTTGCATCAGCACATGGCGGCCGCAGTCGCCAGGTACAGCGGCCGCGAGGAGTAGTCACCGGCGTCAATTACGTCCGCAGGCCCCATTTCGGGCAGAAGACTAAACCTTACCGATCAGTAAGTACGTCCAGCAAACAAATGCCGGTGGTCGACGGCCCCGAGAAGACAAATCAGGCGCCGTTGTCTCGTCGCGGTGCGGCGATACCGCTGGTGATGCCATGTCGAAAAAACTTTATAACGATTTGATAACAAAACTACCTTGATCAGGGCACTTCTGCCTACTCGACCGTAACCACCTGCATGCAGGACGTTTGTCCCGAATGACTTCCGGCGGTGTCGAACTGCGTGTTACGCAACCACCGGTTACCCGAGCGTAGAACTCATCAGTAACCATTTCAGGCGCGGAAAAAGCATCTCTTCTTATGACACTCTTAGTACGGCTGGAGTGCACGGAAGGCGGTTCCCGAAGTAGTGCGAGACCGCCCGACCGGACCAGCGGGATTCGACGCCGAATCGCGGCAGGTGGCCGGAAGCCATCGGAGCTTCTCGAGACAGAGCCGACGAGAGACAAGCGCCGACGACGAACATGACGCGGGACAGAGGAGATAGCAGGACGTGACGATCAACGAGCAGCACCGGGTGTCCACCGACCGCACCGCGGGAGCCGTCCACAGCGGTAGCCAGGCGCTCGTTGATCGGCTGAACTCCGGCGAACCCTACGCCGTGGCGTTCGGTGGGCAGGGCGGCTCCTGGCTGGAGAACCTCGAGGAGTTGGTCAGCTCGGCGGGCATCGAGTCCGAGCTCAGCGAAGTGGTCGGAGAGGCCGCACTGCTTCTCGAGCCCGTCGCGCGCGAACTCGTCGTGGTGCGCCCCATCGGCTTCGAACCGCTGCAGTGGGTACGGGCGCTGGCCGCAGACGAACCGCTACCCGCCGCCAAGCAGCTCATCACGGCGGCGATCTCGGGTCCCGGCATCCTGCTGGCGCAAATGGCCGCCATCCGTGCCGCCATCCGGCAGGGGCTGGACCTCTACGACGCTCCGCCGGTCGCGATGGCGGGACACTCTCAGGGGATCATGGGCTGTGAGTCGCTGCGCTCGCGAGGTGCCAAGGACGCAGAGCTGTTGGCGCTGCTGCAGCTGATCGGTGCGGCCGGTTCGCTGGTGTCCCGGCGCCGCGGCATGGTCGGCCGCGGTGACAAGTCGCCGATGGTCTCGGTGACCAACGTCGATCCGGACCGAATCGCCGAACTGCTCGAAGAGTTCTCGTCCGATGTGCGCACAGTGCTGCCGCCGGTGCTGTCGATCCGCAACGGCAGGCGATCGGTGGTCATCACCGGCACCCCCGAGCAGTTGGGCCGGTTCGAGCTCTACTGCTCCAAGATCACCGAAAAGGAAGAGGCCGAGCGCAAGAACAAGCTCCGCGGCGGCAGTGTGTTCAATCCGGCCTTCAGCCAGGTTCAGGTCGAGGTCGGCTTCCATACGCCGCGACTGGCCGACGGCGTCGAGGTAGTCGACCAGTGGGCGGCCAAGTGCGGAATCGACCCCGACCTCGCCCATGAGATGACCGAGGCGATCTTCGTGCGCCCGATCGATTGGGTCGGTGAGGTGGAGCGGCTCCACGACTCCGGCGCCAAGTGGATCGTCGACCTGGGTCCCAGCGATACGGTGACCCGGCTGACCGCCCCGATCATTCGCGGGCTGGGTGTGGGCATCGTGCCGGCCGCCACGCGCGTGGGGCAACGCAATCTGTTCACGGTCGGCGCGGAACCGGAGATCCCGCCCGCCTGGTCGAGCTATGCCCCGACCACCGTGGCGCTACCCGACGGCTCGGTCAAGCTGTCGACGAAGTTCACCCGGCTCACCGGGCGCTCGCCGATTCTGCTTGCGGGCATGACGCCGACGACGGTGGACGCCAAAATCGTGGCGGCCGCCGCAAACGCCGGCCACTGGGCCGAACTCGCCGGCGGCGGGCAAGTCACCGAGGAGATCTTCGCCGATCGCATCGCCGAGTTGACCAACCTGCTCGAGCCGGGCCGGGCCGTGCAGTTCAACTCGTTGTTCCTCGACCCGTATCTGTGGAAGTTGCAGCTGGGCGGCAAGCGCCTGGTGCAGCGCGCCCGGCAGTCCGGTGCGCCGATCGACGGCGTCGTCGTGTCCGCGGGCATCCCCGAGCTCGAGGAAGCTGTGGAGCTGATCGACGAGCTCAACACCGTCGGCATCAAGCATGTGGTCTTCAAGCCCGGAACGATCGATCAGATCAAGTCCGTGATCAAGATCGCCGCAGAGGTGCCCGGCAAGGACGTGATCGTGCACATCGAGGGCGGCCGCGCGGGAGGACACCACTCCTGGGAGGACCTCGACGACCTGCTGGTGAGCACGTACGGGGAGCTGCGCAAGCTGCCGAACATCACCGTCTGCGTCGGCGGCGGCATCGGCACCCCCGAGCGAGCGGCCGGATACCTGTCCGGGCAGTGGGCGACCGACTACGGTTTCCCGGCGATGCCGGTGGACGGCATCCTGGTCGGCACGGCGGCGATGGCGACGCTGGAGGCGACCACCTCGCCGGCCGTCAAACAGATGCTCGTCGAGACGACGGGCACCGATCACTGGATCAGCGCCGGAAAAGCGCAGGGCGGCATGGCTTCCAGCCGCAGCCAGCTCGGCGCTGACATCCACGAGATCGACAACGCCGCATCCCGTTGCGGCAGGCTGCTCGACGAGGTCGCCGGTGACGCCGAGGCGGTGGCGGAGCGGCGCGACGAGATCGTCGCCGCGATGGCCACCACCTGCAAACCGTACTTCGGTGACGTCGGTGAGATGACCTACCGGCAGTGGCTGGCGCGCTACGTCGAACTGGCCATCGGCGACGGCGACAGCACCGCCGACACCAAGCTGCCCGGCAGCCCCTGGCTCGCCGACACCTGGCGCGACCGCTTCGCCGAGATGCTGCACCGCGCCGAGGCTCGGCTGCACCCGCAGGACTCCGGCCCGATCGCGACGCTTTTCGGTGCTGACGCGAAAGCTCCTGCGCTTCTTGACGATCCGGACGCGGCGATCGCCACGCTGGTGGCGCGCTATCCGGAAGCCGAGACCCTGCGGTTGCACCCGGCCGACGTGCCGTGGTTCGTCACGCTGTGCAAGACGCCCGGCAAGCCGGTCAACTTCGTCCCGGTCATCGACAAGGATGTGCGGCGGTGGTGGCGCAGCGATTCGCTGTGGCAGGCCCACGACGCCCGCTACCGCGCCGACGAGGTGTGCATCATCCCCGGCACCCAGGCGGTCGCGGGCATCACCCGTGTCGACGAGCCGGTCGGTGAGCTTCTCGACCGGTTCGAACAGGCCGCGATCGACGAGGTGCTGGCCACCGACGGCAACCCCGTGCCGGTGGTGTCGCGCCGTCAGGCCCGCGCCGATGTCACCGGTCCGCTCGCGGTGGTACTGGATTCGCCCGACGTACTGTGGGCCGGCCGCGTGGCGATCAACCCGGTGCACCGCATCGGCGCGCCCGACGAGTGGCAGGCCAACGAAAACCGCAACGCGACGCACCCGTCGACGGGCGCTCGTCTGGAACTCAACGGCGACCGGGTGACGCTGAGCGTTCCGCTGTCCGACATCTGGATCGAGATCCCCTTCACGCTGCCGCCGTGCACCGTCAACGGCGGGATGCCGGTGGTGACGGTCGACGACGCCTCGGCCGCAATGCGTTCCGTGTTGGCGATCGCCGCCGGCATCGAAAGCTCGGACGGGCCCGCCGCGCTGCCGCCGGTGCACGACAACACCGCGACCGTGACGGCCGACTGGGACCCCGAACGCGTCGCCGATCACACCGGGGTCACCGCGACGTTCGGCGCGCCGCTGGCACCCGGCCTGACCCTCGTGCCGGATGCGCTCGTCGGCCACTGCTGGCCCGCGGTGTTCGCGGCGATCGGCGCGGCCGTCACCGACGACGGTTTCCCCCTCGTCGAGGGACTACTGAGCCTGGTGCACCTCGACCACGCCGCGCATCTGCTGGCGCAGATGCCGAAGTCACGCACCGAACTGACCGTCACCGCAACCGCTTCGGCGGCCAGCGATACCGAATACGGCCGCGTGGTGCCGGTTTCGGTGCAGATCCGCGACGACAAGGGTGCGCTGCTGGCCACACTCGAGGAACGCTTCGCCATCCGCGGTCGCACCGGTACCGCCGTGCTGGACGATCCGCCGCGCGCCGGCGGTGCCATCACCGACAACGCCACCGACACGCAGCGTCGTCGCCGCCGCGACGTCACGGTCACCGCGCCCACGGACATGAGCGCGTTCGCCGTCGTCTCCGGCGATCACAACCCGATCCACACCGACCGTGCCGCCGCCCTGCTGGCCGGTTTGAAATCGCCCATCGTGCACGGCATGTGGCTCTCAGCCGCCGCGCAGCACGTCGTCACCGCAACCGACGGCAAGCCCGCCCCGCCGGCCCGTGTCGTCGGCTGGACATCGCGGTTCCTGGGCATGGTCCTGCCGGGCGATGACATCGACTTCCGCGTCGACCGTGTCGGAATCGATCGCGGCGCAGAGATTCTCGAGGTCACCGCGAAGGTCGGCGGCGAACTCGTGATGTCGGGCACGGCCCAGTTGGCGGCGCCCAAGACCGTGTATGCCTTCCCCGGCCAGGGAATCCAGCACAAAGGCATGGGCATGGAGGTGCGGGCCCGGTCGAAGGCCGCCCGCAAGGTGTGGGACACCGCCGACAAGTTCACCCGCGACACGCTGGGCTTCTCGGTACTGCATGTGGTGCGTGACAACCCGACCAGCCTGATCGCCAGCGGTGTGCACTACCACCATCCCGACGGTGTGCTGTTCCTGACACAGTTCACGCAGGTCGCGATGGCGACCGTGGCTGCCGCGCAGGTCGCCGAGATGCGTGAGCAGGGCGCCTTCGTCGAGGGCGCGATCGCCTGCGGCCACTCGGTCGGCGAGTACACCGCGCTGGCGTGCGTCAGCGGTGTCTACGAACTGGAAGCGTTGCTGGAGGTGGTGTTCCACCGTGGCAGCAAGATGCACGACATCGTGCCGCGCGATCACCTCGGCCGATCGAACTACCGGCTGGCCGCGATCCGGCCGTCGCAGATCGATCTCGACGATGCCGACGTCAAACAGTTCGTAGCGACTATCGCGGCGAATACCGGCGAATTCTTGGAGATCGTGAACTTCAACCTGCGCGGCTCGCAATACGCGATCGCGGGCACGGTGCGCGGGCTGGAAGCGCTGGAGCAGGAGGTCGAGCGGCGTCGCGAGATCACCGGCGGCAAGCGCTCTTTCATTCTGGTGCCGGGTATCGACGTGCCGTTCCACTCGTCTGTGCTGCGGGTCGGTGTCGCCGACTTCCGCCGCTCGCTGGAGCGCGTCATGCCGCGCGACGCCGACCCGGCGCTGCTCATCGGCAAGTACATCCCGAACCTGGTGCCGCGGCCGTTCACCCTCGATCGCGACTTCATCCAGGAGATCCGGGATCTGGTGCCGGCCGAGCCGCTCGACGAGATCCTCGCCGACTACGACACGTGGCGCACCGAGAAGCCCGCCGAGTTGTGCCGCAAGATCGTCATCGAGCTGCTGGCCTGGCAATTCGCCAGCCCGGTGCGCTGGATCGAGACTCAGGATCTGCTGTTCATCGAGGAGGCCGCGGGCGGTCTCGGGATCGAGCGTTTCGTCGAGATCGGAGTGAAGTCTGCCCCGACCGTTGCGGGTCTGGCTGCCAACACCCTGAAGCTGCCCGAATACTCGCACAGCACAACCGAAGTGCTGAACTCCGAGCGGGACGCTGCGGTGCTGTTCGCCACCGACGCCGACCCGGAGCCCGAGTTCGACGACGAGCCCGTCGCCGCGCCGGCATCCGAGGCGGCCACACCAGCCGAGGTGGCAGCACCGGCCGAGTCGGCCGCACCCGCCGCCGCTGTTTCGCCATCTGTCGCGCCCGCCGGCGCTTCTCGACCCGACGACCTCACCTTCGACGCCGCCGACGCGACGATGGCGTTGATCGCGCTGTCGGCCAAGATGCGCATCGACCAGATTGAGCCGCTGGACTCCATCGAGTCGATCACCGACGGTGCTTCGTCGCGGCGTAACCAGCTGCTGGTCGACCTCGGCTCCGAGCTCGACCTCGGCGCCATCGACGGTGCGGCCGAAGCGGATCTGGCCGGACTCAAGGGCCAGGTCAGCAAGTTGGCGAGAACCTACAAGCCGTTCGGCCCGGTCCTTTCCGATGCGGTCAACGACCAGTTGCGCACTGTATTCGGACCCTCGGGCAAGCGGCCGGCCTACATCGCCGAGCGCGTCGCCAAGACCTGGGAGCTGGGAGCGGGCTGGGCCAGGCATGTCACCGTCGAGGTGGCGCTGGGCACCCGCGAAGGGACCAGCGTGCGCGGCGGCGACCTGGGCGGTCTGCACGACGGAGCGCTCGCCGACGCGGCCAGTGTCGACAGGGTCATCGACGGTGCGGTTGCCGTGGTCGCCGCGCGCAGGGGTGTCGCGGTGTCGCTGCCGTCGGCGGCCGGTGCCGGTGGTGGCGTGGTGGACTCCGCGGCACTGACCGAGTTCGCCGAGCGAGTCACCGGCCGCGACGGCGTGCTCGCATCGGCAGCCCGGATGATTCTGGGTCAGCTCGGGCTCGACACTCCCGTCCCCGTGCCGGAGGCCACCGATGCCGAGCTCATCGACCTGGTCACCGCCGAACTGGGTTCGGATTGGCCGCGTCTGGTGGCGCCGGTCTTCGACGGTCGCAAGGCGGTGCTCTTCGACGACCGCTGGGCCAGCGCCCGTGAAGATCTGGCCCGGCTGTGGCTGTATGACGAGGACGAGATCGACAAGAATTGGCCACGCCTCTCGGAGCGCTTCGAGGGCGCCGGTCACGTCGTCGGCACGCAGGCCACCTGGTGGCAGGGCAAGGCGTTGGCCGCGGGTCGCAACATTCACGCCTCGCTGTACGGCCGCGCCGCGGCAGGCGCGGAGAACCCGGGCGCCGGCCGCTACAGCCACGAGGTCGCGGTCGTCACCGGAGCCTCGAAGGGTTCGATCGCGGCGTCCGTGGTGGCCCAGTTGCTCGACGGCGGCGCGACCGTCATCGCGACGACGTCCAAGCTCGACGACGACCGGTTGGCGTTCTACCGCGCCCTCTACCGTGACAACGCCCGCTGGGGCGCCAAGCTGTGGGTGGTGCCCGCCAACATGGCCTCCTACACCGACATCGACGCACTGGTTCAGTGGGTCGGCACCGAGCAGACCGAAAGCCTTGGGCCGCAGTCGATTCACCTCAAGGATGCCCAGACCCCGACGCTGCTGTTCCCGTTCGCGGCGCCGCGGGTGGCCGGTGACCTGTCCGACGCCGGGTCGCGCGCCGAGATGGAGATGAAGGTGCTGCTGTGGGCCGTGCAGCGGCTGATCGGCGGGCTCTCACACATCGGAGCCGAACGCGACATCGCCGCGCGCCTGCACGTCGTCCTGCCCGGTTCGCCGAACCGCGGCATGTTCGGCGGTGACGGCGCCTACGGCGAGGCGAAGTCAGCGCTCGACGCGCTGGTTTCCCGGTGGAAGGCCGAATCCTCGTGGGCGCAGCGGGTTTCGTTGGCGCATGCACTGATCGGCTGGACCAAGGGCACCGGCCTGATGGGACACAACGACGCAATCGTCGGCGCGGTCGAAGAGGCCGGTGTGCGTACGTACACCACCGATGAGATGGCGGCCATGCTCCTTGGGCTGTGCGGTATCGAGTCGAAGGTGGCCGCCGCGCGCGAGCCACTGCAGGCGGACTTCACCGGCGGGCTGGCCGACGTCGAGATCGACATGGCCGAACTGGCCGCCAAGGCTCGCGAAGACATGGTGACCGAAAGCCGGGTGGAGGAGACCGAACCCGAGGGCGCGGTTCGTGCGTTGCCGTCGCCGCCGCGCGGTTACCGGTCCGCACCGCCGCCGCAGTGGGCCGATCTCGACATCGATCCGGCCGACATGGTGGTCATCGTCGGCGGTGCCGAACTCGGACCGTACGGCTCGTCGCGCACCCGGTTCGAGATGGAGGTCGAAAACGAGCTGTCGGCGGCCGGCGTGCTCGAGCTGGCATGGACGACCGGGCTGGTCAAGTGGGAGGACGATCCCACGCCGGGCTGGTACGACACGGAGACCGAGGAGTTGGTCGACGAAGGCGAGCTGGTCGAGCGTTACCACGACGCCGTGATCGAGCGGGTCGGTATCCGCGAGTTCGTCGGCGACGGTGCGATCGGCGCCGACCACACTGCGCCGCTTCTGGTTTCGGTGTTCCTCGACAAGGACTTCACCTTCGTGGTGTCCAACGAGGAAGAAGCCAGGGCGTTCGTCCGGGCCGATCCGGAGCACACCGTCATCGCACCCGTTGCCGACAGTGGGGACTGGCAGGTCACCCGCAAGGCGGGCACGGAGATCCGGGTGCCGCGTAAAACGAAGCTGTCCCGCACGGTCGGCGCGCAGATCCCCACCGGGTTCGACCCGATGGTGTACGGCGTCAGCCAGGAGATGATGAACTCCATTGATCGGCTGGCGATCTGGAACCTGGTAACCACCGTCGACGCGTTTTTGTCGGCCGGCTTCACCCCCGCCGAACTGATGCGCTGGGTGCACCCCAGCCTGGTCGCCAGCACTCAGGGCACCGGTATGGGCGGTATGACGTCGATGCAGACGATGTACCACGGCAACCTGCTGGGCAGGAACAAGCCGAACGACATCCTGCAGGAAGTCCTGCCGAACGTGTACGCAGGCCATGTCGTGCAGTCCTACGTGGGCAGCTACGGCGCGATGATCCATCCGGTCGGCGCCTGCGCCACCGCGGCGGTCTCCGTCGAGGAAGGCGTCGACAAGATCAAGTTGGGCAAGGCGGAGTTCGTCGTCGCAGGCGGGTACGACGACCTGACGCTCGAAGCCATCATCGGGTTCGGCGACATGGCCGCGACCGCCGACACCGAGATGATGCGCGCCAAGGGGATCAGCGACTCGAAGTTCTCCCGCGCCAACGACCGTCGTCGGCTCGGGTTCGTCGAGGGTCAGGGCGGCGGCACGATCCTGCTGGCCCGCGGTGATCTCGCGCTCAAGATGGGCTTGCCGGTACTCGCGGTCGTCGGCTACGTGTCGTCGTTCGGCGACGGTGTGCACACCTCGATCCCGGCACCCGGTCTCGGCGCGTTGGCCGCCGGCCGCGGTGGCCGCGAATCGCAGTTGGCGCGCTCACTGGCCCAACTCGGCGTCGGTCCCGACGACATCGCGGTGGTCTCCAAGCACGACACCTCGACGCTGGCCAACGATCCCAATGAGACCGAGCTGCACGAGCGGCTCGCCGACTCGCTGGGCCGGTCGGAGGGCGCACCGCTGTTCGTGGTGTCACAAAAGAGCCTGACCGGTCACTCCAAGGGCGGTGCGGCAGCGTTCCAGATGATGGGGCTGTGCCAGATCCTGCGCGACGGCGTCATCCCGCCGAACCGCAGCCTGGATTGCGTCGACGACGAACTCGCCGGCGCCGCACACATGGTCTGGCTGCGCGACACCCTGCGCTTCGGCGACACGTTCCCGTTGAAGGCGGGGCTGATCACCAGCCTGGGCTTCGGCCACGTGTCCGGTCTGATCGCGCTGGTGCATCCACAGGCGTTCCTCGCCGCGCTGAGCCCGAGCGAACGCGCCGAATACCAGCAGCGTGCGGACGCCCGCGTGCTGGCCGGCCAACACCGGCTCGCATCGGCGATCGCCGGTGGGAAGTCGCTGTACGAGAAGCCGGTCGACCGGCGCTTCGGCCACGATGCTCCGGAGAAGCCGCAGGAAGCCGAGATGCTGCTCAAGGCGGGATCCCGGCTCGGCGACGGCGACGTGTATGTGCCCCGAGCGTGAGATAGCGTTTCGCCCATGGCGATAGTCGGGGTGGGGATCGACCTGGTCTCCATACCCGAGTTCGCCGAGCAGGTGGACCAGCCGGGCACCGTTTTCGCCGAGACGTTCACGCCGGGGGAGCGCCGTGACGCCGCCGACAAGAGTTCCTCGGCGGCACGGCATCTGGCCGCGCGGTGGGCGGCGAAGGAGGCCGTGATCAAGGCGTGGTCGGGCTCGCGCTTCGCTCGGCGCCCGGTGCTTCCCGAAGGCATCCACCGCGACATCGAGGTCATCACCGACATGTGGGGTAGACCGAAGGTGCGGCTGTCCGGGGCGATCGCCGAGCATCTGAAGAGCGTGACCATCCACCTGTCGCTCACCCATGAGGCCGACACCGCCGCAGCGGTCGCCATCCTCGAGGAGCGCTGAAGTTTCTTCTGCCTCGCGAGTGTGGGGTTAAGGCACGCTTCGAGTGCCGATCGCGTGCGGGTAACCCACGTTCGGCCCAGGGGGCTAACCTCGGGTCCATGGGCGATCTGGTGCAACGGGTGCGCGACGTGTTGCCAGAGGTGCGGCGCGATCTGGAGGATCTAGTGCGCATCGAGTCGGTCTGGGCCGACCCGGCCCGCCGTGACGAGGTGCAGCGCAGCGCCGAGGCGGTGGCGAAACTGTTGGCCGAGGCGGGGTTCGGGGACGTGCAGATCGTCAGCGAAGGTGGTGCACCCGCCGTCATCGCCCGCCACCCCGCGCCGCCGGGCGCCCCGACCGTGCTGCTGTACGCCCATCACGATGTGCAACCTGAAGGCGATCCGGCGCAGTGGCTTTCACCGCCGTTCGAGCCGACCGAGCGCGACGGACGCCTTTACGGCCGGGGTACCGCCGACGACAAAGCCGGTATCGCAACGCATTTGGCCGCCTTCCGCGCCCACGACGGCAATCCGCCCGTCGGCGTCACCGTATTCGTCGAAGGGGAGGAGGAGTCTGGTTCGCCGACGCTGTCGCGACTGCTTGCGACGCATCGCGATACGTTGGCCGCCGATGTGATCGTCATCGCCGATTCGGACAACTGGAGCACCGACGTACCGTCGCTGACGGTGTCGCTGCGGGGACTGGCCGACTGCATCGTCGAGGTGGCCACGCTGGATCACGGGCTGCATTCGGGGCTGTGGGGCGGCGTGGTCCCCGATGCGCTGAGCGTGCTGGTGCGGCTGCTGGCGAGCCTGCACGACGACGAGGGCAATGTGGCGGTCGAGGGTCTGCACGAAGCGAGTGCCGCCGACGTCGACTATCCCGCCGAACGGGTCCGCGCCGAGACGGGGCTGCTGCCCGGAGTGTCCGAAATCGGTTCGGGCTCAGCGCCGCAGCGGCTGTGGGCCAAGCCGGCGATCACGGTCGTCGGTATCGACACCACACCCATCGAGAAATCGTCGAACACGCTGATTCCGCGGGCACGCGCGAAGGTCAGCATGCGGATCGCGCCGGGCGGTGACGCCGCCGAACATCTCGCGGCGTTGACGCGGCACCTCGAGCAGCACACCCCGTGGGGTGCGCAGGTGACCGTCACGCCGGGCGATCTCGGACAGCCCTACGCGATCGACCCGAGCGGCCCCGTCTACGACGCGGCCCGCGCCGCCTTCCGGGAGGCGTGGGGCGCAGAGCCGGTCGACACCGGAATCGGCGGTTCGATTCCGTTCATCGCCGAGCTCGCCGCGGCGTTGCCGTCGGCGAAGATCCTGGTGACCGGCGTGGAAGACCCTGCGACGCAGGCCCATAGCGTCAACGAGAGCCTGCACCTCGGCGTGTTGGAACGCGCAGCCGTTTCCGAGGCTCTGTTGCTGGCGCGCCTCGGCTCAGACCGAAAGGTCGCGCCGTAGCTTCGCGACATGTCCGGTGGCCCGGACGTTGTACTGCGCTTCGGCGATTTTGCCCGACTCGTCGATGAC
This sequence comes from Mycolicibacterium sp. GF69, assembly GCF_003284965.1. GTDB lineage: Bacteria > Actinomycetota > Actinomycetes > Mycobacteriales > Mycobacteriaceae > Mycobacterium. The sequence continues at coordinate 38,151 of NZ_QMEW01000037.1, forward strand.
GAACGTCGACCGGATGACGCCCTGAACGGTCTTGCCGTACATCGTCTTCTCGCCGAACGCGCCCCACGCGGTGAGCACGTCGCGGTCCGGATCCGACAGCAGCGGAAACGTCAGCTTCTCCTTGTCGCGGAACTTGGCCAGCTTTTCGGGCTTGTCCGGCGAGATGCCGATGACGTCGAGTCCCGAATCATTGAGCTCCGAAAGGTTGTCCCGGAAGTCGCAGGCCTGCTTGGTGCATCCGGGGGTCGATGCCGCCGGATAGAAGTACACGATGACCTTGCGACCCTTGTAGTCGGAAAGCTTCACAACGTTGCCGTCGGCGTCGGGCAGGCTGAACGCAGGGGCTTTGTCGCCGACCTCGAGTCGTTGCGTCTGTGGCACGCGGGCATCCCTTCTGTCGACCGGTGCGCTGCAGCGAGCGCGGGCTGCTCTAGGGTAGATCGGCAGGCCCCGACCGGGGGTAGCGACTTCGACGGCTTGGAGGCGCACGTGGCGGACCGCGATCCCGAGACCATCAAACGGGACATCGATCAGGCGCGGGAGCAACTCGCGGCGACGGTGGACACCCTCGCCGAGCGCGCCAACCCCAGCCGGCTGGCCGACGACGCCAAGGCGGCGGTCATGCGATTCGTCACGAAACCTGCGGTGGCGGTGTCGCTCGCCGGTGTGGGAGTGTTTGCGCTCGTCATCGTGGTGCGTCGCATCCGGCAACGCTGAGCGCGAGGCGTCAGCGCCGGCGCGCCGCGCGGAACCAGTCGGCGAACGAGAACCCGGGGGGATTGGACGGTTGCAGGTGTAAACCGCGACGGGAACCTGGGCAGTTATCTCGGCGGAGGCGTTCACGCCCGTTGCACCCGCTCCGAATGAACCGCCTGGCTGGGACATCAGCTAAGTCCGCGTTCCCTTCCGATTCCTGGCCGCTTCTGGGTGTTTGCTCTGACAGCTAACGGGACTGTAGCAGACGCCCGCGCCCGTTTCGCGGCTTGAGCCAAAGATCGCCGGCGACCCGCCCTGTCGCACGACGACCGATAAGCCCAGTTATACCCCTTACTAAGCCTATTTATGTTGTTCGCCACACAATCCGTCCAGGGCGATAACCGCGTCACACATAAATTGTCATCACCGTAAGCGGCAACTTGCGCGAGGCGCCGCGGCGGGGAGCGGCACGGCACCGCCGCAAAGAACGGGACCCCGTGGGCTGGGCGGACGTTTCTCGGTTCACGTTTCGCCGATCGGGGCTGATCACGGTTCACCAGCGCATTTCGCGGTTCATCGGACGCTCGGAACCACCGCGGCCTTCGGCGATGAACTTATTCACCGGCTCTGGTGCCATCTCCCACGCGGGCGTCCGCGCGGAGTCTGCGGTAAAACTGGTGCGCCGTCAGGGTTTCGAACCCCGGACCCGCTGATTAAGAGTCAGCTGCTCTACCAACTGAGCTAACGGCGCGCGGATGCGACAATAACAGCCCGCGCTGCACAGGACGAAATCTGCGGCCACGAAAAGGGCCCTGACGTCCGCGTCGCAACCCGGATGCGAAATAGCCCTTAGACTGTTGCCAAGAATCATCGATCCGTCATTCCTGGTTGCGAGGTGGAGTTAGCAATGTGGCGAGTCCGTTCAGCGGCCCGTCCGCGTCGACGCGCATGGCTGGTGACAGCCGCGCTAATCTCCGCCCTGGCGCTCGGCTTGTCCGCCTGTGGCGGCAACTCGGGTCCGGTGCAGCCGCAGGTCATCGACGACAAGGGCACGCCCTTCGGCGACCTGCTCATTCCCAAGCTCACCGCCTCGGTGACGGACGGCGCCGTCGGCGTGAGCGTGGACTCGCCGGTCACCGTCAGCGCGGGCGATGGCGTTCTGGGTTCGGTGAACATGGTGAACGAGTCGGGCAAGAGCGTTGCCGGCGCGTTGAGCCCGGACGGTCTGACGTGGGCCACCACTGAACCGCTCGGCTACAACAAGCGCTACACGCTGACGGCCGAATCGCTCGGACTCGGTGGCGCCACCACCCGGCGGATGTCGTTTGAGACCCACTCGCCGGAAAACCTGACGATGCCGTACGTGCTGCCCAACGACGGCGAAGTCGTCGGGGTGGGACAGCCGGTCGCGATTCGATTCGACGAGAGCATCCCCAACCGGTTGGCCGCGCAGAAGGCGATCAAGATCAAGACCGATCCGCAGGTCGAGGGTGCGTTCTACTGGCTGAACAACCGCGAGGTGCGGTGGCGCCCCGCGAAATACTGGAAGCCCGGCACCAAGGTCGACGTCGCGGTGAACACCTACGGGGTCGACCTCGGGGACGGCCTTTTCGGCCAGGAGAACGTCAAGAGCAGCTTCACTATCGGCGACGAGGTCATCACCAGCATCGACGACAGCACCAAGACGCTGACGGTCAAGCGCAACGGCGAGGTGGTCAAGACCATGCCGGTGTCGATGGGCAAGAACAGCACGCCCACCAACAACGGTGTCTACATCGTCGGCGACCGTCGCTCACACATGGTGATGGATTCCTCGACGTACGGCGTTCCGGTCAACTCGCCCAACGGGTATCGCACGGAGGTGGACTGGGCGACCCAGATCTCCTACAGCGGCATCTACGTGCACGCCGCGCCGTGGTCGGTCGGCAGCCAGGGTTACAGCAACGTCAGCCACGGTTGCATCAACGTCAGCAACAGCAATGGACAGTGGTTCCACAACAACTCGAAGCGCGGGGACGTCGTCGAGATCGTCAACACCGTCGGGTCGACGCTGCCCGGCACCGACGGCCTCGGCGACTGGAACATCCCGTGGAGCCAATGGGAAGCGGGCAACGCCGGCGTCTGAGCCGTCGAGCATGAAAAAGGTCAGGGAGCGAAGATTC
>NZ_QMEW01000038.1 GCF_003284965.1 Mycolicibacterium sp. GF69
GGCGAGGAGGAGTCGATCGATCAAAGCACTGAACCGCGCTCGCCGCGGGCCCAAAGATGCTTTGATGGGCAGCGGGCGGGGACATGGGAGGAATGACGTTGAAGCGCTGGAAGGTCTTCGTCGCGGCGGCGGCGCTGGTCATGTCCGCGGGCACCGTCCCACCACCACCCGCCCACGCGATGATGACGCTGGGCAACTACGACCTGCTGACCAACCGGTACGACCGAGCCTCGTGGGCGTGGTTCATCACCGCCTGCCTCCCGGACCGACCGGTCGACTGCGTCTATGTCGCCGCGCGGCCACGGCTGAAGTTCTACGCCTACTACGAGGGCGCCGCACACCTGGCCAACGGCCGCTACACCATGACGGTCGACGTCCCCGACGGCCTGCGCTGCCCGGGCCAAGTGCTACCGACCCGCGAGACATACTCCTGGGACGAGCTGTCGCTTGTCGGCACCATCGAATCGCATTACGACGTCGGCTGTTTCAACGGTCCGCCCGGCATGCAATTCTGGACGTTCAAACTGCAGCGGCTCTAGTTCGGCCGCGGGGACGTCGCACGCCTACCAGCCGTAGCGCTGCCGGATTCCGTTGAAGCGGGCCCACATCTGTGCGGTGCGCTCGGCCGGCGTCACCGTCGGGGCGCCCGGCGGCAGCGCATCGGCCAGATCGCCTCGCTTGACAAGCCTGGTGTGCAATGCGGCGGGCTCCCCGTCGAGCATGTGCCGGTAGGTGAGGTTGCCGCGCTCGAAACCCTGTGTATCCAGCCAGTTGTGGTAACCAGGGTCGTCGTGGGAGAGCACCAGGCGGATCCGGCCGTCCGCGTCGACAGCGGTACGGCTCGGCGTGTAGCTGACCGGCCGGTAGAGGTAGTCCATGCTGGTGAAGAAGGCGCCCATATTGGTCAGCATCCACAGGCCGTCGTGTGCGTCGAACTCGACGATCAGCGCTTCGTCGGGTGCCAGGTGCCAGTGCATGTTCATCGCCGCGCGTCCGCGTTTGGCATCGGCGCGGGTCGCGGTCATGTCCGGGAACCGGTTCGGGCGGTTTGCGTCGACACCGCCATGGGTGAACGGATATTCGGGCCAGTCGGCCATCATCCCGGTGAGGAAGTCGCCCGCCCATTCGATGGCCGCGATCATCTCGCCGGACGACGGCACCGGTCGTGGCTCGGCCATGTCGACGCGCTCGATACCCATCCGCGCCGGCAGCTCATCCCAGCGGTCGAAGCCCTGACGGATGAACAGCTTGCGGGACCCGGGCGTGGTGGGTAGCCAGTTGCGCTGCCTCGGGGGCCCGCCGAGGTAAAGCTCGAAATCGCCGGCCGCGCTCGTTTCCAATTGGGCGCCAGTCAGATTGGCCTCAGGCACGTCGCCGAACGGTTCGTGCAGCACGCCTGACCCGTCGCGCCGGGGCCCCTGGACGGTGATGTTGAGGAATCGGGCGGTGCCGCGCTCGCCGGTGATCCGATACGACGACGCCCCGTCGATCCAGGCCTGCTGGTACAGGAAGTCCGCGCAGTCGCCGCCGAGCTTGCGGTTCGGATGGCAGAAAGTATGGATTATGGGATACCGGCTGTTGCGCGTCTCCAGTGCGAGGTCGAACGCCTGTCCAAGGTTCTGCGTGAGAAACCGGAAGCCGTCCGCCCGTTGGATTCCCGATGCGGGGTTGTGGTCCTTGAAGACCCGCTCCCCCGCATCTTTCAACTGATCGCAGAAGTCGTCCCACGCCGATTTCAGCATCGCATCATCCGGGCCGTCGCCGAACGCCATCGAGCCCCCTAGCCGTCGAGTTCTTCCAACATCGTCGATACGACGGCACACGCCCGGCGCGCCGCCTGGAAACGGCCTTCGCGTTCGATGCGCGGCCCGATCAGCTCCAGATCGAAGCCGTGGGGGTAGCCCGCGTCCAGGACCGACGAGACGAACGCTGCGATTGGGATGGTTCCGTCGCCGGGGACCGCACGCGCCGGCAGCGCACGGTCTCCGAGGACGTAGTCGCTCAACTGAATCGCCTCGGTCCGCGGCAGCGCCCGCCGCACCAGCGCCGCCAGATCCGCCTCGGCCCAGCAGTGGAACAGATCGATGCAGATGCCGAGACCGGTCGCCTCGGCGAGCGTGAGCGTGTCACGCAGGCTGTGCGCGATGTGCATGTCGGCGTAGAGGCTCGACGCATTCTCGATTGCCAGGGCCACGCCGGCCTGTTCGGCCGCATGCACGCAGGGCGTCACCGCCTCGCCGAACCGGTCGGCGGCGCGCTCCCAGGTGAGGTCACCGCGTCCCCCGGTCAACATATAGATCACCCGCGCACCCACGGTGTGAGCCGCGTCGATCACCGGCAGCAGCGAATCTCTCGAGGAGAACAGGTGATACACCGATTCGACCGAGTACCCCTCGCCCGCAACCAGCTTCGGCAGTTCTGGCTCTGACAACTGTGAGTCGATCAGGCTGAGCCGCCGTACACCCAGCGCACGCCAGTGTGCTGACAACTCCGTCAACGGCGCACCGCAGAACGTCACGCTGTGTACCGACAGCCGCTGATCGGTCACCTCAGCCTCGCTTCTCGATCGGCACGCCGAAACGCTCTCGGAACGGCCGAAATTCGTCGTGCAGCGCGTCGAGGTCCTCGCCGATGTCGGTGAGCAGCGCGGTCGAATAGCGGAACTTCCCGTGCCGGTCTCCCGCGTTGTCGACCAGATAGGCGCGCATCGCGGCCTCGGCTTCGGCGCTCAACCGCCGGCCGCAGAACTGGTAGTAGCGGCGCACGGTGCCGACCTGGTCGGCGATGAAGTCGGTATAGCGCACGTGCAGGATCCGCGGGTCGTCGACCAACGGGTCGGTCATCGTGTTGGCGATGCTCTCGCGCGTCAATTGCAGGTGTGTTTTGGCGGCGGCATACAGATCGACCGGCCCGACGATGCCCTCACCGATGTCGGCCATCATCATGGTGCGCGAGGCCGCGACCTGCACGGGATCCCGGTGCAGCCACAGCAGCGTCGCGTCGGGGTAGGCGCCGAAGAGCTCCTTCAGCCGGAATCCGTGAAATCCCTTGAGCACCCATTGTTTGCGCGGCCTGCGGTACTGGAACTGCTGCAGCATCGCCTTGTGGATGCGGTACTGCGCGGCCGCGTCGGTCGGCAGCCCACCCACGACTGTCTGCATTGGCACGCGCCACCACGCGGTCGGAGTGAGCACCCGAAAGTCGAAGGCCCAGGTCCGTTCGTCTTCGGGCAGCCCGTCCCCCAACATGTCGTTGTAGGGATGGCTGTGCAGCCATTTCGGTAGTTTGGCATTGATCTCGCGCCAGTCGGCATCCGCCTGCGCGCGACGGGGGTCGTCACCCTCGGCCGCCCCGGGTGGCGGCGAGGGGTACATCACCTCCCAGAACCGCAGCGCGCGGGCGTCGGGGTCGACCGACATCAGGGCGTGCATCAGCGTGGTGCCCGAACGCGGTTCACCGGTGACGAACATCGGCCGCTCGATGACCTCCGCGGCGACCGGGTGACGGCGGCGATCTTCGAAAAACTCCAGTCGGCTGGTGAGCAACCAGTGGCACACGTCGGACGCCTGCTTTCTGCCGTCGGCATCCATCCCGACAGTGTTCAGGTGGTCGACCACCAGCGAGAAGCGTTCGGGCAGCGTCGGATCGCCGTAATCGTGCAGGCCGGTTGCGGCTGTGGCGCGCGCGAGCATCTCCTTCGCGTCGAGGTGAGTCATTGCACGTCCCCGCACAGGTTCATCAGCTCGTCTTCGACTTCACGGACGTTCTCGGCCGATTGGGCGGCGTAGCGCAGGCCGGCCATCGCGCCGTAATCCATGACCTTGGGAACCCGCAGCCCCGCGTCGACGTAATCCTTGATCACGCGGGCCAGTTGCTTCGGCGTGCCGTGCGGGACCATCGCCAGGATCATCTCCGGCTCGACGCGGTCGAGGAACTCGACAATGCGTTCGCGGGTGAGCACCGCGGGATCGATGTCCTGGTATCCCCGCCAGTTGTCCCCCATCGGATGCGCGAACCCCGCCTTGTGTAAGACCTCCGCGGACACCTGCAGCAGGAAGGACTTCACCAGCGGTGCGTCGAGGATATCCGCCAGCGCGGCGTCGTCACTGCCCACCAGGCACACCTGGATGAAGCACGGCGTGATCGCCGCGGGGTCGCGGTCCGCCTTCTCCGCGGACAACCGCACCGCTGCCAGCTTTTCCGCGTAGTCCTCGGGCGTCCACGCCCCGGTCGGCCACCATCCTTGCGCGTAGCGACCGACGATGTCGAGGGTGCGCGGTCCGCTGCCACCGATCCAGATCGGCGGAGGACGACCCCCGTACGGTTCGGTGTCGAGGCGGGCGTGGCGCAACCGGTAGAACCGGCCGTCGAAATCGACGGGGCCGTCGCTTTCCCACAGCAGGCGGATCACCTGCAGCGCCTCCTCCAACCGGCTGACCGGCGTGGTGAAGTCGAAGCCGTACGGCACGGTGTTCTCGGTCTCACCACTGCCTAGGCCCAGGATGAAGCGGCCCTTCGCGAGGTGGTCGATCGTCAGCGCGCTCTGCGCGAGCAACGCCGGGTGACGCCGCACGGTGTCGACGACGCTGGTCACCAGTGGCACGTGCTTGGTCAACACTGCGGCTGCCGCCGCGACAGCCATCCCGTCCAGATGCCGGTGCGGAGATGCGGAAACCGTTGCCAGGTCGGTGAATTCGGGTGTCCAGATCGAGTCCGGCCAGAAGCTGACCATGTGATCGGGCAACCAGATCGAGTGGTACCGGCCGCTGTCGAAGTGATCCAGCACCGACAGGTCCAGCGGCAGCGTGGTGCGCAGATATGCGGCGGGCTGCACCTTCACACGAAGGCCCCTTCCTGCGCCGAACGTGGGTTACCGTCACGCAAAACCGCCGGATGGCGTAACACAATCTCACACTCGCGCACCATCACAGCCGGCCGATCTCGCGCAGGAACGGCTGCGTGTGGGCGATGCGGCCGGTCAGCGTCTTCGGGTCACCGGTACACAACTGAAACGCCGTCTCAGTGATCAACGCGATGTCCTCGGTGTCGACCTTGGCCAGGTCGAGAGTGCCTGCGCCGGGGGTGGCGACAGGATTAGAGCGCGCGGCGGCGTTGACGGCGATCCCGTCGTCGTAGAGTTCGGCCGCAAGGCTTTTCGTCAGCCGGTTCAGCGCCGCCTTGACCGTCCCGTATATGCCGAAACCCGCGCTACGGTCGAAGTCCGAGAACGGTGGTCCGGCGGGCAGGTCGCCGCCGACCGAGGTCACGTTCAGCACCCACCCGCGTCCGCGCTCGCGCATCGCCGGGATCGCCAACTGGGTCAGATGCAGCGGCGCCACCACATGCATCTCGATCATCAGGCGCACCCGTCGCTCGGGAAACCCGTCGAGCGGGCGCAGAAACGTCACCGCGGCATTGTTGACCAGGATGTCGGGTGCGCCGATCCGCTCGACCACCTCGGCGAACATGCGGTCACGGTCCTCGCCGTCCGACAGATCGGCAGCCACCGCGATCGCCGATCCGCCCGCGGCTTCGATCTCTGAGAGCGTCTGACGCAGCGAGCCTTGGTATTTCGGGTCCGGCTCCAGTGTGCGGGCGGTCAGCGCGACCGTCGCGCCCTCGCCCGCCAGCCGCTGCGCGATCGCTTTGCCGAGACCCCGGCTGCTGCCGGTCACCAGCGCGACCTTGCCGTCACACGACATTGCGGACCTCCTGGCCTCAGCTGCGCGGAATACCCGCGAGTTTGTCGGCGAACTTCGCTTCTGCGGCTTCTCGCAGCCGCAGCAGGTGCTCGGAGGGAAACACGTCCGGCGCGGCCTCGACATCCTTGAGCAGCAGCCGCGCCAGCGTCACCTTGTGCACTTCGGTCGGCCCGTCGGCCAAACCGAGGACGAACGACTCGGTCAGGTACTGTACGAACGGCATCTCGTGGGAGGTTCCCAGCGAACCGTGCAACTGCAGTGCCCGCGCGGAGACGTCGTGTAACACCTTCTGCATCATGGCCTTGACGGCGGAGATGTCCGCGCGCACCGCCTTGTAGTCGTTGTACTGGTCGATCTTCCACGCGGTTTGCAGGGTCAGCAGCCGGAAAGCCTCGATCTCCATCCAGGAGTCGGCGATCATCTCCTGCACCATCTGCTTATCGGCCAGCACCGAACCCTGGGTGTAGCGCGAGACCGCGCGTTCGGTGAGCATGTCGAAGATCCGTCGCACCAGGCCCACCGTTCGCATGGCGTGGTGGATGCGTCCACCGCCCAGCCTGGTCTGGGCCACCACGAACGCCCCACCACGCGGTCCCAGCATGTGGTCGTCGGGCACGCGGACGTTCTCGTAGCGGACGTACCCCTCGCGTCCGCCGCCGCCGAGCGGCTGGTAGCCCAGCCCGACGTCGCGCAGCACGTTGATTCCCGGCGTGTCGCCGGGCACCACGAACATCGAATACCGCTGATACGGTGCGGCTTCGGGGTCCGTCATCGCCATCACGATGATGAACGACGCCATCGACGCGAACGACGAATACCATTTCTCGCCGTTGATTACCCAGTGATCACCCTCGCAGGCGGCGGTGGTGGTGAACACCTTCGGGTCCGCACCGCCGTGGGGTTCGGTCATCGAGAAACACGAGACGATCCGGTTGTCGAGCAGCGGCTCCAGATACCGCTGCTTGAGTTCGGGCGTGCCGTAGTGCGCGAGGATCTCGCTGTTACCGGAATCCGGTGCCTGCGAGCCGAATACGATCGGCGCGCATTCGGACCGGCCGAGGATCTCGTTGAGCAGGGCGAGCTTGACCTGGCCGTAACCCGGACCGCCGAGATGAGCACCCAGATGCGTGGCCCACAGCCCGCGCTCCTTGACGATCTCCTGCAGCGGCGGAATCAGTGCCTGGCGCACCGGGTCGTTGAGGTCGTGTGACTCCTTGACGATCAGATCGATGGGCTCGCACTCGTTGCGGACGAACTCCGCCACCCACGCCAGTTGCTCTGCCCACTCCGGGTCGGTCGAGAAATCCCAGGCCACTGTCCATCCTTCCGTGCGCGCTTCAGTCGCGCGACCACTTCTGCCGGCGTTGCGCGGCCTCATCGGTGGCGTGGCTGAGCACCTGGTTGCGGTTCTCCAATTCCATGGCGGCAGACAGCCCGGCCGCGTCGGTGTTGGTCTGCAGTGCCCGCTTGGTCAGTTGCACACCCAGCGGCGAGAGGTCGGCGATGCTCGCCGCGATCTCGAGCGCGCGTTCGGTGAGCCGTTCCGGTTCGACGATTTCACTGACCAGGCCGCGGCGGTCGGCTTCGTCGGCGCCGACCGTGCGGCCGGTGAGCATCCAGTCCGCCGCCACACTGGTGCCGACGATCCTGGGCAGGTGGTAGCTCATGCCCATCTCGGCGCCCGACAGTCCCAGCAGGATCGCCGCATTTCCGAATGTCGCTGCGGTGGAGCAGATCCGGATGTCGGCGCCCAGGCACAGCGCGAGCCCGGCGCCGACACACGGCCCGTTCACGGCCGCGACGACCGGCTGCGGCATGGCCCGGATCGCCTGCGGCAGCGCCGCCATCGCCTGCTGGAAGCGCATGCGCTCGATCGCCGGGGCGGACGCATCGATCGTCTGCGGCCCGAAGTTGCGCACGTCGATACCGGCGCAGAACCCGCGCCCGGCTCCGGTCAGGACGACGACGTTGACCGAGGTGTCGACGGCGATCTCGGCGAAGAACCGCGCCAGCTCGTCGCGCATGACCTCGTTGATCGCGTTGAGCTGTTTGGGCCGGTTGAGTTGCAGAACCGCGATGCCGGGCCGGCCCCGGTCGACGATCAGCGCGTCGGCCATGTCAGCGCCGCGGCAGTCCGAGCACCTGCGTGGCGATGATGTTGCGCTGGATCTCCGACGTGCCGCCCGCGATGGTCCCGCCGAAGCTGCGCGCATACCGCTCGAACCAGCTCGCGAAATAGTGGTCGAGGTTCATGTGCTCGTACGGTCCCGAGGTGGACGGGTGCACCAGCCCGTCAGCGCCTGCCGCGGCCAGTGCGTTCTCCATCGCCTGGCGTTCGGCTTCGGAGCCGAAGAGCTTGAGCACCGACACCGATGCAGTGTCCATCTCTCCGCGCGCGGCCCGCGCCAACGCCGCCGAGCCCATCGCCCGCAACGCCTGATAGTCCATGATCGTGGTGGCGTACTGGTCGCGCTGCAGTTCGGTGCGCGGCCGGAAGTCGGCGATCATGTTGTCGATGCGGTCGGCGAAGCCCAACCACATCATCGTGCGCTCGTGCCCGAGTGAGCCGTTGGCGACGCCCCAACCACCGTTGAGCGGACCGACGAGGTTCTCGGCCGGAACCCGCGCGTCGGTGAAGAACACCTCGTTGAAGTCCAGATTCTCCTGACCCGTCATGTCGGCGAACGGGCGGCACACGACACCGGGCGTGTCGGTGGGGATGATCAGTGCGCTGATGCCCTTGTGTTTCGGTGCGTCCGGGTCCGTGCGGACGAACGTCAGCAGGAAGTCGGCGTCGTGAGCGCCCGACGTCCACACCTTCTGGCCGTTGACGACGAAGTAGGGCCCGTCCGGGTCCTCGACAAGCTCAGCGCGGGTCCGCAACGAGGCGAGGTCGGAGCCGGCGCTCGGTTCACTCATGCCCAGTGACGCGGTGATCTCGGCCCGCAGCACCGGCACCGCCCAGCGATGCTTCTGCTCCTCGGAACCGAACGAAATCAACGACGCCGCAATGATGTTGACGCCCTGCGGGTTGAAGCTGTGGTAGATGCGCCGACGGCACAGCTCGTCGAGGTGGACGAACTGCTGCACCACGGTCGCGTTGCGCCCGCCGAACTCCGGCGGCTGGGCGGGCAGCAGCCACCCGTTGTCGAACAGCAGACGCTGCCAGTCGCGCGCCCATTGCGGCATGTGCGACACCGACTTCGGCCGCTCCAGCGTCTGCGACTCCAGCGGTGTGTGCTCGTCGAGGAAGGCCGCGAACTCGGCGCGGAACTCCTCGACATCTGAATCAAAAGTCAGCTGCATGAAATTCCTCCGCGATCATCGCACGATGCTCGGCGGCGCCACCGAGCAGCAACTCGCCGGCCTTGGCCCGCTTCAGCGCGAACTGCAGGTCGTTCTCCCACGTGAAGCCCATGGCGCCGAACAACTGCAGGCCGTGCCGGAACACCACCGCCTGCGCCTCCCCCGCGGATGCTTTCGCCATCGCCGCGGCCAGCCGCCGGCGCGGGTCGTCGGCGGCGATCGTCAGCGCCGCGAAGTAGGACAGGGCCCGTGCGCGTTCGGTCGCGACGTGCATGTCGACTGCCTTGTGTTGCACCGCCTGGAACGAACCGATCGCGACCCCGAACTGCTGACGTTGTTTGGCGTGCTCGAGGACCAGGTCGAGGATGCGCTGACAGGCGCCGACGGTGGTGACCGCCATACCGGTCAGCGCGACATGGCGGGCCCGCTCGGCGTCGACGGCGACCCGCGCGGTGTCGGGCACCCGGACATCGGCGAACGACACCTCGGCGACGTGCAGCACCGGGTCGAAGACCGGGCTGCGCCTCGCGGTGACTTCGTCGGCGTCGACGACGAAGACGCCGGCCCCTGTCACAACGGCCAACCGCTCGGCGCGGTCACCGTCGAGGACGTGCCGGGCCGTGCCGTTGAGCACCCAGCCGTCAGCGTCGCGGTAGGCGGCAACACCCTCGTACACCGCGGTGCCCGCCCGCTGAGGGTCGAACCCGTCACCGGCCAGCGGAGCGAACTGCGTCAGCGTCGCCAAAAACGGTGTCGGGTCGGTCGCCCGCCCCAGTTCCTCGAGCACGATCGCCAGCTCGACCGCGTTCTCCGGGTCGGCCAGCTCCGTCCAGCCGGCGTCGACGTAGGTCTTCCACAGCGGCGTCGGGTCGACCCCGTTCTCGGCGATGCCACGAACCAGCGACGCCGGGCACTGCTTGGTCACCGCGTCGCGCACGGTCTCCTGCCAGAGTCGCTGATCGGCGTCGAACTCCAGTAACACCAAGCCTCCTGGGACGTCAGAGATGGGCAGCGCGTTCGAGCGAGAATAACATTCTCCAATCTCGCCCAAAACGTTCTCGCGATTTGACTACTGCGTTTCGCCGGGCGCGTGTCGGGCAGTTGACCAGCAGACACCCTGACCTGCGCAAAAGTAAGCGTGTTGTTGAGAACAAGATTCTTGCGATTGAAGAACAACGCTTTACACTGGGAGGTGTTCGGCGCTCGCGCAACGCTCTCCTGCGCCTGCCGACGACCGAATGACATCGGAGGACAGCCTTGGTGATGCAGGACCCGGACGGGACACAGGCGCCCGTCAGCACCCCCCTTATCGATGCCAGCGTGCACATCTTCAGCAAGTCGAACAAGGACTTCCGCAGTTTCCTTCGCGAGCCTTTCAAGAGCCGCGGGTTCCCCGACTACGAGATGGACTGGTACGGCGCACCGGGTGGCGAGTACGCACCGGGCACCGACGGTGACCGCCGCTACCCCGGCTCCGACCCGGAGTTCGTCGGCAGCCAGCTGTTCGACGAGCGCGGCGTCGATATCGCGATCCTGCATCCGATGACGCGCGGCATCATGCCGGACCGGCATCTCGGCACTGCGATCGCGGCCGCCCACAACGAGCTGATGGTCACCCGCTGGCTCGCCGACAACCCGTACGCCGACCGGTTCCGCGGCACCATCCGGGTCAACCCCGACGACATCACCGGCGCGCTGCGTGAGATCGCCAAGTACGCCGACCATCCCCGTGTGGTGCAGATCGGCGTCCCGTTGCAGTCCCGCGAGCTGTATGGCAAGCCGCAGTACTGGCCGCTGTGGGAGGCCGCGACCGAGGCCAACCTGCCGGTGGCGGTTCACATCGAGGTCGGGGCGGGCGTCCAGTTCGCGCCGACGCCGTCCGGTGTGCCCAGGACATACGAGAACTACGTCAGTTTCATGGCGCTCAACTACCTGTACCACCTGATGAATCTCATCGTCGAAGGGGTATTCGAAAGGATGCCGACGTTGAAGTTCGTGTGGGCCGACGGGGCAGCCGATCTGCTGACGCCGTTCATCTGGCGGATGGACTGCTTCGGTCGTCCGCACCTCGAGCAGACACCGTGGGCGCCGCGGATACCCAGCGACTACCTGCCCGGGCACACCTACTTCGTGCAGGGTGCGATGGACGGACCCGGTGACGCGGAGTTCGCCGGTGAATGGTTGAGCTTCACCGGCAAGGACGACATGGTGATGTACGGATCGAGCTATCCGCACTGGCAGCTCAACGAACTGAGCGTGCCCGCCGCCTACTCGGACGAACAACGCGAGAAGCTGTGCTGGCGAAACGCCGCCGAGTTGTACGGGATAGACGTCGGGGCCGGAGTCAGCGCAAAGTGATAGGGCTTGGGAAGCTTGTGAAAGGCAGGGAGCCACGATGACGGTGACAGTGACAGAGCGGAAACCCGCCGCCGAGCGCGTCGCGGTGCGTTGCGTCGACTCCGATGTGCATCCGGTGCCCAAGAGCGGCGTGCTGGCGCAGTACATCCCGGAGCCGTGGCGCAGCAAGTACTTCATGCCGCGCCGCATCGGCGACCAGATCTACTACGACGCGCCGGATTACGCGCACGCATACGCGATGCGGGTCGACACCTTCCCGGCCGACGGTGAATTCGCCGGCAGTGACCCCGATCTGGCGTTCAAGCAGCTCATCATGGAGGCCGGCGCCGACATCGCGATCCTGGAGCCCGCCGCCTACCCGGCGCGCTTCCCCGAGGTGAACCACGCGATGAGCGTCGCGCTCAACGACTGGCAGGCCAACCACTGGCTGGACAGCAAAAACAACTGGCACGAGCGTTGGCGCGGATCGATCTGCGTGGCGATCGAGACGCCCGAGGACTCGGCGCGCGAGATCGAGCGCTGGGCCGGACATCCCTATATGGGACAGATACTCATCAAGGCCGAACCCCGCCCGGCTTGGGGTGATCCGAAGTACAACCCAATCTGGGAGGCCGCGACCAAGCACGACATCACGGTGAGCTGCCACCTCTCGCGCAGCCACCACGAGGAGCTGCCGATCCCGCCGGTCGGATTCCCCAGCTACAACCACGATTTCATGGTCACCTACTCGCTGCTGGCCGCAAACCAGGTGATGAGCATGGTCTTCGACGGTCTCTTCGACCGGTATCCGACGCTGCGAATCGTGTTGGTGGAGCACGCTTTCACCTGGATCCTGCCGCTGATGTGGCGGATGGACGCCATCTACGAGGCCCGGAAATCCTGGTTGGACATCAAGCGCAAGCCGTCGGAGTACGTCAAGGACCACATCAAGTTCACCACCCAGCCGCTCGACTACCCCGAGGACAAGACGGAGTTGTCGCGCGCGTTCGAGTGGATGGAGTGCGAGAAGATCCTGCTCTACAGCAGCGACTACCCGCACTGGACGTTCGACGATCCGCGCTGGCTGGTCAAGCACCTGCCCGAGCACGCGCGCGAAGCAGTGATGTTCCGCAACGGCATCGCGACCTATCACCTGCCCGAGACGGTTCCGGCCCTCGAGGGACAGGTACGGGTGTTCTGAATTGAGCGAGCAGCAGACGACGCCCCCGGACGGTCCAAAACGATTGGCACAGGGGCGCGAACATGTGGTGGCCACCGTCGACGAGATCCCGCCGGGTAAGCACAAGTTGGTGCCGATCGGCCGCCACGGCGTCGGTGTGTACAACGTCAACGGCACGTTCTACGCGATCGCGAACTACTGTCCGCACGAGGGCGGTCCGCTCTGCTCGGGACGCACCCGGGGCCGGACCGTCGTGGATGAAAGCGTGCCCGGCGACGCGGTGATGGTGCGCGACCTGGAGTACATCTACTGCCCCTGGCACCAGTGGGGTTTCGAGCTGGCCACCGGCACCACCGCGGTCAAGCCGGAGTGGAGTATCCGGACCTACCCGGTGCGGGTGGTCGGCAACGAGGTCTTGGTACAGGCATGAGCGCTCACCGGATCCGCGCGAGCAACCGTGTTTGCACACGACACACCGGCCAATTGCGGCATTCTGCGGTCTGTCACGGAGGAGCACGATGACCGAAACAGGAGCCGCCGGACCCAAACTCAAGCGTGGCGAAAAGACGCTCGAGGTCAACCGCGGCAACGTCGTCTACGAGATTCTGGGCAAGGAAGGCGATTTCATAGCGCTGACGCCCGGCGGCCGGTTCAGCAAGGACATCGAGGGGCTGCGGCCGCTGGCGCAGGAACTCGTCAACGGCGGATACCGGGTGCTGCTGTGGGACCGGCCGAACTGCGGCAAGTCCGACGTGCAGTTCTACGGGCAGAGCGAATCGCATATGCGCGCCGAGACCCTGCACGCGTTGATCACCGGACTCGACATCGGGCCCTGCATCATCGCCGGCGGGTCCGGCGGTGCCCGCGACTCGATGCTGACCGCGATGCTGTTTCCGGAGATCGTGCGGAAATTGGTGGTGTGGAACATCGTCGGCGGTGTGTACGGGTCCTTCGTGCTGGGTTCCTACTACATCGTGCCCAGCATCCTGGCCGTCCGCGGCGCCGGCATGAAGGCCGTTGCCGCCGTTGATGAATGGAAGCAGCGGATCGCGGAGAACCCTGCCAACCGCGACCGGATCCTCAGCCAGGACCCCGACGCGTTCCTGAAGCTGATGCTGCGCTGGCTCAACGCGTTCGTTCCGAAACCCGGCCAGACGATCCCGGGGGTCGAGGACGAACTGTTCGACAACATCAAGGTGCCGACGCTGATCATCCGCGGCGGCGAGAACGACCTCGACCACCCCAAGCGGACGTCGCTGGAGGTCAGCTGCCTGATCAAGGGTTCACAGCTGATCGACCCGCCGTGGCCCGAGGACGCCTGGGAACGCGCAGGTGAGGCGCGAGCCTCCGGAAAAGTCAAGCGCTTCAACATGTTCGACACGTGGGTGCAGGCCGCGCCGGCGATCCTGAAATTCCTGGACAGTTGATGAGCGGACAACCGGCTATCGCGTCCGGAGCTATGCGCTACGACGTGCGGATGTGCACCTCGCAGTTGAGCGACGCCTCCAGCGCGGTGTGGACCCGGCTTTCGGGCACACGTTCGAGATCGGCCCTGCGCAGCGTCACGTACACCACGTCCCAGCCCTCGTTGCCCGGTACCCGTTCGACCTCTCCGGAGAGTCCGAGTCCGGCCAGCACGCCGTGGGCGTCGTCGTCAGTGCCGCGGCTGATGAACGTCAGCACTCCGGGCACCGGTGCGGTGCCGAACGCCCGAGTGCACAGTTCGGCTGCGACGCGCCCGAGTTCGGCGGGATCGTCGCCATCGATCAACAATTCGACCTCACGACGTCGCGGAGGCAGAGCGGAAAGGTTGTTCGCCACCACCCCGATACCGGCCACGGCTGCCAGCTCCTGCAGGCGCGCCAGACCGTCGTCGAGTTGGGTGGGGCCGAGCTCGCCCGCCGTGTCGACACCGATGCGCACGACCGCAGTTCTCATGCCGGTCAGCCTATCCGCGGGCCGGAAGGACCAGCCATGACCTCCACGACCACCGAACTGACCGTCGCAGCTTGGCCGGATTGTCCGCCGCGACTGCTGCGTCCGTCGGCGGCGGGTCCCGAAGGCTATGCCGAATACACCGGGGCCGGCGGTTACCGGCCGCTGATCGACGCCGATGCGCTGCTGGCGCAGACCGAACTGTCGGGCCTGCTGGGCCGTGGTGGCGCCGCGTTCCCGATCGGCACCAAGCTGCGCACCGTGCACGCCGCCCACCGCCGCGGTTGCCAGACCGTCATCGTCGCCAACGGCGAAGAGGGCGAGCCCGCATCTATCAAAGATCGCTGGCTCATGCGCAATCGGCCTCACTTGGTGCTCGACGGGCTGCGCCTGGCCGCCGCCGTCGCGGGCGCGTCACGCGGCTACGTCTACGTTTCCGACCGCAACGCTGCCGAGACGGTGACCGCCGCGCTCGCCGAGGTGCCCCACGAGATCTTCGGTGCGACCGAGATCACCGTCGTCACAGTAGAAGGGGGCTACGTCGCGGGAGAAGAGACCGCCGCGGTCCGACGCATCAACGGTGGACCGGCCAAACCCACCGACAAACCGCCGCGCCCCTACGAAGAGGGTGTGCACGGGTTGCCGACGATGGTCAGCAACACCGAGACCCTGGCCAACCTCCCCTACCTTCACCAGCACGGCGCCGAGTCGTTCCGGTCGGTCGGCACACCGATGTCGCCGGGCACTTTCCTTGCAACGGTCACCGGTGCGGGACGACCGCCTGCGCTCTACGAAATTCCGCACGGCGCCGCATTTTCCGAGCTGCTATCGCTGCACGGCGTGAGCAACGAAGCCGTGACGGGTGTCTTGATGGGCGGCTATTTCGCCGGCCTGGTCAACACCGACATCCTCGACGCGACGCTCGACCACGAGACCCTTCGCCGCCTCGGCACCGGCTTGGGGTGCGGGGCGATGTCGATCCTCACCGAGGATTGCCCCGTCGCCGTTGCGGCGTCCGTGATGTCGTACTTCGACCGGGAGAACGCCGGCCAGTGCGGATCCTGCTTCAACGGCACCGCTGCGATGGCCGCGGTCACCTCGGCGCTGCGCGACGGCGTGGCGACCGACGAGGACGTCACCCGGCTGGAACGCTGGTCGGTGGTGCTGCGTGGCCGCGGCGCGTGCGGGACCCTCGACGGCGCCACCAATGTCGCCGCGAGCCTGCTGAGGCAGTTCCCTCAGGTGGTCGCTCGTCATCTGGCCAACGACTGCGCGGTCTGTCGCGCCGGCGCTTTCGACGCCGTGCGCCCTTATGAAGTGGAGGCGGTGACTCGATCATGAGTGAGGGCTTGCGGATCCGGCTCGACCGGACGCTGTGCGACGGCTTCGGGATCTGCGCCAAGCACGCACCGGGCTACTTCTCGCTGGACGACTGGGGTTACGCCTCGCTGATCGGCGACGGCACCGTGCCGGAGCAGGATCGCGACGCGGTGATGCGCGCGCTGTTGGACTGCCCCGTGCACGCGATCATCTACATGGGCGAGCACCGGCCCTCGGACGACACCGCGGTACACCCGGACGCACACGAGGTCCCCGAACCCGATCCCAAAACCGATGACAGCGAGGCTATTTCGGGATTCGTAAGGTGACCAGACCCCTGCCGGAACTGACGGTACTCAACGAGTTCTTCTGGACCGCCGGCGCCGACGACGTCCTGCGCATCCAGGAGTGCCGGGACTGCACGGCGCTGATCCACCCGCCGCAGCCGGTGTGCCGATACTGCCGCGGGTGTGACATGGGCGTGCGGGAAGTCTCGGGCAAGGCCACGCTGTCGGCGTTCACGGTCAACCACCGGTTCGGATTCCCGGACCTGCCGCCGCCCTACGTGGTGGCGCAAGTGGCGATCGTGGAGGACCCGCGAGTGCGGCTCACCACCAACATCGTCGACTGCGACCCCGACGACCTCGAACTCGGCCAGCTGATGCAAGTCACGTTTCAGAAGCTCGCCGACGAGGCCGGAGCCGTCTGGCTGCCGCTCTTTCGGCCCAGCGCCGATGGGCCGGGCGGGCCGGTGGCCGAGGACGAGATCGCGCCGCAGGATTTCGCTCGTCACGTCAGCCCGCCGTTGACCACCCAGCGCTTCGAGGAGCGCTCGGCGATCACCGGAATCGGTGCATCGCGGCTCGGCCGCCGGTTGATGGTGCCGCCGCTGTCGCTGACGATCGAGGCGTGCGAGGCCGCCGTCGCCGACGCCGGTCTGGATTTCGACGACATCGACGGGCTTTCAACGTATCCCGGTCTGGACATCGCGGGTATGGGCGAAGGTGGCGTCGCAGCGCTCGAAGGCGCCCTGGGCCTGCGCCCGGCGTGGATCAACGGCGGCATGGACACTTTCGGCCCCGGCGGGTCGGTCATCGCCGCCATGATGGCGGTCGCTACCGGCATGGCCCGTCACGTGTTGTGCTTTCGCACCTTGTGGGAAGCCACGTTCCAGCAGCTGATGAAGGAGGGCAAGGCCTCGCCCCCCGGCGGCGCGCGCACCGCGAGTTGGCAGATGCCGTTCGGTGCGATGTCGGCCGCGCACACGTTGGCGCTCAACGCGCAGCGTCACTTCGAGCGCTATGGCACCACGCGGGAGACGCTCGGCTGGATCGCCTTGAACCAGAGGGCGAACGCAGCACTGAATCCCACCGCGATCTACCGCGATCCGATGACGATGGACGACTACCTCAACGCCCGGATGATCACCACCCCGTTCGGTTTGTACGACTGCGACGTCCCGTGCGACGGCGCCGTCGCGGTCATCGTGTCCGCCGTCGAGGCGGCCAAGGACATGCCGCGCAAACCGGTGCTCTTCGAGGCCGTCGGCACCCAGATCGTCGAACGCACGGATTGGGACCAGAGCACACTGACCCATGAGCCCCAGGTCCTCGGTCAGGCCGCCCATCTGTGGACGCGGACATCGCTGCGCCCCAACGACGTCGACGTCGCCGAACTGTACGACGGCTTCTCGTTCAACTGCCTGTCGTGGCTGGAAGGACTCGGCTTCTGCGGTATCGGCGAGGCGAAGGACTTCCTCGACGGCGGTAAGGCAATCGCCCGCGACGGGGTGATCCCGCTGAACACTCACGGCGGCCAGCTCTCACACGGCCGCACGCACGGCATGGGCCTGATCCACGAAGCCGTGAGCCAGTTGCGCGGCGACGCGGGCGAACGTCAGGTGAAAGACGCCCGCGTAGCGGTGGTCAGCAGCGGTGGCCTGACCCCGAGCGGCGCGATCCTGATGCGGACGGACGGGTGAGCACCGCGGCTGCGCCGCGCCCCCGCGTGGTGCTCGTCGACGGCGTGCCGATGTCGGGCCTCGTCGCCCAGGCCACCGACCCGACGGCCGTCGTCGTCGCCTTCCACGGGGGCGCAAGCACCGCAGCATATTTCGACTGTCCCGGCCACCCGGAGCTGTCGCTGCTGAGGACCGGACCGGCCGCGGGTTTCACCGTGGTGGCGCTGGACCGTCCCGGTTACGGAAGCTCGGCGCCGTACCCCGACGCGATGGACCGGCCCGACCAGCGGGTGGCCCTCGCCTTCGGCGCTGTCGAGAAGGCACTGGGCCAGAATCCGCGCGGTGCGGGCTTGTTTCTGCTCGGCCACTCCGCGGGCTGCGAATTGGCGATGCGGATGGCTGCAGGCGAGGACGCCGCACGTGCGGGCGTAGTGGGGATCGGCCTGGCGGGCACCGGGTTGCGCTACACCGACGCCGCCAACGAGATGATCAAGACGGCGACCGCGACGCGACGACCGGCCGGTCTGCGCGACCTGTTGTGGCAACCCGCCGACCTGTACCCGCCCGAGGTGCTCTCCGGCATCACGAACTCCTCGACGGGCGCGCGTTACGAGACCGAGGTGACGAGAAACTGGCCGCGACAGGACTTTGCGGCGCTGGCAGCGCAAGTCGAGGTGCCGGTGCAGTTCACCGTCGCCGAGTACGAGGGGGTGTGGCGGTCCGATCGCCAGGCGCGGGCCGATATCGCCGCGTTGTTCACCGCCACACCGCGCTTCGTGCTCGACGAACAGCCCGGGGCCGGTCACAACCTGTCGCTCTCAGTCGTGGCGGCGAACTACCACCAGAAAATTCTGTCGTTCGCCGGAGAATGCGTGATGGCCCGAAAAGCCGGTGAGCAGAAGAACTCTGATCAGAAAGTGGAGGCGGATTGATGCGCGTCGGATTCATCGGACTGGGCAGCCAGGGCGGACCCATGGCACGCCGAATCGTCGAGGGCGGATTCGAGACCACGCTGTGGGCCCGCCGGGCGGCCAGCCTCGAACCCTATGCCGGCACCGCGGCCAAGACCGCGGCCACACCGGCCGAGTTGGCCGCTGCGAGCGACCTGGTCTGCTTGTGCGTCGTCGGCGACGACGACGTGCGCGAGGTGCTCGGCGGTGACGAGGGCGTACTCGCGGGTCTGGCATCCGGCGGAATCGTCGCCATCCACAGCACCGTGCATCCCGACACCTGCCGTGAGATCTCCGATACCGCTGCCGGCCGGGGGATCTCGGTGATCGACGCACCGGTCAGCGGGGGCGGACCCGCCGTGGAGGAAGGCAAGTTGCTGGTCATGGTCGGGGGCGAGGAGGACGTCGTCGAACGCTGCCGGCCGGTGTTCGACACCTACGCCGACCCGGTCGTGCACCTCGGTCCCCTCGGCAGCGGCCAGGTCACCAAAATCCTTAACAACCTGTTGTTCACCGCCAACCTCGGTGCGGCGCTGAGCACACTCGACCTCGGTGAGTCACTCGGCATTCCGCGCGTCCGTCTCGCCGAGGTGCTCAACAGCGGCTCGGCCACCAGCAAGGCGCTCGGCAGCATCGCGATGTTCGGCGGCACGGTCGAGGGCCTCGCACCGATCGCGGGTGCACTGTTGCAGAAGGACGTTCGGCACGCGGCCAGCATCGCCGCCGCCGGATCGGTAGCGGAAGGAACAGTGTTCACCGTCGCCGACACGGCGCTGGACAACATGGACCATCCGCGGTGACACGCGTCGGGTTCGTCGGCGCCGGACGCATGGGCGCGCCGATGGTGCGCCGCCTCGTCGAGCACGGCCATGAGGTCCGCGTGCTCGGCAGGGACGACGAACGGCGGGCCGCGATCCGTGATCTCGGCGCGCAGGACGTTTCGCGCGCGGCCGACGTCGCCGACGGCTCTGAGATCGTCATCGTCTGCGTGTTCACCGACGAACAGGTCCAGCAGGTGTGCCTGGCCGACGGCGTCGCGGCGGCCATGGGACCCGGCTCGGCACTGGTCCTGCACACCACCGGAAGCCCGGCCACGGCGCGCGACCTCGCAGCGAAGTTCCCGGACCTCGACGTCATCGACGCACC
This sequence comes from Mycolicibacterium sp. GF69, assembly GCF_003284965.1. Taxonomy (GTDB): domain Bacteria; phylum Actinomycetota; class Actinomycetes; order Mycobacteriales; family Mycobacteriaceae; genus Mycobacterium. The sequence continues at coordinate 19,837 of NZ_QMEW01000038.1, forward strand.
GGTCAGCGGCGGGCCCCACAACATCGCTGCGGGGGCGGTGACGTTGTTCGTCGGCGGAACCGAATCGGCTGTCGAAAGGGTACGGCCGGTGCTCGCGAGCTACGGCGAACCGATTCTGCACGTCGGCGCCCTCGGGGCCGGGCAGGCGGTGAAGCTGGTCAACAACAGCCTGTTCGCCGCGCAAATCGGTTTGCTGCGCGCCGCGGTCGACCTCGGCGCCCGGCTCGGTGTGGCGGAAGCCGAGCTGCTGACCTCGGTGATGCAGGGCAGCGGCGCGAGCAGAGTCGGCGAATACATCGCGGCCCGCGGATCCGTACAGAGCTTTGTCACCGATGTCGGCGAGTTCATCGGCAAGGACGTCGCGGTGGTCCGCCAGACAGCTGCCGAACTGGGTGGCGACCTCGGGCTGCTCGATGAGGTCATCGACGCCGGAATCGGGCGATGAGAAGCAGCGATTTGCCTTAACAGAAGGCTTCCCGTGAGGCATACTAGAGGCGTTACACTATTGCGGCCTCGCGTAACGGAAGCGGTCGTCAGCCCGCCGCGAAAGAGGAGACCATGACCAAGCCCAAATTGGTGTTCGACCCGGTGTCGCAGGAGTACTTCGACAATCCGTACGAGATCTACCAGCGGATGCGCGACGAAGCCCCGATCTACTACGACGAGGACGAAGACTTCTGCGCGCTGACCCGGCACGCGGACGTGGCGGCGGCATTCAAGGACCACGAGTCATTCTCGTCGGCCCGCGGGTGCGATCTCGCGATGGTGCGGTCCGGTGAGGTGCCGCAGCGGTCCATCATCTTCATGGATCCGCCGGACCACCGCCACATGCGCAGCCTGCTCAACAAGGCATTCACCCCGCGCGCGATCCAGTCCCAGCGCGAGACCGTCGAGCAACTCGTCGAGCAGTACCTGGCCAAGGCCGACCCGGACAACTTCGATGTGGTGCAGGACTTTTCGGGCCCGTTCCCCGTGGAAGTCATCACGAGAATGGCCGGGGTGCCAGAAGACTTCCGCCAGCAGGTCCGCCACTGGATCGACAAGAGCCTGCACCGCAAGCCGGGACAGATCGATCTGGACGACGACAACATGCAAGCCAACGTCGACTCAGGCATGTATTACTACGGCCTCGTCCAGGAGCGGCGGAAGAACCCGCAGGACGACATGATCAGCCGGCTGATCGCCGCGGAGATCCCCGACGACGACGGCAACCTGCGCAAGCTCGACGACATCGAGATCACCGGCTTCACCACGCTTCTGGGTGGCGCGGGCGCAGAGACCGTCACCAAGCTGGTCGGCAGTGCGGTGGTGGTGTTCGCCCAGCATCCCGAGCAGTGGCAGATGCTGCTCGACGACCGCAGCCTCATCCCGGCCGCGGTCGAGGAACTGCTCCGCTACGTCGGCCCGGTGCAGTACAACGTGCGCTACAGCATCAAAGACGTGGAGGTGCCCAGCGGCACCGTCCCTGCGCACAAGCCGGTGTTCCTGATGGGGGCGGCGGCCAACCGCGACCCGCGCGCGTTCGACGATGCCGAAACCTTCGACATCACCCGTGACCGCACCCAGGCGCAGAACCTCGGCCTCGGTTACGGCATCCACAGCTGCCTCGGTGCTGCGCTTGCCCGCATGGAAAGCGCGATCGCGCTCGACCGTCTGCTCGACTTCATGCCGCGTTACGAGGTCGACTTCGACGGCCTGCAGCGCGTGACCATGCAGAACGTGGCCGGCTACCACCACGTCCCCGTGAAAGTGTTGAAGTGACGCAAAAGATCGTCGTCGACTTCGGGCTTTGCGAGAGCAACGGGGTATGCATGGGCATCATCCCCGAAGTGTTCGACCTAGACGACGAGGACTATCTGCACGTCCTGCAGGAAGAAGTCACGCCGGAGAACGAAGAACAGGTCAGAGAAGCCGTGCGCCAGTGCCCGCGCCAGGCGATCTCGATCGAAGACGAATGACGACGTCGAAACTCGTTTTCGACCCGTTCTCCCAGGAGTACTTCGACGGGCCGTGGGAGATCTACCGGCGTCTTCGCGAGGAGGCGCCGGTTTACTACAGCGAGGAACACGACTTCTACGCGTTGTCGCGGCATGAGGACGTGGCGGCGGCGTACAAGGACTTCGCAACCTATTCGTCGGCATACGGCCTGGACCTCGCGACGGTGCGGTCCGACGAACCGATCGTCGCGAAGATGATCATCCTGATGGATCCGCCCGAGCACCGCCATATGCGCAGCCTCGTCAACAAGGTGTTCACCCCGCGCGCGATCGAGGCGATGCGACCGATGGTGACCGAGACCATCGACCGTTACCTCGCCAAGGCCGACCCATCTCACTTCGACGTGGTCAGCGACTTCTCCGCATTCTTCCCCGTCGAGGTCATCACTCAGATGCTCGGCGTACCGGAAGAACACCGCCAACAGGTCCGCGAATGGGTGGACGCCTCGCTGCATCGTGAACCCGGCCAGATCGATATGTCCGAAGAGGGTATGCAGGCCGTCGCAGAGGCCATGGGGCTGTACTTCCAGTTGATCCAGGAGCGTCGGGCCGATCCACAAGACGACATGTTCAGCCGTCTGGTCGCTGCCGAGATCACCCGGGAGGACGGCGAAACGGAGTCGTTGGAAGATTTCGAGATCGCTGGATTTGCAACGCTTCTCGGTGGTGCGGGCGCGGAGACCGTCACCAAGCTGGTCGGAAACGCCGCAGTCACCTTCGCGCGCCACCCCGACCAGTGGCGCAAGCTGCTCGACGACCGCAGCAAGATCCCCGCCGCGGTGGAGGAACTGCTGCGGTTCGAACCGCCGGTGCACTACAACGTGCGGCGCTCGATGCGCGACGTCGACCTGCACGGCGTGACGATTCCCGAGGGCAAACCCGTATTCCTGCTGCAGGCTTCGGCGCACCGCGACCCCGAGGCATTCACCGATCCCGACACTTTCGACATCGACCGCGATCGAACCGAAGCGCAGAACCTCGGCTTCGGCTACGGCGTGCACAGCTGCCTCGGCGCGGCCCTGGCCCGGATGGAGACGGCTGTCGCGTTGGAACGACTCCTCGAGCTGATACCTCGCTACGAGGTGCTGTGGGACGACTGCCGACGGGTGGCGATGCAGAACGTCGCAGGCTGGTCGCACGTTCCCGTCCGGGCGCTTAGCTGATGCGATTCGTCTTCGTGCACGGTGGGTTTCACGCCGCCTGGTGTTGGGAACACACGATCGATGAACTGACGGCGATGGGACATGACGCGGTCGCCGTCGACCTGCCCGGGCACGGGGTGCGTGTCGACGAGGAGTCGACGCTGGCCAACCGCTGCGAGGCGATCGTGTCGGCGGTGCGGGCCGGTGGCGAAAAGAGCGTGCTGGTCGGCCATTCCGGCGGTGGCTTCGACGCCACGCTGGCTGCCGACGCCGTCCCTGAGTCGGTCAGCCACATCACCTACCTCGCGGCGGCCCTGCCTCGTGAGGGCCGGACCTATCCCGAGGCGATGGCGATGCGCGACGACGATGGCGGCCCGGCCGAACTCGGCGAGAACTTCGACGCCGACGTCGGAGAGATGTTGGGCTACCTCAAGTTCGACGACGACGGCGCGATGTGGTTCGCCGACTTCGAGGGTGCGTGGCGGTACTTCTACCACGACTGCGACGAGCCCACCGCGCGCTGGGCGTTCGAACGCCTGGGCCCGGAGCGGTTCGGCGACACCACGGTGACACCGGTGTCGGTGCCCCGATTCTGGGCGGCGGACCTGCCCCGCAGCTTCATCCGCTGCGTGCAGGACCGGTCGATGCCGCGCTGGCTCGCCGACACGGTGACCCGCCGCCTCGGCGTCGAGCAGTTGACCATCGACACGTCGCACTCGCCGTTCCTGTCGCGGCCGCGGGAACTGGCGGAGCTGCTGGTGCACGCCACCACGACGAAGCCGACCGGCCCCCTGGTACCCGCCTGAAAGTGCGCCGAGACCGACGTTTTGGCGGTTTCTACCCGTTGATTTCCACCAAAGCGTCGGTTTCGACGAAAGGTGTCAGCCCAGCCCGTGCAGGATGACGCCGTTGCAGTCGGCGGCGGCCTGGCGCAGCTTCACGGCGGCCTGATACTCGTCGGAGTAGTACCACGCCTTGGCCGCTTCCTCGGACTCGAACTCGAGCAGCACCGTCTGCGTGCCGTGCCACTTACCCTCGATCACCTCAGCCTTCTGGTCGAACGCCAACAGCGTTGCGCTGGCCATGGTCTGGCTGGCCGCCTTGCCGTACTCCGCCATACCGTCGGGATCCTTGACGTCCTCGGTGATGAGGATGTACGCCTTGGCCATTCGATTCTCCTACTGATCAGTCGATTTCTCGGATTGCACGTTCGGGGCAGTTCGCGATCGCGTCGCGCGCAGCAGATTCGAGCTCTGCGGGCACCTCTTCCGGGCTCGCCACCGCCCAGCCGTCGTCGTTCAGTTCGAACACCTCCGGGCACAGTGTCAAACACATGCCGTGGCCCGCACAGCGGTCTTCGTCGACGGTGACCTTCATCGGGCATCCCCTGAAACGAGGTCGAACTCCAGATGCAGTTCGGTCAACCCGCGCAAAATGTAGGTCGGGATGTAGTTGTACCGGCGCTCCCCCGCGGGTCCGTGATGGGCCTCGCTGATCCGAATGTCGGTGGTGCGGTCCAGCAACCGCTCGAGCCCGACGCGTGTCTCGGCGCGGGCCAACGGCGCGCCCGGGCAGCTGTGGATGCCGCGGCCGAATGCGAGATGCTGGCGGGCGTTCTTACGCTCGGGGTCGAAGGTGTCCGGATCCTCGAAGCGGCGCGGGTCGCGGTTCGCCGCACCGTTGACCACCATCACCGTGCAACCGGCGCCGAGCTGTTGGTCGCCGACGATCGTAGGCACTCGCGACAGCCGGAAGTCGCCCTTGACGGGGCTCTCGATGCGCAGGCACTCCTCGATGAAGTTCGGCAGCAGGCTGCGGTCCTCGCGCAGCTGTCGCTGGATGTCGGGGCGGTCTCCCAGGACCTTCAGCGCGGTGCTCAACAACCGCACCGTGGTCTCCTGGCCGGCGGAGAACACGTTGGTGGCCACCCGAACGACATCGGCCACCTCGGGTACCGTGCCGTCCGGGAACGTCGCGGTCGCCAACCCGGTCAGCACGTCGTCACGCGGTTCACGACGACGGTCCTCGACGTACTCGGCGAAGACCTCGTAGAGGTACTCCAGCGGCGTCTTCGTCAGCGTCTTGTCCGCATTGCCCAGCCCGCCGCCGTGTGTGCCGCGGGCCAGCCGCTCCAACAGTTCGGGGCGGTCCTCGTCGGGCACTCCGAGCAGATCGGCGATCACGCGCAACGTGAACGGTCCGGCGAAACCACTGATGAACTCCCCCTGCCCGGGCGCCAGGAAGTCGTCGAGGATGTCGTCGGCGAGCTGCCACATCGCGTCCTCGTTCTCCTTGAGGCGCTTGGGCGTGATCAGCCGCATCAGCAGGGCGCGGTGGTTGGTGTGCGTCGGTGGGTCCAGCGTCGGCAACTGGTCGCTGAACGGGATCTCGTCGCGGTGCTCGACGATCAGGTCGGTGACATCGTCTCCCTCCAGCGGTACCGGGAATCCCGGGAACGGGCCGGTGACCGAGATGCACGACGAGAACGTTTCGGCGTCGTTGTAGACGTCGACGGCCTCCTGCCAACCGGTCACCATCGTGACGCCGTAGTGGTCCTCGCGGGTGACCGGGCACTTGTTGCGCAGTGCCTCGTAGAACCGGTACGGGTCGTCGGTCAGACGCCCGTCCCGGAAGAAGTCGACCGTGGTGAGGTCCTCGGCCATGCGTCCTCCGTTTCGACGATCTCAAGCAACGAGAACGTGATTCTCATATGCGGGTATCAGGTTTCCATAGTGGCACGTCGCCGTCAACGACGCGCTGAGCACCCGCTCAGCGCCCACCGGTGATTTCGGTGCGCTACCTATCAGCCGGCGATCGGTTACGCACCGAAATCACTCATTGGATCGGCTCGCCGCCGAGCACCGTGGTGCGCAGCATCTCGCGTGGCGAGTCGGGGTCGTACGGCGCGGCGCGGTGCAGGACGCCGTTGTTGTCCCAGATCACGGTGTCGCCGACGGACCAGCGGTGGCTGTACACCAGCCCTGGCTGCGTGGCCCGGTCCAGCAGGTCGGCCAGCAGCGCCCGCCCCTCCTCGAGGTCCATGCCGACGACGTGATCCGCCGACGCCCCCAGCACCAACGATTTGCGGCCGCTGCGGTGCGTCCACACCAGCGGGTGCTCATGCGTCGGCCGGGACCGCCAGCGCGCCAACTCCTCGGGCGACGGGTCGGGGTTGACCCGACGCTGTGAGGCCTCCAGCGAATGCACCACCCGCAGCGCCCCGAAGCGCTCCCTCTCCTCTTCGCTGAACGCCTCGTAGGCCGCATACGAGTTCGCGAACTCCGTCTCCCCGCCGGTCTCGGCCACCTGCTTGGCCGAGAGCACCGTCGCCTTCTGCGGACACTCGTCATTGGTCGGCGTGCATCCGTCGATGTGCCAGTCGAACGTTGCCCGAAGATAGGCCGCCGAAGAGTTCTTCGACTTGTCGAGCGTGACGGGATAGATACCGGCGACCGGATGGTGACCGTCCGAGGAGTGATCGATGTCGCCGAGTCGCCGGCAGAACGCCACCTGCGCCTCGGGCGTCAGCCCGAGACCAGGGAACACCAGCACGCCGTTGTCCTCCAGCGCGTCGAGGACCGCGGCGCCGAGCGCCTCGTCGTCGGCCAGCGCATCGGAGTCCAGACCCCTCACCTCCGCGCCGACCGACGCGGTGAGCTTGTTGATAGTCAGCACAGTCATGGTCGTCCTGTCATGGTCGTCCTGTCATGGTCATGGCACCGTCACGGCACCGGCGCGCTGACGCGGTTCATCACGGCGTCGGCGGAGTCGGCGGGCTTCTGGGTTCCGAAGACCTCGACGGCCATCGACACCATGATCATCGAGTAGATGAGATGCAGCAGATTCAGCGCATCGTCGGGCACATCGTCGAGCGGGAACTTGTCGCAGTAGTCGATCGCCTCCTCGAACCGAGGGGTGAACGCGTCGTAGAACTCCCGGATCTCCGGCATGGGCGTGTTGAGCCGCGTCGTCCATCGCTCCGCTTCGGTTGGCAGGCACCACTTCTCGGCGAACGGCTCGAACTCGGCGAAAGCGCTCGGCAAACGGGTCATGTCACACCCCCACCGGTGTGCGTTCGGACTTGTACTCCTCGACCCACTTGACCGCCTCGTGGTGCAGATGACGCACGAGGATCTCCTGATCGGACAGCGGATAGTCGTCGACGATCGGCTCGTCCAGGCCGTACTCCAGCGCCGCCTGCGTGCCGCCGAGCATCCCGGCGTCCTGCAGCGCGAACTCCTTGAGCACGACCGAAGCGACCTCGTGCTCGATACGCTCGCGCACGGAGCGGGCAGGGTGAAACGCGTTGTACGCCTCGAACTTATGGGTGTTGTGCGACGTCGGCCAATACCGGTACAGCAGATACCAGCCGTGGTAGATGAGGATCTCCAGGTTCGGGAAGATCTGGAAGTTGGTGATGCCCCACGGTTCGATCCCTCCCGGGTTCAGACCGGCCGACTGGTGCGTCTCCGGGGTGCGCCACGGCCCGACCAGCCCACTGCGCGTGACCCGTTCGACGGGGTACATGCACTCGGGATCGAGCAACCACCGTCGCGTACCGGCCGTGGACACCAGGCGATGCGGCCCGTCGATCTGGAAGTGCCCGCACTCGAACGTCGCGTTCGGCTGGCGGACCGCGCTGGGCACCTGCTGGCTGTGCAGCGACGGCACGTGGTAGTACTCCTGGAACGCGTCGGCGAAGATCTTCCAGTTGCTGTTGTTGCGCGCCTCGAATTCGTAACGCTCGGTCATCATCTCGAACGGGTAGTCGTCGAGCGCAGTGATCATGGGACCGAGGAATTCCCGCAGGCTCCACCGCGGTTCCGGATCGAAGTTGATGAAGATGAACCCGTTCCAGACGTCGCACTGCACCGGCTTGAGCCCGTATCGCGCGTTGTCCAGACCGAAGAACTCCCCCGGCTGCTGAACGAACGTCAGATCGCCCTTGAGGTCGTAACGCCAGCCGTGATACTTGCAGGTGAACTGACGACATGTGCCCTTGACCTCTACGTTGGGGTAGTCGTTCCACACCAACTTGTTCCCGCGGTGACGGCAGATGTTGTAGAACGCCCGGATCTGCTGGTCCTTACCCCGCACCACGATTACCGACGTCTTGGCCGCCTCGATCTCCTTGGTGAGATAGCTGCCGACGCGCGGTAGCTCCTCGACGCGGGCGACGTTGAGCCAGGCCCGCTTGAAGACGGCCTCGCGTTCGAGTTCGTAGAACTCCGGGGAGGTCGAGTCCCGGAACGAGATCGGCCCGGTTCCCAATTCCGGGTAGTGCTCGGTCCAGCTTCCCTCAGCCGGCTTGGGCCACTTCGCCATGTGAACCTCCCAGTTGTCCAAACCCGTTGTGCGTCATCACATCACTGATCCACCGTTGACGCCCAGCGTCTGACCGGTGATGAAGCCGGCCTCCTCCGAGCAGAGGAAGCCCACGGCCGCGGCAATATCGTCACCGGTGCCGAGATGGCCCAGCGGAACACTCGCGGCCATTTCCGCATTCGACGGCAGATGTCCTGCCTCCTGACCGGCATGCTGCATCGGCGTCTCGATGGCCGACGGCGGGATGTTGTTCACCGTGATACCCGTCGGACCGTACTCCCGGGCAAGCGATCTGGTCAGCGACAGCAGCGCACCCTTGGACGCGGCGTAATGCGCCATCCCCGGCGAACCGCGCTGCGCGCTCGACGACGAGATCATCACGATGCGGCCCCAGCCGGCGGCGAGCATGTCGGGCACGGCCACCTGGCAGCAGTGGAACGTACCGGTGAGGTTGACGTCGATGAGCCGCTGCCACGCCTGCGGCGAGATGTCAGTGAAGGCTGCCCAGCCGACGGCCCCGGCGCTCGTCACCAGGATGTGCACCGGGCCCAACTCCGTGCGCACCTTGGCGAAGGCCTCTTCGACCGCCCGACGGTCACTAACGTCGACCGCCACCCCGAGCGCCGCCGCGCCCGCGGCGCGCAGTTGTTCGGCGACCCGTTGCGCCGCTTCACCGTTGAGATCGAGCACCGCGACCTTGTGCCCCCGCCTGGCAAGCTCGTGACAGGTTGCCTCCCCCATCCCCGAGGCGCCGCCGGTCACCACCGCAACGCGGCTCATCGAGCCATCTCCATCAATCACCTCTACTCGTAGACCACGTGGACTGAGCGACTCGTCGGTAGCGACTGACACGTCAGCACCCACCCTTCGGCCACTTCGTCGTCGTCGAGGGCATCGTTGTTCAGCATCCGGGCGCTGCCGGATTCGATGCGTGCCATACATGTTCCACACGAACCGGTCTCGCAGGACGACGGTGCCCGCAGTCCGGCGATCCGAGCCGTCTGCAGCAGCGTGTTGCCGGCCCGGTAGGGCGCGGTGGTGGTTTTGCGATCGAGTTCGATGACCACCTCTTCGGTCTGCTCGGCGGCCTCGACGACATCGTCGGCAACCGGCGTTACCTGAAACCGCTCGAGGTGCAGCCGGTCCCGCGACACGCCGTTCGCCAGCAGCGTCTCCTCCACCGTGTCCATGAACGGGCCGGGCCCGCAGATGTAGTAGTCGGCATCGCGGTCGCAGTCGATCAGCGCGGCGACCGTCGCCGCGCCCACCACACCGGCTTCGTCGTCGAAGTGCTCGGTGACCGTCAACCGCTGGGGATTGGCGCCGGCGAGGTCGTGAAGCGAGTCGCCGAAGATCACCGAGTCACGGGATCGGTTGGCGTAGAACAGCTGGATCCGCCTGTCTGTGCTCACCAGAGCCGACCCGATCAGCGAGAAAATCGGGGTGATGCCGCTGCCACCGGCGAACGCGACGATGTCACGGTCGGCCTCGCCGAGCAGAAACCGGCCATCCGGCGGTGCCGCGTGGATCTCACCGCCGACTTGGGCGGTGTCGTTCAGCCAGTTCGAAACCAGGCCGTCCGGATCGCGCTTGACGGTGATCTGCAGATCGTTGCCGTTGTGCGGACACGACGACATCGAGTAACACCGGCGGTGATGGTCGCCGGCGACAGCCACCCGCAAGGTCAAGAACTGGCCTGCCTGATAACGGAATTGCTGCGAGCAATCCTCGGGGACATCGAGCACCAAAGACACCGCATCACTGGTCTCGCGCACCACCCGCTTGATGCGTAGGGACGCGAACTCGACGGCTTCTTCAGGCATCACCACCCAGAGTATCAAGTACTTGTGATTGGTATCAAGTGGTCGGATTCGGCAACCCCTGACGAGCAACGGCCGACGAGTTCAGTGCCCGATGTGGTCGTCGGCCAGTCTGTGGCCGGTGCCTTTCTCGACCACCCGCGCCAGCAGGTCGCGCAACGTCCGCTGTTCCTCCGGGGTCAGCACGCCGAACACCGCCTCGTGCGCGGCGATCGCGTCGCTGACCACCGACGTGGCCACCCTGCGGCCTTCATCGGTGAGGTAGGCCTTCAGGATTCGCGCGTGCTGCGGATCGGGTTTGCGCACGACGAGCCCGCGTTGTTCCAGCGCTTTTACCGCCAGTTGCACGCCCTGCGGGGTGATCAGCATGCGGCGGGCCAATTCGGCACCCGACAACCCCGGCTCGTTGGTGAGTTGGCGCAGCACGCCGATCTGGGCCGTGCTCACCCCGTGGCGGCTGACCGCGTCATTGACCGCCGTGAGCGAGAAGTACCACGCCTGCTTGAGATGCCACAGGATGTTGTCGTCGAGCTCCATGCTCAGTTCCGGGTTCGTCTCCCTGGCCATAGCGCTAAACCCCGTCGTGCTTGTAGACGTGGCCGTCCTTCATCACGAACCGCACGTCCAAAGTGGTGGCGATGTCTTTTGACGGATCACCGGGCACGGCGATGATGTCGGCGAGGTATCCCGGTGCGAGACGGCCCAATTCGGCGTCCACCTCGATCAGCTCGGCACTGGTCACCGTCGCCGCCCGGATCGCCTGCATCGGCGTCATGCCGCGTTCGACGAGCGCGCAGAGTTCCTTGGCGTTCTGCCCGTGCGGAATCGCGGGTGCGTCGGTGCCGCACGCGATGCGAACGCCTGCCGCAATCGCCTTCGGCAGCATCGCCTGCGCCCGGGGGAACACCTCCTCGGCCTTCTTGCGAAGTTCCGGCGCGATGCGGTCGACCGCCATGGCCTGTGTCAGGTAGGTGGTCGACACCAGGAACGTCCCGGTGTCGGCCATCAGCTGGATCGTCTCGTCGGTGGCGAGGAAGCCGTGCTCGATGCAGTCAATGCCCGCTTTGATGCAGGCCCGGATCGCGCTGTCTCCCACCGCATGTGCCGCTACCCGCACACCGGCCCGGTGCGCCTCGTCGGCGATCGCGGCGAACTCGTCGTCGGAGTACTGCTGGGCGCCGGGCGCGGTGCTGTGCGACATCACACCGCCCGACGCCGAGACCTTGATCAGCTTGGCGCCGTGCCGGACCTGGTAACGCACGCAGGCGCGCACGTCGTCGACGCCGTTGGCGATGCCCTCGGCCACCGACAGCGGCATGATGCCCGGCGCCAGCCGCTGGAACACGGTCGGGTCGAGGTGCCCGCCATACGGTGTCACCGCGTGTCCGGCCGGATGGATCCGCGGACCGATGTGCCATCCCTGGTCGATGGCGCGCTGCAGCGCCACGTCGAGCAGGTAGCCGCCCGTCTTGACCATCAGCCCGAGATTGCGCACCGAGGTGAAACCGGCCTCCAGCGTGGTACGGGCATTGACCGCTCCGCGCAGCGTGCGATACGCCGGGTCGTCCTGCACGCCGTGCATCGGACTGGGCAGTCCCTCGGGACCGCCGGGCCCGCCGATAAGCAAATTCAGCTCCATGTCCATCAGACCCGGCAGCAAGGTGACGTCACCGAGATCGATATCGACGGCCGGATCCTTCGGTGGCTCAGCGGGATTGACCGCCGCGATGCGATTGCCCTCGACCACCACCACGGCGGGCGAACGCACCTCGCCGGCGTCCACGTCGGCCCAGCGCGCGGCGCGCAGGACGGTGGGTCCGCTCACGGGACCGGTTCGGACATGCAGTCCAGCGTCGTAGCGCCCGAGTCAGGTACCTTCGGTTGCTTCCAGCACTCCACCGGAAACGACGCCTGGATCATCGAATAGAGAAGGTGCATCAGGTTGAGCACGTCTTCGGGTAGGTCGTCGAGCGCGAACTTGTCGCAGTAGGCGATGGCCTCCTCGGCCCGCGCGGTGACCGCGTCGTAGAACGCCTGCAGTTCCTGCATCGAACTGTCCAACCGCTTGGCGTATCGCTGCGCCTCCGTCGGCAGGCACCAGTCCGAGAACTGTTCCAGATCAGAGAACTCGGGCGGCAGCTTGGCAGAGGTCGTGGTCGTCGACGATGTCGCGGCGTTCGTCATGTCACACCTCCGCCGTCTTCTGCTCGAACTCGTCGACCCAGGCAGCGGTCTCCTTGTGCAGGTGGCGGATCAGCACCTCCTGGTCGCACAGCAGGAACTCGTCAATGACCTGTGACTCGACCATGCTCTGCGTGGCCTCGAGCGTGTTCGCGTCCTGGAGCCCGTACTCCTTGAACGACACCGCGGCCAGTTCCTGGGCGATGCGCTCACGCGGCGTCCGCGCTTTCGGGAAGTACACCGTGCCCTCGAACATGTGCGTGTTGTGCGACGTCGGCCAATAGTGGTAGGTCAAATACCAGCCCTGCCCCCAGAACAGGATCACGAAGTTGGGGAACAGCTGGAAAGAGTCCAGCCCCCAGGGATCGCATCCCGCCGGGTTGAGTCCAGCGGGCATCTCCCCGAGATCCGGTTTGTCCCACGGGCCGAAAAGACCGCTCTGGCAAATGTCCTCGATCGGTTTACGCATCTCGTCGGCCATCTCCCAGGCCCGGATACCCGACGTGCTGACGAGCCGGTGCGGCCCCTCGATCCGGTAATGCGGCGCCTCGAAACCCGCTTCGGCGGCCGCCTTCGAGTAGGCGGTCGGCGACTGGTTCGCGTGCAGTACAGGAGCGTGGTAGAACTCCTGGAACGCATCCATGTAGAGCTTCCAGTTGGCCTTGACCTCCGAGCGGTAGTAGAACCGCGAGGTCAACTTGTCGAACGGATAGCCCTCGAGGTCGAGGATCATCGGGCCCAGGAAGTCCCGCAGCGATTGCTCGGGCTGCTTGGCGAAGTTGACGAAGATGAAGCCCGCCCAGACGTCGCAGTGGACGGGCACCAGCCCGTAGCGACTCTTGTCCAGGTCGAAGAACTCGCCCTCCTGCTGCACGAAGGTCAGGTTGCCGTCGAGGTCGTAGCGCCATGCGTGGTACTTGCAGGTGAACTGTCGGCACACGCCGCTGGTCTCCTCGAGCGGCATGTCGTTCCACACCAACTTGTTGCCGCGGTGCCGGCAGATGTTGTGATACGCCTTGACATCGCCACTTGTCGTGCGCACGACGATGATCGACGTCTTGGCGACCTTCATCTCTTTGGTGAAGTAGCTTCCTTTACGCGGAATCTGTTCCACGCGTCCGACATTGAGCCAGGCGCGCTTGAATACGGCCTTGCGTTCCTTCTCGTAGAACTCCGGACTGATCGAGTCCTCATAGGAGACCGGCTCGGTTCCCAGCTCCGGGTAGTGCTCAGTCCAACTGCCTTCGGGCGGTTTGGGAAAACGTGCCATCGGCCTCTCCTGTCTTTGCTTTTCGGCATTCGGCGGGAGCCTGACAAACCGACGATATATGCTGTGACAGGCAATCACAAGTAGTTGATACTGCTCCCTGGTGTCGTCGTGATGGAAGGTGGTCGAGGAAGTGCGTTCCGACGAGTTGTTCATCGGCGGCCAGTGGTGGGAGCCGAGCACGGGGCAGCGCATCGAGATCGTCTCCCCGCACACCGAGCAACCGGTCGCACAGGTGGCCGCCGCGGGTCCCGAGGATGTCGACAAGGCGGTTGCGGCCGCGCGTACGGCGTTCGACTCCGGCCCGTGGCCACACATCGACCCCGCCGAGCGCATCGCGACGATCAGGCGGCTGGCCGAACTCTACGGCGCACGACGTACCGAGATGGCCGAGGTCATCACCAAAGAGATCGGCGCGCCGATCAGCTTCGCGCAGCGTGCGCAGGTAGCACTGCCGTGGACGATGATGTCGGCGTTCTGCACCCTGGCCGAGTCGTACCCATGGCAGGAGGTCAGGCCCGGCATGTACGGGGCCGATGTCCACATCCGTCGCGAGCCGGTCGGCGTCGTCGCCGCCGTCGTGCCGTGGAACATGCCGCAGTTCCTCATCGTCACCAAGCTGATTCCCGCGCTGCTGGCCGGCTGCGCCGTCGTGCTCAAGCCCGCACCGGAGTCACCGCTGGACGCCGTGCTGCTCGCCGAGATCATCGCCGAGGCGGATCTGCCGGCCGGTGTGGTGAGCGTGCTGCCCGGTGACGGATCTGTCGGCGAGTATCTGGTCAAGCATCCCGGGGTGGACAAGGTCTCGTTCACCGGCTCGACCGCGGCGGGTAAGGCCGTCGCCGCGGCTTGTGCGACCGACCTCAAGCGGGTCAGCCTCGAACTCGGCGGCAAGTCGGCCGCGATCGTGCTGGCCGATGCCGATCCCGGCGCCGTCGCCGCCGGTGTGCGCTCGGCCAGCTTGAGCAACAGCGGGCAGATCTGCAATGCCCTGACCCGCATCCTGGTGCCCACGCGCCGCGCCGACGAGTTCACCGATGCGCTGGCCGCCGAGATGACGGCCCTAGTTGTCGGCGACCCGACCGATGCCGCCACCCAGATCGGTCCGCTGGTCGCCAAACGGCAGCAGGACCGCGTGCGCGGCTACATCGAAGCGGGTCAGGCAGCAGGCGCCCGACTCGTCACCGGCGGTTCGTCGATGCCCGACGGTATCGACACGGGGTGGTACGTGCGACCCACCCTGTTCGCCGATGCGACCAATTCGATGCGCATCGCTCGCGAGGAGATCTTCGGCCCGGTGCTGACCGTCATCTCCTACACCGACGAGGACGACGCGGTGGCGATCGCCAATGACTCCGACTACGGGCTCGCGGGGTCGGTGTTCACCGGAGACATCGAACGAGGCCTCGGCGTCGCGGCCCGCATTCACACCGGCACCTTCGGCGTCAACCAGGGCTACACGATGGACCCGTTCGCACCCTTCGGGGGCGTCAAGGGCAGCGGATACGGACGCGAACTCGGCCGCGAGGGCATCGACGGCTACACCGATTCCAAGTCCATATCGGTAGCGCCGTAGTTCCGTCGTACCGCCGCCGCGCCGAAGTCGCGTGCCGTCGCGCCGAGACCGACGTTTGGGCGGGAAAGTACGCGAGAAACCCGCCAAAACGTCGGTCTCGATCAGGTTTTCACGGCAATTTGATCGCCGAGACGTACATGTCGATGATCGGCCGGTAGAGGTCGACATCGTCGAGCTCACTGCCCAGTACGACGGCGTCGCTGGTCGCGATCAACACCTGGGCGAACGTGAGCGGCGGGATCAGCAGCGTCCCGCCGAGCCGGTCGATGCCTTCGACGATGAACTTCGCCAATGCCTCGACGACCTCAGTTCGCTTGCCGACCACACGTTCTCGCGCCTCGGGGTTGCGCAGTAGGTAGAGCGTGAACTCGTGTCCGAGTGCGGCGTGCTCGGCGCCCCGGTCACGGCTCAACTGGCGCCACCGCTGCGCAATGTCGTCGCGCTCGCGGGCCCCGACCTGCTTCGACATCGACATCACCTCGGCGAAGTTGTCGAAGTAGCGGCGCCAGTACCGGTCGCTGACGGCCAAGAACAGCTCTTCCTTCGTCGCGAAGTGTTTGTAGATGGCGCCCTTCGTGTAGCCCGCCGCGTAAGCGATGTCATCCAGAGTTGCTGCCGTGAAGCCCTTTTCGGCGAATACATCCTCGGCGGCGTCCAACAGCAGGGATCGGGTGTGCTCGAGTCGCCGCTCCCGCGTCCAACGCTCCGCCATGGCCGGAAGTCTGCCATAAGCATCTGAGAAACTATTGAGTTCTCGAGATACCGGTCGGTATATTCGCACGGGTCGCGTGGTCGATGCGCGATCGAGGAGGCGTCGTGAGCGAACTGTCGAACAAGAAGGCCCCGGCCACCGAGTCATTGAGCACGGTCGGGCGGCTCGATGAGCCGGCCGCGCGGCCCTCGAGGCGCGTCAAGATCTGGGCCACCGCGGGCGGCCTGATCCTGGCCCTGCAGATCTATGTGTGGATCAGGTGGATCACCGGCCCCTACTTCACGCCGGTCGATCCCGGGCCGACCGAACCGCCGACGTTCATGAAAATCGCCTTGATGCTCTGGCAGATCGGCTCGCCGGTGCTCTTCCCGGTCGCCATCTGGTGGTTCATCATCCGGCCGTGGCGCCGCGAGCGACGGATCACCCTCGACGGCATGATCATGGTCTCCACGGGGCTGTTCTTCTTTCAGGACCCGCTCCTCAACTACATCAACACCTGGTGCACCTACAACGCCTGGGCGTTCAACATGGGTTCGTGGGCCCCGCATGTTCCCGGTTGGCTCTCCCCCGAGAGACCGGGCGCCCAGGTGGCCGAACCGTTGGGGATCAACGTCTCCGGCTACGCGTACGGCGTGCTGCTGTGCACGATTCTCGGCTGCTGGATCATGCGAAAGGCCCAGCAGCGGTGGAATCTCGGCACTCGCGGGCTGATAGCCGTTGCGGCCACCTTCGGCTTCGTCTTCGACTTCATCATGGAGGGCCTGATCCTGATGCCGCTGGGGATGTACACGTTCCCCGGTGCCATCCAGGCGCTGTCGATCAACGCCGGCACCTACTACCAGTGGCCGATCTACGAGGGTCTGATGTGGGGCGGTGTGCAGGCCGCGCTGTGCTGCCTGCGGTTCTTCACCGACGACCGCGGCCGCACGGTCGTCGAGCGGGGGTTGGACAACGTCCGGGGCGGCTTCGCGACACAGCAAT
This sequence comes from Mycolicibacterium sp. GF69, assembly GCF_003284965.1. Lineage (GTDB taxonomy): Bacteria > Actinomycetota > Actinomycetes > Mycobacteriales > Mycobacteriaceae > Mycobacterium. The sequence continues at coordinate 36,838 of NZ_QMEW01000038.1, forward strand.
TGGTCCGCTTCCTGGCGATCTTCGCCGCGATCAGCGCATCGTTCTTCGTCTTCTACATCATCCCTGCGCAATTCATGGCGACGCACGCCGACCCGTGGCCCGAGGACGTGCAGAAGCGCTCGTACTTCACCTCGGGTCTGTGTGGCGACGGCACCGACCGGCCGTGCCCCGACCCGTCGCTGCCCATTCCGACCAGACACTCCGGCTACATCAACACCGATGGTGAACTCGTTTTGCCCGAAGGGGTGGAGATGCCCCCGGTCATACCACACGAAGGCCGATGACTTGTCAACGAACAACAACTCCGCAATCGAGAACCGTTCGCGTGCACCGTTTTACCGTGCGGTCGGTGACGAGGTCGAGGTGTTTCGCGCGGCGGCGCGGCGCGGACTGCCCGTGCTGCTCAAGGGGCCGACCGGGTGCGGTAAAACCCGATTCGTGGAGGCCATGGCACACGAACTCGGCCGTGACCTGATCACGGTCGCCGGCCACGAGGACATGACCTCTGCCGATCTGGTGGGCCGGTTCCTGCTCAAAGGCGGCGAGACGGTCTGGGTGGACGGGCCGTTGACACGGGCGGTGCGCACGGGCGCGATCTGCTACCTGGACGAGATCGTCGAGGCGCGACAGGACACCACCGTGCTCATCCATCCGCTCGCCGACCACCGTCGCGAACTCCCGGTCGACCGACTCGGCACCACCCTGACCGCGGCACCGGGTTTCCAGCTGGTCATCTCGTACAACCCGGGCTACCAGAGCGTGCTGAAGAACATCAAAGAGTCGACGCGGCAACGGTTCGTGGCGATCGAACTGGACTTCCCACCACCGGAGGTCGAGACCGAAATCGTCGCACACGAAGCCGGTATCGATTCCGAGACCGCACGCGCCCTGGTGGCCGTCGGGACCGCGATCCGCACCATCGACGGCTCACCGCTGCGCGAGGCCTCGTCGACCCGGATGCTCATCCTCGCCGGCGGCCTGGCCGCCGAGGGACTCAGCCTGCGCCGCGCCGTTCAGTCGGCGATCGTCGACGCGCTGTCCGACGATCACGATGTCGTGCGCGCCTTGGGCGAACTTGTCGACGCCGTCCTGCCTCGGAGATGAGCGTGTCCGGTCCGCAAGGGCCCGAACGCTTTCGGCTGTTGGCCGCCTTCATCGCCGGGCGAGCGGTGGAGATCGCCGAAGCGCCCGACGGGCAAGCCGCGCATACGAACGGTCAGGTCATCTTCGTCTCCGCGGGCGCCGACGACGATCGGCAGCGCCGCGAAGTGCTGCTGCAGAGTGCTCTGCTGGGCGCCGGCAGCCTGCAGCCGCATCTGGTCAGACAGCTGCGGGCGCGGCCGGCGCTGGCCCGTCGCTACCTGGCGATCGAGGGGCGCAGGGCGTTCGCCAATCTGACTCGTCGATTGCCACTCGCTTCCACTTTGGGCATCGATGGCGCGCCGGTCACCGTGTCGGCCGCCGATTCACTCGAAAAGGCCCGCGGGCGAGGCGGAGTCGATGAGGCGCCGGACTGGTTCGGCATCATCAAACCTTCCCGCCTGCTGAGCACCCCCGAGGTCACCGGCGCGCGAGCCTCCGACAAGGACATGCACCTGCAGTTCGGACCGACCGACGCGCAACCGACCGACGACGAGGACGACGACGAGGGTGACGGGCCCGCCGAGGAAAGCAAGATCCTCAAGATGTTCGACAATCCCCTGTTCAACTCCGAAGCCGTCGGCGACTTCCTCCGCAAACTGCTCGGCAGCTCACGGTCGTCCGGAGCCAGTTCCGGTGGGGCGGAGATGCGTACCGGCGCCGTCCGGCGAGGGCGCGCGGCAGGACCCGAGGCCCGGCCGCTTCCCACCCGCATCCAGTTCGTCGACGACGACAATCCCGGCGCCACCGTCGGCGTGGGCGGGTCGCTGCACCCCGAGTGGGATGTCTTCAAGGGCCGGTACCGTCCCGACTGGTGCCGGGTCATCGACTATCCGATGACCACGCGAGCCGATGTCTCGGCCGCCGGCGTGGCACCAGACGAAGTCCTGCGCCGACGGCTTTCGCGTGTCGGACTCGGGCCAAAGGTTCTGCGGCGCAGGCCCGATGGCGACGAATTGGATATCGAAGCGCTCGTCGATCTGTCGGTGGATTTACGCTCGGGCTACTCCCCGCCCGAGCACGTCTACAACGAGCACCGCAAGGTGGCAAGGAACCTGGGGGTGCTGATCCTCCTCGACGCCTCGGGCTCGGTGACCGACGCCGACCCGGACGGCCTCGCGGTCCACGACCACCAGCGGCGGGCCGCGGCCACCCTCGCCGCCACACTCGAGGACCTCGGCGACCGCGTCGCGGTCTACGCGTTCCGGTCCCAGGGCCGCCATGCGGTGCACCTTCCGGCGATCAAGACCTTCGAACAGCGTTTCAGCGCGGTCGGCCGAGCCCGGCTCAACCAGTTGCAGCCGTCGAGCTACACCCGCCTCGGCGCGGCCATCCGTGGCGCCGGCCAGATCCTCAAGACCGAGGCGGGCACCCCGAACAGGCTGCTGCTCGTGCTGTCCGACGGCCATCCCTACGACGAGGGTTACGAGGGTCGCTATGCCGAGGCCGACGCGCACAGAGCCCTCGAAGAGCTGCGCATTGACGGGGTTGCCTGCCTGTGCCTTTCGCTCGGCACCACCACCGGAACCGAGGCGCTCGCCCGCGTCTTCGGCTCAGCCAGCCACGCCAGCGCCGCGGTGTTGAGCGAGCTGAGCCCGCGGATGGACGCGTTGTTCCTGTCGTCGCTGCGCGAACTGGCGGCACCCATGCATGGCAAGAAGCGATTTGTGGAGTCCTAG
>NZ_QMEW01000039.1 GCF_003284965.1 Mycolicibacterium sp. GF69
GGTAGCGCACCCAAATCACACCTGGCCCAGCGCCACCAACTCGTCGCCGCGCTGTTCGAGCAACACCGACCCGGCCACCGCGGGGACCACCGGCGCCGAACTCGGCGGGCGCGGCACCGGGATGTGTCGCTCACCCTGACCGGTCTCCGGGTCGAACACGTCGTAGCCGCCGGTGACGGGCACCAGCAGCCGCCCCGCCATGATCGTCGCGGGACCCAGCGGACTGTTGCCGCCCTCGGGCGCGACCGTGTACCTGTAGCGAAGTCCATTGGCCGAGAACACCATCACGCTGTCGCCGGTCCACCAGGTGATCAGGTCGCCGGCCCGCGACGTCGTGGCCTGCGCCGACGGCGGCCGAGCCAGCCCGGTGCCGGCGATCGTGTCGCCCGTCTCGTCGACGATGTTCACCGCGGGCTTGGGCGTCGGCACGTAGACGGCGGTCGTGGTGTCGGCGACGGCGACCACGCGCGCGTCCGAATCCGCCGAAACGCCCGGCTGCGGCACGTACTTCAACTCGGGGGTGTCCTCCTCGTCGGACGGTCGCAACAGTGTCAGCCGCAGATCCGGCTGCCGTGGACACGCCTCGAGCACCGACACCGCGCTGGAGCTCGCCTGCGCCGACACCAACCGGCACAGCGGCAGCGTCGGTACGTCCGGCTTGATCCGCGCATCGAGGGCGCCGTAGCTGATCATCCGGACCATGTCGGAGCGCCAGAGCTCCAGCCGGTTCTCGCCCGCCGAGAGCACGGCGGTGCCGTCGGATGTCAGCGTCACCTCGGCATCGGCGTACGACGTGCGCGCCGACCCGCGCATGCCGGTTTCGGCGTCGATGGTGCTGACCTGTCCGCATCCGCGCGTATCGGGATAGACCGCGACTGCGTACTGATAGACGTAGCTGACCCCGCACAAGTCGAGATCACGCGCATAGGTCCACAGCGTGTCGCCCGTGGCAGGGTCACGGCCCGCCACGGTCCGGCCGTCGCCGGTCACCACGGCGCCGCCGACGACGAGCGGCATCGTCGTGCTCCCGCTGGGTGCCGTCCACAACTGGCGCAGCGAGGTCGGCACCGACTTCGCGGGGGTCAGAGCCGGAACAGGCGCGGACGCGGGTCTGCTGATGGTGGCGCGCGCATCGCTGGTCCACCAGACCAACGCGGCCGTCACCACGATCACCAGGCCGATCGCCAGAGCCGCCAGCACATCGGTACGCGTGCGGCGTTCGGGTTGGACCATCGCGCGGGGTGGGGCTTGACTAGCCGGTGCCGGCTGCGGTCTTACGCGGCCGCCGCCGACGCCTGCGCTTGGCCGGCCCCGCGTCGCCGGAACCGTCGCCGGACTCGCTGGAGTTCGGCTCGGCGGGCGCCGTCGCCGCCGGATGTCCGGTGGCAGGCTTGCCTCCGCGGGTGCGGCGACGGTTCCGGTCGCGGTTGCGGGCCGGGCGCTCGCTTGCCTTGTCGCCTGACGCGCGCCTGCTGCTCTGCACCTTGACGGGCTCGCCCACGGTGCCGGTGGTGTCGGCGGGGATATTCAGTTCGTCGTAGAGGTGCGGTGAGCTGGAGTACGTCTCGGCCGGATCTGGGCAACCCAGGTTCAGCGCCTTGTCGATCAGCGTCCAGCGGGTCAGCTCGTCCCAGTCCACCAACGTGACGGCGACACCGGTCTTACCGGCTCGGCCGGTGCGCCCGATGCGGTGCACGTAGGCCTGCTCGTCCTCGGGGATCTGGTAGTTGATGACGTGGGTGACGTCGTCGATGTCGATGCCGCGTGCGGCGACATCCGTGGCGACCAGCACGTCGATCTCGCTGGTGCGAAACGCCTTGAGCGCCTTCTCGCGTGCACTCTGACCGAGGTCACCGTGTACGGCGCCGACCTTGAACCCGCGTTCGGCGAGCTCGTCGGAGACCTTCTGGGCCGTGCGCTTGGTGCGGGTGAAGATCATAGTGGCGCCGCGGCCCTCGGCCTGCAGGATGCGGCTGACCATCTCCACCTTGTCCAGCGCGTGGGCGCGGTAGGCGAACTGCTCGGTGGTGTCGTGGGTGGCCGCCGAATGCGGGGCCTCGGCCCGGATGTGGGTCGGCTGGTTCATGAACGTCCGGGCCAACGTGATGATGGGGTCCGGCATCGTGGCCGAGAAAAGCATCGACTGCCTGCTGTCGGGGATCTGGCGCAGAATCCGCTCGATATCGGGCAGGAAGCCCAGATCGAGCATCTCGTCGGCCTCGTCGAGCACCAGCATGGATAGTCCGCCGAGCTTCAGATGCCCTTGCTGGGCCAGGTCGAGCAGCCGGCCGGGTGTGCCGACGACGACGTCGACACCCTTTTGCAGCGCCTCGATTTGTCCTTCGTACGGCCGTCCGCCGTAGATCGAGGTGACCGACAGCTTGCGCGCGGCCCCGTCGGATGCCGCCTCGGGGGTGCCTCCGACGGTGAGGTACTTGGCAGCGGCGGCCAGGTCGCCGTAGACCTGCAGACACAGCTCGCGGGTGGGTACGACCACCAGCGCGCGCGGGATCCCGGTCAACGGGCGGTCGGTGTCGGTGGTGATCCGCTGCAAAAGCGGTACACCGAAGGCCAGCGTCTTGCCCATGCCGGTGCGGGCCTGGCCGATCAGATCGTCGCCGGCCAGTGCCATTGGCATGGTCAGCTCTTGGATGGCAAACGGATGGTTCTTTCCGTCCTCGGCAAGTGCGCGCACTATTCCGTCGCGAACACCGAGTTCAGCAAATGTGGGGTTGAGATGCGTCATACGCGAAACGAGGCCTTTCAATTGTCATCCTCATGGGCTTCACGCGCGCACGAGTTCGACAAAAGATGGCCGGTGAAGACCAAGGCCCTGCACTGAGGTAGGCGGACCGACTGCGTGCACGCACATTTCTCGGGTCGCGACCGACGTGACAGTTGCCTTGCCGAATGCCACGGCCCGCAGCCATCATACCCGGCCGGGTTCGGCCGACGGGCGATCCGCGGGTGACGTTTAGAGTTGGCCCCATGAATGCGACGCCTCAGGCGCCGGGGCAGGCGGACTCGGCTCAGCCAGGTGTGTCGGCCGACCACCCCGGTGTCAACGAACTTTTCGCCCTGCTGGCCTATGGCGAGGTTGCGGCGTTCTACCGGCTCACCGAGGAAGCGCGCATGGCGCCGAATCTGCGTGGGCGCATCAACATGGCGTGTATGGCGGCCGCCGAGATGAACCACTACGAGGTGCTGTGCGACGCGCTCGAGAGCCGGGGCGTGGACGTCGTGCCCGCGATGACGAAATACGCGTCAGCACTTGAGAATTACCATCGGCTGACCACTCCGAGCACCTGGCTGGAGGCGTTGGTCAAGACCTATGTCGGCGATGCGCTGGCCGCCGACTTCTACCTCGAGATCGCCCACGCGATGCCCGACGAGGTCGCCGACGTGGTGCGCGCGGTGCTCTCCGAAACCAGTCACTCACAGTTCGTCGTGGCCGAGGTGCGCGCGGCGGTGACGGCCAGCGACAAGCAGCGCCACCGGCTCGCCCTGTGGTCGCGCCGGCTGCTCGGCGAGGCGATCACCCAGGCGCAGTTCGTGCTGGCCGATCACGACGAGCTCGTAGACCTGGTGATGGCCAGTGGCGAAGGCCTCACGCAGATGACCGAGTTCTTCGACCGGCTGCAGCGCACGCACGTCTCCCGCATGCAGGAGCTGGGCCTGGCTTGATCGGCCGTCGGACCCGCTTACTGGGTGCAGGTGGCGATCATCGAGTTGTTGTTCTGCGCGGTGAGCAGCGTTCCCGAGGCGTCCAGGATGCTGCAGTTCAACTGGCCGGCGACGCTGGTCGCGGTGACTGACTTCAGCTCCACGCCGGGATCGAGGATCACCTGCTTGACCCACGGCAGCGCGACGTTGACATCGGTGCGCAGCGCACCCTGCCCGTCGGTGTAGATGACCGTGACCAGATCGATCAGCTGGCGGTTGCCCGTCACCCGATAAGTGATGGCGCGCGGTGACGGTGGCGCGGGCGGCGGGGCGGCCGCCGGCGGGGGCGTGCTGGGTGGCGGCGTCACTTCAGCGGTGGGCGACGGGGTGACCGTCGTGACCGTCTCCGGAGGAAGTGAGGGGACGACGGCCGCGCGCGGTGCGCTCGTGGTGGCCGGTGCACTCGACGGCGCCGGAGCATCCGACGTCGCGGTTGCCGACACCGAACCGCTGTCGCCGCCGCCGAGGATGATGCCCGTCGTGCCGATCGCGATGAACAGGATCACGCCGGCGATCCCCGCCACCCACATCCAGCGCCGGTCGATGCGCTCCTCGTCGTACTGCTGCTCGTAGTCGTGGTACTCGTCGTAACCGTCCGGCTCTTCCGAGGGGTAGTCGAAGTCGAAGTCCTCGGTGGGCGGTTCGGAGTAGCCGGGGTGGCTGGGAATCCGCTCGGTGGGGGCCAGCGAATACGGTGAGTGCGCGGTATATGACCTGTTCATGTGGGCTTTCCCGGGTCGTCTAGAGCGTCGAAGTTGTTACCGCGCCTGATGCTATCGAGGCAGAAGTGACAGATGAGGTTCGCTGGCTGGCGTGTTGGTTACGGTCCGGCCTCGGTTCGGTCGCCGTTTGTCTCGGGCTTCGCCGACGGGGCCGGGGCGGTCGGAACGCTGTCTACTAGCCTTGCCTCAAGTACTTCGATGCGACGGAAAGGGACCACGGCGTGGAGGTCAAGATCGGTGTCACGGACAGCCCGCGCGAGCTGAGCTTCAACAGCGCGCAGACACCAAGCGAGGTGGAGAAACTGTTCACCGACGCGCTGGCCCAGGACGCGGGTGTGCTGGCCCTGACCGACGAGAAGGGTCGGCGTTTCCTGGTGCAGACGTCGAAGATCGCATACGTCGAGATCGGCGCCGCCGACGTGCGACGCGTCGGCTTCGGGGTCGGAGCTAAGACCGGGTGAGCGGCACGTGTGACAGGCCGCCCCAGGCGAACTGCACCGTGCCCTCGACCGCGTCGTCCTTGGAGATCGGCCGGTCGTTGTTGAGCCAGTAGCGCGCGGAGTCCACGCTGATCGCGACCAAACCGACCGCGATCATCCTGGCGCGATGCGCTTCCAGCCCGGAGTCGCGGCTGATCAGGTCGAAAACCGCGTCCGTGCACGCCTCGGTGGCCACCTTCACCTGCGCGGCAACCTGCGGTTCGTTCACATAGTCGTTCTCGAAGATCAGGCGGTAGCCCTGCCCGTCGTGCTCGATGAAGTCGAAGAACGCCTGGACCGCGCTACGCAGCCGCTGCCGGTTGTCGGTGGTGGTGCGCAACGCCTGACGCACGCCGGAGACAAGGTTCTCCACATGCTTGGCAAGAACCGCCAGATACAGCTCCAACTTCGACGAGAAGTGTTGATAGAGCACGGGTTTGCTCACCCCGGCACGGTCGGCGATCTCATCCATCCCGGCCGCGTGGTAGCCGCGTTCGACGAAGACCTCGCTGGCGGCGATCAGTAGCTGGCCACGGCGCTCGTCGCGCGGCAGCCTGCCGCCCCGGCGGTTCAACACTTCGCCGCTGCCCGGCTGTGCACCCCTCCTCGCGGCGGTGTTGGCGAGATCGCTCATCACATCCTTTATCCGGCTCTAGGTGGCTCTAGTTTTCGCAATGACACTACTACCGTTGCCAAAGCGTGCAGGTGAGGCGCGGCTCACAGTGCGCCGCGGCGTCGATGGCGCGCCGAAACTGAGTGCGCGCCGGCCTGTGTCATCCTGTTGCGGTGACCTACGACTCCCGCGCGCGAGGAGGACAAATGGGTCCGGAGCGTCGCGTGGGTGGTTCCGTGCCCGCGCTGCGCAACGAGTGGCGCGAACCGCTGCGCGCCCAGCGCGATCCACTCGCGGAGGGCTCGGGACGGCTCAGGTCCAATCGCGACGAGCACCGCGGGTTCCGCAAACAGACATGGCTCGGCCGCTTCGTCTCCACCTATGGGTGGCGGGCTTATGCACTGCCCGTATTGATGGTGCTGACCGGGGTTGTCGTCTACCAGACGATCACCGGTACCAGCGCGCCCGCGCCCAAACAGGCCGACGGTCCGGTGCAGGGTCCGCCGACCATCGGGGTGGCCAGCACGGCGATCATCGGCGCGCCGCCGAAAGGGTTGACCCAGTTCGACGCCAACCTGCCGACCGGCATCCTGCCCCAGGGTGGCCCGTTCACCGAGGCCGGCGCCAAGACCTGGCACGTCGTACCCGGCAGCGCCCCGCAGATCGGCCAGGGCACGGCCAAGGCCTTCACCTACACCGTCGAGGTCGAAGACGGTATCGACACCACGACGTTCGGCGGTGACGAAGCATTCGCGCGCATGGTCACCGAAACGTTGGCCAATCCCAAGAGCTGGACGCACAATCCGCAGTTCGCGTTCACCCGTATCGACGCCACCTCCGGCGTCGAGCCCGACTTCCGGGTGTCGCTGAGCACGCCGATGACCGTGCGCGAGGGTTGCGGTTACGACATCCAGCTGGAGGCGTCCTGCTACAACCCGGCCTATCGTGACGGGCAGCCGCGGGTGTTCATCAACGAGGCCCGCTGGGTGCGCGGCGCGGTGCCCTTTCAGGGTGACGTCGGCTCCTACCGGCAATACCTGATCAACCACGAGGTGGGCCACGCGATCGGTTACCAGCGTCACGAGCCGTGCGGCGGCAACGACGAACTGGCGCCGGTGATGATGCAGCAGACTTTTTCGACCAACAACAACGATGCGGCGCGGTTCGACCCGCAATCGGTCCAGCCGGACAACCACACCTGCAAACCCAATCCCTGGCCGTACCCGATCGCCTGATCGCGGGCCGGCGTGGACCCCACGCGCAGCTGGGGACGTGCGGGAAGCGTTGAGGCCTCGTTGCTGTTGCATGCCGTAACTGCTGAGATGGTCCTAGACGTAGAGTCCAGGTAGAAACCCCAGGTAGAACCCTAGGTAGAACAAGGAGAAACACGGTGTCGACACCGTTGGCGCCGCTGGTCGAACCGGCGGCCGAACTCACCCGCGAGGAAGTGGCGCGCTACAGCCGTCACCTCATCATTCCGGACCTCGGTCTGGACGGGCAGAAACGGCTGAAGAACGCCCGCGTACTCGTCATCGGCGCTGGCGGCCTGGGGTCGCCGACCCTGCTGTATCTGGCCGCCGCGGGCGTCGGCACGATCGGGATCGTCGAGTTCGACGTGGTCGACGAGTCGAACCTGCAGCGCCAGATCATCCACGGTGTCTCCGACATCGGCCGGTCCAAGGCCGAGAGCGCCCGCGATTCGATCCTGGCCATCAATCCGCTGGTCGACGTCCGGCTGCACCAGTTCCGGCTCGAGCCCGACAATGCGGTCGAGTTGTTCGAGCAGTACGACCTGATCCTGGACGGCACCGACAACTTCGCGACGCGTTACCTGGTCAACGACGCCGCGGTACTGGCGCACAAGCCGTACGTTTGGGGCTCGATCTACCGGTTCGAGGGCCAGATTTCGGTGTTCTGGGAGGACGCCCCGGATGGGCTGGGCCTCAATTACCGCGACCTGTACCCCGAGCCGCCTCCTCCGGGCATGGTGCCCTCCTGCGCCGAGGGCGGGGTGCTGGGCATCTTGTGCTCGTCGGTCGCGTCGGTGATGGGCACCGAGGCCATCAAGCTGATCACAGGCATCGGAGAGACGCTGCTGGGCCGCCTGATGGTCTACGACGCACTGGACATGACCTACCGCACGATCAAGATCCGTAAGGACCCGTCGACGCCGAAGATCACCGAGCTGATCGATTACGAGGAGTTCTGCGGGGTCGTCTCCGATGCCGCCGCCGAGGCCGCCGCCGACTCGACGATCACGCCCGTCGAACTCAAGGAACTTCTGGACTCCGGAAAGCCGCTGGCGCTGATCGATGTCCGCGAACAGGTCGAGTGGGACATCAACCGCATCGAGGGCGCCGAACTCATCCCGAAGGGCGCGTTCGAGTCGGGCGAGGCACTGGCCAAACTGCCGGTCGACCGGACGCCGGTCTTCTACTGCAAGACCGGAGTGCGCTCCGCCGAGGTGCTGGCCATCGCGAAGAGTGCGGGTTTCTCCGATGCCATGCATGTGCAGGGTGGGATCGTCGCCTGGGGTAAACAACTCGAGCCCGACATGGTCATGTACTAACGGCTGGTTTGCCGGAACTCCGCTTACGCTGAGGTGGTGACTGTCGAACGGCCACCGGATCATGTGCTGGCCGCATTCGGCCTGACCGGTGTCTCACCGGTCGCGCTCGGACCGGGCTGGGAAGGCGGCTGGCGCTGCGGTGAAGTCGTGGTGTCGATGGTCGCCGACCACGCCAGGGCTGCCTGGTCGGCGAAGGTACGCGAGACGTTGTTCGTCGACGGCGTGCGGCTGGCGCGGCCAGTGCGCTCCACCGACGGACGGTACGTGGTCGCGGGATGGCGGGCCGACACCTTCGTCACCGGCACCCCGGAACCGCGCCACGACGAGGTGGTTTCGGCTGCGGTGCGACTCCACGAGGCGACGGCCAAGCTCGAACGCCCGAGATTCCTGACGCAGCCGCCGGTGGCGCCGTGGGCCGACGTCGACGTGTTCATCGCCGCCGATCGTGGTGCGTGGGAGGAACGTCCGCTGCATTCGTTGCCGGCCGGCGCCACCGTGTCACCGGGCTCCGAGGATGGTCAGCGGTCGATCGAGTTGCTGAACCAGCTTGCCGGGCTGCGCAGGCCGACCAAGAGCCCCAGCCAGTTGGTGCACGGCGACCTTTACGGCACAGTGCTTTTCTCCGGTACCGCCGCACCCGGGATCACCGACATCATCCCGTACTGGCGCCCCGCCTCGTGGGCGGCCGGTGTCGTCGTGGTCGACGCGCTGGCGTGGGGCGAGGCCGACGACGGACTCATAGAACGCTGGAGTCCGTTGCCCGAATGGCCGCAGATGCTGTTGCGCGCGTTGATGTTCCGCATCGCCGTGCATGCGCTTCACCCGCGGTCGACAGCAGCGGCGTTCCCCGGACTGGCACGCACCGCGGCGTTGGTCCGCCTGGTGCTCTGAACGTCGGGTCGGGTGTGCGGTTTCATGCGCCACACGCCGGTCCAGCCGGATCAGACCGCACAATCGCGGCTAGAACTCGTGCCGCAACTCGTCCAACCGGACCCGGCCGTGGTCGGCCAGCACTCCTTCGGCGCGCAAGCGTTCGAGTTGACGCGTCGCTAAATGAGCAGCCGGTTTCCCCGAGGCGGTGATCACCCGGTGCCACGGTAGGTCCGACGAATCGGTGCGCATGATCCAGCCGACGATGCGCGCGCTGGAAAGCCCTGCGGCTTCGGCGATGTCGCCGTACGTCGACACCCGTCCTGGTGGGATCGCGGCGACCAGTGCGCGTACTATTTCGACCTGCTCGTCGGTGATCGGAGCCATCGTCAGGACTCGAATTGCTCGCGGATCAGGGCGGCCGTCTCGGCGGGCTTGGCCTGCGCGACCATGTGGTCACAGTCCCACTCCAGCAGTGCGAAGTCCGCGCCGAGGTGTTGTGCCAGTGTCGCGACGAGATCGTCGCCTGCGTACGCGGGCGACGTGCGGGTGGCACGCACCACGGTCGTGCGAGTGCCTCTGGCGGGCAACGTGACTGGGCGCGCCAACTCGCTCCAGTACGACATCATCGCCGGAATGCTGATCCGCCAACCGACCCGTCCGGACGGCAGTGTGATCAGGTGTTCGTCGAGTTCGCGATCCAACTCGGTCGCATCGACCTCACCCCAGGACCCGCTGGCCTTCTCGGCGCGCGCCTCGAAACGGTCGGTGTAGTCGGGCGACGCGAACATGTCGTCGGCGATCCGGCGCATCCAGTCCCCGTCCAGATCCACGGCCGGGTCCAGCAGCACGAGCCGCGACACCAGATCCGGTCGGGCGGCAGCGAGATTCAGCGCCACTGCGCCACCGAACGAGTGACCGACCACCACCACGGGTCCGTCGAGAAGATCGGACAGTGCGGCGATGTTCGCGTCGATCGTCCACGGCGCCGCCCACGACGATCGTCCATGGCCGAGAAGGTCCGGTGCCAGAATCGTGCGCTCGGGAAGATGCTGTGTCGCCAGCGTCTGCCATCGCTGACCGTGACCGGTCAGGCCGTGGATCGCCAACACCTCTGCGCGAGTGGCCGGCCCGTAGCGCTGGACATGCAGGAGTTCGGTCACAGGTGTTGATGCTGCCAGCCTCGGGTGACGGCCATTTGTCGGACCCCCGTGGTGTCATGCTCACATGTCCGCACCGCACACTGACCTCACCTCCGCGGCGCTCACCGATCCCGGCACACGCGGCGTGTTCCGGGTGCTCGGTGGAGCGGGTAGCGGTAAGAGCGCATTGTTGGTCCAGACGGCGGTCGCCCACATCGCCGCAGGCATGGACCCGGAATCGGTTCTGTTGCTGACCGGTTCGTCCCGGCTCGGGGTGCAGGCGCGCGCACGCATCACCGCCGCGTTGCTGCAGGCCGGTGGCCGCGCAGTGGTTCGCGAACCGCTGGTGCGCACCGTGCACTCATATGCGTTCGCGGTGCTGCGGCTGGCGGCGCAGCGTAACGGCGACCCGCCGCCGCGGTTGATCACCAGTGCCGAGCAGGACGGCATCATCCGCGAACTGCTCGCCGGCGACCTCGAGGACGGCGACCGTTCGGCGATCGGGTGGCCGCAGCATCTGCGGCCCGCGCTGAGCACCGTCGGCTTCGCCAACGAGTTGCGTGACCTGCTCGCCCGCTGTACCGAACGCGGGGTGGATCCTGTTGAACTGCAACGCATCGGGCGGCGTTCGGGCAGGTCGGAATGGTTGGCGGCCGGTCGGTTCGCCCAAGCCTACGAGCAGATCATGCTGTTGCGTTCAGCGGTGGGAATGGCCGCGCCGCAGGCCACCCTCCCGGCGCTCGGCGCGGCCGAGTTGGTGGGGGCCGCATTGGAAGCGTTCGCCACCGACGCCGATCTGCTGGGCGGCGAACGTGCCCGCGTCAAACTGCTTCTCGTCGATGACGCGCAGCAGCTGGATCCGCAGGCCGCGCGGCTGGTGCGGGTGTTGGCGCAGGGCGCCGAACTCACCGTGCTCGCAGGCGATCCGAACCAGGCCGTGTTCGGGTACCGCGGTGCTGATCCAGCGCTGCTGCGCGGCGACGAGCCGACGGTCGTCCTGACCGAGTCTCGCCGCTGCGCCCCGGTGATCGCCGGGGCCATCACCGAAATTGCGCGCAGATTGCCGGGCGTCGACGACGGCCGGGTGCTGAGCGGCACACCCGGCCCGCACGGCGCCCCGGGCATCGTGACCGTGCGCATCGCCGCCACACCGCACGCCGAGTCGGCGATGATCATCGACGCGTTGCGCCGAGCGCATCTCGTCGACGGGGTGCCGTGGTCGCAGATGGCCGTCATCGTGCGTTCGGTGCCTCGCCTGGGTGCTGCGTTGGCTCGCACGCTGGCAGCGGCGGGCGTCCCGGTTGAGGCATCGACGCCGACGATGGCGCTGGCCGAGCAGCCCGCGGTGCGGGCCCTGCTGACCGTGCTCGCCGCGACCGCACAGGGTCTCGACGCGGACCAGGCATCGGCGTTGGTGACCGGACCTATCGGACGCGTCGATCCGGTGTCGTTACGCCAGTTGCGTCGGGCGCTGCGGCGGGCCGACGGTGCCCAGCCGCCACGCGATTTCGCGCAGTTGCTGATCGAGGCATTGCAGCGGGATGTCGACGGGTTGCCCGAGAACCTGGCCCGGCCCTTGAACCGCGTTCGCAAGGTACTGGCCGCGGCCCGTCGCGCTGCCGACGACGGGGCAGACCCGCGCTACACCCTGTGGCAGGCCTGGCACCGCTCCGGACTGCAACGCCGCTGGCTGGCGGCCAGCGAACGGGGCGGTCCGTCGGGCGCTCAGGCCGACCGCGATCTCGACGCCGTCACCGCGCTGTTCGACGTGGCTGAGCAGTTCGTGAACCGTACCCCCGGGGCCACGCTGCGCGGGTTGGTCGACCATGTCGCCGGGCTCGGGCTACCCGCCCGTGACGAGCGCGGCGAAGCCGACGCCGTCGCGGTGCTCAGCGCGCACGCCTCGATGGGCCGCGAGTGGGAGTTCGTCGTCATCGCCGGTGTACAGGAAGGCCTGTGGCCCAACACCGTTCCACGTGGTGGGGTGCTGGCCACGCAGCAGCTCGTCGATGTGCTGGACGGTGTCACCGCAGACGACGCCACGGTGTCGAGCAGGGCGCCGCTGTTGGCAGAGGAACGCCGGCTGCTCATCGCCGCGATGGGGCGTGCGCGCAGTCGCCTGCTGGTGACGGCAGTCGACAGCGACAGCGGGGACGAGTCGATGCTCCCGTCCGCGTTCTGCTACGAACTGGCCGCGCTGGCCGACGACACCACTGTCCCGGACAGCACCACACCGGTCAGCGCGCCGCGGGTTTTGGTGCCCGCCGCTGTGGTCGGGCGCCTGCGGGCGGTCGTGTGCGCCGCCGAAGGAGAGGTCGATGACGCCGCGCGTGCCTGTGCGGCAACTCAATTGGCTCGGCTGGCGGCGGCCGGTGTGTCGGGTGCCGACCCTGCGCAGTGGCACTCGATGACACCGTTGTCCAGCGACGAACCGCTGTGGAATGCCGACGGCCACACTGTGACGCTCTCTCCGTCGACGCTGCAGATGCTCACCGACTGCCCGTTGCGCTGGCTGTTGGAACGCCACGGCGGCGCCGACGGTCGCGACGTGCGATCCGCGGTCGGCTCGCTGGTGCATGCCCTTGTCGCCGATCCCGGTCGCACCGAGAGTCAGATGGTCAACGAGCTCGAAAAGATCTGGCCCAAGCTGCCGTTCGACTCGCACTGGTACGCCGACAACGAATTGGGCCGCCACCGGGCGATGCTGGTGACATTCGCGCAGTGGCACGCGCAGACCCGCGGGCGGCTCACCGAGGTGGGTACCGAGATCGATGTCGACGGTGTGGTGCTCGGCGGTACCGACGGCGAGCCGGACGTTCGGGTGCGTGGGCGTGTCGACCGCCTCGAGCGCGACGACCAGGGGCGGCTGGTGGTGGTCGACCTCAAGACCGGCAAGAGCCCGGTGACCAAGGACGACGCGCAGAAACACGCTCAGCTCGCGATGTACCAGCTGGCGGTCGCCGAAGGCCTGCTCGGCGACGGGGACCCACCGGGCGGCGGTCGCCTGGTCTACCTCGGCAAGACCAGTGCGACGGGCGCCACCGAGCGGCTACAGGATGCGCTGACGCCCGAGAAGCACGCCGAGTGGCGCGACACCGTGCGCCAAGCCGCCGCGGCCACCCAGGGCCCGGAGTTCTTCGCGAGGATCAACGACGGATGCAGCCATTGCCCGGTGCGGGCGATGTGCCCCGCACAAACGACCACCGGAGGCCGATGATGACCCCGCGATACAGCCCGAGCGAACTGGCCGCTGCGCTGGGCATCTTCGCGCCGACCGAGGAGCAGGCCGCCGTGATCGCTGCTCCGCCGGGTCCCTTGGTGGTCATCGCCGGTGCCGGCGCGGGCAAGACCGAGACCATGGCAGCGCGGGTGGTGTGGCTGGTCGCCAACGGATACGCCCACCCCGGTGAGGTTCTCGGGCTCACATTCACCCGCAAGGCCGCCGGCCAACTGCTGCGCCGGGTGCGCACCCGGCTCGCCCGCCTCGCGGGTACTGCCATCCTCGACCGCGCGGCGACGGCCGACGAAGCGCCCACTGTCAGCACGTACCACGCTTTCGCGGGCAATCTGCTGCGTGAGCACGGGCTGCTGCTCCCCGTCGAGCCCGAGACCCGGTTGCTGAGCGAAACCGAGTTGTGGCAGTTGGCCTTTCGCGTCGTCTGTGAACATCCGGAATTGGACACCGAGAAGACACCGGCGGCGGTGACGTCGATGGTGCTGCGCCTGGCTGGCCAGCTCGCCGAACACCTCGTCGACACCGATCAACTGCGCGACACCCACGTCGAACTCGAACGGCTCGTGCACACGCTGCCCGCCGGCCCGTACCAACGCGACCGGGGCCCGAGCCAATGGCTGCTGCGGCTCCTGGCCACCCAGACCGAGCGCACCGAGCTGGTGCCGCTGATCGACGCACTGCACCAGCGGATGCGGGTCGAGAAGGCGATGGACTTCGGCATGCAGATGGCCTCGGCCGCACGGCTCGCCGCGAACTTCCCGCAAGTTGGGGAGCAGCTGCGCAGCCGGTACCGGGTGGTGCTGCTCGATGAGTACCAGGACACCGGCCATGCCCAGCGGGTGGCCTTGTCGTCGTTGTTCGGCGGCGGCGCGGACGACCAGCTCGCTCTGACCGCGGTCGGCGATCCGATCCAGTCGATCTACGGCTGGCGTGGTGCGTCGGCCACCAACCTGCCGCGCTTCACCACCGACTTCCCCCGTTCGGACGGCACTCCGGCACCCACGCTGGAGCTGCGCACCAGTTGGCGCAACCCGCCGCGCGCGCTGTACCTGGCCAACGCGGTGTCGGCGCAGGCGCGACGCCGTTCGGTGGCGGTGCGCCCACTGCTGCCCCGACCCGACGCCCAACCGGGCACGATTCGGTGTGCGCTGTTGGACAACGTTGCAGCCGAGCGTGATTGGCTCGCTGACCACGTCGCCGACATCTATCACGGTGCTCGTTCCGATGGTGATTCGGCGCCGACGACGGCCGTGCTGGTACGGCGCAACGCCGATGCAGCGCCGATGGCCGAGGCGCTTACCGCACGCGGTGTCCCGGTCGAAGTGGTCGGGCTGGCAGGGCTTCTCGGCGTGCCGGAGGTCGCCGACGTGGTGGCGATGTTGCGGCTGCTCGCCGAGCCGTCCGCGGGCAGTGCGGCCATGCGGGTGCTCACCGGGCCGCGGTGGCGGCTCGGCGGTCGCGACATCACCGCGCTGTGGCGGCGCGCGGTACGGCTCGACGGCACCGACAGCGCCGAATCTGCCGGGGCGGCAGAAAGGATCGCCGCGCAGGCGGCCTCCGACGCGGACGCGGCCTGCCTGGCCGAAGCCATCGTCGATCCCGGTGCAGCCGGGGCATATTCGCCGACCGGGTACGGGCGGATCGTCGCACTCGGGCGCGAGCTGACCGCATTGCGTGCCCACTTGTCGCATCCGCTGCCCGAACTCGTCGCTGAAGTGCGACGGACCCTCGGGGTCGACGCCGAGGTGCGGGCGCGCCGTCCGGTCGCGACGGGCTGGTCGGGAACCGAACATCTCGACGCGTTCGCCGATGTGGTCGCCGATTTCGCCAGCCGTTCGAGCCTCGGTATCACCGGGCTGCTGGCCTACCTCGTCGCCGCCGAAGAGGTGGAGAACGGCCTCGCGCCGGCCGTGGGAGCACCTGCCCCGCGAGGCGAAGGGGGTACATCCGCGGCGACCGACCGGGTGCAGATTTTGACCATTCACGCGGCCAAGGGTCTCGAATGGCAGGTGGTGGCCGTTCCGCATCTCAGTGGCCGAGTGTTCCCCTCCACCGGTGCCACCCGCACCTGGCTCACCGACGCGGGGGACCTCCCGCCGCTGCTGCGCGGGGACCGCGCCACGCTGTCCGAGCACGGCGTCCCCGTGCTCGACACCACCGACGTCAACGACCGCAAGCGGTTGTCCGACGTGATCGCCGAGCACAAGAAAAACCTCGAGCAGCGCCGCATCGACGAGGAACGGCGGTTGCTCTACGTGGCGCTCACCCGCGCCGAGGACACGCTGCTGCTGTCCGGCCACCACTGGGGTGAGACGGAGAGCAAAGCCCGCGGGCCGTCGGAGTTCCTCTGCGAGCTCAAAGACATCATCGAGAAGTCCGCTGCAGCGGGCGAGCCGTGCGGCGTCATCGAGCAGTGGGCACCCGCACCCGCCGACGGCGAGCCGAACCCGCTGCGTGACAAGCTGATTGAAGCGCCGTGGCCTGCGGATCCGGCCGGGTCGCTGCGTGGCGACGTGGACCGCGGCGCCGCCCTGGTGGCAGCCGCGCTGGCTGGGGCACACAAGGGCATCCCCGTCGAGAACGGCGACACGCCCGTCGACACCGCCGAAGGCTGGGTTGCCGACGTCGATGCGCTGATCGCTGAACGCGACCGGGTGATCGAACCGCCCACGCCGCCGCTGCCCCTTCAGGTCTCGGTCAGCACGCTCGTGGAACTCGGCAGAGACCCCGATGCGGTCGCGCAACGGTTGCGCCGACGCCTGCCGACGCGGCCGGATCCGCATGCGTTGTTGGGGACGGCCTTTCACGACTGGGTGCAGCGCTTCTACCACGCCGAGCGGTTGTTCGACCTCGATGATCTGCCCGGTGCGGTCGACCACGAAGCCGCGATCGCCGACGAGCTCGCCGAACTGCAGGCGGCGTTCGCGGTGTCACCGTGGGCCGCCCGCACCCCGATCGACGTGGAAGTGCCATTCGACATGATCATCGGCGGCCGCGTGATCCGAGGCCGTATCGACGCGGTGTTCGCCGACGAGGACGGCGGCGCGACCGTGGTGGACTGGAAGACCGGCGATCCTCCGAGCACACCGGAAGACAAGCAGCACAGTGCAGTTCAGCTAGCGGTCTACCGGGCGGCGTGGGCGGCGCTGCACGGGTGTGCGGTCGAATCGGTGCGCGCGGCGTTTCACTATGTGCGCAGCGGCGCGACGGTCGTCCCCGACGCGCTGCCCGGCGTCGAGGAGCTGGCAGGACTTCTGGAGGCGGCCTAAGACTGGCGGTAGATCTTCAACGCGGTGGTGATCATCGGGATCTGCAGTGGCAGACGCGCGATCGCGAGCGCACGCATCGCAGACGACTTGGTCGGATCTTTGAACCACAACCGAACCATGTTGATGTTGCCGGGCCACACGGCCAAGAAGAGTGCGATCGCCGCCAGTGCACCATAGCGGCGCGTCTGAGGTGCGGCCAGCGCAGCCGCCACCCCGAGCTCGGCGACACCCGAGGCATAGGTGTAGAACCGTGGGCTGCCCGGCAGTTCGGTCGGAATGATCGAGTCGAACGGCTTCGGCGCCACGAAGTGCAAGGTGCCGATGCCGAGCAGGCCGGCCGCCATCAGGTGGGCTGGCCCGGGATTGGCCACTTGCTGCAGTTCGGGTGGGGGAGAGGTCATGATTACATTGTGCTGGTGCGGCTGTCCCCTGCGGTGACGAACCCTCGTGGCTAGAGGCAAACTGCGGCGTCGACTCCGCAGATTCGACGAGTCCCTGTCGGATCAGCCTGTTCACGCGCTGACCGACCGCGTGCAGATCCCCAGCGATCCGGTCAGTCCGGGCCGACGGATCACCGTGCGCGTCATCTACGCGCTGACGGCCCTCTTCGCGACGGTCATCATCGTCTACCTCGACCGGCACGGCTACCGCGATGTCGACAACAGCCCGAACCCCGACGACCCGCTGTCGTTTCTGGACTGCCTGTATTACGCGACGGTGTCGCTGTCGACCACGGGCTACGGCGACATCACGCCGGTCTCCCCGTCGGCGCGGCTCGTCAACGTCCTGGTGATCACGCCGCTGCGGGTCGCGTTCCTGATCGTGCTGATCGGTACGACGGTCGAAACGCTCACCACGCAATCGCGGCAGGTCTACCAGATCCAGCGATGGAGGAACAAAGTGCGCAATCACACGATCATCGTCGGATACGGCACCAAAGGCCGCAGCGCCGCAGCCGCGATGGTCGGCGACGAGGTCGCTCCGGCCGACATCGTCGTCGTCGACGAGAACCCGGCCGCGCTGGAACGCGCCAAGAGCGCCGGCCTGGTGACCGTGCGGGGTAATGCGACCGACTCTGAGGTTCTGCGGCTGGCCAGCGCACAGCATGCCAGGGCGATCATCGTCGCCACCGACGACGACTCCAACGCGGCCCTGGTCACGTTGACCGCCCGCGAACTCGCGCCAAAAGCCAAGATCATCGCCGCCGTGCGCGAATCCGACAACGAGCACCTGCTCAAGCAGTCCGGTGCGGACTCCACGGTGGTGACCGCCGAGACCGCGGGCCGCCTGCTGGGCGTCGCGGTGCAGACGCCCAGCGTCGTCGAGATCATGGAAGACCTGTTGACACCCGACGCCGGCTTTGCGATCGCCGAACGGGAAGTGACGCCCAAAGAGGCCGGCGGATCCCCCCGGCATCTGCACGACATCGTGCTCGGCGTGGTGCGCGACGGGCAGTTGCTCCGGGTCGACTCACCGGACGTCGACACCGTCGAGTCCGGTGACCGGTTGCTCTACATCCGCAACGCGGACTTAGAGTGATGACACCGTTCCGGCTCCGCAACATCCCCCTGCTGTCCCGCGTTGGTGCTGACCGCGCCGACGTGCTGCGCACCGACATCGACGCCGCGCTGGCCGGGTGGCCCGACGCGCTGGTGCTGCGCGTCGACCGGCGCAACCAGGTGCTGATCGCCGGCGGTCAGGTCGTGCTCGGCACCGCCGCCAAGCTCGGCGATCGGCCCCCGGAGAACGCGGTGTTCCTCGGCCGGCTCAACGACGGTCGGCATGTGTGGGCGATCCGCGGCGGCCTCGAAGCACCGGAGAATCCGCACACCGAGACCGAAGTGCTCGACCTGCGCCGGGCCGGTCAGGTCTTCGACGATGTCAGCGCGCAACTCGTCGTGACCGCGACCGCGCTGCTCAACTGGCACGACCGCGCGCTCTTCAGCGCTGTCGACGGTTCGCCGACCAAGTCGGTCAAGGGCGGCTGGGCGCGGGTCGACCCGATCAACGGCCACGAGGAGTTTCCCCGCATCGACCCCGCGGTCATCTGCCTGGTGCACGACGGTCATGACCGCGCGGTGCTGGCCCGCCAGACGGTCTGGCCGGAGCGGCTGTTCTCGATACTGGCCGGCTTCGTCGAGGCCGGTGAGTCGTTCGAAAGCTGCGTCGTGCGCGAGATCGCCGAGGAGATCGGTCTGACCGTCACCGACGTGACCTACCTCGGCAGTCAGCCGTGGCCGTTCCCACGGTCGCTGATGGTCGGCTTCCACGCGATCGGCGATCCCGAACAGGAGTTCGCGTTCAACGACGGCGAGATCGCCGAGGCGGCGTGGTTCACCCGCGCCGAGATCCGCGAGGCCCTCGAGCACGGCGACTGGAGCAGCGACTCGCCTTCTCGTCTGCTGCTGCCCGGGTCGATCTCGATCGCGCGCGAGATCATCGAATCCTGGGCAGTGTTGGATTGAAGCTGGATTGAGCCTTCAGCCGGCCAGTTTGGCCTTGACCTCACGCGCGGTCGGGTTCGTCAGCGTCGAACCGTCGGGCAGCTTCAGCGTGGGAACCGTCTGGTTGCCGCCGTTGGCGGTGGCCACGAACTCGGCCGCCGCGGGGTCCTTTTCGATGTCGACCTCGGTGAACGCGATGCCCTCGGCTTGCAGCGCCTTCTTCAGGCGCACGCAGTAACCACACCAGGTGGTGGTGTACATGATCACGGGAGTCTGTGCTGCGCTCATAAGGCGTTCAACGTAGCCGATAGGCCGAACATGCCCGACGGCGTACCGGCAATTGTCACCGGCCCCTGCCAAGATGGACCGCATGTCGGTAGAGGCCGTTTCGGCGCGCAGCGGGGCAGCCGCGATCGAAGACCTCGACGACGAGCAGCGCGAGGCCGTGCTGGCAGCGCGCGGACCGGTGTGCGTGCTCGCCGGCGCCGGCACCGGCAAGACTCGCACGATCACCCGGCGCATCGCGCATCTGGTCGCGGCCGGACACGTCGCACCCGGACAGGTGCTCGCCGTCACCTTCACCCAGCGCGCGGCCGGGGAGATGCGGGCCCGGCTGCGCGCCCTCAGTAACGAGTGGGTCGGAGTATCGGCGGAATCGGTGCAGGCGATGACGTTTCACGCCGCCGCGCGCCGGCAGCTGTCGTACTTTTGGCCCCGGGTCGTCGGCGACACCACGTGGGAACTGCTCGACACCAAGTTCGCCGTGGTGGCACAGGCGGCAAACCGCGCGCGGCTGTCGACCGGCACCGACGACGTGCGCGACCTCGCCGGGGAGATCGAATGGGCGAAGGCTTCGCTGATCAGCCCGGAGGGCTACCCCGCCGCGGTCGCAGAGATAGGCCGTGACATCCCGTTCGACGCGGCCAAGGTGGCGGCGGTCTACGCCGGTTACGAGGCGCTCAAGGCGCGCCGCGACGGGTCCACACTGCTCGACTTCGACGACCTGCTGCTGCACACCGCCGCGGCGATCGAGAGCGATGTCGCGGTCGCGCAGGAGTTCCGCGACCGTTACCGCTGTTTTGTCGTCGACGAGTACCAGGACGTCACACCGCTGCAGCAGCGGGTGCTCGACGCCTGGCTCGGTGAGCGCGACGACCTGACCGTCGTCGGCGACGCCAACCAGACCATCTACTCCTTCACCGGCGCCACCCCCCGCTACCTACTGGACTTCTCGCGGCGCTTCCCCGACGCGGCGGTGGTCCGCCTGGAACGCGACTACCGTTCGACGCCGCAGGTGGTGTCGCTGGCCAACCGGGTCATTGCCGCCGCGCGCGGTCGGATGGCCGGCAGCAAATTGCATCTCGTCGGCCAGCGCGACCCCGGACCGGCGCCCACTTTCGCCGAATACTCCGACGAGGTCGCCGAGGCCAAGGCGGTGGCCAAGCGCATCAAACGCCTGCTGGAATCGGGTACGGAACCGGCCGAGATCGCGGTGCTCTACCGCATCAACGCACAATCGGAGGTCTACGAGGAGGCGCTCACAGAGGCGGGCGTGGCGTACCAGGTCCGCGGCGGCGAAGGTTTCTTCAGCCGCCAGGAGATCCGGCAGGCGCTGGTGGCGCTGCAGCGGGCGGCCGAACGAGACGTCGAAGGTGCGCTTCCCGAGGTGGTGCGCGCCGTGCTCGAACCCCTCGGCCTCACCGCCGCGCCGCCGGCCGGCGCCAAGGCACGGGAACGGTGGGAAGCGCTGACGTCGCTGGCCGAGCTCGTCGACGAGGAAGTCGCGCTGCGGCCCACGCTTGATCTGCGCGCACTGATCGCCGAACTGCGGCAGCGCGCCGACGCGCGCCATCCACCTGTCGTCCAGGGCGTCACGCTCGCGTCGCTGCATGCGGCCAAGGGCCTTGAGTGGGACGCGGTGTTTCTGGTCGGGCTGGCCGACGGCACGCTGCCGATCTCACACGCCCTGGCGCACGGTCCCGACAGTGAAGCGGTGGAAGAGGAACGACGGCTGCTCTACGTCGGGATCACCAGGGCGCGTGTGCATTTGGCACTCAGTTGGGCGCTGGCCCGGGCACCCGGCGGGCGGCAGAGCCGCAAACCGTCCCGCTTCCTCAACGGCATCGCACCACAATCGTCGAACACCCGCGACACCCCCACCAAGACCCGTCGGCCGCGCGGTGCCACCCCGCGGTGCCGCGTGTGCAACGCCGTGCTGACCGCACCGCCGGCAATCATGTTGCGCCGATGCGAAACCTGTCCGTCCGACATCGACGAGACGCTCCTCACCGAACTCAAGGACTGGCGGTTGCGCACCTCCAAGGAGATGAGCGTGCCCGCCTATGTGGTATTCACCGACAACACGCTGATCGCGATCGCCGAGACGCTGCCCACCGACGACGCAGCGCTCGTGGCGATCCCGGGTATCGGGGCACGCAAACTCGAGCAGTACGGCGCCGACGTGCTCGCATTGGTCAAAGGCCGCAACCGCTAGGCCAACGACATCGGCCACAGCCAATCGTCGTAAAAATCGCGCCAAAACCGCTGGTCAGAAAATCAGTTGTCCACCGACGCTGTTAGGCTTAGCCTCGATAACGCACCGCATGGGTGCTTTTTTGTGCGAGAGGAGGGGCGACATCATGGGTAGCAATAGCGCGATCACCGGCGTAGCTGCCGGCATGCCGCGGACCCTCCATGTCGCCGCCGCCGCTGCGGCGCATCCTGCGTTCGTCGCGCACGCCACCGCCGCCGCTGCCATCACCCCGCAGCGCAAGCGCCGCGCCGCCGCCGCGACTGCATCGTCCGTCGATCGGGGCCCCGTCTAGGTAAGCCCTCGATTTCGCCGAAAAAGGCCACGGACCCGCAGTCGGATCCGTGGCCTTCGTTTTTCCGAAAACCTTTCGGAAGAGCCTCGAAGACCCGGTCCCGGATCCAGCAGTACCAGATACGAAACCCACGACCAGGAAGCAGAGGACTGGACATGTCATTCGGGACATGCCGAAACAAGACGAAGCTGGCGGTGCCGTGTCACGAGGCCGATCCCGATCTGTGGTTCGCCGAGAACCCCGTCGAACTCGAACGCGCCAAAGCGTTGTGCGCGGACTGCCCCATCCGGCGCGAATGCTTGGCAGCCGCACTGGAAAGGCAAGAGCCGTGGGGTGTTTGGGGCGGCGAAATTTTCGAGCGCGGCACGATCATCGCGCGCAAGCGGCCGCGTGGCCGGCCACGTAAGAACACCGTCGGGAACCCGGCCGCGGCCTGATCACTCGACGTGACGCCGAAAAGTGCTAGGCCGCCTCGCTGGCGAAGCCCGGAATCAGTTCTGTCGCCAGTCGTCTCGCCGGAACGCAGGCATCGAGTTGGCACGCGATCGCCACATTGGAGGCGATCACCCGCATCGGAATCGCCAGATGGGCCGGGATGTCCATCTGGCGAGCGGCCTTGATCTGGCCGGCGGCGCGATCGGGTCTGATGTTCGCCGTGGTGATGCGCTGGAGCCATTTGCGGTTGTAATGGAACGTCTCGTTTTCGAGTGGTTCGACGTATTGGCGCATCATGTCGTCCATCTCGCGCTTGGAGACCTGCTCACCCTTCTGGATGAAGCCGATCTTCTGCATGGTCGTCAGCAGATTGTCGTAGTCGTCTTCCAAGGCATACCGCGTCGCCAGGCCGATCTCGATGGGAATACCGCCGGGCATCGGGGCGACGGCGCCGAAGTCGATGACGCCCATCTTGTCGTCGGGCAACAGCATGAAGTTGCCGGGGTGGGTGTCGCCGTGCATCATCTCCAGCCGGCGAGGCGCGTCATAGGTCAACTCGAAGAGCCTGGCGCCCATCAGGTCTCGCTGCTCCTGGCTGCCCTCGCGAATGATCACCGACATCGGCACGCCCTCGATCCACTCCTGGATCACCACTTTGGGGGCGCTGGCCACGATATGCGGCACCACGAAGTGCGGATGACCCTCGTACGCCTTGGCGAAGGCGCGCTGATTGTCGGCCTCGAGCCGATAGTCGAGCTCCATCTCCGTGCGCTCGATGAGCTCGGCGACCACACCGTCGACGTCGGCGCCGGGTGCGAGTTGTTTGATCACCCCCACCATGCGCTGCATCGTCTTCAGGTCCGCGCGCAGCGCCTCGTCCGCGCCGGGGTATTGAATCTTGACCGCGACCTCGCGACCGTCCGACCACACCGCCCTGTGCACTTGGCCGATGCTGGCCGACGCGATCGGCTTGTCGTCGAACGAGGTGAACCGCTCACGCCATTTCGTGCCCAGCTGCCCGTCCAACACCCGGTGGACCTTGGGCGCCGGCAACGGTGGAGCTTCGCGCTGCAATTTGGTCAGCGCCTCGCGGTACGGCTTGCCGTACTGCTCGGGGATCGCCGCCTCCATCACCGACAGGGCCTGGCCGACCTTCATCGCGCCGCCCTTGAGTTCACCGAGCACGGTGAACAGCTGCTGGGCGGCTTTGTCCATCAATTCCGCGTTGACCTCGTCCTTCGACTTGCCGGTCAGCCGTTTGCCGAAGCCCAACGCGGCCCGGCCTGCCATGCCGACGGGCAGGCTCGCCAACTTGGCGTTGCGTGCTGCCCGGCCCCGCTTGATGTCACTCACCAGACCATCATCCATGACAGCGCTGAACACATCGCAGCGACTTGCCAACGGGCGATGTCAACATGTGCAGCGCGGATGCCGCGACCAGCGCCGCGACACGACCGATCCCACGTTCACGTCGAACTCCAAAGTGGTGTCCAGCGTCGGGGGCGGCTCGGCGGAGCAACCCGCCTCGACGCCGCCGCGGACCGCCCGGATCACCCGGTCGACCTGATTGAGCGCCAGCGCAGCCGTGGCCAGCACCGTCGCTCGATCGGCGCTTCCGACGGTGTAGCGCAGTTGCGCCGCGACCGCGGGCCAGGCCGCGTCGCGGTCGCTGCGATGCAGATCCGCACACCCCAGACAGCTCGTCACGCCCGGAATGACCAGCGGCCCGACCAGGCCGACGCCGTCACGCACCCGCACGGGCAGATGTGCCACCCCCGCGGTGTGCAGCTCGCGCACGACGCGCGGGTCGGCCACCAGATAGTCCGTCAGCACCACCAGATCGGTCTTCTCCGACGATGCGCCGGTGTTCGTTCGGCTGCTGTGGGTGATGCGTGCCCCCGAACAGCGCAGCGCCGTTGCCAGCAGATCCGACAGCGGCCCGCGGCCATGGATGCGCACCGCCGCGCTGCGGCCGCGCCGTGGCGCACTGGCGGTGACCACGCCGGCGTCCACCAACGAAGCGAGAAGATTCTCGACCAGCGCTGCGTCGACCGCGGGCTCACGTGCCTGCAGATCGGCCAGCGCCGCCCCGGACTGCAAGTGCCGCAGCAGGTCGGCCAACGTCGCTGCGGGCAGGCCGGACGGCGGCCGAATCACCACGGCGCGCCGCGGGTCCCAGCCCACCTGAACGGAACCGTCCGGCCGCAGCAGCACCGGCGTCGCTGTGCTCAACGCATATCGCGTCATCGATCGAGCGTGCCACGGCGCGCGGGTACCGCCCCGAGTTATCCACAGGCCCTCCCGGCGGGGGATTTCGGTGTCGGCGGACGCGCCAGGCGCAACCAACTACACCGAAGTCCCTAGGAGTCGTCGTCCTTGTCGCGGTCTGGGTTCTGGATGTCCTTCTCGAGATCGGCGATCGCCTCTTCGATGGCGCTGTCCATCCCACTGGTGTCGCCGCCGATCATCCGGTCGATGAACCCTGCGGGCTCGTCGAGATCGTCGGCGCTGGGCAACAGGTCGGGGTGCTGCCACACCGCATCGCGCCCGTCGGAGCCGACGGCCTGGGTCAACCGCTCCCAGAGCACCGCCGCCTCGCGCATCTTGCGTGGCCGCAACTCCAGCCCCACCAGGGTCGCGAACGTCTGCTCGGCCGGTCCGCCGGTGGCGCGGCGCCTGCGCAGCGTCTCGGCCAGCGCCGACGTACCGGGAATGCGGTCGCCGAGCGCGTCTGACACGACCGTCTGCACCCAACCTTCGATGAGCGCGAGCAGCGTCTCCAGCCGCTCCAGCGCCGCGGTCTGCTCCGGCGTCGCCTTCGGTTCGAAGATGCCCTGATTGAGCAGCTGTTCCATCTGCGCCGGATCGGTCAGCGCGGCCGGATTGATGCCCGAAGCAAGCTCCTCGATACCGCTCATGTCGATCTTCATGCCGCGAGCGAACGCCTCGACCGCGCTGAGCAATTGGCTGGCCAGCCATGGCACATGGCTGAATAGGCGATGGTGCGCGGCCTCCCGGGCGGCGAGAAAGGTGAGGATCTCGCTGCGCGGCTGCTCCAGACCCTCGGACAGCGCCTCGACCGCTTCCGGCATCAGCGCCGCCACCCCCTTGGGCCCCAGGGGCAGCCCGATATCGGTGGAAGTCAACACTTCTCGCGACAGTTTGCCCAGCGCCTGCCCGAGCTGTGAGCCGAACGCCATCCCGCCCATCTGCGTCATCATCGACAGCAGGGGACCGGCCATCATCCGAGCCTCCTCGGGCAGCGCGGATACCCACACCGTCGAGATCTGTTCGGCGACCGGATCGCACAGGCGTTTCCAGGTCTCGAGCGTGTTGTCGATCCAGTCCGTCGGTGTCCAGGCGACGGCCTTGCTGGTGCCGGCGGGCAGCGAGGTCACACCGTCCAGCCAGGTTTCGGCCAGGCGCACGGCGTCGGCGATCGCCACACCGGTTTTCTCCGGCACCGGCGCGACGAAACCGATCTGGTTCGACGCCAGTTGGCGGGCCAGGTCATAGTTCACCGGCCCGGACTGCGTGCCCCCGGCCATCGCGCCGCCTGCGCCGCTGAACATCTCGCCGAGCTTGGAAAAGATCTGGCCCAGCTGCGACATGTCGAACTGGGACCCGCCACCCATGCCGAACGGGTCGCCGGAGCCGGAGTCGGGGTCTTTCTTGCGCTTGTCCCGGTCGGGGTCATCCCCGGCGGAAAAGCCGAAAGGCGGGTCAGCCATGTCCTCAACCGTACTCACCAGGGCCGCGCGGTGTGGGTGGGCGACTCTCGCTGAGAGCGAACCGACCCCCGGGAACCGCGCCGACGTCTGGGGGCCGGTCGCGCATCGGGCCGTTCTGGGCGCCCCGCGGTGGAAGTCGTGTGCACCATCGCCTCGGCCGCACCTTTACATTGGGCGACGTGAACAGGCGGACTTTGACGTTGCTGGTGGCACTCGTCCCCATTCTGGCGTTCGGGGTGCTGGCGTCGGTGGTGCCGGTGCCATACGTCTCGCTGGGCCCGGGGCCGACGTTCAACACCCTCGGCGAGGTCGACGGCAAGCAGGTCATCGACATCGAGGGCACCGACGTCTACCCGACGTCCGGTCACCTGAACATGACGACCGTCTCGCAGCGCGACCAGCTCGGGCTGGGCGAGGCGATGGCGCTGTGGCTGTCGGGCCGCCAGCAGTTGGTGCCGCGTGACCTGGTTTATCCGCCGGACATGACGCGCGAGGAGGTCGACGAGGCCAACACCACCGACTTCCGCAACTCCGAACGCAGTGCCGAATACGCGGCACTGCACTTTTTGGAGTTTCCGATGGCGGTGACGGTGGAGGACGTCAACGACCCGGGCCCGTCGGCGGGCAAGCTGGCCGCCGGTGATGCGATCGACGCAGTCAACGGCCAGCCGGTCACGACCCTCGAGGAATTCCAGAACCTGCTCGAGGACACCAAGCCGGGCGACACCGTGGTGCTCGACTATCGCCGCAAGGACGCGCCGTCGGGCGTCGCGACTATCACCTTGGGCAAGCACCCCGAACGCGATCAGGGCTTACTCGGCATCGCTGTGCTCGACGCCCCCTGGGCGCCGTTCGCCATCGACTTCAACCTCGAGAAGATCGGCGGACCGTCCGCCGGGCTGATTTTCTCACTGGCGGTGGTCGACAAGCTCACCACCGGCGACCTCAACGACGGCCGTTTCGTCGCAGGCAGCGGAACCATCAGTGGGGACGGCGAGGTCGGCGGCATCGGCGGCATCGGCCACAAGATGCTGTCCGCGCGGGAGGCCGGTGCGACCATCTTCCTGGTGCCCGCCGACAACTGTGAGGAAGCCAAGACCGCACCCCATGACGGGATGGAACTGATCAAGGTGGACACCCTCGCGCACGCCGTCGAGGCGCTGAAAACCTTGTCCGCCGGTGGCGAACGTCCCCATTGCTAGGTTCTCACGCAACAGCCGTTGCGTAGAGTTGTGGCGGAGCTTGGGGTGACGTCGATCAGGACGTACGGGAATGAGACTGGAGTCGACGAGTGGGTATGCGGCCCGCGGCACGAATGCCGAGCCTGACACGACGTAGCCGATTTCTCATCGCGGTGGGGGCCGTAGTCGTCCTCCTGTTGCTGATCGGGCCCCGGCTGATCGACACCTACGTCGACTGGCTGTGGTTCGGCGAACTCGGCTACCGCTCGGTGTTCACCACGGTGCTGTTCACCCAGATCCTGTTGTTCCTCGTGGTGTCGCTGCTGATCGGCTCCATCCTGTTCGCGGGCCTCGCGCTGGCCTACCGCACCCGCCCGGTGTTCGTGCCGACCAACGGCCCCAACGATCCCGTCGCGAGCTACCGCACCGCGGTGATGGCACGGCTGCGCCTCGTCGGCTTCGGCGTACCCGCGCTCATCGGCTTGTTCGTGGGACTGTTCGCATTGGGGCAGTGGGAGACCGTCCAGCTGTTCCTGCACGGCAACAGCTTCGGCATCACCGACCCGCAGTTCGGGAAGGACCTCGGCTTCTACGCCTTCGACCTGCCGTTCTATCGGATGGTTCTGAACTACCTGTTCGTCGCGACCTTCTTGGCGTTCCTCGGAAACCTGTTGGGCCACTACCTGTTCGGCGGCATCCGGCTGTCCGGCCGCAGCGGGGCGCTGAGCCGCGCGGCGCGCATCCAGTTGATCACTTTGGTCGGCATCTTGATGCTCCTCAAGGCCGTCGCCTACTGGCTGGACCGCTACGAGTTGCTGAGCCACACCCGCGGCGGGAAGCCGTTCACGGGTGCGGGCTACACCGACATCAACGCGGTGCTGCCCGCCAAGCTCATCCTGATGGCGATCGCGGTGATCTGCGCGGCGGCGGTGTTCTCCGCGATCGTGTTGCGCGACCTGCGGATCCCGGCCATCGGCGTGGTGTTGCTGCTGCTCTCGTCGCTGGTGGTCGGCGCGGGCTGGCCGCTGGTGGTGGAGCAGTTCAGCGTGCGCCCGAACGCGGCGCAGAAGGAAAGCGAATACATCGCCCGCAGCATCGCCGCGACAAGACAGGCCTACGGCCTCACCGACGACGTGGTCAGCTATCGCGACTACCCGGGCAACGCTGAAGCGACCGCTGCGCAGGTAGCCGCCGACCGGGCGACGACGTCGAACATCCGGGTGCTCGACCCGAACATCGTCAGCCCGGCCTTCACGCAGTTCCAGCAGGGCAAGAACTTCTACTACTTTCCCGATCAGCTGAACATCGACCGCTACAGCGACGCGAACGGCAACCTGCGCGACTACGTCGTCGCCGCGCGCGAGCTCAATCCCGACCGATTGATCGACAACCAGCGCGACTGGATCAACCGCCACTCCGTCTACACCCACGGCAACGGCTTCATCGCCTCACCGGCGAACACCGTGCGCGGGGTGGCCAACGACCCCAACCAGAACGGCGGTTACCCGGAGTTCTTGGCCAGCGTCGTCGGCGCCAACGGCGAGGTGATGTCGCCAGGACCGGCCCCGCTGGCCCAGCCGCGGATCTACTACGGTCCGGTCATCGCCAACACCGCGGCCGATTACGCGATCGTGGGTGAGAACGGTGCACCGCGTGAATACGACTACGAGAACAACGTCGAGACCAGGAACTACACCTACACCGGCAGCGGCGGCGTCCCGATCGGCAACTGGCTGACCCGCAGCGTGTTCGCCGCGAAGTACGCCGAGCGGAACTTCTTGTTCTCCAACGTGATCGGCGAGAACAGCAAGCTCCTGTTCAACCGTGACCCGGCCGACCGCGTGAAGGCCGTCGCTCCGTGGCTGACCACCGACACCGCGGTCTATCCCGCGATCGTCGACGAGCGGATCGTGTGGATCGTCGACGGTTACACCACGCTGGACAACTACCCGTATTCCGAGCTGACGTCGTTGTCTTCTGCCACCGTCGACTCCAACGAGGTGGCACTGAACCGGCTGCAGCCCGACAAACAGGTCTCCTACATCCGTAACTCGGTCAAGGCCACCGTCGACGCCTATGACGGCACGGTCACGCTGTACGCGCAGGACGAGCAGGACCCGGTGCTGCAGGCGTGGATGAAGGTGTTCCCGGACACCGTGAAACCGAAGTCCGACATCACGCCGGAGTTGCAGGAGCATCTGCGCTATCCCGAGGACCTGTTCAAGGTGCAGCGTGCGCTGTTGGCCAAGTACCACGTCGACGACCCGGTGACCTTCTTCTCGACATCGGACTTCTGGGACGTCCCGCTGGATCCCAACCCGACCGCGAGCAGCTACCAGCCGCCCTACTACATCGTCGCCAAAGACCTTGTGGCCGACGACCGTTCGGCATCGTTCCAGCTGACCAGCGCCATGAACCGGTTCCGTCGCGACTTCCTGGCCGCCTACATCAGCGCCAGTTCGGATCCCGACACCTACGGCAAGCTCACGGTGCTGACGATCCCCGGCCAGGTCAACGGTCCGAAGCTGGCGTTCAACGCGATCAGCACCGACA
This sequence comes from Mycolicibacterium sp. GF69, assembly GCF_003284965.1. Lineage (GTDB taxonomy): Bacteria > Actinomycetota > Actinomycetes > Mycobacteriales > Mycobacteriaceae > Mycobacterium. The sequence continues at coordinate 29,792 of NZ_QMEW01000039.1, forward strand.
CCGCGGTCAGCCAGGACCTCGGCGTCATCGGCCGCGACAACCAGAACCGCATCCGGTGGGGCAACCTGCTGACACTGCCGGTGGCCGAGGGTGGCCTGCTCTACGTCGCCCCCGTATACGCATCGCCGGGAGCCAGCGACGCCGCGTCGTCTTACCCGCGCCTCATCCGCGTCGCGATGATGTACAACGACAAGGTTGGCTACGGCCCGACCGTGCGCGATGCGCTCATCGAGTTGTTCGGGGTCGGCGCCGACGCCACCGCAACCGGACCCGCGCCGATCGCGGGACCGGGCGGTCAGCGACCCGCCGCACGGCCACCGGCCGACGGTCAGCCACCGGCGGGTCGCCCCAACCAGGAGGGCCGGCCGCCGGAGGCGCCGACACCGGCGGCTGCGCCGGGTGTGCCTGTGCAGCTGTCGGGGCCGAAAGCCGCTGCGCTGCAGGAGGTCAACACGGCGCTCGACGCGCTGCGTCAGGCCCAGCAGGGCGGTGACTTTGCCGAATTCGGCGAGGCGTTGCAGCGCCTCGACGATGCGATGAGCAAGTACCAGTCCGCCGGCTAGTTCTTGCCCGAACCGCAACCCCAAGCCGCGTGCCGAACCGCACGCTCAAACCGCGTGCCCAAGTCGCGAGCGACCGCGTCTGTACCGCGACACGCCGTGTCGGCACGTACATTTGCGGTCAGTCGCGGCGCTTCGATGACCGCGCCTCGGCTGGCGTGATGCGGATCATGACGCAGGCTGACCGCGCGATTTGGAAGTGCGCGTACGCCTTCGGTAACGTGGCGTGCACCCGACGCGGGGTGGAGCAGCTCGGTAGCTCGCTGGGCTCATAACCCAGAGGTCGCAGGTTCGAATCCTGTCCCCGCTACCAGGTAAAACGGCCCTCGGAGGACACTCCGGGGGCCGTTTTCATTCGGTTTGTGAACGCGTTTGTGAACGTAGCACCTCCTGACGACCAGTCGCCGCGACCGGTGGCGCACACCGACGCCGCGCGGGGCCCGGATCGCTGCCAGCCGAGAAGAGATCCGCCGCGTGCTCATCAAGACGCCAAATGCACCCGGCTATGAGCGCACCAACCGCACGCCAACAAATGTTCAGCAGAATCCGAAGCGGCCTATCGTTAGACCCATGCCGACGCCTACTCCCAACCGGTCCCCACAGGTGGCCTCGCAGGCGATCGACGAAGATCTCCTCGACACCGCATACGCCCAGCTGGCCCCCGCGTTCAACACCCAGGACACCAACGCAGAGAGACGCGCGGCGCGCGACACTTACGCCAGCCGCCGTGAAAGCTAGCTTTCTGCCGTCGACCACAACCGGCTGGAGTCTGGTACTCGGCTGTGGCAGCTCTATAGTTCCGCGACTTCGCCGTATCGAGGTGTTCATTTAGTCCACTCCCGTTGACGACGGGTAGCCATCCCCGATCAGGAACATCGCTGCCTGTTCAGCAGCCTCTCTGTCGTCGTTCTTTAGTACGTGGGCATACGTCTGCAAGAAGAACCCGACGTCGGCGTGCCCGATACGCTCGCTCACAGTCTTTGGGCTGACGCCAGCCTTCAACGCGGCCGTCGCGTAGGAATGCCGCAAGTCGTGGAAGGTAATTCGCTCCAGGCCGGCCGCGGCCGCCAAGCGATCGAACCGTTGACGGATAGAATCGGGGTGCGGCGGTCGACCATCCTGGAAGGTGAATACGTAGTTTCCAGGGTGGTAGTTGCTCCCGAAGAACGCCCGCTCTTCATTCTGTAAGTGTCGCCACTTTTGAAGTGCCGCAGCAGTAGTCCGATCTATCGCGATCGTTTGATCGGCATTGTGCGTCTTGCCGCCGGCTTTGTCGCGCGCGTGGCCGCCAACCACGACCCGATTGTCATGCACAGTGATCTCGCGCGCCTCCAGGTCGACGTCGTGCCACCTGAGGCCGCAGATCTGGCCGCGTCGTATGCCAGTGGTGAGTTCAAGCAGGAAAAGCGCAGCGAAGCGGTCGTGGCTCGCCGTCTGCAGAAACGTCCGTATGTGCTCAAGATTCCATACGGTTCGCCGCGCACGGGAGCGTTTGGGTGGCTTTACATTAGCCGCCGCATTATGAGACGTGTACTTCCACGCGACGGCATCGACAAGTGCGCGGTGGATCATTGCATGTATGTTTCGCACGGTCTTCGGCGCCAGTCCGGGATGCACCTGCTTCGGAGCGATGCCTGCGTTGTACCGGCGCACCGCAGCCCTGGCAGCGTGAATCGTTGTGCCACACGCCTTAGCGACTTCGCGCGGACTCGGTGTCGAACCATCGACCGTATGATTATGCCAGTAGTGATACATCGCGTAGTTGCGGTCCTGCTTGATCCGGCCTTCAGAAAGTAACTTCGCGTAAAGCTTCAGCAGTTGTGGCTCATCGAGTCGTTGGAGCTTTTCTGCCCCAATGTGTGGCACTACATAACATCTAGCGTAGTCGTTCCAGTTCTGCCAAGTCGTTGCGTCCATAGAAGCTTCGACGGCTAAGAACCATTCGCCGAAGAACTGAGCTACCGTGCGAGTCGAGGGTCGTACAACGCGACCTTGATCGGCTCCCCGCATGGCATCGCGACAGGCCTTCCAAGCCTCCTTCTCCGTGTGAAAACCACCCTTTGAGATAGTCGGATACTCGCCGGTGGATGGATCTCGCTCAGGCGCTCGGAATCGGTATGTCCACGTCCTTCCACGTTGGTAGACGGACCCCTTCACGATGCAACTAACTGGCGCAACTCGGCGGTGACGACATAGACGCGTCCGCCGAGTCTGCGGACTGGGAGCTCGCCAGACGCGGCGAGTCTGTAAGCCGCAGCGCGACTGATTCCCAGAATGCTCGCAGCGCGGGGAACCGCGAGAAGCAGTGGAAGATGATCAAATACGTTCGATTCCATTCATTTCACCTCCCCTTCGAAATTTATGGAGTCTGCAACTCTCGCTAAGTGCTGCTGTGGGCTGCAACGCGGACAAAACGCCGCTGCCTCAGTGCCGTCCGACTGTGTGACTGTGATCGTGCGCGACATCGGGTCTTCACAATTGCCACACCACGATGGCCTTGGTTGTACGGAAAGTGTTGGTGGGGCGGGAAGCTCAGTGAGACGTCGCGCGAGAACTGCAGCGGGATAGCGCACCCCTTCTGGCCGGGACGAAAGATGGGCCAACAGCGTCTGTGATGTCCAGCCCGCGCCGAAGGCCGCCTCGATCGCCGGTGCAAGTTTTCTCGCGTCCTCCCGATTGACTTGCCAGGGACTTGGAAGTGAACTCAACACTGCTGCCGACGACGGTCCATGTGAAGGTTCTCTTGAAAGGTTCAAGGCGTCAGTGCTCTGGACCCGCGGGGGTACGACCGGCGGACAATCCCCTTCCGGAGGTCGCACGGCGCCCGTCGTGTTGGCAGACTGGGGGAGTCCGATCTCCGGAAGGGGAGAACTGTGCGTCGCATCTGGGTGATTGAGAAGGTAGCGGCTCGAACGCCTGGCTCCCGACTCGTGATACCGAGCAACTCGTTGCACGAGCCCCTCATCCTCGAGTTTGCGAAGCGTCTCCAACACGGTGCTCCGCGCGGCGCAAGATTCCGAGACGAGCTTTCGGATTGACGGGTAGCACGAAAATCTGTCGTCTGCCCGGTTCGCGAGCAGTATGAGGACAAGGCGCATCATCGGACTCGAAACCTCGATGGCTATCGCCCAGTCGAGCGCCTTCCAGCTCATCGGTAATACTTTCTGAGTCTTACAGTTTCGACGATCATTGTCTTCCTAGGTTCTCTTGAGAGGTCATGCGTGATGGCTCGGGCGGTCATTGTGCAGCCTCGCTGCAGGCTGACAGAGCGATAGGGATCTCGATGAATTGCAACGTAGATGAATGGGTGAAACGGCGTCCACCACCAGATGCAACTTGGGAAAGAATCAACTCTTGTCGTCACCCGGCAGCGACGAGCGGCGAAATCCAAAGGCGGCCTGACGGGATCGTGATCGGACGACGATCTTCGCTGCGCCGGAATTCTGGCCGTTCCGGCACGGCCATCGGCGAGCGGCCGGTGACGCCCAATGTGCCTGTCTGGAGCAGTAAATGGGTACTAGTGGAGCAGTAAATGGGTACTAATTGGGCCTTAGTGGGTTACCAGTTGTGCATAAGATGAGCATGAGTTGATACCTAATCGTCTTCGGGGAAGCGCCGCATGGGTGTTCGGCAGAATCTATTCTTAGAGAATGTGTTTCCGCTGCTAGCCAGCCATTGCCAGCTAGCGGTACCGTAGGAGCGTGCACCGCGACACATCGGCTTTGAGTTTTCAACAACAGGCAGATCAGCTCGCTCCAACGACATGCGCTGCTGCTTTGATGACCGTGCCGATGTTTGCGCACTTTGTTGGTCTCGTACGCGAAGAATCCGACTCTGTCAACGGGTTGGCTGGTGGCTGCGGCCGTTGGCAATCGCCTGAGCTTGCCGCCAGATACACGCAGATGCGTCGTCAGGCCGCGAGTGTTGCTGATCGCATGGATGCCAAGTCGCGTGGTTGCCGGGACTGCACAGACGATCGAGCAATCGGCGCCGCGTACATGGCATCTCCACGAATTACCTGCTTCGCGAGCGCGCTAGAAATATCGGAGCCGTTCATGGTCCGGGTTGGAGGCAGGATGTGAACGACGAACTCAGTCAAGCCAATAGCCGGGGGTTTGAGCTCGGTCGACGGCACGCTGCAATCGCGGAAGTCGTCGGACAGGCGGCCCAGTGGGCGCGTTCATTTTGCGTCGTAACTTCCCACGTGTTACCGGATGGGTCAGCATTTGTGACCTATCCGCTCGCGCTGCATGCTGATCGTCTGCACGCAGTGTGGACTCGGCTTGGGGGCGCGTGCATTGACCTCGCTGCTTCACTTGCTGAAGGCGAAGGAACACGAAGCGCATCAGCCATGCCACCCATTCACAGGAACATGGGTCTGCCGACGACATACACGGAAGGCGCCGACTATGTACACGTCCTTCAACCACGATGCGTGCAACGCACCACACTGCAGGATCTTTGGCGTACGGAAGTTGCCAACGCACTGCTCTATCTCAGTGTCGCTGGTATCAGAACTGATGAGTTGGAACGGTACGCTTCGACTTCTCAGGCACTATTCGACGACGCTGCAGCTGTGGTCCGCGATGCTTATGCGCGTTCGGCCGCGGCGACTTTCGGTCGTGTTTGGGCGCTGGCTTTGGACGCGAATGGGAGGGGGCGGGCTCTGATCGCATGGATGAAGGCGCTAGCGGATGTGGGGTTCACTGCCGACGAATGTTCGGTGGTATTGAGCGATTTCAAGGTTGTCTCGCCCGATGCCGTGTCGTATTGCCTTGCTAACAAGGGTGTTTGGCGTTGCAGAGAATGATAAATACGGGCCAGAATTCGCGCGATGTCCTGCGGAGGAAAGCAAGTCTTTCCCTGGATCCGCCGATTCAGCTGGTTGGAAGTTGTCCCCTCGACAGTCACGACGAGTCCATCTCGGCTGTGAGCGCTCAGCTGGAGAACTCGGCAACAACGCAGGCTCAGAGATTCGATGGTGGCATCCTTGATTCCGTCCGCCCGAGTTGGATACCTTGCGGCTGTGGCTGTGCTCCCAGCATTCTGCAATGGGCGGAATACAACAGAGAACCCCTGGAACTCGACGACATAATCTCGATTCACGGGCCTGCGTTCGTGAGCGGCTTTCGCCGCAGACCCCCCTGTCGTCAGCGCAAAAGACGAC
>NZ_QMEW01000003.1 GCF_003284965.1 Mycolicibacterium sp. GF69
AGGGCGGTGGCGAGCCCCGCATAGTCGCGGGCCACCACGCCGGCGTCGGCGGCCGACGGCCGATACAGCGCAGCCGGGCGGCCACGGCCCACGGCGTGTTCCGTGCTGCGCGCGACAAGACCATGGCTGACCAGCGCGTCGAGGTGTTCGCGCACGGTGTTGCGATGCAGCCCGAGGCTCTCGGCGGCGTCGAGCGTGCGGACCGGGGCGTTCGCCCGTACGTACTCGAGCACCCGCAGCCGCTGACCCGACAGCGGTACCTCAGCGGTCGCGGGAGGCACGGGCGCGGGCCCCAAGGGGGTCTGGCTATTTAACACGGAATTAATTGTAGTAAATTGTGTGGCGTCGGACCAGCAGAGCCGAAGGGAGCCGACCATGACAATCAACGAGGTGATCGTCGCGTCCACATCCGCCGACGCAGAGGCGGCCGAGACGGTCAAGAATCATCACGCCCAACTGGCCGGACACCTGCAGGCCCTCACCGAGGCAATGCTGTCGGCGACCGAGCGCGGCACCGGCTTTGAGGCCGCGCGAGCCGCCGCCACCGAGTTCCTGACCGGTGAGCTGTTGCCCCATGCCGCGGCCGAAGAGGCCCGCCTGTATCCCGCTGCCCGCACAGAGCGGGCCCGGCCGCTGATCGAGTCGATGATCGCCGTGCACCGCGTGATCGGCGGTCTGATCGAGCGGATCCGCACCGAGAAGTCACCGGTGCGGGCCGCAGCGGCGGCCCAGGCGCTGCGCGTGGTGTTCGAGGCGCACTTGATCGACGAGAACGATCGGATATTGCCGATCGTGGCTGCCGACCCGGACGTCTCCCTCGCGGACGCCCTCGGTGGGATGCACGAACTGCTCGGCGGCCACCGCCATGCCGAGGAGGGCCACACGTGCGGCTGCGGTGAGTCCGATGCCGACGAACCGGTGCTCGACGTGCGTGCGGTGCCGCACTCGATCCGCCATGCGACCGTGTTCGGCGCGTTCGATGCGGTTCCGGTCGGTGGCGCATTGGTGCTGGTCGCGCATCACGATCCCGTGCCGTTGCTGGGGCAACTGCACGACCGCACCGCGGGCAGGATGTCGGTCGACTACCTCGAACGCGGTCCGGACGTCTGGCGGCTGCGCCTCCGCCGGCTCTGAGCCTTATCGGGCCGCGAGCGCTCACTGGCGTACAGAATCCGGGCTACATTTCGTACCGGGGTGAGCGCTCGCGGTAGGAGTCGGTGTTAATGTCCGGCGCGTGACATCCGTTCTCAACATTCCACGCGGCCCCGAAGATGTAACGCCGACGTGGCTCGGAGCAGCGCTCGGGGCAGGCGTCGACGCCGTCGAGGTCACCCCGATCGGGACGGGCCAGACCGGCGCGACGTATCGGGCGACGGTGACGTACGCGCAGCAGAGCGCGCTGCCCACGACGTTTGCGATCAAGCTGCCCGCCCAGGACGACGCGGTTCGCGAACGCGTGGCGCTCGGGTATCGCTCGGAGGTCGAGTTCTACACCGACGTCGCCGAAAAGGTCGCCATCCCTGTCCCAGGTTGCTTTCACAGCGACATCACCGACGACGGAACCGATTTCGTGCTGATCCTCGCCGATATGGCGCCGGCGGTGCAGGGCGATCAGATCGCCGGGTGCAGCCCTGTCGAGGCGCGGTTGGCCGTCGAAGCGCTCGCCGGCCTGCACGGCCCGAGTTGGTGCGACGGGGTATGGATGCAGTTGTCCGGAATCGCTATGCCCAAGCCCGGCGACAAGGATGCCGCCAAGGGTATGGGCGATGTCTGCCGGATGGCCGCCGACATCGTCATCGGCCGACTCGGTTCCTCGATCAGCAGCGAGGACCAGGAAACACTCACCGCGGCAATGGCTTCGGTCACCGATTGGCTGATGGCCGAGCCGGATCGCTACGCGCTGATGCACGGCGACTACCGGCTCGACAACATGCTGTTCGATCCCGACCGCACCCGCATCACCGTGGTCGACTGGCAGACCGTCGGCATCGGCCTACCCGCCCGCGACCTCGCGTATTTCACCGCGACCAGCCTCGAGTCCGCGGTCCGCGCGGAAATCGAACGCGACCTCGTCGCCGACTACCACCGGGTGCTGCTGGGATACGGCGTCGAAGGCTACGACCTCGAAACCTGCTGGGCCGACTATCGCCTCGGGATGGTGCAGGCGCCGCTGCTGGTGGCGCTGGGCACCGCGTTCGCCTCGACGACCGAACGGGGCGACCAGATGATGCTCGCGATGCTGAGCCGCGGGTGCCGGGCCATCCGCGAACTGGGCACGCTGGAACTGGTCAGCTCCTACCGCTGACCCAGTCGACCGCATCATCCACCGAGGCAACGGTCGTCACACCGGCCGGCAGCGGCGGGCGATCCACCATCACCACCGGGAGACCGAGTTCGGCGGTGGCATCCAGCTTGGGCCGCGTCATCGCTCCACCGCTGTTCTTGGTGACCAGCGCGTCGATGCGGTGCTCACGAAGCAGGGCCAGTTCGCCGTCGAAGCCATACGGCCCGCGCGACAGCACCACGTGATGCCGTGGCGGCAGGTCCCCGGGATCTGGCGGGGTGACCGCGCGGATCAGGAACCACGCGTCGACACCCTTGAAGACGGCGGCGCCGGACCGGCCGGTGGTCAGAAACACCCGCCTGAACCCTTTGGCAGCAACGGTTTTCGCCGCCTCGGCATCGTCGTCGACGACGATCGCGTCGCCAGCCGGCCAGGCGGGGCGCGCCAGAACCAGATGCGGCAACTGCAACTCGGCGCAGACGACGGCGGCATGGGCGGTCATGGTCGCGGCGTACGGGTGGGTGGCGTCGACGACGGCATCGACGCGTTCCTCGAGCAGCCAGCGCCGCAACCCCTCGACGCCGCCGAAGCCGCCGATCCGCACTTCGCCCACCGGCAGCGCGGGATCGGGCACCCGGCCGGCGAGCGAGCTGACGACCTCCACCTCGGGATGCAGCCGCTCGGCGAGCGCGCGTGCCTCCGATGTGCCGCCCAGCAACAGGATTCTCATCAGTGCCGGCCCCGCCGTACGCGACCCGACGAATACAGGTAGCTGTCGGCGAAGTCCCCGGCCGCCAGCACATCCCCCACGACGATCACCGCGGTGCGGGTGATGCCCGCCGCTTTCGTCTGCTCCGCCAGCTCCGTGAGCGTACAGCGGACCACCTGCTGCTGCGGCCAGGAGGCGAAAGCAACCACTGCGCAAGGTGTTTCGGGTTGATACCCGCCGGCCAGCAGCTGTGGGACGATCGCGTCGACCTGCGCGGCCGCGAGGTGCAGCACCAGCGTGGCGCCCGGCGCGGACAGCGCCTGGAGGTCTTCGCCGTCGGGCATCGCGGTCGACAAAGTGGCCACTCTTGTCAGCGTGACCGTCTGCGCCACACCGGGAACCGTGAGTTCACGGCCCAGCACAGCGGCGGCCGCGGCGAACGCCGGCACGCCGGGCACGATCTCGTAGTCGACACCGAGATCGTCGAGGCGGCGGCACTGCTCGGCCAGCGCGCTGTAGATCGAGGGGTCTCCGGAGTGCAACCGCGCCACGTCCAGGCCCGCGGCGTGCGCATCGGCGAGTTCGGCGACGATCTGATCGAGCGTCAAGGGGCCGGTATCGACGATGCGCGCGTCCGACGGACACAGCGCCAGCAGGTCCTCGGGCATGATCGAACCGGCGTAGAGACAGACCGGGCAGCGGCTCAACAACCGCTGCCCCCGCACGGTGATCAGGTCGGCGGCGCCGGGCCCGGCGCCGATGAAGTAGACGGTCATCGTTTGGTCACCGCCCACTGCGTCACCGGCAGCGCCGGACGCCACCCCGTGAACCCGCCCAACGGCTCACCGCGCTGGTGCTCGAACCGCCTGAGCTCACCACCATGCTCCGAATACCAGTGGGCGACAAGGGCTTCAGACTCCACCGTGACGGCGTTCGCGACCAGCCGGCCGCCGACCGGCAGCCGGTCGAAGCACTCCTCCAGCAGGCCCGGCCGTGTGATGCCGCCGCCGACGAAGATCGCGTCGGGCGCCGGCGCGACGTCGAATGACCCGGGCGCGTCGGACTGCACCTCGACTCTGGCGCCGAACGTGACCACGTTCTCGGCGATGCGGTTGCGACGCTTCTCGTCGCGTTCGAAAGCCACTGCCCGACAACCGCGCCCGCTGCGACACCACTCGATCGCCACGCTGCCCGAACCCGCCCCGACGTCCCACAGCAGTTGGCCCGGGCGCGGCGCCAGCGCCGCCAGCGTCACGGCCCGCACGGGCTGTTTGGTGATCTGCCCGTCGTGGGCGAACGACTCGTCGGGCAGGACACCGAACCGACGCTCGTCGGGCAGGTAGCGCACCGCGACCACATTGAGGTCGTCGACGTCGTCCGGGGGTCGCGCCGCCCATTCGCGTGCGGTGGCGGTCCGGCGGCGCTCGGCGGGACCGCCCAGTTGCTCGAGCACGGTGATCTCGGAGTCGCCGCGGCCGGTCTGGGTGAGCAGGTGAGCCAGCGCCGCGGGACTATCACCGTCGCGGGACATGACCACAGCCTGCCCCCCGCGGCGTATCGCGGTGTGCGGGTCGCTCGACACCAGGCTGATGGTTTCGGTGTCCTGCACTGCCCAGCCCACCCGCGAGCAGGCCAGCGTCACCGAGGACACGTGCGGCACCACGGCCACCTTGTCGATGCCGTACAACCGGATCAGCGAATTCCCCACCCCGTGCAGCAGTGGGTCGCCGCTGGCCACCACGTGCACGTCGCCGTCGGTTGCGTCGAGCAGCGTGTGCAGCGCGGGCAGCATCGGCGACGGCCACTCCCGCCGCGTCGCAGTGACGGTGTCGTCGAGCAGCTCCAGTTGACGTCGGGAGCCGTAAACCACTGTTGCCCTGAATAACTCGTGTTTGGCCACCGGTGAGAGCCCGGCCATTCCGTCGGCTCCGATGCCGACGACGACGATCGTCGCAGACCCTCGGCTCTTCATCGCGGCAACCTCCGCCACACGAACCGCGGCGTGACCCGGAAGGCGAACGCCAGCAGGGCCAGCGGCGCGGGCACCCATACGGCCCGCCTACCCCGGCGAAGCGCGCGTACCGCGGCGTCGGCGACCTGCGCGGGCGTGCTGGACAGCGGTGCGGGCGTCATCCCCTCGGTCATCCGCCCGACCACGAACCCCGGCCGCACCACCAGCAGCCGCACGCCCGAACCGTGCAGTGCGTCGGCGAGCCCGCTGCAGAACCCGTCCAGCCCGGCCTTGGCCGAACCATAGACGTAGTTGGCCCGACGCACCCGCACGCCGGCCACCGAGGAGAACGCCACGATGGCTCCGGAGCCGGCCGCGCGCATCGTCGAAGCCAGCACGGTCAGCAGGCTGACCTGGGCGACGAAGTCGGTGTGCACGATCGCCGCGGCATGCGCGGGATCCCTCTCGGCGACGGCCTGGTCGCCGAGGATGCCAAAGGCCAGGACCGCGGTGCCGATCGGCCCATGCTCGGCGACGATCGATTGGACCAGCGGACCGTGCGACTCCAGGTCGTCGGCGTCGAACTCACGGACGGCCACGGCCGCCGCGCCCGCCGCACGCACCGCCGCCACTTCGGCGTCGAGGTCGTCCGCGCGCCTGGCCGCCAACAGCACCGTAGCGCCGGGCGCCAGCCGCGTCGCCACCTCGATGCCGATCTCGCTGCGACCGCCGAAAATCACGACCAACGCCGGACCCGTGTCACTCACGGCCGCGATTATCCCCTGCGCTACGGTGAAGCCGATGGCCCAGTCAAGCCGCCGGGCAACCACCCGGCTGACGGACGACGCGCTGGCATTCCTGTCCGAGCGTCACTTGGCGATGCTGACGACGTTGCGATCGGACAATTCGCCCCACGTCGTCGCCGTCGGTTTCACCTTCGACCCCACCACCCACATCGCCCGCGTCATCACCAGCGGCGGCTCCCAGAAGGCGGTGAACGCCGACCGGCAGGGCGTCGCCGTGCTGAGCCAGGTAGACGGGGCACGGTGGTTGTCGCTGGAGGGCAAGGCCAAGGTCAACGCGGAGGCCGAGGCCGTGCGCGACGCCGAACTGCGCTACGCGCAGCGCTACCGCACGCCGCGGGTGAACCCGAAACGCGTCGTGATCGAGGTCCGCGTCGAGCGGGTGCTGGGCTCCTCGGACCTGCTGGACCGCGTCGAGGGCTGACGGCGGATCAGGCGACGGGCACCACGACCAGATCGTGCGGCCGGTGGTTGACCGACAAGGCACCATCGGCGGTGACGATCACGATGTCCTCGATGCGCGCACCCCACTCGCCGGGGAAATAGATTCCCGGCTCGACCGAAAACGCCATGCCCTCCTCGAGCGCCAGCGTGTTACCCGCGACGATGTAAGGCTCCTCGTGCACCGAGAGCCCGATGCCGTGGCCGGTTCGGTGCACGAACGCCTCGGCCAGTCCCTCCGCGGCCAGCACATCGCGCGCGGCCGTATCGACCTGCTCGGCGGTCACGCCGGGCCGGACCGCCGCGACCGCAGCCTGCTGGGCGCGCTGCAACACCGCATAGCCCCGCGCGACGTCGGGATCCGGTTCGCCGATGCTGTAGGTGCGAGTGGAGTCGGAGTTGTAGCCGGGCGCATAGGGCCCGCCGATGTCGACGACCACGACGTCGCCGGCACGCAATTCGCGGTCCGAGCACTCATGGTGCGGGTCGGCGCCGTGGGGCCCGGAGCCGACGATGATGAACGCCACCTCCGAATGTCCCTCGGCGACAATGGCTTCCGCGATATCGGCGGCGACGTCAGCCTCGGTCCGTCCGGGTACCAGGAACTCGGGCACGCGGGCGTGCACCCGGTCGATCGCCGCCCCCGCCTTGCGCAGCGCGTCGATCTCGGCGGCGTCCTTGATCATCCGCAGCCGGCGCAGCACATCGGTGGCGAGCACCGGGACCGTGCCGAGCACGTCGGCGAGCGGGAGCAGATGCAGGGCCGGCATCGAGTCGGTGACCGCGACGGCGGGCGTTCGGCCACCGAGCGCCTCGGCCACCAGTGCGTACGGGTCGTCGCCGTCGACCCAGTCCCGCACTCCCAGTCCGAGTTCCGGCACCGCGGACGCCTTGAGCGCCGCCAATTCCAGACGGGGCACCACGATCGTCGGATCACCGTCTGCCGGCAGCACCAGCGCCGTGAGACGCTCGAACGTCTGCGCCCGTGAACCGGTCAGATAGCGCAGGTCGTAGCCGGGTGTGATGACCAGGCCCGCCAGACCCGCGTCGGCGGTCGCGTGAGCGGCGGCGCGCAGCCGGGAAGCGTAGACATCGGTGCTGAAACGGTTGGCGCTCATCCCACGAGGCTAATCGGCGACCGCACCCCTGGCAGGATGGCTCGCATGTCCTCGCTCGTCCTGCTCGACGGCGCCAGCATGTGGTTCCGTTCGTACTTCGGGGTGCCAAACTCGATCACCGCGCCCGACGGTCGCCCGGTCAATGCGCTGCGCGGTTTTCTGGATGCCATCGCGACCGTGATCACCCGCGAGCGTCCGGGACGGCTGGTGGTGTGCCGCGACGACGACTGGCGGCCGCAGTGGCGCGTGGACCTCATTCCGTCCTACAAGGCGCACCGCGTGCTCGAGGAGCAGCCCGCCGGCGAACCCGACGTCGAGGAGGTGCCCGACGAGCTCACGCCGCAGGTCGACATGATCTTCGAGATCCTCGACGCGTTCGGCATCCCGACCGCGGGTGCGCCGGACTGCGAGGCCGACGATGTGCTCGGCACGCTGGCCGCCCGCGAGAAACGCGATCCGGTGGTGGTGGTCAGCGGTGACCGCGACCTGCTGCAGTTGGTGCGCGACGAACCGGTGCCCGTGCGGGTGCTCTACCTGGGCCGCGGGTTGGCGAAGGCCACCAAGTGGGGCCCGCAGGAGGTGGCCGAAACCTACGGCGTGCCGCTCGACCGTGCCGGACCGGCGTACGCCGAACTCGCGCTGCTGCGCGGCGATCCCAGCGACGGCCTGCCCGGAGTGCCCGGCGTGGGCGAGAAGACCGCGGCGACGCTGCTGGCCCAGCACGGCTCGCTGGAGCACATCCTGGCCGCCGCCAAGAATCCGAAGTCGAAGATGAGCAAGTCGTATCGAACCAAGCTGCTGGCGGCGATCGACTACATCGAGGCGGCCGGCCCCGTGGTCAAGGTCGCCACCGACGCCGAACTGGACTGGTCCACGCCATCAGACGTGCTGCCGCTGGCCGCCGAACATCCGCGCAAGGTCGCCAAGCTCGCCGAAACCTACGGCGTCACGTCGTCCATCGGCAGGCTCCAAAAGGCGCTCGACGGGCTCGACGGCTGACGGTTACTTGGGCCTGCCGACCTCGTAGGTGCCGTCGTCGTCCTGAAAGGTCACCGTCACCTGGCGCTTCGTGCCGTCGATGCTGACCTCGCAGTTGAACGTGCCGCCCTTCTCGACGGTCGGATTCTGGCCGTCATTGCACTTGACGTCCTTGACGTTCTTTGCGCCGTAGCCGTTGGCCTCGTCGGTCAGAATCTGCTGGACGCCGGACTGTGCGGCGTCGATGTCGAGCTTAGTGGTGACGAAGAAGCCAGGTTTCCAGAAGCCGAGCACCAGCACGAGCACGACGATCGCCGCGGCCAGCAGACCGACCACGCCGCCGATCACCGCCATCGAACGCTTCGAGCCCTCCTCGGCGCCTGGCGCGCTGTACTGCGGGTACTGGCCGAACTGCCCCGGCTGCTGGCCGTACTGTCCCGGCTGCTGACCGTACTGGTCGCCGTACTGGCCGGGCTGCTGGTATTGACCCGGCTGCCCGGGTTGCCCGTACTGCTGGCCGTACTGCTGGCCGTACTGGCCCGGCTGCTGATAGGCCTGCGGGTTGTACTCGCCCTGCTGCTGGCCGTACTGCTGCTCCCCTGCCGGGTACTGCTGCGGCGGCTGATACGGCTGCTGGTACTGCGGGTACTGCTGCCCTTGTGACGGGTCGTATGCGGGTGGCTGCCAGTTCGTCGGCGCCACCTGCGTCGCTTCGCCGCTCTGCGGCTGCGCCTGCCACGGCTGGTTCGCCGACGGATCGCTGGACGGCTGGTCCGTCGGCTGTTCCGGCTGCTGGCCGGGCCACGACTGCGTCGGATCAGATCCCTGCGGTCCGCTCATTTCACTCCTTGATTGACGTCCGTGCTCCCGACACCCTACCGCGCGTCAACAGCGACGACGCCGCGTCGAATGTCATTGATAGCGCGTTTCGCGGTGGCGCGCAGCGCTGCGCTGGGCGCCGCGTTGCGCACCTGGTCGAGTATGTCGAGCACCTGACGGCACCACCGTACGAAATCGCCCGCCGAAAGCGGAGATCCACTGCCGGTGGTATCCGAAGCGGCCAGCGCGCTGCTCAGATCACCCGTGGTGGCCCATACGAAGATCGCCGCCACGAAGCCGTCGTCGGGTTCGCGGCTGCCCGTGATGCGATGGCGCTGTTCGTCGGCGCGCAGCTCCGACCACAGCCGCCGAGTCTGATTCAACGCCCGTCGCAGCCGGCCCGTCGGGATGTCCACGCCGTCGCGGCCACCCGGCGTGTCACCGCGAGCCTCGAAGAGCACCGCCGACAACACCCCCGCGAGCTCGGCAGCATCGAGACCTTCCCAGATTCCGGTGCGCAGCGACTCCGCCACCAACAGGTCGCTTTCGCTGTAGATCCGGGCCAACAGCCGACCGTCGTCGGTCACCTTCGGCTCGTCGCCGCCCCCGGTGATAAAGCCGCGTTCGGTCAGCAGCACCACGATCCGGTCGAACGTGCGCGCCAACGAGTTCGTCGCGGCGGCCACGTTCTGCCGGATCTGTTCGTTGTCGCGCTCGATGCGCAGGTACCGCTCGGCCAGCCGCGCCTTCTCCTCCCGGTCGGCCATGTGATGCGCCGGGTGGGCGCGCAGTTGTTCCCGCAGCGGGGCCAACGCGGGGTCGATGTCGCGGTCCTTCTCGGGCCCGCTGCGTTTGCCTCTGCCCGTCGGGACATCGAGGCGCGCTGTCGCCGAGTTGAGCGCCGACGCGAGGTCGCGCCGCGCGCGGGGGTTGCGATGCTCGACGCGCTTGGGCAGAGGCATCGAGCCCAGCGGCGCCGACGTACCCGAGTAGTCCGCGGACGAAATCCGCCCGGCCCACCGGTGCTCGGTCAACACCAGCGGACGCGGATCGTCTTCATCGCGAGCGGGTTCGAGCACGACGGCCAGCCCCCCGCGCCGCCCGTGCGTGATCGTGATGATGTCGCCGCGCCGTAGCGACGCCAGTGCTTCGTTGGCGGCCCGGCGCCGCTGCAGCCGCGAAGCCCGCGACTGGGCGCGTTCACGTTCGGAGATCTGCAGCCGCAACCGGACGTAGTCGAGGATCGCGTCGTCGCCGAGTTCGGCGGCCAGCTCGCCGAGCATCCGCTCGCCGCGTTCGATGCCTCGCCGCAGGCCGACGACCGACCGGTCGGCCTGGTACTGCGCGAACGAACTCTCGAGCAATTTGTGCGCCTGCGCCGGGCCCATCTGCTGCACGAGGTTGATGGTCATGTTGTGCGAGGGCGCAAAAGAACTGCGCAACGGGAAGGTCCGGGTCGACGCCAATCCGGCCACCTCGGCAGGTTCTACGTCGGGGGTCCACAGAACGACCGCATGGCCTTCGACGTCGATGCCGCGGCGACCGGCCCGCCCGGTCAGCTGGGTGTACTCCCCGGGGGTCAACGGCACATGCTGCTCGCCGTTGAACTTGACCAACCGCTCCAGCACCACCGTGCGCGCCGGCATGTTGATTCCCAATGCGAATGTCTCCGTGGCGAATACCGCCTTCACCAGTCCGGCGGCGAAAAGTTCTTCCACCGTGTGACGGAATACCGGCAGCATGCCGGCGTGGTGGGCCGCCAGTCCGCGCAACAGGCCCTCGCGCCACTCGTGATAGTCGAGGATGATCAGGTCGGACTCGGGCAGATCGCCGCAACGGCGGTCGACGATCTCGGCGATGCGAGCCCGTTCCTCGTCGGTGGTCAGCCGCAGCGACGACCGCAGACACTGTTTGACCGCGCCGTCGCAGCCGGCGCGCGAGAAGATGAACGTGATGGCGGGCAGCAGCCCTTCACGTTCCAGCATGCCGATCACGTCGGGCCGCGACGGCGGGCGGTACATGCTGGGTCTGCCCCGGTTTCGGCCGCGGCCGCGCGGCTGCCAGTCCACGAGCCGGTCGGCTTCGCGGCGATGTGCAATGTGGCGCAACAACTCCGGGTCGACGAGCAGTTCGCGGCTGGCTTTGTTGGCCCGGGTGGCCCGGTAGTCGAACAGGTCGAACAACCGCTTGCCGACCAGAACGTGCTGCCACAACGGAACCGGGCGGTGCTCGTCGACGATCACCGTCGTGTCGCCGCGCACCGTCTGGATCCAGCCGCCGAACTCCTCGGCGTTGCTCACCGTCGCCGACAGGCTCACCAGCCGCACCTCGTCGGGCAGGTGCAGGATCACCTCCTCCCACACCGCACCGCGCATCCGGTCCGCCAAGAAGTGCACTTCGTCCATGACGACGTACGAAAGCCCTTGCAAGGACGAGGAATTAGCGTAGAGCATGTTGCGAAGCACCTCGGTGGTCATGACCACCACGTCGGCGTCGCCGTTGATCGACTGGTCACCGGTCAACAGCCCGATCTTCTCCGGACCGTACCGATGCACCAGGTCGTTGTGTTTCTGGTTGCTCAGCGCCTTGATGGGCGTCGTGTAGAAGCATTTCCCGCCCGATGCCAGCGCCAGGTGCACCGCGAACTCCCCCACCACGGTCTTGCCTGCCCCCGTCGGTGCACACACCAGCACACCGTGCCCGCTCTCCAGCGCCTCGCAGGACCGACGCTGGAAGTCGTCGAGCGCAAACGTCAGCTGTTCGGCGAACGCGGCCAGTTCGTCAGGTGGCATCGTCGTCAGGTGGCATCTTCGTCAGGTGGCATCGTCATCGATCATTTGCCGCGTCGGCGTCGGCACGGTGCGCGACGCCTCGAGGGGTTCGACCGGTTCGATCGGCGCAGCGGTGTCCTCGGGAACGTCCTCGATCGCGGCGCGGCGCGCCTTACGCCTGTCGTGCAACCGCGCGATCTGGATGGCGAACTCGAGCAGCACCGTCAAGGCGAGCGCCAGCGCCAGCATCGAGAACGGATCCGAGCCGGGAGTGAACAGCGCGGCGAACACGAACAGGGCGAAGATCAGGCCGCGCCGCCATGCCTTGAGCCGCTCGTAGGTCAGCACGCCGACCGCGTTGAGCATCACGATGAGCAACGGGAACTCGAAGCTGAAACCGAACACCAGCAGCAGGTTGATCAGGAAGCCGAAGTACTGGTCGCCGGACAGTGCGGTGATCTGCACGTCGCTGCCGACCGTCAGCAGGAAGCCCAGCGCTGTGGCCAGCACCACGTAGGCGAGCACCGCGCCGGCGATGAACAGTGCGGCGCCGACCGTGACAAAGGCGACGGCGAACCGGCGCTCCTTCTTGTAGAGCCCCGGCGTGATGAACGCCCACATCTGGTAGAGCCACACCGGGCAGGCCAGCACGATGCCCGCGGTCAGCGCGACCTTCAGGCGCAGCATGAACTGGTCGAACGGCGCGGTGGCGAGCAGTCGGCACTCGTCGCCGGGAGCGATGGTCGCTCGCGACGACGCAGGCAGCGCGCAGTACGGCCCGCGCAGCCAGTCGCCAAGGCTGGGCAGGCCGAAGACACCGTGGCTGTACCAGAAGAAGCCCAGGATCGTGGTGACGACGACCGCGGCCGCGGCGATCAGCAGCCGGGTGCGCAGCTCATGCAGATGCTCGACCAGCGACATCGTGCCGTCGGGATTGACCCGTGAGCGCCGTCGGCGAGGATCGAGCTTCCTGAAGAGTCCTGGGGTCTGCACGGCATGCCTACTGACGCGGCCTCACGCCGCGGTCGGTTGATCGGTGATGATCAGGCCGGACGTTTGTCCGACGGCTGCTCGCTCACCGGGGTGTCGACGCGCTCCGAGGCGATCGGCTTCGCCGGTGGAGGCGTCGTGCCGGCGGCATCGGACTCGCGCGTTTCCGACTTCGAATCGGCCTGCATCTCCTTGATCTCCGACTTGAAGATGCGCATCGACTTGCCGAGCGAGCGCGCCGCGTCCGGGAGCTTCTTGGCACCGAAGAGCAGCACGAACACGGCGATGACGATGACCCAGTGCCAGGGTTGTAGACCGCCCACTTTGATTACCTCCAGACGTCGCGGCCAGTCTACTCGCTGACCTCGTATGCATTCAGCGCCGCGCGGGCCGATTCCCGCACGCGAGCGGCCAGGTCGGCGGGTTCGAGGACCCGCACGGCCGACCCGAATCCGAGCACGAACCGGGCCATCCAGTCGTCGGAGGCGTACGTCATGGCGGCCTCCCACCCGCCCTCGGGCAGTTCGCGGCTGACCCGCAGCGGGTAGTAATCGAACATCCACGCGGCCGTGCGGTCGATCAGCAGAAGTGCCGACGGTAGCGACGGGTCGGCGGTATCAGGGGAGAACAGCGAGGTATCCGGCTCGGCCTGCACGGCAGGCGGCGGCGGTGCCGAGGGTTCGTCGCGGCTCTGGGCGTCGACGATGCGGTCGAACCGGAACAGCCGCACGCCCTCGGCGGTGCGGCACCATGCCTCCAGGTAACTGTGGTCACCGACCAGCACGACGCGGATCGGGTCGACGATGCGGCTGGTCAGCATGTCGTGCGAGGCCGAGTAGTACTCGATCGACAGCGCGCGCCCGTCGCGGACCGCCTCCCGCACCGCCGCGGCCGCCTCGCTCTCGATGGGTGCCGGCTCCTCGACTGCCGCGCCGCCGTGGCCGACGGTGCCGGCGGCGGACTCGATCTTCGCAATCGCGCTGCGGGCCGCCTCCGGGTCGACCATGCCCGGTACGTCGGCCAGCGCCCGCAAGGCGACCAGCACGCCGGTGGCCTCCGGAGATGTCAGCCGCAGCGGATGGTCGATACCCGCGGTGAACGTCACTTCGATTGTGTCGCCGGAGAATTCGAAGTCGATCAGATCGCCGGGTCCGTATCCCGGCAGACCGCACATCCACAGCTGGTTCAGGTCTTCGCGCAGCTGCTTGACGCTGACGCCGAGATCCGACGCCGCCTCGGCGTACGTGATTCTCGGGTTGGCCTGGAAATACGGCACCATGTTGAGCAACCGCACCAGCCGCGTCGAGATGGCGGTCATGCCTGTCCTGCCTGGGCTCGCAACCGGGCCAGCACATCGTCGCGGAGCGACTCGGGCTCCAGCGCAACGGCGTCGGGTCCGTAGCTGGCCACTTCCCGGGCCAATCGGTCGAACATTCCGATGTCGACGGTGATCACCTCGCCAGCGCGGCCGTTGTGGGTATCCGGGGCCACCGTCGCGGCCTGTCGGCGCAGTGCGGTCCCCCGGCCCTGGGCGATCCACACGCGGGCCTGCCCGCCCGATGGCCAGTCCCCCACCGCGCGCTCGACGATCTCGCGGAGGTCGACATTCGGCGGTCGCCGCACCGCGCCGTGCGGTCCCACGGGTAGCACCTCGGCGCCGATCCGGGAAAGCCGGAACGTGCGGGTCGCGTCGCGGTCCCGGTCGTGGCCCACGAGATACCAGCGGCCCTTGTCGGTCAGCACGCCCCAGGGCTCGACCGTGCGCGTGGTGTACGGCTCGCTGCGCGAAGACCGGTGCGAGAACTGCACGGCCCGTCCGGAGTCGATGGCGGACAACAGGATTCCGAGCACCTCTTCCGAGCCTCGTAGCCCGGGCAGCGCCGCGGTCGAGGTGATCGCCGGTGCGGCCTCGACGGCCTCGATGTCGATGCCGGCCGCCCGCAGCTTCAGCAGCGCCCCCTGGGTGGCGGTGATGAGTTCCGGCGACTCCCACAACTGGGTGGCCACCGCGACGGCGGCCGCCTCGTCGGCGGTCAGTTCGACCGCGGGCAGTGCATAGGCGTCACGGTTGATTCGGTAGCCCTCGGTCGGGTCGAACTGTGAGACCCGCCCGGTCTCCAGCGGGATTCCCAAGTCGCGCAACTCGTTCTTGTCGCGCTCGAACATGCGGGAGAACGCTTCGTCGCTGGCGCTGTCGGAGTAGCCGGACACCGTTTCCCGGATCCGTTCGGCGGTGATGAAGTTTCGCGTCGACAGGAGCGCGATCACGAGGTTCATCAACCGCTCGACTTTGGAGATCGCCACGGGTGTCAGCTTAGGGCGTGCCATCTACTGGCTGAGCGCTCACTCCGGTACGGATTTTCGGGCGCCCGAAACTGTACGAGGATGAGCGTTCGCGGAGGACCGCGTAGCCGCTACATCGAGGCGATCAGCCGCTTCACGCGCTCGTCGACCGAGCGGAACGGGTCCTTGCACAGCACTGTGCGCTGGGCCTGATCGTTGAGCTTGAGGTGCACCCAGTCGACGGTGAAGTCGCGACCCGCCTCCTGCGCGGCGCTGATGAACTCCCCCCGCAGCTTGGCGCGCGTGGTCTGCGGCGGCGTGTTGACCGCGGCCTCGATGTCCTCGTCGGTGGTGATCCGCGCGGCCAGGCCCTTGCGCTGCAACAGGTCGAACACGCCGCGCCCGCGCTTGATGTCGTGATACGCCAGGTCCAGCTGGCTGATCTTCGGATCGGACAGCTCCATGTTGTAGCGGTCCTGATAACGCTGGAACAGCTTGCGTTTGATCACCCAGTCGATCTCGGTGTCGACCTTGGCGAAGTCCTGGCTTTCCACGGCGTCGAGCTGACGGCCCCACAGGTCGACAACCTGCTGGATCTGCGTGTTCGGCTCCCGCGACTGCAGATACTCGACCGCGCGCGCGTAGTACTCGCGCTGGATGTCCAGGGCACTGGCCTGCCTGCCCCCGGCGAGCCGAACCGGGCGCCGTCCCGTCAGGTCGTGGCTGACCTCCCGGATGGCGCGGATCGGGTTGTCCAGCGAGAAGTCGCGGAACGCGATCCCGGCCTCGATCATCTCCAGCACCAGCGATGCCGTGCCCACCTTGAGCATCGTGGTGGATTCGCTCATGTTCGAGTCGCCGACGATGACATGCAGCCTGCGGTACTTCTCGGCGTCGGCATGCGGTTCGTCGCGCGTGTTGATGATGGGGCGGCTGCGGGTGGTGGCGCTCGAGACGCCCTCCCAGATGTGCTCGGCGCGCTGGGACAGGCAGAACGTCGCGGCTTTCGGCGTCTGCAGCACCTTGCCCGCACCGCAGATCAGCTGGCGGGTGACCAGGAACGGCAGCAGGACATCCGAGATCCGCGAGAACTCGCCCGCGCGCACGATCAGATAGTTCTCGTGGCAGCCGTAAGAGTTGCCCGCGGAGTCGGTGTTGTTCTTGAACAGGTAGATGTCGCCGCCGATGCCCTCGTCGGCCAAGCGCTGTTCGGCGTCGATGAGCAGGTCTTCGAGCACCCGCTCACCCGCCCGGTCGTGGGTGACCAACTGTGTCAGGCTGTCGCATTCGGCGGTGGCGTACTCGGGGTGGCTGCCCACATCCAGGTACAGCCGCGCCCCGTTCCGGAGGAAGACGTTCGAACTGCGGCCCCACGAGACCACGCGCCGGAAAAGGTAGCGGGCCACCTCGTCGGGGCTCAGCCGGCGATGGCCGTGGAACGTGCAGGTGACACCGAATTCGGTCTCGATGCCCATGATCCGTCGCTGCACCTCACCGAGACTACTTGTTGCTCGGCTGCCGCGGTGGACAAGCCGCGCCGGAGATGTAACCCAGCGGTGTGACGGCGCCGGCGCCCTGTGGATAACTCGAGCACGATGGGCGTCGGCTCTGTCAGCATGAGCCATGGGGGAAATCGTTGTACTCGACGTGTCGCAACTGCGCACCGTGGCCGACCGGGTGGTGACCGCTGCCGAGCGGATCGCCGAGATGCGTTGGCCCGAATCGAATCCGGATGAGCTCGAAGGCTCGGCGGTCGGGAGCATCGACGCATCGACACTCGTCGCGCCGCGACAGGCCGACGTGGTCGCCGGTATGCGCGGTTGGGCGCTGGCGGCCCGGAACTCCGCGGATGCGTTCGAGCGCGCGGAGCGACACAACCGCGACCGCTTCGGGCGGTGACGCGGCCGACCATCGGCCAGGTCGAAGCCTGGCGTCCCACGGCGCTGGCGCGGTGGGCCGACGGGTGGGACCGCAACGCGCGGATGCTGTCGGCGCAAGCCGACTCGCTGGCGGCCGAGTTCAGCTTCTGGAGTGGCGCCACCGCCGAGGCGGCCCGCGCGAATGCTAAAAACATTGTCGCAATGGCCGACACGATCGCGCGGGCCTTGGTGCTGGGCGCGGCGGCGGCTCGCGACGGGGCCGCACAGATCGCTTCGGCGCGAGCAGAAGTCATGGCGTTGGTCTCGGTCGCTCGCTCGGAGGGCTTCGCCGTGCACGCCGACGGAACCGTGATCGTTCACACCGCGCCCTCGCCGTTGCTGGTGGCCCTGTCCGGCGGCGTTGCCGGTGTCGCCGTGGAGATGCTCACGGTGCGGGCAGCCGAGCTGACCGGCCGACTCGGCGCGGCGCTCGATCGTCTGGACGCTGCGGACGCCGACGCCGCTGCCGACATCACGGAGGCGTTCGCGTCCCTGGCCGGCGGCGGCCCGACACCCGACGCCTCCGTCGTCACGGCGTGGCCGGCAACCGGTCAGGACCGGATCTCCGATCAGATCGCAGCGATGACGCCGGCGCAGCGGCAGCGGTTGATCGACACCTTCCCTGCGCAGGTGGGCAACACCGACGGGGTGCCGTGGGAGATGCGGATCGCGGCCAACCGGACCAACGTGGCACAGGCGGTGCTGCGCGAACCCGATCCCGACCGCGTCGCGCTGTATCGGGAGCTGCTGGCCGAGGTCGACGATCCGGCGGGCGAACACGGTCGTATCGACCGGCAGATCCTCGCATTCGAACCCGGCCGGGGGTCGCTGGTCGAGCTGCACGGCAGTGTCGCGTCTGCCTCCGGCGTCGCGGTGCTGGTTCCGGGTCTGAACACGACGATCAACGGTTCGGCGGCGAACGCCAGGACCGCTCGCCGGTTCGTCTCGGCAACCGGTGGTGACGTCGCCGCCATCACCTACCTCGGTGGTCCGTTTCCGCGAGGCGACAACCTGGTGAGCGCCGTGGCGGCGGCGGCCGATCCGCGCTACGCACTGGCCATGGCGCCGCGACTCGTCGCGTTCAGCGAGGATGTCGACCGCACCGCGGATTCCACCGGCCGTCGGATACCGGTGACCGTCATCGGCCACTCGTACGGCGGCTCGATCGTGGGCACCGCAGAGTCTTTGGGGCTGACTTCCGACCGCACGTTGTACGTGGCCGCGGCAGGGGCCGGCGTCGGGGTCGACGACCCCGGCGACTGGCACAACAGAAACCCCGACGTGTTGCGCTTCTCGCTGACGGCGCCGGGCGACTTTATCGAGATTGTGCAGGGCATCCCCGGCGGACCGCACGGAGCCGACCCTGACGAGATGCCCGGCGTGGTCAGGTTGTCGGCCGGGCGGTACGACGACGGACGGCCGATGGCCGGGCCGGGCGCGCATTCCGACGTGCTCAATGCGCCCTCAGACGCGTGGCGCGCGATTCTCGGGGTGATCACCGGCGATATCGCCACCGATCGCGCAACCTCGCAACAAGCGGGTTGACATCTGGCCAGAATAAGTCGGTGTGGTCCCGCAGCGCTCCTGTCGACGGGTTTCGGCTCGCCTACGACCGGTTCGGCACCAAGGGCGCGCCGCCGGTGGTTTTGCTGCACGGGTGGCCCGGTAACCGCCAGGACTACCGCGCGGTGGTGCCGCTGCTCGGCGACGCCGCCGACGTCATCGTGCCGGACCTACGCGGATTCGGCGGGTCGGACAAACACGCGGTCGCGATCCGGCATTTCTACAGCGCCAGCGCACAGGCCGGCAGCGTGATCGGGCTGATCCGGGAACTGGAACTGGAACAGGTGGTGCTCGCCGGATACGACGTCGGCAGCCGAGTCGCGCAGAGCGTCGCCCGCATGCAACCGGACCTGGTGCGCTCGCTGGTGCTGTCCCCGCCGCTACCCGGTGCCGGCGATCGGGTCCTGACGGCCAAGGCGCAGAGCGAATTCTGGTATCAGGCGTTCCATCAGCTGCCACTGGCCGCGCAGCTGCTCGATGGCAACCCGGACCTGGTGCGCGACTACCTGCGGCACTTCTGGACACACTGGTCGGGTCCGGACTTCGCTGTCTGCGACGACGATCTGGAGCGGCTGGTCTCCGACTATGGCCTGCCCGGAGCGTTCGCGGCCTCGATCGCGTGGTATCGCGCCGGCGCAGGAATGATCGCCCAGTCGCTGACAGAACTGCCACCGGAGCGTGCCATCAAGATCCACGTCCCCACCGATGTCGTGTGGCCGCAGCATGATCCGTTGTTCCCGGCCGAATGGTCGGACCGGCTGGGGCACTACTTCACCGATGTGCAGCTGCACTTCGCTTTCGATGCAGGGCATTTCACGCCGCTGGAGTGCCCCGAGCAGTTCGCCGAGCTGATCCTCATCCGGGCTCGCCCCAGCCCGGCCGCCGGCTGAGCTAGGTTTCGGGGTTCTCCGGCGTCGTCTCGGATGTCTGCGGTAACAATGCTTCCAGCGCTGCGCCGGTGATCCGCCGGAACGCCCGGCGCGGCCGATTGGCGTCGAGAATGGCCACCTCGAGCGTCGACGGCCCCAGGACCCGCTGTTCGGAGCCACCATCGCCGGCGGCATGCAGCGCATGGACCGCGATGTTCATCGCGTCCTCGAGTCCGGCGTTCTCGGTGTAGGAATCGTTGAGCGCGGCGATGATCGGTTCGGTCGTACCGCCCATCACCACGAAATGCGGCTCGTCGGCGATCGACCCGTCGTAGGTGATGCGGTACATCTCGGGCGGTTTGGTCTCGCCGTGGTGGGCGACCTCCGCGACGCACAACTCGACCTCGTAGGGCTTGGCCTGCTCGGTGAAGATCGTGCCGAGCGTCTGGGCGTAGATGTTGGCGAGCTGGCGCCCGGTGACGTCGCGGCGGGCGTAGGCGTATCCCCTGGTGTCGGCGTACTGGATACCGCCGCGACGCAGGTTGTCGAACTCGTTGAAACGCCCGACGGCCGCGAATCCGACCCGGTCGTAGAGCTCGCTGACCTTCTGCAGTGAGCGAGAAGGATTCTCGGCGACGAAAAGCACACCGTCGGCGTACGCCAGCGCCACGACGCTGCGCCCCCTGGCAATGCCTTTACGTGCGAGCTCGGAGCGCTCGCGCATCGCCTGTTCGGGCGAGATGAAATAGGGAAAACTCACGAATCCCCCCGCGCATCGGTAGAACGGTGGACGTTATCCGGGCCGAAGGTGTCAGAGCGCGAACGGTTTTCGATCACCCCGCGGGCGATCTCGGCGATGCGCGCCTCGGGCACCTCCTCGGCACCGTCGGCGCCGATGATCACCGCGGTCGGATAGATACCGCGCACCAGGTCCGGTCCGCCGGTGGCCGAATCGTCGTCGGCGGCGTCGTAGAGCGCCTCGACCGCCACCCGAAGCGCCGAATCTCCGTCGCTCACTTGCGCATACAGCTTCTTCATCGACGACTTCGCGAAGATCGAGCCGGATCCCACCGACTGGTAGCCCTCTTCCTCGAAGTTCCAGCCACCCGCCGCGTCGAAGGACACGATCCGACCGGCCGCTTGCGGGTCGGGGTCGTCGACGTCGTAGCCGGCCAGCAGGGGCAGCGCTACGAAACCCTGCAGGGCCGCACCGAGGTTGCCGCGCACCATGGTCGCGAGCCGGTTCACCTTGCCGGGGAAGGTCAGGGCGACGCCTTCGAGCTTTTCGTAATGCTCGAGTTCGACGGCGTAGAGGCGGGCGAACTCGACGGCGATGGCCGCCGTGCCGGCGATGCCGGTGGCCGTGTAGTCGTCGGTGATGTAGACCTTCTGCACGTCACGGCTGGCGATCATGTGGCCCTGCGTGGCGCGGCGGTCGCCGGCCATGACCACGCCGCCGGGGTACTTCAGCGCGACGATTGTGGTGCCGTGCGGCGCGAAGTCGGACTGGGCGTCGCCGACGGACTTGTGGGTCGGCAGCAGGTCGGGCGCCTGGCGGCGCAGCAGTTCAGAGAAGGACGACAGGTCCACGGGGACGGAAGGTGCTCCAGGTATTGGCGAGGGAAAGGACAGCTGATCGCGGTGCGGCCAGGTCACTGTCCACCCTTCTGGACGTACGCGCGGACGAAGTCCTCGGCGTTCTCCTCGAGAACGTCGTCGATCTCGTCCAGCAGGTCGTCGGTTTCCTCGGCCAGCTTCTCGCGACGCTCCTGCCCGGCGGCGGTGCTGCCGGTGAGGTCGTCATCCTCGCCGCCACCACCGCCACGCTTGGTCTGCTCCTGAGCCATCGCTGCCTCCTGCGTAAGTTGTCGGCGGGCTTACCGCTGCCCGCCGTAAGTCCACATTACCGGTCGCTGCGCCGATTGCCTGCGATAGCGCGCGTCACGTGGTGAGCTGATCCACCAGTTCGACGGCGCTGTCCACCGAGTCCAGAAGGGCCCCGACGTGGGCCTTACTGCCACGCAGCGGCTCCAGGGTCGGAATCCGGACCAGCGAATCACCGCCCAGGTCGAAAATCACCGAGTCCCAGCTCGCCGCGGCGATATCGGCTCCGAAGCGACGCAGGCACTCGCCGCGGAAGTACGCGCGGGTGTCGGTCGGCGGATTGTCGACCGCGTCGAGCACCTGTTGCTCGGTGACCAGCCGTTTCATCGACCCGCGCGCGACCAGCCGGTTGTAGAGGCCCTTGTCCAGCCGGACGTCGGAGTACTGCAGGTCGACCAGATGCAGCCGGGGGGCCGACCAGCCCAGGTTCTCCCGGTGGCGGAAGCCTTCGAGCAGGCGCAGCTTGGCGGGCCAGTCGAGGATTTCGGCGCATTCCATCGGGTCGCGCTCCAACAGGTCGAGCACGTTCGCCCACGTCTCGAGAACGTCGCTGGCGCGCGGGTCGGGATCGCGGCTGTCCACCAGCTTGGCCACCCGGTCGAGGTACATGCGTTGCAGGGCAAGGCCGGTCACCTCGCGGCCGTCGGCCAGCGCGACCGTGGCACGCAGGGACGGGTCCCGGCTGATCACGTGCACGGCGTGCACCGGGCGGGCCAGCGCCAGGTCACTGAGCTCGAGGTTGAACTGCGGGCCCTCTTCGATCAGATCGAGTACCAGCGCGGTGGCCCCGAGCTTCAGGTATGTCGAGGTCTCGGACAGGTTCGCGTCGCCGATGATGACGTGCAGCCTGCGGTACTTGTCGGCGTCGGCGTGCGGTTCGTCGCGGGTGTTGATGATGCCGCGCTTGAGCGTCGTCTCGAGGCCGACCTCGACCTCGATGTAGTCCGAGCGCTGCGAGAGCTGGAAGCCCGGCTCGTCACCGGACGGTCCGATACCCACCCGCCCGGAGCCGGTGATGACCTGCCGCGACACCAGGAACGGGGTCAGCCCCGCGATCACCGCGGAGAACGGCGTCTGGCGGCTCATCAGGTAATTCTCGTGCGAGCCGTAGGAGGCGCCCTTACCGTCGACGTTGTTCTTGTAGAGCTGCAGCTTCGCCGCGCCGGGGACGCTGGCGACATGGCGGGCCGCGGCCTCCATCACCCGCTCGCCGGCCTTGTCCCAGATCACGGCGTCGAGCGGGTCGGTGCACTCCGGCGCGGAGTACTCCGGATGGGCGTGGTCGACGTACAGCCGTGCGCCGTTGGTCAGGATCATGTTCGCTGCGCCGACTTCGTCCGCGTCGACCACCGGCGGCGGGCCCGCCGACCGGCTCAGATCGAATCCGCGGGCGTCGCGCAGCGGCGATTCCACCTCATAGTCCCAGCGAGTGCGCTTGGCGCGCTGGATCCCGGCGGCCGCCGCGTAGGCCAGCACCGCCTGGGTGGAGGTCAGAATCGGATTCGCGGTCGGGTCGGACGGCGACGAGATGCCGTACTCGACTTCCGTCCCGATGATCCGTTGCATGCGGTCAAGCCTAGGTGACGGTGCGAAGCAGCCTGCCGCGGCGCCGTCCGATGCGGTTGCCCGTACATCGTCGGCACGGCGCGGTGACCGCCTCACCGAGGGGATTTCGCGCACAATATTGCCCGTGTCGGACATGCGGCAGGTGCACGAGTGGTTTCTGCACCGCGGGCTGCCGCTGGTGCTCACCCGACGGGTCCGGTCCGGTGCGCTGATCGAACGCTCGGCCCCGACGGTCAGCGGCGTCGGCGCCGCGATCGCGCTGACCATGCTGTTGGCGGAGGCGACCGGCGAGGATCCGGATATCGCCTATGTGATCCGCCTCGGGGTGCTGACGGCGCTGTTGGTGGCGGCGCCCTTCGGGCTACACCTGATGCACCGCACCGGCACCACGCGAAGCGCGGCCGGACGGCGGTCGACCGCGCTGGTGGTGATGGCGGTTTTCGTGTTCGGGCTACCGTTCGCCGACAGCGGCTTTTCCGGAATCGCGGCCGCCGAGGCGGCCGGCTTCGCGGTCGTCGCGCTGGTGGCGATCTGGCTCACCTATCTGGGAATCGGGTCGATCGCGCTCTGGGCGCTGCGGTTCGCATGGGTGCAACTGGGTGCGCTCGGGACGCTGATGAGCCGCGCGCTGCCGCTGTTGATGATCACCGTGGTCGTGTACTTCACCGGTGAGCTGTGGCAGCTGGCGGCACGAATGCCGCGCCAACGGCTCTGGCAGACAATCGGATTCCTGGCCGCAGTCGCACTGCTCTTCGTGGTCACCACGATCCGCGACGAGGTCAGGGCGCTGCGGGAGGACCGCGCAGAACAGAACGAACCGGCCGAGCTGCTCGCGGGAACACCGCTGGCCGTCGAGACCCGTACCCGCCCGCAACGCACTCCGCTGTCGTTCGCTGAGCAAGTCAATGTCGTTGCGGTGATGGTTGTTTCGCAGACAATCCAGGTGGTGTTCTTCACCGCGGGGCTGTTCGCGTTCTTCCTTGCGCTGGGTATCGTCGCCATTCCCGACGACGTCGCCGTGCTGTGGGCATCGGAGCAAAGCTGCGCGGTCGGCCAGCCGCCCTGCCCCGGAACATGGTTCGGGATCAACGTTCCCGTCCCCCAGACCGTCGTGCACGTTTCGCTTTTCGTCGCCGTGCTGTCCGGGTTGTACTTCACGGTCAGCACCAGCGTGGATCCCATGTATCGCGAGCGATTCTTCGAGCCACTCATCGCCGACGTCGCCGTCAGCCTGGCCGGCCGCGACGCCTACCTCGCCATGGAACCCAAGCGCTGACTAGGTCTGCAGCGAATAGCTATTGGCGAGATCGTCCTGGGTGACGGAGGCGTCCTCGGTGGCGGTGTCGACAACGAGTGCAGATTCCAGCGTGCGCGGTCGGTACGACCATCCTGCGGGCAGCGACAAGCGGGCCGCCAGCCCGGCAAGGTCGGTCAACGACAGCGACGGGTCGACCGTTTGGCTGTACGTCTGCATGACCCAGCGACGGTCATCGGGATCGACGAGTTCGTAGATGTCACGGCCGGGGTCGAAGGTGAAGACCGCCTTGCGGTTCACCCGGTTCACTTGGTAGGGCCCCGGGTTCATCGACGCGAGCTGGACCGTGGCCTGCCGCATCATCTCGATACCGCCGAAGCTCTTGCGTTCCAACGTGTCTCTACCACGCTTACCGATACTGCTCATCAGCCAGTACCGCGGCCCGTTGAGCAGTGCGGCGACGGCGCCGTTCTCCGCGGCGATGGCCTGTGCGTCAAGGGCGTCCCACAGGTCGGCCGGACAATCGTTCAGTGGGAACGTGTTGTACACCGTGGCTTGGGGTCCGGACGGGGTGGATGTGACGAGCAGCACCTCGCCGTACCGCTTGCCGAATACGCCGTCGGTAACCGACAAGTCGTCGTCAGACACGACTTGAATGTATCTCTCGCCGGCCGCGAGCGCGCGCGAATGTCGAGCGATCAGCGGCGTGCCGTGAGCTCAGGGTTACAGGTACTGGCCCAGGTTCGACTCGGTATCGATGGCGCGGCTGGCCGACGAACTCTTACCGGTGACGAGCGTCCGGATGTAGACGATCCGCTCGCCCTTCTTGCCCGAGATCCGCGCCCAGTCATCGGGGTTGGTGGTGTTGGGCAGGTCCTCGTTCTCGGCGAACTCGTCGACGATCGAGTCCAGCAGATGCTGGATCCGAAGACCCTTGCTGCCGGTCTCCAGCACCGACTTGATGGCGTACTTCTTGGCCCGGTCGACGACGTTCTGGATCATCGCACCGGAGTTGAAGTCCTTGAAGTACATGACCTCTTTGTCGCCGTTGGCATAGGTCACCTCGAGGAAGCGGTTGTCGTCGATCTCGGCGTACATCCGGTCGACGACCTTCTCGATCATCGCCTTGACCGTCTGCGAGCGGTCGCCGGCGAACTCGGCCAGGTCGTCCTCGTTGACCGGCAACTCCTCGGTCAGGTACTTACTGAAGATGTCTTGCGCCGCTTCAGCATCCGGCCGCTCGATCTTGATCTTGACGTCCAGGCGGCCGGGCCGCAGGATCGCCGGATCGATCATGTCCTCGCGGTTGGAGGCACCGATCACGATGACATTCTCCAGCCCTTCGACGCCGTCGATCTCCGAAAGTAGCTGCGGCACAACCGTCGTCTCCACATCCGAGCTCACGCCGGTGCCACGGGTGCGGAAGATCGAGTCCATCTCGTCGAAGAACACGATGACGGGAGTACCCTCCGACGCCTTCTCCCGGGCGCGCTGGAAGATCAGGCGGATGTGGCGCTCGGTCTCACCGACGAACTTGTTCAGCAGTTCCGGGCCTTTGATGTTGAGGAAGTAGCTCTTCGCCTCGCGGGCGTCGTCACCGCGCACCTCGGCCATCTTCTTGGCCAGTGAGTTGGCCACCGCTTTGGCGATGAGCGTCTTACCGCATCCGGGCGGGCCGTAGAGCAGCACACCTTTGGGCGGTCGCAGCGAATACTCGCGGTACAGCTCCTTGTGCAGGAACGGCAGTTCCACCGCGTCGCGGATCTGCTCGATCTGGCGGCCCAGCCCGCCGATGTCGTTGTAGCTGACGTCGGGCACCTCTTCGAGGACAAGATCCTCGACCTCGGCCTTGGGGATGCGCTCGAACGCGTAACCGGCCTTGGTGTCCACCAGCAGCGAGTCGCCCGGGCGCAGCTTGCGGGGACGGCTGTCGTCGGCCAGATCGTCGTCCGCGATGTCCGTGTCGTCGGGCAGGTCCTCGGCGGCGACCAGCGGCTCGGCCAGCCAGACGATGCGCTCCTCGTCGGCGTGCCCGATCACCAGCGCGCGGTGTCCATCGGACAAGATCTCGCGCAAGGTGCTGATCTCGCCGACCGCTTCGAAGTTGCCCGCCTCGACGACCGTGAGGGCCTCGTTGAGGCGAACGGTCTGGCCCTGCTTGAGCGCCTTGGTGTCGATGTTCGGTGAGACCGTCAGCCGCATCTTGCGTCCGGAGGTGAACACGTCGACGGTGTCGTCGTCCTGGACGCCCAGCAGCACGCCGTACCCGCTCGGCGGTTGTCCGAGTCGATCGACCTCCTCGCGCAAGGCGAGCAGCTGCTGACGCGCTTCCTTGAGGGTCTCCATCAACTTGGCATTGCGGGCGGCGAGCGAATCGATCCGCGCCTCGAGCTGATGGACGTCTCGGGCGCTACGCAAACCACTCTGGGGGCCTACGGCGTTCTCCAACTGCTCGCGCAGCAGTGCGGCCTCACGGCGAAGCTCCTCGAGTTCGGCTGCGTCCTCACTGGACATACCAGATCCAGGGGTGTCGAAACCTTCCGAGGAAGCCTCAGAACGCTCTGATTCACTCATGTTGCGCCCCTCCCCGCACCGAGAGTTGGTGCAGTAACAACTTCAACGCTACCGGCGATTCAGCCTTTGTGTGCGGTGTAGCAATTCGACACACCAGCACCGCTGTTAACCTCTCTGATGTGTTGGGCCGATCGAAAGGAAAATCGTGCGCCTGAAAGCCCTCGTTACCGGCTTGGTGACTGCGGCTGCAGCAGCCGCCGTCGTCGGCGGTGTCGCAGGGGGTGTGACCTCCATTGCATCCTCCACTGTGCTTCATTCTGCGGCTCCCGCTTCCGTCGCCGTCACCCCGGTCGCATGGGACGTTCCGATGCCGCAGGCTCCGGCTCCCGATCTCGAAGGTCCGCTGCTGCAGACCCTGCAGGCGCTCGGCACCGGCGGCACAGCCGCGGGCAAGGCGCCCTACATCCAGGGCGGTATCGGACGTATCGAGAGCCGTATCGCCGACTCGAAGCTTCGCGAGGCCGCCGCCGAGGGCAAGTTCCCGTTGACCTTCTCGCTCGCGAACATCGACCAGAACGGCCCCATGGTGTCGGCCGATGTCACCGCAACCGCCGCCACCGGCGGTACGGCCAGCCAGAACATCCAGTTCGTGCCCGGACCCAGCCCCACCGGCTGGCAGATGTCGAAGCAGTCGCTGATGGCGCTGCTGTCTGCCGTCGGCTAGGAGCCCGGGTGCGCCGCACCAAGCGTTTCGCAGTCCTGAGCGCCGTCGCGTTTGCGGCGGCGCTCGGGCTTTGCGGATGTGGTGCCGGCGAGCCGGAGTCGGCGCCCCCCGCAGTCACCGAAACGCAGCCGCCGGCCACCTCGGCGCCGACCGTGGCGGCGGAACCGGCAACGCCCGTCGCGCCGCTGCCGGCCCCCGATGCCATCACCGATGTGCTGGCGCGCATCGCCGACGCCAACATCCCCGGCGCCGAAAAGCTCGACCTCATCGAGAACGCCACACCGGCCGACGCCGAGTCGATGGACAAGTTCGCAGCCGCCCTGCGCGACGGCGGCTACGCACCGGCCACTTTCGAGGCGAAGGATCTCCAATGGTCCGACGGCGGCAACGGCGTCGTGCAAGCCACCGTCACCATCAAGAGCGCCGGTGCCCAGCGGGGCGAGTTCACGTTTCCGATGGAATTCCGCTTCGCTGAGGACCACTGGCAATTGACGCGCGCGACGACCGACGCGCTGCTGTTCCTCGGTCCGGACGCCACGCCGAGACCGACCCCCTGAGCCGCCGATGTGGATCGGCTGGCTCGAATTCGACCTGCTGCTCGGCGATGTGCGCTCACTCAAGCAGAAGCGTTCTGTGATCCGCCCGGTGATCGCCGAACTAAACCGCCGGTTCGCCGTCTCGGCGGCCGAAACGGATGCACAGGATCTACACCGGCGCGCCAACGTCGGCGTGGCACTGGTGGCCGCCGACCGCAGCCATGTCGTCGACGTCCTCGACGCCGCCGAGCGGCTGGTGGCGGCGCGCCCGGAGTTCGAGCTGTTGTCGACCCGGCGCGGCCTGCGGCGCAGCACCGACGACTGAAGGGCTTATGCGGTTGATCGCCGTTATCGGCTGCTTGGGATCAACCCGTCAAGGCTCAGCCGCCGAGCTGACGTTTGCGCCGCAGCGGCATGGGCGCCACCGCGCCGGGCGCCAGCTTGCGCGCGCTGACCAGAAACGCGGTGTGCCCCCGCATCGTGTGCTGTGGGCGCACCGCCAATCCCACGACGTGCCAGCCGCGCTGCATGCTTTCCCAGGCCCTCGGCTCGGTCCAGCACTGCTGCTCGCGCAGCGCCTCGACGACCTTCGACAACTGCGTGACCGTCGCCACGTAGATCATCAGCACGCCGCCGGCGACGAGCGCGTCGGCGACGGTGCCGAGCACCTCCCAGGGGGCCAGCATGTCGAGCACGACGCGGTCGACCTCGGCGCCGCTGTAGTCGGCGAGATCGGCGATCACCAGCTCCCAGTTCGCCGGGGCCGCACCGAAGAACGTGGCGACGTTGCGCTCCGCGTGCACGGCGTGGTCCTCGCGCACCTCGTAGGAGATCACCCGCCCCTCGGGTCCGACGGCCCTGAGCAGTGAGCACGTCAGCGCGCCCGAGCCGGCGCCGGCCTCCAGCACGCGGGCGCCGGGGAAGATGTCGCCCTCGTGCACGATCTGGGCGGCGTCCTTGGGGTAGACGACCTGGGCGCCGCGCGGCATCGACATCACGTAGTCGACGAGCAGCGGCCTCAGCACCAGGAACTGGTCCCCGCTGGTGGACTTGACCACGCTCCCCTCGGGCAGCCCGATCACGGTGTCGAGCGCGATGATGCCGCGATGGGTGTGGAACTCCCCGCCGGGGGTCAACACCATCGTGTAGTGACGGCCCTTGGCGTCGGTGAGCTGCACGCGATCGCCGACGGCGAACGGACCGGTTCTTGGCACAGCCCATGAGCCTGCCAGTAGACGCGCCGCCGCGGGTGCTCGGGGTTGTCGGACAGCGGTCCTAGTCTGGCGCTATGAGCGAGCGGGGTGAACAGGCGGCGCGGCGGCCTGCGCTGTCGCCTTCGCGGGCCGCCGACTTCAAGCAGTGCCCGCTGCTCTACCGCTTCCGCGCGATCGACCGGCTGCCCGAACCGCGGTCGGTCGCCCAGGTGCGCGGTTCGGTGGTGCACGCGGCCTTGGAACAGCTGTACACGCTGCCCGCCGCCGAACGCGGCTCCGACGTCGCGCTGACGCTGGTGCAGCCGGCTTGGGACCGGGTGGTCGCCGAGCACCCCGCGCTCGCCGACGAGTTCGACCCCGACCTGCGGGGGACGCTGCTGGCGCAGGCACGCGATCTGCTGGCCGGCTACTACCGGCTGGAGGATCCCACCCGCTTCGACCCGCAAGCCTGCGAACAACGCGTCGAGGTCGAGCTCGAGGACGGCACGCTGCTACGCGGTTTCGTAGACCGCATCGACGTGGCGCCGACGGGTGAGCTACGGGTGGTCGACTACAAGACCGGAAAGGCGCCGCCGGAGGCTCGCGCGCTGGCCGAGTTCAAGGCCATGTTCCAGATGAAGTTCTACGCCGTCGCGCTGCTGCGCTCGCGCGGGGTGTTGCCGGCCCGGCTTCGGTTGTTGTATCTGGCGGACGGCCAGATCCTCGACTACACCCCGGACCGCGATGAGTTGCTGCGATTCGAGAAGACGTTGACCGCTATCTGGCGGGCAATCCAGAGCGCCGGCGCCACAGGCGATTTCCGTCCCCGTCCATCGGCGCTGTGCGACTGGTGTGCGCATCACGCGCACTGTCCGGTGTTCGGTGGCACGCCGCCGCCGTATCCGGGGTGGCCCGAGACGCCCGACGAAGGGTCACCGACGGCCGAGGAACCCGTGCTGCGCACCGCGGAGCCGGCTGCGTGATCGATTGCCACTATCGGCGCGTCGGCGCCCAGGACGGTTTCGAGATCTTCGAGTCCACCGACGGCACCCGCAGCAACTGGGATCCCGAAATCCAGCACGGCTCACCGCCGTTGGCCCTGATGACCAAGCGCATCGAGGAGCTGGCGAGCGATTCGGGGCTGCGGGTCGGCCGTTTGACCTTGGACATCCTGGGGGCCATAGCGGTAGCACAGGTGCGGGTGCGGGCCTGGGTGGAACGTCCGGGAGCGCGGATCTCGCTGATCGTCGCCGAGATGTTTCAGACGCGGCCCGACGGCAGCCAGCGCGCCGTCGCTCGCGTCTCGGCATGGCTGTTGGCGACCAGCGACACCGCCGACGCGGCGACCGACCGCTATCCCCCACTTGTCGAAGGTGAGGCAGTGGCGGTACCGCACAGCTGGGTGGGCGCGAGAGGCTACCTGGAGACGGTGACGTGGCGGCGCCAGCCCGAGACGGGCGAAACCGGCAATGTCGTCTGGATGAGTCCGCTTGTCCCGCTTGTCGACTCCGAGCCGACGACGGCTCTGCAGCGGCTTGCGCTGGTTGTGGACAGCGCCAACGGCGCGGGCGCGGCCCTCGATCCCGACCGGTTCGTGTTCATGAACACCGACACCGCCGTGCACCTTCACCGCCTACCGGAAGGCAGCGACTTCGCGGTGCGCGCACGTGGCTCGATCGGCCCCGACGGGATCGGCGTGACCACCGCCGAGCTTTTCGACCGACAGGGCTTCATCGGTACTTCGGCGCAGACTCTGCTGGTGCAGCGCCGATTCGGGTAGTTCTACCTACGGTCACCGCCGCAGGCGACGGCAAGCTGGCGACATGGACGCATTGAACAACCCGCACAATCCTCGGAACACCGCCGCGTACTTCCTGCAGGCCGCCATCGCCTTCGGCGTCAGCCTGCTCGGCATGCTCGGCGGAATACTCTTCCTGCCGCTCGACCCGTGGCAACGGCTGTTCCTCGGCATGACCGCCCTGTTCCTGGTCACCAGCTCGTTCACGCTGGCCAAGGTGATCCGCGATCAACAAGAAGCGGCCACCGTCCGGGTGCGGCTCGACGAGGCCCGGATCGAGAAGTTGATCGCCGAGCACAATCCATTGGGCAGCTGATCAGTTTATATTTGTTTGCATCTATATAGATGCACTGCAATACTAAGCAGGTGGACGTTTTCGAAGCGGTCGCCGAACCGAGTCGTCGCGCGCTGCTCGATGAGCTTATCGACGGTGAGCGCACCGCGGGTGAACTCGTCGCGAGCTTGCCGGGGCTGACCCAGCCCACGGTGTCGCGACATCTGCGAATACTGCGTGAGGTCGGCTTGGTGGAGGTCCGGCCGGACGCGCAACGTCGCATCTACGCGTTGCGCGCCGACGGGCTCATCGCGATCGACGAGTGGATCGAGCGGTACCGGCGCGTCTGGACCGAGCATCTCGACGCCCTCGAACACCACCTGAAGACCAAACACGGGAGTCACGATGAGTGACCACGACGGTCGGTTGACTGTCGACGGCGATCGGGCCGTGCTGACCTTCGAACGCCGTCTGCCCTTCCCGATCGAGACGGTCTGGTCAGCCATCGCCGACCCCGAGGAACGCCGGGAGTGGTTGGGCGCGACCACGATCGAGCCCCACGAGGGCGGCCGGATCGAGATGGTGCCCACCGGCCCGCCGCTACCACCTGACCGGATGCGCATGACCGGGCGCATCCTGGTTTGGGACCCACCCCATGTGCTCGAGCACGAGTGGAAACAACCCATCCTCACCGACGGCGGCCCGGACGGCACTGTGCGCTATGAACTGAGCGTCGACGGCACCGGCACGCTGCTGAAATTCACCCATCGGGGCCTGGGCGTCCGCACCGCGGGCGGATTCCTCGGCGGTACGCACGCTTACCTTGACCGCCTGGCCGCCTACCTGAAACAGGAACCATTACCCGATTGGGTTCGCAGGCGGGAAGAAATCAATAGCGCTCGGAACGGATCGGATTGACATGACGCAGAACGGTTCTGACATTGCCGCACCGGCGGTGGCCATCGCCTACCATTCCGGGTTCGGGCACACCGCGACCCTCGCCGACGCAGTGGCCGCCGGGGCGCGCGAAGGCGGAGCGCAGATCACGATGATCATCGTCGACCGGATGAGCGACGCCGACTGGGACATCCTCGACGCGGCCGACGGCATCGTCTTCGGCACGCCGACGTACATGGGCAACGTGTCGGCCGGTTTCCAGGGTTTCACCGAGAAGACCGGACGACGCTGTGTCGAAGGCACCTGGCGCGACAAGGTCGCCGCGGGGTTCGCCAATTCCGGTGGGAAGAGCGGCGACAAGCTGAACACGCTGGTCTCACTGGCGGTGTTCGCCGCGCAGCACCACATGCACTGGATCAATCTCGGGCTGCCACCGGGATGGAATCACTCGGCGGCAAGCGAGCACGACCTCAACCGACTCGGCTTCTTCCTCGGTGCCGGCGCGCAGACCGACGTGGACGCCGGACCCGAGCAGGTCCATCCCGCCGACGTCGCGACGTGCCGTCATCTCGGCCGCCGGGTCGCGCTGGCCACGCGCCAGTTCAACGTCGGCCGGTCGGTCACTGCAGCGGCGTCATCTCCTGCAGCATCGTAGGCACCAATTCGCTGACCGTCGGATGGATGTGCATGGTCCGAGAGATCGCGGTGTAAGGCTTCTCGGCGGTCATAATGTCGAGGATGGCGTGAATCACCTCGTCGCCGCCGACGCCGAGGATCGCCGCGCCCAGGATCTGTTCGGTGTCCGCGTCGACGACCACCTTCATGAAGCCTTGTGTCTCCCCCTTCTCGACGGCGCGACCGACTCTTGTCATGGGGCGCTTGCCGATCAACGCTTTGCGGCCCGATTTGCGCACCTCGGCCTCGGTCATCCCGGCCCGGCCCAGCGGCGGGTCGATGTAGAGCGCGTAGGTGGTGATCCGGTCGCTGACGCGGCGGGGGTCGTCGTCGAGCAGGTTGGCCGCGACGATCTCGAAGTCGTTGTACGACGTGTGCGTGAAGGCGCCCTTGCCGTTGCAATCGCCCATGGCCCAGATGTGTTCGACGTTGGTGCGCAGCTGGTCGTCGACGACGATATAGCCGCGGGCGTCGGTGTTCACACCGGCCCTGTCGAGTCCGAGGTCGTCGGTGTTGGGGACGCGCCCGACCGCGATCAGCGCGTGGGTGCCGGCGATCGGCGGCGCACCGTCGGCGGGCGTCACCTCGAAACCGCTGTCGGTCTTGGTGAATCGGATCGCGTCGGCGCCCAGGACGACGTTGATACCTTCGGCCTCCAGAATGTCCTTGATCGCGGCGGAGACATCCTCGTCCTCGCGCGAGGTCAACCGGGGCCCCTTCTCGATCACGGTGACCCGCGCCCCGAACCGCCGGTACATCTGCGCGAACTCCAGCGCGATGTAGCTGCCCCCGATGATGACGAGATGTTCGGGGAGCGTGTCGAGTTCGAGGATTCCGACATTGGTCAGATAGTCGATGTCCTCCAGGCCGGGCAGGTCGGGTGCCACGGCGCGCCCGCCCACGTTGAGGAAGATCTTGTCGGCGTGCAGCACGCGGTCCTCGACGCGCATCGTGTGCGTATCCTCGAAGCGTGCGTGACCGCGGATGACCGTGCATCCGTCCATGTCCTCGAGCCATGACTCGACACCGGCGCGGTCACCGGCGACGATACTGTCCTTGCGCGCCTTGACTTTCGCCATATCGACGCTGATCTCCCCTGTGCTGACGCCGTATTCGGCGCCGCGGCGGGCCAGGTGGGCGGCGTGTGCGCTGGCGACCAGCGTCTTGGTCGGTATGCACCCGTAGTTCACGCACGTGCCGCCGACGAGCTTGCGTTCGACCATCGCGACCGTGCGACCTGCCCGCGTGAGCCGGCCGGCCAGTGGCGGCCCGGCCTGACCCGCACCGACGATGATCGCGTCGAATCGCTCTGTCACCGTGGGCCGTTCACACCAGGCTGACCAAGAATGCGATCAGGAAACCACCGCCGACCGCGATGATGTCTTCGAGTATCGCGCCCGGGCGGTCCTGGCCGCTGCGCGCGTCGGCGAACCGCTGGCGCGCCGCCGCACCGGCCATGGTGCCGAGCACCGCGCCGATCATGCCTGCGCCGAGCGCACTGAACGTGTGAAAGTACGCGCTGCCGATCACTGCTCCGGCGAACGCGCCCATGATCAGTCGGGCGACGAACTGGGGGGCCGTCTTACGGCTGGGGGTGCTCGGCAGTTGGTCGGTGACCAGTTCGGCGACCAGGAAGATGGTCAGCACCGTGACGGTGATCGGATGCGCCATCCACTCCGACCATTTGCCGTCCAGGTCGATCCATCCCAGCAACGCGCCCCAGGAGACCACCGCGGGCGCGGTCAGTGTGCGAAGCCCGGCGATCACGCCGATCAACAGTGCGAGAAGCAGAATCAGGGCGTGCGTCATGACAACCTCCGGCCGGTCTTTTCGACCTCCGGACGCTAACACGCAAGCCGAGCGAGTTCCCGCTGAATCAGAAGCGACAGAACCGGATGTCGGTGGCCAGGATCGCCTTGGCGCCGATGGCCGACAGCTCGTCCATGATCGCATTGACATCGCGTCGGGGCACCAACGCGCGCACCGCCGCCCAGGCCGGGTCAGCGAGCGGTGCGATGGTCGGGGACTCGAGCCCGGGAGTCACTGCGATGGCATCGTCGAGAATGCTTCGCGGGCAGTCGTAGTCGAGCATCAGGTACTGCTGCCCGAAAACCACGCCCTGGACGCGAGCGACCAATTGGGCGCCGGTGGGGCTGTCCGGGGCGCCGTCCCGTTCGATCAGCACGGCCTCGGAGTCACACAGGGAAGCACCGAAAGCCACCAGATTGTGTAGGCCGAGCGTACGGCCGGAGCCCACTACGTCGGCGATCGCGTCGGCGACACCGAGCTGCACCGAGATCTCGACCGCACCATCGAGCCGGATCACCGTCGCGTCGATGCCGTGCGCCGCCAGGTCTTTTCGCACCAGGTTCGGGAATGCGGTGGCGATCCGCTTGCCGACCAGATCCTCGACGCGCCACTGACGCCCGGCCGGCGCCGCGTACCGGAACGACGACGACCCGAAGCCGAGCGCCAACCGTTCCCGCACGGGCGCATCCGACTCGGCGGCCAGATCACGCCCGGTGATGCCGAAATCCAGCTGACCCGACCCGACGTAGATGGCAATGTCCTTGGGGCGCAGGAAGAAGAATTCGACATTGTTGGCCGGGTCGACGACCGTGAGGTCCTTCGGATCGGTGCGGCGCCGGTAGCCCGCCTCGGAGAGGATGTCGCTGGCCGGTTCGGAGAGCGTGCCCTTGTTCGGTACGGCGACTCGCAGGGCAGGCATCACAGCTTCTCGTACACGTCGGCGAGGGAGAGGCCGCGCGCGATCATCAGCACCTGCGTCCAGTACAGCAGCTGACTGATCTCCTCGGCGAGCGCCTCATCGCTTTCGTGCTCGGCCGCCAGCCACACCTCGCCGGCCTCTTCGAGGATCTTCTTGCCGATCCCGTGGATGCCGCCGTCGAGCGCGGCAACGGTGCCACTACCGGTGGGGCGGGTCCGGGCGCGCTCGCCGAGTTCGGCGAACAGGGCGTCGAAGGTCTTCACGGCACGCGATTGTGTCACGCTGGGCCCCGCGGGTCACGCCGGTTTGCCCGAACCGGCCATGTGCAGCGCGGCCAGATGGCTGAACAACAGCGACGCCCCGATCGGGTTTCCGCCGCCGGGGTAGGTCTCCCCCGAAACCGCCGCCATCGTGTTGCCGGCCGCATACAGGCCCGGAATCGGCCGGCCGGCGGTGTCGAGGACGCGGGCATGGGTGTCGGTGCGCAGCCCGCCCTTGGTGCCCAGATCGGAGACGCCGAAGGCGGCCGCCCGGTAGGGCGGGGTGTCGATGGGCACCAACGGCGACGCACCGCCGGTGAA
Source organism: Mycolicibacterium sp. GF69 (assembly GCF_003284965.1). Taxonomy (GTDB): domain Bacteria; phylum Actinomycetota; class Actinomycetes; order Mycobacteriales; family Mycobacteriaceae; genus Mycobacterium. Next base: position 36,124 of record NZ_QMEW01000003.1, read on the forward strand.
CGCGCGGTCGAACGATTCGTGGCCGCGACCGAAATCGTCGTCGACACCGCACAGCGCGAACTCGTTGAAGCGCCGCACGGTGTCCTCGAGATGTGGCGCGGGAACCCCGATCCTATCGGCGAGGGCGCCCACGGTGTCGGCCTGAATCCACCACCCTTCGGACCGGTACTCGTCGGTCGGCGAGAAGGACACGTTGGTGGCCATGACCGGTGGCTGCTCACCGGCCCGGCTGTCGTAGACCATCCAGTAGGGCCTAGTGACGGTGCCCTGCCGCATCGCGCGCAGTATCTCGCGGCCGAGACGGTCGTAGGCCGCCGATTCGTTGGTGAAGCGACGCCCGTCGCGGTCGACGAAGATGCCGCCGGTGAAGCACAGCGCAAACGCCGCTCGCCCACCGGGATGGATCAATCCCGGGGACCACCAAGCCTGATCCATCAAGTCCACGCTTGCGCCGACGGCGATCGCGGCCCGGTGCGCCAGCCCCGTGTTCGCGGGCGCGCCCATGGTGTCGCGGGCGCTACCGGGTACGCCGAATTCGGCCCGCATGTCGGCGTCTTGCTCGAACCCACCAGTGGCCAGTAGGACGCCGCGGCGCGCCAGGATCGTGCGCCGCGAACCGTCGTGTTCGACGACTGCCCCCACGACGCGCCCGCCGTCGAGCACCAATTCGACGAGGCTGGTGGACAGATGGGCAGTCACCGCGGGGTTGTCGGCCATCGCCCACAGGAACCGTCCGACCAGTGCCCGGCCGCCGGTGAGCAGGTCGGGCTGTGGCGCCCCGAGACGTTCGTGGTCCAGCGGTCCGCGCACCCGCCCCGCGAACCGGCCGAGCCGGTCGTTGGGGACCGCCTTGGAGACGATGTGGCGCATCCCGTCGGTGCGGGCACCGGCGGTCGCACTGTAATAGTCGGGCCACGGCAGGATTTTGAACGCGAAATGCTCGTCGCGTTCGAGGTACGCGATCAGCGCCGCGCCGCCGCGGACGTAGGCCTGCTGCAACGCCGCCGGGGTGCGATCGCCGACGACCTCGCGGTAGTACCGCAACGCGTCCTCGAGCGTGTCGTCGCAGCCGGCGCGAACGAGCACCGGATTGCACGGATACCACATTCCGCCCCCGCCCGAGTAGGCGAACGTACCGCCGAACTGGTCGGTCGCCTCCACGATCGCGACCGAAAGTCCCTCTCGCGCAGCGGTATAGGCCCCGGCCAGCGCTCCAGCAGAGCCGGCGACGAGGACGTCGACCGACTCGTCGATTCCCGTCAGACGCTTGCCTCCTGAGACGAAGACTCGTTGCCCATGTCCTCGAGATCCTTACCTTTGGTCTCCGAGACGAACCGCCACACGAACAGCAACGACAACACGGCGCAGATCGCGTAGAAGCCGTAGGCGATACCTAGGGAGAAGTCACCGAGCGCGGGAAACGACGCCGTGATCGCGCAATTGGCCACCCACTGCGCAGCGGCGGCCAGGCCAAGTGCCGCACCGCGGATGCGGTTGGGAAACATCTCGCCCAGCAGTACCCACACCACCGGACCCCATGACATGCCGAAGGACACCACGAACAGATTCGCGGCCACCAGCGCGATGGGGCCCGCGATCCCTTGGAGTTGCGGTTGACCGTCGACCACCGGAGCGGTACCGAAGATGACCGCCATCGTGCCGAGCGTGACGGCCATACCCGTCGACCCGACCAGCAGCAGCGGTTTGCGGCCGACCTTGTCTATGAGCGCGATCGCGATCAAGGTGGTGACGATGTTGGTCACCGACGTGATCACGGTGATCACGAACGCCTGGCCCTCGCCGAAGCCGACGGCCTCCCACAGCACGTTCGAGTAGTAGAAGATCACGTTGATGCCGACGAACTGCTGGAACACCGACAGCAGCACGCCCACCCAGACGATCGCGTAGAGCCCGCCCGTCGGCTTGCGCAGATCACGCCACGAAGGCGGCTTCTCCGACTTGAGCGATTCCCTGATCCGCGTGATCGTCAACTCGAGGTTCTTCTCGCCCAACAGCTTACTCAGAACCCGCCGGGCTTCCGGAATCCGGTAGGACGCAACGAGATAGCGGGGTGACTCGGGGATCGTGAACGCCAGCGTCCCGTACAGGACGGCGGGAACCGCCATCGCGAGGAACATCCAGCGCCAGGCCGCCATGCCCAACCACAGTTCCTCGCGCGACCCGCCGGCCAAATGCGCGAGCAGGGCGTCGATCGCCAGCGAGATGAAGATGCCGCAGACGATGGCCAGCTGTTGCAGCGAACCCAGCCTGCCCCGGATCCGGGGCGGAGAGGTCTCGGCGATGTAGGCGGGCGCGATGACCGAGGCCACGCCGACGCCGAGACCGCCGACCACCCGAAAGACTCCGAACACCCAGACGTTGGTGGCCAGTCCGGTGCCGAAGGCGCTGATCAGAAAGAGCAGTGCGGCGAGCTTCATCACCGACAGCCGACCGATCCTGTCAGCCAACCGGCCCGCGATCACCGCTCCGAGGGCCGCGCCGATCAACGCCGCCGCGACCGCGACGCCGACCGCGGTCTTGCTGATCGCGAAGTGATCCTCGACCGCCGCGACCGCCCCGTTGATGACGGCGCTGTCGTAACCGAACAGCAGACCGCCGAGCGCCGCCACGGATGCGATGAGTACGACACGGCCACTGTGCTCGGACCCCCCGTAGTCCACCCCGGTCACGGCGTCACCGGCGGGCCCGTGAGTCATGTGCCACCTTTCCGCGAGCATCGCGTGACCGACGTCACATTCAATCACAGACCCGTCGTCAGGCGGTGCGTTCTTCACGGCGCGAAGCCAGGTCGAAGTGGACGCTGCGCAGGTCCGCAACGCGCATTGCGGCAAGCGAGGAGACGTGGTGCCGGCGCGGCCCCTCGGGCACCGCCACGTCGTTGGGCACCACCAGTACCGGGCATCCGGCGCCTTCGGCGGCCGCCGTTCCGGTGACCGAGTCCTCGACCGCGAGGCACGCCGCCGGGTGCAGTCCCAACAGCGCCGCCGCACGCTCGTAGACGTCGGGCGCGGGTTTGCCGCGCGCTACCTCGTCGCCGCATACCGTCACCGAAAAATAGTGCTTGCCAACACTGTTCAGCGCACGGTCGGTCAGCTCCCGCTGGGTGTTGGTCACCAATGCCATCGGGATTTCTTCGGCGGCAAGTGCTTCCAACAATTCTTGCGCTCCGTCGCACCACGGCAGCCCGCCGTCGAACAACTCGGCGGTGTGGTCGTGCAGCCAACGGTTCGACTCCGCCATCGCGCGCGGATCCGGATCGAGTCCGAGGTCGGCATACACGGTCGCAATGGTGTCGGCGGCAGAGCTACCCACCAGCGATGCGCGCACCTCGGCGGTGAGCCGACCGCCGTGGTGGTCATACAACGCCGCCAGCGAGATGTCCCAGAGCTTTTCGGAGTCGACGAGCGTGCCATCCATATCGAACAGCACGGCTTGCATGCCCGGATTGTGTCATGGGTGCCACGTACGGTGAAAATCATGACAATCCTCGTGACCGGCGCCACCGGCAATATCGGCCGACGCATCGTCGATCATCTGATCGAACTGGGATGCAACGACATCCGCGCGCTGACGACGAATCCCGCCAAAGCCGGATTGCCCGACGGCGTCGCCGCCATTACCGGATACCTCGGCCGGCCGGATACGCTGCCCGCCGCGCTCGAGGGTGTTGACCGGCTGTATCTCGCCCCGCTGCCGTCGACGCTCGACGTCACCCTTGAGCTCGTCGAGAAGGCCGGCGTCGAATATGTGGTGGCGCTCTCGGGCGCTGGAGATTGGCAGGAACACGCCGACAAGATCACGGCTTCCGGGCTCATCAGCACACAACTCGGGCCAGGTGAATTCACCGACAACTTCACCGTCTGGGGCGAACAGATCAGGGCCGCCCGCACAGTTCGTGATCCGTACCCGTCGGTCGTCGAGTCGCCGATCTCCATGGATGACATTGCCCGGGTGGCCGCGAGGCTACTGGTCGACCCCGATGAGTCGCACTACGGAAAGACGTATCCCATTACCGGTCCCCGGGCGCTGACCCGTGCCGAGATCGCCGGGCAGATCGGCGCGGGGATCGGCGTCGACGTCGCGTTCGAGCAGTGCAGCAGACCCGACGCCGAAGAGGCATTGCGCCCGATCATGGGCGAGTACGCGGTCTGGTATCTCGATGAAATCCAAAAAGGCGTCGACAAGCCGCAGCAGGCCAACACGCTGGTCGCCGAACTGACGGGCACGCCCGCGCAGAGCGTGGCGCAGTGGGCTGCCGACAACGCTTCGATTTTTCGATAGGGCGCCTTCCGGTAGCGCTCAGTCCTCCGGGTTGTAGGCGAGGTTGGAGGACAGCCAGCGCTCGCCTTCCTTCAGGGTCCAGCCCTTACGCTTCGCGTAGTCGGCGACCTGGTCCTGGGCGACGCGGCCGACCACGAAGTACTGCGACTGCGGGTGCGAGTAGTACCAGCCGCTGACCGCGGCACCTGGCCACATTGCCATCGAATCGGTCAGCTCGATGCCGGTCCTCTTCTGCACGTCCATCAACTTCCACAGCGTCGCTTTCTCGGTGTGCTCCGGACAGGCGGGATAGCCTGGGGCAGGACGGATTCCGACGTATTTCTCCCCGATGAGTGCCTCGTTGTCGAGTTGTTCGTCAGGCTGGTACCCCCAGAACTCCGTACGAACCCGTTGGTGCAGCCGTTCGGCGAACGCCTCTGCCAGCCGGTCGGCGATCGACTCCAGCAGGATCGCGCTGTAGTCGTCGAGAGCTGCCTTGAACTCCATGATCTTGTCCTGGCTGCCCAGCCCCGCGGTGACGGCGAACGCGCCGACGTGGTCGGCCAGGCCGGTGTCTTTCGGTGCGATGTAGTCGCCCAGCGACCGGTTCGGAATCCCGGCGCGGTGCTCGCCCTGCTGGCGCAGGTTGTGCAGCGTGGTCAGCACCTCGGTGCGGCTCTCGTCGGTGTAGACCTCGACATCGTCGCCCACGGCGTTCGCCGGGAAGAACCCGATCACCCCGTTGGCGGTCAGCCACTTCTCCTTGATCAGGGTGTCGAGCATTTCCTGGGCGTCGTCGTACAGCTTGCGGGCGGTCTCGCCGGTGGCGGGGTTGTTGAGGATGTCGGGGAAGCGGCCCTTCATCTCCCAGGCGTTGAAGAACGGCTGCCAGTCGATGTACTCGCGCAGTTCGGCGAGGTCGTAGTCGAGAAACTCGCGGACACCGACCCCCTGGGCGGGTACCGGCGGCGTGTAGCCGTCCCACTCGATCGGTGTCCGGTTCGCACGGGCCTTCTCGAGCGTCAGCATCGGGCGCTCGTTCTTCTGGGCGTGCCGTTCACGAAGGGCCGCATAGTCCTTCTCGGTGGCCTCCAGCAGGGCGGGCCGCTGCTTGTCGTCGAGCAGCGCCGCAGCGACCGGCACCGAGCGCGACGCGTCCTTGACCCAGACCACCGGACCGCTGCGACGCGGCGAGATCTTCACGGCCGTGTGCGCGCGCGAGGTGGTCGCGCCACCGATCAGCAGCGGAATCTCCAGCTCCTGGCGTTCCATCTCGACGGCGAAGTTGACCATCTCGTCCAGCGACGGAGTGATCAAACCGGACAACCCGACCATGTCGGCGTTGTGCTCTTTGACCGCGTCGAGGATCTTCTGGGCAGGCACCATCACCCCGAGGTCGATCACGGAGTAGTTGTTGCACTGCAGCACGACGCCGACGATGTTCTTGCCGATGTCGTGGACGTCGCCCTTCACGGTCGCCATCACGATCGTGCCGTTGGTGTCGTCGGCATCACCGGGCTGCTTCTCGGCCTCGATGTACGGCAGCAGGTAGGCCACCGCCTTCTTCATCACCCGGGCCGACTTCACCACCTGGGGCAGGAACATCTTGCCTGCCCCGAAGAGGTCACCGACGACGTTCATACCGTCCATCAGCGGACCCTCGATCACCTCGATAGGCCGGCCCCCTGCGGCGGCGATCTCGGCCCGCAATTCCTCGGTGTCGGCCTCGGCGTGCGCGTCGATGCCCTTGACCAGTGCGTGCGTGATCCGTTCGCGGACAGGGAGAGATCGCCACTCCGCGGCCGCAGGATCCTCCGGTTTGTCCTTATTGTTGAACCGTTCGGCGATCTCCAGCAGCCGTTCGGCGGCGTCGGGGCGACGGTTGAGCACGACGTCCTCGATCCGGTCCCGCAGTTCCGGGTCGATCGAGTCGTAGGGCACCAGCGCACCGGCGTTGACGATGCCCATGTCCAGACCGGCGTTGATGGCGTGGAACAGGAAAACCGCGTGGATCGCCTCGCGGACCGGGTTGTTGCCGCGGAACGAGAACGACACGTTGGAGATGCCGCCGGAGATGTGCACCCCGGGCAGGTTCTCCTTGATCCAGGCGCAGGCCTCGATGAAGTCGATGCCGTAGGTGGCGTGCTCCTCGATTCCGGTCGCCAGCGCGAAGCAGTTCGGGTCGAAGATGATGTCCTCGGCGGGGAAGCCGACCTCTTCGGTCAGGATCCGGTAGGCGCGCCCGCAGATCTGTTTGCGGCGCTCCAGGTTGTCGGCCTGTCCCTCTTCGTCGAAGGCCATCACGACGACCGCGGCGCCGTACTTGCGGCACAGCCGGGCTTCGCGGATGAACTTCTCCTCGCCCTCCTTCATGGAGATCGAGTTGACGATCGGCTTGCCCTGCACGTTCTTCAGGCCGGCCTCGATGACCTCCCACTTCGACGAGTCGATCATCACCGGGACGCGGCTGATGTCGGGCTCGGACGCGGTCAGCTTGGTGAACCGGTCCATCGCGGCGACGCCGTCGATCATCCCTTCGTCCATGTTGATGTCGATGACCTGCGCACCGACCTCGACCTGCTGCAGGGCGACCGATAAGGCGGTGTCGTAGTCCTCGGCCTTGATCAGGTTGCGGAACCGGGCCGAGCCGGTGATGTTGGTGCGTTCACCGATGTTCACAAACAGCGAGCCGTCGGTGATGTTGAGCGGCTCGAGGCCCGACAGCCGGGTGGCTACGGGGATCTCGGGCACCCGGCGCGGCGGCTTGCCCTCGACAACCTTGGCGATCTCGGCGATGTGGGCCGGCGTCGTTCCGCAGCAACCACCGGCGAGGTTGACCAGGCCGGCCTCGGCGAAGTCGGCGAGGTAAGAGGCCTGCCGCTCCGGAGTCTCGTCGTACTCGGCGAAGGCGTTCGGCAGGCCGGCGTTCGGGTAGCAGGACACAAAGGTGTCTGCGATCCGCGCGATCTCGGCGATGTAGGGCCGCATCTCCGGTGCGCCGAGGGCGCAGTTGAGGCCGACCGCCAGCGGCTTGGCGTGCCTGATCGAGTTCCAGAACGCTTCGGTGACCTGGCCGGACAACGTCCGTCCGGAGGCGTCGGTGATGGTGCCTGAGATGATCACCGGCCAGCGGCGGCCACGGTCCTCGAACAACGTCTCGAGGGCGAACACCGCGGCCTTGGCATTCAGGGTGTCGAAGATGGTCTCGACGAGAAGGATGTCGGCACCACCGTCGACCAGGCCGTTGGCAGCTTCGAGGTAGGCGGCGACCAGCTGGTCGTAGGAAATGTTGCGGGCGCCGGGGTCGTTGACGTCCGGTGAGATCGACGCGGTCCGCGTGGTTGGACCGAGGGTGCCGGCGACGTAGCGGGGCTTTTCCGGGGTGCTGAACTCGTCGCAGGCCGCCCGCGCCAGGGCGGCGCCGACGTAGTTCACCTCGTAGCTCAGCTCGGCCATGCCGTAGTCAGACAGCGAGACCGCGGTCGCGTTGAAGGTGTTGGTCTCCAGGATATCGGCGCCCGCCTCGAGATACTCGCGGTGGATCGCCTCGATGATGTGCGGCTGGGTCAGGTTGAGCAGGTCGTTGTTGCCCTGAAGGTCGCTCGGCCAGTCCTTGAACCGCTCCCCGCGGTAGCCGGCCTCGTCGGGCCGGTCGCGCTGGATCGCCGTGCCCATCGCGCCGTCGATCACCATGATCCGGTCGCGCAGGGTGGCCGCCAGTTCCTCGGTACAGTCCGGGCGGATATTCGGCTCGAAAACGTTCGGTTGCGCGGAGTCCGGTTCAGTGATGTTCGACTCAAAGGCGTTCACGTGCAGTCCTTCCTTAGCGGAAGGCGTCCTTGACTCCGTCGAGCGTGGCGGCTACCAGGACGGATCAAACCCCCCGGAAACCGTTGCAACGCCTCTCGACCAGGTAAGTCTACGTCGTCACCGGATCGACGTCTGGGACGCCAACTCGTCGCCGCGGCCGACCCCAACCCGCTCGGCGCCGACGTTGCCCTCGGGCCAGGGGCCGCCGATCGTGTCGGCAACGTCGTACACACGAGTCTTAACCAGATTGCAGCCGAACGCATTCCGTCCCGATCACATCGGTCGGTTCTCGTCGTTACCCGTCGCGCCGGCCCCGACGGTGTCATACGTGCGATCGGTCACCTCAGCCACGAATACAGGGTAGTCGCCATATCAAATCAGCTCGTGTGGCGATGGCGCTCCTACCCGCCGCACAGGGCTTACGCTGGCGTTGTGACCTTGTCGGATGCGAGCGGTTTCAAACCGCCCGAACTGAACGACACGATCGTCGTCGCAGCGTTCGAAGGCTGGAACGACGCCGGTGATGCGGCCAGCGACGCGGTGGAACACCTGGACGACATCTGGGAGGCCGAGACGATCGTCGACATCGATGACGAGGCGTACTACGACTACCAGGTGAACCGGCCGGTGATCCGGCAGGTCGACGGGGTCACGCGGGAGCTGGTGTGGCCGTCGATGCGGATTTCGCATTGTCGCCCGCCGGGGTCCGACCGCGACATCGTGCTGATGCACGGCGTCGAGCCCAACATGCGCTGGCGCACGTTCTGCTCGGAGTTGTTGGCGATCGCCGACAAGCTCAACGTCCAGACCGTAGTCATCCTCGGCGCCCTGCTGGCCGACACGCCGCACACCCGCCCGGTGCCCGTGTCGGGGGCGGCGTACTCGTCGGACTCGGCGAAGGTGTTCGGGCTGGAAGAGACGCGCTACGAGGGGCCGACCGGTATCGCCGGGGTGTTCCAGGATGCGTGTGTGCGGGCGGGCATCCCCGCGGTGACATTCTGGGCCGCGGTCCCGCACTACGTCTCTCAGCCCCCGAATCCGAAGGCCACGGTCGCGCTGCTGCGCCGCGTCGAGGATGTGCTCGACATCGAGGTGCCGCTGGCCGACCTGCCGGCGGCGGCCGAGGAGTGGGAGCAGGCGGTGTCGGAGATGACCGCCGAGGACGACGAGATCGCCGAATACGTCCAATCGCTGGAGGAACGCGGCGACGCCGAGGTCGACATGCACGAGGTGCTCGGCAAGATCGACGGCGACGCGCTGGCGGCGGAGTTCGAGCGCTACCTGCGCCGCCGAGGGCGGTAGCCCGACTGACGACCGCCGAGGGCGGTAGCCCGACAGACGACCACCGAGGGCGGTAGCCCGGCTCAGCGCTTTTCCAGCGCCTCGGTGCGGGCGCTCATCGACCGGCCGAGCCCGGCGACCTCGGCGTCCATCTTCGGCAGCAGTTCGGGTACCGATTTGAGCGTCGTGCGCTCCCCCAACCGCGACGACAGCACCGGCTTGAGCCAGCGCAGCAGTCCGACGAAACGTGGGCAGTTGACACGGCGGCTGCGTTCTTCCATCCCTTTGACGAACAGCTCCCCGCACTTCTGCACCGAGGTGGTCTTGCCCAGCGGGCCGGGCAACGTGTCCAGCATTTTGCGGACGCTCGGCAGATCCGACTTGCTCTCCTGCACCAGCGGCGTGTCGATCCAGAGCATGTGGGCCGATCCGACGTCGACGCCCTGGTGGGCGACCTCGAGGCGCAAGGCGTTCGCGAAGTGTTCGACGGCGGCCTTCGACGCGTCGTAGGGCGCCATGCCGGCAGATGCGGCGTAGGCGGCCGCCGACGAGACGATCAGCACGTAACCGCGGCGGTCGATCACCGAGGGCAACGCGGCGCGCACGGTGTGGAACACGCCGACGATGTTGACGTCGATGAGAGTTTGGAACGCCACCGGGTCGACCTTCAGGACCGAACCGTAAGTGGCGATGCCCGCGTTTGCCATCACGATGTCGATGCCGCCGAACCGCTCGACGCCCTTGGCGACGGCGGACTCCATCGCGGCCAGGTCGCGCACGTCGGCGACGGCCGTCAGCACACCCTCGTTGCCCAACCGTGCGGCCACTTGCGCAAGCCGGTCCGCGTCGAGATCGGTGAGCACCAGCTTCGCGCCCTTTTCGTGAAGGCGGCGCGCCACCTCTTCGCCGATACCGTTCGCCCCGCCGGTGATCAGGACGACTTTGCCGTTCACGGAAACCATGGCTGTCAACGTACCCCGGCCGGGGCGGGACGGGTCAGAGATTCACGCCGAGTAGCGCGTCCACGGCAGTCGCCACCGTGCGCCCCGCCTCGGTGTCGTGCCCGCCGTAGGTCAGCGCGTCGGTTGCCCAACCATCCAGGGCGGCAAGCGCTTTCGGGGTATCGAGGTCGTCGGCGAGGTAACGGCGTACGCGGTCCACCACGTCGACCGCGTCCGGGGCGCCAGGCAGCGCGACCGCGGCACGCCACCGGTCCAGCCGCTCGCGCGCCTCGGTGAGCACGGCGTCACTCCAGTGCCGGTCGGCGCGGTAGTGACCGGCGAACAGCCCGAGCCGGATCGCCGCGGGATCGACGCCCTCGGCACGCAGACGGGAGACCAGCACCAGGTTCCCGCGACTCTTGCTCATCTTGTGACCGTCCCAGCCGATCATGCCCGCGTGCACGTAGTGGCGGGCGAATCTGCGTTCGCCGGTGACGGATTCGGCGTGGGCGGCCGAGAACTCGTGATGCGGGAAGATCAGGTCGCTGCCGCCGCCCTGGATGTCGAGGTCGGTGCCGATGCGGCTCAGCGCGATCGCGGCGCATTCCACATGCCACCCGGGGCGTCCGGGCCCGAACGGCGACGGCCAACTCGGCTCGCCGGGCCGGTGTGCCCGCCACAGCAGCGCGTCGAGTTCGTCACCCTTGCCCGGACGATCGGGATCACCGCCGCGTTCGGCGAACAGCAGCCGCATGGTGTCGCGGTCATAACCCGACTCGTATCCGAACTGCGCGGTCGCGTCGGCGCGGAAGTAGACGTCGGGGTGCTCGGCGTCCTCGACGACATAGGCGGCACCGGATGCCAGCAGCTTCTCGACGACCTCGATGACCTCGGCGATGGCCTCGGTGGCCGCGATGTACTCGTGCGGCGGGAGCACCCGCAGCGCCGCCATGTCCTCGTTGAACAGCGCGGTTTCCCGGTCGGCCAAGTCGCGCCAGTCGATACCGTCGCGCTGCGCACGCTCGAACAGCGGGTCGTCGACATCGGTGATGTTCTGCACGTAATGCACGCGGTGGCCCGCGTCCAGCCAGATGCGGTGCACGAGGTCGAACGCCAGGTAGGTGGCCGCATGGCCGAGATGGGTCGCGTCGTAGGGGGTGATGCCGCAGACGTACATCGTGGCCGTCTCCCCCGCGCCGACCGGACGGACCTGGCGGTCGGCACTGTCGTAGAGGCGCAGCTGCGGCCCGCGGCCCGGCAAAGCCGGGACGACGGGAGCCGGCCACGATTTCATAGCGTCGACTCTAGGCATCGCCCTGACCGACAGACAGAAGAGGGGCGAGCGCCTGTTTCATTCCCGGTCCGGTCCCGTTGCATCCCGCAAGTCAGTCCCGCCAGCGGCTCCGATACGCCGACCGGATCTCGTCGAGCAGCGGCTCGCTCAGCTCCGGCCGACACATCAGCAGGTCGGGCAGATAGGGGTCGCGCCGGTTGTAGATCAGCTCCGAGCCGTCCAGGCGCGATGCATGCAGACCGGCGGCCTGCACCACCCCGGCCGGTGCCGCCGAATCCCACTCCCACTGCCCGCCGGCATGCAGATAGGCATCGACGTCGCCGCGCACCACCGCCATCGCCTTGGCGCCGGCCGACCCGATGCGCACCAACTGGATGTCCATCCGGTCGCGCAACCACCACAGCACCGGTGGTGGCCGGTTCGCACTCGCGGTGATCAGGATCGGGCCGTGGGCGCGCGGCGGCGGCGGGTTGACGGTGTCGGTGCGGTAGACCTCGTTGCGGGCCGGCAGCGCGACGGCCGCATCGGTGATCCGCCCGTTCGGACCGCCGTCGCGCCGCCACAGCGCGATGTGCACCGCCCAGTCCGTTCGCCGCGGCATGGAGAACTCGTGGGTGCCGTCGACCGGGTCGACGATCCAGACCCGGTCGGCGTCCACGCGCGACAGATCGTCGACGGCCTCTTCGGAGAGCACCGCGTCGTCGGGTCGCGCGGCAGCAAGCCGGTCGAGAATCAGCTTGTTGGCCAGCTTGTCACCGGCGTCACCCAGGTCGTAGGGGTCGTAGAAACCGACCTCCGCACGGACCTTCACCAGCATCTCGCCCGCCTCGGCGGCCACCTCGGCGGCCAGCGCCGCATCGGTCAGGCTCATCAGGTCAGTATCACCAATGACCTTGGCGCCGACGGCACAGGATCGAGGTCAGAACGCCGGCCACGGGATCGGACGTCGCCGATCGGGCGCGGGCATCACCGGATCATCCAGCAGCGCACGCGTTCTCGCGAGCAACGCGACGATCTCCCGCTCGGTGATGTGGGCGGACAGTTCATCGGCCAATCCGTTCCGTAACCGGTCACGCAGCGCGCCGACCGACTCGAGCGTCTGGTCGTCGACGGGCTTACCGGCCCAGCCCCACAACACGGTGCGTAATTTGTCCTCGACGTGCAACGTCACCCCGTGGTCCACGCCGTAGACGCGCCCGTCGACCCCGCACAGGATGTGGCCGCCCTTGCGGTCGGCGTTGTTGACAAGCACGTCGAACACCGCCATCCGGCGCAACCGGTCGTCGTCGGCGTGCACCAGAATGACCTCGCCGCCGGCGTAGTCGTAGGCCTGCAGGATCGGCAGAAAGCCCGGCGGGATCCGGCCTGCGGGCAGTAGATCTACCAGGTCCGGACCTGAGGGCTGTTCCTCGTCGACCTCATCGCCCGGCTGGTCCACCCACAGCTGGACCATGCCCTCACCTGCGGGCCCACTGCGAATGATGGTGTGGGGCACAACATTCCATCCCAATGCTGCCGACACCAGGTAAGCACCGCGTTCCCGGCCCGCCAATGTGCCGTCGGGGAAGTCCCACAGCGGCGCCTCGCCCGCAACCGGCTTGTAGACGCAATGCACTTGCTGCTCACCGAGGTTCGCCTCGCACAGGAAGGTCGCGTTGCTGGCCGAACGGATGCGTCCGATGACGGTCAGCTCGCCGCGCTGCAGCACCTCCTCGCGAACGGCGTCGGACCCGGCGTCAGATGTCGACGTCATCGTCGGACTCGGCGAAGGCGCCGCGCCGGTAGCCGTTGGTGCGCACGCAGATGTGCCCTTCGGGGTCCAGCGGCTCGTCGCACAACGGACACGGCGGTCGGCCTGCCGAGATTACCCGGTTCGACCGTGTCGCGAATTCGCGCGCCGACTCGGGGCTGAGGAAGACGCGAACCGCGTCGGGGCCCTCCTCGGCGTCGTCGAGCACCACCGACGCGTCGAACTCGGTCTCCGACACCGCGAGCAGTTCGACGACCACGGTCTGCGCCTCGGAGTCCCAACCCAGACCCATCGTGCCCACCCGGAACTCCGCGTCGACCGGGGTGATCAGCGGACTGAGATCCTCCACCTCGCCGGTATCGGGCGGGATCGGCGTGCCGAACCGGCGATTGATCTCGAGCAGCAGCGCGGCGATCCGCTCTGCGAGCACGGCGACCTGCTGCTTCTCCAGCACCACCGAAACGACTCGCTTGTCGTGCACAGCCTGCAGATAGAACGTGCGATTGCCGGGTTGACCGACGGTCCCGGCCACGAAGCGGTCGGGTGTGCGGAAGACGTGGATTGCGCGGGCCATGGCACTTTTCAAAATACCTGTTACGGCTCGTCAGCCGTAATCGCGATCAGCCGGTCGATCCGCCGACGACTGCGTCCTCCGGGGGCACGTCCCCCTCCGCTGAGCCGGCCTGGCCGTCGGTCGGTGCCGGTTTGGGCAGCAGGCCGGACGTCAGTTGGTCACCGGTGTGGTTGACGTGGATCACGAACGGCCGCACCGCCGTGTACCGGATCACGCTCACCGAAGCCGGGTCGGCGGTGATCCGTTGGAAGCTGTCGAGATGGGTGCCGAGCGCGTCGGCGACGACGGCCTTGATCACGTCGCCGTGTGTGCAGGCGACCCACAACACGTCGCCCTCATGCTGTTGTGCCAGCCGACGATCGTGCTCGCGTACCGCCGCTACCGCGCGGGCCTGCACGTGGGCCAGCCCCTCCCCGTCCGGGAACACCGCGGCGCTCGGCTGCTGCTGGACCACCGACCACAGTGGTTCCTTCACCAGCTCGGCGATTTTGCGTCCGGTCCAGGTGCCGTAGTCGACCTCGGAGATCCGCTCGTCGACGATCGGCGTCAAGTCCAGCGCGGCGGCCAGCGGTTCCACCGTGCGTTCGCACCGCAGCAGCGGCGAGCGCACGATCGCGCGGATGGGTAGCGAGCCGATCCGCGCCGCCAACTGCTGCGCCTGCTCGCGTCCCCGGTCGTCGAGGTCGACGCCCTCGGACCGGCCCGCGAGCGTGTGGGCGGTGTTGGACGTCGAGCGGCCGTGCCGCAACAAAATCACCGTCATGTCGCGGCCACCACGCCCGTGCCCAGCAGGATCAGCACCACGGTTCCCAGGATGACGCGATACGCGACGAACCAGTACATGCTGTGCCGGACCAGGAACCGCAGGAACCACGCCACTGCGGCGAAGCCGACGACGAACGCGATCACGGTGGCGACGAGTAACTGCGGGCCGGTGGCACTCATCCCCTCGCCGACAGGGTGAAACGCGTCGGGCAGTGAAAACAGCCCGGAGGCGAACACCGCCGGGATGGCCAACAGGAAGCCGAATCGGGCGGCCAGCTCGCGGTTGAGTCCACAGAAGAGCCCCGCGCTGATCGTCGCGCCGGAACGGGAGACACCGGGCAGCAGCGCAAGGCACTGCGCCAGACCGACGATGATGCTGTCCTTCCACGTCAGCTGTTCGACCGCGCGGGTTTGGCGGCCGAAATACTCGGCGGCGGCGATGACGGCGGAGAACACGATCAGCGCGATCGCGATGGCCCACAGATTACGTGCGCCCGTGCGGATTTCGTCCTTGAACAACAGGCCGAGAACACCGATCGGGATGGTGCCGATGATCACGTACCAGCCCAGCCAGTAGTCGGCGGTGCGGTGCGCGGTGACGAACAACCCGTTGAACCACGCCTTGACGATGCGGCCGATGTCCTTCGCGAAATAGAGCAGCACCGCGAACTCGGTACCGATCTGGGTGACGGCGGTGAACGACGCGCCCGCGTCATCGGTGAAGAACACGCGCGAGGTGATGGCCAGATGACCAGACGACGAGACGGGCAGGAATTCGGTCAGACCCTGCACTATCGCGAGGACGACGACCTGTACCCACGACATCGCCGGCACGTCCGTCACGACGACGACCGTACCGTGAGCGGCGTTAGCGGCCGGTCCGCGCCACCGGCTCGGCGGCGGCCACCAGATCGCGCACCGCCGCGCCCACACTGCGCCGGTCGGTCACGTCGATGTCGGTGAGCTTGCGGCTGGACACCGCCACGACGTCTTCTTCGAGCGGAACCGGGCCGGCCAGCCGAGGACGGTAGACCTCGACGACCAGCGTCTGCCGCTCGACATGGAACGAGAAGCTCCGGCCGTCGCCCACCTGGCCGAAACCGCTGGCATGGACACCGGTGGTCATGTCCTCGATCGCAAAGTCCGCGCCCAGTTCGCGGTCGGCGGCCAGCGTCATGATCGCACCATACCGCCGGACCGTCCGCCGTTTGGGAGGGCACGGCGAGTGGCGCAAGACCCACCCTCGACCGTCTGCCTAGACTGACGATCCAGTCGCTTCACCGTACGCACGACCGAGAGCTACCCCTTGCCGCCGTTGATAAACACCTCGAATCAGCATTTTCGATGGATCGTGACGATGCTGGCAATTTTTCTGGTCGCTGGCTGCTCGGCCGGGTCGTCCGATGCGCCGCCGACCATCGCACCCGCTCAGGCGGCGGTGTCGCCGCCGGTCACCGCCCGACCCGACGGTGTGGTGCGACCGATGGCCGGCCATGCGCAGGCGGCGGTCGTCGACGCGGGCAGCGGTTCGTTGGCCGTGCTGGCGCCAGATCCGGCGGGCCAGTCGCTGCTCACGGTGTTCTCGAAGGCCGATGACGAGATCGCCACGGTGCCGCTGTCCACCGCCGCGACGGCGTTGACCGGTGACGGCGACGGCCACCTCTACGCGGCGACCCGGGGCGGCTACCACCGGATCGACCTCGCCGACCGCACCGCGACCAAGATCGACATCGCAGATCACCCGGACACCGATTTCACTGCGATCGCGCGCCGCGCGGACGGCCGACTGGTGCTCGGCAGCGCCGACGGCGCGGTCTACACCCTGGCCCCCGAGACGCCGGCTTCCGGCGCTGCCGTCGAAGCGCAGCTGAAGATCTTCGCCCGCGTCGACGCCCTTGCCGCCCATCAGAACACGGCTTTCGTACTCGACCGCGGCCAGACATCGGTGACGGCGTTGACCGAGAGCGGCGCCGAACAGGCGCAGGCGCTGCGTGCCGGCGAGGGCGCGACGACGATGGTCGCCGACACCGCCGGGCGGGTGCTGGTCGCCGATACCCGCGGCGAGGGTTTGTTGGTTTTCGGCTCCGACCCGCTGATCCTGCGGCAGCGTTACCCGGTGCGCGGCGCGCCCTTCGGCCTGGTCGGATCCTCGACGCTGACCTGGGTGTCGCAGACGGCGACCAACGAGGTTGTTGGCTACGATCTGGCCACCGGCATCCCCGTCGAGAAGGTGCGATTTCGAACCGTGCAGCAACCGAACTGCCTGGCTTATGACGAATCCTCTGGCACGCTGTACGTGGTGTCCGGATCGGGAGCGGGTGTGCAGGTGATCGAAGACGCGGCGAGCGGGCGCCACCGATGAGCGCCATACACCGCGGCCGGATGCCATCAGGCTGGGAAGAGGTCGTCAAGGCCGATCCGACCGACGACTACGAGTGGATTCCACTGCGGCTGCCGCCTGATGTGACGCGCGTCAGCGCATCGACCCGGTTGTCGATCGAGGCCGAATACCGCGGTTGGGAACTCACCCGCGTCCGGCTGTACACCGACGGTTCGCGGCGGGTGTTGCTGCGGCGCAAGAAGACCGGTCGGGCAGGCCTGGCCGAGCAGCCCGCACAGTGACCCGATGATGTATCGCACGCTGCGGCGGGCGCTGTTCCTCGTGGCGCCCGAACGGATTCACACGTGGGTGTTCGCGGCGCTTCGTGCCGCCACGTTCCTGCCGTGGCCGCGGCACGCGCTGAAGCGCTGGCTGGGACCGCGGGATTCGGTGCTGGCCAGCACGGTGTTCGGCGTCCGGTTCCCCGGGCCGCTCGGCTTGGCCGCCGGTTTCGACAAGAACGGCAGCGGACTGCGGACCTGGGGCGCGCTCGGCTTCGGGTACGCCGAGGTGGGCACGGTGACCGCGCAGGCCCAGCCCGGCAATCCCAAACCGCGGATGTTCCGTCTGCCCGAAGACCACGCGGTGTTGAACCGGATGGGTTTCAACAACCACGGCGCGGGTGAACTCGCCCTCCAACTGGCCCGCCATCGGCCCGACGTGCCGGTCGGGGTGAACATCGGCAAGACGAAACTCACCCCCGCCGACGAGGCGGTCCAGGACTACGCGGCGTCCGCCCGCCTGCTCGGACCGCTCGCCTCGTTCGTCGTGGTCAACGTCAGCTCACCGAACACCCCCGGCCTGCGTGACCTGCAGGCGGTGCAGTCGTTACGGCCGATCCTGACCGCGGTGCTGGCCGAGACATCGACCCCGGTGCTGGTGAAAATCGCACCTGATCTGTCCGACCACGATGTCGACGAGATCGCCGACCTGGCAGTCGAACTCGGTCTCGCCGGCATCGTCGCCACCAACACCACCGCCTCGCGCGAGGGGCTGGCCACCCCGGGCGTCGACGAGCTCGGACCGGGCGGCATCTCGGGGCGGCCGGTCGCGATGCGCTCGGCCGAGGTGCTGCGCAGGCTCTACCGGCGCGTCGGCGACCGCCTGGTGCTGATCAGCGTGGGCGGCATCGAAACCGCCGACGACGCCTGGGACCGGATCGTCTCCGGCGCCTCATTGCTGCAGGGCTACACGGGTTTCGTGTACGGCGGCGGGCTGTGGGCCAAAGGCATCCACGACGGGATTGCCCGCCGCCTCCACGAGGGCGGCTTCGCGTCCTTGGCCGACGCGGTCGGCTCGGCGACTCAGTAGCGCTTGCGCTTGCGGATGAACTCGCCGGACTCGGTCTCGCGCTGACGCTTCTCCGCGCGCCGTTCCTTGAGGGACCGTTCGGCCTTCTTCAGGGACTTGCCTGGTTTCTTATCAGCCATTGTCGCTCCTTGGACAGAAGTGGCAATCACTCGATCGCGACCATACGTGACTTCCTGAAAAAAGCCAGTCGTGCAGGTGTCGGGAACGTAATCGAAGCGCGCAGAGCGAATTTCGCTACTTCTGTTCGTAAGTGCCGTGGATCAGCGCCCGCGCGATCGCATGCTGGAACAGGTTGAAACCGAGGTAGGCCGGGGTCGCGTCCTCGGGCAGGTCGAGCTTCTCGACGTCGACGGCGTGCACGGCGACGATGTAGCGGTGCGGGCCGTGGCCGGGCGGCGGGGCGGCGCCGATGAAGCGCTTGACGCCGGCGTCGTTGCGCAGCGTGAGCGCGTCACCGGGCAACCCGCTGCCGTCGCCCACACCTTCGGGCAGTTCGGTCGTCGTCGCCGGCAGGTTCGCCACCGCCCAGTGCCAGAAGCCGGACGCGGTCGGCGCGTCGGGATCGTAGACGGTCACGGCGAAGCTGCGGGTCTCTTCGGGGAAGCCCGACCACGTCAGATGTGGCGAAACGTCGCTGCCGCCGGCACCCATGATGCCGCTGACCTGGTCGTTGCCCAACGCCTGGCCGTCGGTGAAGGTGTCCGACGTCAATGTGAACGACGGCAATTCGGGGAGGAATTCGTACGGGTTGTAGTCAAACGCCATGACTCGTCCTTTCGTATCAGCTGTGCAGCAGGAAGTGCTCGAGGACCTGGGTACCGAACTTCAACGCGTCAACGGGTACCCGTTCGTCGACGCCATGGAACAACGCAGTGAAATCGAGGTCGGGCGGTAGCTGCAGTGGAGCGAAGCCGAAGCAGCGAATTCCCAACTGGGC
The DNA here is from genome assembly GCF_003284965.1 of Mycolicibacterium sp. GF69. Lineage (GTDB taxonomy): Bacteria > Actinomycetota > Actinomycetes > Mycobacteriales > Mycobacteriaceae > Mycobacterium. Next base: position 55,448 of record NZ_QMEW01000003.1, read on the forward strand.
GAAGGCTTTTGCATCTGTTCCACCGGAGAGCATGTACGGCACGATGCGGGCATCGGGGTCCGCCGAGAGAATGGCGCCGTTCATCGCGTCGACCAGGTCGCCGTCGAATGTCGTCTCGTAGGACGGCAGTTGGGTGACCCATTCGCGGATCACGTTGGGACCGATCAGTTCGTCGACCTCGCGCTCGAAGGCGGCCTGGCGGCCGGGCAGGATGCGGCAGTCCACCACGGCCTCGGCCGACGCCGGGATGACGTTGGCCTTGTATCCGGCCTTGAGCATGGTCGGGTTGGCGGTGTCGCGCAGCGTGGCGCCGACGACGCGAGCGATCGGGCCCAGCTTCGCGATCGCCCCCGGCAGGTCCGGGGAGTCGATGTCGAACGAGTAGCCGGTCTCCTCGGTGACCGCCTGCAGGAACTGCCCGACAGCGTCGGTCATCACCAGCGGGAACTCGTGGCGGCCCAGTTTGGCTACGGCCTCGGCGACGGCGGTGACGGCGTTGCTGTCGTGGATCATCGAACCGTGGCCGGCGTGGCTGCGCGCGGTCAGTTTCATCCAGTTCATCGACTTCTCTGCGGTTTCGACCAGGTAGAGGCGTCGTTCACCGCCGTCCTTGCGCGGCACCGTCAGCGAAAAGCCGCCGACCTCGCCAACCGCCTCGGTGACGCCCGCGAACAGGTCGGGCCGGTGCTTGACCAGCCAGTGCGACCCGAACTTGCCGCCGGCCTCCTCGTCGGACAGGAACGCGAAGATCAGGTCGCGCGGCGGGGTGATCCCCGCGCGCTTGAAGTGTCGTGCGATCGCGATCAGCATGCCGCACATGTCCTTCATGTCGACCGCGCCGCGACCCCACACGTAGCCGTCTTCGACCGCACCCGAGAACGGGTGCACGCTCCAGTCGGAGGCCTCGGCCGGCACCACGTCGAGGTGGCCGTGCAGCAGCAATGCCCCGCGCGAGCGGTCGGCGCCTTCCAGCCGGGCGAACAGGTTGCCCCGTCCCGGTGCGCCCGCTTCGACGTACTCGGTGGCGTAACCGACCTCTTCAAGTTGTTCGGCCACCCAGCGCGCGCACTCGGCCTCGCCCTTGGTGGTGGCCGGCTCGCCGGTGTTGGACGTGTCGAACCGGATGAGCGCGCTGACGAGGTCGACGACCTCCGCCTCGGCATTTACGGGACCAGTCACAGTCACCATTCGTACCATTGACCTGCCTACTGGGTTTGGGTCCGGCCTCGGTGATCCGATAGCCTTAGCTGCCCACAACAGGTCCGAGTGGCGGAATGGCAGACGCGCTAGCTTGAGGTGCTAGTGCCCTATTAACGGGCGTGGGGGTTCAAGTCCCCCCTCGGACACCAGGTCAGTACACATCTCGCACGTAGCGCTTGGCCGCGACCAGTTCGCGTTTGTAGTCATGGGCCTGTTCGTGTGACAGCCCACCGTGGCGCTCGATGATCGTGGTCAGCGCGGCATCGACGTCGCGGGCCATGCGAACCGCGTCGCCGCAGACGTAGAAGTGTGCGCCCTCCTCGAGCCAGCGCCACACGTCGGCGCCGCGGTCGAGCATTCGGTGTTGGACATACACCCGCGACGATTGGTCGCGGGAGAATGCGAGGTCCAACCGGTCGAGCAGACCGTCGCGAGCCATGTCCTCGAAATCGTCGCGGTAGTAGAAGTTCTGGTCTCGGTGCTGGCCACCGAAGAACAACCAGTTGCGCCCACGGTGGCCCAGCGCCCGCCGCTCCTGCAGAAACCCGCGGAACGGTGCGACGCCGGTGCCCGGACCGACCATGATCATCGGGATCGAGCCGTCTTCGGGCGGGCGGAAGTGCGGGGACCGTTGCAGAAACACCGGCGCCGACGCTGCCCGGTCAGCGAGGAACGTCGAACACACGCCGCCGCGCCGTCCGCCGTCGGCGCCGCGGTAGCGCACCACCGACACCGTCAACTGCACTTCGTGCGGGCTGACGAGCGGGCTCGACGAGATCGAATAGCTGCGCGGGGTCAGCCGGACCAGCACCTCGCGCCACTCGTCCGGATCGGCATGCACGACGAACTCCTGGACCAGGTCTAGTCCGTTTCGGCCGGCCAGCCACTTGTCGAGCTTGGCCTTGGGCGCCAACAACCGCTTTGCGCCGCGGCTGTGTTCGGCGATGAAGCGCACCAGGTCCGGAGTGACCCGGCAGAAATCGAAGTGTGAGATCAGTGCGTCGCGCAACGGTTGCTCGGTGCCGTCGACCTCCACCGCGTGCTGGCCCGGCATCCCGGTGGCCGCCAGCCACGCGTCGACGACAGCGGGGTCGTTGGTGGCGCACACCCCCAGCGAATCACCGGCGGCGTAGCTCACACCGTGCTGCGATATGTCAAACCCGAACTGCCGCACTTCTTTTCGAGACGATGGTCCGGACAGGAGGACGTTACGTGACAGCGGTACGACGATCGGGTCGGCCCGCGTGAACGGCTGTGTGACGGTGGCGGGGCGCACCAGCGTCGAGACGCTGCCCGTCGGCGGCGACGTGCTCATGCCGGGGTTGAGTAGCGCTGTCACGTCGTCGGCCCACCGTCGCAGCGTATGGTCGTCGTAGGCCTCGCATTCGGCACGCTCGAGCAACCGAACCGCCCCGAGATCCGCCAACCGGGCGTCGACGGCCCTGGCATGGCCACAGAAGTTGTCGTAGGAGCGGTCGCCGATGCCCAGCACCGCGAACCGGACACCCGCCAACGCAGTCGCATCGGACTGGAGCCGATGCCAGAAACCGGCGCCGTTGTCGGGCGGTCCGCCGTCGCCGAAGGTACTGGTGACGACCAGCACGTCGCGCGCCTCGGCCAGGTCAGCGGGTGCTACATCGTCCATGTTGACGCACTGGGCCCCGTCGAGGCGGTCGGCCAGTCGCGCGGCGAAGGACTCGGCGTTACCGGTCTGCGACGCCCACAAGATGAGCGGACCCTCGTCGAGACGCGGTCGGGCGTGCGCCGGCTCGGCGGCAGGCCGGGACTGCTCAGCCAACAGCCCGTTGATCCACTGCCGCACGTCGCTGCCCAAGGGCGCGGTCTCGGGCAGCACCGGAACGTCGGACTGGCCCGCGGCCAGGCCGCTGAAAAAGCCCGACACGTAAAGCGATTCCTGCTCCGACAGGGTCGGCGACGCAACCGGTCGCAGGTTGACCGCACACACCTTGAACTCAGGTTGCAGCGAATCCGGGTCGACGGCATCGTTGGTCAGCGCGTTGACGGTGAGGTCCACGCCGTGCTCGTCGTTCCAGTGGAACGGCACGAAACAGTTGCCGGGGCGCACCCGGTCGGTGACTACGGCGGGCAGCACCGCGCGGCCGCGACGTGACGTGAGCTCGACGCGCTGGCCGTTATCGATGCCCAGAGTGCGGGCGTCGTCGGGATGCACCTCGACGAACGGGCCGCCGTCGAGCTTGTTGAGGGTGTCGACTCGGCCGGTCTTGGTCATGGTGTGCCACTGATGTTGTAGCCGACCGGTGTTGAGGACCAACGGGTATTCGTCATCGGGCAGTTCGCGCGCGTCCATGTGCGGGCGGGCATGGAAGATCGCCCGTCGCGACGCGGTCGGGAATGCCAGTCGGGGGGCGTGTCCGTGTTCGTCGACGAAGTAGTCCTGGCTGACGCCGTCGTTGAGGTAGCGGATGGGATGTCGCGACGCCTCGTCGGCGGGCGGACATGGCCACTGCACCGGCGTCTGCCGCAACCGGGCATAGCTCGCACCACGCAGGTCGTATCCCGTCGTTGGGTTCCAGAATCGTCGGATCTCTTCGAAGACCTGTTCGCTGCAGGTGTAGGAGAAGTGCTCGCCGAACCCCAGGTGGGTGGCGACGTCGCAGATCAGCTGCCAGTCCGGGCGGGCCTGTCCCGCAGCGGGAATGGACTGCTGCAGCAGTGTCAGGTTGCGTTCGGAGTTCACCATTACCGCGTCGGCCTCCGCCCACATGGCGGCCGGCAGCACGATGTCGGCGTAGGCGTTGGTCGCCGTGGCGCGGTAGGCGTCCTGGGTGATGACGAGTTCCGCAGCCTGCAACCCGTCGATGACCGTCGACCGGTTGGCCACGGTCGCAACGGGATTGGTGCAGATAATCCAACATGCCTTGATCTCGCCGTCGGCGAGCCGGCGGAACATGTCGACGGTGCCGGGGCCGACGTCGGCGCGGATCGTGTCGGCCGGCAGGTTCCACTGCGCCTCGACGAATGCGCGGTCCTGAGCCGAGGTCACCGAACGCTGTCCGGGCAACCCCGGCCCCATGTAACCCATTTCGCGCCCGCCCATCGCGTTGGGCTGTCCGGTCAGCGACATCGGCCCGCTGCCCGGCCGACAAATCGCCCCGGTCGCAAGGTGCAGATTGCAGATCGCGTTGGTGTTCCACGTCCCGTGGGTGCTCTGGTTGAGTCCCATCGTCCAACAACTCAGCCACTCCCCCGCCTCTGCGATCATCCGGGCGGCGGTCCGGATGTCGGCCTCCGCCAGTCCGGTGATGGCAGCGACACGGTCGGGGGTGTAGTCGGCGAGAAACGCTGGCATCGCATCCCAGCCCTCGGTGTGCTCGGCGATGAAAGCGGCGTCGACTGCGCCGTTGTCGACAAGCAGATGTAGTAGCCCGTTGAGCAGCGCGAGGTCGGTGCCCGGTTTGATCTGCAGGAACAGGTCGGCGCGTTCGGCGGTGGTGGTGCGGCGCGGGTCGACGACGATCAGCTTGGCGCCCGCCTTGAGCCGGTCGGCCATGCGCAGGTGGAGAATCGGATGGCAGTCGGCCATGTTGGAGCCGATGACGAAAAACAGGTTCGTGCAGTCGAAGTCGTCATAGGATCCCGGTGGGCCGTCGGCACCCAGCGATTGTTTGAAGCCGGTTCCCGCGCTGGCCATGCACAGCCGCGAATTGGATTCGATGTGCACCGTGCGTAGGAATCCCTTGGCCAATTTGGTCGCGAGATACTGGGCCTCCAGCGACATCTGGCCCGATACGTACAGCGCAACCGCATCGGGGCCGTGCTCGTCGACGATCGCCCGGAGCCGTCGGCCCGCCTCGGCCACCGCGTCGTCGACAGGTGCGGGGACCAGTTCTTCGTCGCGGCTGGGACGAAGAAGTGCCGATGTCATCCGGCCGTCGTCGGCGCGCATCAGCTCCGCGTGAGTTGCGCCCTTGGTGCAGAGCCTGCCGAAGTTGGCCGGGTGCAGCTTGTCTCCACTGACCCGCGCGATCACGGGTGCGCCGGTTTCGCGGTCGGTGGCGGTGTGCACCTCGATGCCGCAGCCAACGCCGCAGTACGAGCACGCCGTCCTGGTCACCATGGGCGTCAGGCCGGCACCGGAGTGGCGGTGCGGCCGATCTGCTCACCGGCGCCGGGCTGCGACGTCTGCATACGTAGGAAGACGAACCAGGTGACGATCGCGCAGATCACGTAGAAGGCGAGGAAAACCCAGAACGCGTTGGTCGCGGACCTGGCGTCGCTGACATAGGACGCACGCAGTACGACGTTGATGAACACGCCGCCGAGGGCGCCGACCGCGCCGGCGAAGCCGATCAGCGCACCCGACATGCTGCGCGACCAGGCGGCCTTTTCTTCGCGGCTCCACTCGTCACGGCCTTGGGCCTTGGCCTCGAAGATCGACGGGATCATCTTGTACGTCGAGCCGTTGCCGAGTCCCGACAGGATGAACAACAGGATGAAGCCGGTGACGTAGGCGACCATCTGCCCGCCGGTAGCAGCGCCTGCCATGCCGTCGTCGAGCACACCCGCGGTCACCAGGATTCCAGCGGCGAAGATCATCGCGACGAACGTGTAGAGCGTGATCTTGCCGCCACCGACCTTGTCGGAAAGCTTGCCGCCGAACGGCCGCGAGATGGAGCCGAGCAGCGGACCGATGAACGCGATCTGCGCCGCGTGCAGCGACGCCTGCGCCGCGCTGTCACCACCGGCGAGGAAATTGATCTGCAGCACTTGCCCAAAAGCGAACGAGAAACCGATGAATGAGCCGAAGGTACCGATGTAGAGGAAGCTCATCACCCAGGAATGCTTGAACCGCAACGCATCTGCCATCGCACCCAGGTTGGACCGCTGATTACCGAGGTTGTCCATGAACAGCGCGGCCCCGAGCGCGGCCAGCGCGATCAGCACAAGGTAGATGGCGCAGACGATTTCGGGTGCGGTGTTGCTCACGGTGGCGATCACCAGCAGCCCGACAAGCTGGATGACCGGAACCCCGATGTTGCCGCCGCCGGCGTTCAAGCCGAGCGCCCAGCCCTTGAGCCGTTGCGGGTAGAACGCGTTGATGTTGGTCATCGACGAAGCGAAGTTGCCGCCGCCGACACCTGCGACGGCTGCGACGACCATGAACGTCGTGTAGGACGTGCCCGGGTTGTTCATCACCCACAGCGTCAGCACGGTCGGGATCACCAGCAGCAGGGCGCTGACGATGGTCCAGTTGCGCCCGCCGAACCGTGCGGGGGCGATGGTGTAGGGGATGCGCATGAACGCGCCGACCAGCGTCGGCATCGCCACCAGATAGAACTTGCCCGCCGCGTCGATGCCGTAGACGTCCTGCGGCATGAACAGCACCATGACCGACCAGATCGACCACACCGAGAAGCCCACGTGCTCGGCGAAGATCGAGAAGATCAGGTTGCGTGCGGCCACCTTCTTGCCGGGCGTCCGGCCACCGGCGCCTTCCCACGCTTCGACGTCCTCGGCATCCCAGTTCTCGATGGTGCGACTGCGGCTCAAGGTCTTCACGGCTACCACGATGGGCGGCGGCCATTCCGCAGCCGTTGCACGTCCGTGACCGAAAGGTCAACACCCGCTCACATCGCCTGCACGTGGGCGTCGGGGCCGACGAAACGCACCCGAAACAAATGTGGTGTGGGTTACGCAGCGCTAGGCGGCGTGCAGGTCACGCAGAGCGATGGTGATGCGCGCCTCGACCTCGCTGACATGGATCACCGGCCGCCCGGGTAGTGGTGGCGCTGTCGAGTGGTAGTTCGCACCGGTGGGCGTCGTGAACTCGGCCTCGTGCGTCCCGTCGACCTCGCAGGTATCGACCCGCCAGCCCGGTGACTCCTTGACGTAGTTGCACCGCTCGCACATTCCCAGCCCGTTGACGAGATGCGTTGGCCCACCGCGATTTCGCGGTGTCGCGTGGTCGCGATGGCGGATCGGCGCATCACAGTAGGGAACGCGACACTGTTGGTCGCGCAGCCCGATGAACAGCGCCAAACCCTTGGGAAAGCGGCGCGATCGCGACTCCATCGCCACCAACGCACCATTCTTGGGATGGCGGTAGAGCCGACGCAGCGTGGCCCTCGAGCGCGCGTCCGTTGCTGCAGCGTCGACCAGCTTGCGCGCCACATCCGCAGGAATCGGCCCGTAGCCGTCGACATTTGCGGGGCTGTCGTCGTCTCCGAACAGGGTCTGATCGGAAAGCACCAGGTTGACTGCGATCGGCTCGGGCACCTCTGCCGGCCGGCCCGTAACCCGCTCCACCAGTGTGTCTGCCATGACCTGCCCTCGCCCGCGGTCGTCGAAAGTGCTGTCGGCAGCACGCTTGAGTGCCGCGTAGACAGCCACTGCCTGGCGCATCGGCAGCAGTGCGGTCAGGTAGGCCATGGTGTCCGGCGCGGGGCGGATGGTCACGGTGCGTTCGGATTCGGCGCGCACGGCACGGTCAACGACTGCTTGCGGGTCTAGCCGGTAGGCAATAGATTTCGCATCCGCAGCGACACGCTTATCGCCCTTGCCTTCGAGTTTGGCTTGGTCCGCGCACATCTCGGCATCCAGAGTGCGGCGGTCTTGTACGGTCAAGCAGGCCGATTCGCGCACGATCAGCGTGGCCCGCCATTCAGAGAGCGCACCGGGACTCCAGCGCCGCCAACGTGTGCGGCATCTCGTAGACCAACGCCTTGCCGAACCCGAGATGACGACCACCGCGCGTGGGTGAATCCCGTCGCGCCAGAGCCACTTCGCTGCCCACCCCGCGACCGCGCTTGGCCGCCGCGACGCCGGCTGCGGCCTCCTCGGCGCGCCGCTGGGCATCCAACGCTGCAGCGGCGCGGGCCTGACCCGCCGCGGCGGCCGACTTCACCCGCTCCAGCCAGGCGATCTGCTCGACCAACGCAGCCTGATCCGCGTGCGGATCCACCGCCGCCAGCGCCGTCGAATCGAACATGATCTGAACGCTAGCGCCCGGGTCTGACAAGTTCGTCCGTCAACCGGCGGTGCTCTCCCAGAATCGCCTGAGCACTTCGGCTCCGCGCCCGGGATCCTGCACCATCCACCAGTGGCCCAGGCCGTCGAGGACCTCGGTGCGCGCGCCGGCTCGCTGCGCGGCTCGGCGACGCATCTCCTCGGACCCCACGTACGGGTCCTCCGTGGCGAGAATCGACAGGCCCGGGCGCGCGGCGGCGGTTTCGAGGTTGCGGGCCGCTTCCGCGATGACCGGCTAGGCGGCCGATCGGTACAGCTGCAGAATGGCCCGACCCATCTCGGGCCCCTGCGCCTCGGCGAGCGATGCGGCGATGTCGGGGGGAAGGCCCAAGTCGGCCATTTGCGCTGTCCGGGCTTCGACCCCGCCGCCCATCATGGTGTCGACCAGTTCCTCCCCGGCCCCGGGCGTCTGCCACACCTGCGCGAGGTCGTGCCAGACGTAGTCGGGATCGAACAATCCGACGACGTCACTGGCCCAGGTGCGAAGCAGTTCGGGGCGGTGCATCGCCACGTTGACGACGTGACCGCCGCCCCAATCGTGTCCGACGAGTTCGACGGGCTCGTCGAAGCGCTCCAGCTCGCTCACGAGCCAGTCGCGGTAGTCCAGGTAGGTCGCCGCGAAGCCGTCAGGCAGCGCAGAACCGAACCCCGGCGGGGAGAGTCGCACCACGTCATCACGGCCCAGCGCGTCCACCAGGGGACCCCAGATCGCATCGGTCTCCGGATTGCCATGCACCAGAACAACTGTCATAGCGTGATCTTAGGGCTATCGGATTCAGAGCCGACCTCGGAGCCGGTCCCGGTACGAGCGTCCGTCGGGGTCATACACGAAGCGGTACGCCGGTTCCGCCCACATCCGGGTCAACATCCCGAGTCGCTCCGCCGTGTGCGGCCGCAGCCGACCCGGCGGCCTCGTACCCCGACGACCGGAATCGTGCCAGGCCTGCAACTCTTTGGCGGCGGCGACGATCTCGCCCACCGCGGTGGCCGGATCCGCCAGGCCCCCGTCCTCGCTGCCGTCCTGCGGCCGGTCCAGATGTTCTCGCATCAACCGCAACCTGAAATCGCGGGCGAATGCACCGTCGGAATCCAATACCGCGCAGGACAGTTCGCTGTCGTGGGTCCACGATCGCCGATTGAAGTTGTCACTTCCCGAACATGCCCACACGTCGTCGATCACGCACACCTTGGCGTGCACATACACCGGGGTGCCCTCGTGGTTCTCGACATCGAACACGTGTACCCGGTCTGGACTCGCGCGTCGGCACGTCTCGATGGCCTGCCAGCGGCCAACCTGGTTGGGCGGCAACGCAAGCCGTCCGTCTACGTCAGGGTAGCGCGGTACGACCGCGACCAGATGCAGGTCGGTGTTGGCGCGCAGCGAGCGAGCGAACAGCTCGGCCACGCGCGCGGACCACAGGTACTGGTCCTCGAGGTAGATCAGCCGCCGAGCCCGCGGCACCGCTTTGCTGTAGGCCCGTGCGATGCTGCGCTCACCGTGCGGCGCGAAGTCGTATGCGAAATGAGCATCCGGGTATGTCCGCAGCACCTGCACGGCGTGCGGACCACACGGCGGCGGATCCGGCGGTTGTTCGGGCAGCGGGTCGGCCGTCATGTCGGCGCCACCGAGTTTGTCGCGCAACCATGCGAGCGGGTTCAGCATGTCCAGCGAAGCGGGATCGTTCCACCGTTCGCGAAACGTCGTGTCCAGCGCGCCGACGACCGGCCCCTGCAGCTGCAGTTGCACATCGTGCCAGGGCGGGCGCTCACCGTAGCGCGGCGACATCGCCACCGGCTGCGGGTCACCGCGGTGTGCGGCATCGTCTCGCCGGGAATGGCACAGGTCGATACCGCCCGCGAACGCCACGTCGCGCTCCGGCTCGCCGGGACGACGGATGAGCACCAGCTTCTGGTGATGCGATCCGCCGATACGCACTCGTTGGTCCAGTAGCACCTCGCCGCCGGCCGCCTCGATGTCCTCGCCGAGATGACGGTTCTCCTCTTCGCTGTAGGCCAGCTTGTCCAGGTGCGACCGCCACACGAGCCCTTTGACGACCACACCGCGTTGGGCTGCGCGGCAGAACAACTCGCGAACAGTGGGTCCGTCGTCGCGCATCTTCTGGTCCGGATCACCGCGCCAGTCGGTGAAGAACAGATGATCGCCCGCCTGCAGCGCTTCCACCTCAGTGGCGAGACGATCGAAATACGTGGCGCCGTGCACCAGTGGTTCGACCCGGTTGCCTTCGCACCAAATCGGCATCCGCGTAGCGGTGTTTCCGCGTTCGGCCGCAGACAGGAACCACTCGTCGACGTTCATGGGCGCCGCCGCAACAACCGGTCCCGGTACGACCGGCCGTCCGGGTCGAAGATCATCCGGTAGGCGGGTTCGGCCCACAGCCGCGTCAACGGATCCACCCGTTCGCTCTCGTGTGGACGGACCCGCCCCGGCGGGCGGGGCCCCTGGCGGCCCGACTGATGCCATGCTTCCAAAGCCTCTGCGCAGGCGATGATTTCGTCGACCGCGGTGGCAGGATCCGCGAGCCCTTCGTCCTGGCTGCCGTCCTCGGCCCGATCAAGATGCTCGCGCAGCAGCCGCAGCCGAAGATCATGCGCGAACGTATCGTCGGCGTCGAGCACCGCGCAGGACAGTTCGCTGTCGTGCGTCCACGAGCGCCGGTTGAAGTTATCGCTGCCGACACACGCCCAGGTGTCGTCGATGACGCACACCTTGGAGTGCACGTAAACCGGTGTGCCCTCGTGGTTCTCGACGTCGAACACGTGCACCCGATCGGGTGCGGCACGGCGGCACGCGTCGAGTGCGAGCTGGCGCCCGACCAGGGTCGGCGGCCGGCCCAGTCCCCCCTCCAGGTCGAAATAACGCGGTACGACCGCGACCAGATGCAGGTCCGGGTTCGCAGTCAGCGCACCGACCAACAGATTTGCGACCTCGTCGGACCACAGGTATTGGTCTTCGAGATAGATCAGGCTCCGCGCGCGCCGGATTGCCTTGCTGTACCCGCGGGCAATGCTGCGTTCGCCCTCCTTGGCGAACTCGTACTGAATCAACGCATCGCCGTAGGTGCGTAACACCTGTACCGCGTGCGGTCCGCACGGCGGCGGATCGGGTGGCTGCTGCGGTAGTGGATGTCGGCGCGCGTTCTGGCCGCCGAACCTGTCCCGCAACCAGGCCAGCGGATTGAACAGGTCCAACGGCGCCCGGGCCGTCCAGCGCTCGCGGAACGTGACGTCGAGCGCGCCGATGACCGGGCCACGTACCTGTAGCTGTACGTCATGCCACGGCGGCCGCTCACCGTACCGCCTCGACATCTGCACGGCTTGCGGGTCGCCCCGATGCGACGCGTCGTCACGGCGGGAGTGGCACAGATCGATGCCGCCGATGAACGCCACGTCACGATGCGGTTCGCTCGGGTGGCGCAGCAGCACCAGCCGCTGATGATGCGATCCGCCGACCAGCACCCGCTGGTCGAGCAGCACCTCCCCGCCGGCCCGCTCGATGGTCTGCGCGAGGTGGCGGTTCTGCTCCTCGTTGAACTGCAGGACGTTCGGGTACGACCGCCACATCAATCCCTTGACCAGCACGCCGCGCTCGGCCGCCGCGCGGAAGAGCTCCGCGACGGTCGGCCCGTCCTCGCGCAATCTCTCGTCGGCGTCGCCCCGCCAGTCGGCGAAGAACAGGTGATCACCGGCGCCCAACGCCTCGACCTCGGTGACGAGCCGATCAAAATAGCTCGCCCCGTGGATCAGGGCCTCGGCCTGGTTGCCCTCACTCCATGCCGGCAGCTCCCAGTCAGGGTTGCCGCGCTCACCGGAGGTGAGAAACCATTCCGCCAGCACCGACACGCTGTGGGATGCCCACTCGGCGCCCAAATTACGCCAGCCCGTCCGTCAGGCGAGGCCGAGTTCGTGAGCGAGCGCACCTTCAAGCGACGGGTGGCGGAAGCGGTGGCTCAACGACTGCAACTTCGCGGGCAGCACCCGCTGATTGGCCTCGGCGAGTTCGCGGGCTCCCTGCTCCCCCAGCAGAAGTCGCGGCCCGAACGAGGGCACCGGAACGACGGCAGGTCGCCGCAGGGCGCGCGCCAGGGTTTTGGTGTAGTCGGCGTTACGCACCGCGTCGGGCGCTACCGCGTTGACGGGTCCGACCATTCGGGCGTCGTATAGCGCGCGGTGATAGACGTCGAGCAGATCATCGAGCGCGATCCAGGCCAGCCACTGCCGCCCGCTGCCCAGTCGGCCACCCAGGCCGGCGGTGAACAACGGCCGCATCAGCCGCAGGGTGCCGCCCCGTGCGGACTGCACGATCCCCGTCCGGACGGTGACGACCCGCAAACCCGCCTCGGCAGCAGGTGCGGTCGCCGCTTCCCACTGCCCGACCACGTCGGCGAGGAAGCCCTCGCCCGGCACGCTCTCTTCGGTCAACACCGCGTCGCCACGGTCGTAGCCGTAGATGCCGATTGCCGACGCGCTGACGAAAATCCGCGGTCCGTCCGAGGCCTCAGCGGCGATCCGGGCGAGCCGACGGGTCGGTTCGACGCGACTGGTTCGGATCGCGTCCTTGTGCGCGTCGGTGAAACGCCCCGCGATCGACTCGCCGGCCAGATGCAGGACCGCGTCGACGCCGGACAGCAGCTCGGGTGCCGGGCGGTCGGGATCCCATCGGCGTTCGTCGTGGCCGTCTGGTGTCCGCCGCACGAGCCGGATCACCCGATGCCCGCCCGTGCTCAGCATCGCCGTCAACGCCGAGCCAACGAGCCCCGAGGCTCCGGTGACCGCGACGGTCAGTGGTCCCATACCGGCGCGGGCGGCGTCGCGGTGCGCAGCGAGGTCATCGGCCAGTTGCCGGTGTCGGTAGACGAACATCGAGCGAAGCGCCCTGGCCGGGAGCGGGGTCTCGACGCGGTCGTGGACCCTGGTACCACCGGGCGCCTCGGCGAAGTCGTGGATGTGGGTCCAGCGGCCGACCAACCGCGGCGGCCAGGAGGCCGCACCCTGCGATGACAGCACGTCGACGAAGCGGCGCGGCGGGTCATAACGAGCCGGATCGTGCTGCGCGACCCAGCGCAGGCCGCCGGGCAGCCCGAGTACCGCCCGCCCGTCAGCCAGCGACTGCGCCTCCGCGACCACCTTCATCGGCTGCCACGGCGGGACCAGCCGCCGCATCGCGCCGGGTCGGGTGTGCCAGGCGAAGACTTCGTCCAGCGGGTGGTCGATGATGCTTTCGTAGTCGATGCCCATAGCTAGATATTCGTCGCCACCGCTCCGATGGATTGCGGCCGGGTGGGGTATCCACGGTCGTAGGCTGACAATGTCTTCGACGTCGAATCGGACTGAGATGAGCGGATGGAGCGGGCTCGCCCGCCGAGACGGCCGGCGCACGTATCGGGACCGCCGGGATGCTGGCGAGGTGCTGGCGAACGAACTGTCGTCCTACCGCGGCCGGAATGTCGTGGTGTTGGGTTTGGCGCGCGGCGGCGTACCGGTCGGCTGGCAAGTGGCGCGTTCGTTGCGCGCCCCACTCGACGTGTTCCTGGTTCGCAAACTCGGTGTGCCGCAGTGGGAAGAGCTGGCGATGGGCGCGCTGGCCAGCGGCGGCGGCGTGGTCATCAACGACAGTCTGGTGCGCAACCTCGGCATCGGCGACGACGCGATACAAGCCGCGATCGCGCGGGAGACCGAGGAGTTGAACCGTCGTGAGCGGGCCTACCGCGGCGACCGGCCACCGCTGGACGTCGCGGGCAAGACCGTGATCCTGGTCGACGACGGGATCGCCACCGGCGCCAGTATGCTCGCCGCGGTGCGCGCCGTACGTGGCATGGATCCGGCCCGGATTGTCGTCGCCGTTCCGGTGGGATCCCCGTCGGCGTGCCAGGAGCTGGCGCGGGAAGCCGACGATGTGGTGTGCGCGAGCATGCCGCCGGGATTCGAGGCCGTCGGACAGGTGTTCGCGGATTTCCATCAGGTCACCGACGATGAAGTACGCGAGTTGCTCCCCGGGGGCGAGTCGGGCGAATTGGGAACTGCACCAACGGTTTAGCGGCGATCCTCACCGGAGTCGGCTTGTTCGACGACGGTGGTTTCGGCGTCGGAGTCGCCCGCGTATTCCGGTTCCTCGGCGACGGTCTCGTCGTCGGGATAGTCCTCGTAGTACTCGGGCTGCGCGTCGGCCTGCCCGTCAGAGGCGTCGTCGACCTTGCCAGCCGAGCGTTCGCGTACCGCATCGACGATGAGCAGCACCACGCCGATCACGCTGGCCGCGATACAGACCCAAGCGATCAGCTCATTGCTGGTGACGACCGCGGTCACCAACGCGGCTAGGCCGATGACGGCGAGGACGAGCGCAACGATCAGCATTGATCAACCCTAGGTCAAGGTGCGGTCAGTTGTTTCCCCGGTTGAACTGATTGAATCCACCGCCGTCGTTTCCGGCACTGGAGTCCACCGGCGCGGCCGAACCGCGCTGCCCCAACTCCTCGAGCTGAGACTCCAGATAGGTCTTGAGCCGGGTGCGGTATTCGCGTTCGAAGGTGCGCAACTGTTCGAGGCGGCCTTCGAGCACCGTGCGCTGCTGGTTGATCGTGCCCATGATCTCGGAGTGTTTGCGCTCCGCATCGGCCTGGAGTGCGTCGGCCTTCTCCTGCGCCTGGCGCAGCTGGGCCTCCGAGCGGGTCTGCGCGTCGGCCAGCATCGCGTCGGCGCGCTGACGAGCCTCGGTGACCGTGGTCTCCGCCGTCTGACGCGCATCGCTGACCAGCGCGTCGGCTTGCGCCCGCGCGTCGGCGAGCAGCTTCTCCGACTCCGCCTTGGCGGTGCTGGTCAACCGGTCCGCGGTGTCCTGGGCCAGGCTCAACACCTTGGCCGCCTTGAGCGCCTGTTCCTCGCCGGACTGCGCGGGCGGCGCCTCATATGCCGGCTGCTGCGGGGCGGGTGTCGGCTCCGGGGCGGGCGCCTCGTAGAGCGGGGCTGCCTGCGCCGGCTGCGCGGAGCCTCCGGAGCGGCCGCCCGCCAACTCCTGATCCAGCTCGGCGACGCGCTGCCGGAGGTCGGTGTTCTCCTCGATGAGACGCGTCAGCTCGTTTTCCACCAGATCGAGGAATGCGTCAACCTCGTCCTCGTTGTAGCCGCGCTTGCCGATGGGCGGCTTGCTGAACGCCACATTGTGAACGTCGGCGGGTGTGAGCGGCATTGTCGCCCCCTTGAAGTCTGGACAGTCAACCGGTCTCAAAGTGTAGAGCGTGGGTGAAACGTAACTGGCGTCCATCCTGTCACACCAGACGCGGCCGTTGCAGAAGAGGATGAAATTAAGAGCGAATTTCAAACAACTCCGGGTGTGCGGCAGTGATTTCGTCGTTCAATTTCGCCCCGGGCAAAGCTCGCGTTTGCACGCTGATTTGGCGCTGTATGGACCGGTGCGGACCGGCCTCAGACCGCGGCGCCGAATGCGAGCTGCATGCCGATGAAGGCGACGAGCAGCAGCACCATGATCGACAGGTCGAACCGCACCGCACCTATCGTGAGCTGCGGAATGAGTCGGCGCAGCAGCTTCACCGGCGGATCGGTGACCGTCATGATGATCTCCAGGATCACCACCGTGGCGCCCTTCGGATGCCAGTCCCGGGAAAACGACCGGATGAACTCCACCACGACCCTGGCGATCAGCAGCAGCCAGAACACGAACAGGGCGAAGCCCAGAATTTCGAAGAAGAGCGACAACGCCGACGGTCCTCACTACGGGCACAGTTGTGACTTTTACTACAGGCTTGATACAGGCAAGTCGCGCTCGAGACCGCTCGAGCCCGAACGCGACGCCAGCCTACCCGTCGGTGCCGGGACCCTATTGGGACCTATTGGTATGAGTAGAAGCCCGCCTCGGCAATGCGGCGGCGCTCCTCGGCGGTCACGTCGATGTCGGCCGGTGACAACAGGAACACCTTGGTGGCGACCTTGTCGAACGACCCCCTCAGTGCGAAGGCCAGACCGGCAGCGAAGTCGACGAGGCGCTTGGCGTCGGCGTTGTCCATGGAGACCAGATCCATGATCACCGGTGTGCCGTCGCGGAACCGCTCCCCGATCGTGCGCGCCTCGCTGTAATCCTTGGGCCGCAACGTGGTGATCTGCGACAGCGGGCTGCCCGCCTCGAAGAGTTCGGCCATCCTGCGCGGGTCCATCGCCAGCGCGCCGCGGGTTGCGCCACGCATCGGCGCGAATCGGGGTGCGGGGCGGTCGAATTCGCGCGGTGCGCGCAGCCTGGGCTCGAATCGGTCCTCGAACCCGCGATACCCGCCCGGGGCGTCGTCGTAATCGCGGTCGTCATAGCCCGCGCGCGACGGACCGTAGTCGTCGTCGAAACGATCGTCGCGACTACGGCGCGGGTATCCACGGGAGGCGCCGCGATCGTCGTCCTCGTAATACTCGTCGTCGTAGTCATCCATCGGGGCCATACCGAAGTAGGCCTTGACCTTGTGAAGTGTGCTCATCGCTCGACCCTTCTCATGCCCTGGACTTTGGTGTCTGTGATGAAGATGTGACTGGAGTGACTACTTCTGGTGACGGTAAAGGACGTTGTCCCAATAACGCGGTACCGACACGCACACATGTCGAGCCGTGTTTGACAGCCGACTCGAGATCATCGGACATCCCCGCTGACAGCTGGAGGCGTTGCCGATAACCGGCCTGGATCCGCTGGTGCTCAGCGCTCAACCGGGCGAAAGCCGCATCCGCGTCGTCGCCGCGCGGCGGGATCGCCATCAACCCGGCGAACGCCAATCCGGCCGCGGCGTGCGCGGCGGCGCACAGGTCGTCGACGTGATTGGTCCGGTGGATGTCGGCCCCGCCGCGGCTCTCGTCGCCGTCCAGGCTCAACTGGATGAAGACGCGCAACGGTTCCGCGCGGCGGCCGTCGTCGAGTGCATCGGACGATGCGCGGCTCAGCGCCTCGATCAACCGGTGACTGTCCACGGAGTGCGCCGCGTATGCCCAGCCCGCAACCGACCGTGCTTTATTGCGTTGGATCCGCCCGACCATGTGCCAGCGAATGGGCGCCACCCCCGCAATGGACGCAATTTCTCTGGCTTTATTCGACGCTTCTTGTTCCCGCGATTCGCCGAAAGCTTCGCAACCTAAACGGCTCAGAATAATGACATCGTCGGGGGGAAAGAATTTTGTCACCGGAAGTAATTCAATTTCGCGGCTATCGCGTCCGGCGGCCTCTGCGGCGGCTGTGAGTCGGGCACGCACGGCGGACAGCGATTCGGTCAGTTCGCGCTCGCGGTCAGAAGGCACGGCGACGCTCATTCCATCCACACCAGCGACGCCAGTCGCCCGGTCGGGGCGTCGCGTCGGTGACTGAACAGGTTGGGATCCTCGACGGTGCAGCGGGGGTCGACGTCAATCGCAGCGATACCCAAAGCCGTTAGCTGCCGGTGGATTCCGGCTCGCAGATCCAATGCGGGCGTGTTCTTCGCGGTCGTTGTGCGGCTACCGGGCAGGGCGGCCTCGACCTGCGCGGCCATCTCCTCGGGAACTTCGTAGTTGCGGCCGCTGACCGCGGGCCCCAGCAGTGCCGAGATGTCCTCGGCCTGCGCACCCAGCGAGATCATCGCCTCAACGGTGCGCACCACGACGCCCTTCTGCGCACCCACCCGCCCGGCGTGCACAGCCCCCACCACGCCGGCCCGTGCGTCACCCAATAAAACGGGCACGCAATCGGCGGTAACCACCGCCAATGCCAATCGTGGCGTCGCGGTGACCAATGCGTCAGTTTTGTCGACCGGAGCACGCTTCGCGGCTTCGTCGACCACGACGACACGATCCCCGTGCACCTGATTCATCCAGACGATTCCAGCCTCCCCCGAATCGTCACCCAATCCGATCGCACTACTGAGCCGTTTCCGGTTGGCGGCGACCGCCGCCGGGTCATCGCCGACGTGGTCGCCGAGGTTGAACGTGTCGAACGGCGGCGCAGAGACACCGCCGGCGCGCGTTGTGGTCACGCGCCGTATGCGAACCGTCACGGTCGCCAGTATCGGCCCGGATCAGTGGCGCATGAACGGCGGCACATCGACATCGTCGTCGGAGATACCACCGTCGTCCCCACCGATGCTGACCGTCGCTCCGTTGGTATGCACCGGCACGCTTGCGGGGTCCGAGGGTTCGAACAGCGAGGTACTCACCTTCCCGGCCTTGCCCGGTGTGATGCCCTGGCCCTCGGCGGGGCTCACGACCGGTTTGCGGCCGGGGCCGGCGGAATCGAAGCCCGCGGCGATCACCGTGACCCGGACCTCGTCACCGAGCGAGTCGTCGATGACCGTGCCGAAGATGATGTTGGCGTCTTGATGAGCGGCGTCCTGCACCAGCGACGCCGCCTCGTTGATCTCGAACAGGCCCAGATCGCTACCGCCGGCAACCGAAAGCAGCACCCCCTGCGCGCCCTCCATCGACGCCTCCAGCAGCGGCGAGTTGATCGCGATCTCGGCCGCCTTGAGCGCACGGCCGTCGCCACGGGCCGACCCGATACCCATCAGCGCCGTGCCAGCCCCGCTCATCACACCCTTGACGTCGGCGAAGTCGACGTTGATCAGGCCCGGCGTGGTGATCAGGTCGGTGATGCCCTGCACACCGTTGAGCAGCACCTCGTCGGCGCTGCGGAACGCGTCCATCAGCGACACAGCCGCATCGCCCATCTGCAACAGCCGGTCGTTCGGAATCACGATGAGCGTGTCGCAGCTTTCCCGCAGGGACTGAATGCCGTTCTCGGCCTGGTTACTCCGCCTCTTGCCCTCGAACGAGAACGGCCGAGTCACCACACCGACGGTCAGCGCGCCGAGTTTCCGCGCGATCGAGGCCACCACCGGAGCGCCGCCCGTGCCGGTGCCGCCGCCTTCACCAGCGGTCACGAACACCATGTCGGCGCCGCGCAGGAGTTCCTCGATGTCGTCCTTGGCGTCCTCGGCGGCCTTACGGCCCACCTCGGGATCGGCGCCGGCGCCCAAACCGCGCGTCGAGTCGCGACCGACGTCGAGCTTCACGTCGGCGTCGCTCATCAACAACGCCTGCGCATCGGTGTTGATGGCGATGAACTCCACGCCTTTGAGGCCCTGTTCGATCATCCGGTTGACGGCGTTGACGCCGCCGCCACCGATGCCGACCACTTTGATGACGGCGAGGTAGTTGTGTGGGGGGGTCATTGCGATCCCTTCCTCCCAGGTTGTCCGACGACACGCCGACCGCTTGGCAAACCCTAAACCTCAACCAGAGGGTTATAGTTATGTCAAGTTGTTCCGCGCAACCAGAACGGTAGGGCGAGGTCGCGCCCTAGCGATGCAGGCGCGCCGACACGCGCGACAAATTTTTCGCGCAACGTTGTGCATCAGAGTGCAGGGACTCACTTCACGGTCGGCAGGTCGGGACTCGATACGTCGTAGGTCTGCCCGGGCTGCGTGAGCAGCGCCCCGAGCTTGAGCGCCTTCTCCTCGGTGCGGTCCGTGGTACCCCACACCACTTCCCTGCCGTCGACGAGTTGCAGGGTGATGGCCGCGACCGACGGCGCCGCGATGCGTGCGACCTGTACGGCGACCTCCGGGCGCAGCGACGTCATTACCTGCAGCGCCGCCTTGGTCGGCTCATCGTTGGGGCCGGGGTGCTCCGTGTCGAGGTACGGCACCCCGGGTGGCGGCGGGCCGATCGCGAAGTCCACGCCGTCGCGGTCGAAAAGATGCGGGCCGTCGGGGTAGTCCTTGACCACCACCGGCACGCGTTCGACGACCGTGATCCGCAAGGTCGACGGGTACTGACGCTGCACCCGCGCGCTGGCGACCCGCCGGATCCCCGCCACGCGTTCGGCGACGTTGTCGGTGTTCACCTGCAGCAGCGGTGTACCCGGCGCTACGGCGGCGGCCGCGACGACCTCTTCCTGCGTCACCGCGCCCAACCCGGTGACCACGGTGTTGCGCACCGACATGACCGGGGTGAAGTACAGCAGGAGCCCGAGGCCGACGACCACCACGCTCAGCAGCGCCGACCACATCAGCACCTTCAGACCCCGCACCGTCGCGCGGCCGAGCTTCTTCGCCTCGCCTGCGGGCTTACCCAGTGCGCGCCGTTTGGCTTCCCTGCGTGCCTGCTCGATTGCGGTGGCACGGGCCTGCGCGGCACGACGCTCCTCACGCTCCCGCCGCGCGCGTCGCCGCGGCCCCTCGAAATCCGCAGCCGCAGCGGGATTCTCCGCCGACGCGTCCGGCTGGTCGCCCGGGACACCGTCGGTCGGGTCAGCGTCGGTCGGGTCGCTGTCGGTCGGCTCGCTCATCGCGACCCCGGTGTGCTGCGGTTGGCCTTGGCCCGCAGTGCGGCAAGGATTTCCGCGCCGAGCATGGTGACGTCACCGGCCCCCATCGTGACGACGACGTCACCCGGCGCGGCGACCTGCGCCACCCGTTCGGCCACCGCGGAGAAGTCCGGCACGTACGTCGCGGGCACCCTGATGTGTTCGACGACGCTGGCGCCGCTGACGCCGGCGATCGGTTGTTCACGTGCCGCGTAGACGTCGAGTACGAACACTTCGTCGGCACCGTCGAGCGCATGCCCGAACTCCTGCGCGAACGTCTGGGTCCGCGAATACAGATGCGGCTGGAAAACCACGATCGACCGGCCACCGGCCTGCTCGGTTACGGTGCCCAGCGCGCTCAGGGTGGCCCGCACCTCGGTCGGATGGTGCGCGTAGTCGTCAAAGACACGCACACCGTTGGTTGTGCCCACCAATTCGAAGCGGCGTCGCACCCCTTCGAAGCCGGCCAACCCGTCGAGCACGACGTCGACCGGTGCGCCGGCCTCGATCGCAGCCAGCACCGCGCCGATCGCGTTGAGCGCCATATGCCGCCCGGGCACCGCGAGGCGCATCACCCGCGGATGTTGTTCCCCGGCGAACTGGATGTGGGCGACCGCGCCGGTGTCGTGCTGCTCCCAGCTCAGCAAGGTGCCCTGTAGCGGCCGGCCCGGGTCGCTGCCGTAGCGCAGCACGCGGATACCCAACTCCTCGGTGCGCTCGGCAAGCGCTGCGGCGCCGGGGTCGTCGGTGCAGACCACTAGCGCGCCACCGGGTTTGAGGCGTTCGACGAAGTCGTCGAAGACGGCCTCGTACGCCTCGGCGCTTCCGAAGTAGTCGAGATGGTCGGCCTCGATGTTCGTCACCACCGCGACGTCGGGGGTGTACTCCAACAGCGAGCCGTCGCTTTCATCGGCCTCGGCGACGAAGCAGTCGCCGCTGCCGTGGTGGGCGTTGGTGCCGGCCTCGCCCAGATCTCCGCCCACCGCGAACGACGGGTCGAATCCGCTGTGCTGCAACGCCACGATCAGCATCGACGTGGTGGTCGTCTTGCCGTGTGTGCCGGTCACCATCAACGTGGTGTGGCCCGTCATCAGTTTGGCCAGCACCACCGGCCGCAAGATCACCGGGATACCGCGCCGACGCGCCTCGACCAATTCCGGATTCGTCTTGGGGATGGCGGCGTGGGTGGTCACCACAGCCGTCGGCCCGTCGGGCAACAGGTCCAGCGAGGACGCGTCGTGCCCGATCCGGATCGCGGCGCCGCGGGCCCGGAGTGCGGCCACCGCGCGCGACTTCTTGGCATCGGAGCCCGACACCAGCCCGCCGCGGTCCAACAGGATGCGTGCGATACCCGACATGCCCGCACCCCCGATGCCGACCATGTGCACCCGCTCGAGTTCCGGTGGCAACGACTTCGCTTTCACCGCAAGCTCTTTCGGCTGTCCGCGCGCGCGACTTCGAGGGCGATCTCGGCGACGCGCCGGGCGGCGTCTCGATGGCCGGCCAGCGCAGCGGCGGCGGTCATCGTCTGCATCCGGCCGGTGTCGGTGAGCAGTTCGACCACCGTGTCGGCGACGAAACCGGGCGAGAGGTCAGCATCCTCGACTATCAGCCCGCCACCGGCCTCGACCGCCGGCAGCGCGTTGAGTCGTTGCTCGCCGTTGCCGATCGGCAGCGGGACGTATACCGCGGGCAGACCGACGGCGGTCAGTTCGGCCACCGTCATCGCACCCGACCGGCAGATCGCCAGGTCCGCGGCGGCGTACGCGAGGTCCATCCGGTTCAGATACGGCACCGGGATGTAGGGCACCGCACCGTCAGCCTGCTCGGGAAGGTCCAGCGTGTTCTTGGGGCCGTGCGCGTGCAGTACCGAGATACCGGCCGCGGCAAGGTCTTTGGCGGCGGCGGAGACCGCTCGGTTGAGCGACTGTGCGCCTTGGGAACCACCGAACACCAACAACACACGGGCGTCGGGGGCGAACCCGAAATGGGCACGGGCATCGGCGCGCAATGCCATCCGGTCCAGCGACGTGATCGCAGCGCGCACCGGCACCCCAACCACCTCGGCTTTGCGGGCCAAGCCCGGATCGGGTACCGCCGAGAGCACCCGCCGCGCCGAGCGCGCGCCGACGCGGTTGGCCCAGCCCGCGCTGGCGTTCGCCTCGTGCACCACCACCGGCACCCGCCGCCCCGGGCGCAGGCTGCGCGCGGCCAGGTAGGCAGGCAGCGCGACGTAACCGCCGAAGCCGATCACCACGTCGGCCTGCACGTCGTCGAGCACCGCCCGGGTCTGCCGCACCGCCCGGCGCACCCGCACGGGCAGGCGGACGAGGTCACCCGAGAGTTTCCGCGGCAGCGGTGCCGGCGTGATCAGTTCGAGGCGGTATCCGCGTTCGGGCACCAGCCGGGTCTCCAGGCCACGCTCGGTGCCCAACGCGGTGATTCGGACGTTCTCGGTGAGCTCGGCCAGCGCGTCGGCCACCGCCATCGCCGGTTCGACGTGTCCCGCGGTGCCACCGCCCGCCAGTACCACCGAGATCGCCCGGTCGTCCCCTGCCCTTCGGGCGTGGGCCCACCGCTCGCCCCCTCGGGAACTCGTGCGTTTCACCCGTAACGTTGACCTTCCAGTGCGCGCCGCCGGTTTCTCTCCGTGCGGCCGCCTCCATGATGCCTTGCGACCCGATCCGGCCGACCGGCCGTCTGGCGTTTGCGGCGGTTGTCGGCCGTCTGCTTGCGCGGTTGTTTGGCGGCCTGCTTGGCAGGCGGCTTGGCGGTCCGCGCGCGTTTGCCCTTGTCCGTCTTGCCCGACCGCGCGGCACCGCGCCTGTTCAGCCGGTCGCGCAGCGCCTCGGTGCGCGACGGCACATAGGGTGCCGGCAACGGCAGCCGCAGCAGTTTGTTGACCCGATCGTCGCGCCCGGCGCGCAGCGCCGCCACCGCCTCGGGTTCGTGGCGCGCCGCGTTCGCCATGATGCCGATCATGAGAAGCGTTGTCGCCGTTGATGTTCCGCCGGCAGAAATGAGCGGCAGCTGCAGGCCGGTGACGGGCAGCAACCCGACCACGTAGCCGACGTTGATGAACACCTGGCCCATGATCCACAGCGTCGCGGTGGCGGTGAGCAGGCGCAGGAACGGGTCGGCGGAGCGCCGGGCGATGCGCATGCCGGTGTAGGCGAAGAGCCCGAACAGGGAGAGCAGACCCGCCGCACCGATGAAGCCCAGTTCCTCGCCGATGATCGCGAAGATGAAGTCGTTGTGCGCGTTGGGCAGGTAGTTCCACTTGGCCGCGCCCTGGCCCAGCCCATCGCCGAACACCCCGCCGTTGGCCAGCGCGAACCGGGCCTGGCGGGCCTGATACCCGGAGCCCTGCGTATCGGCCATCGGGTTCAGCCAGGACTGCACGCGCGCGGACCGGTAGCCCTCGGCCATGGCCAGGACCGCGGCCGAGACCACGACCATGAACAGCGAGGACAAGAACACCCGCAACGGCAGGCCGGCGAACCAGAGCAGACCCAGCAGGATGATGCCCATCGACACGGTCTGCCCGAGGTCGGGTTGGGCGACGATGAGCGCCAGCGCGATGAACGCGGCAGGCACCAGGGGAATGAGCATCTCCCGCAGTGTGGCCTGCTCCATGCGGCGGGCCGCCAGCAGATGCGCGCCCCAGATGGCGAACGCGATCTTGGCCAACTCGGAGGGCTGCATCGAGAAGCCCGCGACCACGAACCAACCGCGAGACCCGTTGGACACCGTGCCGATTCCCGGGATCAGCACCAGGATCAAGAGCACGACGCTCAGCGCGTAGCCGGAAAAGGCCAGGCTGCGCATCAGCTGCACCGGCACACGCATCGCGCAGTAAAACGCGAACAGCCCGATCACCGTCCACAGCACCTGCTTGCCGAACACGACCCACGGCGACCCGTCCTGGTCGTAGGAGTACACCCCCGACGCCGAGAGCACCATCGTCAGACCGAGGGTCGTCAATAACGCGGTCACCGCGATCATGAGGTGGAACGACGTCATCGGACGGGAAAGCCACGCGCCGAACCGAGTCCGCGGCCCCCCGCTTGCAGGCACCGGTTCGGCCGGCGTGTCCTCCGCACCCGTCCTGCGAACCCGCAACCGGGTCAGGATCGTGGACATCGCCGCTACCGGGACAGGGCGCGCACCGCGTCGGCGAATGCGTCGCCGCGGTGGCTGTAGCCGCTGAACTGGTCGAAGGAGGCACCGGCCGGCGCCAACAAGACGGTGTCACCGACGCGGGCGAGGTCCCGGGCGGCGTCGACCACTGCGGCCATGATCGCGTCGCCGGAGGGAGCGCCTTCGAGCTTGATCACGTTGGTAACAGGACTAACATTCGACCCATTTGTCCCTTGCACCCCAAAATCCTCCCCCGTCACAACCTGGAAGACGGGTACATCCGGCGCGTGTCGCGATAACGCGTCTGCGATCACCCGCCGGTCGCGGCCGATCAGGACCGCCCCGACCAGCCGATTCGCCATCGAAATCACAAGGTCATCGACCGATGCGCCCTTGAGCAGGCCGCCGGCCACCCACACCACCCGCGGGAAGGCCGCGATCGATGCTTGCGCGGCGTGCGGGTTGGTCGCCTTCGAATCGTCGACGTAGGTGACCCCGTCGACGGTGCTGATGATCTCCGCCCGGTGCCTGCCGACCCGGAAGCCGGCCAGCGCGTCGGCGACGGCGCCCGGCGGCACCTCGACCGCGCGGGCCAGTGCGGCCGCGGCTAACGCGTCGAGCACTCCGACCGGTCCGGCCACCTGTATCGCCGCCACCTCGGCCAACCGCACAGAATCGCCGAACGCGTTGTCGACGAGCGTGCCGTCGACCACGCCCAGCTCACCCGCCCCGGGCTCGCCCGGGCGGAAGCCGACGCGCGTCGAGGCGGCGGCGGAGCCGAGCAGGCCGGCGGCAACCGGATCGTCGAGCCCGACGACGGCGACGCGCCCGTCCAGCACCCGGGCTTTGGCGCGCGCGTATGCGGCCATCGAGCCGTGCCAGTCGAGATGGTCCTCGGCGATGTTGAGCACCACGCCCGCGTCCGGCTGCAGCGACGGCGCCCAGTGCAATTGGAAACTCGACAACTCGACCGCGAGCAGATCGGACGGCTCGGGCAGCACGTCGAGCACGGGGTCGCCGATATTGCCGCACAGCACCGCGCGTCGCCCCGCGGCGACGAGCATGGCGTGCAGCATCGAGGTCGTGGTCGTCTTGCCGTTCGTCCCGGTGACGACCAGCCAACGCCGCGGCGGCCCGAACCAACCGGCCCGGTCGAGCCGCCAGGCCAGCTCCACGTCACCCCAGATCGGCACGCCCGCGGTCGCCGCGGCAGCCAGCACCGGCGTGGTGGGCGCGAAACCCGGGCTGGTGACGACGAGCGCGTAGTCGCCGATGGTCGCCTCGGCCTCGGCGGTGGTGACGACGGTCGCGGGCGTGATCAGCCGCTGCAACGCCAACGGGTCGTCGTCGCAGATCGTCAGGCGCACCCCGGTGGGCTCGAGCACCGCGCTCACCGAGCGGCCGGTGAGCCCCGCCCCGGTCACCAGGACCCGCGCGCCCGGTACCAGCGGCTCGAGTTCGGTCGGCATGTCAGGCACCGACGGTGGTCAGCCACTCGCTGTAGAACAGCGCGACGCCAAGCCCGCAGGCGATCGCCGTGAGCAACCAGAACCGGATGATCACCGTGGTCTCCGCCCAGCCCACCAACTCGAAGTGATGGTGGAAAGGCGCCATCCGGAACACCCTGCGGCCAGTCGTTCGGAACGCGAGTATCTGCACGACGACCGAAACCACCTCGGCGACGAACAGCGCGCCGAGCACCACGGCCAGCATCTCGGTGCGGCTGGCCACCGACAGACCCGCGATGATCCCGCCGAGTGCGAGCGAGCCGGTGTCGCCCATGAAGATCTTGGCCGGCGCGGCGTTCCACCACAGGAAGCCGATGCAGGCGCCGGCGGTGGCCGCGGCGATGATCGCCAGGTCCAGTGGGTCGCGCACGTTGTAGCAGCCCAGCCCGGGACTGGTCGCGCAGGCGTTGCGGAACTGCCAGAACGTGATCAGCACGTAGGCCGCGCACACCATGGCCATCGCGCCCGCGGCCAGGCCGTCCAGCCCGTCGGTGAAGTTCACCGCGTTCGACCAGGCGCTGACGATCACAATGCAGAACAACACGAACAGCAACGGCGGCAACGTGACCGTGGCGATCTCGCGGACATACGACAGTTCGGCGCTGCCCGGCGTCAACCCGTCGGCGTTGCGGAACTGCAACGCGAGCACTCCGAAGATCACCGCGGCGGCCAGGATGCCGAGGGTCTTGGCGGTCTTGTTCAGACCGAGATTGCGTGAGCGCCGGATCTTGATCAGGTCGTCGACGAAGCCCACGACTCCCAAGGCGGTCGCCAGGAACAGGACCAGCAGCCCCGAGGCCGACGGACCCCGGCCGTCGATCACCACGCCGACGAGGTGGGTGCCCAGATAGCTGGCCCAGATGCCGGCGACGATCGCCACCCCGCCCATCGACGGCGTGCCGCGCTTCTTGTGGTGCGTGGGCGGCCCGTCTTCGCGGATCTCGTGGCCGAAGCCCTGCCGGGTGAACAGCCTGATCAACACCGGGGTGAGCAGGATCGAGACCGTCAGCGCGATGCCGACGGCGATGAGGATCTGCCTCATGCGTGCGGGTCCGAGGGTTCGGCGGCGAGCCCAAAATCAAGCAAAGCGTCGGCCAGCGCGCCGAGGCCGGCCGCGTTGGAGGCTTTCACCAGCACCACGTCCGATGGTTGCAGTTCGGCGCGCAGAAGTTCCAGCGCCGCGTCGGCGTCGGCGACCATGGTGGCCTCAGCCCCCCACGATCCCTCCATCACCGCGCCGTGGTGCATGGCGCTCATAGCCCTCCCGGTTCCGACGACGATGAGTCGTGACACATCTAATCGCACGGCCAGTCGGCCGATGCGGTCATGTTCGGATATCGCGTCGTCGCCGAGTTCGGCCATCTCGCCGAGAACCGCCCAACTGCGGCGTCCGCTGCCTGCGCTGCGGGCCATCCAAGCCAGCGCCTTGAGCCCCGCCCGCATCGAGTCCGGGTTGGCGTTGTAGGCGTCGTTGATGACCGTGACGCCGTCACCGCGGGTGGCGACCTGCATGCGGTGCTTGGATACCGGAGCGGCGCCGGCCAGCGCGGTGCCCACCTGCTCCAGGGTGGCACCACACTCCAGGGCGACAGCCGACGCGCACAGAGCGTTGGACACTTGGTGGTCGCCGTGCACGGCCAGCGCGACCTCGACGTGGTGCGCGCCGGCGTGCAGGACGAAACGCGGCCTGGCGAGGTCGTCGAGCGTGACGCCCTCGGCCCACACGTCGACATCGGCGCCGCCGGGGTCCCGCGACACCCGCACCACCCGCGCCGCGGTCTGCTCGGCCATCGCGGCCACCGCACTGTCGTCGACGTTGAGAACCACGGCGCCCGAAGCCGGAACCGACTGCGGTAGTTCGGCTTTCGTCGCCGCGATGGCTTCGCGCGACCCGAACTCACCCAGGTGTGCCGTACCCACGTTGAGCACGACCGCGATCGCCGGGGTCGCAATCGCTGCCAGCGCCGCGATGTTGCCGCGGTGCCGCGCCGACATCTCCAGCACGAGGAAGTCGGTGGATCGCGTCGCGCGCAGCACCGTCCACGGATGTCCGAGTTCGTTGTTGAACGAACCTGGCGGCGCGACCACCTCGCCGAGTGGTGTCAACACCGCGGCCACCAGATCCTTGGTCGAGGTCTTACCCGACGATCCGGTGAGGCCGATGATCGTGAGCCCGCCCTCGGCCAGTTCCGCGGCGACGGCAGCGGCGAGCTTGGCCAGCGCGGCGAGCACCGCCGCACCGGAGCCGTCGGCGTCGTGTTCGAGCACGCCGGCGGCGCGGTCGGACCTCTCGGGCGTCGGGTCGACGACGATCGCCGGCACCCCGACCGGTCGGGCAGCCAACACGGCCGCCGCGCCCGCCCGCACGGCCGCTGCGGCGAAATCGTGTCCGTCCGAGCGGGCGCCCGGCAGCGCGAGGAAGAGGCCGCCGGCTGTGACGGCCCGCGAGTCGAACTCGACGGTTCCGGTGATGCGGGTGACCGCGGCGTCCTCGTCGGAGATGTCAGTGAGGCGACCCCCGACGATCTCGGCGACCTGGGCCAGCGTCAGATCGATCATGAGAGGCGCCCCGCTGCCTCGAGGGCGTGCGCCAACTCGTCGCGGTCGTCGAACGGCCGGGTCACCCCGGCACTGGTCTGCCCGGCCTCGTGTCCCTTGCCGGCGATGAGCACCACATCCCCGGGCCGCGCCCACGCCACCGCGTGCCGGATCGCCGCGCGGCGGTCGCCGATCTCGACCACGTCCGCACCGGCTCCGGCCCCGTCAACGATCGCGGCACGGATGGCGGCCGGATCCTCGTCGCGGGGATTGTCGTCGGTGACCACGACGAGATCGGCCAGTTCGGCGGCGACGCGCCCCATCGGTCCCCGTTTGCCGGGGTCGCGATTGCCGCCTGCCCCGAAAACCACCGCCAACCGTCCCCGGGTCTGTGCGCGCAGCGTCTCCAGCACGGCCTGCAGTGCGCCGGGTTTGTGCGCGTAGTCGACGAGGGCAAGGAAGTCCTGCCCACGATCGACGGTCTCCATCCGGCCGGGCACCGCCGCGGTGCGCAGCCCGGGCGCGGCCTGTTCCGGTGACACTCCGACCGCATCCAACAGCGCGACCGCGAGCAGGCAGTTGGCCACGTTGTAGCGACCGGGCAGCCCGATCCGCAGCCCGTGATGAACGCCGGCGGGATCCACCGCGAAGAATTCCTGCGCGTTGCGATCGACGGTTCGGATGTCGTCGATACGCCAGTCGGCGACGCGACCGGTCGCGCTGACGGTCACCGGGTCGCGCGCCAGCCTCGCCATCTGCCGGCCCGCGTCGTCGTCCACGCAGAGCACGGAAACGTCTGCGCGGTTACGGGATTCGGGTGCAAACAGCCGCGCCTTGGCGTCGAAGTAGTCGGCCATCGTCGGGTGGAAGTCGAGGTGGTCGCGCGAGAGGTTGGTGAACCCGCCGACCGCGAACCGCACACTGTCGACACGGCCGAGGGTGAGCGCGTGGCTAGACACCTCCATCACCACGGTGTCGACGCCCTGCTCGACCATCACCGCGAGCAGCGCCTGCAGATCGGGCGCTTCGGGGGTGGTGAGCGCGCTGGCCTGATCACGGCCGCCGATCCGCACACCGACGGTGCCGATGAGCCCGGCCACGCGCTCGGCCGAGCGCAGTCCGGCCTCCACCAGATAAGTGGTGGTGGTCTTGCCGGAGGTCCCGGTGATGCCGATGACACGCAGCCGCTCAGACGGCCGTCCGTACACCATGGCGGCCAGGTCTCCCAGCACCGTGCGCGGGGTTGGGTGGACCAGGACCGGGACCTTCACAGACCCCATGAGTGCGACACCCTCCGGGTCGGTCAGTATCGCGGCCGCACCACGGCCGATCACCTCATCGGCGTAGCGCCCGCCGTGCGACGCGGCGCCCGGCAGCGCCGCGAACAGATCGCCGGGTTCGACGTCCCCGCTGCGCAGAGTGATGCCGGTGACACGGATGTCGTGCAGGTCCTGGCTGTACGTGAGGCCTGCGGCGGGCACCGCCTGGACCTGCTCGGCCAACGGCCCGAGCGCCGGGCCGGCGGGATGACGTGGTCGCAGGTTCATGACGTCGCAACAGTACCGAGCGCCCGTCCGGCCACCGTTCGCATATCGGGGCGTTCCGCGCGGCGCTCAGTCGGCTTGCAGCGTGAGTCGCGGACCGGGATCCGGCGACAGCGGCACGTTTTCGCGCTGCAGCAGCCATGACGCGATGTTGTGGAACAGCGGCGCCGCGGTCGTGCCGGGCTGCCCGTCGGCCGTACGGTGGGGGTTGTCCATCATGAGACCGACCACGTAGCGGGGGTCATCAGTGGTGGCGATGCCGGCGAAGGTGATCCAATAGACGTCGTCGTAGTAGCACCCGCAGGCCGGGTTGATCTGCTGTGCGGTGCCCGTCTTCCCGGAGATTTGATACCCCTCGATCGACGCCTGCGAGCCGGTGCCCTGCTGGACCCCCATCGGATCGCGTTGCACCGTGGCCCGCAGCATCTGCCGCACCGTCCGCGCGGTCTGCGGGGACACCACCCGCACACCCTCGGGCCGCGGTTCGTCGGTGCGCGTGCCGTCCGGAGCGATCGTCGTCTTGACGATGCGCGGCGGGATGCGCACCCCGTCGTTGGCGATGGTCTGATACATGCCCGTCATCTGCAGCAGGGTCATCGAAAGGCCCTGTCCGATAGGCAAGTTGGCGAACGTGCTGCCCGACCACTGGTCGATCGGCGGGACCAGGCCCGCGCTCTCCCCCGGCAACCCGACCCCGGTGCGCTGCCCGAGTCCGAACTTGCGAACCATCTCGAAAAAGCGCTCGGGCCCGAGTCGTTGGGCCAACATCAGCGTGCCGACGTTGGAAGACTTTCCGAAGACGCCCGTGGTGGTGTACGGCATCGTGCCGTGCTCCCACGCATCGCCGACGGTGACACCCCCCATGTGGATCGAACCCGGCACCTGAAGCACCTCGTCGGGATTCGACAGCCCGTCCTCGATGACCGAGGCGGCGGTGATGATCTTGTTGACCGAGCCCGGTTCGTACGGCGACGACACCGCCGGGTTGCCCAGCTGCCGGTCCTGCTGACGCCCGATGTCCTGGCTCGGGTCGAACGTGTTGTCGTTCGCCATCGCCAGCACCTCACCGGTTTTGGCGTCCAGGACGACGGCCGAGACGTTCTTGGCACCCGACAGGTTCTTGGCCTGCTGCACCTGCTGCTGAACATAGAACTGGATGTCGTCGTCGAGGGTCAGCATCACCGTGGAACCGTCGACCGCGTCATGGCGGTTGCGGTAGCTGCCCGGGATGACCACGCCGTCGGAACCGCGGTCGTAGGTGATCGAGCCGTCCGTGCCTGCCAGCACCGCGTCGAGCGAATCCTCAAGTCCCAGCAGACCGTGTCCGTCCCAGTCGATGCCGCCGACGACGTTGGCGGCCAGTGAGCCGCCCGGATACTGGCGCAGATCCTGGCGCTCGGAACCGACCTCGGGGAACTTGGTCGTGATCGCGCCGGCGATCGCGGGGTCGACCGCCCGCGCGAGGTAGACGAATGTCTCGTTGCTCTTGAGCTTCTTCAGCACGGTCGCCGCATCCGGCTTGTTGTTCAGCCGCGACGACACCTCGGCGGCGATCTCGCGCAGCCTTGCCTCGGGTGCGGGCGCCTCGCCGGATTTCGCCCTGGCCTCCTCCAGCTGTTCACGGACCTTGACCGGTTGGAAGGTCAACGCGCGCGCCTCGATCGTGAACGCCAACTTGTCGTTGTCGCGGTCGACGATGGCGCCGCGGACGGCTTTGTCGACGTCGGTGACCTTGAGCTGGCTCGCTGCTTCTGCCCGCAGCCCGTCAGCACGGGGCACCTGGAGATTGAACAGCTGCCCGGCAGCGACGATCAGCACGATGAAGATCGCGGCGTTGCCCACCCGATGCCGGAAGACGAAAGACGCGCTGCGCAGACCGGTTCCGGCCATCGGGGCGCGGGTGCGGCGGGCTTTGGCCGACCGTTCCTGTGATCCGGCGGTCGCTTTGAATCGGGTTTCCGGCGCACCGCCGTTGCGGCGCTTGCGCTCCCGGGTCATGCCCCGGGAACCGGCGGCACGACCGCGGGGCTGAACTGTTCGGCGCCGGGCACCGGACCCGGCAGTGCCTGCGGGGTGGGGATGTGGGGCGCGCCGAGCGCGGGATCGACAGGCGCCACGACCGGCGCGGGCGCCAGCGGCGCGGCCTGGTTCGGCGACTGCACGGTCGGTGTCGGCATCGTATTGGAGGGTACGCGCACGGTGACCTCGCGCGGATCGACGACACGCGGGGCGGGCGGCGCCGGCGGTGGCGGCGGAACCGCGTCGGGCAGGGGTGTATTGAGCGGCGGCGGCGGAACCCCTTCGGCCGGTTTGGGCGTACCGACCACGATCCAGTTACCCGCCGGGTCCTGCACGAGATGTGCGGTGTCGCGAGACGGGATCATCCCGAGTTCACGCGCGGCCTCGGCCAACGCGGGTGCGGCCTGCGCCTCGAGCACGTCGCGCTCCAACGCTTCCTTCTGTTGCAGCAGAGCTTGATTCGTCTCGCGGGCGTTGCCCAGCTGGTAGGACCGCTCCGCGGCATCGGTGGACAGCCACAGCGTGGTCCCCAGCCCGAACCCCAGTGAGCCGATCACCAGCACCACGAACGGCACCCTGGTGACCAGCGCGCGGGGGCTGAGCTCGATCGTGGCCAGTTTGACGATGATGCGCTGACGCAGCGGGGGCCGGACAACCTTGGGCGCCTTGGCTTTCCGCGCTTTGGCACGCGCCTTGGCCTGGCTGGTGTTCTTGGGACGCCCGGGCGCGCCCGTCGGATGTGGGATCGGGTTGGTCTGGGGGCCCGACCGAAGCGGTCGCTGTTCGCGAGTCGCTTTGCGGCGCGTCTGCGCATCACCTGTGCGGCGGGCCGCAGCGCCGCGGGTGGTGCGCCGACGCTCGTCGTCGCCGCGCACCGCTTTGCCTCGCTTGACCGCTTTGGCCTGCCTGGCCTGTTTGGTCGGCTTGGACTGCTTGCTCTGTCTGGCCTGTTTGGTGTTCATCTGGCAGCCCCCACCTTCTCCAGTGCACGTAGCCGCACGGGTGCGCTACGCGGGTTCCGTTCGATCTCTTCGGAAGCTGCGCGCTCGGCGCCGCGCGTCAGCGCGATGAACTCCGCCTCGTGACCCGGCAGTTCCACGGGCAGACCGGGTGGCGTCCGCGACGCCGTGGCGGAGGTGAAGGCCGCCTTGACGATTCGGTCCTCCAGCGACTGGTAGGCCATCACGACGATGCGTCCGCCCGGCGCCAGAGCGTTCAGCGCCGCCGGCAGCGCGTCGCGCAACGAGTCGAGTTCGCCGTTGACCGCGATGCGCAGCGCCTGGAACGTGCGCTTGGCTGGGTGCCCGCCGGTGCGCCGCGCGGGTGCGGGGATCGCTTGATACAGCAGCTCGACCAGCTCACCGGTGGTGCGGAACGGCCGGCGGGTGCGCTGGCGGACGAGCTGGGCGGCGATCCGGCTCGCAAAGCGCTCCTCGCCGAACTCGCGCAGCAGCCGGGTCAGCGACTTCTGGTCGTAGGTGTTGAGCACCTCGGCTGCCGTCAGTTCGGCGTCCGGGTCCATCCGCATGTCCAGCGGGGCGTCCGCCGCGTAGGAGAAGCCGCGTTCGGTGCGATCCAGTTGCATCGATGAGACGCCGAGGTCGAACAGGATGCCGTCGACCTTGCCTGCCCGGTAGCTGTCGTCGGCGAGCACGGTGCCGATGCCGTCGTAGCGGGTGCGAACCAACGTCACGCGGTCACCGAACGGCGCCAGCCGCTCCCCGGCGATCCACAGCGCATCGGGGTCGCGGTCCAACCCGATCAGCCGCAAGGCGGGCAGGTCGGTCAGGAACCGCTCGGCGTGCCCGCCCGCCCCGAGGGTGGCGTCGACGAGTACCGCGCCCTCGCCGTCTGAACTGTGCCGTGTCAGTGCGGGTTTGAGAAGTTCAGCGCAGCGGTCCAGCAGGACGGGAATGTGTCCGTGTTCTCCGCTGCGCCGTTCCATCGCCTTCCCTCCGTCGAACGCCCTTGCACCGGGGTCCCTGTCCGAGGTCGCGGACCTGGCGTCGGGGAAGTACGCCAGGGCCGGTTCGGGCAGAGGCCGCGGTGCACGGGCCGGGTGTCGCTCGATGTCTCGGTCGACCGCCGAATCAGATGATGTCGTGCAGAGCTTCATCGGTGGCCGCGGAGAAGTTCTCTTCGTGGGTCTGCTGGTACTCCTGCCATGCCGTCGAATCCCAGATTTCCAGGTATTCGACCGATCCGATCACCACGCAGTCCTTGGACAGGTTCGCGTAGCGACGGTGATCGGCCGACAGGGTTATCCGGCCTTGTGCGTCGGGATGCTGTTCGTCGGTGGCAGCGGCCAGGTTCCGCAGGAAAGCGCGCGCTTCGGGGTTGCTACGCGATGCCTGCGACGCCCGTCGTGCCAGCTTCTCGAACTCGGCGCGCGGGTACACGGCGAGGCTGTGATCTTGGCTTTTGGTGACCATCAACCCTCCTGCCAGCGCGTCGCGAAACTTGGCGGGCAGCGTGAGCCGCCCCTTGTCATCGAGCTTCGGCGTGTAGGTGCCGAGAAACATCTCGCCACCTCCCTGCCGATCAACAGAACCCCGGTCGCTCCGTTGTCCGCCACTTTACCCCACAATCCCCCACCTTCTGCCATTTGACCGCTAAAAATCTGGTTGCGCCCCCACAACGACCCCGTAATAAGGCCTTTCGAAGGCTGCCCCGGTGCGGCCGGTAGCGAGGTGCACAAGAAAACCGCAGGTAGAGGCCGCTAACCGGGATGGTGGGGGCAAGTGGGGCGCGTCCGCTGACACGGCCCACGAAAAAGGGGTAGCCCGTGTCGGGCTACCCCTGCTCGGTGGTCGAAAAGACCTACTCGTCGAAGCGCCGGCGGAACCGGTCTTCCATCCGACTGGTGAACGAACCGCCAGAACCCTTGGCCCGCTTCTGCCGCTGCTGGGCGACCTGGTCGGTTGCCGAGCGGTCACGGCCGCCAGGCACCCGCGGGCCGGTGATGGCGAAAACCACACCGCCGAACATCACGATGAACCCGAGGACCGAGAGCACCGGGAAACCACTGATCTGGGTGGCGGGGAACGCGACGCCCGACACCAGCATCGCGAGACCTATCACGAAGAGCGCGGCACCCTGCAGTCGGCGACGGGTCGACGGGGTGCGCAGGGTTCCGCCCCGGACACTCGAAGCGAACTTCGGGTCCTCGGCATAGAGCGCGCTCTCGATCTGGTCGAGCATGCGCTGCTCATGATCGGAGAGTGGCATTCGTCCCTCCTCGGACCCAGGGGCCGACCGCGGCCGTCTCGAAGTTCAAACTCGTGTGCGCCCGCGTTCACGGGCACATAACAGTCATGATACGAGGTCGATCTGAGCCGTACCACCTAGTTCACCGCCCGATTGTATGACGGGCACCGCCAGGTGCGAGGCACAGGCCGATCCACTCGATAATGGTTGGACGACACCGCACGACCGGCGGAGAGGCAGACACAGTTGGCGACGTTTCTCATCGATCTGTCGCCGAGCGATATGCAACGCCGGCTAGGTGACGCGCTGGCGGTCTATGTCGACGCGATGCGCTATCCACGCGGCACCGAGCACCAGCGTGCGTCGATGTGGCTCGAGCACACCCGCAGGCCGGGATGGAAGGCCGTCGCTGCCGTCACCGTGGGCGACGATTCGGCCGGTCGCTGGGCCGACGACGCGGGCCCGCTCACAGATGCCGAACTCGCCGCGGCGGCCATCGTCGGGGTGGCCTACGGCTACTGCGGCGCGCCGGACCAGTGGTGGCAGCAGCAGGTGGTGGCTGGACTGCAGCGGATCGGGACGGACCGCGCGCGCATCGCAGCGCTGATGACGAGCTACTTCGAGCTCACCGAACTGCACATTCACCCCCGTGCCCAGGGTCGTGGGCTCGGTGAGGCGCTGGCGCGCAGACTGCTCGCCGGCCGAGACGAGGCCCACGTGCTGTTGTCGACCCCGGAGATCAACGGCGAGGCCAACCGCGCGTGGCGGCTGTACCGCAGGCTCGGCTTCGCCGACGTCATCCGGGGCTATCACTTTGCGGGCGATCCCCGCGCATTCGCGATCCTGGGCCGGTCACTGCCGCTTTGACGCGGATCGGATGTCGTCGAACCCCTCGGCTCCCGGACATCTGGGCGACATCTGGCACGATGACCACGTGCCGGCCCGCCACCGCAGCAGCAGAACCCGGCTGCTCGCACTCGTGATGCTGTTCCTCATCGTGCTGCCGACGGCCGTCGGGTGTGTGCGGGTGCGCGCGTCCATCACCGTCTCCCCCGACGACCGGGTATCCGGTCAGATCGTCGCGGCGGCGAAACCGCGCAACGCCGACGACAAGGGCCCGCAGCTGCTGAACAACCTGCCGTTCGCCAACAAGGTGGCCGTCTCGGAATACAGCCGCGACGACTACGTTGGCTCTCAGGCGGTGTTCTCCGACCTGACCTTCGCCGAGCTTCCCCAGCTGGCCAACATGAACCGCGACGCCGCGGGTGTCGACATCTCGCTTCGCCGCGCGGGCGACTTGGTGATCCTCGAGGGTCGCGTCGACCTCACCTCGCTCAACGACCCGGAGGCCGACGTCTCGATGACGGTGTCGTTCCCCGGGGAGGTCACCTCGACCAACGGCGACCAGGTATCGGCCGAGATCGTCGAATGGAAGTTGCGTCCC
Organism: Mycolicibacterium sp. GF69; assembly: GCF_003284965.1. Classification (GTDB taxonomy): domain Bacteria; phylum Actinomycetota; class Actinomycetes; order Mycobacteriales; family Mycobacteriaceae; genus Mycobacterium. The sequence goes on from NZ_QMEW01000003.1 coordinate 92,396, forward strand.
GGCGTGGTCAGCACGATGAACGCCCAGGCCCGTTACACCGACCCGAGCGCACGGTCGTTCACCGGCGCGGCGATCTGGCTGGGACTCGGTTCGTTCGTGGTGGCCGGCATCATCGGTGCGCTGGCCTACATGAGCCGCGACCAATCGCCACGAGTGGGCGACGCCCCCGGTTAGGCAGGCTCTACGCTGAATGCGTTCGGGCAGGGTGAACGCAGAGAAAGGGGCGCCCGCTGAGCGTGCATGCAGCCGCACCGTCGGCCGTCGAGCTGGCCGGCGCCGTCACCGACCAGCTGCGGGGTTATCTGCGTCAGCGCCGCAGTGAATGCGCCTACATGGGCGAGGATTACGCCGAACTGACCGCCGCCCTGGAGGAGTTCGTGCTGCGCGGCGGGAAGCGGCTGCGGCCCGCGTTCGCGTACTGGGGGTGGCGCGCGGTCGCCGACCAATCCGCAGAGCCACTGAATCCGAAGGTGTTGCGGTTGTGCTCGGCGCTCGAACTGCTGCATGCGTGCGCGTTGGTGCACGACGACGTCATCGATGCCTCGGCGACGCGGCGCGGGCTGCCCACGGTGCACCGGTTGTTCACCGAGCAGCACCGCGCGCGCGGGTGGCGTGGCTCGGCCGATCAGTTCGGCACGTCGGCGGCGATCCTGCTCGGCGACCTGGCGCTGGTGTGGGCCGACGACGTCGTCGCGACGGCCGACCTGCCTGCCGAAGCCGCCCTACGGGTCCGGCGCGTGTGGGGGGCGATCCGCACCGAGGTGCTGGGCGGCCAGTATCTCGACATCGTCGCCGAGGCCAGCGGAGCCGAATCGGTGGCCTCGGCGCTGACGGTCAACATCTACAAGACCGCGTCGTACACGATCACCCGGCCGCTGCAACTCGGCGTCGCAGCGGCCGCCGACCGCCCCGACGTGCAGAAGGCCTTCGGTGAGTTCGGCACCGACCTTGGTGTGGCGTTCCAACTGCGCGACGACGTCCTCGGCGTGTTCGGCGATCCGGCGGTCACCGGTAAACCGTCGGGCGACGACCTGCGAGCGGGCAAGCGCACCGTGCTGCTGGCCGAGGCCGTCGAGCTGGCGGAGAAATCGGACCCCGAGGCGGCCGAGCTGCTGCGCACCGCCATCGGCTCGGAGCTCTCCGATTCCCAGGTCAAGGAGCTGTGTTCGGTGATCGAGTCGGTCGGCGCGCTGGCCGCTGTCGAGACCCGCATCGACGAGCTCACCCGCAAGGCGCTCGACACGCTCGACGCCGCCGCCATCGGCACCGACGCCAAGGCGGGGCTGTCCGAGCTCGCCCGACTGGCAGCGAATCGGACCGCATGAGTCTATGAGCACCCCCGCATCCACGCAGCCGTCGAAAGACGGTGTCGCTGCGCATATTTCCCGCCTGGCCCGCTTCGCGACGTCACCGCAGGCCCAACCGGCCCGGCTCGGCTTCGTCGGAGCCGTCCTGATCACCGCGGGCGGGTTGGGCGCAGGCAGTACGCGCCTGCATGACCCGCTGCTGGAATCGCTGCACCTGTCGTGGTTGCGGTTCGGGCACGGTTTGGTGGTGTCATCGGTGCTGCTGTGGGGTGGCGTGGCGCTGATGCTGGCGGCGTGGCTGTGGCTGGGCCGTCGGGTGATCGACCGTACGGCAACCGAATACACCATGGTTGCGACGACCGGCTTCTGGCTGGCTCCGCTGCTGTTGAGCGTCCCCTTGTTCAGCCGCGACACCTACTCATACCTCGCCCAGGGTGCGCTGCTGCGCGACGGTCTCGACCCGTACGCCGTCGGTCCCGTCGACAACCCGAACTCGTTGTTGGACAACGTCAGTCCGATCTGGACCACCACCACCGCGCCGTACGGGCCGGGGTTCATCCTGATCGCCAAGTTCGTCACGATGCTGGTCGGCAACGACGTCGTCGCGGGCACGATGCTGCTGCGGTTGTGCATGCTGCCCGGCTTGGCCCTGCTGATCTGGGCCGCGCCTCGCATCGCACGACACATCGGCGCCGACGGCGCGACCGCACTGTGGATCTGTGTGCTCAACCCGCTGGTGATCATCCATCTGATGGGTGGGGTGCACAACGAGATGCTGATGGTCGGGCTGATGATGGCCGGCATCGCGTTGACGTTCCGCGGGCGCCACGTCTGGGGCGTGAGCCTGATCGCCGCGGCGGTCGCGGTCAAAGCCACTGCGGGACTGGCGCTCCCGTTCATGGTGTGGGTATGGGCGCGAGACCTACGCGGCAGGCGCAGCTACTCGCGGGTCAAGGCGTTCGTGGCGGCGACAGCAGCATCGGCGCTGATCTTCTCGGCGGTGTTCGCGGTGCTGTCGTTCGCGGCGGGCGTGGGGTTGGGCTGGCTGACCGCGTTGGCCGGATCGGTGAAGATCATCAACTGGCTGACGCTGCCCACGGCAGCGGCGAACCTCATCAACGTCGTCGGCGGCCTGTTCGTGCCGGTGAACTTCTATGCCGTGCTCGACGTCACCAGGATCATCGGCATCGTGTTCATCGCCGTGTCACTTCCGTTCGTGTGGTGGCGGTTTCGCCACACCGACCGCGAGACGCTCACGGGTATCGCGGTGGTCATGGTGATCGTGGTGCTGCTCGTACCCGCGGCGTTGCCGTGGTACTACACCTGGCCACTGGCGGTGGTGGCGGCACTGGCGCAGAGCAGGCGGTCGATCGCGTTGATCGCGGGCTTGTCGACCTGGATCACCGTGATCTGGAAACCGGATGGGGCACACGGCATGTACTCGTGGGCACACGTGCTGCTGGCCGTGGTGTGCGCCGTGGGGGCCTGGTACTGGCTCTGGAAGGCGCCCGAGGTTGATGGGCCACGACGGCGGGCCGTAAATAAGCCACGACGGCGGGCCGTCAATAAGCTAGAGCCTGGGCCCGACGCACAACCTCACGGGCCTGATGCGAATGAAGAGCATCAACCGGCCGGGCATTAGCCAGTCCCGCCGTCGCGCCATCCCGGCGGATCGTCAGCGATGCGTCGGGCGTGAACAGCCAGCGCACGATCTCGGTGTCGTGGTAACCGCCGTCGCGCAGCACGACGAGAAGACCGGTCAGGGTCTTCACGACGTGACCGGTGTCGTCGAAGAACACCTTCGGCACCACCACCACGCCGTTTCGACGCACGCCGATGAGATGGCCGTCGCGTAACTGTTGATGCACCTTGGTCACCGCGACGCCGAGCATCTCGGCGACGGTGGCCAGGTCGTAGACCTCTTCGGCGGGATCGAGGACGTCCTCGGCGGCCGGAATGCTGCTCACCGCACCGAGTCTAGATCCGCCCGCCCACCGCCGGAGTCGCATGATCGGTGCGATTGCGCTCCGTAACATGTCTGCGGTGGACGCCTACCCGCCGACGGACCCGCTGCCCGGGACTGTCCTCGACGGTCGGTACCGCGTCGACGTCATGATCGCCACCGGCGGCATGTCAGCCGTCTACCGCGGGTTGGATCTGCGCCTCGATCGGCCCGTGGCGCTGAAGGTGATGGATTCCCGGTACGCCGGCGACGCGCAGTTCCTGACACGGTTCCAGCGCGAGGCGCGTGCGGTCGCCCGGTTGACGGATCCCGGCCTGGTTGCGGTCTACGACCAGGGCGGCGGAAATGTGGGCGGCCCTCCGCCCTTCCTGGTCATGGAACTCGTCGAGGGTGGCACCCTGCGGGAACTGCTGCGTGAGCGCGGGCCGATGCCCCCGCATGCCGCGGCCGCGGTACTCGGTCCGGTCCTCGGCGGGCTGGCGGCGGCGCACCGTGCGGGCCTGGTGCATCGCGATGTCAAACCCGAGAACGTGCTGATCTCCGACGACGGGGACGTAAAGATCGCCGACTTCGGGCTGGTGCGCGCCGTCGCGGAAGCCAAGATCACCTCGACGAGCGTCATCCTGGGTACCGCGGCCTATCTGTCGCCCGAGCAGGTCAGCACCGGCGACGCAGATCCGCGAAGCGACGTCTACGGGGCCGGCATCCTGGCATTCGAACTGCTGACCGGCCGGACCCCGTTCGTCGGCGACAGCGCGCTTGCGGTGGCTTATCAGCGGATGGACAACGACGTGCCCACACCGAGTTCGGTGATCGCCGGCGTGCCTGCGCAATTCGACGATCTGGTGCTGCGCGCGACGGCCCGCGACCCCGCCGCGCGGTATGCCGATGCCCGCGAGATGGGCGCCGACCTGGAGGCGATCGTCGACGAACTCGGCTTGCCCCCGTTCCGGGTGCCCGCGCCAACGGATTCGGCCCAGCACGCGTCGGCTTCCCTACCGGCTCCCCCGCCTCGAACCGCGGCCGCCGCGCCGGCGCCGCGCCAACCGACCCGTACGCTGCCGCGCGACGACTGGCCGGCCGAGCCGCAGTACGAGTCGGAGACGGGACGGTTCGCCGGCATCGACATCGAGGACTTCTACTGGGCCCGCCAGCGTGCCCGGCGCACCCTGCTGTTCTGGGTGGTGGCCGTCCTCACGCTGACGGCGCTGATCGCTGCGGGCGCGTGGACAGCGGGCAGCAACCTGAACAATCTGCTCTAGTCGTAGTGTCGGACTCCTCGACGCGGCTCGTTTCTTGCCGCTTGATCGCCGTCCGATTAGTCGCGCAGCATCTCGGCGACGAGGAACGCCAGTTCGAGACTCTGCTGGGTGTTCAGCCGGGGGTCGCACGCGGTCTCGTAGCGCCCGGCGAGGTCGGTATCGGAGATGTCCTGGGCACCGCCCAGGCATTCGGTGACGTTCTCGCCGGTGATCTCGACGTGGATGCCGCCGGGATGGGTGCCCAGCGCGCGGTGCACCTCGAAGTAGCCCTGCACCTCGTCGACGATCCGGTCGAAGTGGCGGGTCTTGTAGCCGTTGGACGACTCGTGGGTATTGCCGTGCATCGGGTCGCACTGCCAGATCACCTGATGCCCGGTGGCCTGCACCTTCTCGATGATCGGCGGCAACAGATCGCGCACCTTGTTGTTGCCCATGCGGGTCACCAGCGTCAGCCGGCCCGGCTCGTTGTTCGGGTCCAACCGCTCGACGTACTCGACGGCCAGCTCCGGGGTCATCGTCGGGCCGAGCTTGACCCCGATCGGGTTCGCGATCACCTCCGCGAACGCGATGTGGGCACCTTCGAGTTGACGGGTGCGCTCGCCGATCCAGACGTAATGGGCCGACAGGTCATAGAGTTTGGAGCCCTGCTCGGTCTGCGAGAGCCGCAGCATCGCGCGCTCGTAATCGAGCACCAGGGCCTCATGGCTGGCGTAGATCTCGGCGGTCTGCAGGTTGCGGTCATCCACACCGCAGGCACTCATGAACGTCAGTGCACGGTCGATCTCCCCGGCCAGCGCCTCATAACGGGCCCCCGCCGGCGAGGTGCGGACGAACTCGCGGTTCCAGTCGTGCACCAGATGCAGCGACGCCAGTCCCGAGCCGGTCAGTGCCCGCACCAGGTTCATCGCCGCGCTCGCGTTGGCGTAGGCGCGCACCAGGCGTGACGGGTCGTGCTCACGCACCGCGGCCTCGGGTGCAAAACCGTTGATCATGTCGCCGCGGTACGACCGCAACCCCAGAGCGTCGATATCGGCCGAGCGCGGTTTGGCGTACTGGCCCGCGATCCGGGCGACTTTGACCACCGGCACACTCGCGCCGTAGGTGAGCACCACCGCCATCTGCAGCAACGCGCGCAGGTTGGCTCGGATGTGGGGTTCGGTGTTGTTGACGAAGGTCTCGGCGCAGTCACCGCCCTGCAGCAAAAACGCTTTACCGCACGCGACGTCGGCCAGCAGACCCTTGAGCCGCTCGACCTCGGCGGGCACTGTCACCGGCGGCACACTCTCCAGCACGGTGCGCATGTTCTTTGCCGCCTCGACGTCCCAGGTCGGCTGCTGGACCGCGGGCTTGGCCAGCGCGGCATCGAGACGTTGCCGCAACTCATCGGGCAGCGGCGGCAACGAGGGCAGCTGGTCGATGGGCACGTCGACGGTCCAGTTCACCCGTTCATGGTAACGGCCCCTGAAGCCTGCCTTTCACCACTGGGCTGGCGCTTCCCCCGAGGTCATCAGCTGGAACCGGCGCAGGTTGTGGCGGGCGTCGACCAGAGCATCGTGGGCGTCCCGCGGCCGCGGCGGCATCCGCGGCGAACCGCGCTCCTCCCAGTACTGGCGCAACTCCCGGGTGAAGCGCGGGATCGCCGGCGGCAGATCGGTCATCGGGCCCCACAGCTGGCACAGCACGACGTGGTCGTAGGCGCCGACCCAGGCCCACAACTCGATCGGCTCCGCACCGTCGATCCCGAAGAAGTCCTCCAACTCCGAGCGGATCTGGCGCCGCGACCGCCACAGCTGCGATGCGGGGGGCGGCAGCTTGGGCAGCACATGTTTGCGTACCCAGCTGCCTGCCCTGTCCGGGTTGAATTCTGTTGACACGGCGTAGTATTCGCGCCCATCTTCGGCGGCCACGCCAATAGATATCAGCTCGATGGTGCGGCCGTTGTCGATGAATTCGGTGTCGTAGAAGTAGCGCACTAAGCGGGTTCCTTCTCGGGTTCGACCTCGGGTTTCGCCACGGCCGACCGGTCCCTCGGGGCCGGGGCGGCGCGAATCTCGCGGTCGAGTTGCTCGTCGACCTTGGCGTCATCGGGGAACTTGGGCATGCCGGCGATGGCGTCCTGCAACCACAGCTTGGCCTGGACGACCGGCCGCCGCAGCCAGCGCTCCCGTTCCAGCGCCCGGTGCATCTTGCGGGGCCGGTTGGTGTAGCGCCACCGCGCCCATGGCGCGTGCGGGCGCGACAAGCGGATCGCGCCGACGACGAGCAACGGCGTGACGAACATGCCGACCAGACCGGTCCACACCTTGCCCTTGAGCAACACGACGACGGCCAATATCAGGGTCAGCACGGCCGCGGCGACCACACCTGCTCGCGCCAGCAGGGTGTGTTCTGCCCGCCAGATGTCGATGTCGAAGAACGACAGCGGACTGAAGCCGAGGATCAGCAGGCCCGCGACGGCGACCGCTGCGAACACCGCATCGACCGAGGTCCGGCCGTCCTCGGCCCAGTACACGTCCTCGAGATGCAGGATCAACGCGAACTCGTCGAGAACCAGTGCGGCCCCGATCCCGAAAAAGATTGCCGTCACCGTGAATTCGGGTACTCCCCCGTCAACCGCCAACGTCACCATCGTCACACCGGAGATCATGACCAGGACCACACCGATGACCACGTGGTGGATGTGCAGTCCGCTACCCGTGCCGATATTCCGCGGCTGCCACCACTTGCGCGGCGCCGCGCCGGCCTCACCCTCCGGGTGGCTGCGGATGTACCGCACGATCGTGCGGGTCACGAAGAACGTCAGGATGAACGCCACCAGGCAGAAGACGAGCGGCAACCGCCCCGGCGGCACGGCGAAGTCGATGTGGAAGTCGGCGAGCACGCAGAAAACTTACGCCGCCCGCTGCGGACGTGAGGAGCAGTATCGCCGCTGCGCGTCGTGGCCGGGATACCCGAAGCGCCGCGGCGCCCCGATAGTCTGGTCAGCGACATGAGTATGTGGCGGTCGCCCGGCGGGGCTGGTTGGGGGCCAACGCTCGCTTGGCGGCTGTTTCAACTGCTGACCCTGGCCGCGTTGGCCTGGGCCGGTTGGCGGTTGCTCGGCCGAATTCCCTACCGCATCGACGTCGACGTCTACCGGATGGGCGGACAGGCCTGGCTGGACGGTCGGCCGCTCTACGCCGACGGCGCGATGTTCCACACCCGGGGCGGGCTGGATCTGCCGTTCACCTATCCGCCGCTGGCCGCCGTGGCATTCTTCCCGTTCGCACTGTTGTCGCTGGAGGCCGCCAGCGTCGCGATCACCTTGACCACGCTGGTGCTGTTGATCGTCGCGATGACGATCGTGCTTCACCGATGCGACGTCTGGCCGGAAACGTCGGTGACGCGCGAACCGGCGTGGCTGCGCCAGGCCTGGCTGGCCGCGGCCATCGTCGCGCCGGCCGTGGTCTACCTGGAACCGATCCGCTCCAACTTCGACTTCGGGCAGATCAACGTCGTGCTGATGACGCTGGTGATCGCCGACTGTGTGCCGCGCCGGACCCCGTGGCCGCGGGGCATGCTGCTCGGTCTGGCGATCGCGCTGAAACTCACGCCTGCGGTCTTCCTGTTGTATTTCGTGCTGCGCCGCGACACCCGCGCGGTCATCGTCACTGCGGTATCGGCCGTCGTCGCCACGCTGGCGGGCGCGGCGTTCGCGTGGCGCGACTCGCTCGAGTACTGGACCGAGACAGTGCGCGACACCGATCGCATCGGCACCGCGACGCTGAACACCAACCAGAACATCGCCGGCGCCCTGGCCCGGCTGGGGCTGGCCGAGGGACCCCGGTTCGTGCTGTGGATTGTGGCGTGTTTCGTCGTGCTGGGGTTGACCGTGTGGGCGGTACGACGGGTCCTCAGAGCCGATCAGCCGGTTCTCGCGTTGATGTGCGTGGCGATGTTCGGCCTGGTGGTGTCGCCGGTGTCGTGGTCGCACCACTGGGTGTGGGCGCTGCCCGCGCTGCTGGTCATTGCGCTGGTGGCGTATCGCAGACGGAATGCGGCACTGGGGCTGGTCGCGGTTGCGGGCTTCGCGTTGATGGTGTGGACACCGATCACGCTGATGCCCGAACACCAGGAGACCGCGGCGTCGCTGTGGCGGCAGTTGGCCGGCGGCTCCTACGTGTGGTGGGCGATCGCGGTGATCCTGGTCGTCGGCACGGCGGCGGGTGCGATCAAGCCCGCTCAGCGCAGCGCGCCGGTCGTCGACACGGCGCCCGTGCCCGCCGTCAACTAACCGGCGGTGGCTCGATTGCCGGCTCAGCCGGCGGTGGCTCGATTGCCGGCTCAGCCGGCGGCGACCTCCGGCATGCGGGCCGACGGCTTTGTGGTGTCGTCGGCCCTGCCCTCCTTGATGTCGGCGGCATACAGGTCGACGTACTCCTGACCCGACAACCGCATCAACTCGTACATCACCTCGTCGATGACGGCCCGTTCGATGAAGCGGTTACCCGCCAGTCCCTCGAAGCGGCTGAAGTCCATCGGCTTGCCGAACTTCACCTGCACCCGGCCGAAGCGCCACATTTTGCTGCCCGGCGGGTTCACGACGTCGGTTCCGATCATGGCGACCGGAATCACCGGCACACCGGTCTCCAGCGCCAGCCGGGCCAGGCCCGTCTTGCCCTTGTAGAGCCGCCCGTCGGGCGAACGGGTGCCCTCCGGGTACATCCCGAGGAGCTTGCCCTCGCCGAGGATGCGCGCCGCGGTGTTCAACGCACTCTGCGCGCTGTCGGCGTCGGCGCGATCGATCGGCACCTGACCGGCAACGGTGTAGAACCACCGGGTGAACCAGCCCTTCAGGCCGGTGCCGGTGAAGTACTCGGCCTTGGCCAGGAAGGTGATTCGCCTGTTGACCACCAACGGCAAATAAAAGCTGTCCGCGACCGCAAGATGGTTACTGGCCAAAATCGCCGGACCGGACGGCGGAACATTGTCCAGCCCTTCAAGTTTCGGCCGACCCAGCAACGACAGCAGGGGTCCCATGAAGATGTACTTGAACAGCCAATACCACATGGGCCCTCCCGGTGATCGAACACCTGCCGGTGTTCTGCGACAACTTTACCCACGCGTTGTGGATGCGACCACAGCGCGCACACTACTCCTCGACTGTTACCGGGATGTGTTGATAACGCCCGGGCGCAGGCGGTGCCGCAGGCCCGTCCGGCCCGCCATCGGGCGGTGGCGGAGGCGGACCATCCGGCGGTTCACCCGGACCCGCGGTGCCGGTCTCGCGCTCGGCCTGGTCGAGAATCGCCCGGACCACCGCGAGCAGCGCGACGCTGTGCTCGGCGATGACTGTCAGCAGCGGGTGCTGTTCGCCGGTCGCCACCGCCACCAACGCACACACCGGACACCACACCTGCTGGCACCTGCCTGCACTGCCGGTCGCGGCACGAGCGGCCGCGAACCGGACGGCGGGGTCCAGTTTGTCCAGGACGGCCTGCGCGAGCATGCGCAACTCCGGCCCGAGATCGGCGTGCGGGCCGGTCACTTCGGCCACACCTCCGGGTTCGGTCGGAACCGCACGGTCAACTCACACCCTCGCAGTTGCGCGTCCACCACGATGCACCTACGCAGCACGGACGCTAAGCGGACCCGGCGCCGCAAACCGCCCGCGCCGATGATCAAGTCGTCGTCGACCCTGCCCAGCGCCAACGCCGACGAGTCAACCTGCGGCAACTCTAGCCGTAACCGGTACACCGATTCGAGGCCGGAGCCCGACTCGCGGTCGACGACCGGACGCAGCGGTCCCGGCGGTGGCGACCCGTCGCGGCGGCGTGCGCTGTCCAGCAACTCGCCGAGCGCTTTCGCCCCGATCGGTTCGCCGGCCAGATGGGGCACCAGGATCAGCGCAACGTCGCCGATCGTGGCTTCGAGTTCATCGAGGACGGCCTGCTGTTCGAGGATCCGCTCCGTGTACCAGTCGAACGCGGGATGCTCGGGCAGGTTGCGGTACTCATACGAATCGTCCTGCACCAGTATCTGGTTGACGATCAGCTCCGCGACCCCGACGCCCATCAGCGCCAGCGAGCCCAGCGTGCGGGCCGCCTCCGCGGCGACCACCCGCTCGGCCGTCATCACCAGATGGGCACGGACCTTCGATCCGTCGGCGAGCAGCGCGCTCAGCCGTTCGGTGGCCGTGCCGACGCGCTCGAACAGGGCGACGACGGCCGCGGTGTGCGGGTCGTCGCTTCCGGTGGACAGCCGCCGGTGCCGCGGCCAGGCCCGCTCCAGGTACAGCCCGAACGTCGCGGGCAGGGTGAGCATGCGCAGCGCATCGGCGGTCGACGCGCAGTCCACGATGACGCGATCCCAACGGCCCGAGGCGGCCAGTTCGCCCACCTCGTGCAGCCCGAGCACCTCCTGAACCCCTGGCAGCGCCGAAAGCTCCTCGGGGGCAACACTTCCCAACTCGGACTCGGGGAATCGGCCCGACAGCAGACCGGCGATCTCACGCCAGCGCGCCTCGAGCAGGGCCAAGGTGTCCAGTGCCAGCGCGTCCAGCGATCCACCGCCGGCGCCGGCGTCATCGGTGAACACTCGGGTGGGCTCGCGCGTTCCGGTCGGCGCCAACGGCGTACCGAGCACGTCGCCGATCGAGTGCGCCTGGTCGGTCGAGACGATGAGCACGCGAAGCCCCGCCCGTGCGTCGCGCACGGCGGTGGCGGTCGCCAACGTCGACTTGCCGACCCCGCCCTTACCGACGAACAGACCGATACTGGCGATAGGCGTGCCGGTGGCAGTCAGCTCACTCAGCCTCGACTCGTTTCTTGAGATCCTTGAGCGCGGTGTCCGTAAGGCGCCGTTCGGCCTTGCGCTTGAGCAACCCGATCATCGGGATGATCAGGTCGACCGACAGCTCATAGGTGACATCGGTTCCAGAGCCCTTGGGCGACAGCCGATATGCCCCTTGCAGCGACCGCAGCAAAGAGCTGGACACCAGCGTCCACGTCACCGACTTGCGGTCCGCCGGCCAGACATAGGACAGCACCATGGTGTCCTTGAGGACCGCGGCGTCCAGCACCAGCCGGGCGGTCTTCGGATAGCCCTCGGCATCGGCCTCGAGCACCTCGGTCTCCTTGTACTCGGCCACCCAGTCCGGATACGACCCGATGTCTGCGATGACGTCCATGACCGTCGAAGGATCGGCCTCGATGTAGATGGTCTGCGCCGTCTTGTCCGCCACGTTGAAAATCTACCCTCCCCAGTCGGCGTTTGGTGCCACGCTTCACGCCCGCGGGGACACGCCCACCGGTCGCGTGGCCTCCAACCGCTGCTTCACCTCGAACGCCATGTTCTTACCCGCTACCCGCCGCCGGTGATTGATCTTGGCCAGGTTCATCTTGGCCAACTGCCACGCCGCGACCCCGGACGGTTCGGCGTGCAGGAAGTAGTGCAGGACGACGCCGTCGAGCACCGGCTCCAGCCAGATCTCCATCGTTCCGGTGAGTGCGCCGGTGACGGTCCATCTGTGGCCTTTCTCGCCACGGTCTTCGACGACGGTCAACCGCAGGTCGGGCCACCACCGGTGCCAGCTCGCGGGGTCGGCGACGTAGCGGCCGACCTCGACCGGGTCAGCCGCAACGAACGTGTCGTCCGCGATCTGGATGCTGTTCATGGCATAACAGCTTCACATACGGGCTCAATCGGGGCCGACTAGGCTGGAAACCGGCAGACAAGCCGTATCGAGAGGCCAAACCTTGCGTGAGTTCAGTGAGCCCGCGACCTTCACGGTGGGCGAGCACGACAACGTCGTCAGCTCCGTGTTCGACCATGAGCGCGACGATCCCGACCATGTGATCTTCCAGCGTCTGGTTGACGGGGCGTGGATCGACGTCACCTGCAAACAGGCCGCCGCGGAGATTCGATCGGCCGCATTGGGTCTGATCGCCAAGGGGGTCCGGCCCGGTGACCGCGTCGCGCTGCTGTCCGCGACCCGCTACGAGTGGCCGATCCTGGACCTGGCGATCCTGGCCACCGGTGCGCTCACGGTGCCGATCTACGAGACGAACTCGGCCGAACAGGTGAAGTTCGTGCTCACCGACTCCGAGGCGGTGCTGATCATCGCCGAGACCGACGCGCACGCCGACAAGATCGAGCACCTCAAGGACGAGCTGGACTCGCTTCGCGAAGTCCTGCGCATCGACGGCAGGGACACCGCGGCGCTGGACGAGCTCGCCGAGGCGGGAAAGTCGGTTGACGCCAGGGAACTCGACGAGCGGTTGGGCGCGCTCAAGGCCGCCGACCCCGCGACGCTGATCTACACCTCCGGCACCACCGGCAAGCCGAAGGGTTGCCAGCTGACCCATTCCAACCTGGTGTGTGAGATCCGCGGCGCCAAGGATGCCTTCCCGACGCTGCTGGACAAGGGCGAGAAGATGCTCGTCTTCCTGCCGCTCGCGCACGTGCTCGCCCGAGCCATCACGCTCGCGGCGTTCACCAACAAGGTCACGCTCGGCTTCACCAGCGACATCAAAAATCTTGTGCCGACGTTCGCGGTGTTCAAGCCGACGCTGGTGGTCTCGGTGCCGCGCGTGTTCGAGAAGGTGTACAACACGGCCGAGCAGAACGCCCGCAACGACGGCAAGGGCCGCATCTTCGAGATCGCCGCCAACACCGCGATCGACTACAGCAAGGCGCAGGACGCCGGCGGGCCCGGGCTGCTGTTGCGGGCCAAACACGCACTTTTCGACCGGCTCGTCTACGGCAAGCTGCGCGCCGCGCTCGGCGGGGAATGCCGCGGCGCGATCTCCGGCGGCGCCCCGCTGGGCGCCAGACTGGGCCACTTCTACCGCGGCGTCGGGCTCACCATCTACGAGGGTTACGGCCTGACCGAGACCAGCGCCGCGATCACCGTCAACCGGCTCGACGACGTCAAGGTCGGTTCGGTCGGAAAGCTGCTGCCCGGCAACAGCATGCGCTTGAACGACGATGACGAGCTGTTGGTCACGGGTGGCGTGGTGTTCAGCGGGTACTGGCGCAACGACGAGGAGACCAAGGCGGTGTTCTCCGACGGCTGGTTCCACACCGGCGACCTGGGCGCGATCGACGACGACGGTTTCCTGACCATCATCGGCCGCAAGAAGGAGATCATCGTCACCGCGGGCGGCAAGAACGTCGCACCGGCGATCCTGGAGGACCGGTTGCGCGCGCACCCGCTGATCAGCCAGGCGATGGCGGTCGGCGACGCCAAGCCGTTCATCGCCGCGCTGATCACCATCGACCCCGAGGCAATCGAGGGGTGGAAGGAACGCAACAGCAAGGATGCCGCCGCGTCGGTCGGCGACCTGACCACCGACCCGGACCTACTCGCCGAAGTCGATCTGGCCGTCAAGGAGGCCAACCAGGCGGTGTCGAAGGCCGAGGCGATTCGCAAGTTCCGCATCCTGCCGGTGGACTTCACCGAGGAGACCGGCGAGTTGACCCCGACGATGAAGGTCAAGCGCAAGGTCGTCGCCGACAAGTTCGGCACCGAGATCGAGGCGCTGTACGAGAAGGGTTAGAGCAGGCCCGACAGCCGCTGCGCCTGGGTGCGCCACTGCCAGTTGTCCACCACCCAGCGCCTGCCCGCCGCGCCCATCCGCGCCGCGCGTTCGGGGTCGGCCAGCAGATCGCTGACCGACGCCGCGATGGCGCCGACGTCCCAGCCGTCGACCACCACGCCCGTTTCTCCGTCGCACACGGTTTCCGGCGCCCCGCCCGAGCGGCCCGCCACGACCGGCACTCCGGCGGCCGACGCCTCGAGATAGACGATGCCGAGGCCCTCGACGTCCAGGCCGGCGCCGCGGGTGCGGCACGGCATCGCGAACACGTCGGCCATGGCATGGTGGGCAGGTAACTCGTCGCCGGGGACGGCATCGGTGAAGACGACGTGTTCGACCACGCCGAAGCTGTGCGCCAACCTGTGCAGCGCCGTCCGGTACGGACCGCCGCCGACGATCACCAGCGCTGCCCCGGGTACCCGCTGCCGGATCGCGGGCATCGCGCGGATCAGCATGTCCTGCCCCTTACGCGGCACGAGCCGCGACAGGCATACGACGACAGGCCGGTTCCCGAGCCGGTAGCGGGCGCGCAGTTCGGCGCGCGCCACCTCATCGGGTGCGAACCGGTCGGTGTCGACCCCGGCGGGCAGGTGTTCGAGCGCGGCACGCGGACCGAACGCCGAAGCGAACCGGCGCCTGGTGTACTGGCTGACGTAGGTGATCGCATCGGTTCCGGATCCGATGCGCCGCAGGGCGGTTCGGGCGATCGGCAGCATGGACCAGCCGACCTCGTGGCCGTGCGTGCTGGCGATCACCCGTCGCGCCCCCGCGTCGCGCGCCAGCGGCGCCATCAGCGCCAGCGGGGCCGCAGCACCGAACCAAACCGTCTCGGCCGCACGCTCGTCGACGAGGCGCCGCATCCGGCCGATCACCGAGGGCTCGGGCAGCATGAGGGTGGTCGGGTGACGTACCACGTCGTAACCGGCGACCGCGGCCTGGGCGTCGAAGTCGTCGCAGCCCTTCCACTTCGGCGCGTACACGGTCAGCGTGTGCTCTCCGGTGGCGACGAGCTGGTCGACCAGCTCGTGCAGATAGGACTGGATGCCGCCGCGGCGCGGCGGAAAGTCGTTGGTGACCAGCAGGATTCGGCTCACATCAACTCGCCCACCGCCGCCACTGGGTGAGCACCTCGGCGAGTCCCACGCCGAGGGTGTCGTGTACCGCGGTCGCGACGTCGGGGTGTCCGGGCCCGCACGCCCGCGCATACAGCTCGCGTAACTTGGCCGAGCCGTGCCGGTCGGCGACGAACCGGCTGAACGACCAGACGCGGTCGTAGGCCAGCGAACGGTCGGGTCCGGACAGGTCGGCGTCGGTGGGCAGCGTGGCCGCCGGGGCGGCCGGCGGCGGCGTGTCAGGCCGGGCGACGAAGTCGGCCACCCCTTCGGTGAGCCAACGGGGAGCGTCGCGCGCGGTCGCGGCACGCGCAGCGTAGTGGAACAGCTCGTGGCGCAACACGATTCGCAGGGCGTCGTCGCTGATGTCGGCAGCGCCGGGCGCGAACATGATTCGCTCGGCGGTGGTGGTGGCCGCGGTGTGTGCATCGCCACCGCCGACAGCTGCGAACTGCGCGTCGGTACCCGCGGCGACGATCACGACCTGCCGCGGCCACTGCGGGCCCCAGAACGCGGTCACCGCCGCTGCAGCACCGTTCATCTCGGCGGCGACACGGTCCAGGAGCCGCTGCGAGCGCAGACCGCCGAGGGCGATCGACCGCACAGTGCGCCCATCAACGAGTGTCTGGACTTCTGACACCGTTGCCCGGGTGGTCACTGATTCCGGGCTCGTCGCGGGCGCGGCCACCATCCGCGTGGCAGCGACGTCGGAACGGCCGATGAGCAGCAGCGCGCAGATCAGCTCCGCGATGAGAAGCGCAGCGAGCCTGGATCTGCTCTTCGCGTGCGCGACCCTGCCGCGATCAGTAACGGCGGACGTTGTAGATAGGCGCATTGTCCACCGGGGCGACTCGCACCGGCGTGCCGTAGGTCGAGGCGTGCACCATCATTCCGTCACCGATGTAGATCGCTACGTGCGAGGCATCGGAGTAGTACGTCACCAGGTCGCCCGGCTGCATCTGATCCCTCGACACGGCCTGCCCGCCGTTGGCCAGCGCCTGGCTGGAGTGCGGCAGCGACATGCCGGCCTGCTGGAACGCCCACATCACCAGTCCGGAACAGTCGAACGCGTTCGGACCGGACCCGCCCCATGAGTACGGCGAGCCGATGCGGCTCAACGCCGCCTGGATGACGGTCCCGGAATGCCCGCCCACCGGTGGCGCCATATCACCCGGCGGGATGGCGCCCGGCGCGGGCGGTGCGGCCAGCACCGCGGGATCGCCCGGCGGCAACGGCGCGGGCGCCGGTACCGGAGGCGCGGGCGGCAGCGCAGCGAGCGCTTCGCGCTGGTTCGGCGTCAGGGCCTCGTATTGCGACTTCACGACCGCGATCTGCACCTGCAGGCGGCTCTGCTTGGACTGCAGATCGGCGCGTACCGCGGCGGCCTGTTCGGCGGCGGTCTTCGCATCGGCCGCCGATTTCGCGGAGGCCTCCTCGGCCAACGCCGCCTTCTGGCCGGTTTCGAGGTAGCCCTTCATCTGCGCCGACATCTCGGCGGCCATCACACGCTGCACCGACAACTGATCGATGAGGCCCTGCGGCGAGCCGGCGGTCAGTATCGCGTCCAGCCCGTCGGTCCTGCCGCCCATGTACTGCGCCGCAGCAACCTTGTCGACGGCAGCCTGGAAGTTTGCCAGCTGATCTTTCGCCTTGCGCGCGGCCGCGACGTCGGCGGCATGCTTGGCTTCCGCACTCTGCTGGATGGCGAGCTTGTTGTTGAGATCGAGTTGCGCCGAATGCATCGCCTCGGTGGTCTGCTCAGCCTGCCGCGACAGCTCGTTGAGCTTCGCCAGCGCGTCGTCCGCCGGGTCGGCCTGCACACTGGCGGCGAAGAATGCTGCGAAAAAGGTGATGCCGGCTATCGCGCTGACAAGGGGTCGTCGAATCCCGCGTGTATTCCAGCGCGTGCGGTCGAGCGTCAAGATTTGCGTCCTTCAACGTCCGGAACGAAGCCGTGTCGAACTGACCTTAGGTCTCAGACAGGTTACGAAACGGCATCGGGGTTGTCCAACAGAAGACGCAAATTTAACAGGGAGCTCATAATTCGTTCCGCCGCGCGCCGCACCGCGTGTCGTCAGGCGACACCCGAATTTCCGTCGCGGTGGATGGGCACCAGCCGAAGGCGCGGCGCCAGGCCGACATCGGCAAGCACCTCGAGCGCGCGACGCTCATCGTCCAACAACGTATCGGGTACGCCGAGCAGAACACTCACGACGCAGTCTTGACAGCCCGGTCCGCGTACCGCGCAGTCGTCACAATCGATCTTCACCGTGCCCACGAATGGCTCCTCTCGGTCGGTGTTGTCCGCACGCTATCGAGGGGTACCGACAAGTTGTCGACGACAGCAACGACAGCGCCATCACCGGACCCCGCGACCGCGTGGCAACCCGAAGGTGTCGGTGCGGTTTTCTACCGTCAGGCCATGAGCCAGCTCAGCTTCGCCGATGTCGACAGGCTGGCCGACGTCACCTTGCACGACACCACGTTCGTCGTCGTCGACCTGGAGACGACCGGAGGGCGCGCCAGCGGCGACAACCACGACGCGATCACCGAGATCGGCGCGGTCAAGGTGCGCGGCGGCACCGTGCTCGGCGAACTGGCCACGCTGGTGGATCCGGGCCGCAGTATCCCGCCGCAGATCGTCGCGCTGACCGGTATCACCACCGCGATGGTGTGCAACGCACCGAGGATCGACTCGGTGCTCCCGGCTTTTCTGGAGTTCTCCCGCGGGGCGGTGCTGGTCGCCCACAACGCCGGGTTCGACATCGGTTTCCTGCGCGCCGCCGCCGAACGGTGTCAGCTCACCTGGCCGCGGCCGCCGGTGTTGTGCACGGTCAAACTGGCCCGCCGGGTACTCACCCGCGACGAAGCACCCAGCGTGAGACTCTCGGCGCTGGCCCGGTTGTTCGGCGCGAGCACCACTCCGACGCACCGCGCACTCGACGACGCCCGCGCCACCGTTGACGTCCTGCACGGGCTCATCGAGCGGGTGGGCAACCAGGGCGTCCACACCTACACCGAGTTGCGTTCGTACCTGCCTGACGTCACGCCCGCGCAGCGGCGCAACCGTCACCTCGCCGCGGCGCTGCCGCAGCGGCCGGGGGTCTACCTGTTCCGCGGTCCGACGGCCGAAGTGCTCTATGTCGGCACCGCCGTCAACCTGCGCCGTCGCGTCGGGCAGTACTTCAACGGCTCGGACTCGCGCACCCGCATTAAGGAGATGGCGTCGCTGGCCACCGCGGTCGACCACGTCGAGTGCGCGCACGACCTCGAGGCCGGCGTGCGCGAACTACGGCTGTTGGCAGCGCACGCGCCGCCCTACAACCGCCGGTCGAAGTTTCCGCACCGCTGGTGGTGGGTCACGTTGACCGACGAGGCGTTCCCCCGCTTCTCCGTCGTCCGTACCCCGAGGCACGACACGGTGATCGGACCGTTCCGGGCACGCGCCGATGCCGTCGACACCGCCGCGCTGCTGGCCCGGTTCACCGGCGTGCGGACATGCACCAAGAAGTTGGCGCGCGCCGCGATGCACGGCCCGGCCTGCCCAGAACGCGAGTTGTCACCGTGTCCAGCCGCCCGCGGCGTCGACGCCGCTGATTACGCCGCAACGGTCACAGGCGCCGCCGATCTGATGACCGGCCGCGGCGACGGGGCGCTGACCGCGGCGCTGGCCCATATCACCGATCTCGCCGAGCGCGGCCGCTACGAGACGGCGGCGCGCCTGCGCGATCACACCGCCACCGCGATCGACGCGCTGTGGCGCGGACAGCGACTGCGTGCGCTGACCGCCATTGCCGAGCTGGTCGCAGCACGTCCCGACGGTGCAGGCGGGTGGCAACTCGCGGTGATCCGTAACGGCCAGCTGGCAGCGGCCGGCAACGCCGCGCGCGGCGTGCCACCGATGCCGGTCATCGATGCGATTTGCGCTGGCGCACAAGCGGTTCTGCCATCAGCGGCACCGTTGGGAGGCGCCCTGGTGGAGGAGACGGCACTGATCGCGCGCTGGCTGCATCAGCCAGGGGTGCGCATCGTGCGCACGGAGAGCGGCTACTGCTCGCCGGTGCACGCGGCCGGTCGGTGGGCGGCGTGGGCGGCCTCAGCGCGGTCGGCACGCCTTGCCGCCGAACAGCACGCCAGGGTGACCCGGGATGGCGCAGACGATCTCGGCGGATCAACCCTGTTGCGTGAACCGCACCCAACGCGCGAGGAGTTGTTCGGCCGCCCCGGAGTCGATGGCCTCGGCCGCCTTGGTGAGCCCGGTCTCCCAGGCCGGCACCCATTTGGCGTCGCTGGCTAACCCCGCGTGCGCCACCATGGCCCCGGCGGCGTTGAGGATCACCGCATCGCGCACCGCGCCCGACGCACCGCCCAGCACCGCGCGCACCGAGGCGGCGTTGGCCTGGGCGTCACCCCCAACCAGTTCGGAGATCTCGGCGCGCTCGAAGCCGAACGCCGCCGGGTCGAACGTCAAGCGCTCGACCGTTCCGGCCTGTACCCGCCAGATGGTGCTGGTCGTCGTCGTCGTCAATTCGTCGAGGCCGTCGTCGCCGTGCACCACCAGCACACTGGACCCGCGCGTGGCGAACACCCCGGCCATCACCTCGGCGAGGTCGCCCCAGGCGCAGCCGATCAACCCCGCCCGCGGCGAAGCCGGATTCGTCAGCGGGCCAAGCAGGTTGAACACCGTCGGCACACCGATCTCGCGGCGCACCACGCCGGCGTGCCGGTAGGACGGATGAAACTGCGGCGCGAACGCGAACCCGATGCCGACCTCGGCGACGCTGCGCGCAACGTCCTCGGGTCCCAGGTCGATGCGCACGCCGAGCGCTTCGAGCGTGTCGGCGCCGCCGGACAGCGACGATGCCGCTCGATTGCCGTGCTTGATCACCGGTACTCCGGCGGCGGCGACCACGATGGCCGCCATCGTGGACAGGTTCACGGTGTTGGCCCCGTCACCACCGGTGCCCACCACGTCGACGGTCGCGGTGCCGATGACATCCGTCGGCACCCGCCGCGCGTGTTTGAGCATGGTGTCGGCCAACCCGGTGACCTCCCCCGAGGTCGGGCGTTTCATCCTCATCGACACCCCGAACGCAGCGATCTGCGCGGGGGTGGCCGCCCCGGTCATGATCTGATCCATCGCCCACGCCGCCTGTCCCGTCGCCAGCGACTGGCCGGTGGTGAGGCGGCCGAGGATGCGGGGCCACGTGAAGGAATCTGGGTCTTTGGGAGAAGCCATCACGCGATTATTACGAAACTGTCGACCCGGGTGGAGATCGACAACTACAAAGCGTCATACTTGCTCCTGTGACGAGCGCTGTAGGGACCTCGGGAACCGCAATCACGTCGCGAGTACATTCGCTGAACCGGCCGAACATGGTCAGTGTCGGCACCATCGTCTGGCTGTCCAGCGAGCTGATGTTCTTCGCTGGCCTGTTCGCGATGTACTTCACCGCGCGTTCGCAAGCGGCTGGTGAGTGGCCGCCGCCACCCACGGAGCTGAACCTGGTGCAGGCCGTGCCGGTCACCCTGGTGCTGATCGCGTCGTCGTTCACGTGCCAGATGGGCGTGTTCGCGGCCGAGCGCGGCGACATCTTCGGGCTCCGCCGCTGGTACGTCATCACATTCTCGATGGGGTTGTTCTTCGTACTGGGCCAGGGCTACGAGTACTACCACCTGGTCCAACACGGAACCACCATCTCCAGCAGCGCCTACGGTTCGGTGTTCTACCTGGCCACCGGCTTCCACGGCCTGCACGTGATCGGCGGTCTGGTCGCCTTCCTGCTCCTGTTGGCCCGCACCAAGATGAGCAAATTCACCCCGGCCCAGGCCACCGCTGCGATCGTGGTGTCGTACTACTGGCACTTCGTCGACATCGTCTGGATCGCATTGTTCGCCGTCATTTACTTCGTCCGTTGACCGGCTCTGCCCAGAGTCCGATCAGTCCGATGAGAAGGGGTTCGATGACCGACAAGTCGCGCCGTCGGCTACGCCGGCGCCTGTCAGGTGCTGTGCTGCTGCTGCTCGGGCTAGGCATCGCCGGTGGCCTGGCCGCCACCCTGACGCCCACACCGCAGGTGGCCGTCGCCGACGAATCGCAGTCGGCACTGCTGCGTACGGGCAAGCAGCTGTTCGAGACCTCGTGCGTGACCTGCCACGGCGCCAACCTGGAAGGTGTCGCCGACCGCGGCCCCAGCCTCATCGGCGTCGGTGAGGCCGCGGTGTACTTCCAGGTGTCCACGGGCCGCATGCCGGCGATGCGCGGTGAGGCGCAGGCGCCGAAGAAGGCGCCGGTGTTCGACGAGGCGCAGACCGACGCGCTCGGTGCCTACGTGCAGGCCAACGGCGGCGGACCGGTCGTGCCGCGTGACGACAACGGCCGCGTCGCCCAGGAGTCGCTGCTGGGTGACAACGTCGCCCGCGGTGGCGACCTGTTCCGCCTGAACTGCGCGTCGTGCCACAACTTCACCGGCAAGGGCGGCGCACTTTCGTCGGGTAAGTACGCACCCGACCTCGGCGACGCCAACCCCGCGCAGATCTACACCGCGATGCTCACGGGCCCGCAGAACATGCCGAAGTTCTCCGACCGGCAGCTGTCACCGGAGGAGAAGCGCGACATCGTCGCCTATGTCCGCGAATCAGCGGAGTCCCCAAGCTACGGCGGCTACGGCCTCGGCGGATTCGGTCCGGCGCCCGAGGGCATGGCGGCCTGGATCATCGGCATGGTGGCCGTCATCGTCGCGGCCCTGTGGATCGGAGCGCGAGCATGAGCGAGCGAGAAGCCGGAGGCGGATCGCGCATGGACGGAGAGCCGGACAACGGCGCAGACAAGACCCCCAAGGGCACCGACGTACCGGGTCATGCCGGCGTGCCCGGTCAGCCCAGCGATGCCGAACTCGCCGCGATGTCGCGTGAGGAGTTGCTCGAACTCGGCGGCAAGCTCGACGGCGTCGACATCGTCTACAAGGAAAGCCGGTGGCCGGTCGAAGGCACTAAGGCAGAGAAGCGTGCCGGACGTGTGGTGTCGTACTGGCTTCTGCTCGGCGGGTTTTCGGGCCTGGCGCTGCTGCTGGTGTTCTTGTTCTGGCCGTGGGAGTACAAGCCGTACGGCTCCGAGGGTGAATTCCTGTTCAGCCTGGCCACTCCCCTGTACGGGTTGACCTTCGGCCTGTCGATCCTGGCGATCGGCATCGGTGCGGTGCTGTACCAGAAAAAGTTCATCCCCCAGGAGATCTCGATCCAGGAGCGCCACGACGGCAGCTCCCCCGAGATCCAGCGCAAGACGGTGGTCGCCAACTTGAGCGACGCGCTGGAGGGCTCGACGATCAAGCGCCGCAAGCTCGTCGGCCTGTCGTTGGGTATCGGTCTCGGCGCCTTCGGCCTCGGCACCCTGGTGGCGTTCGCGGGTGGTCTGATCAAGAACCCGTGGAAGCCGGTGGTACAGACCGCAGAAGGTAAGAAGGCCGTGCTGTGGACGTCCGGTTGGACCCCGCAGTACGAGGGCGAGACCATTTTCCTCGCCCGGTCCACCGGCAGCGGCACATTCATCAAGGTGCGGCCCGAAGACATCGACGCCGGCGGCATGGAGACCGTGTTCCCGTGGCGCGAGTCCGACGGCGACGGCACGACGGTCGAGTCACACCACCGGCTTGCCGAGATCTCGATGGGGGTGCGCAACCCCGTGATGCTGATCAGGATCAAGTCGCAGGACATGCCGCGAGTGGTCAAGCGCAAGGGCCAGGAGAGCTTCAACTTCGGCGACCTGTTCGCCTACACCAAGGTTTGCTCTCACTTGGGTTGTCCCTCTTCGCTTTACGAGCAGCAGTCGTATCGCATTCTCTGCCCGTGCCACCAGTCGCAGTTCGACGCACTGCACTTCGCTAAACCCATATTCGGCCCGGCTGCGCGCGCGTTGGCGCAGCTGCCCATCACCATCGACCAGGACGGGTATCTGGTCGCCAACGGCGACTTCATCGAACCCGTCGGGCCGGCCTTCTGGGAACGGAAAACAGTATGAGTCCATCACTGCCGAAAGCGCCGAAGCTCAACGAAATCGCTGCCGCACAAGGCAATGCCATCGATTCCCGCTACCACCCGTCCGCGGCGGTGCGGCGACAGCTGAACAAGGTCTTCCCCACCCACTGGTCGTTCCTGCTGGGCGAGATCGCGCTGTACAGCTTCATCATCCTGCTGATCACCGGCGTTTACCTGACCTTGTTCTTCGACCCGTCGATGGCCGAGGTCACCTACAACGGTGTCTATCAGCCGCTGCGCGGTGTGCAGATGTCGAAGGCATACGAGTCCACGCTCGACATCAGCTTCGAGGTGCGCGGCGGCCTGTTCGTCCGCCAGATACACCACTGGGCCGCATTGTTGTTCGCCGCATCGATCATGGTGCACCTGGCCCGAATCTTCTTCACCGGCGCTTTCCGGCGGCCGCGTGAGGCGAACTGGGTGATCGGCGCACTGCTGCTGATCCTGGCGATGTTCGAGGGCTACTTCGGTTACTCGCTGCCCGACGACCTGCTCTCGGGCATCGGAATCCGGGCCGCGCTGTCGTCGATTTCGCTCGGCATGCCGGTGATCGGCACCTGGTTGCACTGGGCGCTCTTCGGCGGCGACTTCCCCTGTGGCGGAGTCGGATACATGTGTTCTCAGGACGGCTTCTGGATTCCGCGGATGTATGCACTGCACATCCTGCTGATTCCCGGGATCATGCTGGCGCTCATCGGACTTCACCTGGCCCTGGTGTGGTTCCAGAAGCACACTCAGTTCCCCGGCCCGGGCCGCACGGAGAGCAACGTCGTCGGCGTGCGCGTCATGCCGGTGTTCGCGGTGAAATCCGGCGCGTTCTTTGCGATGACCACCGGCATCCTCGGCCTGATGGGTGGTCTGCTGACGATCAACCCGGTCTGGAATCTCGGACCCTACAAGCCATCACAGGTGTCGGCGGGCAGCCAGCCGGACTTCTACATGATGTGGACCGAGGGTGTGGCGCGTATCTTCCCGCCGTGGGAGCTCTACTTCGGTAACTACACCGTTCCGGCCTCCACGTGGGTCGCGCTGTTCATGGGGCTGGTCTTCACGCTGTTGATCGCCTACCCGTTCATCGAGGCGAAGCTCACCGGCGACAAGGCGCATCACAACCTGCTGCAGCGTCCGCGCGACGCGCCGGTGCGTACCGCACTGGGTGCGGCGGCGATCTCGCTCTACATGCTGTTCACGCTGTGCGCGATGAATGACATCATCGCGTTCAAGTTCCACATCTCGCTGAACGCGACGACGTGGATCGGCCGCATCGGCATGGTGGTGCTGCCCGCGATCGTCTACTACATCGCCTACCGGTGGGCCGTCGGTCTCCAGCGCGGCGACCGGGCGGTGCTCGAGCACGGCATCGAGACCGGCATCATCAAGCGGCTGCCGCACGGTGCCTACATCGAGCTGCACCAGCCGCTCGGTCCGGTCGACGAGCATGGTCATCCGATTCCGCTGGAGTACCAGGGCGCTGCGGTGCCCAGGCGGATGAACAAGCTGGGCTCGGCGGGAGCTCCGGGTACGGGCAGCTTCCTGTACGCCGATCCGATCGAAGAGCACGACGCGCTCACTGAGGCGCTACACGCGGGCGAGCGCAAGGCGCTCACCGCGCTGGCCGAGCACCAGGACCGCGACGGGTCGACGAACGGAGAGTCGTCCAACGGGCACCACTGAGCCGCCCGGTGAGAACGAAGATTCATTGAGACTGCGTGCCCTGCTCCTCGAGCAGGGCACGCAGTTTTTGTCGGGGTCCGCCCGGAGCCTGAGGTCTACCGGTCGATCAGGGCGCGTAGTTCTTTGAGGTAGAACCACGGCACGACGGGCATCGCCAGGGTGACCAGCGCGGTCAGCACGTAGAAGACCCACGCGGCGACATTGCTGTCGACCGCCATCAGGTAGGTGGCCACACCGATGGCCACCATGGCGATACCGATGGCGCAAGCGATCACCACCGCACAGCGCAGCCACAGCAGATCCAGGGCCGCAGCGAGGGGCTCAGGGGCCTCCAGCGTGCGCAACGGCCGCGGTGCGGCGTACGCAGAGCCGGTGTCCTGCCCGCCTGCCCTCGCGCCGGTCGTGCTCAGCTTCTCGGTGGCCGGTGTCGGGTCGGTCTCACGGGGTGGAACGGTTGCGCCCGGACCGGAACGGGCCGGCTGCCCGGATTCGGCCAGCGCTTCTCGGCGCGCCCGCAACAACAGCGGCACCGCACCGATGATCACCACCGCTGAGATTCCGATGACGGTGTAGAGCAGCCACGGCGTGCCGGCGCTTCCGGAGGACTCGGCATGTCCTTGCCCCAGGTCCACCAGCGCCACGGTGGCCGCGACGCCGGTGCCGAGGGCGACCAGCCAGATCGCCGCGCACGAGGCGAGCAGGATACGGTCCGTGCGGTCCAGTTGGCTGGGATCCAGTGCCGGGGTCAACCGCGAACGCCCCGATGCGTCGGTGTCGTAGGTCATCAGCAGCTGGTCTGCGCGGCGTTGTTGGTGTTGGAGGACAGCACCGTTCCGTCACTCGTGGTGATGGAGCAGTTGAGCCGGCTGACGAGGAACAGGCTGGACGCCTGCACCGAGCCGACCTCGGACTGCGAAATCGGGGTCACTGTCAACGACCAGGGGATGTAGACGTTGCGCTGAGTGCGGCTGCGCCCGGACGCGTCGATGTAGGTCACGGTGATGATGTCTCCCGGTGCTTTGGTTCCGGTCACCGAATAGGTGACCTGTCGCGGGCCCGCGCGGGTCGTCGTGGTGGGCGGCGGCGCCGGCGGCGGTGTGGCCTCCGGCGCGGGTGGCGGCGGCGGTGGGGCCGGTTCGGGCGGCGGGGGCGGCGGCTCCTGGGTGACCGTGACCGTCTCCGGGGGCGGGGGCGGGGGCTCCTCGGTCGGCGGCGGCGGCGGAGGTGGCGGGGTCGTGGTGGTGATCTCGTCCTGCACCGGCGGTGCCACGGTCGTGGTCGACGTCTCGGGTGTCGCGAGATTGTCGGTGTCGGTGCGGGTCACCAGCACCGAGACGGACGCCACCAGCGCGATGGCCGCGACGATCGCCGCCACACCGACGACCCACGGCCACCGGGGCGGCGTGGACTGGTCGGCCGGATCGGCCGGCTCATAGCTGTCGTAGTCGTACAGCGACGAATCGGCGGGCACGTACGGGCCCGCGGTGAACTGTTCGGACTCCGGCGCCGAATACGCCCGCGAATGGAATTCCGTTTCGCTGGTGCCCGGTGCCGGCTGGTCGCCAGCCGGTTCTTTACCCGGCTCCCGACCCGGGAAATCCGACCCTTCGTCATCCGGGGGATTCGGCCCGCTCATTTACGCCTATCCTTCTCGACTACTCATCCGGCGCGACACGCCAACAAGGTCCGTTGCCGGCTCGGCCGGCGGAGGTCGAATGCCGGCTCGGCGATCGCCGAATGCCGGTTCGGCCCGCGGACTGACCGTGCCCCGCAACACTACCCAACCGCGTTACCCGGATGGTTCACCTGGCGTCGTTCACGGGCGAAGTGGTGGCCCGATTGTGACCTTGGGCTCCGAAGGAGAGTCGCCGGATGGTCAGTGCTTCTCAGGGCCGGTGTAGTACTCGAACACCAGACCCGCAACTGTCGTGATCACGAAGCAGGTTCCCGCCACGATGAGCCAGGGCAGCCACAGCGCCACGCCCACCGCGGTGATCGACGCCGACAGTGCGATGAACACCGGCCACCAGCTGTGCGGGCTGAAGAAGCCCAACTCACCGGCTCCGTCGCTGATCTCGGCGTCCTCGTAGTCTTCTGGCCGGGTGTCCAGGCGCCGGGCCACGAACCGGAAGAAGGTGCCGGTGATCAGGGTCAGGCCGGCGGTCAACACCAGCGCGGTGGTGCCTGCCCACTCGATGCCGCCGTACTGGAACATCGCCGTCAGCACGCCGTAGACGACGGCAGCGAGGATGAAGAACGCGGTCAGGAACTCGAACAGCCGGGCTTCGATATGCATGTGGTGTCCCTACTTGCTGGCCTGCGATACCTGGGGCGCCAGTTCGCCTCGACGGGTGTCGAACGGGTGCGTGGTCACGGCGGTCGGCGACTGGTTGATCGCCTCCAGCGCCTGGGCGTTGGTCTTACCGTCGATGCGCTGCTCGAGGTACGCCTTGAAGTCGTTGGGCTCCACCACTCGCAGTTCGAAGTTCATCATGGAGTGGTAGGTGCCGCACATCTCGGTGCACCGGCCGACGAACGCCCCGGTCTGGTTGATTTCGGTGATCTGGAACGTGTTGTCGGAGTTGTTGGCCTTCGGATCCGGCATCACGTCGCGTTTGAACAGGAATTCGGGCACCCAGAATCCGTGGATGACGTCGGCCGAGGCGATCTGGAACTCGATGCGCTTGCCCGACGGCACCACCAGCACCGGGATCTCCGCCGACGTGCCGAGCGTCTCGACCTTGTCGAACGCCAGGTACGAGCGGTCCTGCGGATGCTTACCCGCGATCACCCCGAATTCACTGGCGTGCGAGCCTG
Source organism: Mycolicibacterium sp. GF69 (assembly GCF_003284965.1). GTDB lineage: Bacteria > Actinomycetota > Actinomycetes > Mycobacteriales > Mycobacteriaceae > Mycobacterium. The sequence continues at coordinate 120,143 of NZ_QMEW01000003.1, forward strand.
CCTCGCCGCCGTGCTCCCCCTCCAGGCCCTCGGGGCCAGAGGCCACCGCGGCCGCACGCTCGGGGTCGGCTCCGTCATAGGTGAACGTGCCGTCGGAGAAGTTCACCTTCTGATAGCCGAACTTCCAGTTCCACTGGAAGGCGGTGACGTCGACGACGACCTCCGGGTTCGGGTCCTCGTGCAGCATCTTCTCCTGCACCACCACGGTGAAATAGAACAGCACCGAAATGATCAGGAACGGCACCACGGTCAGCACCAACTCCAGCGGCATGTTGTAGCCGAACTGGCGCGGCAGCTCGGTGTCGGTCTTCTTGGCCCGGTGGAACGCGGAGGTCCAGAAGATCAGACCCCACACGATCGCGCCCACGACGAGCGAGGCGATGACCGAACCGATCCACAGTTCCCGGTTGAAGTGCGCTTCGGGCGTGATGCCTTTCGGCCATCCGAGACCCAGCACCTCAGACCAGCTGCAGCCGCTGAGCAGCAACGCCGTAGCACCCAGGACGATTGCCAACGACGCCGTTCGCGCCGCCGCCTTCAGCCCGCGAGGTGTCACGTTGGAGCCTCCTAGAAGTCAGTGATGCGCGACCGCGGTGCGGTCAGTTTCTGGAGCGAATACTACGCAGCGTAGACCACGCGCGGGTGGCGGTCTCAACACACCTCAACCTTTTGCACGCCTTCGCGCTGCCTTCGCGCTGCCCTTGCGCTCCGCGCCGACGGATTGGGCATACTTGGCGCCGTGTGCGGACTGCTGGCATTGTTGCGTGACCCGTCCGCTGCCCTCTCCCCCGCGCTGGTCGACGCGGTGTCCGATGCGTCGCATCTGATGCGACACCGCGGCCCGGACGAGCCCGGGACCTGGAACGACGACCGGGTGGTGCTGGGGTTCAACCGGTTGTCGATCATCGACATCGCACACAGTCATCAACCGCTGCGCTGGGGGCCGCCGGAATCGCCCGAACGCTACGTGCTGGTGTTCAACGGCGAGATCTACAACTACCTGGAATTACGTGAAACGCTGCGCTCCGAATTCGGCGTGGCCTTCAACACCGACGGTGACGGCGAGGCGATCATCGCGGCCTACCACCACTGGGGCACCGACGCACTGACCCGGCTGCGCGGCATGTTCGCGTTCGCGCTGTGGGACACCGTGAGCGGTGAGCTCTTCTGCGCACGCGACCCCTTCGGGATCAAGCCGCTCTACACGGCCACCGGCCCCGGCGGCACCGCGGTCGGCAGCGAGAAGAAATGCCTGCTCGACCTCGCCGACACGCTGGGCCTCGATCTCGGCATCGACAAACGCGCCGTACAGCACTACACGGTGCTGCAGTACGTACCCGAACCGGAAACCCTGCACGTCGGTATCCGGCGGCTGGAATCGGGCAGCTACGCACGCGTGCGACCGGGCGGTGAACTCGAAGTGACCCGGTACTTCCATCCGCGGTTCAGCGCGGTGCCCTTTTCCAGCAGCCCCGGCGGGGAGCAGCAGCGCTACGACGAGATCACCGCGGTACTCGAGGACTCGGTAGCCAAGCACATGCGCGCCGACGTGACCGTCGGCGCGTTCCTCTCCGGCGGTATCGACTCGACCGCGATCGCGGCGCTGGCCATGCGGCACAACCCGAGGCTGATCACGTTCACCACCGGCTTCGAGCGCGAAGGCTTCTCCGAGGTCGACGTCGCGGTCGCCTCGGCAGAGGCGATCGGTGCCAAGCACGTCGCCAAGGTGGTCGACCAGGCCGAGTTCGTCGCCGCCCTGCCCGAGATCGTCTGGTATCTCGACGAACCCGTCGCCGATCCCGCGCTGGTCCCGTTGTTCTTCATCGCCCGCGAAGCCCGCAAGCACGTCAAGGTGGTGCTGTCCGGCGAAGGTGCCGACGAGTTGTTCGGCGGCTACACCATCTACCGGGAGCCGCTGTCGCTTCGGCCATTCGAGTATCTGCCGCGGCCGGTGCGGCGCTCGCTGAGGCGGGCGTCACGGCCGCTGCCCGAGGGTATGCGCGGCAAGAGCCTGCTGCACCGCGGTTCGCTGACGCTCGAAGAGCGCTACTACGGCAACGCGCGCAGCTTCTCCGACGAGCAGTTGCGCGCCGTGCTTCCCGATTTCCGCCAGGAGTGGACCCACACCGACGTGACGGCGCCGGTGTATGCCGCATCGGCGGGCTGGGACCCCGTCGCGCGCATGCAGCACATCGACCTGTTCACCTGGTTGCGCGGCGACATCCTGGTCAAGGCGGACAAGATGACCATGGCGAACTCGCTCGAGCTGCGGGTGCCGTTCCTCGACCCCGAGGTGTTCGCGGTCGCCGCCAAGCTGCCCTATGACCAGAAGATCACCAGGGCGACAACGAAATACGCGCTGCGACGGGCACTGGAACCGATCGTTCCCGCACACGTGCTGAACCGGCCGAAACTGGGCTTTCCGGTGCCGATCCGCCATTGGCTGCGGGCCGGCGAACTGCTGGACTGGGCCCACTCGATGGTCAACTCGTCACAGGCGGGCGAGTTGGTGGACCTCACCGCGGTGCGCACCATGCTCGACGAACACCGCAGCGGCACAAGCGATCACAGCCGCCGGCTGTGGACGGTGTTGATCTTCATGTTGTGGCACGCGATCTTCGTCGAGCGCAGCATCACTCCGCAGATCGGCGAGCCGACCTACCCTGTGCAGCTGTAGTTACTTGAGCGCCGTGCCTATTTGAGAGCGGCGGCGATCTCTCCGGCCGCCTCGTCACCGTAGGCGTCGCCCAGCCGCTGCACCGCCTCGTCACGATCCCAGCCCCACTCCTGCGGGCCCGGCGCCTCGAACACGAGCACCGCCACCAGCGACGCGAGCTGAGCGGACCGCTCCAGGCTCAGCCCCGCACTGCGACCGGTCAGGAAGCCGGCCCGGAACGCGTCGCCGATGCCGGTCGGGTCTGCCTTGTGCTTCTCGGGCACCACGCCGACGTGGATGAAGGTGCCGTCCGAGCTGACCAGGTCCACACCTTTGGGCCCCAACGTGGTGACGCGCAGCCCGATCTGGCTCATCACCTGCGCCTCGCTCCAACCCGACTTCTGCAACAGCAGATCCCACTCGTAGTCGTTGGTGAACAGATAGGCGGCGCCGTCGATCAGCTTGCGAATCTCCTCGCCCGACAGCCGGGCGAGCTGCTGGGAGGGATCGGCGGCAAACGCCAGGCCGAGTTTGCGGCACTCCTCGGTGTGCAAGAACATCGCCTCGGGGTCGTTGGCGCCGACGATCACCAGTTCCGGCGTTCCGATCCGCTTCGTCAGATCGGCCAGCGAGATGTTGCGCGCCTCGGACATGGCGCCCGGATAGAACGAGGCGATCTGCGCCATCGCCTCGTCGGTGGTGCAGACGAACCGCGCGGTGTAGGCCTCATCGGAGACGAGCACGCTCTCGGTGTCCACCCCGACCGCCTCCAGCCAGCTGCGGTAGTCGTCGAAGTCACGGCCGACCGCACCGACGAGCGCCACGTCGCCGCCGAGCACGCCGATGGCGAACGCCATGTTGCCCGCCACACCGCCGCGGTGCACGACCAGGTCATCGACTAGGAAGCTCAGCGAGACTTTCTGCAGATGCTCGGGCAGCAGCTGTTCGGAGAATTTCCCCGGGAACCGCATCAAATGATCGGTCGCAATCGATCCGGTAACCGCAATTGTCACGAACTACACCCTTCATTTGTTAAGTCGCCTAGGTAATCCTAGTGCGCTAACCTGCCTACAAAGACCTGCCCGCCTTCCAGACAGCACTGTAGACAGGCGCATTCCTACGCAAATCCCGGGGGGAGCAACTCTATGACCGGTCCGTACCCGCCCGAATACGGCGCTGGACCGACCGGCCCGCACATGTATCCGCAATCGTTTCCCTATCCGGAGAACGTGCCCTCGGCGTACCCGGGCGCGCTGCCGCCGCCGGTGCCGTACCGGAGGAAAAAGCGCTGGCCGATCGCCCTGGCAGCGGTGGTGGCACTCGCAGCGGTCATTGCGGTCGTCGCCGCCGTCGCCCTGACAGGCGGGGGTGAGGAGGCGCCGCGGTCGAATGCGCTGAACGAAGCATCGGCCACGACCGCGATCCAGGACTACCTGGACGCACTGACCAACGGTGACAACGAAACCATCGCTCGGCACACCTTGTGCGGGCTGTTCGACGCGGTGAAGGAGAAGCGCTCGGACCTGGCGCTGGCCCGGCTCTCGGGTGATGCGTTTCGCAAGCAGTACAGCAGCGCCGAGGTGATATCGATCGACAAGGTCGTGCAGCCCTCGCCGCAACAGGCGCAGGTGCTGTTCACCATGAGGGTGACACCGGCCAGCCGCTCGCGCAGCGATCGGCCCGACACCCGCGAGCAACAGGCCGTCGCGCAGCTGTTGGCGCTCGACAACGAGATTCTGGTGTGTTCCTACCTGCCGCGTACGGCGGGGCAGTACTGACTGATCGCGAGCCGACGCTCTAGTTGAACGAGTCGCCGCAGGCGCACGAGCCTGTCGCATTGGGGTTGTCGATCGTGAAACCCTGCTTTTCGATGGAGTCGACGAAATCGATGGTCGCGCCCTGCACGTAGGGCGCGCTCATGCGGTCCACCGTCAGGTTCACCCCGCCGAACTCCGCGGTCAGGTCGCCGTCGAGCGACCGGTCGTCGAAGAACAGGTTGTAGCGCAGACCGGCGCAACCCCCCGGCTGCACTGCGATGCGCAGGGCGAGGTCGTCACGGCCCTCCTGGTCCAGCAACGCCTTGGCCTTGGCGGCGGCAGCGTCGCTCAGGATCACACCATGCGTCTCGGTTGCTGTCTCGTTCTGCACGGCCGACTCTCCCTGAACTGTCATTTACGTCTCCTGTAAGGCCTCATCCGTGTGGCGCGTACTGAATCAACGGTACCTCGTTGCGCCACTATTCCCGAGTTTGTCCCCAGGCGGTCGTGGCCCGTCGGCGCGGAAGTAACCTGGCAACCGTGAACCTGCTGGGCCGTAAGAAAGACGCCAAGTCGACTCCCAATGCTTCAACCTCGTCATCGCCGGATGTGTCGAAGGACACCGCCGAGGCGGACGCGCAGGACACCACCCGCCCCGCCGGCACCACCGCGCCCAAGGGCAGGCCGACCCCCAAACGCACGCAGGCCAGCCGCAGACGCGGACCCGTGGCGCCCGCCCCGATGACCGCCGCCGAGGCGCGCAAACGTCGCAAAGAGATGCGCACCAAGATGACCCGCGAGGAGCGTCGCGAGGAGAAGGCCGCCCGCCGCGAGCAGATGAACGAGCGGCGCGCGAAGATGATGGCCGGTGAAGAGTCCTACCTGCTGCCGCGCGACCAGGGGCCCGTACGCCGGTATGTGCGCGACGTGGTGGACGCCCGCCGCAATGTGCTGGGACTGTTCATGCCGTCTGCCCTGGGCCTGATCTTCGTGATGCTGGCGGTGCCCTCGGTGGAAGTACAGCGCCTGCTCTCCCCTGCGATGCTCGTTCTCGTGCTGGTCATGGTGATCGACGGCTTCATCCTCGGACGCAAGGTCAACCGCCTGGTAGACGAGAAGTTCCCGAACAACGCCGAAGGCGGCTGGAAGCTCGGTTTCTACGCGGCCAGCCGCGCCTCGCAGCTGCGCCGCATGCGCGCGCCACGTCCGCAGGTGGACCGCGGCGACAAGGTCACCTGAGTCGGGTGCGCACCCTGGTGCTCGGCGGCATCCGGTCGGGCAAGTCGCAATGGGCCGAAGCCGAACTCGCCGACGAGGCGGGCGCGCGGCAGCCGGTGCGCTATCTCGCCACCGGTCCTGAGCCCGTCGGCGATCCCGAGTGGGCGGCGCGGGTGAGCGCGCACCGACGGCGACGCCAGGACCGGTGGTTGAGCGTCGAAACCACTGATGTAGCAACGCAATTGCGTGCCCGATTGATCGCAACCCTGGTCGACGACGTCGGTTCGTGGCTGACCGCGGCGATGGACCGTTCCAACGCGTGGACCGGTGGCTCGATCGCCGCGGACATCGACGACCTGCTAGACGCCGTGGGCGGCTTTTCGGCGCCCCTGGCCGTCGTCAGTCCCGAGGTCGGGTTGACCGTGGTCCCCGCGACCGCCGCGGGCCGGCGCTTCGCCGACGAGCTGGGATCGCTGAACCAGCGGCTCGCCGCGATCTGCGACCGGGTGGTGCTGGTCATCGCCGGGCAGCCAATTGCGGTGAAGGAGCCGGTGTGACGGATTTTCCCGCCGTCGTGGCGCCCGATGCGGAGGTGGCCGCCGCCGCGCGGGCGCGCCAGGACCGGCTCACCAAACCCCCCGGATCACTGGGCAGGCTGGAGGACCTGTCGGTCTGGGTCGCCTCGTGCCAGGGCGCCTGCCCGCCTCGGCCGTTGCAGCGGGCCCGGGTGGTGGTGTTCGCCGGTGACCACGGCATCGCCGCGGCGGGAGTTTCGGCCTACCCGGCCCACGTCACCGCGCAGATGGTCGCGAACATCGACGCCGGTGGCGCCGCGATCAACGTGCTCGCCGAGGTGGCCGGCGCGACAGTTCGGTTGGTCGACATCGCCGTCGACACGGAGGAACCGTACTCACCGGGCATCGGCGCGCACAAAGTGCGCCGCGGCAGCGGCAACATCGCCGTCGAGGACGCCTTGAGCGACCAAGAGGTGACCACCGCGCTCGAGGCCGGCCGTCGCATCGCCGACGACGAGGTGGACACCGGGGCCGACTTGCTGCTCGCAGGTGATATGGGCATTGGAAACACCACTCCCGCAACGGCTTTGATCGCTGCCTTGACTGACACCGAACCGGTCGCAGTGGTCGGTCGCGGTACCGGCGTCGACGACGCGGGCTGGGCACGTAAGACCGCCGCGGTCCGCGACGCGTTGTACCGGTGCCGGCACAGCCTCACCGATCCCGTTGCGCTGCTGCGTATCTGTGGCGGTGCGGACCTCGCGGCGATGGCCGGTTTCTGCGCCCAGGCTGCCGTGCGGCGGACCCCGGTGCTGCTGGACGGCCTGGTGGTGACGGCGGCCGCGTTGCTGGCCGAACGCCTCGCGCCCGGCGCGCGTCAGTGGTGGCAAGCGGGTCACCTGTCCACCGAACCCGCGCACGCGGTGGCACTGAACCGCCTCGGCCTCGATCCGATCGTCGACATGGGGATGCGCCTCGGCGAGGGCACCGGCGCGGCGATCGCGCTGCCCCTCGTGCGAGCCGCGGTCGCGACGCTGACGTCGATGGCGACATTCGACGAGGCGGGTGTCACCCCGCGGAGCGCGAGCTCGTGATCCATTCGCTCGCAGGGGCTTTCGCTTTCGCCACCGTCGCGCCGTTACCTGTCAGGACACCGGTCGGCCGCGGGGCGCTGACCGCGCTACCGGTGGCGGGCGCGGCGATCGGCGGGCTGGCGGCCGCCATGCTGTGCGCGGCGTCATGGGCGTTCGGCTCGGGGCCGCTGGCCGGTGTGCTGGCGGTCGCGGTGGTGGTGACGGTGACCCGCGGCCTGCACATCGATGGGCTCGCCGACACCGCCGACGGGCTGGGCTGTTACGGTCCGGCGCAACGTGCGCTCGAGGTGATGCGCGACGGCTCGGCGGGCCCGTTCGGCGTGGCCGCCGTGGTGGTCGTGATCCTGACGCAGGCCTTCGCGTTCACCGGCTTGACTGCCATCGGAATCGTGGCGGCGGTCATGTCGGGACGTGTCGCGGCGGTGCTGGCGTGCACGCGTGGCATACCCGCGGCGACGGGCAGTTCACTTGGTGCGCGGGTCGCCGGCACCCAGCCGGTCGCGGTGGTCATCGCGTGGATCGTCGCCGTCGCGGCGGTGGCCGTCTTCGCCTGCCCCCGCCCGTGGCAGGGACCGCTGGTGATCGCGGTCGCGCTGTCGTGCGGGGCGTTGCTGGTGGCGCACTGCGTCCGGCGCTTCGGTGGCGTCACCGGCGACGTGCTCGGAGCCGCGATCGAAGTCGCGACGACGGTCGCGGCGCTGGGCCTCGCGATCCGCTGAGCCTCAGCCGAGTCGGGCCATCCAGCCGTGCGTGTCGGCGAACGTGCCGCGCTGGATGCCGGTCAGCGTGTCGCGCAGCGCCATCGTGATCTCCCCGGGTCCGCCGTCGGCGATGGTGAACTCGCCCTCGGCGTGCTTGACGCGGGCGACCGGTGTGATGACCGCCGCGGTCCCGCAGGCGAACACCTCGGTGATCTCGCCCGCGGCCGCCTTCTTCTGCCATTCGTCCACGTCGATCTTGCGCTCCTCGACGGTGAAGCCGGCGTCGGTTGCCAACTGCAGCAACGAATCCCGCGTCACACCGGGCAGGATCGAACCGCTCAGCTCGGGAGTGACGAGCCGTGCCGAACCGCCGCTGCCGAGCACGAAGAACAGGTTCATTCCGCCCATCTCTTCGACGTAACGCCGTTCGGCGGCGTCCAACCACACCACCTGGTCGCAGTCGTTGTCGGCAGCCTGCGCTTGGGCGAGCAGCGAAGCGGCGTAATTACCACCGAATTTCGCCGCGCCCGTACCGCCGGGGCAGGCCCGCACGTATTCGGTGGACAACCACACGCTGACCGGCTTGATGCCGCCCTTGAAGTAGGCGCCGGCAGGCGAGGCGATGACCATGTAGCGGTACTGGGTTGCCGGTCGCACCCCCAGACCGGGCTCGGTGGCGAACACGAAGGGCCGCAGATACAGCGACTCCTCACCGCCCGCGGGCGGCACCCATGACTCGTCGACCGCGATCAACTGGCGCAGCGAGGAGATGAAGACGTCCTCGGGTAGTTCCGGGATCGCCAGCCGGCGCGCCGACATGCGCAGCCGGCGCGCGTTGGCCTCGGGCCGGAACGACACGATCGAGCCGTCGGCCCAGCGATACGCCTTGAGACCCTCGAAGATCTCCTGCGCGTAGTGCAGCACGATCGCCGAGGGGTCGAGCTCGATCGGGCCGTACGGCATGACGCGCGCGTTGTGCCAGCCAGCCCCATCGTCGGCGCCGTCGGCCCCGTCCTTGGTCCAGTCGATCGACACCATGTGATCGGTGTGATACTGACCGAATCCGGGGTTGGCCAGGATCGACGCCCGTACCTCATCGCTCGTCCGGTTCGCGTGGCGCTCAACCGTGAACTCGAGGGGGCCGTCAGTCATGCAGCGATTGTATATCCGCCCGCTAACGGGTTTTTGCCTCGATGAACGGCGGCCTGACCACCTCGCACTCGACCGCGCGGCCACGCACGTCGACCGTGACGCGGTGCCCGTCGGCGACGTCGGCATCGGTGTCGATCAGTGCCAGCGCGATGCCGACTTTCAAAGTCGGAGAAAACGTTCCCGACGTCGTCACGCCCACCTGGCGGTCACCGTCGAGCACCGCGAGGTCGGCACGCAACACCCCCCGTCCTACCGCCTTGAGCCCGCGCAGCAGTCGACGCGGCCCGCGCTCTTTTTCGGCGAGCAACGCGTCGCGTCCCCAGAACGTGTCCTTGCGCCAGCCGACGGCCCACCCGCAGCGCGCCTGCAGCGGAGAAAATTCCGGCGAGAGCTCGTGGCCGTGCAGCGGATAGCCCATCTCGGTCCGCAGGGTGTCGCGGGCGCCGAGACCCGCCGGTTCACCGCCCTCCGCCGTGACGGCCTCGAGCAGCGCGTCGAACACCGAGCCCGCGCGGTCCCACGGAGGCAGCAGTTCGTAACCGTGCTCGCCGGTGTAGCCGGTGCGGCAGACCCGCAGCGGTACCCCGCTGAACTCGGCGTCGGCGTAACCCATGTAGTCCATGTCGGTCGGCAGTCCCAATCCGCCGACCACCTCCGCCGATTTCGGCCCCTGAACCGCGAGCACCGCGTAGGACCGGTGTTCGTCGGTGATCGTCAGGCCGGCTGGGGCCCGCTTCTGCAACGCGTCGACTACTGCTGCGGTGTTGGCCGCGTTGGGCACCAGAAAGATCTCGTCGTCGGCGACGTAGTAGGCGATCAGGTCATCGACAACTCCACCGGATTCGTTGCAGCACAACGTGTATTGCGCCTTACCCGGGCCGATCCGGCGCAGGTCGTTGGTGAAGGCGGAGTTGATGTATTCGGCGGCGCCGGGGCCGCGCACCAGCGCCTTGCCCAGATGGCTGACGTCGAACAAGCCCACCGAGTTGCGCGTCGCGGTGTGTTCGCTCACCGTGCCCGCGTACGAGACCGGCATCAGCCAGCCGCCGAACTCGGCGAAGTTGGCCCCCAGCTCGCGGTGGCGGCCTTCCAGCGGGCCCTTGAACACGTTGTCGGTCTGCGCATGCGTCACGCCGTTCCACCCTAATGGTGCCGCCCAGTTGGCACACTTGTGCAGGTGGTCGACCTCGACGCACTGGAAGCCGCGGGCATCGCCGACGCCCACGGGCGCGCCGGGCTGATCGCCTACCTCGACTCGCTGGGGTTCACCGCCGAGGAGATGGTCGACGCCGAACGCCGCGGCCGGCTCTTCGGTCTCGCCGGAGACGTCCTGCAGTGGTCCGGGCGCCCCACCTACAGCCTGCGCGCGGCCGCCGAACGGCTCGGGGTGCCGCTCGGCGACCTCGCCCGTGCCTGGCAGGCGCTCGGCCTCGCGGTGACCGACCCCGACCAGCCCGCGCTGAGCGAGGCCGACGTGGACGCGCTGGCGTCGTGGCAAACCATCACCACGGTGACGGGAGCCGACGCGGCCCTCAACTTCCTGCGGATCATCGGCGCGACGATGGCGCGCCTGTCCGAGGCCAGCGGCACGATGATCCGCATCGCCCAGCCGGACATGCTGATGACGCACTCCCGCGACGAGCTGACGACCGCGCGGGCCTACCGTGCGGTCGCCGAGCTCATGCCCGGTATCTCGGCGTTGATGGACGCGGTGTGGCGCCACCACATCACCAGCGCCAGGGCCTACTTCGAGCAGGTGATCCATGACTCGTCGGCCATGGTCACCTGCGGCGTCGGGTTCGCCGATCTGTCCGGATTCACCGTGCTCACCCAGCAACTCAGCCCGACCGAGTTGGCCGATCTGCTCGTCGAGTTCAGCGGAGCCGTCAGCGACGTTGTGCACGGCGACGGCGGCCGGGTGGTGAAGTTCATCGGCGACGAGGTGATGTGGGTGACCTCCACCCCCGAGCAGCTGCTCACCGTCGCCACGGATCTGGTCGAGTATCCGCGCGCCCGCGAGACGGGGCTCGGGGTCCGGGCCGGCCTGGGCTATGGCCTGGTGTTGGGGCTCGGCGGCGATTACTTCGGCACCCCGGTCAACCTGGCCGCGCGGCTGGTGAGCGCCGCGGCGCCCGGTCAGGTCCTGGCAGCAGCGGACCTGCGCGACGAGCTGCCCGACCGCCCCGCGACCCGGTTGGATCCCTTGACGCTCAAAGGGTTCGAGGGCCCGGTCACGGCCTACGACCTGCACATCGGCCGCTGAAGCTAGGGTTGGGGTTCGTGAGCCCTTCAACCGCCGGATACCAGGTCCCTTCCGTCACCGTCAGCTCGTCGCTGCCCAAACGCAAGGTCGGCACCTCGGTGCTGATCGTGCCGGTGGTCGGTGCGGGCAACGGGGACGACGACTCGTCGGCGAAAGTGGTGCCGAGTCCGTTCCTCGACAACGCGGCGGTCGCCGAGATCGAAGGTGCGCTCGAAGCGCTCGGCGCCAAGGGCGGCAGCGAGCAGCTCACTCGCGTCGTCGCACCGTCGCTGCCGGTGGCCAGCGTGCTGGCGGTCGGCCTCGGTAAGCAACGCGACGGCTACCCCGCCGACCTCGTCCGCCGCGCCGCCGGGGTGGCGGCGCGCTCACTCAACGGCACCGAGGCGGTGCTGACCACGCTGTCGGACATCGACCTGTCCGCGGCGATCGAAGGGCTGATCCTCGGCGCCTACCGGTTCAGCGACTTCCGCAGCGACAAGACCGCGCCCAAGGACGCCGGTCTGCGTGAGATCACCGCGCTCACCTCGGCCACCAAGTCGGATAAGGAATCCGCGCAGCGTGCGGCCGACATCGCGACCGCGGTGGCCACCGCGCGCGACCTGGTCAACACCCCGCCGAGCCATCTGTTTCCCGCCGAATTCGCCCAGCGCGCAAAGGCTTTGGGTGACGCTGTCGGCCTGCAGGTGGAGGTCCTCGACGAGAAGGCGCTGGAGAAGGCGGGCTATGGCGGCATCATCGGCGTCGGCAAGGGCTCGTCGCGGCCACCGCGGTTGGTCCGCTTGACGCACAAGGGCGCCAGGCGCGGAAAGGCCGCGAAGAAGGTGGCGCTGGTCGGTAAGGGCATCACGTTCGACACCGGCGGCATCTCGATCAAGCCGGCGGCGAACATGCACCACATGACCTCGGACATGGGCGGCGCCGCGGCCGTCATCGCCACGGTGGTGCTGGCGGCCAAGCAGAAGCTGCCGATCGATGTGGTCGCCACGGTGCCGATGGCCGAGAACATGCCGTCGGCCACCGCGCAGCGTCCCGGCGACGTGCTGACCCAGTACGGCGGCATCACGGTCGAGGTGCTCAACACCGACGCCGAGGGCAGGCTGATCCTGGCCGACGCGATCGTGCGGGCCGGGGAGGACGAGCCGGACTACCTGATCGAAACCTCGACGCTCACCGGCGCCCAGACCGTCGCCCTCGGCTCGCGCACACCGGGGGTGATGGGCAGCGACGAGTTCCGCGACAGGGTGGCCGGCATTTCGCAGGCCGTCGGGGAGAACGCGTGGCCGATGCCGTTGCCCGAGGAGCTCAAGGACGACCTCAAGTCCGCGGTCGCCGATCTGGCCAATGTCAGCGGTTCGCGCTACGCCGGCATGCTGGTGGCGGGCACCTACCTGCGCGAGTTCGTGCCCGAAGGCGTGCAGTGGGTGCATATCGACATCGCGGGCCCGGCGTACAACACCGGCGGGCCGTGGGGTTACACCGGCAAGGGTGGTACCGGTGTGCCGACGCGGACGATGTTCGCCGTCCTGGAGGATATAGCCGCGAGCGGCTGATCTAGCAGAAGCCGCGAGCGGCTGATCGGGCAGAAGCCGCGAGCGGCTAGGTCCGCCGAGACCGACGGAATGGCTGTTTTCATCCGCACGAATCCGCCAAAACGTCGGTCTGGGTGCTAGACGACCTTGCCGCGTGCGGTGCTACGCATCACCTGCGGGAGTAGGTGCGCGACGCCGTAGACGATGTGGGCCTCCGGGGCCACCGGGCGGATTGGCTTGTTCTTCTTGACCGCCGAGACAATCGCCTTGGCGACCTTGTCCGGACCGTACCGGCGCCTGGCGAATACCTGCTCGAGTTGTGCGCGGCGGACATCGACCTTGTCCTGTTTACCTGCGGGCGCATCGAATCTGGTGGTGTGAACGATGTTCGTGTCGATCACGCCGGGACAGACCGTGGTGAGCCCGACGCCGGCTTGATCCAACTCGGCGCGCAGGCAGTCGCCGAACATGAACACCGCCGCCTTGCTGGTGGCGTAGGCGTTCATCGACTGCTGCGGTGAGTAGGCCGCCATCGATGAGATGTTGACGACGTGGCCACCCAACCCGCGGTCGACCAACCGACGGCCGAAAGACCTGCAGCAGTTGATGACTCCGCCGAGGTTGATCGCCAGCACACGGTCGTACTCCGCAGGCGGCGTGTCCAGGAACATGCCTGCGTGCCCGACGCCCGCATTGTTCACGACAATGTCGGGCACGCCGTGTTCGGTGCACACCCGGTCAGCGAACCGCTCGACGGCGTCGGCGTCGGATACGTCGACGGTGTAGGCGTGCGCGACACCTCCGCGCGCGACGATCTGGGCCGCGGTCTCCTTCGCGGTGCCCTCGTCGACGTCGCTGACGACGATCGCGGCGCCCTCACGCGCGAACGCGAGCGCCGTCTCGCGTCCGATTCCACTACCCGCACCGGTCACCGAAACCAGTGTGTCGCTGAAGTATTCGCGCGGCCGGCCGACCTGTGCACGCAGCAGTTCGCGCGCCGGCGGCTTGCCCTCGAGGAAGTCGACGAGTTGTTCGACCGACGTCGCGATGGCCTGGGGATGCGACATCGGTGACCAGTGCCCGGCGCGAATGTCGCGGCGCCACAACCGCGCCACCCAGCGCTCGGTGTCGTCGTACACATACGGCCGCACGAACGGATCCCTGGTGTTGACGATGAGCTGTACCGGCACGTCTACGTAGTGATCGGCGCGTCCGGGCTTCATCGACCGCAGGTAGTTGGCGCGGTAGACCTTGATGCTCTTGGCGGCGTCGTTCTTGTACGTCGCGGAGTGGTGCAGTTGTTCACGGGGGATGCCGTCGCGCAGCAGCAGGATCTGGCGCAGCACATCCGCGACGACGGCGCGTACGGCCAACGGCGCGACGCCCGGAATCGAGAAAAATCCCATGTAGCCAAAGGAGAAGAACTGGCTCAGCGCGCGGACGAAGCGACGCGGCCGCCAGGGGCGAACGAGTGCGCCGGTGATGAAGCGGTTGAGGTGGTCGATGCTGGGACCGGAAATCGAGGTGAACGACGCGACACGGTCGCCGGCGCCCGGCCGGGCCAGGTACTCCCACATGGCCGCCGAGCCCCAGTCGTGGGCCAGCACGTGCACCGGCCCGCCGAGGCCGACCGCACCGACGACCGCCTCGAAGTCATCGGCGTAGCTGGACATGCGGTACGCCGAAACATGTTTGGGCACAGTGGAATTACCGACACCACGGTTGTCGTAGCGCACGATGCGGAAGCGGTCGGCCAGCAGCGGCACGATGCCGTCCCACAGCACGTGCGAGTCAGGCCATCCGTGCACGAGTATCAGGGTGGGACGGTCGGGGCCGCCTTCCTCGTAGATCGCGATCCGCACGTCATCGGTGCTGTCGACGAACCGCTGCGCGCTCTCCCCCATCACACCTCCCGTGAATTGGTGGAACCGCCGGTACCGTATCAGTCGAGTTCGCGGCGCGCGGCCCGCCGGCGTTCGATGCGACGTCGCTCGTCGAAGTCGCGCATCCGCTGCGGATAGCCCACTTTCTGCACGTCGTACACGGGGATCTTCAGCCGTTCGGACAGCCGCCGCGCACCGGCATCTCCCCCGGCCCGCCGCCGGGTCCACTCGCCGTCGGCGGCGACCAACACCACGGTGACGTCGGTGACCGTGGTCTTGGGCTCGACGAAGGCCTCCACTCCGGTATGTCCGGCGACCCACTGGCGGAGGTAGTTCAGATCCGCGGCAGGGTCGTTATCGGAACCCCTGCCTTTACGCTTCTTGCGCCGAAATCTGTCGAGGACGCCCACTCGCGCTCGTGCTCCCTTCCGCCGTCCTTCTCGATAGTGCCAGAGCGACGGGTCAGACGGTCCGCGCGAACTGCGCGTCCGGACGTGACAGGATGGGTATGAAGACAATCACCCAGCACGACTGACGACCGTTCAAGGGAGCGAGGGAGTCAATCACATGGCCATCTCTGTTCAGATGCCTGCACTCGGTGAGAGCGTCACCGAGGGGACTGTCACCCGATGGCTCAAGCAAGAGGGTGACACGGTCGAACAAGATGAGCCGCTGCTCGAAGTCTCCACCGACAAGGTCGACACCGAGATTCCGGCGCCCGCTTCCGGTGTGCTGAAGAAGATCATCGCGCAGGAGGACGACACCGTCGAGGTGGGCGGTGAGTTGGCGGTCATCGGCGACGCCGATGAGGAGGGTGACTCCGGCGGCGACTCCGATGATTCGGCCGACGAGGAAGAGTCGGAGGCCGACGAGAAGCCGGCCGAGGAGGAGAAGCCCGCGGAGCAGCCTGCCGCCCAGTCCGAAACCGCGGCCGAGGAGACCGAATCAGAGCCCGAGCCGAAGGCCAAGCCGGCGGCGAAATCGTCGGGCAAGACGACACCGGTGCTGATGCCCGAACTCGGCGAGTCGGTGACCGAAGGCACCGTGACCCGCTGGCTGAAGAAGGTCGGCGACAGCGTGGAAGTCGATGAACCGCTGCTCGAGGTGTCGACCGACAAGGTCGACACCGAGATTCCCTCGCCGGTGGCGGGCACGTTGGTGTCGATCACCGCCGAAGAGGACGACACGGTAGAGGTCGGCGGCGAGCTGGCTAAGATCGGCGACGCCGACGCTGCGGCCGATGAAGAACCCGAACCCGAGCCCGAGCCCGAAGCGGAACCCGAGGAAGAGCAAGAGGAAAAGCCCGAGCCGAAACCGGAACCCAAGCCGGAGGCCGAGTCCGAGCCCAAGTCCGAGTCCGAGCCCAAGTCTGAGTCCGAGCCCAAGTCTGAGCCCAAGCCGGAGCCGAAGTCCGAAAAGGCTGAACCTAAGCGTGATTCACAGCCGGCGAGCGAGTCCGGCCCGTACGTAACGCCGCTGGTGCGAAAGCTCGCCGCGGAGAACAACGTTGACCTCGCCGCCGTGAAGGGCACCGGCGTCGGCGGGCGGATTCGCAAGCAGGACGTCCTCGCGGCGGCCGAATCCGACAAGGAACCTGCCGCGTCGACCGACCAGGCGGCCGGAGCGCCGGGCAAGTCGGCAGCGCCGGCACCGGACGCCGCGGCCTCCCCCGCCCTCACCCATCTGCGCGGCACCACGCAGAAGGCGAACCGGATCCGCCAGCTGACGGCGAAGAAGACACGCGAATCCCTGCAGGCGACAGCGCAATTGACACAGACCCACGAGGTCGACATGACCAGGATCGTGTCGCTGCGCGCACGCGCGAAGGCCAGCTTCGCCGAACGCGAGGGCGTGAACCTCACGTACCTGCCGTTTATCGCGGTCGCGGTGGTCGACGCGCTGAAGGCGCATCCGAACGTCAATGCCAGCTACAACGAGGACAGCAAGGAGATCACGTACTACGACGCCGAACATCTCGGCTTCGCGGTCGACACGGAGCAGGGTCTGCTCTCGCCGGTGATCAAGAACGCCGGTGACCTCTCGCTGGCCGGGCTGGCCCGCTCGATCGCCGACATCGCGGCGCGCGCCAGGTCGGCCGACCTCAAACCCGACGAGCTGTCCGGTGGGACATTCACGATCACCAACATCGGCAGCCAGGGCGCGCTGTTCGACACGCCGATCCTGGTACCGCCGCAAGCAGCGATGCTGGGCACCGGCGCGATCGTCAAACGGCCCCGGGTGATCGCCGACGAGTTCGGCAACGAGTCGATCGGCGTGCGCTCGGTGTGCTACCTGCCGCTGACCTATGACCACCGGTTGATCGACGGTGCGGACGCCGGCCGCTTCCTGACCACCATCAAGCGCCGGCTCGAAGAAGGCGCATTCGAGGCCGACTTGGGCCTGTAAAGGCTCGCGGGGAAGGGCTTGCGCCTGTCGTGTCCGAAGCCGTAATCGCGATCGCGGGATCCTCCGGTCTGATCGGCACGGCGCTGGTGTACGCGCTGCGTGCGACCGACCGCCGTGTCGTGCGCATCGTCCGGCGCGCGCCGTCGAACGCCGACGAGGTGTTCTGGAACCCCGACACCGGCGAGTTCGACTCCGCGGCGTTGGCCGGGGTGGACGCGGTGGTCAACCTGTGCGGTGTCAACGTCGGCGAAAAGCGGTGGTCGGGTGCGTTCAAGCAGAGCCTGCGCGACAGTCGCATCGGCCCGACCGAGGTGCTCGCCACCGCGGTGGCCGAGGCAGGGGTGCCCGTACTGGTCAACGCCAGCGCGGTCGGTTTCTACGGCGACACCGGCCCGCAGATCACCGACGAGACCGCCCCGGCCGGCGACGGATTCCTCGCGACCCTGTGCGTGGACTGGGAGGCCGCCACCTGGGCGGCGCGCCAGGACGGCGCCCGGGTGGTGCTGGTGCGGTCGGGCCTGGTGCTGGCTGCGGCAGGCGGGGTGCTGGGCCGGCTCAAACCGCTGTTCTCGCTCGGGCTGGGCGCCCGGTTGGGCAACGGTCGCCAATACATGCCGTGGATCAGCCTGGAGGACGAGGTTCGCGCGCTGCTGTTCGCGATATCGCACGATGAGCTGTCCGGACCGGTCAACCTCACCGGGCCCGCACCGGTCACCAACGCGGAGTTCACCACGGCGTTGGGCCGCGCGGTCAACCGCCCGACGCCGCTGATGGTGCCGGGCTTCGCGTTGCGCGCAGCGCTCGGCGAATTCGCCGACGAGGGCCTGCTCGGCGGCCAGCGCGTCATCCCCGCGGCACTCGAGCGTGCGGGATTCGTCTTCCACCACAACACCATTGGCGAGGCGTTGGCGTTCGCGACGGCGCCGCCGGAGTAGCGTCGTGGCATGGCGGTTTCGATTCGCTCGACGACAGCGCCGATCGACGTGCGCCGACTGGGCTCGGTCGACTACCGCGACGCCTGGCGACTGCAGCGTGAGATCGCCGATCAGCGGGTGGCAGGCGGCCCCGACACCCTGCTGCTGCTCGAGCATCCCCCGGTGTACACGGCGGGGCGGCGCACACTTCCCGAGGAACGGCCGCAAGACGCCACCCCCGTCGTCGACACCGACCGCGGCGGCAAGATCACCTGGCACGGACCCGGTCAGTTGGTCGGCTATCCGATCGTCGGCCTCGCCGAACCGATCGACGTCGTGCACTTCGTTCGGCGTCTGGAGGAGGCGTTGATCAAGGTGTGCGCCGACTTCGGCGTGCCGACCGGCCGCGTCGAGGGCCGGTCCGGAGTGTGGTGCAAAGCCGATGCCCGCCGCCCGGCCCGCAAAGTCGCCGCGATCGGCATCCGGGTGTCACGCGCGACGACCCTGCACGGGTTCGCGCTGAACTGCGACTGCGATTTGGCCGCGTTCTCCGCGATCGTGCCGTGCGGCATCGCCGACGCCGGGGTCACTTCGTTGACGGCTGAACTGGGACGTCGGGTCGGCGTCGAGGAGGTCACCACCCAGGTTGCCGACGCCGTGTGCGATGCGCTGGACGGTCGGCTGGTAGTAGCGTTGACGTAGTGACTGTCGCTCCTTCCTCCAATGTCGCCGGCCATGCGGCTCCCGAAGGTCGGAAACTGCTGCGTCTCGAGGTCCGCAACGCCGAGACGCCCATCGAGCGTAAGCCGCCGTGGATCAAGACCCGCGCGAAGATGGGACCCGAGTACCAGGAACTCAAGGCGCTGGTCAAGCGCGAGGGTCTGCACACGGTCTGCGAGGAGGCCGGCTGCCCCAACATCTTCGAGTGCTGGGAAGACCGCGAGGCGACCTTCCTGATCGGCGGTGAGCAGTGCACGCGGCGTTGCGATTTCTGCCAGATCGACACCGGCAAGCCCGCCGATCTGGACCGCGACGAGCCGCGGCGGGTGGCCGAGAGCGTGCAGGCGATGGGGTTGCGCTACTCGACGGTGACCGGCGTGGCGCGCGACGATCTGCCCGACGGCGGCGCCTGGCTCTACGCCGAGACGGTGCGCGCGATCAAGCAGCTCAACCCGGAGACCGGAGTCGAACTACTGATCCCCGACTTCAACGGCGACCCGGCCCTGCTGCGCGAAGTGTTCGATGCCCGCCCAGAAGTGTTGGCGCACAACGTCGAAACCGTCCCGCGGATCTTCAAGCGGATTCGGCCCGCCTTCCGCTACGAGCGCAGCCTGAACGTGCTGACCGCGGCCCGCGACGACGGTCTGGTCACCAAGTCGAACCTGATCCTCGGCATGGGCGAGACGCCCGACGAGGTGCGCTCCGCGCTGACCGATCTGCACAGCGCCGGCTGCCACATCGTCACGATCACCCAGTACCTGCGGCCGTCGGTCCGGCACCACCCGGTCGAACGCTGGGTGCACCCTGAGGAGTTCGCCGAGCACGAGCAGTTCGCGCAGCGACTCGGGTTCGCCGGCGTGCTGGCCGGCCCGCTGGTGCGCTCGTCGTACCGCGCTGGGCGGCTGTACGCCCAGGCCAAATCCGCGTCCGTATCCTGAACCAATGGCGAAGAAGCGCAATCCAGCTGAGCTCAAGGCCGCGAAGGCCGAGGCCAAGGCGGCCCGTAAAGCGGCGTCCAAACAGCGTCGCAGCCAGCTGTGGCAGGCGTTCCAGATGCAACGCAAAGAGGACAAGCGGCTACTGCCGTACATGATCGGTGCGTTCGTGCTGATCGTCGCCGGCTCCGTGGCGCTCGGGACCGTCGCCGGCGGCTTCACCACCTACATGATGATTCCGCTGGGTATCGTGCTCGGTGCGCTGGTGGCGTTCATCATCTTCGGCAGGCGCGCGCAGAAGTCGGTGTATCGCAAGGCGGAGGGCCAGACCGGCGCGGCGGCTTGGGCGCTGGACAATCTGCGGGGCAAGTGGCGGTTGACGCCCGGTGTCGCGGCCACCGGCCACTTCGACGCCGTGCATCGGGTGATCGGCAGGCCCGGCGTCATCTTCGTCGGTGAGGGTTCGCCGTCACGGGTTCGACCGCTGCTCGCCCAGGAGAAGAAGCGCACCGCCCGACTGGTCGGCGACACCCCGATCTACGACGTCATTATCGGTAACGGCGAGGGTGAGGTGCCGCTGGCCAAGCTGGAACGCCACCTCAACAGGCTGCCCGCCAACATCACCGTCAAGCAGATGGACGCGCTGGAGTCCCGCCTTGCGGCGCTGGGCACCAAGGTCGGACCCGCCGCGATGCCGAAGGGACCGCTGCCCACACAGGCCAAGATGCGCGGCGTGCAGCGCACCGTGCGCCGCCGATGAGCGCTCGCGCCAAGAAGCAGACGGCACCGATGAGCGCTCGCGCGAAGACCACAACCCACCGATGAGCGCTCGCGCGACGAGCAGTCGGCACTGCTGACTGTCACCCCGCAAATGTGTACCGCGTGCCGATGGGCGCCCCACTTCGCGTCATTCGGGCGACGCTCGGGCGGCGAAGGGCCGAGCCGCCGCACAGCGTTGCGAGCCGCCGCGGTGGCGCTCACCGCGACGGCGGCCAGTGCGTGCACGTTGAACCCGCGGCCCGCCGAGACGGGCACCGACCAGCGGGCATCGGAGGGGCACGCCGACTATGTTTTCCGCAACGGTCCGATCTGGACCGTCGCCGGGCCGGCACCGTGGGTGCAGGCCGTCGCCGTCACGGGCAACACCATCTCCCACGTCGGCGCCGAGGCAGGCGCGATGGCGCTGGCGGGTCCCAGTACCCGGGTGATCGACCTGGGCGGTCGCCTGCTGTTGCCGGGTTTCGTCGAGGGGCACACCCATCCGTTCCTCGGCGCCTTCCTCACGTCCGGTGTCGACCTCCAGGTGCCGACCGGCGCCGACGCCCTGGCCGCCGTCGAGCGCTATGCGAAGGAGAACCCGACCGGGCCCGTGCGTGGATTCGGTTGGCGCGTGGACATGTTCGGACCCGACGGGCCGCACCGTGCCGAGCTCGATCGGATTCTGCCCGACCGGCCGGGCTTCTTCTTCGCCATCGACGGGCACAGCCTGTGGGCCAACAGCAAGGCACTCGAGATGGCCGGCGTCACCCGCGACACCGAGGACCCGATTCCGGGTTTCAGCTATTACGTCCGTGACCGCAACGGCGAACCGACCGGATACGTGCTCGAGATCAACGCGGTGCTTGGCCTCGTCGACGCCATCGAGCCGATCTCTCCCGAGACCATGGGGCGGCTACTCGAGACCTGGCTGCCCAAGGCGTCCGCGGCGGGCATCACCTCGGTGTTCGACGCCGGAGTGCCGCCGATCGGCGCGGACCAGGGCGCGTTGATCGGCATGTACACCGACGTCGAAGCGCGCGGACAGCTGCCGTTCCGCGTCGTCGCGTCCTACAGCGTGCGCTCGGCCCCGGCGGACGACGTCGCCCAGCAGCTGAGCGGCATCCGTGACCAGTTCACGACCGAGTTGGTGCGGCCCGACGTGGTCAAGATAGTCGGCGACGGAACCCAGGGCGGTTACACCGCGTGGCTGATCGAGCCGTATGCCGACAAACCGGACTCCACCGGTGGTTCGCCGTTCACCGAGGAGCAATGGCACCGACTCGTCGGCGAGGTCGACGCCGCGGGTTTCGACGTGCACGTGCACGCGTGCGGGGAACGGACCGCACGCGTCGCGCTCGACGCGATCGAGCGGGCGATCGCGACCAATCCCCCGCGCGACCGCAGGCACGCCGTCGCACATCTGGTCTACGTCGAAGACCCGGACAGCCGGCGCTTCGGTGAGCTCGGCGTCATCGCCCAGTTCTCCGCGAACTGGATGTCCGCCGATCCCGACACCCTGCAGAACATGGCCGCACGCTACGGCCGGCCCCGCCAGGATCTGATGTATCGGCCGCAGAAGGTGCTGAGGTCCGGCGGTCGTATCTCGCTGGGCACCGACTGGCCTGCGGCGGGCTACTTCTCGACCTACCAGCCGCTCGATGCGATCCAGATCGGGGTCACCCGTCAGCTGATCGGCCAGGCCGATGCGCCGGTGCTGGCCCCCGCGGACGAAGCCCTGTCGGTGGCCGAGGCCGTGCACGCCAACACGCTCGGCGCCGCCTACCAGATTCGGCTCGACGACAAGGTGGGCTCACTCGAAGTGGGCAAGCTCGCGGACCTGATCGTCCTCGACCAGAACATCCTCGAGATCGACCCGCACGACATCCACCGCGCGAATGTCACGCTGACGATGATGAACGGCCAGATCCGCCACGAGGCGTGACTCCGAAGCGCCGAACGTGAAGTTGTGCGCGAAGATTCGCCGAACTTTCGCACACAACTTCACGTTGGACGGAACCAGCCGGGCCGGACGCCGCGTCGAAAGGGTATGCGGCCTTTCGTCGGAACCGAGGCGGTGGCGGCCGGTGTGGTCACTCGGTATCAACTCGCGACGCGTTACGACGCGCTCTTCCGGAACGTCTACGTGCCGAAAGGCCACAAGCCGACACCGGTCGACAAGGCCGTCGGCGCCTGGCTCTGGTCGGGCCGACAATCTACTGCCGCTGGTCTTTCCGCCGCGGCGCTGCACCGCACCAAGTGGATCGACACGGAACTGCCCGCCGAGCTCAATCGGACCAACAGACACAAGACGAAGGGAATCGTACTGCACAGCGACACCCTGACCAGCGACGAAGTGTGCGTCGTCAACGGTGTGCCGGCCACCACGGCTGCGCGCACCGCGTTCGACCTCGGCCGCCGCGGCAGCGTCGAGATGGCTGTCATTCGGCTCGACGCGATCATGTGGGCGACTCGCGTAAAGCCCGAAGCGATCAGCGCTCTTGCCGAGCGACACCGCGGCGCGCGCGGCATCGTCAACCTGCGCGAAGCTCTTGAGCTTTCCGACGCCGGCGCAGAGTCACCCCAGGAAACCCGGACGCGGCTGGTCCTTACCGCCGCGGGCCTGCGACCGACACACACCCAGATCGAGGAATACGACGGGTTCGACTTCGTCGCCCGCATCGACATGGGCTACCCCCAGTGGAAGGTCGGCGTCGAATACGACGGGTCCCAGCATTGGACCGATCCCCGCGTGCGCAACCGCGACATCGAACGTCAAGCCGAACTTGAGGCGCTTGGCTGGCGGATCATCCGGGTGAACGCGGACATGCTGCGCTACCGGCGCCACGTCATCGTCGCGCGGACCCGCGCTGCACTGCGGGCGGCGGGCGCCAACGTCTGACCAACGTGAAGTTGTGTGCGAAGATCCGCCGAATTTTCGAGCACAACTTCACGTTCGGCACCAAGGAAGTTACCGCCGGACCACCGCGGTGTTGGTGAACCGGTCCTGATAGCCGCGAAAGTCCCGGTCGGTGAACAGCGCGGGGAGGACAAGCGCGACCAATAACACCCGCACCGTGGCGCGGCCGAGCCCGACGTGCATGCGGTGATCGATCGAGGCGACCCGCAGACCCAGCGCCCACTGTCCGGGGGTGAAACTGAACAACCGCACCGAGACGATCCCCAGCACCAGCCACACCACCGCGAACGCCGTTGATCCCATCGTCGAACCCGGCGGCGGCAAGAGCCCGAGGCCTGCGGCAAAGCCGACCAAGCCGTATGCAATGAAGGAGTCGAGAAGGTAGGCGGCGATACGCCGGCCGAAGCGGGCGATGGAGCCGGGGCCGGTCTCCGGCATACCGAGGCGCTGTCCAGGATAGTCGTCGGGTCCGGCGTCACTGGTCGGATCCGACCCCGACAGCCAGGACCCCAATGAGCGGGCCATACACTCGAGGATATGCGGGACTCCGCTGATTCCATCGGGCTGTCCAACTGGCCGCTGACGTGAGATTGCGTAACTTCGGCGCAACATACGGTTGACGACCGTGCAACATCGTGTCCTTAGCGTCAACCCGCGGGTTACCGAATATAAGGAGAGAACTCAGTGGCAGAAAAGACCGCCGACGACATTCTCAAGCTGATCAAGGACGAGGACGTCGAATACGTCGACATCCGGTTCTGTGATCTGCCCGGCGTCGTTCAGCACTTCTCGATCCCGGCTACGGCCTTCACGCAGGACGTCTTCGAGGACGGCCTGGCCTTCGACGGCTCGTCGGTTCGCGGATTCCAGTCGATTCACGAATCCGACATGATGCTGCTGCCGGACCCTGAAACCGCACGCATCGATCCGTTCCGCGCCGCGAAGACGCTGAATATGAACTTCTTCGTGCACGATCCGTTCACCCGCGAGGCTTACTCACGCGACCCCCGCAACGTCGCCCGCAAGGCGGAGAACTACCTCACCAGCACCGGTATCGCCGACACGGCGTACTTCGGCGCCGAGGCCGAGTTCTACATCTTCGACTCGGTGACCTTCGATTCACGGATTAACGGCACCTTCTACGAGGTGGACTCCGAAGCCGGCTGGTGGAACACCGGCGAACCATTCGAGGCCGACGGCAGCGCGAACCGCGGGTACAAGGTCCGGCCGAAGGGCGGCTACTTCCCCGTCGCGCCGTATGACCACTACGTGGACCTGCGCGACAAGATGGCCACCAACCTGATCAACGCCGGTTTCACCCTCGAGCGTGGTCACCATGAGGTGGGAACCGCGGGCCAGGCGGAGATCAACTACAAGTTCAACACGATGCTGCACGCGGCCGACGACGTGCTGCTGTTCAAGTACATCATCAAGAACACCGCATGGCAGGCCGGCAAAACCGTGACCTTCATGCCCAAGCCGCTGTTCGGCGACAACGGGTCCGGTATGCATGCGCACCAGTCGCTGTGGAAGGACGGCCAGCCGCTGTTCCACGACGAGTCCGGATACGCGGGCCTGTCGGACATCGCGCGCCACTACATCGGCGGCATCCTGCACCATGCGCCGTCGCTGCTGGCGTTCACCAACCCGACGGTGAACTCCTACAAGCGCCTGGTGCCCGGCTACGAGGCGCCGATCAACCTGGTGTACAGCCAGCGCAACCGTTCGGCGTGTGTGCGCATCCCGATCACCGGCAACAACCCGAAGGCCAAGCGCCTCGAGTTCCGCTGCCCCGACAGCTCGGGCAACCCGTACCTGGCGTTCGCGGCGATGCTGATGGCCGGCATCGACGGCATCAAGCGCAAGATCGAGCCGCAGACTCCGGTCGACAAGGATCTCTACGAGCTGCCGCCGGAGGAGGCCGCCAGCATTCCGCAGGCACCCACCTCGCTGTCGGCGGTCATCGACAAGCTCGAAGAGGATCACGAATACCTCACCGAGGGTGGGGTGTTCACCGAGGATCTGATCGAGACCTGGATCTCCTACAAGCGCGAGAACGAGATCCTGCCGGTACAGATCAGGCCGCACCCGTACGAGGTCGCGCTGTACTTCGACGTGTAACCCAGACAGGTAAGAGTCGACCCTTCGGGCCGGGCGGATCGTTCGCCCGGCCCGAGTGCGTCTCGGGCGTAGGGTCAAATCGCATGACGACCTTCGACGCACGCCTCTCCAGCTACTCGTCACCGCTTCTGAGCCTGTTCCGGATCATCGCCGGACTGATGTTCACCTTGCACGGCACCGTGAAGATGTTCGGTTGGCCGATCGGTGCGGCCGTACCGGTCGGCACCTGGCCGCTCTGGTGGGCCGGGCTGATCGAACTGGTCGCCGGGCTGTTGATCACTGTCGGATTGTTCACGCGGATAGCGGCTTTCATCGCTTCCGGTGAGATGGCGGTGGCGTATTTCTGGATGCACTGGCCCCCGCTCGAAGGTCCGCCCGCGAGCTTCTGGCCGATGGAGAATGCCGGGGAAGCCACCCTGCTGTACTGCTTCGGGTTCCTCGCGCTGGCCGGGCTGGGCGCCGGCGCCTGGTCGGTCGACGCCCGGCGCGGCGGGCTCGGTCGCGCGGCGCCGGGTCGCGTCGTCACCGGCACCGCCGCGCCCGCCGGCTATGCCACCGACCGGCCCGTCCGGCGCCGTGGCCTGCTCAGCCGTTTCCGACGGTGAGGAGTCGACGCGCAAAGCTTTCCGCCGACGCACTGAACGCCCGTCTCGTCGTCATCACCACGGGCGGCACGATTTCGACCAGCACCGACGCAGACGGTGTCCGCCGTCCGACGGTCGGGGGTTCCGAACTCGCGGCCGGCCTCGACGTCGAGATAGTCGACCTGATGCACAAGGACAGCTCACGGCTGACACCCGCCGATTGGGACGCGATCGGCGCGGCCGCCAAGGACGTGGTGGCAGGCGGGGCCGACGGGGTGGTAATCACGCACGGCACCGACACCATGGAGGACACCGCGATGTGGCTGGACGTCACGTACCGGGGTGGCCCGCCGATCGTGCTGACCGGTGCGCAGCGCTCCTCCGACACCCCCGATGCCGACGGACCGAAGAACCTGCGCGACGCCCTGACCGTCGCCGCCAGCCCGTCCGCTCGCGAACAAGGCGTGGTTATTACGTTCGACGGCAAGATATTTCAGGCGCTCGGCGCGCGAAAGATGGACACCGCGGACCTCTCAGCGTTCGCAGGGGTCCAGGTCGGGACGGTAGCCCGTGAGGTGTTCACCCTGACCCAGCCCGCGCATCGACCATTCGTCGCGGAGGTGTCGGCGGCCAACGCGCCGCGGGTCGACATCGTGGCGGCCTATCCCGGCGACGGGCCCGGCCCCATCGATGCCGCCGTCGCGTCCGGTGCCCGCGGAATCGTGGTGCAGGCGTTGGGTTCCGGCAATGCCGGCGACGGGGTCGTGGATGCGGTCCGCCGGCATGCTCCCACGGGCGTCGCGTTCGCGATCTCGACCCGCGTGCCGGCCGGCCCCGTCGAAGCCGAATACGGTCCCGGCGACGACATGGTCAAGGCGGGCGCGGTGATGGTGCCGAACCTGCGGCCGAGCCAAGCCCGGGTGCTGGTGATGGCGGCGCTGGCGGCAGGCGAACCGGTGGCCGATGTGATCGCCCGCTGGGGTTAACGGTCCAGGCCGAGGTCCTTGCGGAATCGCTTCATCCCGTCGATCTTCTCGGCCAACGATGCCTGCGGACCGGCGTAGAACATCCACGGCATGGTGATGATGCCAGTGATTCCGCCCGCCTCCGCACGCTCGAAGTGGTCTGGGGTGAACGCGTCAGTCAACGGTGTCAGGATTTCGAAACCATCCATCGTCAAACCATTTTCGGAGCGCAGCTCGCGCAACTTTGCGACCCGTTCCAGGGCGCGCTCGGTCGTGATGAGGTCACCGATCCAGCCGTCGTGACGCGCCGCTCGACGTAGCGCGATGTCCGAGAGCCCGCCCACATACACCGGGATCGGCGGTGGTGTCGGCTCCATCTCGAGCCGCGGGGTCCGGTAGAACTCGCCGTCGAACTCGGTCCAGCCCGGCTTCCAGAGTTCCTTCATCAGTTCGAGCATCTCGTCGGTGCGTTTACCGCGCCGCGCGAACTGCTGCCCCATCAACGTGAACTCTTCCTGGCACCAGCCGACCCCGATGCCGAGTTCCAAGCGTCCGCCGGCCAACACGGCCGCGGTGCCGATCGACTTCGCCGCGGAGTACGGGTCGCGCATCGCCGGTAGGTACACGGTGGTGACGAACCGCGCCCGGGACGTGACCAGCGCCAGGGCGCCGATCAGCACCCACGGGTCCGGCCAGTCGGTGAACGCCTCCCACCGCCGCCGGCCGTCCTTCGTGTAGGGATACGGCGTCGTCAACGTCTCGAGGTTGACGACGTGGTCCGGAACTCCAAGACCTTCGTAGCCGAGATCATCAGCGGCCTTTGCGATTTCGACGGCCTCGCTGGTGTCCAGGAATGCGACGCTGACATAAAACTTCATGGGCACTTCATCCAGCGTCCCTAGCCCACGCCGGCCTGATGAACACGCCTTCGGCCTCGACGGTCGGCCCTTCGGCGTCGATCAGATATCCGCGGGCGAACGTCTTGACCCCTTCGGACCGCTCCACGAACGCCTCGGCGCGCAGGCGGCCCAGCGGCGTGCCGCGCAGATAGCGAAGCGAGATGGTGCCGGTGAACTTCGGCTGAGTGAGGCCTTCGCTGGCCGCCTCACCCAGCAGGTGGTCGAGCACCAGCGCGCAGATACCGCCGTGCACCCAACCGGGTGGCCCCTCGTACGCGCCGCTCAGCGTGAACTCGCTCCAGCAGCGCCCGTCCTCCTCGTGCTGGATCACCATCGGTGGCGCGATCGCGTTACGCAGTCCCACAGCGGGATTCGCCCATGCCAGCGGGCGTCCGGTGGCTTCGTGACGCAGCGTCGTGGTCACCGAGCGCTGCCTGCTCTCGAGGATCTGCGTGACGACCTCGATCTTCGCTTGCGCATCGGCGACCGTGGTTTCGTCGATCTCGGTGTGCAAGCTCGCATAGATCAGCTTGCGCACCGCTTCGGTCAGCGGGCCGTACAAGGCCCGCTGATGCTGGTACTCCTCCTCGGTGATGACGTCGAACCCGAAGTCCATGCTCATGCGCTGCGCCTAACCACTATGTTTCACCGTCGAAAACCTTTCGCACCACGGCTTTTGCCCGTCGTGTCACCCGTAGATAGTTGTCGAGGAACTCCCCGCCGTCGTCGGTGTCCCAACCCGCCGCCACCGCAACGGCGTTGAGCTGGCGCCCCGGTCCGGGCAGCTGATCGGTCGGTTTGCCCCGCACCAGCACCAGTGCGTTGCGCGCACCGGTCGCCGTCAGCCAGGCTTGACGCAGTAGCTCGACGTCGCCCTCGGCTATCAGTTCGGCGGCACCGATCACGTTGAGCGACTCCAGCGTCGACGTGTTGTGCAGCGCGGGCACCTTGTGCGCGAACCGCAGCTGCAGCAGCTGCACCGTCCACTCGATATCGGTCAGACCGCCGCGCCCCAACTTGGTGTGGGTGTTCGGGTCGGCGCCGCGCGGCAGGCGTTCGGCGTCCACCCGCGCTTTGATCCGTCGAATCTCCTGCACCGCTTCGGCGGACACACCGCCGGGTGGGTAGCGGATCTTGTCGACCATCAGCAGGAACCGCTCCCCCAGGTCGAGGTCACCGGCAACACGGTGGGCCCGTAGCAGGGCCTGCACCTCCCATGTCTGCGCATACCGGGCGTAGTAGGCCTCATAGGAGGCCAGCGTGCGCACCAGCGGCCCGTTGCGGCCCTCCGGGCGCAGGTTCGCGTCGACCTCCAGCGGCGGGTCCGAGCTCGGTGTCGCTAGTGACGTGCGCACCTGCTCGGCGATCGTGACCGCCCACTTGACCGCGGCCGATTCCTCAACTCCGGGTTCGGGTTCGCACACGAACATCACATCGGCGTCCGAGCCGTAGCCCAGTTCGCCACCGCCCAACCGGCCCATGCCGATCACCGCGATCCGGGCCAGCGGCCCCTTCTCCGACGTGTTGGCGCGGATGACGGCCTCCAGCGCGGCCTGTAGCACCGCGACCCACACCGCCGTCAACGCCCGGCAGACGTCGGTGACTTCGAGCATGCCCAGCAGATCGGCCGAGGCGATGCGCGCCAGTTCGCGCCGGCGTAGTGTGCGCGCCGCCGCGATCGCCCGCTGCGGATCGGAATACCTTGCGGCCGAGGCGACCAGCGCCCGCGCCACGGCGTCGGGCTCGGAGTCGAGCAGCTTGGGTCCGTTGGGTCCGTCGGCGTAGGACTGGATCACCTCCGGCGCCCGCATGAGCAACTCGGGGATGTATGCCGAAGTGCCCAGCACCCGCATCAGCCGCTTGGCGACCGCACCCTCGTCGCGCAGCGCCGCCAGAAACCACCGCTGTTCGGAGAGCGCGTCGCTGATGCGACGGTAGGACAGCAGCCCCGCATCGGGATCGGGCGTGTCCGACAGCCAGTTGAGCAACGTCGGCAACAGCACCTGCTGCACACGGCCGCGACGGGCGCTGCTGCCGGTCAGGGCGGCCAGGTGGGTCAACGCGCTCTGCGGACCTTCATAGCCGAGCGCGGCCAGCTGCCGTTCGGCGGCCTTCTGGGTCATACCGTCGGCCATGCTCAGAGCCGGTTGACCGACCGACTCCAACAGCGGTTGGTAGAACAGCTTCTCGTGCAGCCGCGAGACCCGCAGGCTCTGTCGCTTGAGCTCTTCGCGCAATACGCCGAGCGCATCGCGAGTGCCGTCGGGACGCACGTGGGCGGCCCGGGCCAGCCAGCGCAGCGCCTCGTCGTCGTCCTCGTCCGGGAGCAGGTGGGTGCGCACCAGCCGCTGCAGCTGCAGCCGATGCTCGAGCAGTCGCAGGAACTCGTACGAGGCGGTGAGGTTGGCCGCGTCGTCGCGTCCGACATAACCCCGTTCGCCGAGCGCGGCCAACGCGCCGACCGTCGATGCGACGTGCAGCGCCTCGTCGTTGCGGCCGTGCACCAGTTGCAACAGTTGCACCGCGAACTCGACGTCGCGCAGCCCGCCGGTACCCAACTTGATCTCCCGCGACCGCTGGCCCGCTGGCACCAGTTCCTCGACGCGTCTGCGCATCGCCTGGACCTCGGAGACGAAGTCCGCGCGTTCGCTGGCCGTCCACACCATCGGCATCAGCGCGTCGATGTAGGCCTGGCCCAGCTCGGGGTCGCCGGCGGCCGGTCGCGCTTTCATCAACGCCTGGAACTCCCAGGTCTTGGCCCACCGCTGGTAGTACGCGACATGCGACTCCAGAGTGCGTACCAGCTGACCGTGCTTGCCCTCCGGCCGCAGCGCCGCGTCCACTTCGAAGAACGTGTCGGCGGCGAACCGCATCAGCTCCCCGGCCACCCGGGTGGCCAACGCGTCGGCGGGTTCTGCGACGAAGATGACGTCGACATCGCTGACGTAGTTCAGTTCCCGCGCACCGCATTTGCCCATCGCGATCACCGCCAGCCGGGGCGGTGAATCCCCGCCGGCCGTCTTGACCGCCAGGTGCAGCGCGGCGGCCAGTGCCGCGTCCGCCAGATCGGACAGGTGCTCACCGACCGTCGGGAACGGCAGGACCGGCTCGTTCTCCACTGTGGGCGCCAGATCGAGACCGGCCAACACCATCAGCCGGTCGCGGTAGAGCTTGCGCAGCGGCTGCAGAGCGGTCGTCATGTCGGACGCTTCGTCGGCTTGCGCGACGAACATCTCGCGCAGGGTGTCGCCGGGTGGCAGCGTGACGTCGCCGGCGAGCAGCCGCCAGTCCTGCGGATGCGCGACGAGATGGTCACCCAGCGCCAGCGAGGAACCCATCAGCCCGAACAGCCGTCCCCGCAGACTGCGGTCGGTGAGCAGTGCCCGGTTGAGTTCGTCCCAGCCGGTATCGGCCGCCTCGGCGAGCCGGACCATCATGCGTAGCGCGGTGTCGGCATCGGGTGCGCGCGACAGCGACCAGAGGAGTTCGACGTGCGCGTCGGTGGTCCAACCCAGCAGTTCGAGATCCGCGGGCGCGGTGGGCTCGACGAGTCCCAGCCGCCCTACGCTGGGCAGCTTCGGTCGCTGCGTCGCGGGTTTGGCCACGATAGAAAGGTAGCGCGAGCCCCGACTATAGAGACAGGTAGGCCTTCAGCTCGAACGGCGTCACGTGGCTGCGGTAGTTCTCCCACTCCGCGCGCTTGTTGCGCAGAAAATAGTCGAAGACGTGCTCGCCCAACGCTTCCGCGACCAGCTCGGAGTTCTCCATCTCGCTCAGCGCGACTCCGAGGCTGCCGGGCAGCTCCTTGTAGCCCATCGCGCGGCGCTCCTCCGGAGTAAGCGTCCACACGTTGTCCTCGGCCTCCGGCGCCAGCACGTAGTTCTTCTCGATGCCCCGCAGCCCCGCTGCCAGCAGCACCGCGAACGCCAGATACGGGTTGCACGCCGAGTCGGGGCTGCGCACCTCCACGCGCCGCGACGAGGCCTTGCGCGGGGTGTACATCGGAACCCGCACCAGCGCTGAGCGATTCGCTGCGCCCCAGGAGGCCGCCGTCGGCGCCTCCCCACCGTGCACGAGACGCTTGTAGGAGTTCACCCACTGGTTGGTGACGGCGCTGATCTCCTTGGCGTGCTCGAGGATCCCCGCGATGAACGACTTGGCGACATCGGAGAGCTGCAGCGGGTCGTCGGCGCTGTGGAAAGCGTTGGTGTCGCCTTCGAACAGGCTCATGTGGGTGTGCATTGCCGAACCCGGATGCTCCGCGAACGGCTTCGGCATGAACGACGCCCGCACTCCGTCGGCGAGCGCGACCTCCTTGACGACATAGCGGAAAGTCATCACGTTGTCGGCCATCGACAGGGCGTCGGCGTAGCGAAGGTCGATCTCCTGCTGACCGGGCGCGCCCTCGTGGTGGCTGAACTCGACGGAGATGCCCATCTGCTCGAGCGCGTCGATGGCGTGGCGGCGGAAGTTGGGCGCCGAATCGTGGACGGCCTGGTCGAAGTAGCCGCCGTTGTCGGCCGGTACCGGCTCGGTGCCGTCGTCTTCGCCGGGCTTGAGCAGGAAGAACTCGATCTCCGGGTGGACGTAGCAGGAAAAGCCGAGATCGCTGGCCTTGGCCAGTTGCCTGCGCAGCACGTGGCGCGAGTCCGCCCAGGACGGCGAACCGTCGGGCATGGTGATGTCGCAGAACATCCGCGCCGAGTGGTTGCGGCCCGCGCCGTCGGTCCACGGCAGCACCTGGAAGGTGGACGGGTCGGGACGGGCCACCATGTCGGCTTCCGAGACGCGGGCGAAGCCCTCGATCGACGAGCCGTCGAACCCGATGCCCTCTTCGAACGCACCCTCGAGTTCGGCCGGGGCGATCGCGACCGATTTCAGGTATCCGAGCACGTCGGTAAACCACAGCCGGACGAAGCGGATGTCGCGTTCCTCCAGCGTGCGCAGCACGAATTCCTTCTGCCGATCCATGACCGCAGCGTAGGCACCGGCTGTTAATTCCGTGTTACACGGCGGCTTCGTTTATCACCAGATGCGGCGCAGTTGCGCGCCGGTGCGGCGATGTCGCAGCTGGGCCTGCCGCTGCGCCGCCGAAAGCACCGCGGTTTCCGCCGGAAGATGGTCCAGCACGTCGGCAACCGGCACCTTCGTCACCCTGATCTCGGGGTACTCGTGCGCCTTGTAGAAGCGGGCCTGCAGGATCCCCCACGGCCAGTCGGCCTTGTCGAGCCAGTTGTGCACGCCGGGGTCGCGTTTGGAGAGGACGCCGCGGAACCAGCCGTCGGGGTCGATCCGCGCCTGGACGTCGTTGAGACTGGACTGCCGGTTCACCCAGTCCACGGTCGAGAAGCGGTCGTCGGCCACCAGGATCTGCCAGTAGTAACAGTCCGCGGGCACCGGAAATTCGACGATCAGCGCCTCGTCGTCGCCGATCTGATGGATGCCGTCGTAATAGGCCTGTTTGGTGGCCAGGCCGCCGCCCTGCTGTATCCACTGAGACCGCAGCAGCACGTTGAAGCCGTGGTGCTCGCGGTAGTACCGGACCAGCTCCATGTCGAAGTCGATCATCCCCTTGATCCAGTCGCCCAATTCCGAGAACCGCCGTGCGATCTCCGCGGGCGTCATGTCTTGCCCGCCGTCGTCGAGACGGTTGATGGCCACCTGGGCGTCGATCTCGGTGTTCCAGTCGCAGGCGCACTTGCGCATCAGGAGCTTGCCCGCCTCGGGGTTGAGCGGCCACCAGTCGCCGTCGTATCCCGCGGGGCGTTCGGCCGACAGCACGACGCGGAAGGAGCCGTCGTCGCCGATCGTCAGGTCGTCGAAGTCGTGGGTGATCGCGTCGAACTTCATCTGCCGCTCGACGCCCTTGAGGCTCTTCATCATTCCGGGAGCCGACTGGGTGACCTCGACGAACCGCACCGTGCCGCGACGGCCGACGAGTTCGTAGACGCCCGACCCGTCGACCTCGGCGCTGGAGTACACGTAGTCGGGGTTGGGCCCGCCCTGATTGCACGCGTAGTTCCACAGCGGCATGAACACCGGACGCCGGGAGTCGGTGTAGACGTGGCAGAGGTAGCCGCACGCCAGGATCGACAGGGCGAGCTTGTTCATGTCCTGCACCTCGGCCTCGGTGGCACCGTCGGGCCGCCACGTCGCCAGCAGATGGTCGGCGACGCCCTTGAGCGCGTCCAGCTGGGCGTCCCAGGTCGGTAGTGCGGTCATCGTGTCAACCCCTTCAGCCTTCCACGGTCACGTCGAAGTGCCGGATGTAGAAGTCGTAGTCGGACCGAATCTGTTCGGTCGAGAGGCCGAATTGTTCTGCTGTGTAGCGGTGCGCGCCCTTGGCGCCCATCGTGTTGGCGTTCTGCCACGCGAAGATCGTTTCGGCCACATCGGGTTTCAGTTCCAGCCCGAGCCAGTCGTAGACGCGGTGGACGACACCTTTCGGGTCCGCGACCAACTCGTTGTGATGCACATCGAGGAAGCGGTGCTCGCCGATGCGCGCACGCTCGACCAGCGCGCGCTCCATGCCCTCGCGCAGATGCTCGTTGACCTCGCGGCCCAGCGCGCACAGGTCCCGTTCGCCTGCGGCCGGCGGGAAGATCGTCGACACCAGGCTGGTGTAGGACGGCACCACCTTGGCCGGGTCGCGATGCGTCATCACGAACCGCACATCCGGGTAGGCGCTGGCGAGCGCCTCCAGGTGGAACTTGTGGTGCGGCGCCTTGAACAGCCACAGTGCGGGCGGACACTTCGACCCGAGCAGCTTCACCACCCTGCGGTGGTAGGCGTAGGTCTGGGCCAGATCGGCGCCGCGCCACCACTTCCGGTAGCCGGGGACCGGCAGCGTCATCTGCTGGCCGTGAAACGCCATCCCGAGAATCTCGGTGTCCTCCATAGTGGCGTCGACCTCGAAGATGTGCATGGCGGCCTGGGCGGCGGGCCGTTCCTCGTGCATGCGGACGAACGCGTGCCGGCGCGGGTCGTCGCTCTCGCCACCGGCCACCGGCGGCGGGACCGGCTGATACTGCTCCCACCCGCGCAGGCACCTGAACTGCGGGTCGAGCGAGAGCATGTCGGCCAGCGCGGTCGTGCCGGTGCGCGGTAGTCCGTTGATGTCGATGGGACCGTCGACGACGACGTCCTCGACCTCGGGGTGCGCCCGGTAATACGCCTCGACCTCGAGACGGTTGACCAGCCTGCGGCGCAGGTCGCCGATCACCGCGGTATCGGTGCCGGGTTCCAGATCGCCGTCGCGTTCGATGCTGTCGAGCAGAACGGCCAGTCCCTCGTAGAAGTCGCCGGGGCCGAAGTCGGAGTGCCCGGTTTGGGCGACGGCTTCGTCGAGCAATTGTTGCGGGCTGGGATAGCGCATATCCGTCACGCGCCGACCCGGTCGGGATAGTGGTGAGCGGCCATGGCGCGGAACCCTTCTCGCCAGTCGACCGTGCACGGCCCGGTGATCGACGTGCGTTTGGTGTGGTCGCCGACCGATCCGAGGGAGGCGCCGGGTACGGGCTGCACCGCTAGGACCGGTGGCACGCCCAGAAGTTCGCCGAAGTACGCACACCACTGCTGGACGCTGACCGGGATGTCACCGGCGAAGTTGACGACGGTGGCGGGAACGCTTGCTGCGTCGAGCAGCGCCGGCACCTGAGTGTTGATGTCGTCGTAGTGGATCGGGCTGTACGGCAATGGATCCCATCGGGCGACGACGGGACGTCCTTCGGCGATGGCTTGCAGGTGCCACAGCGGCAGACCGCCCCGATCGCCGTACGCGCTGCCCATCCGGGCGATCGTGATCGGGATGCCGAATTCGCGGGCGCAGTATCTCGCCACTGCCTCCTCGGCGATCTTGACGATGGAATACGGTCGCGGGCTGGGTAATCCGGCGTCGCCGATCGGGTCGGTCTCACCGAACGCGTGCCAGGGGTCGGGGTGTGGCTTGTAGACGGTGACCGTCGACATCACCAACGCCGCCTTGACGTCTCGGCAGTGCGACAGCAGCAGGCCGGTCCCTTCGGCGTTGACCCGCAGACCGCGCTCGTAGTCCTCACCGAAGTCCGCGGCGATATGCAGTAGGTAGGTGAAATCCGTTGGCAGGTCGCCGAACGTACCGTCTGCGAGGTCGACGCTTCGGGTTGTCACGCCGAGGGCTTCGACTTCCGCACGCGCGGTCGCGTCGGAGAACCGCGCGATGCCCCAGACCTCGTTGTCGCGAGCCAGCGTCTTGGCGATGCCGAAGGCGATGCGACCGGCCGGTCCGGTGATGAGAACCCGTTCCCCGCTCAGCATCGCGCGACCGTGCCATGATCGTCGGCATGCAGCTGTTCGAACAACCATGGCCGGAGGGCGAATTTCGGTTCTTCCAACTGGGGCATGTGGTCGACGACGTGCTCACTGCGGCCGCCGGTTGGGCCCGCGCTTTCGGCGTCGGACCGTTTTACGTACTGCCCGTCGTCGAGCAGCAAGCCGACTACGGCGGCGAGATCCGCACCGTCGCGATACAGGTCGCTGTCGCGCAGGCCGGACCCGTCCAGATCGAACTGATCCAGCAGCACTGCGACACTGAAAGCATCTACTCCGAGTGGAGCCGCGGCGGAACGAGTTCGTTCCATCAAATCGCCACCATAACAAGGGATTACGATGCCAAGACGGCGCACTTCGCAGCGCTGGGCTATCCGGTCGCCGCACAGAGCGTTGGCGGCGGGTTTCGCGTGGCCTACATCGACACCGTGGCCGACTTCGGCTTCTACACCGAGGTTGTCGAGGCCCCGCCCGCCTTTCTCGACCAGGTGCGCACGATCTCCGAGACCTGCGCCGCCTGGGATGGCAGCGACCCGGTCCGCATCATGGCCCGCGACGGCTACCGGGTGCCGGAGGATTCCAGGGGCCACCCCCGGACTCTAAAGTCTTAGAGACAGCGGTGGCAAGCATCTGGCAGGATCCATGCCGTGACGGCCGCCGACGACACCACCACCCCGCCGAACGATCTGACGGGTCCGCTGCACGGCACCGAGCTGGAGAAGTCGGTCCTGGAATCCCTCGACACGCTCGAGCGTGCACTGACGTTGCAGCCGCTGGGCGACAATCGCTTTCGGGCCAGCAACGAACGCGACCGCTTCGGACGGATCTTCGGCGGCCAGTTGCTCGCACAGGCCGTCTATGCCGCTTCGCGCACCGTCAACGAACACGTACCGCACTCACTGCACGCCTATTTCGTGCAGACGGGCGCGTCGGACACACCCGTCGACATCAGCGTCGAGGCCATCCGCGACGGGCGGTCGATGGCGACGCGGCGGGTCACCATCGCGCAGGGTGACCGCACCCTGCTCACCGCGATGGCGTCGTTCCACACCAACGCGACCGAACCCGAACTCGACCGCTCACACCCCGAGGTCCCCGCGCCCGACGAGATGCCACTGCTGCAGCATTGGGTCCATCGGGTGCCGGGCCACCTGAGGCCCCAAGCGCAGAACTGGATCGACGTTCCACCGGCGCTGGAGATGCGCATCGCGGAGCCGACGAACTTCTTGGGCGGCAGACAGCAGCCGGGACCGCGGTCGCACTGGATGCGCTTGCCCCGTCGGGTCGCCGACGAACCGGCGCAGCACACCGCGATGCTGGCGTACGCCAGCGACTACCTGTTGCTGGACATGGCGTTACGCAACCATCCGCGCCCTGCCGACTACGCGTCGATCTCGGCGGTCAGCCTCGACCACGCGCTGTGGCTGCACCGTCCCGTCCGTTTCGACGAATGGCATCTGTACACGCAGGAGGCGGTGTCGCTGGCCGGGCACCGGGCGCTGATTCGCGGGACCATCCGTGACGCGGCGGGCCGCGGTGTGGCCAGCACGAGCCAAGAAGTCCTGATCCGGCCGATCGCGAACTAGGACCGAGATGGCGACGCGCAGAACTCCGGACGGTCGGCAGCGGCGCCGCGACCTCTGCGACGCCGCGATCCTGGTGCTCGCCGAACTGGGCGCCAAAGGGCTAAGCCATCCGCGAGTCGACCGTCGGGCAGGCGTGCCCGACGGAAGCGCCTCCTACTACTTCCGGACGCGCACGGCCCTCGTGCACGCGGTCGCCGAACGGGTGGCCGAACTCGATCTGGCGGACCTGCGTTCGGTCGCCGAAGGCACGGAAGCCACCGAAGTTGACACGTCCCGACAGGCCGCCGTGACGAAACTGGCTGCGGTGGTGCTGAAATCGCTGACCGGCGACGGCCTCATCCGCACCCGAGCGCGTATCGAGTTGCTCTTGCAGGCCAGCCGCGACCCGGCGATCTCCGAGGTTTTCCACGCCAATTCGCAGACGTATCTGCGGCTGCACACAGAACTCGCCGAGCGGGCACGGCCGGCGAACACCTCTGCCGTCGACGACCGGGCGCTGCTCACGGTGATGTTCATCAGCGGGCTCATGCTCAGTGCGGCGTCAGGCAATCAGCCCGTCATCGAGCGGGATCGTCTGGAACTACTGCTTGCCCAGATCGTCGACGGCACATCCTGAGGTCGCCGTCAGCACCGCAGGCCCTGCGGTGGAACGGTCGAGTCCACGAGGAAGTCGACCACCGCGGTGTCCACGCACGCATCGCCGTTGAACACCACCGTGTGCTGGGTGCCGTCGAACGTGATCAGACGCGCGTCCATCTGGCGGGCGAGATCCACGCCCGCCTGGTAGGGCGTAGCCGGATCCCGGGTCGTGGAGACCACGACGACCTTGCCGGGTCCGGGCGACGAGGCGGGATGCGGCGACGACGTGGGCAGTACCGGCCACATCGTGCAGACGTCGCGCGGGGCGAACCCGGTGAAGGCGCCGTAGGACAGGAACGGGGCCACCTCGCGGATCCGGCGGTCCACCTCGGCCCAAGTGGCGGAGTCCGACGGGTAGGCCGCGTCCACACAGCCGATCGCGGTGAACGCGTCCTGCTGGTTTGTGTAGTGCGCCGATGCGTCGCGGCCCTGGTAGTCGTCGGCGAGCAGTAGCAGGTCGCCGGCGTCGGTGCCGCGTTGCAGGCCGAGTAGCCCACTGGTCAGGAACTTCCAGTACCGCTGCGCGTAGAGCGCGTTAACCGTTCCGGTGATCGCATCCTGGTAGCTGAGCCCACGCGGGTCGGAGGTGGGCCCGGGGCGCTGCACCAGCGGGTTGACCAACCGGTGGTAGCGCTCGACGAATCGGGCGGGATCGGTGCCCAGTGGGCAGCCGGCCGACCTGGCGCAGTCGGTCGCATAGTCGTTGAACGCCGCCTGGAAACCGGCCATCTGGCGAACCCGCCCGTCGATGGGGTCCTGCTGCGGGTCGACCGCACCGTCGAGGACCATCGCACGGATCCGGTCGGGGTAGCTCTCGGCGTAGGCCGCGCCCAGGCGGGTGCCGTACGAGAACCCGAGATAGTTGATCTGGTGCTCACCGATCGCCGCGCGCACGACGTCCATGTCACGCGCTGAGGTCGCGGTTCCGACGTTGGCCAGGAACTCGGGACCCATCTTGTCGGTGCACGCCTGCGCGAACTGCTCGTACACCCGCTCGATGTGCGCGACGCCCGCCGGGCTGTAGTCGGCCAGCGGTTCGCGGCGGAACGCGTCGAATTCGGCATCGGTGCGGCAGCGCAGCGCAGGAGTGGAATGGCCGACACCCCGTGGGTCGATACCGACCAGATCGAAGCGACGCCCGATCGCCGTGTCGGCCAGGGCGGCGCCCATGGCCGCGACGGTGTCGACCGCCGATGCACCCGGCCCGCCGGGATTGACCACCAGGACACCGATCCGGTTTCCCCGGGCGGGCACCCGGATGACCGCCAACTGCGCCTGTGCGCCTTCGGGTTTGGAGTAGTCGACGGGCACCGACACGGTGCCGCAGCGGGCAGCCGGGACGGCAGCCGTCTTGGCGGCGTCGTCGATGAAGCGTTCGCATCCGCTCCATGCCGGCGGCTGCCCGTAGACGCGCTCGGATTGACCGTCGGGCGCTGCGGAACCTACGGGACACGCGATGACGGCGACGATGGCGAGCGTCGACACCATCCGCCCCAGCCGCCACATGGCTCACATGGTTACACGTCGGCCCGGCGCCGTCTCCTGCCGCGATACAACGGTGACCTGGCTGGTGACCCGGCCGTGATCAGGCCGAGGAGCAGGTGGTGTCGGACGGCGGCAACGCGAGGTCGACGAGATAGCGCGCGGCTATGTCGTCGACACACCGGTTGCCCTGGAACACCACGGTGTGCTGCGTGCCCTCGAACGTCACCAGCGTGCCGCCGAGTTGCTTGGCCAGTTCGACGCCCGCCTGGTACGGCGTCGCGGGATCGTTCGTCGTCGACACCACCAGTGTCGGCGGCAGCCCTTCGACCTCGAGTTCGTGCGGTTCGCTGGTGGGCGGCACCGGCCAGAATGCACACGTGCCCAGCGGGGCGTGTCCGGTGAACTCGCCGTAGCTCATGAACGGCGCCGCTTCCCGGACCCGCCGGTCCTCCTCGACGACCTTGGCGCGGTCGGTCACCGCCGGCTTGTCCACGCAGTTGACCGCGACGCGCGCGTCGGTCGAGTTGTTGTAGCGGCCCTGCTCGTCGCGGCCCATGTACAGATCGGCCAGCGCGAGCATGGTGTCGCCGGTACCCCGTTCCATCTCGCTGAGCCCCTGCGTCAGATGGCGCCACAGGTTCGGCGAGTACAGCGGCAGGATCGTGCCGACGACCGCATCGGAGTAACTCAGCCCGCGCGGGTCGCGCGTCTTGAGCGGTTTGTCCACCAGCGGGTCGACCAGGCTGTGGTAGACGTCGGTGGCCTTGGCCGGATCGGTGCCCAGCGGACAGTCCGGGTTCTTCGCGCAGTCGGCGGCGTAGTCGTTGAACGCGGTCTGGAAGGCGGCGGCCTGGCGGACGTTGGCCTCGGTGGGATCGGCGTTGGGATCCACCGCGCCGTCGAGGATCATCGCCCGCACCTTGTCCGGAAAGTTCTCGGCGTAGCTGGCGCCGATGCGGGTGCCGTACGAGTAGCCCAGATAGGTCAACTTGTCGTCGCCGAGCGCTTCTCGCATTGCGTCCAGATCCTTGGCCACGTTGACCGTTCCCACGTTGGCGAGAAAGTCCTTGCCCATCTTGTCCTCGCAGCGCTGGACGAACTCTTTGGTCTCCTTCTCGATTTCGGCGACGCCCTCCGGCGAGTAGTCGACCTGGGGTTCGGCCCGTAGCCGGTCGTTGTCGGCATCGGAGTTGCACCACAGGGCCGGGGTGGAGTTGGCGACGCCGCGGGGATCGAAGCCGACGAGATCGAACCGTTCGCGCACCGAATCCGGCAACGAGCCGACGACGCCCACGGCCGCTTCCACCCCGGACTCCCCCGGCCCGCCCGGATTGATGATCAGCGAGCCGATCTTGTCGCCGGTCGCCTTGAACCGGATCATCGCAAGGCGGGCGACCTCACCATCGGGCTTGTCGTAGTCGACCGGGACCGACAGCATGCCGCACTCGGCGTCCGCAGGAATCCGTGACGCATCGGTTTGTTCACCCTGGCACTTGACCCATTCGATCGGGGTGCCCGGCGGCGGGACCGCGACGACGGCACGGCCGTCGACCAGATGGCTGCATCCGGTAGCCGCGAGCAGCACACTGGTCGCTAGGACCCCGATCTTGGCGTTCATGGCTCCACATGCTGCCATGAGGCCCCATCGGCGCTGGCTAGGGCGCTATCGCGTGGCGGCCAAAAGCTCGTCGAGCGCTGCGGAGAAGTCGTCGGCCATGTCCCACAGATCGGGCAGCAGTTCCGGGCACGACACGATGCCGACGTTCAGCGACCCGGTCAGCGACATCACCGTGATGTTGAGCCCCGAGCCGTGGAAGATCGGCCCGAGCGGGTACATCGCCTTGGCCTCACAACCCAGGTAGTACAGGGGCACCTGCGGCCCCGGCACATTGGAGATGACGAGATTGTGCACCGGCCTGGCGCCACTCAGCCGGCTCGCGGCGTAGACACGCATCGCGACGCCGAACACCGCGGGTGCGGCAAACTGCGTCCAGTCCTGCAGCAGGGTCGCACCGATGGCCGAACTGTGTTGTTTGGCAACGGAGTTCGACTCCGCGATGGACTTGAGTCGGGCCGCCGGATCTTCGATGTGTGTCTCCAGCCGCGAGAACATGCCCG
This sequence comes from Mycolicibacterium sp. GF69, assembly GCF_003284965.1. Lineage (GTDB taxonomy): Bacteria > Actinomycetota > Actinomycetes > Mycobacteriales > Mycobacteriaceae > Mycobacterium. The sequence goes on from NZ_QMEW01000003.1 coordinate 162,266, forward strand.
AAACCTGGTTGCGGCCGGGCCGATCGGACTTGTCGTGCACCGAGACCGGCACCATCGCCACGAGCGAGCTCTCGGGCAGTTGGCCGCGGTCGGCCAGGAACTTGCGCAGCACCCCCGACACCAGGGCCATCACCACGTCGTTGACCTTGACGCCGAAGTGGTTCTTCACGGTCTTGATGTCTTCGAGGTCCAATTGTGCAAACGCGATGTTGCGGTGCCCGGTGACGTTCATGTTGAACGTCGTCCTCGGCGCGGCGAACGGCGGTGCCATCGAGAGCCCCGAGCGGGCCCGACGGACGGTGTCGACCACCGAGGACACCGTCTCGGGTAACGCGTTGACCAGCTTCAGCGGCCGGGTGGCGAACTTGACCGCACCGCTGACGGCGATCTCCAACGAGCTCGCGTCGGCCGTGCCCTCGACCGGATCGGGCGGCAGCGCATCCGGCTCGGTGCTGCACAACTGCGACATCATGCTCGCGCCGGTGACCCCGTCGACGCCGGCGTGGTGCACCTTGGTCATCACCACCAGGCGCCCGCCGTCCTGCGGATTGGTGCCGTCGATGTTCTCGATCACCCACTTCTCCCACAACGGACGGCTGCGGTCGAGCGGCAGTGACGCGATGTGGCCGCAGATCTCGGCCAGCTCGCGGTGAGAGCCCGGCGCAGGCAATCCGATGCGGTGCAGGTGCCGGTCGACGTCGAAGTCCTTGTCCTCCACCCACACCGGGTGGTCGAGGTTGAAGCGGCTGTCGGCCAGCTTCTCGCGGAACTCCGGCATCGCCTTGATCCGCTGATTGAGCGCGTCGCGGAACCGGTCGAAGGTGTAGCCGCCGGGCATGGTCGAGGTGTCGAGTTCGAGGATCGAGCACACATGCAGCGGCTGCTGCGCGGTCTCGAGGTACAGGAAGCTGGCGTCGAGCCCGCTGAGCCGTTGCATGCGCCGATGCTATGCCCGGCGGCGGCGGGTGTGAGCAAATCCACTCAACGGGGCTTTCACCATCGCATACGCAAAGTGGCAGACTGAGGGCGTCAGACGAACCCGGGGACCGATTCGGCCTCGAGGATTCGACCCGACCCACCCACCTGGGGGACATCGATGTCTGAACAGACCGTCTACGGCGCTGCCGCGTCCGCACCGCGGATTAAAACCCGCACCTTGCATCTGCAGAAGTGGAAGGCCGAAGGCCACAAGTGGGCCATGTTGACGGTCTACGACTACTCGACCGCCCGGGTGTTCGACAACGCAGGCATCCCGGTGCTGCTGGTCGGCGATTCGGCCGCCAACGTCGTCTACGGCTACGACACCACCGTGCCCGTGAGCATCGATGAGCTGATCCCGCTGGTACGCGGCGTGGTGCGCGGTGCCCCACACGCGCTGGTCGTGGCCGACCTGCCGTTCGGCAGCTACGAGGAAGGCCCCGGCCAAGCACTTTGCACCGCCACCCGGTTTCTGAAGGAGACCGGCGCGCATGCGGTCAAACTCGAGGGCGGCGAACGCGTGGTCGACCAGATCGCGATGCTCAGCGCCGCCGGCATCCCGGTCATGGCGCACATCGGCTTCACACCGCAGAGCGTCAACGGCCTGGGCGGCTTCCGGGTCCAGGGCCGCGGCGACGCCGCAGAACAAACCGTTCACGACGCCATCGCCGTACAGGAGGCGGGAGCATTCTCCGTCGTCATGGAGATGGTGCCCGCCGAACTGGCCACCCAGATCACCGGCAAGCTGACCATCCCGACCATCGGGATCGGCGCCGGCCCGAACTGCGATGCGCAGGTGCTGGTGTGGCAGGACATGGCGGGTATGACCGACGGCAGGACCGCCAAGTTCGTCAAGCGCTTCGGCGATGTCGGTGGCGAATTACGCCGTGCCGCAGAGCAATACGCCGATGAGGTGGCCAGCGGGGTGTTCCCCGCCGAAGAGCACTCCTTCCAGGAGAGCTAGGAGAAGTCCGGCTTCCGTTTGGCCAGGAAGGCGTCGACGCCCTCGCGGCCGTCGCCGGAGACCGCGCGTGCGGCGATGAGCCGGCCCTCGAGCTCCATCTGCTCCTCGAGTCCGTTGCCGAACGTTCCGAGTAGCAGCTGCTTGACCCCGCCGTTGGAGCCCGCCGAGGTAGCGGCCAGCTGCTCGGCCAGCTTCGCGGCCCGGTCGGCCAGTTCGGCGTCGGGCACCACCTCGGTCACCAGCCCCCACTGCGACGCCTCCTGCGCCGAGAGGGTGCGGTTGGTCAGCATTAGCTCCTTGGTCTTGGTGATGCCGATCAGCCGCGGCAGGTAGTACGACGCGCTGCCGTCGGGACTCAACCCCACCCGGGTGTAGGCCATCGTGAACGACGCGGACTCGGCGGCCAGCACCAGATCGCCGGTCACCGCGAGCGAGAATCCGGCGCCCGCGGCGGTGCCGTTCACCGCGGTGATGAGCACCGCGTTCATCCGGGCGAAGGTGGATATCGCGCGGTGCAGATCATCAGCGACGCCCTTGATCTGCGCACCGCGGTCCGGCGCCGATGCGAAGTCCTTCAAATCGCCACCGGCACAGAAGAATCGGCCAGACCCGGTGAGCACGACGACCTTCGTCGCGTCGGTGTCGCACTGCTTGGCGGCCGCGGCCAGCTCCCGAGTCATGGTGCCGTTCATGCCGTTTGCCGCATCCGGCCGATTCAGCGTGATGCGGGCGGCGGCGCCGGTCTGCTCGAAGGTCAGCGTTTCGTAATCGGTCACAGGTGGACCCTAGCTGCCTGGTGCTGCCCGGTGTTCACCTGCATGTGGCAGGCTGCTCTCACCATGGGCAAGTCGGATAACAAGTCCTCGCGGCATCTGGAGGTCGAGCGCAAGTTCGACGTCGACGAATCGACGGTGTCCCCGTCATTCGACGGGTTGTCGTCGGTGGTTCGCGTCGAACGGTCGCCTGCGCACCGCCTGGAGGCCGTCTACTTCGACACTCCGGACCACGACCTAGCGGCGCGCCGCATCACGTTGCGCCGCCGCACCGGCGGTCCGGATGAGGGCTGGCACCTCAAACTTCCCGCGGGCCCCGACGCCCGCACCGAGGTCACAGAACCGCTCGGCGGGACGGACGTGCCCGAGTCACTGCGTGACATCGTGCTGGCGATCGTGCGGGACCGCCCGCTGCGTCCGGTCGCGCGTATCTCGACCCAACGCACGGTGAACATGCTCTACGGGTCGGACGGGACGCCGCTGGCGGAGTTCTGCGATGACCACGTGAGCGCTTCCGCCGAGCCCGGCGGGCCGGAGCAGGGGTGGCGCGAGTGGGAACTCGAACTGGCCGACAGTCTGGCTGACACAGCCGACCGCGAGCTGCTCGACCGGTTGTCCAATCGGCTGCTCGACGCCGGAGCCGTGCGCGCCGCCAGCGGCTCGAAGTTGGCCCGCGTTTTGGCGGAGTCGGGTGAGCAGGAGACACACCCACGACCGGCGGACCCGGTGCACCGGGCGGTGGCCGAACAGGTCGACGAATTGATCGAGTGGGACCGCGCGGTGCGCGCCGACGTATGGGATTCGGTGCACCAGATGAGGGTGACGACGCGCAAGATCCGCAGCCTGCTGCAGTCGTCGCAAGCCGCGTTCGGCATCTCCGACGACGCCTGGGTACTCGACGAGCTCAGGCAGCTGGCGGCGATCCTGGGCGTGGCGCGGGATGCCGAAGTGCTGGCCGAACGCTACGAAGAGGCGCTCGACGAACTGCCTGCGGAGTTGGTCCGCGGTCCGGTGCGCGAGCGACTGGTCGACGGTGCCAAACGGCGCTATGAGGCCGGCCTGCGCCGGTCGCTGGTCGCGATGCGCTCGCAGCGCTACTTTCGATTACTCGACGCGCTCGAAGGCCTGGTCGCCGCCGAACCCGCACCGCAACACGACGAGGGACGTGGCCACCCGGGGATCGACGCGGCCTACAAACGGGTCCGCAAAGCGGCCAAGGCCGCCGCCGGGGCGGGCGCCGACGCCGACAAGGACGAGGCGCTTCATCGGATCCGCAAGGGCGCCAAGCGTCTTCGCTACACCGCCGCTGCCACCGGTGCCGCCAAGGTCTCAGACCGGGCCAAGACCATCCAGTCGCTGCTCGGTGACCACCAGGACAGTGTGGTCAGCCGGACACACCTCGGGCAGCAGGCCGAGGTCGCGCACGCGGCCGGCGAAGACACCTTCACCTACGGCCTGCTGTACCGGCTGGAGGAGGAACTCGCGCAACGCTCGCGCGAGCAGTTGGACGACGCGCTGAAAAAGCTCGCCAAGGCGGTGCGCAAGGCGCGCTGACCGACGCCTCCTGACCGGTGCCTCGCGGACAGGGCGGATGAGTTGGCCTGTAAGCCGGATTCTGTCCCGCACCACCGCAGCTGACCGCGGCGGCGAGGTGGCGACCATCCATCTGGACACACCGTCGCCGGGTGCCTCGAGCGGCCTACCCGCAGGCTCGGGCGAGCAACCCTCGGGCGCCTGCGCGGCCGCAACCAGGTTGCGGCCTTCTTGGCCTTGCTTCGGGTGGGGTTTGCCTAGCCACTCCGGTCACCCGGAATGCTGGTGCGCTCTTACCGCACCGTTTCACCCTTACCACCGTCACCGGTGGCGGTCTGTTTTCTGTGGCACTTTCCCGCGAGTCACCTCGGATTGCCGTTAGCAATCACCCTGCTCTGTGAAGTCCGGACTTTCCTCGAAACCCAGGTGAACCTCGATTCCGCGGCCGCCCGGCCAACTCATCCGCGCATTCAACGTACTGCCTGTCGCCGCTGTTCCGCGAGTTCGACATACTTGTGACCATGGCGCAGGTGCCCGCTGCCCGCTACTTGATGCGCGCCAAGGATCTGGTCGACGCCCGGTACGCCGAGGCGATCACGGTCGACGACCTCGCCGCGGCGGCCGGATTGTCGCGCGCCCACTTCAGCAGGATGTTCACCCGCACCTTCGGTGAATCACCCCACGCATATCTACAGACGCGCCGATTGGAGCGGGCCGCGGCGCTGTTGCGCTACACCGACCGCTCGGTCGCGGATATCTGTGTGATGGTGGGCCTGCAGAGCGTCGGGTCGTTCACCACCAGCTTCGCCCGCGTATACGGACTGCCCCCGGCCGCATACCGGGCCAGCCTGCCGCCCGCCGCGATCCATGCCCGCATCCCGACCTGCATCCTCAAGCGCGACACCCGGCCGCCCGCCGACAGCCGGGTGCCCAAGACAGCACACGGGGAGAAGACGGACGAGACGGGCCGGCCGTAGCGTCGTGCCATGATCAAAATCGCAAGCGTCCACCTGTGGGTACACGACCAGGAAGCTGCACTGAAATTCTGGACCGAAAACGTCGGTATGGAAGTGCGTCAAGATGTTTCGCTGCCCGACATCGACGGCCTATTCCGGTGGCTCACCGTCGGCCCGCCCGGCCAGGACGACGTGTCGATCGTGCTGATGGCCGTGCCGGGTCAACCGGTCATGGACGAGCCGACCCGCAAGCAGGTGCTGGACCTGACCGCCAAGGGCTTCGCGGGCACGGTGTTCCTCACCACCGAGGACTGCCAGGCGTCGTTCGAGGAAATGCGTTCGCGCGGCGTCGAGTTCACCGAAGAACCTCACGAGATGCCCTATGGCGTCGACTGTGGATTTCGCGATCCGTCCGGCAACAGCGTGCGACTGACGCAACTCGCCGACATCTCGGCCACCGCGGGATAGCAGGATGCGGATCACCACCGCTGCGCTCGCCTCGGCGGGCTTCTTCGTGGTCGCGCCAGGCACCGTCGTCGGGCTCGGTCCGTGGCTGATCACGCACTGGAACGTCCCCGACCCTTCGGCATGGCGGGTGGTGCTGGGCGGCGCCCTGATCGTTTTCGGTCTCGTGCCGCCCATCCACGCGTTTGTTGAATTCGTCAGGGCCGGCGGTACTCCCATGCCCGTCGCTCCGACCCAACGGCTGGTCGTGACGGGGTTCAACCGGGTTGTCCGCAACCCGATGTACGTCGGGCTGATCATTGCGATCCTCGGCCAGGCCATCCTTTTCGCCCACCCGTGGCTCGTCGTCTACGCCGCGATCGGCTGGGCGATCACTGCGGCGTTCGTCCGCTTCTACGAGGAGCCCACCCTGGTTCGGACTTATGGGCAGGAGTACCAGACTTACCGCGAGAACGTACGCGCATGGATCCCCCGGCTGAGGCCGTGGACGCCGCGCGCTTGACGGTGCGACGATTGTCCGGTGGACCACGATGACCCGGAGAAGCGAATCGCCGACCTCGAGCGTCAACTAGCTGAGCCACGCGACGCCCACGACCCCGGCGCCGGCCGCCACCGGCTCACCGCCGAGGAGGTGCACAATGTCGCGTTCTCGAAGCCACCGCTGTTCAAGCGTGGGTACGACGAAGACGAGGTGGACGCCTTTCTGGAGCGGGTTGAGACCACGTTGCGAGACCCGTCGGCTGCGGGCGGCCTGAAACCCGCGGATCTGGACGGTCTGACGTTCTCGAAGCCGCCGATCGGCAAGCGTGGGTACAACGAGGACGAGGTCGATTCATTTCTGCGCCTCATCGAGATCGAATTGACCCAACGCTCGTAGACCGCTGCCCGGCCGACAGTTCCGCCATACTCTCGTAAAGGTGTAGGACGCGGTGTGACGGCTAGCGCCGACGCAGGATGATCACGTTGTCGACCCACTCAGTGGATTCGCCCTCCGGCGTCGTCACCTCGCGTATGGGCGTTTCGATCCGAGCCGGTTCCCATTCGGCCTCGGGCAGGTTCAGCGCCGCAACGACCTCGTCGGGCGCGGTGAACGTGTGGTGGTGCCCATCGAGCTTCGAGACCCACGGCGGCGGGCCGCTGTGGTCGACGATCAGCAGAAGCCCACCCGGTCGCACGGCGCGTGCGGCCGCGCTGAAGATCGCGGTCCGGTCGAGCGGCAGAAGAGAGTGCAGGAACTGCGCGTTCACCAGATCGAACTCGCCGTCGGGGAAGCTCTCCGAGAGGTCGTGCTGCTGAAAGTCGATGCGGTCACTCACTCCTCGCGCGGCGGCATCGTCCGCCGACCGTTGCAACGCGGTATCGGAGATATCCACCGCAACCACACGCCATCCGCGCTCCGCGAGCCATATCGCGTCGCCACCCTCCCCGCTACCGATGTCCAGTGCGGTGCCGGGCTCGAGTGCCGAAACCACCTCAACGAGCCGCACGTTGGCCCGTCCGCTCCAAAAGCGGCTCCGTTCTCGGTAGCGCTCTTCCCAATGTTGCTTGGCGTCAGGCGTCGACATGTCGGTTCCCTTCCATAACGACTACTGGAAAATCTTCCATGCGTTCACCTTGCAGCAACCACGGTCGAGATGCCAAGGTTTATTGCCATGCAGGCAAAAATCGAGGACGGCGTCGATGCACGGGTACGACGCAGGCTGCGCGAACTGCGCATGCAGCGCGGATTGACCCTCGAAGAGGTCGCGGGGCGGTCGAACATCGACGTCTCGACGCTCAGTCGGCTCGAGTCCGGTAAGCGCCGCCTCGCCCTCGACCATCTGCCGAGGTTGGCGGCGGCGCTGTCAGTCAGTACCGACGAACTGCTACGGGTGCCGGAAGCCGAGGATCCGCGGGTACGCAGCGGATCCCATAAGGCACACGGGATCACCTACTGGCCACTTACCCGCCAGGCCGCCGGCGGTCTGCACGCATTCAAGATCAGGATCAGTGCCCGGCGACGCACCCCGCCCGACGAACTTCCAGTGCACGAGGGCCAGGACTGGATGTACGTGCTGTCGGGTCAACTGCGGCTGATCTTGGGTGAGCGCGACTTCACGGTCAAACCCGGTGAGGCGGTGGAGTTCTCGACATGGACGCCGCACTGGTTCGGCGTCGTCGACGGGCCGGTCGAGGCGATCACGATCTTCGGGCCGCACGGTGAGCGACTCCACCTGCACGACTAATCCAGGTAGGCAGTCTGATTGACCAACCGCACCGACGCCGCACCGTCGGGATAGAACTCGGCGACCGACAGCGACGCCAGGTCCAGGTGCAGGCGGTACAAGATGCTCGGGCCACCGTCGAGCGCCACCCGCAGCAGCGACTTGATCGGCGTCACGTGCGAGACCACCAAAACGGTCTCATCTCCATGCTCGGCGATGATCCGCGACTTGGCCCGATCGACGCGTTCGGCGGCGGCGTCGAAGCTCTCCCCCTGCGGCGGCGCCATGGACGTGTCACGCAGCCAACGCCGGTGCAGGTCCGGATCCCGTTCGGCCGCTTCACCGAACGTCAGGCCCTCCCACGCGCCGAAGTCGGTCTCGATCAGGTCGTCGTCGACGCTCACGTCCAGGCCGAGCACTTTGGCCGCGGCCGCCGCGGTGTCGTACGCACGCTGCAGCGGTGAGGTGATGACTGCGGCGACACCGCCTCGCTGTCCCAGGTACCGCGCGGCCGCTTGGGCCTGACGTCGCCCGAGATCCGTCAGCGCCGGATTGCCACGACCCGAGTAGCGGCGCTCGACGGACAACTCCGTCTGGCCGTGCCGCAGCAGCAGGAACCGGGTCGGCGCGCCCCGCGCGCCACTCCAAGTGGTCGGGCTCGACGCTTGATGCGGTTTGGGTTCTTCTGCGGCAGCGTCCATCGCCTCGTTGGCCAGCCGGTCGGCGTGGCTGTTCTCGGCACGCGGAATCCATTGATACGTGATGCGATCGAAGCCCGACGCCAGTGCCGTAGCCTGCTGATGCAGCGGGGCGATGTCGGGGTGCTTGACTTTCCACCGCCCCGACATCTGCTCCACCACGAGCTTGGAGTCCATGCGGACGTCGACCTCGCTCGCACCCAGGCTCGCCGCCTCCTCCAGACCGGCGATCAAGCCGCGGTACTCGGCGACGTTGTTGGTGGCCCGGCCGATCGCCTGCTTACTCTCGGCGAGCACGGCGGCGTGACCCGCCGACCACACCACCGATCCGTAACCCGCCGGTCCGGGGTTGCCGCGCGAACCCCCGTCGGCCTCGACGATGACCTTCACCCGGCGGACCCCTTGACGCGCAGCAGGATCGCGCCACATTCGGGACAGCGCAGCACTTCGTCATCGGCCGCCCCGGAGATACGCGCCAGTTCCCCCTTGTCGATCTCGATCCGGCACGCTCCGCAGCGGCGGCCCTGCAATTGTCCGGCACCTGCGCCGCCGCGGGCACGCTGCCGTTCGTAGAGAGCGACCAGCTCAGAATCGAGCGAAGCGACCAGCTCATCGCGGCGCGAGATCGACTGGTGCCGTTGCTGATCCAACTCCGTGCGCGCATCGTCGCAGGCGGACTGCGCGGCGCCGAGGTCGTTCTGCAGTTCGTCGATCTCTGAAAGCGCGTTGTCTTGATCGCGCTGCAGTTCCTCGCGCCGCTCCATCACCTCGAGCTGCGAATCCTCCAGCGCCGCCTGCCTGCGCTCCAGCGTGTCGAGCTCGTGCTGCAGTTCGGTGAGTTGTTTCGCGTCGACGGTGCCGCCGGCGAGCAGCTTGCGATCGCGGTCCTCACGCTGGCGGACCGAGTCGATCTCGGATTCGAACTTGGCGATCTGCGCGTCCAGATCCTCGATGGCGATCTGCAAGGCGGCCAACCGGTCATTGGCCTCGCGGTGCGCGGCCTGGACCTCCTCCAGCCGGTGCTGTTCGGCCAGATTCTTGGCCCGGTGCTCCAGACGACTCAGCGATGCGTCGAGCTCCGCCAACTCGAGCAACGACTGTTGTTGGGCTACTTCAGCTTTCATGCTCATCTCTCGACATTCCAAGGGTCGGTACGCGCATCGGAAACCCGCACGGGTAGCGCGTCACCGAAGTGGGCCCGCAACAGGTTCGCGACTTGACCGCACCACGGGTACTCGCTGGCCCAGTGCGCCACATCTACGAGTGCCACCCCCGATGCGCGGCGGTGTTCGTCGGCCGGATGGTGCCGCAGGTCCGAGGTCACGTAGGCGTCGACACCGGTGCGGGCGACCAGGCCCAGCAGCGAGTCACCGGCGCCGCCGCACACCGCGACCCGCGAAACGGTCGCGTCCGGGTCGCCCGATGCGCGCACGCCCCATGTCGTGGTGGGCAACGCCCGGTGTACCCGGGACACGAACGCCGACAACGGCTCCGGACGCTCCAGTACGCCGATACGGCCCAGCCCGGTGCCGCCGGGGATCGGCGCCAACGCGAAGATGTCGAATGCCGGTTCCTCATACGGATGTGCGCCCCGCAGCGCGGCCAGGACGTGACCACGCAACCGCGCGGACGCGATGACCTCCACCCGGTCCTCGGGGACTCGTTCGACGGACCCGACGCTGCCGATCGCCGGCGCCGCCCCGTCGTGCGGGAGGAACTGCCCCGTGCCGGTGGTGATCCAGCAGCAGTGCGAGTAGTCGCCGATGCGGCCCGCACCGGCCGCGAACATCGCTTCCCGCACCGCCTCCGAGTTCTCCGCAGGCACAAACACGACCCACTTGTCCAGATCGGATGCGGCGCCGCCGGGCGCGAGCACCTCCTCGACGGTGAGGCCCAGTGCTTCGGCCAGCGCGTCGGAAACACCGGGCGAGGCGGAGTCCGCGTTGGTGTGCGCGGTGAACAGGGCCCGCCCGGTCCGGATCATCTGGTGGATCAGGGCACCTTTGGCGGTACTGGCCGCGACGGTGTCGACCCCGCGTAGCAGCAGCGGATGGTGTGCCAGCAGGAGGCCGCGCTCGGGCACCTCGCCGACGACGGCGGCGGTGGCGTCGACGGCGATGGTGACCGTCTCGACCGTCTCCGACGGGTCGCCGCAGACCAGGCCCACCGAGTCCCAGTCCTGCGCCAACTGCGGCGGATACGCCGCTTCGAGAACGTCGATGATGTCGGCCAGTCGCACGCTCACGGCAGCACCTCGGCCATCGCCTCGACGAGTGTCGGCCACTCCGGACGTACGGCCGCACGCAGGAACTGACCGTCGAGCCCGACGAACGTGTCACAGCGACGCACGGCAATGCCCCTGCCGTCCAGATGTTTTCGCATCAAATCGGCATCCGGAACGCCGAACAGGACGAACGGGGCCGATCCGGTGACGACATGCACGCCGATGCTAGTCAATCCCGCCACCATCGCTGCGCGCACCTCCAGCAGCCGCCGCGCGGCGCACGCGGCCTCGGCCACCGCCTCGGGCGCGCTGCACGCGGCGATCGCCTCGAGTTGCAACGTGCCGACGGGCCAGTGCGGACGCCTCGCCGTCAACCGCGCCAGCACATCGGCCGGCCCCAGTGCGTAGCCCACGCGCAGTCCCGCCAGCGCCCAGGTTTTGGTCAGGCTGCGCAGCACCACCACGTCGGGCAGCGCCTCAGCGGCCAGCGAACCGGGCTCGCCCGCAACACCGTCGGCGAACGCCTCGTCCACCACGACGATTCGACCGGGCCGACGCAAGGCCAGCACCTGCTCCCGGGTGTGCAAGACCCCGGTCGGGTTGGTCGGATTGCCGATGACGACCAGGTCCGCTTCCTCGGGCACCGCATCGGCGATCAAGGTGTAGGGCGGTTCGAGGACCACATGCTCGAACGGCACCTCTGCCGCCGCCAGCGCCGCCTCCGGTTCGGTGAACGACGGTGCGATCAGCGCGGCCCGCCGGGGCCGCAGATCGGCCAGCAGTGAGAACCCCTCGGAGGCGCCGGCGAGGAGCGCCACCTCGGCCGCGTCACGGCGATGACGGCGGGTGACCGCGGCGACGGCGCGCTCCACATCGCTACTGCGGGGATAAGGCCCCAACTCGGTCAACCGCGCCGCGAGACGGTCGACCAGCCACGACGGCGGCGCGTCGGCCCGGACATTGACGGCGAAATCCAGCATCCCGGGGGCCACGGCCTGGTCGCCGTGGTAGCGCGCCGCCGCACGCAAAGGACTCGCCACATCACGACCCTAGTGCGCCGCCCGGCCGGCTTCCGCGATCGGGGAGAATGGACCCGTGACCGACATGCTGGCCTCCCCGACTACGGCGACCCGCCCTCAACTGGTGATCTTCGACCTCGACGGCACCCTGACCGATTCCGCGCAGGGCATCGTGTCGAGTTTCCGCCACGCGCTGGGGTCGGTCGGCGCGGCGGTACCCGATGGCGACCTGGCCGGCATGATCATCGGCCCGCCGATGCATCACACACTGCAGGGCCTCGGGCTCGGAGACCGGACCGACGACGCCATCGCGGCATACCGCGCGGATTACCGCACCCGCGGCTGGGAGATGAACCGGGTTTTCGACGGCATTCCCGCACTGCTCGCCGATCTGCGCGCGGCCGGCGTGCGATTGGCCGTCGCCACCTCGAAGGCCGAACCGACCGCACAGCGGATCCTGGCTCACTTCGGCCTCGCCGATTGCTTCGAGGTGATCGCGGGCGCGAGCGTCGACGGTTCGCGCGCCAGCAAGGTCGACGTCGTCGCCCACGCGCTGGCCCAGCTGGACGCGCTGCCCGAACGCATCCTCATGGTCGGTGACCGGTCCCACGACGTCGAAGGCGCCGCCGCACACGGCATCGTCACGGTGGTCGTCGGATGGGGTTACGGACAGGGCGATTTCGTCGGACCGAACGCCGCCGCCGCGGCGGCACACGTTGCGTCGGTCGCGGACCTGCGCGAGGTGTTGGGTGTCTGAGCCGCTGCACGTGACGTTCATCTGCTCCGGCAACATCTGCCGCTCCCCGATGGCGGAGAAGATGTTCGCCCATCAGATCAGCGAGCGTGGCCTCGGCCAGGCGGTGCGGGTGAGCAGCGCGGGCACCGGAGGCTGGCACGCCGGCGAACCCGCCGACCGCCGCGCCAGCCACGTCCTGCGCGAGCACGGTTACCCGACCGCGCACCGCGCCGCCCAGATCGACGCGGACCACATGTCGGCCGACCTGGTGATCGCACTGGGCCGCAACCACGTTCGGATCCTTCGAGACTTGGGCGTACCGGACGAACGGCTCCGGATGCTGCGCTCGTTCGACCCGCGTTCCGGTGCCCATGCCCTCGACGTCGACGACCCCTACTACGGCGACCACACCGACTTCGAGGAGGTCTACGCGGTCATCGAAGCGTCGCTGTCCGGGTTGCACGATTGGGTCGACGAGCAACTGGCCATCCGGGGAATCGCCAGCTGATGCGACGGTTGACCTTCCTGTTGCGCCCCTCGTGGCTGGCGCTGTTCGTCGTGGTGGCCGCGTTCGCGTATCTGTCGTTGACCGTCCTGGCGCCGTGGCAGCTGGGCAAAAACACCAAGACCTCGCGGGAGAATGCACAGATCACGCACTCGTTGACCGCCGAGCCGGTGCCTGTGACGTCGCTGCTGGGAGACCAGGATGCGGCGGCACCGGACGACCAGTGGCGGCGCGTGACCGCGAGCGGGCGCTATCTGCCCCAAGGCCAGGTGCTCGCGCGGCTGCGGATGGTCGAGGGTGAACCCGCCTTCCAGGTGCTGGTGCCGTTCGCGGTCGACGGCGGCCCGACCGTCCTGGTCGACCGCGGATATGTCCGGCCGGTACAGGCATCGGGGGTGCCCGAGATCCCGCAGGTACCGGACGGAACGGTGACCATCGCCGCGCGGCTACGGGACTCCGAGGGGCTGGCGCAAGGCAAGGAGCCGTTCCGGCAGGACGGTATCCAGCAGGTGTACTCCATCAACACCGAGCAGATCTCGACCATCACCGGTATTCCGCTGGCGGGTTCGTACCTGCAGTTGGAGGCCGACCAGCCGGGCGGTCTCGGGGTGATTCCGTTACCGCATCTCGACGCTGGACCGTTCCTGTCGTACGGCATCCAGTGGATCGCGTTCGGCATCATCGCCCCGATCGGGTTGGGCTACTTCATCTATGCCGAGGTGCGGCAGCGCAGGCGGGAGAAGGCCGCGCGGGATGCGGCGCATAGTGCGCCCGAGGTTCCGCTCACGGCGGAGGACAAACTCGCCGACCGCTACGGCCGACGGCGCTGAGCGCGACGGCCCCGGCGGCGGCCCCGACCGCGGCGAGCTGAACCGCGCGCGACAATCGGACGGCCCGCCGCAGATCGGTCACCTGCGGCGGTGGACCGTCGCCCAGGGTGGGCCGGATCTCCAGTTGGTGGGCATATTGCGTTGAGCCGCCGAGTCGCACCCCCAACGCACCCGCGAACGCGGCCTCGGCGACGCCGGCGTTCGGACTGGGATGACGGCGCGCGTCGCGGGCCCATGCGCGGAGGGCCCCGACGGACGAGCCGCCCACCAGGGGGGCGCAGGAGGCCACCAGCACCGCGGTGACACGGGCGGCAACGTAATTCGCGAAATCGTCGAAACGCGCGGCCGCCCAACCGAACCGGATATAGCGCGGTGTCCGGTGGCCGATCATCGCGTCGAGGGTGTTCGCCCCGCGGTACACCAGCACCGCGGGAATCCCGCCGGCGGCGGCGCACAGCAGCGGCGCAACGTGCGCGTCGGAAGTGTTCTCCGCGACCGACTCCAGCGCGGCTCGGACAAGGCCGGCCTCGTCGAGCACTGAGGGGTCGCGCCCGCACAGCGACGGCAGCAGTCGGCGGGCGCCGTCGACGTCACCGCGGTCCAGGCGCCGGGCCATCTGGTTCCCGGTGCGGGCCAGCGAGGTCCCGCCCAACGCGACGAACACGGCCGCCGCCGTGGTGCCCGCGGCCACGACGGTCCCCCGGCGCGCGGCGGCCCGCTCCGCGCTCGCCCCGAGCACCGCCAGCGCACCGAGCAGCAACCCGGTGTGCGCTGCCCCCGCCGACCGCGTGTCGGAGTAAGTGCGCTGCTCCAAAACCGCTGCGGTGCTACCGAACATCGCCACCGGGTGACCGCGTCGTGGGTCGCCGAACAGCGCGTCGGCGACGCAGCCGGCCGCGATCCCGGCGACGCGCTGGCGTGCGGTCGGCGCAAACACTTCGCGAGCGTCTCACAAGGTGATCTACTCGGGTACATGAGGTTCGGTCCACCGCGTCGGCCGAGGCGGGTCGTCGATCTACTCAATCCCGCGGCTGCGCTGGCACCGGCGGCGAACGTGATCATGCAACTGGCGACGCCAGGGGTCGGCTACGGCGTGTTGGAGAGCCCGGTCGACAGCGGCAACGTCTACAAGCATCCCTTCAAGCGGGCGCGCACCACCGGAACGTATCTGGCCGTGGCGACCATGGGCACCGAGGCCGACCGCGAATTGATCCGCGCCGAAATCGATCGCGTGCACGCGCTGGTTCGGTCCACCCCGTCCAGCCCGGTGTCGTACCGGGCGTTCGACCCGCGCCTGCAGCTCTGGGTGGCCGCCTGCCTGTACCGCTACTACGTCGACCAGCACGAGTTCCTCTACGGGCCGCTCGACGACGAGGCCGCCGATGCGATCTACCTCGACGCCCAAAAGCTGGGCACCACGCTGCAGGTGCGAGAGGACATGTGGCCGCCGGACCGCACTGCGTTCGACGAATACTGGAAACGCGCACTGGACGAACTGCGCATCGACGAACCCGTTCGCGAGCATCTGCACGGGGTGGCCGCGATGGCCTTCCTGCCCGCTCCGCTGCGCCTGCTCGCAGGGCCGTTCAACCTGTTCGCGACGACGGGGTTCCTGCCGCCGGAGTTTCGCGAACTCATGAGGTTGCCGTGGTCGGGACGTCAGCAGCGCCGGTTCGAGATGTTGTTGACGGCGCTGCGGCTCGCCGACCGGGTGATCCCGCGCGACGCCTGGCTTCTGGGCTACCGGCTGTACTTGTGGGACATGCGGGCCCGGGCACGCTTCGGCAAGCGAGTCGTGTGAGTGGGCGCGGACGGTATCGAACCGCCGACCGCTGGTGTGTAAAACCAGAGCTCTACCACTGAGCTACGCGCCCCTGCAGAGGCAAGCTACACGGCGATGACCTGCGACGGGAAATCCGTCAGCCGGCGCGCAGGGCCCTCAGCGCATCCGTCCACAGCGCCTGATCTCGGGCCTCCCCGGGCTCCTTCATCTCGGCGAACCGGACGATTCCCGCGCGGTCAACGACGAAAGTGCCGCGGTTGGCGATGCCGGCGTTCTCGTTGAAAACCCCGTACGCCGACGCCACGGCACCGTGCGGCCAAAAATCCGAAAGCACCGGGAACGTAAACCCGCTCTGCGTGGCCCAGATCTTGTGCGTGGGCGGCGGTCCCACGGAGATCGCCAGCGTCGCGGTGTCGTCGTTCTCGTACTCAGGCAGCCGGTCGCGGATCTCGTCGAGTTCGCCCTGACAGATACCGGTGAACGCCAGCGGGAAGAACACCAGCAGCACGTTCTTGGCCCCCCGCAAATCGCTCAGCGTCACGGGCTGGCCGTTCTGATCCTTGAGCGTGAAGTCCGGTGCCTCGGTACCGACCTCGATCACGAGCGCCTCCCCGCCGCCTTGCTCTTCGGTTGCACCAGCCGGCTGGCGATCCAGTCGCCGAGGTTGGCCGAAGAGGTCTGCATCAACCCCGCCGTGGGCGCCGACTCGGCGATCTCGGCCGGCTGAACGTGTCCGGGCTTGCCCGTCTTCGGGGTGACCACCCAGATCACACCGTCGTCGGCCAGCGGCGTGATGGCGTCCATGAGCCTATCGACCAGGTCCCCGTCGTCGTCGCGCCACCACAGCAGCACCACGTCGATGACCTCGTCGGCGTCCTCGTCGAGCAGCTCGCTCCCGCACGCTTCCTCGACGTCGGCTCGGATGTCGTCGTCGACGTCGTCGTCCCAGCCCAGTTCCTGTACAACCTGATCTTTTTGGATGCCCAGTCTGTGGGCGTAGTTCGGGGCGTCATCCGCCGCGACCACCGTCGGTCCTCCTTCAGCCGGCTCGGGCGCACGTTGCGCCCGGCATGTCTTGGGGCAATTCCTTGGGCCCTGTGTCGGGCCTATCGTCGCACGAAGGGGTGCGCCCGCACGCCACTGGCGACAAGGTTGGTCAAATATCCGGTTTCTCAATAATGGGCGTCACAAAGGTTGAGCGCGGTCGTTTTGGTGTCGTTCAGCTTGCTGATCGCCGCGTTGAACTCGTCCGGGCCGTAGTTTCCAGCGATCGCGGTCGCCACCCCCCTGGCGGCGTCGACCCAGCCGTTGAGCGCATCCCTGAGCTCGGGAGCCAGCGGGGCGGAGATACTGCGCGCGACCTGGTCGGCACTGTGGTTCAGGGCGTCGATCGCCGGCCCCGCCTTGGCCGGCACGTCGGAGGCGTTCTGGTTGAACGCGTCGACGTAGGCGTTGACCGCGGTGATGGCCTCGACGCTGCTGGAGCTCAGCGTCTCGCACGAGGAGTGGATCGCCTCCTTGGTGATCGAGGACTGGCGTTCCGACTCGCGGGCGCTGGAACTGGCGGCCGACTCCACCAGCGATGCCGACACCGACGCCCGGTACACCGGCGCCTCGGCGGTGTCCACCTGCGCAGAGCCCTCGGTGACGCTGCTGCAACCGACGACGACCATCGCCGCGGCCGCCGAGATCCCGATGACCAATGCACCGATCCGCAGCGGTTTTTGCACCAGCGCACCGATCAACACGGCTGCAGACGTTACCGGGTCGCTGCAGGGATCGCCGGATCATCCAGTCCCCAACCCCGCCGGTGCGTGTGGGGCAGGATTGGAGAAGGATGGAATCCGTCGCCCACGCGAGGAGCGCAGAAAACATCTGCGGCGACGCGCGTGAGCACTTGAACCGCCTACCAAGGAGCGGAAGTTGACCACCGAGTTCGTGCGCCAGGACCTGGCCCAAAACTCCACCAACGCAGCTGAACACGACCGGGTACGGGTGATCCGCGAGGGCGTCGCCTCGTATCTACCCGATATCGACCCCGAAGAGACCAGCGAGTGGCTGGAATCATTCGACCAGCTGCTGGAACAGTCCGGCCCCGCGCGGGCACGCTATCTGCTGTTGCGCCTGCTGGAACGCTCCGGCGAGCAGCGAGTGGCCATCCCCGCGCTGACGTCGACGGACTACGTGAACTCCATCCCGACCGAGTTGGAACCGTGGTTCCCGGGCGACGAGGACGTCGAGCGTCGCTACCGGACCTGGATCCGGTGGAACGCCGCGATCATGGTGCACCGCGCCCAGCGGCCGGGAGTCGGTGTGGGCGGCCACATTTCGACCTATGCGTCGTCTGCGGCCCTGTACGAAGTCGGCTTCAACCACTTCTTCCGCGGCAAGTCGCACCCCGGGGGTGGCGACCAGGTGTTCATTCAGGGCCACGCGTCGCCGGGCATCTATGCCCGGGCGTACCTGGAGGGCCGCCTGTCGGCCGACCAACTCGACGGCTTCCGCCAGGAACACAGCCATCCGGGCGGTGGGTTGCCGTCATATCCGCATCCGCGGTTGATGCCGGACTTCTGGGAGTTCCCCACGGTCTCGATGGGCCTGGGCCCGATGAACGCGATCTATCAGGCCCGGTTCAACCACTACCTGGACGACCGCGGCATCAAGGACACCTCCGACCAGCATGTGTGGGCGTTCCTCGGCGACGGTGAGATGGACGAGCCCGAAAGCCGCGGCCTGGCCCACGTCGCCGCGCTGGAAGGCCTGGACAACCTGACGTTCGTCGTCAACTGCAACCTGCAACGTCTCGACGGGCCGGTGCGCGGCAACGGCAAAATCATCCAGGAACTCGAGTCGTTCTTCCGCGGGGCGGGCTGGAACGTCATCAAGGTGGTGTGGGGCCGGGAGTGGGACGCCCTGTTGCACGCCGACCGGGACGGCGCGCTGGTCAACCTGATGAATACGACGCCTGATGGTGACTACCAGACCTACAAGGCCAACGACGGCGCCTACGTGCGCGACCACTTCTTCGGCCGCGATCCCCGAACCAAGGCGCTGGTCGAGAAGATGTCCGACTCCGAGATCTGGAACCTCAAGCGCGGCGGCCACGACTACCGCAAGGTCTACGCCGCCTACCGTGCCGCCATCGAGCACAAGGGCCAGCCGACGGTGATCCTGGCCAAGACGATCAAGGGCTACTCGCTGGGTGCTCACTTCCAGGGCCGCAACGCGACTCACCAGATGAAAAAGCTTGCGCTCGAAGACCTCAAGTACTTCCGCGATGCGCAGCGCATCCCGATCAGCGACGCCCAGCTCGAGGAGAACCCCTACCTGCCGCCGTACTACCACCCCGGTCCGGAGGCGGCCGAGATCCGCTACATGCTCGACCGCAGGCGTGCGCTCGGCGGCTTCCTGCCCGAGCGTCGCACCAAGAGCAAGGCGCTCACGCTACCCGGCCGCGATACCTACAAGGCGCTGAAGAAGGGGTCGGGCAAACAGGAGGTGGCCACGACGATGGCCACGGTGCGAACGTTCAAAGAGTTGTTGCGGGACAAGGAAATCGGCTGGCGCATCGTCCCGATCATCCCGGACGAGGCCCGCACGTTCGGGATGGACTCGTGGTTCCCCAACCTCAAGATCTACAACCGCAACGGTCAGCTCTACACCTCGGTCGACGCCGAACTGATGCTGGCCTACAAGGAATCCGAAGTCGGTCAGATCCTGCACGAGGGCATCAACGAGGCGGGTTCGTCGGGCAGCTTCATCGCCGCGGGCACGTCGTATTCGACGCACAACGTACCGATGATCCCGGTCTACATCTTCTACTCGATGTTCGGGTTCCAGCGCACCGGCGACAACCTGTGGGCGGCCGCCGACCAGATGACGCGCGGCTTCCTCCTGGGCGCCACCGCGGGGCGCACCACGCTGGTCGGTGAGGGCTTACAGCACGCCGACGGGCACTCGCTGCTGCTCGCCGCGAGCAACCCCGCGGTCGTGGCCTACGACCCGGCGTTCGCCTACGAGATCGCCTACATCATCGAAAGCGGACTACACCGGATGTACGGCGAGAACCCCGAGAACGTGTACTTCTATCTGACGATCTACAACGAGCCCTACGTCCAGCCGCCCGAGCCCGAGGGGCTCGACGTCGAGGGCCTGCTACGCGGTATCTATCGCTACCGGCCCGCTCCGGAGAAGCGGGCCAACACGGCGCAGATCCTGGTGTCGGGTGTGGCCATGCCCTCGGCGCTCAAAGCGGCCGATTTGCTCGCCGACGAATGGGACGTCGCCGCCGACGTCTGGTCGGTGACCAGCTGGGGTGAACTCAACCGCGACGGCGTCGAGATCGAAAAGCAGCGGCTGCGTCATCCAGACCGGCCCGCGGGCACGCCCTACATCACCAAGGTGCTCGCCGACGCCGCAGGTCCGGTGATCGCGGTGTCGGACTGGATGCGTGGGGTGTCCGAGCAGATCCGGGCCTGGGTGCCCGGCACCTACATCACGTTGGGCACCGACGGGTTCGGCTTCTCCGACACGCGGCCGGCTGCTCGGCGCTACTACAACACCGACGCCGAGTCGATCGCGGTTGCGGTGCTGGAGGGCCTGGCCCGTGACGGCAACATCGACCAGTCGGTCGCGGTCGAAGCGGCGGCCAAGTACGAGATCGATGATGTGCTGGCTGCGCCAGAGCAGACGTCGGACCCCGGAGTGGCTTAGGCCACGACATAGGACTGGGAGTGGCTTAGGTGTTTTCGTTGACTCTGCGCTCAGGGCGCATGGCACTCGCAGTTTCGAACCGTGGGCGCAGAGTGAACGGTTGAGGTAGCAGCACAGTTGGAGGTTTCCCCCATTTTTGTGGCGTAGTCTTTATTGATGCCCGACAACCGGTTCGTGCCGCCGAAGTCGACGGTCGAAGTACTTGAGATCGTGCCCGATTCCGTGCTGCGCCGGTTGCAGCAGTACTCGGGCCGGCTGGCCACCGAAGCGGTACGGGCGATGGAGGAGCGCCTCCCGTTCTTCGCCGAACTCGAGGCCTCGCAGCGCTCCAGCGTGCAGTTGGTCGTGCAGACAGCGGTGGTCAACTTCGTCGAGTGGATGCGCGACCCGCAGAGCAACGTCAGCTACACCGCGCAGGCCTTCGAAGTCGTGCCGCAGGATCTGCGCCGACGGATCGCATTGCGGCAGTCGGTCGAGATGGTGCGCATCACGATGGAGTTCTTCGAAGAGGTGGTGCCGTTGTTGGCCCGCAACGAAGAGCAGCTGACCGCGTTGACCGCGGGCATCCTGCGCTACAGCCGCGACCTGGCGTTCGCCGCGGCCAGCGCCTACGCCGACCAGGCTGAGGCGCGCGGGGCGTGGGACACCCGGATGGAGGCAAACGTCGTCGACGCCGTCGTGCGCGGCGACACCGGCCCGGAGCTGCAGTCGCAGGCGGCCGCGCTGAACTGGGACGCCACCGCGCCGGCCACCGTGATCGTCGGGCTGCCCCAGCCCGACCGAATGGATCTGGCCAGCGACGACGTACACGATGTAGTGCGTCGCCACGGGCGAGCGGCACTGTCAGATGTGCACGGCACCTGGTTGGTCGCGATCGTGTCGGGTGCGCTTTCCCCGA
Source organism: Mycolicibacterium sp. GF69 (assembly GCF_003284965.1). Taxonomy (GTDB): domain Bacteria; phylum Actinomycetota; class Actinomycetes; order Mycobacteriales; family Mycobacteriaceae; genus Mycobacterium. The sequence continues at coordinate 183,545 of NZ_QMEW01000003.1, forward strand.
CCGACCGGTTTCTCACCGAGATGCTGACGGTGTTCGCCGACGGTCCGGTGGTGATCGGACCCACCGCCACCACGCTGGCGAGCGCACACCGCAGCGCCACCGAGGCCATCGCGGGGATGAACGCCGTGACCGGCTGGACAGGAGCACCACGGCCGGTGCCGGCGCGCGAGCTCCTGCCCGAACGAGCCCTGCTGGGTGACGTCACGGCGATCGCGGCGCTGGAAACGGAGGTGATGCGGCCGCTGGCCGACGCCGGCCCCGCACTGACCGAGACACTCGACGCCTATCTGGACTCCGGCGGTGCGGTCGAAGCCTGCGCGCGCAAATTGTTCGTTCATCCAAATACCGTCCGCTACCGGCTCAGGCGGATCGCCGACTTCACTGGTCGCGATCCCATGCTTCCGCGCGACGCCTATGTGTTGCGGGTGGCGGTCACCGTCGGCCGGCTGGGCCGGCAACCGTACCAGTCGAGCACAGCAAACAAGATCAATTCGGCCCGTCCTGCGCTCCGACCAGTGACGCCGGATACACAGCAGGCCGGCGGCTAGATCGCAGGCAGATATCGGTAGAGTCGCATCACAGGTGGTTTTGTGGGGTCTCTACAAAAACATAAGACGAGGTTCATAATCTCTTACACGGCGCAAACCCGTCTTCACAGTGTTCTCTTAAATACGTGCCTCAAACAGCCGTTGCACTTCTTGCGCCCGGACAGGGCTCCCAGACCCCCGGCATGCTCGCCGCGTGGCTGGAGCTGCCCGGTGCTGCCGAGCGACTCGCAGCCTGGTCGCAGATCAGCGGACTGGATCTCGCCCGGTTGGGCACCACGGCTTCCGCCGAGGAGATCACCGACACCGCGGTGACCCAGCCGCTGGTCGTCGCAGCCACCCTGCTGGCTCACGAGGAGCTGACCCGGCGCGGTGTGCTTGCCGGCCGGCAGACGGTGGTCGCCGGCCACTCCGTCGGTGAGATCGCGGCGTACGCCGTCGCCGGCATCATCTCCGCCGACGATGCGGTCAAGCTGGCCGCCACCCGCGGCGCGGAGATGGCCAAGGCCTGCGCGGTCGAACCGACCGGCATGGCAGCGGTGCTCGGCGGAGACGAAGCCGACGTGCTGGCGCGCCTCGAGGCGCTCGACCTGGTGCCGGCCAACCGCAACGCCGCGGGTCAGATCGTCGCCGCCGGTGCGGTCGCCGCACTGGACAAGCTGGTCGAGGATCCGCCGGAGAAGGCGCGAGTGCGCAAGCTGGCCACTGCGGGCGCTTTCCACACCCACTACATGGCCTCGGCGCTGAACGGTTACGCCGCCGCCGCCGACGGTGTCACCACCGCCGAGCCGAACACGACCGTTCTGTCGAACGCCGACGGGCAGCCCGTGGCCTCGGCCTCCGACGCCATGAGCAAGCTGGTGGCGCAGATGACGCGTCCGGTGCGCTGGGATCTGTGCACCGACACCATGCGCCGGCTCGAGGTGACCGCGATCGTCGAGTTCCCGCCTGCCGGGACGCTCGCGGGCATCGCGAAAAGAGAACTTCGGGGGGTGCCGACGCACGCCGTCAAGTCCCCCGCTGACCTGGACGGGCTCGCCGAACTCCCATAGCGCGCCCGAACCAGAACAACAACATAACGATCGTCAAATCCGAAGTAACAACACCAATTAGAAGGAGCCACCGTGCCCGCCAGTCAGGATGAAATCATCACCGGTCTCGCCGAGATCATCGAAGAGGTCACCGGTATCGAGCCTTCCGAGGTCACCCCGGAGAAGAGCTTCGTCGACGACCTGGACATCGACTCGCTGTCGATGGTCGAGATCGCCGTGCAGACCGAGGACAAGTACGGCGTGAAAATCCCCGACGAGGACCTCGCCGGTCTGCGCACTGTCGGTGACGTCGTCACCTACATCCAGAAGCTCGAGGAAGAGAACCCCGAGGCGGCGGCGGCCATCCGCGCGCAGATCGAAGCCGATCGGGCATGAGTAGACCTTCCACTGCTAACGGCGGTTTCCCCAACGTCGTCGTGACCGCCGTCACGGCGACCACGTCGATCGCGGCGGACATCGAGAGCACGTGGAAGGGGCTGCTGGCCGGCGAGAGCGGCATCCGCGTCCTCACCGACGAGTTCGTCACCAAGTGGGACCTGCCGGTCCGCATCGGTGGCCACCTCGTTGACGGGATCGACGACCACATGACGCGACTGGACATGCGACGGATGTCGTATGTCCAGCGCATGGCCAAGCACCTCAGTGGCCAGCTCTGGGAGACCGCGGGGACACCCGAGGTCGATCCGGATCGCTTCGCCGTGGTCGTCGGCACCGGTCTGGGCGGCGGCGAGAAGATCGTCGAGACCTACGACGCGATGAACGAGGGCGGGCCCCGCAAGGTCTCGCCACTTGCCGTGCAGATGATCATGCCGAACGGTGCGGCCGCGGTGATCGGTCTGCAGCTGGGCGCCAGGGCCGGGGTCATCACCCCGGTCTCGGCGTGCTCGTCGGGTTCGGAGGCCATCGCTCACGGCTGGCGCCAGATCGTGATGGGCGACGCGGACATCGCGGTCGTCGGCGGTGTCGAGGGCGGAATCGAAGCGCTGCCGATCGCGGCGTTCTCGATGATGCGCGCGATGTCGACCAACAACGAGAATCCCGAGGCTGCCTCGCGGCCGTTCGACAAGAACCGCGACGGATTCGTCTTCGGCGAGGCCGGTGCGCTCTTGGTCATCGAGACCGAGGAGCACGCCAAGGCTCGCGGCGCCAAGCCGCTGGCCCGCCTGATGGGTGCCGGCATCACCTCCGACGCCTTCCACATGGTGGCTCCGGCTTCCGACGGCCTGCGTGCGGGCCAGGCGATGAAGCGTGCAATGGAGACCGCGGGCCTGGAGCCCAAGGACATCCAGCACATCAACGCCCACGCCACCGCGACGTCGATCGGTGATGTCGCCGAGGCCAACGCCATTCGCGTGGCCGGCGTCGAGCACGCAGCGGTGTACGCGCCGAAGTCGGCGCTCGGCCACTCCATCGGAGCGGTCGGTGCGTTGGAGTCGGCTCTGACCGTGCTCTCGCTGCGTGACGGAGTCATCCCGCCGACACTGAACTACGAGACCCCCGATCCTGAGATCGATCTCGATGTGGTTGCGGGCGAGCCTCGTTATGGCGACTACCAGTACGCCATCAACAACTCGTTCGGCTTCGGCGGACACAATGTCGCTTTGGCCTTCGGGCGCTACTGAGCGAGAGGAACTTTCGACCAGTAATGGCAGGGTTGACGCGGTCGACCCGGCTCTCGACGGGAGCCGGGTTCCCCAACGTCGTCGTCACGGGCATCGCCATGACGACCGCCTTGGCCACCAGCGCGGACGACACCTTCAAGAAGCTGCTGGACGGCCAAAGCGGAATCCGCAGGCTCGAAGATCCGTTCGTCGAGCAGTATGACCTGCCAGTTCGCATCGGCGGGCATCTTCTCGAGGACTTCGACGCCGAGTTGACGCGGGTCGAACTGCGTCGGCTGTCGTATCTGCAGAAAATGTCGACGGTGCTGGGCCGGCGGGTCTGGGAGAACGCCGGCACACCCGAGGTGGACCCGAAGCGGCTGACGGTGTCGATCGGCACCGGCATGGGCTCCACCGAAGAGTTGGTGTTCAGCTACGACAACATGCGTTCCAACGGCCTCAAAGCGGTTTCGCCGCTGGCCGTGCAGATGTACATGCCCAATGCGGCCGCCGCAGCGGTCGGGTTGGAGCGGCAGGCCCGCGCCGGGGTGATGACCCCGGTGTCGGCCTGCGCGTCGGGCTCTGAGGGGATTGCGCACGCGTGGCGCAACATCGTGCTCGGAGAGGCCGACATCGCGATCTGCGGCGGGGTGGAGACCAAGATCGAGGCGGTTCCGATCGCCGGCTTCGCCCAGATGCGAATCGTGTTGTCCACCACCAACGATGATCCGCCCGGCGCATGCCGACCGTTCGACAAGGACCGTAACGGGTTCGTGTTCGGCGAAGGCGGCGCACTGATGGTCATCGAGACCGAAGAGCACGCGAAAGCGCGGGGTGCCAACATCCTTGCGCGGATCATGGGCGCCAGCATCACCTCGGATGGCTACCACATCGTCGCGCCCGATCCGAATGGCGAGCAGGCCGGTCACGCGATGACGCGTGCCATCGAACTCGCCGGCCTGCAACCCACAGACATCGACCACGTCAATGCACACGCCACCGGAACCAGCGTCGGCGACGTGGCCGAGGGCAAGGCGATCAACAATGCGATGGGCAGCCACCGGCCGGCGGTGTACGCGCCCAAAGCCGCACTCGGCCATTCGGTCGGCGCGGTCGGTGCGGTGGAGTCCATCCTGACCGTGATGGCGCTGCGTGAAGGCATCATCCCCCCGACCCTGAATCTGCGAAACCTCGATCCGGAGATCGATCTGGACGTCGTCGCCGGGGAGCCGCGGTCGGGCAACTATCAATACGCGATCAACAACTCGTTCGGATTCGGTGGGCACAACGTGGCGCTCGCCTTCGGGAAGTACTGACACTCCCCGAAATCCAGCGCTACAGGAGGTTTTGAATGACGATCATGGCGCCCGAGACAGTCGGCGAATCGCTCGACCCCCGAGATCCGTTGCTGCGTCTGAGCACCTTCTTCGACGACGACAGTGTCGAATTGCTGCATGAGCGTGACCGTTCGGGCGTGCTCGCGGCGGCCGGCACCGTCAACGGTGTGCGCACCATCGCGTTCTGCACCGACGGCACCGTCATGGGCGGGGCCATGGGCGTCGAGGGCTGTGCCCACATCGTCAGCGCCTACGACCAGGCCATCGAGGAACAGAGCCCGATCGTGGGGATCTGGCATTCGGGTGGTGCCCGGCTCGCGGAAGGCGTGAAGGCCCTGCACGCGGTCGGCCTGGTGTTCGAGGCAATGATCCGGGCCTCTGGCTACGTGCCACAGATCTCGGTCGTCGTCGGCTTCGCCGCCGGCGGCGCGGCATACGGGCCCGCCCTCACCGATGTCATCGTGATGGCCCCCGAAAGCCGGGTGTTCGTCACCGGACCCGACGTGGTGCGCAGTGTGACCGGTGAGGACGTCGACATGGCGAGCCTCGGCGGTCCCGATACCCACCACAAGAAGTCCGGCGTGTGCCACATCGTCGCCGACGATGAACTCGACGCCTACGAGCGCGGTCGTCGGCTGGTCGGATTGTTCTGCCAGCAGGGTCATTTCGACCGGGCCAAGGCCGAAGCGGGCGACACCGACCTGCACGCACTGCTGCCGGAGTCGGCGCGGCGCGCCTACGACGTGCACCCGCTCATCGAGGCCCTGTTGGATGACGGTGTCCCGTTCGAGGAGTTCCAGGGCAAGTGGGCGCCGTCGATCGTCATCGGCCTGGGCCGGCTTTCGGGCCGCAGCGTCGGCGTGATCGCCAACAACCCGCTGCGCCTAGGCGGCTGCCTGAACTCCGAAAGTGCGGAGAAGGCAGCACGATTCGTGCGACTGTGCGATGCGTTCGGAATTCCGATCATCAACGTCGTCGACGTCCCCGGCTACCTGCCCGGGGTGGATCAGGAGTGGGGCGGCGTCGTGCGGCGCGGAGCCAAGCTGCTGCACGCGTTCGGTGAGTGCTCGGTCCCCCGGGTCACTCTGGTGACACGAAAGATCTACGGCGGCGCCTACATCGCGATGAACTCGCGCTCGCTCGGTGCGACGAAGGTCTACGCGTGGCCCGACGCCGAGGTCGCCGTCATGGGCGCCAAGGCCGCGGTCGGCATTCTGCACAAGAAGAAGCTGGCCGCCGCGCCCGATGACGCGCGTGAGGCGCTGCACGAGGAATTGGCCGCCGAGCACGAGAAGCTCGCGGGCGGAGTCGATTCGGCGATCGACATTGGCGTCGTCGACGAGAAGATCGACCCGTCGCACACGCGCAGCAAGCTGACCCAGGCGCTGGCCGAGGCGCCCGCCCGCCGCGGCCGCCACAAGAACATCCCGCTGTAATCCTGTGGCTTCGGTGTAGTTGGTTGCCGGAGACGCGACGACGAAACTACGCCGAAATCACGAATTCTTCGGCGACGGCCAGCACGCGCTTGCGGTCTGATTCGACGAGACCGATGCGGGTGCGACGGTCCACGATGTCGTCAACGGTCAGCGCGCCCTCGTGGGTCACCGCGTACTCGAATTCGGCACGGATGACGTCGATCCCGTCGGCGACCGGTTCGGTGGGCCGTTCGCACGCGGCGGCGGCGATGACGTTGGGCGCCTCGGCGCCGAAACGGGCCACCAACGACCCCGGCATCTCGGTGGGGTGGCGCAGCGTGGCAACGGGATTCGACGGCGCACCGACCAGCGGCAGATTGCGCGTACGGCAATCCGTCGCCGCCAGGCCACGCAACTCGATCGCGCGATCCAGAACGTCCTCGGCCATGAAGCGGTATTCGGTCAGCTTGCCGCCGATGACGCTGATGACGCCCGAGGGCGACTCGACGACCGCGTGTTCCCGCGACACGTCGGCCGTGCGGCCGGCGCCGGTGTCGATCAGCGGACGCAGACCCGCGTAGGCGCCGATCACGTCAGACGGGCGCAACGCGACATCCAGCGCGGTGTTCACCGTGTCGAGTAGGAACGAGACCTCGTCGGGTGCGGGTTGCGGCACATCGGGGATCGGACCGGGCGCATCCTCGTCGGTCAGCCCGAGGTAGACGCGGCCCAACTGCTCGGGCATCGCGAACACGAAGCGGTTGATCTCGCCGGGAATCGGAATCGTCAGCGCCGCGACGGGATTGCCGAACGCGGAGGCATCGAACACCAGATGCGTTCCGCGGCTGGGCCGCAACTTGATCGACGGGTCGACCTGCCCCGCCCACACGCCGGAGGCGTTGATCACCGCACGCGCGGTCACGTCGAAGGACTCACCGGTGAGCTGATCGGTCAGCCTCACCGAGGTACCGGTGGCGTTCGACGCCGCCACCCGCGTCAGCACCCGGGCTCCGTACTGAGCCGCCGTCCGTGCCACCGCGGTGACCAGGCGGGCGTCGTCGATCAGTTGTCCGTCGTAGGCGAGCAACGCGCCGTCGAGGCCGTCGCGTCGCACAGTGGGGGCCAGTTCGACCGCCCGGCGCGCGTCGATCCGCTTGGATCGGGGCAGCACCGAGGCCGGCGTACCCGCCAGCTTGCGCAGGCCGTCGCCGGCGGCGAAGCCGAAACGCACCAGCGCCCGCGACGCCGGGTTCATCGACGGAAGCAGCGGAACCAGCTGTGGCATCGCCGTGACGAGATGAGGCGCGTTGCGTGTCATGAGGATTCCGCGTTCGACCGCACTGCGACGGGCGATGCCGACGTTGCCCGTCGCCAGGTAGCGCAACCCGCCGTGCACCAGCTTGGAGCTCCAGCGGCTGGTACCGAACGCCAGGTCGTGCTTCTCGACGAGCGCGACGCTCAGCCCGCGGGTGGCCGCGTCCAGCGCGATCCCGGTTCCGGTGATGCCGCCCCCGATCACGATGACGTCGACGCCGCCACCCTCGGCCAGCGCCGCCAGCTCGGTGCTGCGACGCGCGGCGTTCAGAGCCGTCGAGCCGGTCACGGTGCCAGGTATCCGTGGAGGGCGTGCGCCAACTCGGCGTCGAGCGCCTCGTTGTCCAAGAGCGTTTCGACCATCTGCGCGGACTGGATCGCCGACTGGGTGATCAGCAGGCACATCGCGGCCAGCTGGCGCGCATCGCCGCCCCGCACGCTGCCGTCGTCCTGGGCGATCTTGATGGCATGGGTCAACGCGTCGATGAGAATCATCTGACTGGTGCCGAGCCGGTCGGCGATGTAGACCATCGCGAATTCGGGCGCGTCCCGCAGCACCGACACGATGATCTCGTCGTTCCGCAGGTGCCGAGCCACCTCCAGAACCCGCAGCACCAGCGCCTTCCGGTCGGAACCGGTGTCGGGCACCTTGTCGAGCACCCCCGCGATGCGCTCGGTCATCAGCGCCGCGAGCACCCCGTTCGTATCGGACCACCTGCGATAGATGGTCGGGCGGCTCATACGCGCGCGTCGGGCGATATCGGTCAGTGTGACCCGCTTGACGCCGACTGCGAGCACACAGGCCGCCGCGGCGTCGATGATGCGTTCCTCGACCGTCGACTCGTCGTTACGGATTGACGACATGTGTAATACTGTAACTCATGACGCCTCCGGACGCTCAGCAGCCCTCACTCCTCCCGCCGATGAAATGGAACGCGTGGGGCGACCCCGCCGAGGCCAAACCGCTGTCCGACGGGATCAAGGCGCTGCTGGAGCAAGCGCTCGGGGTTGCGCCTTCGGCGGGCTCCGAAATCGCGGCCGAGCAAGTGCGATTGCTGCCGTCGGCCCTCTCGGATGAGGACAAGGACGCGCTCACCGGCATCGTCGGCCCGGACTATTGCCGCGTCGACGACCACGGCCGGCTGCTGCGGGCGGGCGGCAAATCGACGTTGGACCTGTTGCGCCGCAAGGACTCCGGGGCGCAGGACGCGCCGGATGCGGTGGTGCTTCCGGGCACCGAAGAGGAAATAGCGGCGATCCTGCAGCACTGCAGCGACCACCGCATCGCGGTCGTCCCGTTCGGCGGTGGCACGAGCGTCGTCGGCGGTTTGGATCCCATCCGCGGCGAGTTTCCCGCAGTGGTCTCACTGGATCTGCGCCGCCTCGATGAACTGCACTTCCTCGACGAGGTGTCGGGCGAGGCCGAGCTCGGTGCGGGAATGACCGGACCGGACGCCGAACGCCTGCTCGGTGAACGCGGCTTCTCGCTGGGCCACTTTCCGCAGAGCTTCCAGTTCGCCACCATCGGCGGCTTCGCCGCGACCAGGTCGTCCGGCCAGGATTCCGCGGGCTACGGCCGGTTCAACGACATGGTCCGCGGCCTGCGCGCAGTGACTCCGGTCGGCGTGCTGGATCTCGGGCGTGCTCCGGAGTCGGCAGCGGGGCCAGACCTACGGCAGCTGTTGATCGGTTCGGAAGGCCTGCTCGGCGTCATCACCCGCGTGCGGGTGCGCGTACACCGGACTCCGACGGCCACCCGGTACGAGGCGTGGTCATTTCCCGATTTCGCCACCGGCGCCGACGCGCTTCGTGCTGTCGTCCAGACCGGAACCGGGCCGACGGTGATCCGGCTGTCCGATGAGGCCGAGACCGGAGTGAACCTCGCGACCACCGAGACTATCGGCGAAAAGCAAGTGACCGGAGGCTGTTTGGCGATCACGATGTTCGAGGGCACCGAGGCGCACGTCGCCAGCAGGCATTCCGAAACCCGCGCGGTACTCGAGGCCGCCGGCGGCACATCGCTGGGCGAAGAACCCGCGCGGGCATGGGAACACGGCCGGTTCAGTGCGCCGTATCTGCGCGACTCGCTGCTGTCCGCGGGCGCGCTGTGTGAAACGTTGGAAACCGCCACCAACTGGTCCAACGTGCCGGCGTTGAAAGCCGCCGTCACCGAAGCGCTCACGACCGCACTCGCCGAAACGGGCACGCCCGCGCTGGTGCTGTGCCACATTTCGCATGTGTATCCCACGGGCGCGTCGCTGTACTTCACCGTCGTCGCCGGGCAACGGGACAACCCGATCGAACAGTGGGGCAAGGCCAAGGCCGCCGCATCCGATGCGATGATGCGCACCGGGGCCACCATCACCCATCACCATGCCGTCGGCGCCGACCACCGGCCGTGGATGCGCGACGAGATCGGTGACCTCGGTGTCGCGATCCTGCGGTCCGTCAAGTCCACGCTCGATCCGGCGGGAATCTTGAACCCCGGCAAGCTGATCCCGTGACAATCGAGGGCCGCGTCACGATGCTGACCAACCCCGCATCGGGGCATGGCAGCGCGCCGCATGCGGCCGAACGCGCGGTGGCGCAGTTCCACCGGCGCGGTGTAGACGTCGTCGCGATCGCGGGCACCGACGCCGAACATGCGCGAAAGCTCGTCGTGGGCGCTCTGGAACGCGGGATGGATGCGCTCGTCGTCGTCGGCGGTGACGGCATCATCTCCCTTGCCCTGCAGGTGATCGCGCAGACCGATATCCCCCTCGGCGTCATCCCGGCGGGCACCGGAAACGACCATGCGCGCGAGTTCAACATCCCCACTCGCGACCCCGAGGCCGCCGCCAATGTTGTGGTCGACGGCATGGTGAACGGAACTGCCAAGAGCATCGACCTGGGTCGCATCCGCGGCGCGGACGGTACCGAGAAGTGGTTCGGCACCGTGATGGCCGCCGGCTTCGACTCGCTCGTGACCGACCGGACCAACCGGATGCGCTGGCCGCACGGCCGGATGCGGTACAACCTCGCGATGGTGGCCGAGTTGTCGAAGTTGCGGCTCTTGCCATTTCGGTTGTCGTTCGACGGGAAGGAGGTGTCGACGGAGCTGACGCTCGCCGCATTCGGCAACACCCGCAGCTACGGCGGCGGCATGCGGATCTGTCCCGACGCCGACCCGACCGACGGTCAACTCGACGTGACCATGGTCGCCTCCGCGTCGCGCACCCGGCTGATCCGGTTGTTTCCCACCGTGTTCAAGGGCACGCACGTGAATCTCGACGAGGTTCGCACCGCGCGGGCCAAGACGGTCACGGTCGACTCCCCCGGCATCAACGCCTACGCCGACGGGGAGTACATGTGCCCGTTACCCGTCGAGGTTTCGGCGGTGCCCGGCGCACTGAAAATCCTGACGCCGAAATCCTGACGCCGAGATCCTGGCGCCGAACGTGAAACCAGATCGACAAATCCGCCGATTCTTCGATCTGAGCGCACGCTCGGCGCGTGAGCGCACGCTCGGCGGGGGAAGCTAGCCGACTCCGCGGCTCAGCCAGCTCACCTCTGCGCCCGCCCCGCCATCGCGGTAGGCCTCCAGCGCCTCATCCCACGCCGTGCCGAGCACCGAGTCCAACTCGGCAGCCAGTGTGTCGGCGCCGGCAGCCATCAGAGCCCGCAGCCGCATCTCGCCCACGATCACATCCCCATTGGCACTCATCGACCCGCTCCACAACCCGAGCTGAGGCGTGTGGCACCACCGGTGGCCGTCGACACCGGGGCTGGGGTCCTCGGTTACCTCGAACCGCAGCACCGACCACGAGCGCAGCGCGCTGGCCAACGCGGCACCGGTACCGACCGGGCCGACCCAGTTGGTGACGGCGCGCAGCTGTCCCGGCATGGCCGGTTGCGGGGTCCACTTCAGGTTCGCCCTCGCCTGAAGGGTCGACGACAACGCCCACTCGACATGCGGGCACACCGCAGCGGGTGACGCGTGGATGTAGACCACGCCCGTCGTCGCTTCGGCGAACTGGTTCGACGCACGCATTTGCCACTCCTTCGGCTCCACGAGGGACGTCTTCCCCAAGCGGCCTCTTGAAACCGAAAATTACAGCTGTGTCGTGCGTGTCTATTGTGCCTTGTGGGACGCCTGTTGCGCTAGTCTGCGGCAAATTCTCTCAGGACTTCGTCAGACAAAGCCCGCCACCGCTCGTATGCCCACTCCCCGAAATCGCGGTCGGTGAGCACGACCAAGGCCAGATCAGCCTGCGGATCGACCCACAAAAACGTCCCTGACTGGCCGAAATGTCCGAACGTCCGGCCGGAGTTGGTCTCGCCCGTCCAGTGCGGCGACTTCTGGTCGCGAATCTCGAAGCCAAGTCCCCAGTCGTTGGGCCGCTGCACGCCGAACCCGGGCAGCACCCCGTCCAAACCGGGAAACTGCACCGATATTGCCTCCGCGTGCAGCTCCGACGACACCGTGACGGGTCTGAGCAGGTCGGCCGCGAACGCCTCCAGATCGGCCACCGTCGACGTCGCACCGTAACCCGCGGCCGCGGCGCCGCCGTCGAGCAAACTGTCGGCCATACCCAGCGGCTCGAACACCGCTTCGCTCAGGTATCGCCCGAACTCGATGTCCGTGGCCTTCTCGAGCGTTTCCGCGAGCACCCCGAAACCGTAGTTCGAGTAGACGCGCCGGCCACCGGGCTCGGCCATCGTCTCCGCCGAGCGCATCGAGTAACCAGACGCGTGCGCGAGCAGATGCCGCACCGTTGACCCCGGCGGGCCCGCCGCGGTGTCGAGTTCGACGGCGCCCTCCTCGACGCCGACCTGCACCGCACGGGCGGCCAGCGGCTTGCTCACCGATGCCAACCCGAACCGGCGCCGGACATCGCCGTGCTCGGCCAACACACCCGACGGGCCGACGACGGCCGCGGCGACGTTCGGGACGGGCCAGTCGGCCAGGACATCCAAGGCATCCAGCGCGCTCATCGCGCCGATGGTAATGCCCGGGCCGCTTTCGCTCCCGCGCGCCGGACGTTACTTTCGCGCGATGTAGTAGTTGTTGATCGCGTCCGTCTCGATCTCTCGTATCTGAACGTCGGTGAACCCGGCGTCGGCGAGCATCGACGCGGCGAGTTGATGGCCCCAGCAGGTGCCGAGTCCGGCGCCGTCGAGGCCGAGCGAAACGGTCATGCAGTGCATCGTCGAGACCGTGTACAGGTAGGTGCCCAGGGGCACGCCGACGTTGTCCTCCAGCCGGCTCGATGCCTTGATGTCGACCATGAGCAGCTGGCCGTCGGGCCGCAACGCCCGATGAATGTTCGCCAGGACAGCCGCAGGTGCGGCCTGATCGTGGATTGCGTCGAAAACCGTTATCACGTCGTAACTCTCGGATATGTCCAGTGTTGCCACATCCGCGGCGAGGAAGGTGGCGTTGGCCAGGCCGAGCCGGTCAGCCTCGGCGCGACCGACACCGAGGCCCTCGTCGGAGAAGTCGATACCGGTGAACCGGCTCGCCGGAAACGCCTGCGCCATCACGTTGATCGCGTGGCCACTGCCGCATCCGATGTCGGCGACGTCTGCCCCCTCGCGCAACCGCTGAGCCAAGCCGTCGACCATCGGCACGATCACGTCGACGAGTGCCGCGTCGAACACCTCGCCGCTCTCCTCGGCCATCAGCGTGTGGAACCGCGGGTACTCGCTGTAGGACAAGCCACCGCCGGAGCGGAAGCAGCCGATGATCTTCTGCTCGACCTCGGCCAGCAGTGGGATGAACTGCGCGACGCGTGCGAGGTTGTCCGGGCCGGCGGCGCGGGTGAGCACCGCGGCGCGGTGTGGCGGCAACAGGTAGGTCTCCGCCGCCGGGTCGTACTCGACCACCCCGGCGGCGACCACGCCACCGAGCCATTCGCGCACGTAGCGTTCGGACAAACCGGCTGCCGTGGCGATCTGGTCGCTGGTGGCCGGCGGCGAATCGGCCATGGTGTCCCACAGCGAGGTCTGGTGCCCGATCGAAGACAGCAGGGCCAGGCTGGCTTCGTCGATCGCCGATACCATCCGCGCAGCGAACTCCTCGGTGGTCTCCGCCGCTGGGCTGTGGTCGATATCCGTCATCGCGTTCCTTCCGGGATCCAGGGCTTGCGCCATTGCACAACGAGTTCCTGCGCCGGGTGGTTCAACCGCTAGATCAGCTCGATCGAACGCTTGGCCAGGCCCATCCAGTAGCCGTCGATCACCTGGCGCGCCGACTGCCCGGGATCGCCGGACGCCCCGAGCGCTACGAACAGCGGCGACCAGTGCTCGATCGTCGGATGTGCGTACGGCATGCCCGGCGCCCGGTGCCGAAAATCGATCAGGGCGTCGACGTCACCGGTCGCGGAGCACTCGGCGGCCCACAGGTCGAACTCCGCCGACCAATCCGGCGGCCGCGCGCCCGGTGACGGGTCATTAAGGAAGGGCAGGCCGTGCGTGGTGAACCCGGACCCGATGATCAGCACGCCCTCCTCGCGCAGCGGCCCCAATCGCTCGCCCAGGCTCATCAGCTCCTGCGGGTCCAGCGTCGGCATCGAAATCTGCAGTACCGGGATGTCGGCGGCGGGGTACATGACCGTCAGCGGAACGTACGCGCCATGGTCGAGCCTGCGGTCCGGGTCGTGCCGAACGGATTCGTCGGCCGCCAGCAGCGCCACGACGCGGGCCGCGAGGTCGACGGCGCCGGGCGCGTCGTAGGTCGTCTGGTAGTAGCGGTCCGGGAATCCCCAGAAATCGTAGGTCAGCGGCGTATCCGCGGACGTCGATCCGATCGTCAGCGGTGCCGACTCCCAGTGCGCCGAGACGATCAGGATCGCGGCGGGCCGCGCAAGTTCGCCCGCCCATGCCGCCAGTTGTGAGACCCACCGTTCGTCGTCTACGAGCGGCGGCGCCCCGTGGGAGAGAAACAGCGCGGGAAGCGAATCGCCCATACGACGAGTGTGCCCGTTTTCCCGATAGGTTGTACGCATGAGCCAAACGGTGCGCGGTGTGATCTCACGGAAGAAGGGCGAGCCAGTCGAGGTCGTGGATATCGTGATCCCCGATCCGGGTCCGGGCGAGGTGGTGGTCGCCGTCACCGCATGCGGGGTGTGCCATACCGACCTGACCTATCGCGACGGCGGCATCAACGACGAGTTCCCGTTCCTGCTGGGGCATGAGGCCGCCGGCACCGTGGAGTCCGTCGGGGCGGGGGTCACCAACGTCGAACCCGGTGACTTCGTGATCCTGAACTGGCGCGCCGTGTGCGGCCAGTGTCGAGCCTGCAAGCGCGGCCGGCCGCACCTGTGTTTCGACACCCACAACGCCGCGCAGAAGATGACGCTGACCGACGGCACGGAACTGACTCCCGCCCTGGGCATCGGCGCGTTCGCCGACAAGACGCTCGTACACGAGGGTCAATGCACCAAGGTCGATCCGGCGGCTGACCCCGCGGTCGCCGGACTACTGGGCTGCGGCGTGATGGCCGGCCTGGGCGCCGCTGTCAACACCGGCGCGGTGGCTCGCGACGACACCGTCGCGGTGATCGGCTGTGGCGGTGTCGGCGACGCGGCCATCGCCGGGGCACGACTGGTCGGCGCCAAGCGGATCATCGCCGTCGACACCGACAACCGCAAGCTCGACTGGGCCCGCGACTTCGGTGCCACCCACACCGTCAACGCAAGCGAACTGGACCCGGTGGAGACCATCGCCGACCTCACCGACGGATTCGGCGCCGACGTGGTTATCGACGCCGTCGGCAGACCGGAAACCTGGAAGCAGGCGTTCTACGCCCGCGACCTGGCCGGAACCGTTGTGCTCGTGGGTGTTCCGACACCGGACATGACGCTGGAGATGCCGTTGATCGACTTCTTCTCCCGTGGCGGTTCACTGAAGTCGTCGTGGTACGGCGACTGTCTGCCCGAACGCGACTTCCCCACCCTGATCAGCCTGCACCTGCAGGGACGACTGCCGTTGGAGAAGTTCGTCACCGAACGCATCGGAATCGGCGACGTAGAGGAGGCATTCGACAAAATGCACTCCGGTGATGTGCTGCGCTCGGTGGTGATCTTGTGAACGGCGGACCGATCGGCCGGGTGGTCACGCACGGAACCTTCGAACTCGACGGTGGCAGCTGGGAAGTCGACAACAACATCTGGGTCGTCGGCGACGATTCCGAGGTGGTGGTGTTCGACGCCGCACACGACGCGGCCCCGATCATCGACGCCGTCGGGGGACGGCACGTGGTGGCGGTCGTCTGCACACACGGCCACAACGATCACGTGACGGTCGCACCCGAGCTCGGCCAAGCACTCGACGCTCCGGTGCTGCTGCATCCGGCCGACGACATGCTGTGGCGAATGACGCACCCCGACAGCGACTTCCGCACAGTCTCCGATGGCGACACCCTGCGGGTGGCCGGTACCGAACTACGCGCTTTGCACACGCCCGGCCATTCTCCGGGGTCGGTCTGCTGGCATGCGCCCGAATTGACCGCAGTGTTCTCCGGCGACACGCTGTTCCAGGGCGGGCCGGGCGCGACGGGGCGGTCGTTCTCAGACTTCGGAACCATCCTCGAGTCGATCTCGGGGCGGCTGGGCAAGTTGCCGGGTGACACGGTCGTCTACACCGGTCACGGCGATTCCACCACCATCGGCGACGAGATCGTGAACTACGACGAGTGGGTGGCCCGCGGCAGCTGAGCTGCCTATCGGCGTGAGCAGCTGAGCTGCCTATCGGCGTGAGCAGCTGAGCTGCCTATCGGCGTGAGCAGCTGAGCCTGCCTATCGGCGTGAGCAGCTAGCTCTCCAGCGGTCGAGCGGCTTTGGCGGCGCGCGCCGACCACAACAGCGCAACGATCAGCAGCAGCGCCCCGAGTGCGGCCAGCCCGCCACACAGCCACAGCAGCCAGCCGTAGGAACTGCCGTATCCGAAGGCCAATCGCGGATTGATGTACCCGCCCATATCGCCGTCGGTCGCGATGCGATACGTGCCCGCCTCGGCCACCTGCACCACCCACACCGGCGCATGGGTATCACTGTTGATCGTGGTTGTCGCACCGATGCTTTCGGTCACCACGGGGTCGGCGGCACCATCGGGCGACTCGATGTTGATGCTGATCGCCGGGATCGGAAAACCACTCGTCGGCTGGCCGGCGGTCACCGTGTGAAAACTGACGGTCACCTCACCGGCCGGCAACTCAATGCTGCCCGTCCCCGGAATCGGCACCTCGCCGTACGCATCGAACTCGTCGAAGACGAACGCGTTGAGCGCCAACGTCACGATGAAACCAAGGACGGCAGCCACCAGGGTCAGCACGGCGACGACGACGGCGACGCGCGGGGCAGCCCTTCGGCTCATGGGCAGAGTTTGTCACGGCCGGGTACGCGCGGCGCGCCGTTGCCCCGGATAAGTCGCCCTTTGTCGGCGTCGGTGCCGGGTGAGGACTACGGTCGGAGGCGACCGAACCTGTTGTCCGCACGTCACGGAGGTCGCGATGCCCGAATCCAGCATCGTTGTGCGGCCCGAGCCGATGGAGAGCGGGTCGTACACCGCAAGTTCACGCCTGCAGGCCGCCGGATTGCAGGCTGCGATCAAGCTCTTCGAGGAAGCGGCGGCCGCGGTACCGGTCCCGCGACTGCCACAGCCCTTCGTCATCGCCGACTACGGAGCCTCGACCGGCCACAACTCACTGCTGCCCATCTGCGCGGCAATCGCGGTGCTGCGCAAGCGGACCCGTACCGACCAGCCCACCCTCGTCGTGCACACCGACGTGCCGGAGAACGATTTCACCGCGCTGTTCCGGACACTCGCAGAAGATCCGGACACCTATCTGAGCAAGGATTCGGCGGCCTTCGCCTCGGCGATCGGTCGGTCGTTCTACTCCCAGATCATGCCGTCGAGCAGCGTGAACCTCGGGTGGAGTTCCTGGGCGATCCACTGGCTCAGCCGCGTTCCAGCGTCTATCCCCGACCACCTCCATGTCGCTTACAGCCGCGACGGGAGCGTGCGCGACGCATACGCCAGACAAGGCGCCCAGGACTGGCAGGAGTTCATCGCGTTCCGTGGCCGTGAGTTGCGTCGCGGCGGACGCCTGGTGGTGATGACCACCGCGGTCCACGAGGACGGCGAGGTCGGGTACCGCCCCTTGCTCAGCGCCATGGTGGACACCATCGACGAACTGGCCACCGACGGTCTGCTGACCGCCGACGAGGTGCACGCGATGAGCATCCCGATCGTCGGCCGGCGTGAGCACGACTTCCTGGCGCCGTTCGCCCCGAAGGGCCGGTTCGAACAGCTCGAAATCGAGCACATCGAAATCTACGACGCCGAAGACCGCTTTTGGCAGCAGTACCAAGTCGACGGCAACGCAGACACTTTCGGGGCGCAGTGGGCGTCGTTCTGCCGGGCCGCGGTGTTCCCGACGCTGGCCGGCGCACTCGAGGGCGGCGCCGCCGGGCCGCGGTCAGCCCAGTTCTTCGACCGTCTCGAGGCCGGCCTCGCGAGCCGGCTCGCCGCGTCGCCCGAGAAGACGCAGATCCCGATGGGGAACCTGGTGTTGACCAAACGGCCCAGGGCCCACTGACATCGCCGCTCAGGGACTCATCTCGTAGGCCCCGGCGTAGGCCTTGACGCGTTCCCAGACCCGGTCGAAGCGTGCGGCGTCGTGTTCGGGTTTACGGACCGCACCGATCGCCCATGACTGCTGGTCGACGGTGGCGGTCGGTTTACCGTGCAGGGCAACGGCGTAGGTGTTGAAGTCGCGAATCTGGAAGTCGAAGATCTGGTCCACCAGATCGCGCTCGAGTCCCGTCAGCGCTGCCTGTTCGAGGATCAGTTGCCCGTAGACGATCAGCGAGAACAGGTGGCCGACGTTGAGCAGGAAGTCAAGGTCCTTCTGCTGGTCGGCGTCGGGGGCCGCGCTCCGGAGCAACTCGCCGAACACCTTGGCCTGGTCGTAGAAGACCGCGACGTTCGGAATGTCGAGATGACGTTCATAGGCCGGCGTCCAGTCCGCGAACTGCACCTTCCCCGCGCCGCGGGTGGGCCCCTGGCTCCAGAAGAACGTGTCGTCGGCGGCATCGTCGCGCGTCGGGATCTCTGGATACTGGCCGGGATTGAGCATGTAGTTCGGCATGAACTTCAGCACCAGGCCCACGTTGACGTGCACGGTGCCTTCGAGTCGCGGCAGCGTCCCGATGAGTTGCGAGACCTCGCGGAACATCGTGTTCTTCTCGTAGCCCTTGGCGGCGATGACGTCGTGCAGCGCCCGCAACACGGTCTCGCCCTCCATCGTCACCTTCGCCTTGGTCATCGGGTTGAACAACAGATAGCGCCGGTCGTCGAGGCTGGCGCTGCGCAAGTAGTCGACCGCGCGCCCGCTGAACAACTTCATCGCGATCAGCCTGCAATACGCGTCGACGAAGTTCGCCCGCACGTGGGAGAAGTCGGTGACCGGGTTGCCGTAGAGGATGCGGTTGTGCGCGTGGGTGATCGCTTCGTAGAAGGCGTGCTCGGCCATCCCGATCGAACACGTACACAGGTTGAACTTGCCGATGTTGACCGTATTCAACGCGGCGGCAAAGGCTTTGACGCCGGTGTGCAGGATGTCTCGTTCCCGTACGGGGTAGTTCTCCAGCCGGAAAGTGCTCACATAGATCTGCATGTGCACGACGTTGTCGATCAGCCGGTAGTTCTCATGTCTGCTGTCGACGGCGAAGAACACGTAGCCGTCCTCGCCGTCCACATCGGCACGCCGGCCGAACACCGACACCATGCTGGCGACGTTGCCGTTGCCGATGTAGTACTTCTCTCCGGTTGCACGGTAAAGGATTCCGTCGGCACGGTCTTCGTCATCGGCCGGCGTCAGCATCATGTCGGTGCTGTAGACGTCGGCGCCGTGGGCGCGCTCGGACAATCCGAAGGCCATCACCTCGCCCGCCTCGAGGTCGTCGGCGGCGCGTAGCTTGGCGTCCTTGTTCTCGCTCTGCCAGATCGGACCGAGTCCGAGGATGGTGACCTGCTCGGTGTACCAGTACGTCAAGCCGTAGAAGCCGAGAATCTCCGAGAGCGCGGCGTTACGGGCGGCGTCCCAGCGCTTGTCCGGGTTGCCGCCGCCGAATTCTGACGGCGTCAGAAACGTGGCGAACAGCTTCTCCCGCTTCACGAGGTCGATGAAATCGGCGGGCCACCTGGTGAACAGGTCGTCTTCGAGGATGCGCTTTTTGCCCAGCCCCTCGAAGAAGTCGATGGTCGCGCGCAGGAGCCTGCGGGTCTCGCGGTCGAACTGCTGCGGATCGTACGTGTCGGGATTGAACAGCAAGCCGTCCGTCTGCGTCATTGCGCAAGCGTAGGGTGCGTTCGCGCGCTACGGAGCGGGTTGGATGGGCAGTTGCGGAGCCGGCACCCAGGGCAGGCCGGGGATGGTGGGGTACGGCGGTGTCGGACTCCAGGGCGGTGAGGTCGTCGTCGGCGGTTCCGTCGTGGTCGGTGACGGCTGTGTCGTCGTCGGCGGTTCCGTCGTAGTCGGTGGCGGCTGCGTCGTCGTCGGCGGTTCGGTCGTCGTCGGCGGTGGTGGCTCCGGCGACGGCGCCGGCTCGGTGACGGTCTGCGTCACCGGCGGGGGCGGCTCGTACACGGTCTGCGGCGGTGGCTGGGTCTCTGGTGGCGGCGCAGCGGGAGTCGGTGTCGCCGGTCGCGGGGTCATCGTCATGGGTGGTGCGGTGGTCGATGCGGGTGCGGGTGCGGACCGGTCGCCGGGGGCCACCCACAACACCGCGGCCGCCAGCGCAGCCAGCAGCACCAGGGCGCCGCCCGCGAGCGGTACGGCCGGGTTGCGGTACCACGGTGTCGGCCGCGCCGGCAGGTCATCCCAGGATTCGTCCTCGAACTGCAGCTGCGGCCGTACGTCGGCGTCGTCTGGGCCCGGCGCATAGTCGTACGGGTCGCCGGCCGCGACCTCGGGGACCGCGTCGGCATCCGACCACGCCAGTGCGCCGAAGCCGCTCGATTGCGGCGAGACCTCATCCGTCTGCGGGTCGACCTCGGGCGCCATGGCGGTCGCAGCGGCTGCCG
Source organism: Mycolicibacterium sp. GF69 (assembly GCF_003284965.1). GTDB lineage: Bacteria > Actinomycetota > Actinomycetes > Mycobacteriales > Mycobacteriaceae > Mycobacterium. The sequence goes on from NZ_QMEW01000003.1 coordinate 203,877, forward strand.
CAGCGGCGGCGGGACTCGGGGACATGGCCGTCACACCCTCTTCGACGGTGCCCCGGACGGCGGCCAGCGCGCCACCCTCGGCCGCGGTCAGTTCGGGGTGGCCGGTGGTGATGAGCGGCACTCGGAACCGTTCCGACAGCGTTGTGGTGAAGACCGGGATGCGCGCCCCGCCGCCCACCGATGCGAGGGCCGACAGTTCACGAATTCCGTTGCGCTCCAGAGTGTCCTGTAACACATCCGCGAACGCGGCGACCGGGCCGCGCAGCACTTCGTCGAGTTCGGTGCGGGTCAGACGCACATCGCTGCGGTGCCCGGGCAGGTCGGCCACCAGCGACGTGAACGCCGCCGTGGACAGCCGCTCTTTGGCGCCGCGGCACTGCGCGCGCAACCGCGACAGCGATCCGATCGCCGAGGTGCTGGACAGGTCGATGCTCCCGGCCGCGGACAGGTCATCGAGGACGTGGGTGAGCAGTGCCTGGTCGGCCAGGTCACCGGACAGGTCGGTGTGCCGTACGGTGTCGCCGACCCGCGTGTAACCGTTGTCCGCGTCGAGCAGGCTGATGCTGGTGCCGGTGCCACCGAAGTCGCAAAGCGCGATGACGCCGCGGGTGGGTACGCCCGGCTCGTTCTGCAGTGCGCTCAGCGCGGCAACCGCATCGGAGACGACGGGCGCCGGCCGGGGCTGTTGGAACTCGGGAATCGCTGCCAGTGCGCCGCGCAGCGCCTCGACGGCGGCGGGCCGCCAGTGCGCAGGATGTGTCACCACCACCGGGCCGGGGGGTCGCCGCCCGCCTCCGATCACATAGAGCATGGCCCGCAGCGCGTCGGCGAGCACGACTTCGGCACGGTGCGTGGAGCCGTCGGCTGCGACGATGCCTACGGGGTCCCCGGCCCGATCCACGAAATCGGTGAGTATCAGGCCACGCTCGTCGAGGTTGGGGTTCTCGCTGGGCACGCCGACCTCCGGCGGTCGGTGCGCGAACCGTGTGAGCACCGGCGACCGGGTCAACGCCGACCTGCCTCCTACGACGGCCGCCAGGTTGGTGGCCCCAACCGACAGCCCTACCCCGTCAGCCATCAGCGGATGGTGCCTTCGCCTGCAATCAAAGGCAAATCCAGGGCGGTCACCCAGCCCGGCGAGAGGTCGTTGACCGCGGGGACCGCGTTGAGTGCACGCAGGCCCGTCGCGAGGCATCCGGCCGCGGCGGCGTCACGGCCCGAGCCGTCGGTGAACCGGAACGCGGTCTCCTGGAAGATGCTGGGGGTGCCTTCGATATCGACGCGGTAGACGTCGTTTTCGTTGCCCGAAGGCCAGTCGGGTGCGGCGTCGTTGCCGATGCGGTTCACGTGTTCGAGCTGGATTCGGGTCTCGCCCCGGTAGACACCGTTGATGGTGAACCGCACGGCAGCGACGTTGCCGGGCGCGATGATTCCTTTCGCGGTCTTGCGTTCCGTCGGTGTCACCCACTTGTCCCACGTCGTGGTGATCTCGTCGAGCATGATGCCCGCGGCGTGCGCGATCATCGGAACGGTTGCACCCCAAGCGAATACGAGGATGTCGGGGTTCTGCAGCAGGGGCCGGTACTCGGGCGGTTTGCCGATGCCCATCTCCCGGTCGTAGTCACCGGCATAGTTCGTGTAGTCGAGCAGTTCGGAGGCACGGACCTTACGCACCTCCGAGCACAGCCCCATCAGCGTCATCGGGAAGAGATCGTTGGCGAACCCGGGGTCGATGCCGGTGGTAAGGCACGACGCCTCGCCGAGTTCGCACGCTTCGGTGATGGGTTCGATCCAGTTCGGCGGGTTGAGGTGCATGGTCGGCCAGATCCACGGCGTCATCGCGGTCGAGCAGACGTCGATTCCGGCCCGCAGGAACCGGGTGATCAGCGCGATGTTGTCATCCGCGCGGTTCGCCGTGGGCCCGTAGTGGACCAACGCATCGGGTCGCAGCGCGATGAGCGCGTCGACGTCGTCGGTTGCCGTCAGTCCCAGCGGGGTGGCCAGGCCGCAGATCTCGCCGACATCGCGCCCCACCTTGTCGGGGTTGCTCACCCCGACGCCGACCAACTCGAACCGCGGGTGCGCGACGATCTCGGGGATCACCATCTTGCCCACGAAACCGGTGCCCCAGACGACTATCCGCTTCTTCTGAGAATCAACAGCCACGCGTGGTCGCTACCTTTCGATCGGTCCCCATGTCCGCCCACCCTAGGCCCACGGCGTTGAGACTGCGTACAGGTCGCGCCGTCATCGCGGAGTCGATGAGAGTCGCCACTACAGGTTGATCGGGTCGGAAGGATCTGGTCCCTTCGTGCTGTCTTTGAGTGCGGCCTTGAACTGCATGGCGCGGTAGGGCCAGCCGGTGGCGGTGTTCCATTGCGACACCACCAATCCGACACCGCCGGCGGTGTCGAAGCGCGACCCGGGCAACAAGTAGCCGCCGTACAACTGGGCGACCCGGCTGCCGACGTGGTTCTCCGCGTCCCATGCCGAGCCGACGACCGGCGTCTGGATCGGCGTGGTGTGCATGTTCGCGACGGGCGATGCCACCACCCGGTAGCCGAGCGCGTACTTCGACGCCAGGAAACCGCCCAGGACCCACTTACCGGGCGCGACACGGCGGAACGCAAGCTCGCCCCACCGCTCGCCGGCCGGTGTGATGGGTGTCGCCGACGTGCCCCACGCCCACCGTCGGCCATCGAAACCCCAACTCAGGTAACGGTTGCGGTCTCCGATGTGTTCGGGGCGAACCCGCATCAGGATGATGCCCTTGTCGCGCTGGAATCCGGTGGCGGCCGCATACACCCAGCCGTCGTCGGGGTCGTGATCCCACGCCCAGCACTGTGCGTGACCGTCGTGCAGGCCGGCGGGAAAGTTGGCTTTCTCACCCAGGTGGGCCCAGCTGACACCGCTGTCGCGCGAGCGCCAGATCTCGGTCCACATGACGGTGCCGAAGCCCCGGTTGACGATGGCGTGCAGATACATCGAATCGCCCACGGTCAGCAGGTCCGAGGGGATGACGGTGCTGATGCCGCCGCGACGCCATCCGGTGCCCGCGTGGTCGTGCTCGTAGTGCCACAGCTGGCGCGCGTAGTCGGGGTCGTCACCGCCGGCGCGTTCGTAGACGATCTCGTGGTCGGCGTCCCCGGTGCCGATCAGCACCACCGGTGAGCGCCAATCGCCCTCCCCCACCTTGCGACCCGAGAAGGTGTCGCCGAACACCGACACCAGTTTGCCGTTCGGCGCGATCACCGAGGCACCGAGATCGGTGCACGTGACACCCCACCGGTCGGTCCGGCCGGGTCCGGTCAGGTCGACGGCCTTGCCGCCCCGAAGCGGTAGGCGCGCCCGCGGCGTGGGCTGCAGGCCGCGGCCGGCTCCTCGGCCGATCGACGGATCGTCAGGCACCTAGAAGCAGCGACGCAGGCCGCCGGGCTCGCAGATCAGCGGATACGGCGTGACGGGGATGGCCAGCGGCTCCTTGAACGACATCGTCAGCGGAAGGTTGACCATGCCAGGCTGTTCGCCGCAGACCGCGCCGTGGATGATCGAGGCCGTGCCGGTCAGCGTGCTCCCGTTGAACGAGTAGATCTCTTTCTGGAGAGCGGTGCTGCCGTCCGGGCAGTTGCGGATCGAGTCGAAGGTGTTGGCCTGGAACGTCCAGTCGCCGCCGACCATGTTCGCCTCGGCGCCGCCGCGGCCCGCCGGGGTGACCTTCAGCCGGCATCCGACGGCATCGATCAACGGCTCGCGCAGGTCGCCGACGGTCGGCACGCAGATCGGGTAGATCTCCCACGTCGTTTCGGCCTGCCCGCCGATCCTGACGGTGTAGACGCCTTCCGGGGTGTCCGGCGACCGGACATCGCCCTGGCCGGCCGCGGTGGCGGCACCGACGAGCGCGGCCGCGGCGACCAGGATGGCGGCGGTGAGCAGCCGCGTGATCGTCTTCGTCAACCTCGTGCCCTTCCAGCCGTCTACGGTGGTCTGAGTATCTCAGTGTGCACCTGGCATCGTCACGGCTTTCCTCGGCTCCGCGTTTCGGTAGTCGCGGCCGATGGGTACGACGATGCGCACGAGCGCGGGGTGGAGGCATGAAACGACTGGTGGCAGTGGTCGCCGTCATCACCGCCGCAGCAGCCGCCGCGCTGACGGCGTGCTCCACCGGTCAGCGGGTCGACCTCGGCGAATCGTCGAACTACCTGGTCGCCGCGATCGCCGGCGAACCCGACCAACTGGATCCGCACAAGACCAGCGCCTACTTCTCCTTCGAAGTGCTCGAAAACGTCTTCGACACGCTGGTCGAACCCGACGCCGAGCTTGAGATGCGGCCCGCGCTGGCCCAGTCCTGGGATGTCAGCCCCGATCAGCTGTCCTGGACGTTCCATCTGCGGCCGGGTGTGACGTTTCACGACGGCAGCCCGTTCACCGCGGACGACGTCGTGTTCTCGTATCGACGCATCATCGACGAGCAACTGGCCAACGTCGACAAGTTCAGCGCCGTCGCCGACGTGCGCGCCGTCGACCCGCTGACCGCGGTAATCCGCGTCAAGCACCCCACGCCGAACCTGTTGACCAACATCGGCGGGTTCAAGGGCATGGCGATCGTGGCGCGCCGCAACGTCGAAACCGGTCAGGTCGCCACCCATCCGATCGGCACCGGCCCGTTCGAATTCGTCTCCCAGAAGAGCGGCGACTCGATCACATTGCGGGCCAATCCGTCGTATTGGGGCGGTGCCCCGAACCTGCCCGGCGTGACGTTTCGCTTCATCTCTGAACCGTCGACCGCGCTGTCGGCGTTGCAGGCCGGCGAAGTCGACTGGACCGACGCCATCCCGCCGCAACGGGTCGCGCAGCTGCGCGACGACGACTCGCTGCACCTGGCGGTGACCGCGAGCAACGACTACTGGTACCTGGCCCTCAACGAGGCACACGAACCGTGGGACGACGTGCGGGCGCGCCGCGCCGTCGGCTACGCCATCGACCGTGCCGCGATCGTGCAGGCGACCAGCTACGGCACCGCGACGGCGAACCAACTCGCCATCCCCGAGGGCAACCCGTGGTACGTCGACTATGACCGCTACCGCTTCGACCCGGACACCGCCGCCCGCCTGCTCGACGAGGCGGGGGTCGGCGACGTCGACCTCGACATGCTGGTCACCAGCGAATACCCCGAGACCGTGACCGCCGCGCAGGTGATCGCCGATAACCTTGCGCCACTTGGCATCACGGTCGACATTCGCACCGTCGACTTCGCCACCTGGCTCGACGAACAGAACAGCGGACACTTCGACATGCTGATGATGGGTTGGCTCGGCAACATCGACCCCGACGACTTCTACTACGCCCAGCACCACACCGACGGCACCAGCAACGCACAGAAGTTCTCCAACCCCACGGTGGACCGGCTGCTCGACGCGGGCCGCGTCGAGACCGACCGTCGGGCGCGCTTCGAGGACTACCGGCGCGCCGCGACGATCATCGCCGACGAGGTGAGCTACCTCTACTTGTACAACCCGTCGGTCATCCAGGCGTGGGCGACCGATCTGACCGGCTACCAGGCCCGCCGTGACGGGGCCGTACGGTTCCGCACCGTCGGGTTGCGCGGAGACGAAACCACATGACGCGCTTGCTCACCCATCCGATCGTGCGGTTCCTGACCCGCCGGTTGGCGTACTCGGCGGTGGTGTTGCTCGGGGTGTCGGTGCTCAGTTTCGCGCTGGTGCATCTGGTGCCCGGCGACCCGGTACGCATCGCGCTGGGCACGCGCTACACCCCGCAGGCCTATGAAGCGCTGCGGTCGGCCAGCGGCCTGGACCGGCCGATCGTCGAGCAGTTCGTCGCCTACCTCGGTTCCGCGCTCACCGGCGATCTCGGGGTCAGCTTCCGCAACGGCGACCCGGTGACGCAGATCCTGCTGGAACGATTGCCCGCGACGGTGTCGCTGGCGTCGGTCGGCATCGTGATCGCATTGCTGATCGCGATTCCCGCCGGTATCTGGGCGGCATTGCACGAGGGCCGGCGCAGCGATGCGATCGTGCGGGTCGGTAGCCAGCTCGGTGTCTCGATCCCGGATTTCTGGATGGGCATTCTGCTGATCGCGTTGTTCGCATCTACGCTGCACTGGCTGCCCACGTCGGGGTACCGCCCACTGTTCGACGACCCGACCGGGTGGTTGCGCCACCTTGTCCTGCCCGCGCTGACCGTAGGCGTGGTGGCGGGTGCCATCATGACGCGGTATGTCCGCTCGGCGGTGCTCGAGGTCGCCTCGATGGGATACGTGCGCACCGCACGCTCGAAAGGTCTTGCGCCGCGGGTTGTCACGCTGCGCCACACCGTGCGCAACGCGCTGATACCCGTGTTGACGATCACCGGTATTCAACTGGCCACGATCATGTCGGGCGTCATCGTCGTCGAGGTGGTGTTCGCCTGGCCCGGATTGGGCCGGCTGGTCTACAACGCGGTCGCGGCCCGCGACTACGCGGTCATCCAGGGCACGGTGCTGCTGGTCGCGGCGCTGTTCCTGCTGATCAACCTGATCGTCGATGTGCTGTACGCAGTCGTCGACCCGAGGATCCGGCTGTCATGACGACCGCTACCCGAACATCGTCGCTGCAGGTGCTGATGCGCAACCCGGTGACGGTGCTGAGTACCGCTCTGCTCATCGTCATCGCGTTCATCGCACTCACCGCGAATTGGATTGCGCCGTACGGGATCAACGACGTCGACGTGCCGAACGCTCTGCAACCGCCTGGCGGCGCACATTGGTTCGGCACCGACGAACTGGGCCGTGACGTGTTCTCCCGGGTGCTGGTGGCGACGCAGGCGTCGATGCACGTCGCCGTGGTCAGCGTGACGTTCGCCCTGGTCGTCGGCGTGACGGTCGGGGTGGTCTCGGGCTACCGCGGCGGTTGGCTCGACACCGTGTTCATGCGCGTCGTCGACGTAATGTTCGCATTCCCGGTGCTGCTGCTCGCGCTGGCCGTGGTGGCGATCCTGGGTCCCGGTGTCACGACGACGATCCTGGCGATCGGCATCGTGTACACGCCGATCTTCGCGCGGGTGGCGCGGGCCAGCACGATGAGCGTGCGCGTCGAACCGTTCGTGTCGGTGTCGCGCAGCATGGGCACCGGGCACCTCTACATCCTCGGTCGCCACATCCTGCCGAACATCGCCGCACCGGTGGTCGTGCAGACGTCGCTGTCGCTGGCGTTCGCGATCCTGTCCGAGGCGGCGTTGTCGTTTCTGGGGTTGGGTATTCAGCCGCCGCAGCCGTCGTTGGGGCGGATGATCTTCGACTCGCAGGGGTTCGTGACGATGGCGTGGTGGATGGCGGTGTTCCCCGGCGCCGCGATCTTCGTCGCCGTCCTGGCGTTCAATCTGCTCGGCGATGGTCTGCGCGATGTGTTGGATCCCCGGCAGCGCACCATGATCGAGGCCCGCGCACGCAACGAGCGGAAACCACCGGAGAGTAAGCGGTGACCGACCCGGTGTTGAGCGTGCGCGACCTGCGCGTGGGTGTCGGCCGACGCGAGATCGTGCACGGGGTGTCGTTCGACGTCCACCGGGGACAGACGCTGGGCATCGTCGGCGAATCGGGCTCGGGTAAGTCGATGACCGTACTCGCCGCTACGGGTCTGCTCGACGCCCCCGGCGCGACCGTCTCCGGAACGAGCACCCTGACAACCCAATCCGGCTCTACGCAGCTTGTCGGGGCGTCGGCTCGGGTGCTGCGCGGCGTGCACGGCGGCCAGATCGGATTCGTGTTCCAGGATCCCGGCACATCGCTGAATCCGCTGCTGACGCTCGAGCGCCAGATCACCGAATCGCTTGAGGCGCACCGCCGGATGACGCGACGGCAGGCACGCGGCCGCGCCGTCGAACTGTTCGAGTCGGTGGGCCTTCCGGATCCGGAATCGCGGCTGCGTGCCTACCCTCATCAGCTTTCGGGCGGGCAGAAGCAGCGTGTGATGATCGCGATCGCGATGGCGTGCGATCCGGCGCTGCTGATCGCCGACGAGCCGACGACCGCGCTCGACGTGACCACCCAGGCCCAGATCGTCGAGTTGATCGCGGACCTGCAGCGCGACTTCGGCACCGCGGTGGTCTGGATCAGCCACGACCTCGGAGTGATCGGGCAGGTCGCCGAGGATGTCGCGGTGCTGCGCAGCGGCGAAGCGGTCGAACACGCTTCGGTCCGTGACGTTTTCGATCGGCCTCGGCACGACTACACGCGGGAGTTGCTCGCCGCTCGACCGCTGATCGGGCGGCCCGGCCCCGAGTCGCTGCCCGACGCACCGGTGCTGCTCGACGTCGCCGGGCTCGACGTGCGGTTCGAGGTCAGCGCGCCGGCCGGCAGGACCATGGTGCACGCCGTCCGGAACCTGTCGTTCCAGATCCGCCGGGGCACCACACTGGGCCTCGTCGGAGAGTCGGGCTCGGGTAAGTCGACGGTGGCGGCCGCGCTCACCGGGCTGCTGCGGCCCGATGGCGGCAGTGCGACGCTCGGCGAGGCCGATGTGTTCGGAGTACGCGGAGCAGCCGAGAAAGCGCTGCGCAGACGGATCGGGCTGGTGTTCCAGGATCCGTTCTCGTCGGTGAACCCGCGCGCCCGCATCGGCACCGCAATCGCCGAGCCGATGTTCGTGCACCGGCTCGTGAAAGGTAGGCGCGCCCGGGCAGCCCGGGTGGCCGAGCTACTCGAACTGGTGGGTCTGCCACCGTCGTTCGCGTCGCGCTATCCGCACGAACTGTCCGGCGGTGAACGTCAACGGGTCAGCATCGCCCGTGCGCTCGCCGGCGAACCCGAACTGCTGATCCTCGACGAGGCCACTGCGGCGTTGGATGTTTCGGTACAGGCGCGGGTGCTCGGGCTGCTGGCCCGGCTACAGCGGGAGTTGGGGTTGACGTATCTGTTCATCGCGCACGACCTCGCGATCGTGCAGCAGGTCAGCCACGACGTGCTGGTGATGCGCGACGGCGCGGCCGTCGAGTACCGGCCCGCCGCCGACCTGTTCGCCTCGCCGCGCGACGACTACACCCGCGCTCTGCTGGCGGCCGTGCCACCGGAGCGGCCCGTCCCGGCGCAATAGGGTCTGTGCCGCCTCTCCCGTCGTCGGGTCACAAGCTTGCGCGTGAGAAGGTCATGATCATGACTCAACTCAGCGGCAAGGTCGCATTGGTGACGGGCGCGTCGGCGGGACTGGGCGCCGCGGTCGCGCAACTGTTCGCGCAGCGCGGTGCGACGGTCTTCGGGATCGCGCGCGACGCCGAACGCATGGCGACGGTGTTCGAGCAGGTGTCCGGCGGCCGCTTCGCCTCGGTGGACGTCACGTCCTCGCAGGCGTGCGGTGATGCGGTGACGCAGTGCGTCGAGGCGTTCGGACGACTCGACGTTCTGGTCAACGTCGCGGGCTTTCACCAGATGCGGCACACCACGACGATGTCCGACCAGGACTGGGACCGCGACCTCGCCGTGAACCTGAACGGCCCGTTCTATCTGTGCCGGGCCGCGCTGCCCCATCTGCTCGAGACCGGCGGCAACATCGTCAACGTCACGTCGATCGCGGGTGTGGAGGGCGAGGTGTACTCGGCGGGATACTGCGCCGCCAAGCACGGCCTCGTCGGCCTGACACGCGCGCTGGCGGTCGAGTACACCAAGGAGAAGATCCGGGTCAACGCGGTTTGCCCGGGCGGCATGCCGACCGCACAGACCACCGAGTTCACCGCGCCCGACAACGCCGACTGGAATCTCATCATGCGGATCGCGTCGCCGCGCGGCTTCATGGACACCGTCGACGTCGCCAAGGCGATCGCGTTCCTCGCCAGCGACGACGCGGCCGCGATCCACGGCGCGGTGTACCGCGTGGACAACGGCAAAGGCGCGGGCTAGGGATTTCGGTGTAGTTGGTTGCGGCCAGCGCCACCAACTACACCGAATCCGCAGGCTACAGCAGTTTGTGCTCGATGACCGTGGTCAGTTGCGGCTTACGCCAGCCGCCGGTGACCTTTTCGATGCGCACGCCCATCTCACCGCCCGCGATCTCCAGCGTCCCGATCTGATTGCGGAAGTGCGGCATCGTGACGGGTCGCCACCGCAGCCGCGGCGCACCGACGTCCGCCGTCCTGGCCAGCAGCCGGCCGGCCACCTCAGCGGCGCGAGTGTGCCCCAGCCGCAGGATGATTCGTTCGACCGCCGACGGCTCCTTACGCAGACCCGAACAGACCACCTGCCACACTTTGGTGCCGAGCTCGGGCGCAGCGTCGGCCACCTGGACCTCGGACACCCAGCAGTGGTGCACGTCGCCACCGAACAGGACCATCGAGTCGGGCGCGCGTCCCCGCTTGCCGCTCGTCACATCGATGACCAGATCCTCGAAACGTCGGTAGCTGTCCTGAAAGCAGGCCCAGTGGTCGAGGTTGGCGGTGATGCGCACCTTCTCCCCCAGCCCGCTCAGCCGCCGCCCCCACGCGCCGTCGCCGACCGCCTCCGACCAGGCTTCGATGTAGTGCATCCCGTATGGCAGGAGGATCGGCAGCGAGCTGGCGAACAGCAGGTGCTGGTAGTTGCCGTCAGCGTTCGAGGTGATCCACTCCCACTCCTCGTCGGTGGTGATCTGGCGGCGTCCGGGGGTGAGCTGGCGACCGGTGCGGGCGTCGACGACGATCAGGCGTGCCGCGCCGAGGTCGCGACACATGCTGAAATGTGAGACCCCGCCGTCCTTTTCGGCCAGGTGAGCGAGTTCCCGGATCGGCTCGACGCCCTGCCTCGTCTCGGTGACGCGTTGGAACGTGTGGTCTTTGGCCAGCTCGTCGGGAGACATGTTCCCGAGGTGCTGGTAGATCCAGTAGGCCATGAGCCCGCCGATGATGCGGGTGCGATACCACTCGGTCTCGCGTTTCTCGTCCAGCCAGGCCTGCGACGTATTCCACTTGTCGTTGATCTCGTGGTCGTCGAACATCATCGACGTCGGGACGGTGGACAGCATCCATCGCACAATCGGATCGCTCCAGGCGTCCCAGTAGCCGATGCAGTACTCCTCGAAGTCCTCGAGCACCTCGACGGGTCCGTTGGCGTGTACCTCACGTTCGGCGACGAGATCCTTGATGGTGTCGTTGACCTGGTCGGCGTAGAGCTGGTCGCCCATCATCAGCAGCGCGTCGGGCCACAGCGCCGACGGCTGGCGCAGCATCCGCATACCGTACGTGCGCAGGACGTCGATGCCCTTGCCCCGAGGGTGCCACCAGTGTTGGTAGGTGAACGGCGGGTGATGCGGAGCAGACGCGCGGCACGACCCGAACAGCAGCCGCAGCGAGCCGTCGCGCGGCATCAACCGGACCCTGGGCGACGGAAACTCGTAATCGTCTGGCGGCCAGGCCTTCTGATCGTCGAGGTGGACCTGATAAGGGTGCTCGCGGTCCGGGTCGAGATCGGCCACGCAGACGATCGCGAAGTGGTGGCCTTCGACCTCGAAGGTCTCGGCGCGGTGGCCGAGGATCTCGACGACACACGGCTTGTCGGTCTCGACCCAGATCGTCGCGTCGGTGTCGCCGACATGGCGGAGCAGGGGCCCCACGCGAACTTCGGGCATCGTCCCATCATGCACCGTCAGCGACGACGCTGCATCGATCTCGATGCGGTGGCGGCGCCTCAGTATTCGGGCCGCCGACGTCCGAGGAAGAAGGCCAACCCGATCGCCCCGAAGCCGAGTGTGCCGATCACGCCGGCCGCCACCATCAGGAAGATGTCCCGGCCGGTGAGGCCGCCGGCGGAGACCTCGTCGGATGCCAGGCGCAGCCGATAGTCGCCGGGCAGCGGCCCCTCGGCCGGTTCACTCAGGCCAGGGAACTGCTGGGTCCTGTGCACCTCGAATTGGCGTTCGCCCCTTGCGTTCTGGGTCCACTCACCCCAGGCCGGCGTCGCGCCGTCGAGGAGCACCTTATGGCCGCCGTACACACGGTCCTCGCCCACGTCGACGATCTGGCGCACCCGGAACGGCTCGTAGCGGGCGTTGGAGTAGTTCACCAGGACGGGGACGTTGTCGTAACGCAGCACCGGCGGCGGAGGCGGCGGCAACGGCAGCCCGGCACCCGGGAAGTAGCCACCACCGAAGAAGCTGCCGACCGCGATGTTGGTCGCCGCCTGCGCGAGGTTGGCCGCAATGGCGACCGGGCTGAGCACGGCCGCTGTGAAGCTGTAAGCGGCGAACTGGGCCGCTTGCAGCACCATCCGCGACAACGGCGGGATGTACACGATGCGGGGCCGCATGTCGTAGACGTAGACGATGCGGACCGGGTCACGGAACGGGTTCATCAGCACCGGGCGGTAGTACTCGTCGTACTCGACCCACTCCGGTCGCCATTGGCGCACATTGCTGACCAACTGGACGTCGCGGTCGCGTTTGGCCTCCAGCTCGACCTTCGCGGCGGCTTCGTTGCCGTTCCGTCCGAGCGTGAGGTCGACCGACTGTTTGAACGCGGCGATGTCCTGCTCGGGTGCCGGCGCCGGCTCCGGTTCGAAAACCGGCTTCGCGTTCCTGGCGAGCTGGACGTCTTCGGCCGGCGCTTCAAGCGTCTCGGGCACCAGCGTCTGGATTTCCGCGGCGGCATGCTCGATGGACACCGTCGGGTTATCGGACTCCTCGGCGCTGCGCTCGGTCGTCTCGGCAGCGGCCGTGTCGCTCGGTGCGTCGCTCGGCTTCTCCCCCGAGGTCGGGGTCGGGGTCGTGCTGCCGGTAGCCGGCGCGCTCGCAGTTGTCGAGCGCACGTTCGATTCCGTGGCGGGCGCGCTCGGTGTGGTGGCCGGCTCGGCGTCGTCCGGTGTGGCCGACGCCGCAGGGGTGGGCTCAACGGTCGCCGACGGCGCTACGGTCGCCGACGGCTCAGCGCTCGCCGACGGCTCAGCGGTCGGGGCGACCGGTTCGGGGGCCTGCACCGCGACACTGGTCTTCGGCGGCGCGACGGGCTCGGGTTCGGGCTGTGCCGCGGGTTCGGGTTCGACGACCGGTGCCTGCGTCGCCGGCGCCTGCGTCGCCGGTGCCTGCGTCCACTCCGGGGCCTCGGTGGCCGGGGCTTGCGGCTCGGGCGCCGAGGCAGGCCGCTCGACGGTCGCGTCAGCTTTCGGTTCGCTGGCTTTCGGTTCGCTGGCTTTCGGTTCGCTCACGTCGGGCTTCGGGGCGACGGTCGTGACGACGTCGTCGGAATCCGGTTGCGCGACGGCCGGAACGACCCCGGCGGTCAGCGCGGACAACGAAATCACGACTCCCGACGCCAGTACGGCGACGCCTCGTTTGCGGTTACGATCCAGCGGAGCACCCATCGTGCGTCCACTCCCTTCTCTGCCTGGTTGGCGCCTGGCGCCTGCGACCGGAGTGTGTCGCCGAGACAGAAGCGAGCGGCCCGAGGCGCTCCCCCGAGGCTTCGGTCTCACAGAGTTCATCGTTGGAAGGACCCCGGTGTTACACAGGGGGCCGCGCCTCGCCACCAAAAGGCAACGGTTACAGCGACGTCACCTCAGGTGGACTGACACGGTGGGAACGCGGGCCCGGCTCGGTGGTTCGTCGGCCGATGAGGTGGTCGACGGTGTCCGCCAAAACCGCGAAGCCACCGGCTGCCGCCATATCGGCGGCGATACGTGTGCTCGCTTGTCGGTATTGCGGCTCGTTCAGCACGCGCAGAATCTCGCGCCCCAAGACGCGCGGTTTCGGCCGTTCGCTTCTGATCCGCCGGCCGACACCGGACCACTGGACCCGAGCGCCGACCTCAGGCTTGTCTTCCTTGCCGCCGGTGGCGACGATCGGTACGCCGTATCGCAGGGCGTACTGAACCCCGCCGTAGCCGCCGTTGGTCACGAAAACCGCTGTGCGCGGGAGTAGTTCGTCGTACGGAAGAAAGTCGGCCGCGCGCGCGTTCGCCGGCAACTTCGGCAAGGTGTCCACTGGACGGCCGCCGGTCGCCACGACGACCAGGACGTCCTCGTCGGCAAGTGCCTCCAGCGTGGGCGCGATGGCTTGGCCGTAGTCGGTGTTGGCGACGGTGCCCTGCGTGACGTGCACGACAGGTCGGGTGCCGTCCAACTCCGACCACCACTGCGGTAGTGGAGCCTGTGAACCCGTGGCGGACAGCGGTCCGGCGAAGCGCAGGCCGGCCGGCGCATCGTCCATCGGATACTCGAAGGCGGGCACGGTGAACTGCACGAGAGCGTCTGCCCTCCGTCCCCAGCTGACGAACGAGCCGGGCATGGCAGTGCCGTGCACCTCGCGATGCACGTCATCGACGATGTTGTTCGCGCTAGCCAGGATTCGGCGGTTCATCGCCGCCAGGAGTCTGTTTCGGGTGCGGTTCAGATATCGGACCGGAGCCAAACCCATGCCGGCGGGCGCGGTGTCGCGGCTCTCGATGCAGAGCGGGATGACGCCGCACATCACGACCGCCGGCCGCGCCGGACGCCCGAGCGCGAGAAGGAAACCCGCACCGACGAAAGCAGGTTCGGCCACGACGACATCGGCCGGTTTCGCCGAGATCGCGCCCGCGAGAGTTGCGAACTGGGCCTTGGCGGGGCGGGCGAAGACGTGCTCGATGTCGAAAGCGATGGCACGCACGCCTTTCAACTTCGACCGCTCCGGAAACTGCTCGCTGAGGGGCCGGTCGTCGAAATCGGCTTCGGCGGGTAGTGGGATGAAGTCGGCGCCGGTCGCGGTCACCTTGTCAGCGAACCGCGCCCCGGTGAGGAAGCGGACGTCGTCGCCGCGATCGACGAAGTTCCTGGCAACCGTCAGCAACGGTGTCACATGTCCCTGCGCCGGAATGCTGGCGATGATGATCGACGACATTGCGGGCCCCCGCCATCGGAAAATTCGATCCAGTCAGTTAGTATTCATTACTGTGTCACCCAAGTCAATATCTCGCGGCCGCTCTTATCAGTCCGAATTGCGCAGGCAGCAGGCTCAGGCGACCAGAACTCGGATCGTGTCAACCGCGGCGAGGCTGTTCGCCGCGCAGGGTTTTGCGCGCACCACGCTGGCCAAGATCGCCGCCGAGGCCGGGGTGTCCGCCGAGACCGTGCAGTTGCAGGGGCCGAAGGCGGCGCTGCTGATCGCGGCCATCGAGTATGCGGCTTTCGGCGTGGCCGGCGAGGACGACGTGCTCAATCTCGACGTCGGCCGCACGATAGTTGCCACCGATGACTTCGACGAGGCGCTCGACCTGTTCCTGGCCGCGCAGATGGATGTGCATGAACGAGCGGCTGACCTGGCGACCGCGCTCATCGGAGGCGCGAACGCGGACCCCGAGTTGGATCGGTACCGCGGCGACCTGATCGCCAGCGTCAACAGGCAGATCGGTCGCGTTCTCGAGCATTTCCGCGATCGCGGCTGGCTGCGCACCGATGTTGGGTTCGAGGAACTGGTCGAGACGGCCGCAGTGCTCGGCAGCGTAGAGACGTTTCGCCGGGTGACCCACCACGACGGCTGGAGCGTGGACGCCTACCGGGCATGGTGGCGGCGCATGCTCATCGAGACGGTGTTTCGGCGCCCCACCTGAGCCGGTGTCGGTTACGGCTTGCGACGACGGAGGCCGCCGACCGCCAGAGCGAGCCCGACCAGCGCGATGATCGGCCCGAGGATCGACCAGGTGGTGGTGTTACTCATCGGGCTGCCGCCGACCACACCGAAGCCCTGCAGTGTGAACAACAGGCCGAACAACGCGACGATCACACCGAGTAGGGCGATGGCGAACCGCATGGCTTCACCCTAGGCGAGCCGTCGGTCGCCGGCACACCGGCTTGTGCGGATTCAGGTTCCGGCCCCGCGCGAGCGCTTGGCCCACAGCGATGTCAGCGGCGCCGCGACAGGTACTTCTGATACGCCTCGGCAGCTGTCGCCAACTCGGGGCGTGCGTCGAGCACCGGCTGCATCTTCTGACGCGCCTGTTCCCGCTTGTAGGGCAGGAATTCGGTCGGGAAATCGCCCTCGTGCGGGGTGTAGTCGCGCAGTACGCGGCGGGCGACGGTGGCCTTGTGCACCTCGTCGACGCCGTCTGCAATACCCATCGTCGGGGCCGCGGCGTACATCGCCTGGATCGGAGTGAGATCAGTGGTGCCGAGCGAGCCGAGGATGTGCAGCGCGTTGAACGAAACCTCGCGCAGGACTTTTGCCATCGTGAACTTGACGGCGGCGATTTCGGTGCGGGCTTCCTGGGTCGAGGAGTTGTCGATCTTCCACGCCGTCTCGAGGACGAACAGGCGCAGCATCTTGATGCTCGCGTAGGACTCGGCGATCTTCTCCTGCACCATCTGGTGTTCGGCGATGACCTTGCCGTGCGATTCGCGGCTGAGCGCCCGCTCGCACATCATGTCGAACGCCAACGTGCACTGCGCGATCGTGCGCATCGCGTGGTGGATGCGTCCGCCGCCGAGTCGCCGCTGCGCCAACACCTTTGCGCCGTTCTCGGGACCGAGCAGATGGTCGTACGGGACCCTGACGTCGCGGTAGACGATGTGGTTGTGGTTACGCGGCTCCGGCATGATCTCCACGCCCGGCGTCTTGCGCGGGACCACGAACATCCCGTTGGTGCACATCACGAACAGAATGTCGGCCACCCGGCCTGCCGAGGTGAACCACTTCTCGCCGTTGATCACCCACTCGTCGCCGTCACGGACGGCGTGGGTCTTGAACAGGTTTGGATCGCTACCGCCCTGCGGCTCGGTCATCGAGTACGCCGAGAACATGTCCTGGTTGAGCAACGGCACGAGCCACCGTTGCTTTTGTTCCTCGGTCCCGTATGCGGCGAGCATCTCCATGTTGCCCGTGTCCGGGGCCGACGCGCCGAACATGTGCGGGGCGCCGGCGTAGCGGCCGATGATCTCGTTGAGCAGGCCGAGTTTGAGCTGCCCGAATCCCGGTCCGCCGAGTTCTTCGTCGAGGAAGATCGCCCACAGTCCCTGGTCTTTGACCTCCTGCTGGAGCTCGCGAACGTACGCCTTGACCGCTGGATCGGGTGAGCGCACCGCGTGCGGGAACACGTGATCGAGCGGCTCGACCTTCTCCTCGCAGAACTGCTTGACCCAGTCGAGCTTCTGTTGAAAATCCGGTTCGGTGCTGAAGTCCCACGCCATGTTGGCAGTCTGTCACCACGCCGGCGACGCGACGCGAAATCCCGGCGTCGGTAACGCTGAAATCTCGATCGCATCCCAACCCGTGTGCGCCGCCTCAAAGCGGGTAATCGAGCGGTAGAAAGAAGCTGACATGACCACGCTCGCGCGACTCACCGCGTTGCTGGCGGCAGTGATCGGCGCCCTTTTGACCGCACCGCACGCCGCCGCATCACCGACTGACGACCTCTGCCGCAGCATGAGCTCGGTAGGTTTCACGGGCGACTGTGCAACCCTGGGCACCCTCGCCCGCGACGTCTGCACTCAGCTCGAGCGTGGCGCAGAGCCGGCTGCGGTGGCCGAGAAGTTGGACCTCACGACGAAAGACGAGACACTGTCCAACTTCATCGTGGCCGGCGCTCGGTTGTACTTCTGCCCCGAACCCCACGGAATCTGAACAGCCTGCGCTCTGACGCGAATGCCGCGAGGTCGGCCGCGCTAAACTCCGACGGCAATGGATGCCGGCGCACCCCGTTTTGATACCGCCAGAATTGCCGCTGTCGCGGGCGTCGTCGTGATCTTGTTCGCCGCGGTCGGCTGCTCGGACTCCGACAGGCCGGATGCCTCGGCCACGACCACCGCCGCACCCGCTCCCGCAACGCCGCCGCCTGCGCCCCCGCGTCGCGAGCTTGCCACCGATCCGGTTCGCATCGCCGACGACCTGGTGGCAGATGAACACGTACTGCGTGACCCCGCGTCGCCCGAGGCGGTGATGGGGGCGGCGGCGCATCGGCAGCAGGCGGCATACCGGGCCATCGGTCGGCATCCCGAATGGGATCCGATCGTGCGTCCGCGGATTCCCTCGGCGCTGCTGGCCAACTACGACCACAATGTCAACGCACGCCGCGAACTCGGCGTGATGAGCAGGCCGAAAGACACGTTGCCCGCGTGGCGGATCGTTGCGCCCACCCCGGCCGACGAACTGATGGGCTACTACCGCGAGACCGAAGCCGCGTTCGGCGTGCCGTGGAATTTCCTGGCGGCGATCAACCTCATCGAAACCGGTTTCGGTCGCGTCGCGGGTGTGAGCACCGCAGGGGCGCAGGGCCCGATGCAGTTCATGCCCTCGACGTTCGCCGCGTACGGCGCCGGCGGTGACATCCATTCGCCCCGTGACAGCATCATGGCGGCGGGACGCTACCTCGCCGCCAACGGGTTCGCCCGAGACCGCGATTACGCCCTGTACCGGTACAACAACTCGAACAACTACGTCCGCGCGATCAGCGACTACGCCGCGGTCATGGCCGCCGATCCCGCAGCGTTCGCCGGCTATCACCGGTGGGAGGTCTATTACGTGACGACGGCCGGGGACGTGCTTCTTCCGGTCGGCTACTCCGAAGCAGCACCCATCCCTGTCGCGAGTTACCTTGCGTCGCAGGGGACGTCGTCGATGCCCGTGCAGATCTCGCCGCGGAGCGAGCAGATCCTCGAGCGGCTGCTGGCCACGGGCCGCGGACGCTTCGGGGCGGACTTCCTGGGGACGCCCTATGGCGCAGACACTCTCGTCGGATCGGCGGACCAGCCGGAAAAGCTGGTCGTCGAACTGGAGCGGGTGGACTGCTTCACCTTCGCCGATTACGTCGAGGCGCTCAAGCGGGCGGACAATCGCGACGAGTTCGTCGCCGGGCTGACGACGGTTCGCTACAAAGACGGTGTCGTGAGCTTTGCGAACCGCAGGCACTTCTTCACCGACTGGGCCGCGGCGACTCCGACGGTGGCAACCGACATCACCACGAGCCTGAGCCCCGATGCGATCGAGGTGCACAAGAATCTCAATCAGAAGGATTCCGGCGGCCTGTACCTGCCCGGGTTGCCGGTCGTGCCACGGACCGTGGCCTACATTCCGAGCGACCGGTTCGACAGCGGCGTGGTGGGCCAACTGCGCACCGGCGACTACATCGGAGCGTATGCCGACGACGGCGGCCTCGACGTCACACACGTCGGCATCTTCGTCGACACTCCGGACGGCCCGGTGCTGCGCAACGCGTCATCGCTGGCCGCCGACAACAAGGTCGTCGACAGTCCCCTGTTCGACTACCTGCGGACCGTTCCCGGGGCCGTCGTGCTCCGGCCGGTGCTATGACGGCAGCGCTGGCCGAATCGCAATACGAATGTGACTGCGCCGCAACTCATGCACGACGCCCAACTGCCGCGTAGCGCGGCCGACGCGTAGTTGAAGCGCCGGACAAGAGCCGGTAGGCATCATTGCCATCACCGACAATCGCGCAATCATCGATAACCCCCGCGTGACGTGTCACAATGAGTGAGCCAGACCGTCTCCGCGAAGGGAACCGATCGTGGGGTCTTCAAGAATGGCCATGAGTTGGCCGGATCGCCATTTGTGGGCGACGCGAGTGTTCACGACGCGGTCGACCATCCTCGGATTGAACGAGCGGTACCCGTGGGCCGCCGGCGTCGTCGCAGTGCCAGTGACGATCGTCGCCTTACTCGGGGTGATCATGCTGCCCTACCTGTTCGTACCCCTGCTGGTGCTGGCCGGCGTGGCTCTGGTGGTGACCGAGTACTACGCACTTCGCCAGGAAACCGATGAGCACCACACGCGGGCCGTTGCCGGCGCCTGGCAGCCGGACCGGCCGGCGGGCAGCAACACAGAAATGATCCGGGGCACAACGAATCTGCCGCAGGCGGAGTGGGAGGCACGGGCGCGGGCGGCAGCCGCCGCGGCGCACGCGCGCGCCGCCGAGGCGAGGGCGCGGGCAGAAGCCACCCAAGCCCGAGCCCTGGCCGCCGAAGCCGAAGCGCTGGCCGCCGAGGCTGAGGTTTTCGAGGCGCAGGCGGGAGCCACCGAAGCCTCCCACGCCGCCCACGCCCGCGCGACCGAAGCCCGCAACCGCGCGGCCCGGTTGCGCCTCGAGGCGGATGCCAAGTCCACCAGATGGTCGCCGCGCACGTTTTGACGCCTAGAACACGTATCGGTAGAGCCGGTCGTAGTTTCGACTCGTCGGGACGGCATGCACCATGCGGTACAGAAAGCGCTGTCGGCTGAGTGGAATCCTGTCGAACCCGTCCACCACGGGAACGTCTTCGACGAGGCGTAATCGCGAATCCCAACGAGTGATCTCACGGCCGTCGCGGGTGCCCCACTTGATGATGCCTGACGTCATGATCCTGGACAGGCGCGGACCCCATTCCGACAACAGGTCAGCGAGTAGCTCTCCGGTGTCAAACCGGTCGACCAATCGGTGAAGTAGTTCGGTGACCTCGGCCGGGGTGAGGTACATCAGAAGGCCCTCAGCGACGATGAGCACGGCACCGCCCGTGGGTAGCTCATCGAGCCAGCCCGGGTCGGTCACCGACGACCCGATCATCCGATAGGTGTCGGATTCGGAATACAACTGCCGGCGCAGCGCGATGACCGGGGGCAGGTCGACGTCAAACCACCGCACGTCCCTCGGCACCGCAAGGCGGACAGGCCGGCTGTGTAGTCCGCACCCCAGATGTAGCACCACGGAATCCGGGCGACGGTTCAGATAGTCAGTGATCCAGGCTTCAAAGTGCGCGCCACGCAATGCCACCCCGAACTGGTTGAACGCCGGCGCGATACGCCGGTGGATTCGTCGAAAGTCGTAATCGATACGAGAGACGTCCTGAGCGGCCCGTTGATCGCCGAGAATCGGATGGGCCAATCGGCTCTCGCAAGCTCGCAGGTAGAGCATGCAGAGCATCGTCCACTCCACCGATCCCCACTGCACGCCGGTGAAATCCACTTTGCCACGGTGTTCGCGCTGTGGGTCGATCGGATCTTGCTCGTCCGGACCTGTCACAACGTCCTCCCTCATTCGGCGCGCCTGGCGACCATCGTCGTGATACCCCATGGCCGGGGGCGGAACTCGACGATGATCGTCGGGTCGGCATGACGGGCGAGCGCGCGCAGGGCGGACGGGCTGTAGGCGCGCAGCGAGCTGATGACCCCATCGTGCGCCAACGGCGCCACCGGAGTCATCGGCAGCACCGTCGCCAACAGCAGCAGGTGCAGCGGTGATCGCGGCCTACGAAGATCCATGATCAGTAACTTCTTCGCCGCCCGGGTCGCTTCGGCCAACACTCGGGCAGCCGATTCGGGCGGCAAGTGGTGCAACGACGCCGCAAAGACCGCGAGGTCGTAATACCCGTCGGGAGCGTCGATTTCGGTCGCATCCATTTCCCGTACCGTTGCGCGGGGGTGGCTGCCCAGGCCGCTGGCGGCGACGTCGGCCACATTCGCGGGTTCGACGTCGGTGACCGTCACCCGGGCGCCGGGGTGGTGCTCCAACAGCTTGCGTGACAGGCCGCCGAGACCGCACCCGAGTTCGAGGATCTTCGGCGAATCGACGTCGGCCACCTCACGAAGCGCTGCGCGGGCGCCCAGCGTGTAGGCGCCCAGAAAGCGGCGCTGTCCCTTGCGGTCGAGCGCCTCGATCACCTTGCGCTTCAGATCGTCGACGTCGTCGCGGTCCAGGTACTCCAACCGGCCGGTCTGCAGTCGGCGGTCCAGCCAGGAGGCGTCCGGCCCGCCGCGGGGCATCCTCGCAATGTCGGAAGTTGTCTCAGCCATGGGAATCCAATTCTGCCCTGAGGTGTTTGCCGTATGCGCTCAGCGATTTGATCGTCAACATCTCATGGTGTGAGCAGTCGACGGGGTACACGGTGACACTGCCGGCGACGTAAGGTCGCCACCCTCGCGCCTGCGATCGGGTCCGCCCTCGATTTCGCAGACCATGCCACCGTGAGGTCAGCCCGCGATGACCACCGTCATCGTCACGGCGTGCGGCGGAGAATACGACCATATCGCCGTCGAAGATCTGAGGCGCATGGCTCAGGAGATACCGCTGGCAGGCGTTGACACTTCGAACCATGAACTCCAACAACTGCTTCGACGGGAGATACACGAAGCCCGTGGACTGCCGTTGAATGAGTTCAGCCGCCTGCTCGTAGGTGACGGGTTTCGACCGTGATGAAAGATCCATGCGATTGGCCCGCAAGATGTATTCCAGGACTTGGTTTTCGTCCAGGGACCGACTTTGCGGGATGCGCATCCGACCGCTGAAGGTTGCGATCATCTTTCTCGCACCGAATCTTGTGATGATCGGCGCGTCCAACAGCACGAGGCGCTGGACCACGCATCCCCGTCGCCGAAGTTCAACGGCGAGTTCGTGCGCCACCACACCGCCGAAAGACCAGCCGAGGAGTTTGTAGGGTCCGACGGGGTGAACGGATTGGAGTCTGTCTGCATAGCGAGCCGCCATGCTGCGAATCGATTCGCCCTCGTTCTCGCCCTCGCGTGAGATGTGGTTGATCCCGATGATGGGGCCGTCGTAGTAGTTGCCCAGCGCCCGATATACCCAGCTCAGTCCGAAACCGTCATGAACGCAGCACAGCGGAACACCAGAACCCTCTTTGAGGACTTCGACCGGAACCACTTCCACCGCACTGTCATCGCTGCCCACCTGGTGACTCAGGCTTCGCACGGACGGTGCGTAGAACACGGTGCGAACCGCCAGATTGGTATCCAGCCTGGAATTGATCGTGGCGACCAGCCGCATCGCCGACAGCGAGTCTCCACCGAGGTCGAAGAACGAGTCCTCGACTCCGACGCGCGCTATGCCCAGCACTTGAGCGCAGATGTCGGCGATGATTCTCTCGGTCTCCGTCTGCGGCGGTTGGAATGTTGTTGCGCCGTATACCGGTGCAGGCAGGGCCTTGCGGTCGATCTTGCCCGACGCGGTCAGCGGGAACTCGTCGAGCACCACAACATGGCTCGGCACCATGTAAGCGGGCAACCGCGCACTGACCTCGCGCCGCACGGCGCTGATCTTGCTGTTGGTCTGCGGGTCGTTGGCGAAGCTTGCACGTTCGGCGGGCCAGATCGGCCGCAAGTAGAGATCGCCCAAGAACGGAATGCTAGCGCCGTCAACGGGTCTGACGAATACCGCGTCCAAGGTGCCCGGTGAGGCACCCCAGGTCACCGCGACGTGATAGCCGGCGGTGTCGGCGAGTCGATGCAAGTCCTCGGGGATGACGGCGTCCGGGATCACTTGAGCCAGCGCCTGGCTCAGAGACGATCCCGCATCCAACGCTCGGGCAACACCCACGTCGGCGATCACTTGGGCGCGAGGGATCTCGGTGACCCGCACGGCGGCCGGAGTTTGCGAGATCAACTCCTTAATCAGCCCGTCCAAGCCCGCGAATTGGTTCCACGGCCGGGCGGGCGTATCAGCGACAGAAAGCACCGAGGCAGGGGCTTTGACAATGGTGACGTCGTAGCGGTACCGGGTCAGTTCGTTGTCGGCGAACCCGCGCTTGACTTCGATGCCCAGTCCAGCCACCGAGGCATGCTCGGCGGCCCATTGGACGAAAAACTCTGGAGCCAGCAGCAATTCGCGTTCAGCCAACATGGCGCGCTGAACCCTCTGGCGGATCTCGGCCGCGTCGGCGGTGGCGGAGCTACGCGCCAGCGCAACACCGGTTTGGAACGCTTGCTGCAGACTGTGGTTTCTGACGTCACCGATGAACAGAACCCCGCCGGGCGCCAGCAGCTCCATGGCATTACCGATGACCTGTGCCAGGTAGCCCGCGTGGGGGAAATACTGGATCACCGAGTTGAGTATCACTGTGTCGAAGTAACCCTGCGGCAGCGTCCCGGTCACGTGGGCCGGTTGGGTCAGTAGCTGGACCCGGTGACGCCAAGGGGTCTCCGACTGTTCGAGTGCATGACCGAGGCGGTCGATCACCACCGCCGACACATCGGTTCCGACATAGTGCTCACAGCGCGGGGCGATCTGAGACAGCACCAGACCCGAGCCCGCTCCGATCTCCAAAACCCGCCGCGGCCGCAGAGCCCCGATCCGATCGACCGCAGCCGCACGCCACTCCGCCATCTGCTCGAGCGGAATGGGTTCATCGGTGTAGCTGCTGTTCCAACCTGAGAAATCCGATTCGAACTCCGAAACCGCGACCTCGGCGCCATACAACTGGTCATAAAGCTGCTGCCACTCTTCGACGGCTTCGGTGTCCTCGGCGGCCGTGCTGGTGTGATCGATGGTGATGTACGCGACGAGTTGGGCGTCGGCGTTCCCCTGGTACACCGTCGTGACGGCTTGGGTGACCTGAGGGCATTTCAATACAGCGTTCTCGACTTCGCCCAGCTCTATTCGGTATCCGCGGATCTTGACCTGCTCGTCGGCGCGTCCCAGATACCGCAACTGCCCATCAGCGCCCCAACTGACCAAATCGCCACTGCGATACATCCGTGCCCCCCGCGGCCCGAAGGGGCAGGCCACGAACCGTGATGCGGTCAAACCGGCCCGGCGCACATATCCCGTCGTCAGCCCGGCGCCGGCCACATACAACTCCCCGACCACTCCAGGCGGCACGGGCCGAAGCCACCCATCCAGCACGAAGAAGCCAAGGTGCGCGAGCGGAACTCCGATGGGGCTGACATTGCTGCCGGCATCGCCTTCGACGATCTCCCGGAAGGAAGAATGCACCGTGGTCTCGGTGATGCCGTACAGATTGATGATGCGTGGCGGTCCCGGGTGGGCCTCCAGCCAAGCTCGTAGACGGCGAGGTTCAAGCGCCTCGCCGGCGAACAGCACAGCCTGCAGGCTCAGTTGACCGCCCAGTTCGGGTTGTAGCCCGTCGGCTGTTTGCAGCGCATAGAACGCGGTGGGGGTCCGGCTCAAGACGGTGACGTGTTCGCTGACCAGCAGCGCGAGGAAGTCTTCCGGCGAGCGGCCCACCGATTCGGACACCACCGCCAGGCGCCCGCCCCGCAGCAACGCACCCCAAATTTCGCAGACCGAGACGTCGAATGCCAAGGAGTGACACTGGCTCCACACACCCTCGCGCGTCTCGTCAATGTCCAGAGACGCCAGCAATTGGGTGACGTTGTGATGGGTCACGGCAACCCCTTTGGGCACACCGGTCGTGCCTGAGGTGTAGATGATGTATGCGAGGTCGTCGGGAGCCGCTGCCGTTATCGCCGTCTGCGGGCAGGCGGCGATGCGGGGGTCGTCGATATCGATGATCGGCAGTTCGGTGTCGTCCAGCCGTGAGCGCAACTCTGCGGTGGCGACGGCGGCGATCGGATTGGCGTCGGCCAGCATGAACTCGATCCGCGCGTCGGGATGTGCCGGGTCGATCGGCAGATACGCCGCGCCGGTCTTCAACACCGCCAGAATCGCGACGACGGCCTCGATGGAACGTGGAAAGAGCAAGGCCACAACGCGTCCCGGGCCCGCACCATGCTCGGCGAGCAGGTGCGCCAGTCGGTTGGCTGCCTGCTCCAGCTCGCGATAACTCACGGATCGGCCCTCGAATGTCACCGCGATTGCTTCTGGAGCGCGGGCCACCTGCGCCGCGAACGACGACGGGATCGACTCCGGCGCGGACGCTGGCCGGGTCAACGCCGCTCGGTTACCCCAACTGTCCAAGCGGGCGCGCTCATCGGTATCGAGCACGTCCATCGATGAAAGGCATCGGCTGGTGTCCGTGGTCATCGCCATCAACACCCGCTGGAACCGCTCGGTCAGCGCTCGGATGCTGGCGACGTCGAAGACGTCGGTGCGGAACTCCACCGCTCCATCGATCCCGGCAGGTTCTCCGACGGCGGTCCAGCGCTCGACCAGGTTGAACAACAGGTCCATGCGGGCGGTGTGCGTGTCGGCCGCGATCGGGGTGACTTCAAGATCGCCCATGGCCAATCCTGCAGTGGGCCCGTCGTTTCCACGCACTGCGAAGTTTTGCCATGCCAACATCACCTGAAATAGCGGGTGATGGGTGAGGCTTCGGGTGGGGTTGAGCCGTTCGACGAGCACTTCGAAGGGCACGTCCTGGTGTTCGTAGGCCGTGAGGCTGCGGCGCCGCACCTGGGCCAGCAGTTCGGCAAAACTGGGGTCACCGGTCAGATCGACGCGCAACACCAGGGTGTTGACGAAGAATCCCACCAGATTTTCCAGCGCGGGGTCGCGGCGTCCCGCAATCGGGAACCCTATCGCCAGATCGGAACTCGCGCTGAGCTTGGATAGCAGTACCGCGAGCGCGGTCTGGATGACCATGAAGCTGGTGGCGTTGTGCTGCTGGGCGACATCGTGTACCCGCTGCTGCAGTTCGGGTGGCCAGTGCACCCTCAGACTGGACCCGCGGTAATCAGCCACCAGCGGATAG
>NZ_QMEW01000040.1 GCF_003284965.1 Mycolicibacterium sp. GF69
CAGGACGCCGACACGCCAGGTCTTGGACCTCGCGCGCTACTTCGCGAGCCACAGCCAATACCGCGTTGTATTCCTCGCCGAGCTGACTCGCTGGCTCGACCACTTTGGACGCACGTGGTCTTCGGATGGAATCGACTTCGACCAGGCTCTCTACGACATCACCGAAGTGCTACCCGGGCTCTACTTAGGACTTGATCATCGCTCGTACTGCATTGTCTGCGACGCCTCCCGCCAAGGCATGGTCATCCATTACCCCGAGAGCCGAGAACAGCTCACAGAAGCCGACCGCAACACAACCCGACTCGGGCTTACTCAAACAATCACCGAGAGCTGGCCAGCCTACATCCAATCCATCCAGGGCGACTAACGCCGACACGCGGGCTCGATCCGCCATCTCAGATGAGACGGCGACCCAGGTATGCGCCTCAGGCGAGCTGGCGTACCTGCATCAGGCCGCCAGGTCTGTTCAGAACAGACAGCCGCCGCCGATCCAGCGATGTCAGACCTCGGTGGCGTCAACATGGCACCGCGCCAATGGTTTTAGCGAGTTCTCACTCCCCTACCCGGTGCCAGACCGGCCAAGTTGACCGGCTGTGGTTGGCGGGTGGCACAGCGTCCAGGGCATAGACCTCAACGCAGCGGCGTTAACTGGGGTGGGTGAAGGAAACGAACCCGAGACCCGAGATATGTACTACACAACTACACGGTTGTGTAGTACACTACTGGGTATGGCCATCGAGTTCACCGAGAGTGCCCGACGTCACGGATTCACCATTGCCGACGCCGTTCACGCGATGAGCAATCCTCGTTACTACGAGGCCGAGTTTGATGACCCGAGACTGGGCGGCGTTAAGCCGGACCTCTGGATCGGGCCGAGCTTGCAGCCTACGTCGCCGCTGATTGAAGTCATGGCAGAGGTCATCCCGCCGTCAACCGTGAGGATCTTTCATGTCATGGCTGTTCGCGTGAAGTTCCTCGACCGACTCGATCAAAAGGAGGGCGACCGATGAACATCGACCAGGACCGATACAACAAGCTTGCGGATTGGGCCGAAAGTGCCGACCGCGGCATTCATCCCGAGCGCGGCGAAACGGGCACTGAGGCAACGCGATCAAGCCGTGAACTGATCCGCCGGGCCGGTGGTCGGCCCAGCGTTGACCCCGCCTCCGAACCGGGAGCAGTCTCGCCACGCCGGCAAGTTCGGCTGCCCCGTGCGCTTAGCGAGCGTGTCGACCAGCTAGCCGACCGCGAGAACCGAAGCGCCAGCGATCTCATGCGCGAGGCCATCGCCCAATACGTCGCTACGCACGATGAGCAGCGAGCCGGAGACGAGAAAGGCGGGAAACTCGTGAAAGACCCCGACGTTAGGGCGACGGTCGAGCGTGCACTTGAGGCGGGCCAGCGGCGCGAGGACATCGACATGGTTGTGCGGGCTCGGTACACCTACGAGTGGGGCGGCGGGGATGCGTTGCACCTGGAGCTGGCGGATGAAGTCGAGCGACTGCGCACCCTCGTCGGCAAGCCATAGTCCGCGAAACGTACCAAGAGGAAGAGAGCGATAGGTGAGTGAGGACAAGAACAATGAGGACCGAATCGAGTTTGAGATGAGCACGACCTCCACCAACAGAAACACGCTCGTCCCCGATGTAGAGGGCGTGCTCGACGCGCAGCTCGCCGCCATCTGTGTTGCTCTCAACCAGCGGCCATCCGTGGAGCCACGTTTGACCGCAATAGCCGCAGCCTCGCAATACCGCGAAAAGCTGCGTAAAGCGATGGCGCGCCAGGCGGACGAAGACAGGGAGACCGAGAAGACACAAGGCGCGGCGCCGATGCCTCCGATGCCTCAGGTTCCGTGTTCGGGCGACGACCCCGCTCAGCCCGCAATAGAATACGGAGAGAACGGAATTCGTGCATGACTGGATCCGGCTTCGACAGTGGGCGGTGTGAATCTGCATCGGAGAGGTTGCCACAGCAGCAGGGGCGGTTGCGCTTCGGCTATTCCGACCTGGTTGCAGAGCAAGGAGATTCGTCAAACATGAGACTTGAACGCCCGAGCCCATGGCCTCGGGCGCAGCGACTCGGTGCACCGGCGAAGTGGGCCATTCTTGCCCTCGCCGTGTTTGTGGTGGCGCTCGGCGGCGTAGTCGCTGTTCAGAGGATCACGACCACGACATCGCCTCCTAGCCCGTCGCTGCCGGCCCAGTTCGCTGAGTGGATGTCGGCGAATACTAGAAGCGACATCCAGATCAGCAGAGTCTCCTGCCTAGACCCCGCCGCTGGCGGAGCGCTCGTCACATGTCAGTTCACCGCGACGGTCGACTCTCCCGGCGGGACGTCCACCTATTTTCACGACTTCAAATGCCCAGCCACTCTCGACCTCGCAGGCAAGGTCACGCACGTGGAATGCCCGACCGACAGTGCGTGGATGTTCTCGGAGACCACTGCTGTACCCGCAGTATGAACCGGCTTGGAATCCCCCCGGCTTTAGCCGTGGGGAGGACCCCTGGGAAATCTGAAAGGCGGAACGCGTTGCCGGACAAACAGGCTTGGCTAGATGAACGCGCGGCGGTCCTGATTGCCCGCATCAGTGATCGTGGCATGGTGCTCTCCCACGAGGCGGCCTGCACGCTCCTTGCTGAGCGCCACGCCACCGTGGCCAGCCAGCTAGGTATCAGCGAACGGTCCGCACAGCCTCTACTCGATCACGCCGCCCTCGATGCTCTCGCCGACGAAATCGTCGCCTCATTCACCGATGAGGAACCGGGCGAGAATCTCTTCGCCCTTGCCCGGACGGTGCACATCAGCGTGTCGGTGTTCGGACGCTTGATCAGCGGCCTGGCCGAGACGTTGCTGTTCTACCAGAGCACGACGGCAACCACCGCCGCAGAACGAGCCGCGCGCCAACGCGAGACGGCGCAACTGCTGTCCATCGCAGGCATGATTCAAGCCGAGCACACCCAAGGTCCCATCGCCGCTCCCCCGGCGCTGCTTGCCCGCATAGCGCGGACGTTGACCACCGCAGCCGATCTGACCGACAACGACGCATTAACCCAGGCGCTGCGCCGCGATGCCACCCGAGCACGGACCGCGGCCACCGCGGCACGTCCCTCGCATTGAGTAGCGCTTTAAGTACAGAGCCCGGCAGTTCCTGCCGTTGCCTTTTGTTGAGCGAATGTGAGTGTGCTCGTTCATTAGGCAGCCTCGCCTTGCGGTGAGGCGGTCCCCGTCTGGTCCACCGGGTGGTGGTGCGGGGTTGACGTTTCATCGCCCGCTGCGTCGCCCGCTGGTGCGGGTTCGGTCTCACGCGTGGCTCCACGTCCTGCCACCGGGCCACTCCCGGCGGGACTCTGTTCACCCTGATGTGTGGGTACGCCGAGTCGGGCGAGGTTGGTCGCGGCACCCAGATCGCGATCGATCCGCATACCGCAGTCGTCACATTCGAAGACTCGATCGGCCAGGGTGAGGTTTGACTTTCGCCTCCCACAGGCCGTGCACGTCTTCGATGACGGGTAGAACCGATCGGCCTCCACTAGATGGCTGCCGTACCAACGTGTCTTGTATCCGAGCATGCGCCGGATCTCGGCCAGGGCGGCATCAGCCAAGGCGCGGTTGAGCCCGCGCTTGCGAGCCCCGCCCTTGGCGCGCATGCCCGCGGCGTTCAGAGTTTCGACCACCACCACCTGGTGCTGCTGAGCCAGTGCAGTGGTGGCCTTGTGCAGGACATCGCGACGCACGGCCGCGGCGTGGACGTGTGTGCGGCCGATCCGGGCCTGGGTGCGCCGCCACCGCTTCGACGGCACCTGCTTGGTCTTGGTCGCCGGATCGTAGGGGCCGTGCTGGCGGGCGGCGCGGCGCTGCAGCGCCCGCAACCGGCCCTGCGCAGCGGTCAGCGACTTCGGCGCAGCAACGCGATCGATCTCGGTCCCCCCGGGGGTCGCCACGACGAGCAGGCTGTCGGCTTTCACCCCGACATCGACACCCACAATCGGATGGATTGACCGCCGCGCGTGCGCGGGCCGGGCCTTGACCGCGACGATGACCTGCAGAGCGCAGTACCAGCGTCCGGCACTGTCTTGGCGCACGGTGGCCGACAAGATCCGCGCCGTCCCGGCCTCTATCCGGCGGGCCAGTTTGCGCGTCGATTCATGGCTGCGGACCGCGCCGAGTCGCGGCAACGTGATGTGGCGACGATCGGCCTCGCACCGGATGACACCGGTGGTGAACCGCACCGAGCGCGGGGCGCGGGCCGTTTTGAACCGCGGAAAACCGGCTGCGCGGCCGGCCCGCTCACCTTTTCGGGACTTCGACCACGCGTCCAGACCGCGGGCCAACCCATCCAGGCCGGTGTTGTAGGCCTCCTTGGAGTTCTCGGCCCACCATGGCGCGCACGACGGTTTGCGCTGATTCCACACCTTGCGCAACGCCGGCAACGACCACCCCAACACCGAGGTCAACCGATCCTCAGGGACGCCGTAGCTGCGTTCGGCGACCCGCTGATCCATCACTGCCTTCACCAACGCCAACATGTGATTGTGGGCAAACCGCGCAGCACCAGCATGAGAAGCCAACGCCCGCAACTGTGTCGGTGTCGGATCCAGTGCGTACCGGTCGGCCTGCGCGGTCCAACCCTCGGGTATCTCGAACTTAGCCACCACCAACCACCCCGACAGGCTCAGTCTGTTTGGTGGCCGTCACCGCCCGCATCGCACGGTTGCGCGCCCCCCGGCGTCCGTACAGGCGCGCGCACATTGAGGTCAGCACCTCAATCATGTCGCGCACCAAATCATCGACGGTCTCGCCTTGGTCGGCGACGATGATCGTGCGGCCCTGCGCAGACAACGCGGCTTCGAGATACTCAACCCCGAAGCGCGCGAGCCGATCACGGTGTTCCACGACCACCACTGAAGCAGACGGGTCTGACAGGATCCTACGCAACTTGGGCCGCTTGCCGTTCAGACCGGACCCGACCTCGGTCACGACCTCACCGACCACATACCCGTGCGACGTAGCCCAATCAGTCAGCCGTGCAACCTGGCGGTCCAGATCGGCCCGCTGATCATGCGACGACACCCGCGCATACACCACAGTCCGGCCAGCCACCCGGCTGGCCGGAGCATCGACCCAGATCGTCCCCGACTCCAACCGGCGAGCAGGCACCGGCATCCGACCCTCACGAAACCACCGATACGCCGTCTGCGGATGCACACCACTCGCACGCGCCCACTCAGCCAACTTCACACACTCACTAAAACACACATTCGATCACGAATACTCACATTCTCACGAACAGTTCAGTACCCCTAAACTTCGCGATCAAACGACACCGAATCTCATTCCTGCACGTAAACCTGCGGCGGCGAGTCTTCTGCGTTGAAGCCAGGCCACCACCGCTACTTCCACGTTGCCCCCCCGTAGTTCCTGGTTGTCCGATCCGGAACTTTCTGAGAGTGCGGGGGGAGTGCTGACCGGCGCACTCTCAATTGGTCGTGGACAGCATCCGGTCAGGAGTTCCACGACAACATGAGAGTGCCGGAGGAAATCCAGAAAGACCTGAGAGTGCCGGACATCTGGGTGAACGTCGATGGTTTACTGCATTTCGCAGTGGCAGCAACGGATGGATGCGACTGTCTGTGCCGGGCTGGCACACCGACGTTCTTGCCGGGACAAACACGGAATCAACAACTTCCGGATGTGCGCTGCTCCGCGTTCGCGTTTGGTAATCAAGGGACGGCTGGCGGCTAGAACCTGCAGGCCTTCCGAGCCTGCCGCCATCCTGGTGCTATGCCTTCGGGGATCAGCCTACGTGTCCACGGTGAAGGCATGCTCGTACCCTTGCGGGCCGAGGTGTTCGTATACGAGTGTCGTCGGAACGCGGTTCCAGTGGTGTCCCATGAGTACGGCCAGTCCGAGCGGTCCGATCAGGAACAGGTGCAATCTCTCGGCGCTGGCGTGGTTGCGAGCGAGGTCGCGGATGGTGACGGCGAGGCTGTTGGCTGCCACGGGTGTCGTCACGGCGCTGGGGCCCGTTCCTGTCGCTGGCGTGGCGGTGAGGATCGTCTCGACGGGCAACGCGTTCTGCAGTATCCATTCGGTCGCCTGGCTGGCTGCGTTGGCGGCCACGTTGACGATGAGCGCGATGTCAGAGCCCTGGCCGATGCGGTTTTCGCTCACGTCGAGGTCGAAAAGCACTGTGGCAACGTCACTGGTCCACAGTTGGTCGTTTTGGCGGATGCCGACCTCGTAGCGCATGACCCGCAGCAGTTCAGCGCCGAGTAGGAAACCGGTTGCTTGACGCATGTGCCCCGTCGCCAAAATGCGACGGCAACTGCCGAGTTGCGCTGGCACGGTGGCGATCTCAGCAGCAAGATCAGCCCACGTATGGGGCGCAGCTGGGGCAACACGGTGCGAGGGCTTTTCTCCGGCGATGCGCTCTACCCAGTCGATGCTGACGGCAGCTTGATCGGCGAGGTCATCGTGCTTGATGGTCGCGATCGACACTGTGGTCCATGGTGAGCCGACCTGTAGAGCCAGCGTAGTGATGGCTTTGTTGATGTCTGCCAGGTCAAGTCGGCGGTGCCCGGCGATAACCTGCTGGGAGACCCACTTCGTACCTTGATCGACTGCATTGTCGTCCGATCGCAGGCCGTTGGCGGTCATTAGCAGGGCGACCTCGTCGCGTAGACGTTCGTATTCGTAGGCGATATCGAAGTGGAGGTCATCTAACAGAGCCATCAACCCGAGTTCGTCGGTGCCTGCGGCCGTTGCCCATGCTGCTCGCGCTTTCCCGCGCTCTGAGGTCGGTCCATCTTGGGCGGCGCGGGGGACCAGTCTGCCGTCGCGACCATCTCGATCTTTCAGCAGGACGTCGGTGGGATCGTGAGGGCGGTTTGTGGCGAACCGCATTTCGACGGGATCGCCGTTGGCGGTAAGGGTGCCGTGTGTCGTCGCGAACTTTTTGAGAATGCCCCTTTCGTCCAGGTAGGGCAGCCCGACCGAAATACGGTTGTCGACAGCGTATTTAACCTGTGTGTACACGTGCGGGGTGCGCTGGCGGTATCGCACGACGTCGTCGCCATTGCCTACGCCCGGTTCCTCGACACCAATAGCGATCGTGGGGTTGTTGGTGTTCTTTGTCAGGTCGTGGTGCAGCGCTTCCATGCACGCCCGCCAGACGTGCAGCCACTGGTATTCGTCTCCGGTGATTCGGACGCCGGTTGCGCTAGGCATTTCGTTGCCGGTCATGCAGGGCCTCCTGGCAGGTCCGTCTTGGGTGTGTGAGGGCCATTCGTGTGTTGATCGCCGTGGACGGTGCGTGGTGTCAGCCCGGGAAGTCCGCCCGTCAGTGTGACGGTGCAGGCACGGGGGATCAGGGTGACGATGCGTCGGGCATCGAGGGTGTAACCGTGACCGGTTCTGCGGACCACGATTTGGGTTGGATTGGGTTGCAGTGGCATTTTGATCGAGATCAAGGCCAGCGATGCGAGATCAGTGCGGCTGTGGCCCACGTCGTGGGGGTGACTGTGCCAGTCACCCAGGTATCCCAGTCGGTGATCGGCCGTTCGTGCCCTGAGCACGGCGGGGTGGTCGGTCCCGCCGGGGATGCGGTAGTGGGATCGGCCCCGGTCTGCCGTAGGGATTTCGATGGCGGTGATCACCCATGGATGCCCGTCTTGGTAGACGCCGACCACGATCCCGCCCGTTTCGTCCGGGTGTGCCTGTGCGGCAGCGGTTGTCATGGTGGTGTGGGCGGCCTCTGTGAGCCACAGTCGTGTACTGGTGTTCACTTGCGCTCCGACGGGGTGGTGTCTCGGGGATCGATGATGCCGATACGGTGAAATGGTGGGTTCATCGGGCTGAGCACAGTGATGCGTTCGTCGGGTCGCTGCCGCCGAGCCGTCAGCTCGTCGATGGCGGCGGCAGCGGTATCGGCCGCTGCAGTGAGGACCGCGGTGGGCGGGGCGTTGTTCACGGGTGCGGTGCATCCGAGTTCGAGGAAACCAGCCTGAGACGGACCGTCGACCTCGGTATCAGGTGGTAGTGCGAAAAAGCGTGGGTCGGCCAGCCGTGCCGCGATCGGGGTGTCGCCTACGGTTTGTCGCTGCACCCGGACCAATGCGCCGTGGTGGAACAGTGCTCCCACGATGAGCGGTACGCCGCGGCGCCGACATGTGTCAGCGAGTGCGGCGGTCAGGGGCAGAACCCCGGTGCAATCGATGACCAGATCGACTTCGGCGACGTGGGCGCCCAGACGGACTGGGTCGTAGGGTAGGTCGTCGTGGCCGGTCACCCGGGTCCAGGGGGCATGCTGCTCGATGGCGGCCCTGACGGCGACGGTTTTGGGGTATCCGACGAAGTGGCGGGTGCTGACGTGGCGAACAACGTTGGAGCTGGTGAGAAAGTCACTGTCGTACACGTAGAGGGTGCTTACGCCGCTGGAGGCAACGGCGATCGCGACGTGTCCGCCGACAGATCCGGCGCCGGCGATCAGAACCGTCTTGTCGGCGAGCAGATCGGCATCAGGACCTGCGCGTCGACGCAGTGCCTGCTCGTCGTTGGGGGTCGCAGCCAGCGCTGCCGTATGCAGGGTGTCACCGGCGCCGGTAAAGCTGACCACGACGGCGTCGTGGTCAGCATCGTGGCGGGGCCAGGCCAATGCGATGAAGTCGTGGCCGCCGCTGGGCTGCGGGAATGTTTTCTCTGATCGTGCCGCGAGTCCACGTTCGAGGTTTCTGCGTTGGCGGCGCTTCAGTGCCGCTCGAACATCGTCGGGTGTGCGCGGAGGGTCGGCCAGTTGGTCGAGCAGGTAGAACGCCCCCGTGAGCACTGGCTTGCCGATGTTTCGCGGGTCTGGTGGGTTGCCGGTGCCGATGAGCAGTGACTTTCCCTGGACCGTGCCGAATACCTCGGCTGTGTACCCGGGTGTGCCGCCGACGATCAGGTCGTGCAGCGGCAGTTCGGCTCGGTAGTAGCTCACCTCGTCGTAGAGGCAATACCCGTCGAGTGCGCGGTCCTCGGGGTTGAAACCGTTCTTGGCTGCGGCGGCCCACTGGTCGAGGCGGTCCCAAAGTCCTTGTAGTTCACGGCCATTGATCTGGGCCGGATCGTCTTCGGCCCACAGGCAGATGGTGCCCTGCGAGGCGTGCCCGGTGCGCAGGCCGGGGACAACGACGTGAGCGTAGCGCAGTGGCCACCCGGGATAGAACTGGATTCGCATGTAGGTTGCGTCGGTGTGTGCGCGCAGACTCGGCCGAATTGGCCCCGTCCAGCACGGCGTGTCGTGGTCTCCATTGGGAGAGAATCCGGCGTTGACCAGGTCCGAACAGAACCGATCAAATGCGGCGTCGTCGTAGGTATCCAACAGCCTGCTCAGCGGCGAGCTTCGAGACGCGAGAGGGGCGTGGCGAAGCCACGCGGCTGATTGCTGCCCAGCGCGCCCACCGCGGTGACGGCCCCGATCGGGAATCCGGCCGCATCACACCCGTCGGGCAGCGGAAGGATTTGCCCCCGGTCATTTGTGCCCAGGATGTCGCGCCATAGCTTCGCTGCGCGGCACCGATCCGAGTTGAGCGCCGCGCGGGCCTCACCGGCCAGACGCTCGAAGGTCTGCCCGGCCGATCTCCATTGCCACGGATCCAGAGCAGGTTTCAGCGGCGTACCGAGCACCGGGTCGGCCAGACCGTCGTCGGCACAATCGATCAACCTAGCGCCGACGTGTTCCATCGTGGCGGCCAGCAGCTCGGCGTAGGTGGTTCCGGTGACCAGCTGTTCATTCCACACGTAGTACGCGGCGACCTCGATGAACAGGCCGCCGGGGCGCTGCCCGCCGAGGTGAACGTGGCGGACCTGACGGAGCAGCCGCACGATGTGCCGGTAGGCGTTATCGCCGCCGACCGTCGGACTCCACGCGGCCGTGGCTAGCGCATCGGTATCTTTGGCGAACTGCACCGGATTGGTCTTGATCCAGCGGCCCTCGTCATTGTTCCATTGGTCGCGGTCACGGTTGGGGATGGCCCAGTGCTCACCCCAGGGCACGGCCGGCACTGCGTCGATGGCGAACGCGTCATCGCTGAAGTGGCCCTCGGGCTCGGGGAACTCGATCTTGAGCGACCGCGCTTGAGGGGTGATGCGCCCGCCAGGAACTTCACCCTTCACGCCGTATTCGTCAACGAGCACGCGCTCGACAGCGTTGTAGATCTTCTCCGGGCTGTGGCGCACCGACAGCTTGGTGCAGCGCAGGAAGACATCGACGTCCTTGCCGGGATATCGAGCGGTCAAGCGCGCGTACGAGCCGATGAGCCGGGTGTCAATGCCCCAGTCTTTCAGCTCGGCATCGGCCTCAAGCAAGTTGCGCACCTCGGTGTGTGCGTCGATAGCGCGGTCGCGCTTGTCGCCGTGGATGCTGACGTTGCGTACCGCTTGGGCGAACTCGGTATCGAGTGCCTCCATGTTGCTCCTGCGGGTATGTCGAATTCGATGGTTCAAAGGCGCTGCCGGCGGGAGCATGCGCGGATGCGCCACGTCGTGAACACCTGGTTGCTGCGTGCGCCGACACAGCGGCGGCGGGTGACGCGGGTGAATATTGGCTGTGACACAGTCGCTCCATCCGCCAAGATGTTCGAATGCGAATCGTACCGGCGGGGTCCGACACAACTGACATTTGTGTCAATCATCGGCGTGGTCGTCCCGCTCGGGCCGGGTGACGTGGGCCCGGACTCAGAGCGGGGCCAGGGGCACGATAGCGACGGCGAACTCCTTGCCATGGAGCACTGTGTCGACGACCGGCCACGCGTGCTCCGATCTTCACCGTCACGCCGCCGGTGACGTCGGCCGAACCGGCGATGGTGCGGAGGACATCGCCATAACCGTCGCCCATTGCTGGCGCGCCACGGCGGCCGCAGAAATCCGACCAATGTCCGAGATCCCCGGCTACCGTGGTGATGCGTGGGGGAGACACCGCGGGAAGAAGCGGACCATCTGTCGCCTGGTCAACGCTCAACAATCCGTCGAGCGGTGCAACAAGCGGTCGATGAACATGGCATTGAGTGGGCAATGCGCAACACCTGCGCCCAGCTCGAAGCTAAGTACGGCATTTCCTACGACACCATCGAGTACCTGCTCCATGACGAGTTGCCGGCGGTGTTGCCCGAGGACCTGCTGACTTCGGGCCAGCGGAGCAAGATCCGACGGGATTTCAGCGCTGCGACCTCCACTACCGACCCCACCCGCGGACACACCGCCGCCGCCGAAATGGTCAAGCGAGCCGCCGAGCACTTCGGAGTGTCCGAAGACACCATCCGCGCCGTTGTCGGTATCGACGGCGATACTGTTCGGCCAACGCCACCACCCGGAGGACCACCTGTGCCTGTAGCTGCCCCTTCCCTGCCCGAGCCCGGTCAGGTTGTTGAGGTGCGCGGTTCGACGTGGGCGGTCGCCAACGTTCAAGCTCAGGGTCTACCACTCAGCCCAGCTGACGACGCAGCCGCGAAGCTGAATCACGTCGTCGACCTGCAGTCACTCGACGAGGATCGCCTCGGTGAACAGCTGTCGGTGATCTGGGAGCTAGAGGTCGGCAAAACCGTCACCCCACCGCAAGGATTGCCCGAGCACGTCAACCCAGAGGGCTTCGACGATCCTGTCACCTTGGCCGGCTTCATCGACGCGATGCGCTGGGGCGCGGTCACCTCGGCAGATCCGAACCGCTACCAGGCGCCCTTCTGGTCCGGTGTCACCGTGGAGGCCTATCAGCTCGAACCACTGCGCCGGGCGTTGACCAGCCCGCGAACCAACCTGCTGCTGGCCGACGACGTCGGGCTGGGCAAGACCATCGAAGCCGGCCTTGTGGTGCAGGAGCTGTTCCTGCGGCACCGTGCCCGCACCGCGGTGATCGTGTGCCCGCCGAGTCTGGCGTTGAAGTGGCAGGACGAGATGCGAGACAAGTTCGGCCTGCAGTTCGTCATCGTCAACAGCGAACTGATGGCCGAGGTGCGCCGCACCCACGGTCTGCACGCCAACCCGTTTCAGCTGTATCCGCGGGTGATCGTGTCCATGGCGTGGCTGCCGCAAGTGCGCTGCCAGCGCTTGCTGCGCGACGTCTACGCCCAGGCCAAGAACCCCAAGCTGGGCAAGCGGTTCGCCTTCGACATGCTCATCGTCGATGAAGCCCACCACGTCGCCCCGTCGAGCCCCTCAACCATTGCCGGCGGACGCGGCTACTCGGTGGACACCCAACGAACCGTCGCGGTTCGCCAACTCGCCGACACGTGCGAGCACCGCCTGTTCCTGAGCGCCACCCCGCACAACGGCTACCCGGAATCGTTCACCGCGCTGATGGAGATGATCGACCCCCGCCGCTTCTCCCGCGGCGCGCTGCTGGATCCCACCGCGCTCAAGGACGTGACGGTGCGCCGCCTCAAGCGCGACCTCACGGGGAAAGGGTTCAAGGACCGCGAGGTCAAGATCCTCGACTTCACGCCCGAAGACAGCGAACAGGAAATGTTCTCGCTT
This sequence comes from Mycolicibacterium sp. GF69, assembly GCF_003284965.1. Lineage (GTDB taxonomy): Bacteria > Actinomycetota > Actinomycetes > Mycobacteriales > Mycobacteriaceae > Mycobacterium. The sequence goes on from NZ_QMEW01000040.1 coordinate 12,505, forward strand.
CTCGATGACATCGTCACCCGCAGTGCCAAGCAGAACGGCACCAAACCGGGCGGCGACATCGTCACCATGCTGCTCAAGAAGCGGTTCCTATCCAGCCCGTTCGCCTTCGGGATGACGATTAGTCACTACCGCGACGCGCGCGCCGGGCGGGGGTTACGTGCAGATGACTATGACGACATCTTCGGAGAAGGCCAGGCCGACGAGGAAGAAGGTCTGTGGGAGCACGACGAGGCCGAGCGGCTGCGCGAGTCCAAGGCCTCCGATCCACTGAGTGCCGCCGAACCCGATCAGCTGGAGAAACTCGCCGACTGGGGCATGAGCTACGAAAGCCGGCCCGACTCACGGCTAGAGCGGCTACTCACCTTCCTCGACGCGGTCTGCCGACCCGACGGCACCCACTGGACCAATGAGCGGGTCGTGGTGTTTACCGAGTACGCCCACACGCTCGGCTGGCTGCAACGAGTACTGGCTCAGCGCGGCTACGCCGACCGGCTAGCTGTCATCGAGGGTGCGACCCCCACCGAGGACCGCGAGTACATCCGGTCGCAGTTCACTGCCGACCCGACCGAGGAACCGGTGCGGGTGCTGCTGGCCACCGATGCCGCCGGCGAAGGTATCGATTTGCAGAACCACTGCCACCGGCTGGTGAACTTCGACATCCCGTTCAATCCATCGCGACTCGAACAGCGCATCGGCCGCATCGACCGCTACGGTCAGACCGAAACACCCGAGGTGTTTCACTTCGTGCCCGACGACAGATCCTCCACCTACGCCACCGACGCGAACTTCATGGCCCGCATCGCCCGCAAGATCGCCCAGGTCGAGGTGGACCTAGGATCGGCCAACCAGGTGATCGGTGACGAGATCCAGGAGCACTTCGCCCGCCGCAAACCCGTCAAACGCAAACCCAAGGGCCTCGACGGCAATCAGGTGATCCAGGAAGCCTTGGCCGGCGGCATCGAACTCAACACCCGGCTCACCGAGCTGGAACGTGGCTACGACGCCTCACGGGCCGATCTGCACCTGGAACCGCAAAACCTGCGTCGCGTGGTCGACACCGCGCTTCGGATCAACCACCAGCTTCCACTGGAACCAATCGGCGACGCCGACACCGACGCCGAAGTGTTCGCGATGCCTCCGTTGAGCCCGGCCTGGCAGGACACCCTCAAGGGCTTGGCTACCCGGCTGAAACCCGAAGTGCTGCGCCCGATCACATTCGACCCGGACGCTGCCGAAGGGCGCAGTGATCTGGTGTACGTGCACCTGGGACATCCGATCGTGCAGAAAGCGCAACGGCTGCTGCGCCGCTCGCTGTGGAGTGTCGATTCCACCCTGAACCGAGTCACCGCGGTGGTGATCGACGACACGGCCGAATCATTCGTGGCGGCGGTGACCCGCATGGTGCTCGTCGGCCGCGGTGGAGTGCGGCTGCACGAGGAGGTATTTCTGGTCGGTGTGCGTCTACGCGGCCGCCGCGCGATGGCCGAGGAGAAAGCCGAACACGCCCTTGATCATGCCCTGGACGGGGAGAGTCTGACGCTGGCCAGCCGCCGGGTCCGCGACGAGCTGTGTGACATCTGGAATGCGCCGGACGCGCCGCTGCGCGCTCGGCTGGAGGAGTCTATGCATGCTCGCGCCGACCGTCGACACGCCCGGGTGCTGGAGCAGCTGGACAAACGCCGGGCCGCTGACATCCAGCGGGCGCGTGACATTTTCTCGGCATTCCGAACCAACCTGCGGGAATCACTGGATCTGTTGCGCAGCAAGGAAGCCGAAGCCGAAGCCATGTTGTGGGCCGACGAGCAGCAGAAGCAGTGGCGCCGCGACATCGACTCGATGGAGCGTCGTCTCGACGAACTCGACGACGAGGAGACCCGCGAGATCGCGGCTATCGCCGACCGCTACGCCGACGTCAAACCCCATACCACCGCCGCCGCGGTGGTGTTCGCCCTCACTCCCGAGGACGCGAGAGGAGGGCTGCGCTGATGGCAGCTCGCACACCCCGGCAACGTTCAACACCGACTGCCTCTGAGCTGCACCATGCGTGGCTCGAACTCGTCGACACCGACGGCCCGTTCCTGGCGATCGCCCCGCTCAAGCGGGTATGGCCGCAGGGCATGCCAGCCTTGGATGACACTCGTAAAGAGGCACTGCTCTACGCCCGCAAGGACTTCGAAGCCTCCTGGGAGACGGCAGACCGCGCCATCGGCGACGACGGCACGACCGATGACGCGTTTTGCATCGCCCGCGACAAATGGGTCGAGACGGTATTACGCGACGTCGTCGGCTGGGCCGAATCCCTGTCCTGGGGACCCGTCGCCGGCGTCACGGCTCAGTCGCCCAACCGTGCGGTCACCGTCGGTGCCGATGCGGCCCTGCTGGACCCCGACGGCGCTATCGGCGCGCTCGTGTCGGTGATCGACCCGGTCGACTCATTGCGTCAGGTTCCCAGTGACCTCTGGGCGGCCACGCCGATCGACCGAATGGAAGCGCTGCTGCGTAACAACGACATTCCGATCGGCATCGTCACCGACGGACGCTGGTGGGCACTGGTTTGCGCACGTGCCGGCGCGATGACCGCCTCCGGAGTCGTCGACGCACTGACCTGGGTGGAGGAACCTCGCACCCGCGACGCGTTCCTGACGCTCATCTCGCGCCAGCACATCATCGGCGGAAAGGAAGACGAGCGGCTGCCGGTGCTGTTCGAGGAATCCGTGGCCGCCGCCGAGGAGATCACCGAAGCCCTTGGCGCGCAGGTGCGTCGCGCGGTGGAACTGCTCATCCAGTCGTTTTCCGAATCGGCCCGCGACGCTCAACAACGCGGCGAACCCGATCCGCTACCGGCCGACACCCACCAAAGCTATGAAGCTGCGGTGACGATCATGATGCGGATCGTGTTCCTGCTGTTCGCCGAAGAACGCGGGCTGCTGCCGTCGGGGGAGTTGTTCGAACAGGGGTACGGCATCTCGCGCGAACTGGACCGGCTGCAGGCACGCGAAGCCGAGGAAAGCGAAGAGGCCCTCGATGCCACCTCGTTGACGTGGCATCGGCTGCTCGCCACTAGTCAGGCGCTTTACGGTGGTGCGTCGTTTGAGAACATGCGGGTTCCCGCCTATGGCGGTTCTCTCTTCGACCCTGACCGATTCCCATTCCTGACCGCACTCACCGCGCACGGAACCTTGGCCATCACCGTGTCTGACCGAGTGATGCTGCACGCGCTGCGCTCGGTGCAGCAGGCAGTCCTCAAAGGTAACGAGGTACGCCGAATCTCGTTCCGAGACATCGATGTCGAACAGATCGGCTACATCTATGAAGGCCTGCTGGGCTACACCGCCGTCACCGTCGTTGAGACCTATCTCGGCCTGCAAGGTACCCGCGGCGAAGAACCAGAGATCTCGCTGCCTGAACTGGAACGGCTTGCAGCGGCTAACACTGCGCCGAAGAAGCTAGCCGAGGCAGTCCGCGCACACGTCGAACGCGATCAACCCTCGGCCAAACCCAAGTCGGCTGCCGCAATTGCCAAAGACATTAACGCCCAGACAGAACCGAGCGTGATCAGCGGCCTCGCGCAAGCAGTCGGCGACGACACCGATTTACGTGAACGCGTGTTGCCGTGGCTGGGCATCATGCGGCAGGACCTCCGAGGCCGACCATTCGTGGTACTCAACGGCGGGCTAATGGTCAAGGAAACGCCGTCTCGCAAGAACGCGGGAGCGCACTACACGCCCAAGTCGCTCGCCCGTGAGGTCGTCCTGCACGCGCTGCAGCCGCTGTGTTACTCACCCGGTCCATATCAAACTGCTGACGAATCTCAGTGGCGGCTCAAGTCTTCCGATGACTTGCTGAGTTTGAAGGTCGCTGACATCGCCTGCGGCTCAGGTGCGTTCCTTGTTTCGGCGGCTAGCTATCTGGCCGACCGGGTGGTGGAAGCGTGGACCGCTGAAGATCCCGCCAACGCCCACCGAGGCGACCTGCACCGCCGCGCTGTCCGCGAAGTCGTCGCGAACTGTCTCTACGGCGCCGACATCAACGACATGGCCGTCGAAATGTGCAAACTCTCGCTGTGGCTGGTGTCGCTCGATCGTGATTTGCCGTTCTCGTTCGTAGACGACAAGATCTTCCTGGGGAATTCCTTGCTGGGCCTGACGGACCTCAGACAGCTCCGCAAGCTCCACATCGATCCGTCGCGTGTGCCGGCGGGTGACATGTTTGACATCTTCGACGTGGACATCGACGCGATCATCGCCAATGCTGCTGACCTACGCCGCAGGCTCGCCTCCGAGATCGATGAGAATGACCCGGCCAGAAACAGCGCGGCGAAACGCCGGCAACTGGATCAATTGCGGAATGTTACAGCTGATTTGCGCTCGATCGCGGACGCCATCGTTGCGGTGGGTCTTCAACACGGCGGAAAACCAGGTAAGGCGCTCGACGAGGCCTACGAAAACTTGCGCATCGCAGTGAAAGCCGCGCACCCCGCTTCCGGTGCGCCCGACTCAACGATGCTCGACGCGATCGTCGACACGGGCCTCACCCCAACTGTGCCGACCGACTACAACCGGTGGCTGCCGAACCATTGGGTAATCGATGCGCCGGATGTGATCGTTGAACGAGGGGGTTTCGACGCGATCGTTGGGAATCCGCCGTTCCTCGGTGGGAGCAAGCTGACCGGTGCGATGGGAACGAGTGTTCGCGATTGGCTGGTCAACGTTATTGCAGGTAGGAGAGGTAACGCTGACCTAGTGGCGTATTTCTTCCTGCGTGCCTATTTGCTGTTGCGGACCAACGGAACTCTGGGTTTGATTGCGACGAACACTGTGGCTCAGGGTGATAGCCGTGAGGTTGGACTAGACGCAATGGTTGCGACCGGTTTCACGATCACCCGTGCCATTCAGTCACGCTCCTGGCCGGCAGTAACTGCCCACCTTGAGTACGCCGCAGTTTGGGGCACGCGCGGTGAAGTAGCTCCATCAGCACTGCGAGTCGCCAACGACGCCCCGGTGCGGAGCATCAGCACGCTGCTCGAGCCAGCAGGAAGAGTGCGGGGGCTTCCAGTTCGGCTCGCCGAGAATAGGGAGACTGTTTTCGAGGGCTGCAAACTGCACGGGATGGGCTTCGTCCTCAGTGCTGCCGAAGCCCAGGAATGGCTTGCCCTCGATGTTCTGAATGGTCAAGTGTTGTTTCCTTATCTCAATGGCGAGGACCTTAACTCTCGTCCCGATTCCTCGGCATCTCGCTGGGTGATCGACTTTAATGACCGTTCGGAAGAGGAATCAGCCAAGTTCACGATGGCTTTTGAGCGTGTGCTCCGAGAAGTAAAGCCCGAGCGAAGCGCGAACAATCGCAAGGTTTACCGGGATCTGTGGTGGCAGTATGCGGAAAGGCGGCCGGCGCTCCGAAGAGCGATTGCGGCGATGTCGGAGGTGCTAGCCATCGCGGTTACCAGCAAGTCTGTGATGCCGGTCCGGGTCTCCCAGGCCCATGTCTTCAGCAACACCGTCGATGTGTTCGCCATTAGTAACTACGGTGACCAGGCGGTCTTATCATCGAGTCTCCACCAGCTATGGGCAATCACCCATGGCTCTACTATGCGCACAGACGTGCGTTACACCCCATCGGACGTCTTCGAAACCTTTCCCCGGCTACGAGAACCGAACCAGTTAACAGAAATTGGTCGAACACTCGATGCGGAGCGCCGTGAAATTATGCTTCGCCGCCAACTTGGTTTGACAAGACTCTACAACCTGGTCAACGACCCGGAGATCATCAACGCCTCCGACCCAGACGTGACCCGCATACGTGCCATTCACGTAGAACTCGACGAAGCGGTGATGGCCGCCTACGGCTGGTCGGATGTGTTACTCGACCATGGTTTCCACACGTACCGGCAGATGCAGCGCTGGACAGTGAGCCCCGCAGCGCGCGTCGAGATCCTCGATCGGCTGTTGGAGGAGAACCACCGCCGGGCATCCGAGGAAGCAAAGCAGACACCGCCAACGAGAAGCAAAAGCCGTCGCGGCAAGAGCGCACCAGACGATCAAGGGACACTGCTGTAATGACTAGCGCGACTGAGAAAGCGAAGGAATCGACCTCGTCCTATGAGTTGACATTCGAGCCGGACGGCTCGTCGTTCACGGTTCGAGAGAATTTGGTCGATATTCTGGACCGCGAGCTGCTCGGCCCGATCCATGGCCCCGATGAGTTGTTGCCCTTCAGTCCACGCTCCCAATACTTGGTCGGATACATCGCGCCAGTGCGGCTGACCGGCGCCACCGCCGGCAATGGTGACGCTGCCGAAGGCACCGAGCGTGGCGAGCTGGCCGAAGCTCGGGCCGACGAGAATGCCGCAGCTGAGGGGCGGGGCATACCTGCGTTTGCCGCCGACGACGGTGAGGCTGACGCTGCGGACGATGATGCGGAGGACCGAGCACCCAAGCAGGGGTTGATGATTCCCTCGTCCATGGGTCTGCGGTTTCAAGTACCGCCGGATCTGGAGGCGTTCACGGTCGCGGCGTCGTGGGGGACCTACGAGTCGGTGCAGACGGACAAGGTCACCAAGGCGGGCCGTCCGATTCGCCATTTTCAGCGTATACCGGTCGAAGAACCCCGCACCATCCGTCTTGCTGATCTCGCCGCCGGGCAGACGACGACGATCCCGTTGCGCGACACCATCTGTCTCCGCGTGGACCGCTACGACGACGCGACGTACGGACGGGTGCTCATCGAAATCGCGCTATGCAACGATCGCGAGACACCGATGCCGATCCCGATTGGCATGTGGATGTTCCAAACCAAGCTCCACATCGATTCCGGGGGAGCGGAGGTTTTTCTCCCGGTGTGCGATGTGCTCGAACAGAATCTGCCGGAACACGACCCCGAGGTGCAGCGGCTGAACCTGCAGTACCGCAACCGGCTTGAGTACGCGATCGGTCGGACCTGCTCGGTGGACTGGACAGTCAAGAAGGGCTCGCGCCGCGCGACCGCGGTGTGGACCACGTGGTTGCCGGTCGCCGAAACCCCGCAGACACAGGCGCGCGACGTCGAGAACGCATTGCTATCCATGGACGCCTTGGCGACTGCGGCCGCAGAACAGGTCCGCGCCGGACTACAGCCTCTGATCGCCGGCTACGGGGACTGGCTTGATACCCAAGAAAAGGCGACCGCGCAGTTGCCGCCGTACCTTCGGGACACTGCCGACCTGGCATTGGTGGAGGCCCGCCGCGCCCACAAGCGGCTGCAAGCCGGGCTCGAACATCTTGCGGCCGATGCTGAAGCGCTGCGCTGCTTTCAGTTCATGAACGCCGTCATGCGCGATCAGCGCATCGCCTCCCAGGTGGCGATCTTGCGGGCATCGGATCCTGCCATATCGATCTCCGATGCGCAGAGCAAGGTGGCCGAGGCGGGTGCGAAGGCGGCATCGTGGCGGCCCTTCCAGTTGGCCTTCATCCTGATGCAACTCGGAGCCCTAACCGACCCCGCAGCGTCGCTGCGCAGCGCCGCGCACTTGGCGCAAGTCGAATTGCTGTTCTTCCCGACCGGCGGCGGAAAGACCGAGGCCTACCTCGGGCTGGCCGCCTACACCTTCGCGATCCGGCGCCGGCAAGGTCTCGTCGATTCCGTCGACGGCCCGCTGGACGGCCGCGACGGCGTAGCCGTGTTGATGCGCTACACGCTGCGGCTGCTCACCGCCCAGCAGTTCCAGCGAGCCACCGCACTGGTGTGCGCCGCCGAGCTCGCGCGCCAATCCGACGAAACCACCTGGGGCAGCGAACCATTCCGCATCGGGCTGTGGGTAGGTACCGACGTGAGCCCGAAACGCTTCGAGGAAGCCGACGAACAGCTGACCAAAGCCAACGAATACGGGTCGCATCGGCTGACCGTGCTCCAGGTCCAGCGCTGCCCGTGGTGTGGCACCCCGATCACCGCAGCACAGGTCAAAGCCGACGCCACAGCTCGGCGGGTGTTCGTCTACTGCGGTGATGACCTTGCCCGTTGCCCATTCGCCAAAGGCGGCCAGGTCAGCGAGGGCCTGCCGATTCTGACCGTGGACGAGGAGATCTACCGGCTGACCCCGGCATTCGTCATCGCCACCGTCGACAAGTTCGCCCGCCTGGCCCGCGAAGGCGAAGCGGCGGCATTGTTCGGCTACGTTGGAAGGCGCTGCGGTCGCCACGGCTACGTGCATTCCGACTATGCGGCGTGCAACATCTCCACCGCGCATCCGGCCGTGGCCGGATATCCCGCGGCCACCGTCCATCCGGTGAATCGACTACGACCCCCTGATCTGATCATCCAGGACGAGCTGCACCTGATCACCGGGGCGCTGGGTACCTCCGTTGGCCTGTTCGAGGTTGCGGTGGAGACCCTTTCTTCCTGGGAACAGCCCAACGGAAAGCCAGTGCGGCCGCTGATTGTCGCGTCCACCGCCACTGTTCGAAATGCGCAGGAGCAGGTGCGTGGCCTGTACGGGCGGCGCCTGGAGATCTTTCCGCCGCAGGTACTCGATGTCGCCGACACCTACTTCTCCCGCGAAATCCCGATCTCCAAAACAACTCCAGGCCGCCGCTACATCGGCGTGAGTGCTCAGGGCGTGCGCCTGGCCAGCGCCGAAATCCGCGTCTCGGAAGTACTGCTCTCGGCCGGGCAACTGCTGTTGGACCGTAGCGGCGTCGCCGCCGACCCCTACCTGACGCTGGTCGGGTACTTCAACGCCACCCGCGAGCTGGCGGGCATGACCCGCTACATGGGCGACGACGTGCAGAACCGAATCAAACGCCCCCGCAAAGACTCCGGGTTCCCACCCCGGCACGGTGCCGCGTTCGGCCTGCTGAACACCGGTGAACTCACCGCACGGATCGCGTCATCGGAGATTGGCCGCACCTTGGACCGGTTGGGGTTGGAGTTCGACCCCGAATATGACACCACCGAAGCCTTCCAGGCTCGAATGGCGGCGCAGCGCGATGGCAAGAAGGTGCCCACCCGCAAGGAGGCGCCGTTCGACGTGGTGCTGGCGACCTCGATGCTGCAGGTCGGTGTCGACGTGCAGCGGCTCGGGCTGATGCTTGTCGTCGGTCAGCCCAAGAACACCGCCGAGTATATTCAGGCGTCCTCTCGCGTCGGCCGCGACGCCTCCAAACCCGGTTTGGTTGTGACGCTGGGAAATTGGGCTCGCCCCCGCGATCTGGCACATTACGAGCAGTTCCGTCACTACCACGAGACGTTCTACTCGCAGGTGGAAGCGTTGTCGGTGACCCCGTACTCGCCGACATCGCTGGATCGAGGATTGGACGGGTTGTTGGTCAGCGTGGCCCGCGTCGTGCAGGCGCCTCGCGATGACGGTCTCTCCCAGGAGCGCGGTGCCTGGCGGATCAAGGTACACCGGGACGTGGTTGAGCGGGTGGCCGAACGACTCAAAGCCCGGATCTCGGCTGCCGCGCAGGATGATGCCAGGGTGAAGTATGCCAGCGACCGGTTAGTCAACCGCATCGATCGATGGGCTGATCGCGCCAACCGCGCGAGCGACATGCACCGGACGCTGGTGTACGAGCGCACTGGGGAAGGGGACAAGTACCTGCCGTTGCTGATGAGCCCCGAGAACGCCAAAGCGGGTGTCGGGTCATCGAATCAGGCGCCCTTCGTCGTCGCGAACTCGATGCGGGAAGTGCAACCGGAGATCAACATCCTCGTCAGCCCGATTCCAGAGCGGCTGTTCGCGCACGTACCCGACGGAGCACCACGATGGACCCTGCCAGCGGGGGATGAGTCCTGATGACCGACACCACGCCCGAAGAAGTGATGCTGCACGATCCGGGGGAGGCGCTCGATCCGTTGGCCGACGCCGAAGACACGGTGGTCAAAAACCGCGCCAAAGTGGGCTCGTCACGGCCGTCGTCGCTGCTATACACCTACGGGCCGGGCGCAATCATGGATCTGCCCGGTTTCGCGGTGATGCCCGCAGGGTTGGACGACTGGGAGCCCATCTGGAAACGGCGCGAGAAGATTCCGGCGATCATCGAGCCCCGGCTCCTCAACGTGATTCGGATGCACCTTGGTCCGCAGCTCGAGGCGCTACGGCCCTATCCCTGGCAGCCGAAACAGAACTCATTCGCCAAAGAGGGCGCCGACTTAGGCATCCCCGCACGAGTATTCCCGCAGTGGCTGCGATGCACGGGCTGCGATTACCTCGGCCCGCTGACGCGGTTCAGCTACATCAACACCCATCCCTTCCGCCCAGACCTCGCGCAATTCACACATAAGGGCTGCCCGGGCCGCGGCGTGCAACGCGGTGGTACGAAGACTGGGAAGCGGGAGAGCCCCGCGGTACCCGCACAGCATCTGTTGACATGCACCAACGGTCACGTCGACGAGTTTCCGTACGAACTGTGGGTGCATCGCGGCCGGCGATGCCCCAAGGCGGAGCGACCGGACCTGAAGATGCGGGACGCCAACCTCGGCAAGAGCGTCGGATCGATGATCGCGTGCACGCAATGCGGGGCCACCCGCGGCATGGCAGAGGCACAGGGCTCGGTGGGCCGCGACAAGCTGCCGCAAACCTGCCGGGGACGACACCCGCACTTAAATGCTTTCGACGCAGAATGCAATGCGCGGCCGACGCTGATCATGATGGGTGCCTCTAACCTATGGTTCGCCTCGACGCAATCGATCATCGTCATGCCGCGCACCGATGCAGAGAAAGCCGAAGCTCTCGGCGACCTCCTGCGCCTGGAGCTTGGGGTTGACACCGTCAAGCAGTTCGCCGGACAACTCGACGTTATCCGCGCGATGGCAGGTATGAAAGATGTAGACCTGAGCGGTGTTTCGAATGAAAGTCTCGCGACCGCGGTTGCCGACGCGCTGACGCCGCCGGAGTCCGACGAGGAGCGCAAGAAGAAGCGCGACGACTGGGATCCGGTAGAACTCCTGGTCCCCGAATGGCAATACCTGCAGAAGCCGGCGCTGTTCCCCTCCCAGAAGAACACCACAGGGCTGATGGTGACCGACATGGCCCGCAGCCCTGAGCTTCCCACACAGATCAGCCGCGTCGTCGCCGTCAACCAGATGAAGAAAGTCAACGCCTTCATCGGGTTCACCCGTCTCGATGAGATGGACCGGGTCAATGACCTGCCCGGGCGCCTGGTCAAGCTCACCCGCAACGGCAAGCCGACGTGGGTTCCCGCGACGGAGGACCGCGGCGAAGGAATCTTCCTGCAGCTCAGCCTCGATGCCGTCGAAGCCTGGGAGAACAGCATCCGTGACACTTCGTTGTGGACCGCGCACAAGGCAGCGCACCTTCGCAACTTCCGTAATCGGTTTTCTGAAACAGCCGGGGTAGTAGAGCCCGAGACCCGTCTGCCCGCACCCCGATATTGGTTGCTGCACACCTTGTCTCACGTTCTGATTCGTGAAATGGCGATGTCGTGCGGCTACGGCGCGGCCAGTCTTAGCGAACGAATCTATGGCTGGCCAGCCTCCGCGCACCGCGAGGGGTCTGCCGGCCTGCTGATTTGCACCACCGCCTCGGACAGCGAAGGCACCCTCGGTGGCCTCGTCGCGCTGTCAGAGCCATCTCGACTGCAGGGCCTGGTAATTTCAGCGCTTCGCAGAGCTGCCCGGTGCTCGTCGGACCCTGTGTGCGCCATGCGCACTCCGAGTGATCCTGAGGACTTCCTGCACGGGGCGGCGTGCCACTGCTGCACGTTCGCATCGGAGACATCGTGCGAGAGGGCGAATCGATTCCTCGACCGCCGGTTTCTGCTCACATTGCCCAGCGCGCACGGCAAGCCGGTGCAGGGGTTCTTCGGGAGCCCTGATGTCCGATGACCCGCTGAAACAACTAGGGGAGTACCTGACCGCAACCGAAGCGGAAAGCTTGGCAGTGCTCATCGACGCGGGCGAGCACACCACACACGCACTCGCATCAGTAAGCCACGCCCGGCGCGACCGAGCCGCAAATCTGTTGAAGACCGCGGGAATTGGACACACTGAGCCTGCCATCTCGGTGGCGGTGCTCCGCGGGATCGCAGGTGCAAAGTCTGCGCACCGCGACCTCACTCCGGTCTGGACGATGCCCGGAAACGAAGCCACGACCGGACATCTGACCAATCAGTTTCACGATGTCGTCGCCGCGGCCCGTATTTCGGTGACGTGTGCGACCTATAACTTCTCATCGACATCGAGCATGTGGGACGCACTCCAGAAAGCATCCGAGGAGCCCGAGGTGGTTGTGTGTGTCTACGTCGACGCAGGCAAGGGCGACCCTGGCAGCGTCAAGGCACGGCTGCCGCGGGCAACTGTTTACCGCTCAGCCAACTTGCCGAATGGACAGCCGATCGTCAGCCATACCAAGTTCATTGTCGTCGACCATGAGATCATCCTGCTGACAAGCGCAAACTTCTCCTACAACGCTGAGAATCGAAACATCGAGTTTGGTCTGCTGATTCGTGACAGCGGCCTCGCAGCGTCGATCGAGTCGACAATGGCCAGCAAGCGGGGGAGTCTGTACGAGTTGGTGTAATTCGCCATTCAAAAGATCCGTAGCGATCGGAATGGCAGTCAAATTGAGAGAGCCACGCTCGCAGACCTTGCGGAGGTGGCGCACTCCGCGGGCAAGGTGTTCAACTGTCTATTTATGAATCGGCGCCATACCGAGGGCTTTCTACGGTCCGGCAGCCTCGAAACCGTCGCACCGCGCCGACATCGAGCTTCTGGCAGATCTGCGCGACGCCGCCCACTTCGTCATCGACCGTGACGGCGAACCGCTCGACGCCTGTTTCGTGCGGGCGGTCAACGCCCCGGTGATCGCGCCCATCGGGATTCCGAAGGTCTGCTCGCTAAAATTCCTCGCCTGTGAGCAGCAGACCCATCTGGCAGCGTCAGTATCTCGCCGCGCGGGCCCTAGAATCCCGGGGGGAAGCCGGCGAGCAAAGAACGCGGACGGCTCGAACGTGAGAGATGGGCGGGGCCAGGCGTGGGGTATCGCGAGTTTACGTCTGCCGAGTACTCGGACCTGAGGCACCAGCACAACATCATGGTGCTGGTGGGCAACGGCTTCGATATTCAAGTCACACGGCGCTACAAATCCCGGTTCTCTCCCCGCTATCCGGCCTTCTATCACTACCTCGCCGCTCGAGACTTCGACTCCTCAAACCTTGTGGTCCGGCAAATGGCTGCCGCTAAGGAGAACGGCGAGGAAAACTGGAGCGATATCGAAGCAGCCATCGGGCGACTCATCAGACTTGACGGCGGCTGGCAGCAGGTCAAAACCGTCTACGAGTCAACGCTCGCGATCCAGGCGGCGTTCTCCGAATTCCTGGAACTCGTCGCGCCGCCTGACCTACTCGCCCGGGTCGGGAAGGACTCCGCAGAGGGCGCTTTGGCCGTGAAATCAATGGCGAGATTCGTCGGAGACGTCGCCGAAATGTCTTCGACCTTCGATTCTTTTGTCTTCCCCAAAGAGACCCACCACTACGACCTCTTCAACTTCCTGTTCGTGAACTTCAACTACACGCCGCTCCTCGATGACTACACCTTTCGCGACGCCCAGCAGTTCCGGCCTCAAGCGCACACGTATGCCGACCGAAACTTCATGTTCTGGCCGAACCCAACGGGTCGTTCGGGTGGATTTGGCAACAACGAAACCGGTTGGTCCAGTTACGTCCGCAGCGAGGTCATCCATCCTCACGGACAGCAGGCAATTCCGCGGTCGCTTCTGTTCGGGATCGACGCGCCCGACAGCTTCAACCAGGGCACAGATCCCCACCGGGAGCTCATAAAGCCGTACTGGGCCATGAACCGTATCGAGTACAGCCACCTCTTTCTCGACACACGACTGTTCATCATCTTCGGGTGCTCCCTTGGCGAATCGGACGGCTGGTGGTGGAGACGCGTCTACGAGGCGCTAAATTACAACCCCGACGACGGGAGCCCGCGGAGCGAGCTCATCATCTACTGGTGGAACACCGCTGAGAAGCCTGCCACTCGGGAAGACGTCCTCGACACCTTCTTCACGGGTGCCACAGGATATCCCAACGGTCCTGAGCGAGCGATCGTGCAGGACCGGCTCCAGATTGTGCTGTACACCGAGGAGACGCCGCCGGTTTTCCTCGCCACGCCCTGACATCGACGCTTACCAAGCCAGGTGAGCCTCTCGCCAGGTAGCGCCATTCCGAAGAGTGTGAAGGTTTGCAACGGATTTCCACGGTCGATCATTGCTCCTCTACCGAACGGCATATCGCTGACGCAAGGGATTCTTCGTCGGCGAATCGCCGGGCCGGAGCCAGCACGGCAACGTCGCGCCCCCGCCGGGTGATCACGAAAGTCCGCCCTTGTTCGGCTTCGCTGATGAACCGGCTGAAATGTCGGCGTAGTTCGGTGATGCTGATGCGCGGCAGCGAAGGATCGATCAACGTTCGGCACCAGGATCGGCGACGGCACCGAACATCTCGATCCAACTTTCGAGCTGAGCGGCGGACTCGGTGAGGACGAGCGCGAGAGCCCGCGCGTTCTCAATGGTGAGTCCAGAATCAGGGTGGAACTCGAGGTAGATGTGGGGAACGTCGGCAGCAGTCTCAAAGCTGCCGTCTTCAACCTGAATCGCGCTGATGCGGACTCCAGCCGTGCATCCGGCGGGGAACCGGTTGGGTGTGTGGACAACGCGGGATGCGATGCCTTGGTCCAACTCCCATTCAGTGCAGAGCGATCCTGTTGGAGAAGTGGGCTGCTCACAGGTTCGGGCTGACTGCGCCACCATCGTCCTTCCTGTACCGCTGAGACTCGCATGCGTGGTTGCTCGGCGCAACTTCGACTTCATCTGGGGGAGTGTCAAGTTCGCCTAGTATTGCCTGTCGGAAGGGATCCGATACGCCGCTCGGCGATAAGCCGGGGAAGATGCTTCTCAGTCGAATGTGCGACCTTGCAACGATTTTCCCTGCCGATGACCTACCTTCTTTCGCGAAGTCGTGCCGTAGCGAGATGATGAGGTCTGTTAGCGCTACCGCGCTCGGGTACCAGGCGGCGGCCTGCCGGGCAATCGCCGGTGGTGCGTCATCGGGGACATCGAGCCGTTCCCTGCGCCGCTGAATACTAGGTGCTCGGGATACCGCCGGCCAGTGTGACCACCAAGTAAAACAGCGGATGGCGGCAAAGAAGCAGCTATACACGGGGCCGCGACCCCATCGTCGGATGAGTAGCAGGTGTTCGCGGTGCGCGTCTGAGATGTCAACACACCGGCGTACTGAAAACTGTTCCTGGACAGGAAATCGGAGTACCGAACTGCCCGTCCACTGCTGGTGTGCGGTGCAGATCACTTGTTCATGGCTGGCGAAGACAGTCACCGCTTCGGTTCGACTGTGAGTTTTGGTGGCGGCGCAGTGTGTGCATGCCGATCGAGTGCTCGCCCGCCTGGAGACGTGGCCGACCAGGTGCGGCCACCGCTCAACTGCCTGCGGGGTTCGCAGTTCTGGGAGTGCCGCGACCAGCCCGCGCTCTGTGATCCCGGTTAACTCGACGAGGTCTGCAACGAAGTGGGGATGCTGGGCGAGTCGAGGCAACCAGCCGGGTCGTAAAAGATTCTGCTCCGTGAGCCGTCGCAGGTAGCTCTTCAGCGTCTCAGACTTCATCGGAGAGAGCGGTACCGGCAGTCGCCGTCGGCTGTGGCGGATTCCCTCTGGGGGCGTCGGTGGTGATTCGGAACGAAATGGCATCAGCGGGCCGCCCCCAGGTCCACGTCGTCGACGGCAACCGAGTCGAGGAGGTCTAACGTGATCGCTTCGGTACCGAAGTCGATGGCGTCGGTAGCGGCATCGATGATCAGATCGCCCAGGGATGCGATTGAGCCGCCGGTGCGGTGGTAGAGGTAGTCCGCATGCCGTTCGAGCATTCCGTGCTCATGCAGGGGGAGAGGAAGAATACGTTCGAAGGACGCGACAAGCTGCACCCACTCCTTATAGTCGGCGTCATTTGCGAGTACATAGTTGCTCAGGTTGATCGGCCGGGTCCGTTTGCGCCATTGCTCTCCGTTCTCGCCGCTGAACAGGGGAGCGGTCTCCAACGAGATTCCTGCGAAGAGCATTGTTGCATCGAGGTTTTCGGCGAACGTTTTGATGTTGTCGGCGACTTCAGCTCCTGCTGCGCGGTCGGTGTTGAGGCGTTGGACGTCATCGAGGATGACGAATTTGGTGCCGAGGCTCTTCAGCAGCCGCGCCAGGTCTACGAGTCGCTCGTCGGCATTGCTACCTCGCAGCTCGCGTGCACCGACGAAGTCGGCGAGGCGCACCCAGAGTTTGTTCGTCGTTGTCGCCGTAGCGATCGTGGTGTAGACGACGGGCAGGAAGGACAAGTCGTTCTCCCTGCCGCAAGTGCGTCGTATTTCCGCGTCCAGTCGCTTGCCGGCGGCCATCACATCGGTGGTTTTGCCGGTCCTGGGTTCCCCGGATACTCGGATACCGGGCCGGGCTACGAACTTCTTGGCTCGTGATCGGCGAAGCAGTCGCCGTGCGTGGTTGAGGATGCGGGTGAGATCCCGGGTGGGAAACACGCGTTCCTCGTTCAGGTAGTCGATGCGGCGTTCGTTATACGCCGACCGCTCGACGGTGCCGAGAGCCTTGATCTCGTCCGCACTCAAAGAGGGTCGCTGCGAGTCCGGGGTGGGCTCGTAGGTGCAGTATTCGCGCCACTCTTCGCGGGTTGTCGGTGATGCCAAGGTTCACCACCCTTCCGACAGGCGCATCGGACGCATGGGCTCAATTGGTCCGACCGTGGGCTGAACAACCGGCGCGACCGGAGTGTCGTCGCTTCGTCCGGGCGCAACGACCTCAGCGGGAGGGCCGCCTCTGAGTTCTTGTCGCGCGAGGTTGGCGCGCCCGGCCGACGCTTCGGCACGGGAAAGCGGTCGAGGTTTCGGTTCCGATGGGCCGCCGAGCAATTGACGATGAATCTGCTCCGCGCGCGTGAGCACTTCTTTGTCGGTTGGTTTCTTACTCATGTCCCGACGAATCGCTTTCACCATGTCGATCCCGAATGGAATGGTCGCATAGTCGGCCAGAACCCAGCGGCACTCGATCCAGCCATTGTCTTCGACTTTTCGCTGCCCCTGTGAGTCGAAGACCAGGGATTCGTCTCGCACCCAGATCTGCATCAGGTTGGTGGGGTCGTAGCGCACCTCCCACTTGCCGTTCTGTTTGGAATTCAACGATTTCGTTCGTCGCATCTGGTGGAAGCGTGGCGATTCGGAGTTGTACACGAGGTTCTTCAAGTTGACGCCGTAGCGGTTGATACGACGAAACGCGTGTGGTTTCAGGGAGATCCAATCGTCGCGTGTCATCGTCCGTACTGGAGTTGGTGCCATCTCCGACATCGCTCGATACATGGCATTGGGAGAGAGCTGCATCCGAGGGGCCGCCGTCAGGTGAAGCCCTGAGTGGGGACGGTTCTGATATACGGTGATGACCCATTCGTCGAGCAGCGCCTGAAGTACAAAAAGCGGCCACACAGTGTCCTTCTCGGGTTTTCGGCCCCGGTGGCTGACCGAGCGTCCCTTGTATCCCGGGATCCATCGGACAAAGTCGTCGCCGATGGTCTTGAGCAAGCGTTCGATATGAGGCTTGGCGGTGGGCTGGTGCGGAGCAGCGATCCGAGGATGCACGCCCCGAAGTTCGGTTGCTCGTTCGAAGACTGGCGTGACGAAGATCTTGCCACGGTCAACTACGACACCCCGCACATCGATGATGGGCTTGTTCTCGAGTGCCCTATCGAGATCGATCTGGGGGGATAGCCTGTCCGACAGGTAGCTTCGTGCGACGGTCATATTCTCAATCCAGCCTGGCAACATCTGTTGCGGGATACAGGAGTTGGCCCAGAGTTCAATAGCATCAACGGTTTTGCAGGCGTTCGGGCGAAGAATTGCCGCGGTGATGCTCAGTGTCGCGACGTCGATGCCGGCAGCCAAATCGATTCGGCATGGTTGACCATCGGGCAGTAAGGCCATTGCGTCAAGTGGTGTTGAGTCGAGCTGCACTTCTTCGCCTGGATACAAGGCAACGATCTTCGAGAACGCTCGGTCGGGGCTGTTTGCGTGACTGCGGCGCGACGTCGCATCGCCGGTGGTGTGCTCACCGCGGTCAAGTGCAGCCAGTAAGGCGTACATCGACGACCTGCACGGCACCGGCACGTTGTCGTCACGAAGGCGACGTTCCGCGATTTCGAGGATCTGCTTCTTGGTAGGCGTCGACTTGTCTACGTAGTGCGCCTTTACCATCTCCAGGACGACGATCACACGCTCGTGCACCCCGGACAGACGGACGTGACCCGGCATGCCGCGCTGATCGATACATCCGAGCAGGCCCGCAGTGTTGAAGCGTTGCCACTTACGCCACATAGTGGTCATGGAGACCGGCCGCCCCCGGGTTCGTAGCTCGGATCTTTTATCCGAAAGTCGTTCGCGTACAGTCGCGATCGGGGTACCCGAAGAGGCTTGTTCTTGAGCCGGCTGTTCCATGGCGTGTTTGATACCGGAGAGGTGCTCAAACCAGAACTCGGCATCTCGTCGCTGTTCGTCGGTGGCGAGGTCGAGCAGCCTCTGATCGGCGATACTTGGTCCAGATGCGTCGGGGCCGACGAAGGAATCGTCGCAGAGCAACATCGCTACCGGCAAGGTCAGGTCGCTGCCGTCATCGAGACATTTGAGTCTAAGGGCCAGTCCGTCGCTGTCGCGGATATGCCAGCTCTGGCCACGGAGTTCGATGATGTCGCCGATATGCAGTTCGATCACGAGGTGATCACCGTGGTCCAGGTCAGCGGGCGGGCCAGGTCGACGTGAATCTCTCTGTTCCAGATCATGTGGTACGTGCTGCAGATGAGATGGCTTTCGTCGAATTCAGCTCCGTCCGAGGCGTTGTCGATCAGCTCGCCGAATTGCACGCCGTTTCGCCCCGATCGATTCACGCAGATCGTGATAGCTGATCGTGCTTCTGCTGACGGCGCGAACCGCGGATGGTGGTAGGCGCATAGCAGACGTAGGTTGCGTTCTGCAGTCTTGTCTATCGTAGTGAATTCCTCGTACTCCCAGTCTAACTCGCGACATACATCGCGGGTGCGTTGATGCTGGAGCCGATCCTTCTCGCGGAGACGATCGGCCGGCTTGACGTCGACAACGAGAGCCGATCCGTCGCGTCGTCGGATGAAAAAGTCCGGGGCGTGCCGGTGGTGCGTCTGGCCCTTCGGCCACAGCAGCCAGAACGGGTTGGAGCTGACCGCGATTGCGTCGCCCCGGAAGTCGGCCGTCATCAGGGCAGTCATCTCGAACCGCGACTCAAAGCTGACATGGCCTTGTGAACGCGAGAACCAGTACTTGCCTTGATGGGAACGGCGACCACGGTAGGCCGGGAAACTCCGGATAGGCCTGCACAGCTCAAACAACACACGCGAAATCTCAGGTGTGAGGCGGGTTCGTACGCGCTGCCCGGTCTTCGGATCTTGATAAAGCACCATCGTGTAGGGCGCGTCATTGACGGGCAGTGGCCCTTCCGTCGGAACCGGCGGCGGGGTCATCGCCGTTCCCACCCGGCATCGGGACCCGTAGCCCTCGATGGGGTCGGGGGCCAGAACGCGAAGCGGGGGTTGACATCGCGCCGGAAGCGCGCTGAAATAAGCATGTCTTCCTCTCGGGGGTGAAGTAAGTAATTAGCGGCCAAGTGCCGCACCGAAGAAGCCGGGATACCAGCCCGGCTTTTTCAGCGTCTGGGGACTCTTGAAGCCCCGTCAGCGGAAAACATCTGAGTCGCTTGTGCGGTGCCACCTCCTCGTTGACCTGGACGTTCGACTGCCTCCGATGGGCGCACTCATCGAGCCCCGTGCGTTTATGCGCAGACTGAAGGGCCTGCCTCCTCACCGGAATTAGCAACGTCAGTTGAGCACAAAGTGACAGAATCGCACAAGGGTTGCAGCAACTACCACTTTGACCAGCTTTGCCGAGATGAGCCGAACTATCGCGCAATCTTTCGTGGGTTGTTTGCAAACGCCAAAGGCTGCTGGAACCGCGGAACCTAGAGAATAGGTTCGTCCGTATTCCACTGCTACATACTAAATTAACGTGTTTGGCGAGGTAGAAGCCGTTTGACCCGCGTCCCAGCGTCAGCGTGTAGTTGGCCGACGCGGGTCCGTGTGTTGCCTATAGGCAACACCTGTGAACTGGACCTTCCAGCAAATTACTGTTCACTTATACCCTTGCAAGCAGCTAACGCAAAATCGACTTGGCACTCCAGAGTTTGCTGATAGATCCGCGGCGAACTGCATCGAATACGCCGCCATACCGACCGTGACACCACACTCGCAGCGTCAGAGTCTCTGAATCTGCGCTGCTGGTTCGGCTCTAATTTCGCCCGAGGCCTGTCGGTGCGCCGCGCTATCTTGATCCGATGCGCTGGTTTGCCCGCCCTGATAATCGCTCGCTGGAGCTGAGGGTCGCCCCGCGGCTCGCATCGTGGAACAAGGCTGACGATCCAGATCAGATCCGATTGCAGGAGTACCTCGACGATACGGAGGCTTTGATCGCTGGCGCACGGATCAGGGGCCCGTGGGCGCTGCGCCTCGACGTCGGTTTACCGAGTTCACGAGACCTGCTCGATGCCAGCGACCTGGATAATTACGCGTATCCGCTCGCATCGCGCCTGCGCGATGCCGACTTGGTGTCGGTGTGGTGCACAAAGCGCCACGGCGAACAGTCGTATGTGCAGATCTGTGCCGCCAAAGAAGTTCCTGCACCCAGCGCCGCCGGCGTGGTCGTCGCGACCACTGCGGCTTCTTCCTCGAGCGTCGCCTACAAGGAGGCTATCCACGCCGCCGTCTTTGGCGCCGCCGCGCTACCGGATGGACCAGTTCGGCTCGAACTATCCTTCGTGGTTGGCCCACGTCGCAATTGGCTGAACCTCTGGAAGCAGACGATCGACGCGCTCGACCCCCTGTTGGGTCGTACCCGGCCAGATCGGGCATGGCATCCCCGCGATGGCCGAATCACCGAACTCGGCCTGCACTGCACCGTGGACCAGTTCGCCGGCAACAAGGTCGCGGTGGGCATCTACGCATCGGCCGAATCCGCGAGTGTTACCGAGGACAGCTCGCTCGACGTCCCACAAAGGCCGGTTCGCGAGTTCGTCGACGTCGTGCCAGCTGTTGCACTCGCCGGAGGGGATCAACGCACCCGCGCACACGAATTCCGGAATGACGACGCCGGCTATCTCGCATGGCTCGCCGCCAATCCGGAAGGCTTCGTCGTGAACATCACCCGTAACTACAGCGTGTCTACCGCGCGGGTACATCGCGCAACGTGCCGAACCATCAGCGGTCAGAATCCGCACAACGGGCCATGGACTGGTACCTACGTCAAGGTGTGCGCCGTTAAGTCGGCGGACGCCGAAGAGTGGGCCGCAAACACCGTGCGAAAGCCCATCCTGCCGTGCGGGACTTGCCGGCCCTGATACGTGCGACCGCCGCAGAGCGCGCGGGGCTCATCTGAGCTCGTCGGCCTGGGACGCAGAACGACCCCGTGTGGCCTGTCGCTCGAATTTTGTTGATGCGCTATTGAACTCGGACGCAAGTTGGGCGTAGCCAGCATCCAGGATTTGTTCGTGCATAGCCTCAGCGCCCACCCGAAGCAGAATTCGCAGTACAGCGGCATCCGAGCTGATGTCGCCCGAGGCATAGTCATTGTGGTGTGCCCACTGTCGCAGAACCTCGAAAGCTGGCGATCCCCGATGGAGGAAGGGAGCGATCATCGCCTCGTCTGCGTCGCGGAGAATCAGGCTCACTCGCTTACTCATTGCGGGGCCTTCCTTAGTCGTTGGGACGAGTCGATCGCTTCGTTTCAGCTCGTCCCATCTTCCTCCTGTTGTGCGGGCAGTAGTGAGTAGAGCTGATTTTGCGCTGCCGCACTTCGTGTTTCAATCCCCGCCGCTGTAACGTAACGCTGCGATGTCGTCATCGACTCATGTCCGAGGAGTTTCATCAGCGTGTAGACGCTGACATTCGAGGTCGCGAGCTCAGTTGCATAGGTGTGGCGAAGGCCGTGCACCAGGGCGCCGGGTACGGGGCGCGCGTCCGGCCCTGCGCGTTTGAACGCGCGCTTGATACGTGACTGTAGAGTGCCACGCGTCATCCGCTCACCGTCCCGACCGACGAATAGCGGGGCGGAATGTGGCCAGCCCGACAATGGCGTGTTCTTCGGCGACGATGTGCGCTTCTTGCCCTGAGGAAACCGTCCGGCACGAGTATCCATGTACGTACCGATCACTTCCAGCAAGGCTGCCTCGATGGGGACGTTGCGTTCCTTGCCGCCTTTGCCTTTCACATTGATCACCGCGGAGCCATCGTCGAGCGTCCGTATGTCACCAACGTCGACCAGGCGGAGTTCTTCGGCCCGCAGGCCCGCGAGGAGTGCAGTGAGAATGACTGCGAGATCCCTTTCTTTCCAATCTGTTCGGCGAGCATCGGACTCCTGCGTGACAGCAGAGAGCAGGGCTTCCACTGCAGTTCGGGGGAGCGCCTTTGGTAGCGGCTTCTTCAGTTTCGGGCGTCCAACGAGCTGCATGGGGTTGGCCGCCAACAACTCGTTCGTATAGAGGAAGGTGCACAACACATTCCACGTTGACCAGCAGCGTCGGATGGATGCCGCCTCGTGGTCGGCTGCAAACGTCGCGAACGCAGCCCGCATTGAATCGCGAGTTATGTCAGCTGGGCTGAGACGGACCGGCTCACCACCGGTAAGCAGATTGGCAATGGCGACGAAGTCCCGTCGATATGCCTTCATCGTGTGCGCCGAGGGTTTACTTGCCTGCCGGTGATCCAAGAACTGCTGGAACCACTCGGGGATCACATCGACGGCCTGCACGACGGCAGCAGCTTCAACAACGCCCTCGGTGACGGTGTCGCCGGGATCGATCTCGTGCGGCACACGGTTAGCCTCGCAGATAAAAGATGGATAATCAACGTTATCCACATTAT
>NZ_QMEW01000041.1 GCF_003284965.1 Mycolicibacterium sp. GF69
GATCTTTTGCGAGGCGGCGAGAAGCTCGTACGCGACCACTCTATCGGTCAACATTCGGCGGTCAGGGGGCGTCCGCGTACGAGACGCGCCATGCCGCACTAGGTGATTGGTACAACTACCTGGCGATCGGCATTGTGGGACGAAGGCGTCAAAGGAGTCGTTGACGCCTGGGAAGACGAGGAAGTAGGCCAGCTCTGTGACGTCCATAAACGCGACGCCGTTCCACGCTAGGTAACGGCCGAAGGGGCTGGCCGCTTCGTCAGTATCGGCACGCAGCAGCGACGCGCCTACCGAGAGCGCTACGAGCACTTAGTAGGGGCTGTCGAGGTCACTTCTGCCGTTGGCACCGCGGTGACTCACAAGGGTAATCGGAGAATCCGTGCTTCTTTTCCGTCGCGGTGAAGAGGCAACAGGAGCAGGCTGCGGTGTACCGCGGGATGTTCGCAAATGTCCCGACAGCATCGGTGTCGGTGTTCGCCACTCTCGCAGCTGATTTCGCCCATATCGTGAGCCGCCGTCTCGTCCGCCGCTGCCGCTCGGACCGCATCCGCTGATGCAGTGGTGATGGGCCGGCTCGCCGCGTGAACTATTTGCATAGAGCTACAACGCAACGGATTGATGGTGTTAGGCCGGCGCGTCTTCTTCGGCAACATCGCCGCCTCAAACGACTCGTTGCGGTCATGGGGCGCGTCAATGTTGACGGGACCGTTGACCGTTGTCACAGTTTTCGGCGTCGTGCCGTTGCGGGAGTTAACCGAGCGGCTGTTGCCTAATTTCCTGTGCGCTCAACTGCGCGACAAGATCAGCTATGGACGCTCCGCCGAGGAGATCCGATACCTCAAGATCGTGATTGAATTCGCTCTTAATGCGACGACGTAACTCGAGCGCCTGCAAGGAATCCAGGCCGATCGCCACCAAGGGGATATCGGCATCAATCGACTCGGCGCGATCGATACCGATGGATTCGGCGAACAGGTCAATCAACCGTCGCGGGCGCGTGGTCGGCTCAACGGGTGTGTAGGTTGTTGGGTCGTCGAAGTCGGACGGGATCAGCTGTGAAACTAGCGGCCCGTAGCCGAACTCGCCCAGCACCGATCGTGCTCGGGCGAAATCGAATGCCCCGACGATGGCATTCCTGCCCAGCCCGTTCATTCCCAAAGCGATTGCATCTCTAGGAGACATCGGGACGACCCCGATGGCGGCCAGCTGTGCCATGTTCCTTTCATCGAGGTCGAAATGAACGGTCCATTGACCCCACTGCACCGAAACACAGTCCAAGCCAGCGGCGCGAAGTCGGTGCGCCATGGCGTCGAGCATCCGATTGGCCGCCGAGTAGACCACTTGACCGCGTCCGCCGATTGTCGCCCTCGCCGAGGAGCACAAAATGATCTGGCAGTTCTCCGCTCGGGGGAACGCTTCCAGCACCCGCCAGATGCCGATAACCTTGGCCCGCAGCGCATCGTTTACCTTTGTGGCGGTAATGTCCTCGAGTTCGACAGCCGAATAGTCGACGGCGGCATGGATTATCAGGTCAGCCGGGGCGCCCTGGTTCTCCGCAGCCAGTTGCGATACTGCCGCCTGGTCACCTACGTCGCACTTCGTGACACAGATTTGCGCGGCTGTGGTCGAGCGGATCCGCTGGAGTCGGTCCGCGACTGCAGCGGCCCCGCCCGATCTGCTCACCAGCGTGATTCGCCGAGCGCCACAGTGTGCGAAGTGGTCGCAGAATTCGAGTCCGAGCTTCCCCGTTCCCCCGACGATGAGCACATGTTCATAGGGCACGCAATCGGACTGGATTGCCGAGCTGTCGCAAGCAACGATCCGTTTGGCGTATAGACCCCCGTTGCGGAATGCCAATTCCGATTCTTCGCCGGTGTGCAACGCCGCGACGACCGCACGCCCCGAGTCTGAGGCGGTGAATCCACCCGGCAGGTCGAGGTGCCGGAATCCTACGCCCGGATAGTTGGCGCCAATGCTGCGGTACCCCGCGCTTGCCGCTGCGTGCACCGGGTCTGGCGGTGGGTCGTCAGCGACGACCGCCTCACCGCCCACCGTCACTAGCCAGCAGTCCGTACCTGCATGAGTGACTCCCGGCCACCACGTGCGGTTGGAAAAGAATTCCGTGACTGCGGCCGCGGCGGCGAAGTCGTCCATCTTCGGCGATTGCGGAAGCAGTATGACAAGCGTATTGATACGACTTGTGACGCCGCCACTTTCAATGTCGATCATGCGAGCCGCGGCGCCAGCTTCACCGGCTGCAGCGCATATGGCAGTGGCCAAACCCGCGCAGGTTTTCGTGTGGTCGACGATTCCGATGTCACGCGGTGGCACAAGTGAGCGCTTCGACAGCCGAACCCATTCCTCGACGAGAAGGCGCGCCGGCGTGGTTTCCGAGTTCAGCTCACGGGCCGAGTCCGTAGGCCCTGGGACCGGATTGACAGCGGAGGCCTGAGCGGCGTGCCGGGGCAGCGCCTCGTCATACGGCAGCCACAGCGGTATCTCATTCATCCGGGTGTTGGGAAAAGCACGCAATGGAAGCGAGACGGTTTCGTCAGACCCAGTGCGCAGGCACTCCCATGAGTAGTCCAGGTCATGTACGGCGAGGTTCGCGAGATTGCGTGTCAACTCGTTGAGATCCGTGGCCGTTCGCTCCGATGAGCCGACCACGACGGCCGAGCTCGTGTCCCGAAGGCCAGCAATATTCTCTTGAATCGCCAGCTGTAGTGTCGGATGCTCGGCCAACTCCACGAAGGTGTCGACATTGCGCCGCACCGCTTCCGCGATTGCCTTGTCGAACCGAACGGTGTTGCGGAGGTTCCAGGACCAATATTGGTCGACGGGCAGGCCTTGGTCGACGGAGCTGCCAAGAGTTGCTCCGATGCAGTCGATTTCGGAGTCGACAAACACTGAATTCTGCAGTCGCCGTTGCACGGTGGCACGTACATCGGCGCTAAGGTCATGCATCAAGCTGGTGTGTGCGGGATACTGGACGGGAATGACTCGAGCGAACGTGCCATTCTCGACAAAGGCGTCCACGATTGCCTGCACCGCTTCCCGTTCACCCGAAATACAATGCATGCCAGGCGAATTGACCACGGACAGCTGCGCCCAACCCGAGCAACGCGCGATCGAATCCTCACAGGCGTCCCGGTCGGCGGCGACGACTGCCATGGAGTAATCATCGGAGGCCAACTTGTCGGCGAGGTGTGCGCGAATTCCGACAACGAGGACGGCATCGGCCAAAGTGATCTTACCCGAAACGTAGGCCGCGCTGATCTCACCTTGGCTATGTCCGATAGTGGCGTTCGGCGTCACGCCGAATGAACGCCACGTTGCGGCCAGTGCGGCCATTTGGGTAAACAATGCCGGCTGGACGGTCAACGCGCTGTCATCGGCCGGAAGATTTTCGTCGAGAAGGTAATTGAGCGGGCATTCGCCGAACTGCATCTGGAAAGCCTCGGTGCAGCGGTCCGCCTCGGCACGAAATGCGGGAATCGATTCATAGAAGAGCCGCCCCATCCCTGGCCTTTGGTTGCCCTGCCCGGGAAAGACGTAGGCCACCTTACGGGTGATGGCGGTCGTGTTGGTCCGGATCAACGAAGGATGTTCTCGTCTATCAACCAGTGCCCGTAAGGCGCTGAGCAGATCATCGCGGCTGGTCACCATCGCCAGGGCGCGGTGCCGGCGAGCTACCCGTGTCCGAAACAGCATTTCGGCTATCTGGTCAGGTGCCACTCCAGGATGATCTGCGGCATAAGAAAGGAGGTCCGCGACCTCGTCGAGGAGCAGATCGGCGGTATCCGCCGACAGCAGGACGGGGGTGGTGCCGTTCGGAAGCCGATAACTAGGAATCACTTTGCTCACTCGAGGACATGGCGATGATCGCGTGTGCATTGGCACCTCCCGCGCCAAACGAGGAGACGGCACCGTAGCGGACGCCGTCTTTGGGCTCCCAATGGTGCAGTTTTGTCGCCAGCCGCACGCCCGTCAGATCCCAGTCCACCGTCTGAGTGGGGTTGTCCGAGAACAGTGTCGGCGGAATTTGACCGTGCTGGCCGGCGAGCAACAGTTTGATCAGTCCGAGGATTCCGGATGCCGCCTGGGCATGGCCGGCATTCGACTTCATCGAGCCTAAGAGCGCATGGGATCCCGCCGCGCCGTAAGTGTTGAAAAGGGCAATCAATTCCACTGGGTCGCCCGCCAAGGTTGCGGTCCCGTGTCCTTCGATCATTCCCACATCGACTGGATCAATTCCCGCAGCGTCGAGCGTCTTACGGATGACCTGCTCCTGCGCGCGCACCCGAGGAACCAAGATCGGCTTGCCCTTCCCGTTGTGATTGGTGCGGATGGCCAGGATTCGTCCATAGATCCGGTGTCTCATTTGACGTGCTCGGGATTCACGCTCGATGAGAACCATTCCGGCGCCTTCGCCCCAGACGGTCCCGGTGGCGTCGTCCGAATACGCGCGGCAGTGCCCGTCACTGGAAAGCGCGTTGAGTCTGGCGAATTCGTAGAACGCACCGGGGGACCCCATCACGCACACCGCGCCGGCAAGTGCCCATTCGCACTCGCCGTCTCGCACCGCTGTCGCGGCCAGGTGCAGTGCGGTCAGTGAGGATGCACATGCGGTATCGACGCAGATCGATGGACCGGTCAGTCCCAGGCAATGCGAGATCCGGCCGGCGGCCCCCAGTTGTCCCAACGAGGCGATCCGATGTCCGCTGTAGGCGTCGGCGACCGCCGCGCGTGGGCCGTACTCCATCGGTGACATGCCGACGAAGCATCCACCGTCTGCGCCTTCAAGCGCGCCCGGATTAACACCAGAATTCTCAAGTGCTTTCCATGCCACCCGCATCGCCACCCGCTGCTGGGGATGCATCACGACGGCCTCGCGGTGGGTGACGCCGAAGAAGGGCGGATCAAATGTCGTCGCGCCGTCAAGAAAACCACCCGCGTCGCAAACGGACCCCCACCCATCTAGCTCGGATACCGACAGCAGATCATCGGTTGGCCAGCCGCGATTGCGTGGGAAGGGGGTGAGCAACTCCCTACCTTCGGCCAAGGCTGACCATAAGGCGTTGGGGCTGTCGATTCCCCCGGGCGCCTCGACAGCCATGCCGGAGATGACGATCGGGTCGGCCGTTGTCGTGGAGGTAGATTCGCTGAGGCTCACGCGGTCTGCTCGCATTGTGCGCTCGCCGCCAGCAACTCCGCGACAGCGTCGATGTGCGATTTCAAATAGAAGTGTCCACCGTCAAACATTGTTACCTTGACCGTGTCGGTATGCCTGCCCCACCCGTAGAGATCACCCAGCGTGATATAAGGGTCCAAATCGCCGCCGATGGCATGAATCGGAGCCGCTACCTTGATGCCTTCGGCGCAGGAGTACGCGTCGAAGGCGTTGTAGTCTGCCTTTATCGCGGGAAGTGCCAGCCTCATCACTTCTCGGCTAGCAATCACGTCCGTGTCGGTGCCCTCGAGCGCCGCGAGATGACTCAAGATGTCCTCGTCGTCTTTGGGGTGCGGTGGCTTGGTTGCGACGTTTGAGGGAGCTACCGCCGCCGAGACGGTAAGGTGCCGCACATCGATCCCGTTCGCTTCCGCAATCCGGACAAACTCGAAGGCCACTATCGCTCCCATGCTGTGGCCGAATGCGATTAGCGGAGCTGCGCGATTGTGCTCCGATTCCGAGAAGTCACGGAATGCTCCGGCGGCGATCTCGGGAAGCGAGTTCAACGACGCCTCGGTCGCTCGATCTTGGCGCCCGGGATACTGGAAGACAACAACGCTGAACTCCGCGCTCAGAATCCTCGAGAATTCGCGGTAGGCCGAGGCGCCAGCCCCGGCATGCGGAAAAACCAGCAATGTCATGTTGTCGGGGGAATCCGGCTCGTGAAATTGTCTCAGCCACCCCTCTATGCGCGGCATGCACTATAACCTCTCGCCCATCCGTCGCCATTCTGCAACCCGGTTTGGTGGTTGTTATCGTTCCCCACGTGAAGTGACTTAGCTGAGGCTAACATAAGCTTCCATCTTCTGTGGTCGGTTCCAGGCGATTCGCCTCCCGGTTTGCTGCGCGAACCGGAGTGCTCATTTTCTGTCGGTCACGGACCATGAGCGCAGCGCGCTTATCCGGCAGATCGAGGTCCGTGATGCGTCGAAATCCGGCGCGTTCGAGAGCCCGGATCACTCGCGCGTTCTTGACGTCGGGTTCGGCGACCACTCGTGTGGCGCGAGAATCTGCTTCGAGTTGCCAAGTCGATACGGTCTGCAGCAAGTCAATGCCCAGTCGCCGTCCGCGGTATGGGGCCGGCCCCAGCAGCATGTGCATGCCGGCGTCGCGTTCGTGTGCGGCGTAGTACTCGGCGAGCGGATCGAGATCGGCGCGGTAGAGCTCCCAGTAGCTAATCGGAACGCCATCCAGCAGGCCCAGATATGGAGCCAGGTGGTCGCTGCCTTGCTGCCGGCGCAGATAGGACGCGATCCGGTGTCGCGCCCATGGCTTCCGCCAGAAACGGGCCACCTCAGGGTCATTCATCCATGAGTGCACCAGATCGAGGTCGCGGTCGAGGTCGAGCCGACGCAACGTGAACTCTCCCGAGAACGCCTGATGATCCAGTGCCGCGCGGTATCGCCCCACGTCCAGCGCATCCACGACGTACCTCCCAACCGAACGGCCCGCATGGTCGCCATTAGCGCATGGGGTAGGTGTCTAGCTCCCTCATGCGACAGCCGCAACAGCCGCGGGAGCCATCCGACTTACTTTAGGCTAGCCTAAGGCGGCTCTATGAGCGCTCGGAAGAGAGGACTTCCTATGATTCGGTTCGTGTCGCTGGTGCTACAGGCCTGTGGTGCAGGACCGAGCAGACTCTGAACGATCCAGCGTACTGAAATCAGGGGTGAGGCGAGCGATGGCCGACGATGCCGAGACTTTGCAGAAACGTCGTCTCGAACTGCTGCGAAGGCGTATCGCCGAAAAGGGTCTGGCAGCGAAAAAGACGGCCGATCAGGCGCGCATCTGTGCGGGAGAGCGCTACCGGCTATCAGTTGGTCAGCGCCGGATGTGGTTCCTGCAGACCATGGACCCCGCCGACACCGCGTTGAACATCTGTGTTGCCTACCGACTGACAGGTGCCTTGGATGGGTCACGCTTGCGCAGCGCCTTCTATGATGTCGTGGCGCGCCACGCTATTCTCCGCACAACCTACGGCGTGGACGACCAGGGTGAGCCATATCAAGTCTTTCACGATGGTGCCGAACCGAGTTGGCGGACAGATGATTTGACTCATCTTACCGACGAGGAACGCGAACGGCGAATCGAGGCTTTCGCGCGAGACGAGTTCGGCCGGCCATTCGATCTCACGAACGAGCCGCCGCTGCGCATCACTTTGATACGTATCGGTACGGAAGAGTTCGTACTGTTACTTGTCGCGCATCACATCTGTTGGGATGAGGACTCCTGCGCCATTTTCCTCCGCGAACTCAGCG
Organism: Mycolicibacterium sp. GF69; assembly: GCF_003284965.1. GTDB lineage: Bacteria > Actinomycetota > Actinomycetes > Mycobacteriales > Mycobacteriaceae > Mycobacterium. Next base: position 7,489 of record NZ_QMEW01000041.1, read on the forward strand.
CTGCTTACAACGGTCGCCAGCTGGGCCGGCCCGCACCACAATTTATCGCGGTCGAGGTGCTCGAGACCTCAGAAGAACCCAGCACTGCCGACATCGGCTACTGGGCTGACACATTGCGGTCGTTACCCGAGGCGCTGGAGAGTCTCGGCGCCGGTGGCGCGCATCCGTCTCGACGGGCCGAACGTCACACTCAGGCGCTGCCCGCAGGCCTCTTCAACCGGATCGAAAACTTCGCCCGAAAGCGCTCCGGTTCCCCATTTATGGTGCTGCTGGCCAGCTTTGGTGTGCTGGTGCGTCGCTATACCGGCGCGGCGGATTTCTTGGTTTCCGTCCCTGTCACCGATCGCAGGCCCGGGACCGAGGCTGCCATCGGGTATTTCGGCAATACGCTGTTGCTACGAATCAGCCCGCGAGCCCACGACACTTTCACCTCGTTGGTGGACGCCGTGCGCGAAACCTGTCTTAGCGGCTTCGCCCACAAGTCGGTCGGCATCGATCGAGTGGTCCGCGAAATCAACCCGGACCGGATGGGCCATGATGGCATGGACCGCCTGGTCAGGGTGGGTTTCAGTATGCGCAAAAGCCATAGCGGATTCGCTTTGGGCGACGTCGCTGTGCGACAGCTCGAACTGGGCGCGGTCGCCGCGCAGCTTCCGCTTGCCTTGGCGATCGTGTTGGACCCGCAGGGCGTGTTGGTCGAAGTCGAGTATCAGAGGGATGTGTTGAGTGGTGCGCTCGTCGAACAGATGGTGACTCACTACCTACAGCTGTTGGACAACGCGCTGGCCGAGCCGGAACGCCGTGTCACCCGTCTGGACATGCTCGCCCCCAGGGAGCGAGAAACCATCCTGGCACGGTCGCACGGCGAACTCGTCGACACGCCCGCCATCACGATGGTCGCGATCCTCGAAGCGGCCGCGGCTGCCACACCGGACGCTGTGGCGCTTTCCTCGGACGGGACTGAGCTAAGCTATGCCGAACTCCATCGGCGCGCGAATCGCTTGGCACGCTGGTTCATCCAGCAGGGCCTCGGTGCTGACGACATCATCGGCCTGCGCATTGCGACATCGATCGAGTTCATCGTCGCCTCGCTCGCCGCACTCAAGGCCGGTTTGGCTTACCTGCCCATCGACCCGGCATTCCCTGCCGAACGCATTGATTACCTAGTGACCGATGCCCGCCCACAGACGGTTATCGGGCCGCGGGAGTTTCAGTCCGCTGAGATTGCCGCCGCGCAGCTGTCTGACGTTGCACTGACCGATGCCGATCGGTCACTTCCGCTGCTCCCCGAGCACTTGGCTTACGTCATTTACACTTCCGGCTCCACCGGCCGACCTAAGGGCGTGGCGGTTTCACATCGGGCCATCTCCGAGCACGTCAAGGGTTTCATCGCCGAGTGCTCCATGACCGCCGAAGATCGCTGGCTGCAATCGTCGTCGGTGAGCTTCGATGCCTCATTGGCGGATATCTTCATCACGTTGTCGCTCGGCGCACAGTTGATCGTGCCCACCCTCGCCGACGCTGGGGCTTCACGTGACGTCGACTACCTGGCCGATTTGGTCAGTCGCCGCGGTGTCACCGTGCTGCACGTGGTGCCGTCAATGCTGAGCACTCTTCTGACGCTGCCGCAGGTCAAACAATGGCGGTCGCTGCGTCATGTTCCGGTCGGCGGTGAAGCGCTTCCCGGCGAGTTAGCCGCGAAATTCGCCAGCCACTTCGACGCTCAGTTACGCAATCATTACGGTCCAACGGAGGCCGTCGTCTGCTCGACGCACAAGCTGGTAGAGGGGTCGCACGGCGCGCGCACAGTGCCCATCGGTGTGCCGAACCGCAACGTCTACGCCTATGTACTTGACGAAGAGTTGCAGCCGGTGCCGGCCGAGGTGATCGGTGAGTTGTACCTCGGTGGTGCTCAGTTGGCGCGTGGATATCTGGGCCGTCCGGGACTGACCGCACAGCGGTTTGTCGCCGACCCGTTCAACCCCGGCATGCGGCTGTACCGGTCGGGAGACTTAGTCCGCCGCAATATAACCGGCGACCTGGAATTCGTTGGCCGGACCGATGAGCAGGTCAAGATTCGCGGCTTCCGTATCGAGCTTGGCGAGATTCGGTCCGTGATTGCGACGCATCCATCGGTGCGGCATTGCCTTGTCATCGTGGACAATGCCGAGGCCGGCCCCGTGCTCGTCGCATACCTGGTGCCTTCCGATGGCACTGCGCAATTGGATCTGGAGAGCATACGCGCACATACCCGCTCGGTACTGCCGGAGTACATGGTGCCGAGTGCCTTCGCGGTGATTCCCGAGATTCCGCTGACCGTTGCCGGCAAATTGGATAAGCGGGCGCTGCCCGCACCAACGCCTATCGCGCTACCTGGCTACCGCGCGCCGAGGACGCCCACCGAGCGCCGAATGTGCTCGATTTTCGCCGGTCTGTTCGGTTCGCAACGAGTCGGCGCTGAGGATTCATTCTTCGGCCTGGGCGGTCACTCCCTGTTGGCGGCCCGTTTGGTCGCGCAAATCCGGGCCGAGTTCGGCGTTGAGCTGACCGTTCGCGCGGTGTTCGATGCTCCCACCCCGGCCGGATTGGCGGCTCAGCTCGTCGATCGGTTCCGCGCCGAATTCGACATTGATCTCGACGACATGGAGGCCGAAGAGCCATTTGACGATGCAATGCCAGGAGCGCAATCGAGCCGTCCCGCGCTGGTCGAATCCGTTCGCCTGGAACGGCTCCCCTTATCCTACTCGCAGTTGGCTGCGTGGTTCCAATATCGAATCGAAGGCGCACATGACGGCTTCAACATGCCGTTCGCGCTTCGCGTCGAAGGCCCGCTGGACACCGCCGCACTTACCGAGGCGCTGAACGACGTGGTGGCCCGGCATGAGCCGCTACGGACGAATTTCATTGAGCACGAAGGTGTCCCATACCAAACGGTGCACTCGAAAGTGCACGTGGATGTACCGATCTCCAAGATCACGGCCGATCGCTTCGACGAAACGGTAGCCGAGTTGCGTCGGCATGTCTTGACGCCGGAGCGCGGTCCATTGATTAGTGCGACCCTGCTGGTGCTCGACTCGGATAAGCATGTGTTGTTCTTGATCGTCCATCACATTGTCAGCGATCACGCCTCACTCGGCATCCTCTCCGAGGACCTAATCTGCGCTTACCGCGCGCGGATGAGGGGTAAGCCGCCCCAGTGGGCAACGCTCCCCCTTCAGTTCGCGGATTACGCGCTATGGCAACGAAATGCTTTCGATACATCCAGTGGATGGGGACGGGCTGAGCTGGCTCATTGGCGTGAAGCATTGGCCGGATCGCCCGACGTGATCTCGGTAGCGCCCGACCACTCACGGCCGCCGGTGCTCGGCAAGCGCGGCAAGGTGGCGAGCTTCACTGTGTCCGCGGCCCGTCGATCGGCGCTTACGCAGCTCGCCGAGCAGAATAGCGCCACTGAGTTCATGGTTTATCAGGCCGTTCTTGCAGCATTGCTGCACAAGCTCGGCGGCGGGACGGACATCGCAATTGGCAGCCCAGTCGCATCTCGCGTCGAATCCGCCACCGCGCATTTGATCGGGCTGTTCGCCAACGTGGTGGTCCTGCGCAACGATATGTCCGGTGATCCAAGCCTGCGCACCTTGGTCGCGCGTAGCCGCGATACGGTGCTGGATGCCTTCGCGCATCAAGAACTACCCATCGAACGCTTGGTGGAAGCGTTGAACCCCCCGCGCTCGCGGTCCTGGAATCCGTTGTTCCAAGTCCTTATCCATTTTCGCGGTGAGGATTGGGCGCTCACGCCGCGCGACCTGACCGAGACCGGGGAAACCACGGTCTGTCCGCTTCCAATGGACTTCGATGTGTCACTCCTGGATCTGGACGTCGGCATGAACGTGACAGAGCGTGGAGAACTCGACGTGCGGATCGTCGCCAATGCCGACCTTTACGAGTCGCAAAGCGTCGCGCTTATCGCCGACGCTCTGAATGCCGCACTCGATGCATTCGCGACGACGCCGGATTGCAGGCTACCCGCGTTGGAATTGCTACCCGCCGCCGCGATGGACAAGCTTCTCGCTTCGCCAACCCCTAAGGTGGTCCAGCAATTGGAACCGGTCACAGGAGGTTCCGCAGAAACCGAGCGGGCCCTCATCACACTGTTGGAGCAATTGCTCGACATCACCGGCGCAGAACCCGATGATAACTTCTTCGCGCTCGGCGGCGACAGCATCATCTCCATCAAGTGGTCGGCGCAGGCTACCGAGCGGGGACTGCCCTTGACGCCGGCAATGGTGTTTGAACACGCGACCATCGCCGAGTTGGCGGCGGCAGTCGACGCCGCAACTCGTCAAGCTGCTGCAGAAGAGACCGGTCCGGTAGCAGGACACGAGTACACGCCGATGAGCGCATCCGGCCTGAGTCCCGATGCGCTGGCCGATCTCACCGCATCCTGGCTCAAGGAGTCGTGAATCGCGGCCATGACCCCGACTCCGCGGCCGATCGAGGACGTTCTTGCTCTCAGTCCTCTGCAGGAAGGGCTGTTTGCGTTATCCCGACTGGCCGAAGACCACCTCGACCTTTACAGCATGCAGTTTGTTGTGGATATCCACGGACCGGTTAACCTCGAGTTGCTTCGCCGCAGCGCTCAAGTCATGCTGGACCGGCACCCGAATCTACGCGCCGCCTTCTGGGATCGTGATGTACCGAAACCGGTGCAGGTCGTGCCCGCGCAGGCGACCCTGCCGTGGTTTGAACGGGTTGCCTCGCCAACGGAATTCGACGCTATCGCACGCTCGGAACGACGGCGCGCGTTTGACCTGAGTCGTGGGCCGGCACTGCGGGTCGCCATACTTACCGTTCCCGGTGAGACCAGGCGACGGATGATCTTCACCGCGCACCACATTCTGGTGGACGGGTGGTCACTCGCCGTGTTCTTCATGGAGATGCTCGCCGTGTACCAGGCCGGGGCCTCAGCCAACGAGCTACCGACTCCACGTCCCTATCGGGACTACATCGCCTGGCTCGTCCAACAGGACCGCACCGCCGCGACTGCGAAATGGACTGAGTACTTGCGCGGCGTGTCCGGACCGCTCATGGTCGCCGATGGCACCGTCGTGGCGGGCGATCACGTGCCGGAAAAGAGGGAACTGCGGTTGCCTGAGGCCGACGCGGTAAGACTGCAGGAGTGGGCCGGGTGCAACGGTCTCACACTCAACACCGCAGTGCTTTTCGCGTGGGCAGTCGTGCTCAGCAGGCTCACCGACCGTCGCGACGTAGTGTTCGGCACCATCATCTCCGGCCGTCCAGAAAGCTTGCTCGGCGTGGAGACCATGGTCGGCTTGTTCATCAACGCCGTACCTGTTGTGCACCGCTTCAGCGGAACCGACTCGGTGGTCGAGCAATGCGCACGGTTGCAGCGCGAAACGTCGGCGATGCGGGACGTTGGTTATCTCAGCCTGTCAGAAATTCAGCGTGAACATGGCGAGGGACTTTGTTTGATTCGCTGTTCGTCTTCGAGAACGCACCGATCGAGGATGCGATCCGCACGGTCGATACACCCGACGGAGTGCGCTTCTCTCCCATAGAGATGGAAAGCCTGACTCACTACCCGTTGACGGTGGTTTCCCACCTGCGAGATGACGAACTCGTGGTGCTCGTCGAAGCGATTCGCGGAGCACTAGCGCATTTCCCAACCGCCGACCTCGGCGAGCGATTGCTCAGCGTACTGCGGCAACTGCCCGATATTGGCGACGACAGCGCCGACGCACTGGATATTCTCACGTCGGCGGAGCGCACAGGACTCCTTGCGGGGCAACCCGTTGCGGCCCCATCTACGACAGTGTGGGAAACGTTCGAGCGGCAAGTCAGCGCCACGCCTGACGCCGTTGCGCTGACCACCGACGGCGCCGAGGCATACACCTATGCCGAATTGCACGCCGAGGCAAGCCGGCTGGCAATGGAGCTTGCCGAATACGGCATCGGACCGGAGAGCGTCGTTGCACTGGTGTTGGCACGTTCCAGCAGATCCATCGTCGCCATCCTTGCGGTGCTTGCCGCAGGTGGCGCCTACCTGCCGGTCGACATCACGCTGCCCGAAGCTCGAATCGGATCCATTCTGCACCAAGCCAACCCGGTACTCGCTATCACCCAATTGTCCTTCTGCGAACTGGTCGGCGCGCAGCTGCCCAGGCTGGTCCTCGACGACCCAGCTGTAGCCGAGCGCATTTTGCGCCGTCGCGCCGTCGCGCCAGCGGTGCGCCGTCATCCGGAGCACAGTGCATATGTGATCTTCACTTCTGGTTCTACCGGTGAACCCAAAGGAGTCATCGGGACCAATGCCGCATTACTCGGTTATTTCGCTGATCATCGGGAGCGCGTCTACCGAACCGCCTGGGAGCGCCTAGGCCGCCCGATGCGCATCGCGCACGCCTGGTCTTTGAGCTTCGACGCCTCATGGCAGCCGATGGTCGGTCTGCTCGATGGCCATGCGCTTCATCTGTTCGACGCCGAACAAATGCGCGACGCCGATCGGCTGGTGAAAGGAATTGCTGCACACCGGATCGACATGATCGACACCACGCCCTCGATGCTTGTCCAGCTGCGTGCGGCAGGACTCCTCGATCATGGTCTTTCGGTACTGGCCCTAGGTGGCGAGGCGATCAACCCCACGCTGTGGGAACAGTTGCGCGACCTATCACCCACAGCGGTGTACAACTGCTATGGACCCACCGAAATGACGGTCGAGGCCGTGGTGGCGCCCGTCAATGACTACCAAGTACCGACGATCGGCACCTCGAACGCTGGAACATTCGCCTACGTCTTGGATTCGGGGTTGCGGATGGTCCCCAACGGCGTCGTTGGGGAACTGTACCTGTCTGGGGTACAGCAGGCCCGCGGCTATGTCGGTAGGTCTGCGACGACGGCCGCTCGGTTCGTCGCCGACCCACTGCGCCCGGGACAACGCATGTACCGCACCGGTGACTTGGTACGTCGCCTTGCGCACGGAGGCTATTCCTATGTGGGACGCGCCGACACCCAGGTCAAAATTCGAGGCTACCGCGTCGAGATAGCAGAGGTCGTAGCCGCGCTGCGCTGTCAGCCGAACGTACACGACGCGGCAGTTTCCGTCGTGCGTCGCGACGGCGCCACCAGCCTCGTCTGTTTCGTTGTGTGGCAGGAGGAATCGGATGGAGATCTCGCCCGACTGCGCTCTGCGCTCACCGACCGACTGCCGTCGTATATGGTCCCGGCCCGTATCCTGGCATTACCGACGCTGCCAGTGAACGCCAACGGAAAACTGGATATCCACGCGATCGACCAGCTAGCAGAAAACGCGCTCTCGCGCGTCGCTGAAAACGGGATGGAGTCGGCGTCCACCGATACTGAACGGTTGCTGTGTGAAACGTTCCAAGAACAGTTCAACGGCATTGTCCCGCACGTCGACGACGACCTCTTCTCGCTCGGACTAGACAGCATCGTGGCGATCTCGGTAACTCTCAAGGTTCGTCGGCGTGGCCTCACATTGAGTCCACGGATGCTGTTCACCGCCCCGACTATCCGTCAACTGGCGGCGACGATCGATGCGGCCGGCCCGGACAACGCCGTCGAGAGTGCTGCATACGGTGAGGTGATGCCACTGCCGATGGTGTGCTGGCTGTACGAGCACGGAAACTACCGCCGTTTCACCCATACTATTTTGCTTCAATTGCCCGCCGAAATCGACCGCTCGTCGATCGAGTCGATGCTGCAGCTGCTGCTCGACGGGCACGACATGCTTCGATCCATCCTGGTCGATACTCCCAGTGGACCGCGCTTGGTTACTCGCGAACCCGGCGCCGTCGCCGCCGCCGACTTGCTTACCCGCGTGGAGTTGCCGAAATCGACCGATGCCGAATTCCGTTCGGCGATCACACGTTCCGCACGAACGATCATTGACGAGATTGATCCTCGGGCAGGTGTGGTGGTGCGAGCGGTTTGGTTCTCCGGCATCGAACAGGGCCAGGTGCTGCTGCTCACCGCGCACCATTTGGCGGTGGATGTGGTCTCCTGGCACATCATGCTGGGTGAGGTCGCCGAAGCCTGGCGCTCGGTGACTTCGGGAGAGGCGCCGAAGTTGTTGCCGGAATTCACCTCTTACCGCCAGTGGTCGGAGCTGATGTGGCAACGGGCCACGACGCCGGAGGTAGCGGCCCAGCGCGAATATTGGGTCAGGCAGGTACGCGAACCTGACCCCCCGTTGGGTGTGCGGCACCCCGACCCAACCGGTGATATCTGGTCGAGCCTGCGAGTCACCCCTGTGGTCACACCCGTTCATGTCACCGAGCGCCTGCTGGCCACACTCACCAGAGAAGAGGGGATGCGCGAATTCCTGCTGGCCGCAATGGCGATGACGATTGCGAGTTGGCGGAGGGAGCGTGGCGCCGATCCAGCTTCCGGCACGCTCATCGAGCTGGAAGGCCACGGCCGCGCTGATGCCATTATGGGCACCGACACCACGAACACCGTCGGTTGGTTCACCAGTGCATTTCCGATACGGCTCGGCGTGGGTGAGGCGGCCGTCGATGTCGAGCGGGCTGAAGAAGATCCAGGTGCGGCTCGGGCTCTACTCGACTCAGTGGCTACCCACCTTGCTGCGATCCCGAATGACGGTCTGGATTACGGCCTGCTTCGTTATGTCGAGCGCACGCCCGAGTTGCGGGCGGCCTCCGAACCCCAGATCCAGTTCAACTATATGGGCCGGATGGACCTCGGCGGTGCCACGGGCCAACCGTGGTCACTGATCACCGGAGCCCAAATCGATGCGCTCCCCATTGATCCTGAGCCGGATCTGCCATTGCATTTCGCTCTCATCATCGGTGCGCTTGTAGGCGCCTCATCCGAAGGCCCTCAACTGATCACCAACTGGTGCTGGAATGAAGCCCTGTTCGCGCCTTCCGATATCGACCGGCTGACGGACCTCTGGCGGCGCGGCATCGACGTGCTGGCTGGCGAATAGGCCGGCCAAGGAGAGGAATGGGGCCGCCGCAGAATTCTGGCATCGAGGAGAGCCGAGCCGGCTGGGCGTGAGCGGCCAGGCTTCGGGTGGCGTCAGACGATTTCTTTGCGCTTGCACGGTGATTCGGCATTGCCACCACCGTAATCGCGTGGGAGCGCGACTCGCCGGAGGTCGATCGTGCCGGTTGGCGCACATTAATGCCACACGCAATGCGGGCCGGTTTGCCGAGCGGCTGAATATCCGGAAAGCCGGGCCCGGCATGCCGCAACGACTGTCTGGTGATCGCCCGCCACTACTTCGAGGTCACAGCACTGACTGATTCGGAGGTTTTGTTTCAGCGCCGGCTCGGCGGTTCGCCTTCGGCGGGCGAGCCGACGATGATGCTACCGACGCTGCACTCCTGTAACTCATCGACCCCGGTGGCCGCGACAAACGCTGCGGTATCACTGAATCCCTGAGCGCAGGCACCAAGACCCATCGCGGTAGCAGCCAGATAGATCGTCTGCATGAGGACACCGACATTTTTCAGAATGAGCGCGTAAGAGACCTGCTCGTAGGTCCACATGATGCGACCGGTGCGCGCGGAAATGACGACGAGCACTTGGGGCTCGGCGCCTTCAGCCAGAGTCGCGGAAGCCGGTTTCAATAGCTGGGACACCGCCCGTGAATCCGCGGCGGCCACTGGGCGGAGCACGTGGTCGAATGAATCGTAGTGGTACATGCCGGGTTCGAGTCCGGTGACATTTCGCACCACCGGATAGAGTTCCAGCTCATAGAGGCCGCCGGCGGAAGGATATGGCCGTGATGGGAGTTCCTCGCCCTCACCGACCGGCTGGACGCTCCGTGTTCGTGCTGTGCGGTATAGCAACTCCGCCAGTTGTTCAACGCTGATTGGGTCGCCGTCGTCGAAGGACCTTGTGGAGATTCGATCTTCGATGACGGCCGTCAGGGAGGGGTCTTGACTCCGTTTCGCCGTCAAGTCGGGAACGGGCAGGACGATCGGTTCACCCGAGTAGGTCGCCCGGCGTGCCCGGGGCTGCGGGAATCGGCCCTTCGCCCACTTGGTCGGACCAAAATGCTCCCATGTGACGATGCGCTCACCGAGCGTGCTGCGGCGGTGAAACCATACATCCGGTGCGCTCCAGCTGACGGTTTCAAAACTGGAGTTTTCGTCACCACAGGCAGCAAGGATGCCGCACCATCGCAGGTCCTCGACGAATTGCGATGTCACTGCAAGAGGCACGTCAGAAACGCGTGTCGATGGTCCGTCGAGCAAAACGAGCAGACGTGGGTCATAGATGCACAGATCGCACCAAGCCAAGGGATGCTCGAGGACAAAGCCCTCTGAGTTCCGATGCAGCACAGCGAATTTCGACATCGCGACGGATTGCGACGGCGCGCCCGGCCGCGGTGCGGGTTGTCCGAACGGCCGTATAGAGTATAGCGGCTTCTCCTCCTCGTACACGGAGACCGTCAACCAGCCGCCGGCGATGAGGCGATCCATTAATGCGCCCATATCGTATGCATTTTCTGACCCAATCAGCTCCGCCACCGTTGCCGCCCCGACGTTGAGCGTTTTCAGCGCCAGTATCTGATCAGCGGTCAAGCGGGTAAGCCTCTCACTGCGCGGAGGATTCAACAGCACCGCCCCGGCGGAAGTGGTCACGCAGGTGACGCCCGAAGCCAAGGCCAAGGTTGTCTCATGGGGATATCTGATGTTGGGCAAACCGGAAGCCCCTCCGTTCTCGAACTGCATCGCCGAGTCAAGTCTCAGCGTAAATCAAGCGCAACCAGCGATAACGACAAGTCCCTCCTGTGCGCAATCTGCGGCTGCCGAGGGCAAAGAGGCTACCGCGGCACCATCCGGACGATGACGGCGTTTGGCGCAGCACCCCAGCACGTCGCCAAGCCGCGCAGCGGAGAAAGCGTACATCCTCGCGGCCAGCGGAAGAGGTGCTCGATCATCTACCAGCCAAACCGCAGCGCCTGCCGTCCCTGCGTGCTGCTGCTATCCAAGCACTGCGTGGCCCTACGCCGCGTGACGGCGAAGACCGGTGCGGTCGGTGATCGCCAACTCAGCCATCGCCGCGATCGCCGCACTGTCGATGTTCGGCGGACCGGTGATAACGTTTGAGCCGGGCTACCGAGCGAACCGCTAGGCCTATAGCCCGACGAGGATAGGGTTGAATTGGGGTATCCGGGCCGGTTCGACTTGTCGTGAGAGTGGGCGGCGATCCCGCGTGATCTCGCACTCGGGCCGTTGATCGTCGGTGAGATCGTCGCATGGGTTGCCAAATCGTATGGCAGCAGTGTGGTTACCGAGCAACGCCTGGGGGCTGGTGAGTTCTGGGTCAGGAAGAAGATAGGTGATACACACCCTAGGCGGCAGTCACTTTGTCCGCCTACCCGATGGTCGCAAGCTGCACTACATGACGGCAGGCGCTGGCAGCCCCACCGTGGTGTTCGAATCGGGTTTAGGCGCTTCACGGTCGGAGTGGGGACTCGTGCAGCCGCTTGTGGCACAACGATTCCGGACCGTGGCTTATGACCGGGCCAATCTGGGGCGCAGTGACGACGACGCTGAACCACGCACGTTGGAACGCATCGCCGATGACCTCAACCAGCTGCTGTCAGCGCTGGATGCGGCCCCGTACGTCCTAGCCGGGCACAGCTACGGCGGAACGATCACCCTGGCTGCTGCAGCCGCGAATCCGTGCCGGATCGCAGGGCTGGTGCTCATCGACCACGCTGACGAACATCTCGACGTCTGCTGCGGGTCGTCGCTCAAACATCTGCGGATGATTGTGCTGGCCGGCCGGTGGGTGCTCGGCGTCCTGAGGCGTCTGCACCTGCTACCGCTGGCCGTTCGGCGGGCCATGCCGGGCATGCCTGCGGACGTGGTGCACGATCTGGTTACCGAAGATCTCACCGTGCGCGCCGTTCAGGCGGCCGACGAAGAGGAACGGTTCTTCATCCAGGGTCTGCAGAGTCTGCGGCGTAATCCGCCTGTTTTCCGGGACACCCCGATCACTGTCATCTCAGGGATGAAGTCGACGATCTTCGACAGGTCCATCCGTAAGGCGTTCTTGGGGGCGCACCGTCGGGCGGCAGTGCGATTGGGTGCGCGTCACGTCGAGGCGGCGCGGTCGAATCATCAAGTGGTCATCACCGAACCACGACTAGTCGCTGACGAGATCATCCGAATCGCAGGCCACCGGCACGAGCTGGCACCCAACGACCCGCGCGGTGCACAGTAACGATCGAACCCGCTGCTTCGATGACGCGTCACGCGATCCTGGGGTTGACCCCTGACTGGCGGACTGCTGGTCCAGCGGGAGGATGTCCGCATGTCGTGCGAGTGTAAGACTCCGGATCAACACAAGGACCAGGAACCTAACCTACCGCTGGACCGAAGCACTGAACACCTTCGCCATCCAATTCCCCGACCGACTTCCCCTATGACTCAGAAGTAAACGGCCACAACACCTTACACAGTTACCTTGACAAGCCCGCGGTTGCGCGCAGCGCGGTGATCAAGTTGAAGTCCGTTGGGCCGTCGGGGTTGTTGAGTTTGCGCAGCGCGTCGATGCGCGCGGAGGTGATCATGCCGCGATCGCCGACCAGCACGAGTTTGGTGATGCCGAGCTTGTCGGTGATGACGGTGCCGATCTCGGTGAACGCGACCGCTCGGCGGTACTGCCCTCGAACACGCGCACCGCGACCGGGCGGCCGGACGGGTCGGTGAGCACCCCGTATTCGGGCATCCTTATTCGCAAAGTACTGGTATGAGGTGCCGATTGATACGCCAAACCCTCTCCAGATCAGTGCCGCCAGGTTAATCCGACGGCGCTCAGCAGTGTGAAGGGCCGGCTCATGGGCACCGCCGTTCCGCTGTTAATCAACTCGCTGCGGCTGATGCAGTGCGGAGACGCGCGTAAACTACGGCAAGAAGCTTGATTGGGTTGCCAGCCAGGGCCGGTCGACGAGTCCATCCGCGAAGCCGTGAAGTTTTCGGTGGCGCTGGGATGCGAAGCCCAAAGAAACGAGCTAGCTTTACTCGCCTGACGGTGTTCGCCGACAGCCGTGGCGCTCGAACCGTTGGTCATGCGCCGCCGCACAACGGGTTCTTCGTCGCCTTGCCCGGCCCTCTTATGGTTTCCTCCGACGCGGTCGCCGTCATTCGAAGCCCAATGGCGTTCCATCGAGGTTCTGCCGCCGGGAAAGTCTGTGGTCACCCAGCACGGCTGCGCACAGTGTCTCGGCGAGGCTGTACTGGGTGAGCGTCCCAGTCGACGAGAGGTAGAGACGGCAGGCCAGGGCGGGTTTCCCCATCCGGCTGCGCCCATGGATCGACGCCGTTGACCATGATGCTGGGTGATCCCACGAAACGCCGACGAATCGCGTCGGACATGGTCTCGATCACCGTGATGAGCACCGGTACGCGATGCAGACATAACTCGTTGAGGGTCACACGCAGCAACGTCGCAGCGAGCGTCGCGTAGAACATTCAGGAACGGCCATCAACTCAACCCGAGGGCCGCGATAGGTCGGCAGTTGTTCATGATGCATTTGTCGTCTGCGACTTGAAGCGCGAGGCCCATCTCCAACGCTCTTTGGCAACGTCTCGCGAGATCGAGGCCAGTTTATTATGTCGGCTCAGAACGCCGTCTGGCATGCGGTAAGCAGGTGTCTACGGCGTGGGGGTAGGAACGGGCATACTGGGCATCGGGGGCATACTCGGCATCGGCGACATCGATGGCATATCCATGGGTTGTTGCATCATTTTCATGTTGCTCATGTCCATCGAGTCGCAGCAGCCCGGGTGGGCGATGAGGAAATACAGGCCGATGGCGATGACGAAAATTCCCACCGCGATGCCGGTGACGGCCAGGGCTTGGTAGAGCCGGTTAGGCCGATTCGAGGTGGTGGGGGCGGTGTCTGTCATTGGTCCTCCAGGGTCGGGGGTCTGACTCACGAAATACTATACTACTTAGTAGCTTAGTAGAACTAGGTGCTGAGATAGAGTTGTTGCCGGAGACGACGTTGAGTCCGTCTAGATCCACCTGACCGAAGTGGCCATCGCGGATACGCCACACGAGGGTGAACAGGCAGACCCCGTGGACGGGCCCTTGAGCGAAGCTGCATGGGCAGGGCAGCTTGCAGCTACACACGTCGAACCAGTCACCGCGCAGATGCCAGTCGACGGCTGTTGTGGTTGTCATCGCCCTTCGAAGGCGATATCGCTGGCACGGACCTGTCGATTCCGTTCGATCAGATCGCGGCGCAGGCTGGTCACCCCCAGCCCATCGCTCTACCGAGTTGCATCTACTGCCGGTCTGGACCGATGAGTGCTATTGCAGCTAAGACGCTTCGCGATCTCGCCCACATCGACGTTGTCGAACTTCGCGGCGGCATGCGCGCCTGGCAGGCCGACGGCCGCCCGCTGATCGGTGTTTGACCAGCCTCTGCATGCATACGCTGCGGCGACGGGATTCGCTGTCGGTAAAACCACGTGTCGACATGCAAATCCGGCGTCGGAGGGCCTATTCGATAGCAGCGTCGACTTACGCGGTCGTGCCGAGTTGAGAGGCACGTGAGCTGCAGTCGTCCGGCGCGGTCGAACCGGTATAGGGCGAATGCCGATATCAGGCCGTGCAGACCTCGGGCAGGTTTTAGAAGCGGACCGCGCGGCTAACCGTCATTGCGCTCGGGAGGTGCCGTTCACCATGTGTTCGCACCACTCGTAGAGCGGTACTGAATGTCGAGACGGGAGGAAACTTCGTGTTCGCGGCTGTGGCGTGGATGCTGGCGATATCGCTTGCAGGCGTTGCCGCGGCCTACGGTGCGAGCCGGGTCGTTTCCGGCGCGAACCGCAAACTGGTGTGCTTGCCGTTTCAGTCGGGATGGTTGCCCGCGGAGCACGCGCTGTCGCGCTACCACGTCCGCTGGTATCTGGCCACATTGGTCTTTCTGGCTTTCGATGTCGAAATGCTGTTCATGTATCCGTGGGCGGTGGTGGTCGCGCAACTCGGTGTATCAGCGATTGTCGAGATGTTCGTCTTTCTCGGGGCGCTGCTGGTGGCGGTGGTGTGGGCGTGGCGAGAGGGCGCACTGCGATGGGTGTGACGGCGCTGGTGGTGCGGTGGGCAGCCCATCGGCCACATGTCCTGCTGGTTGAGATTCCGGGGCAGTGGACGCTGCGGGCGCGGGTGGAACGGGAGCTGGCGACACGCGGCTGGCAGGTCGCGTCGTCGCCTGCAGGCGCCGACGTGCTGGCTGTGTGCGGAATGCCCGGGACCGAGCTGTCCGCGGCCGTGGAACGGGTCTGGGAGCAGTTGCCCGGTCCGCGCGTCCGAACGGCGATCGCCGACGGCAGTGTCATCGGTACAGCGCTCGACGACGCCGCCGGGACACTCATAGACATTCACCGTCACCGTGACGACGCCCGCAAGCGCCGGCAATCACCGGAGGCCGACGACGCAGCGGATGCGGATCATCACGCTATGGGCCACGGCGGGATGGACCACCTGCCCACGGATCACGGCACGATGCATGGGGACCACGGGCACATGGATCACGGCGACATGGACCACCCGTACACCGACCATCGCGCGATGGGCCACGCGCACACCGACCATGGCGGGATGGACCACGCGCACATGGATCATGGCGACATGGACATGGCGCCGGCGGGAATTGCGCTCGCGCAGGGCGCCGAGGACCGCGACGGCCTGGAAATGGACGTCCTGAACGTCAGATTGGGTCCGGTCTTGCCGCACTGGCCGGCGGGCCTGGTGCTGGCCTGCACGTTGCACGGCGACGTCATCGGCGAGGCCAAGGGGTGGCGTGTGGATGCCGAGCACCTCCCGCGATCCAGCGAGGCGGTCGCGACGGCTGCCCGGCAGTGGGACCATATCGTGGATGTGCTGGCGCTGGCGGGCTGGCCGCACGCCGCTGGGCAGGCCCGGCGGGTGCGTGATGCGCTGCTCACCGAAGCCGCCGACGGTGATCGGGTTATGGCGTTGCTGGTCAGATTGCACGACACCGTGCGACGTTCGCGAGTGTTGCGATGGTCGCTGCGCGGCCTCGGCATGCTCTCGGTTGAGCAGCTGGGCAGTCGGGACTTGCCCCTCGAATGGGCGGGCGATACCTATGACCGGCTACTGAACCGAATCCGCCACGCTCGCAGCGGTATCGGGACACCACCGCCGAGCGCCGACGTGATCGAGGCCTTGCCCGGGATCGTGGCCGGCCTGGATGTGGCTGCTGCCCGGCTGGTGATCGCCAGTCTCGGAATCGACGTCGCTCTCGGCGGGCAAGCCGGTCAGCATGGGTGAACCGATCACCGTGCTGGTGCCCGCAGCGTGGTCGCTGGCTGCTGCGGCACTGGTCGCCATTCTCGCCTGCTACGCCGCCGCCCTCAACGCCGCGCTCACCGCGCGCACCACCGGCGCCGCGAAACTCCCTGTCGCTGCGCCGTTGTATGAGACGGCCCGGCTGCTACGGCAGCGCCGTCGCGTCACGGTGGCCGCCGACACGCCGTTGTGGCGCATCGGTGGTGCTGGCCTGCTCGTCGTGGCGTTGTTGATGGTCACCGTCGTTCCGCTGGGCCGGTGGACGCTGCTCGACCTGGATGTCGGTGTCGTGTGGTTCAACGCGATGGACGTCATGGTGTGGGCGTTGGTGTGGCTGGCCGGGTGGGGACCGAATTCGGTGCATCCGCTGATCGGCGGCTACCGCTTCCTGGCGCACGGCCTGGGCTATGAACTGCCGCTGATGTTCGCTCTGGTTGCGCCGGCCATCGCCGCCCAAAGCCTGCATGTCGGTTCCATCTCGGCCGCGCAGCAGGGCCTGTGGTTCGCGGTGTGGATGCCGGTTGCGTTCGTCGTGTATTGCGTGGGGGTGGCGGGGTTTTCGGTGTGGGGCCCGTTTCGCCCTGCGCTGGGCGCCGACATCGCCGGCGGTGTGGCGGCCGAACTGTCCGGGGTGGACCGGCTGCTGTTCGAGGCGGGTCGGTACGCGTTGCTGACCGCCGGCGCGGCGTTCGCGGTGCCGATGTTCCTCGGCGGCGGCGCCGGCCCGCTGCTTCCCGACTGGCTGTGGACCATCGTGAAAACCGCTGCGCTGCTGACGGTTCTGGTGTGGATCAAGCAGCGGCTGCCAGCCTTGCGGCCGGACAAGTTCATGGAGATCGGCTGGATGGTACTGCTGCCAACCGTCGTCGTACAAGACCTCGTCGTCGCCGTCGTCGCGGTCTGGAGAGGCTGACACGTGATCACGCACATCGTCTTCTGGACCACCGCCTTCGTCGCGGTGGCCGCCGGTGCCGCGGTGTTCTGGGTGGACTCGATGGCACGCGCCACCTATGCCTTGGCGGCGTCATTCGTTGCGGTCGGCGTCGCCGTCCTGCTGATGCAGCAGAACTACATCGGAGTGATCGTCATCTTGATGATGGTGATGGAGATGGCCGTGATGGCCGTCTACATGGTCATGTTCATGGGGATGAACCCGGCGCTGATGCCGATGAGCATGGTGCACAGCAAGCGACTGGCGCTCGCGATCGCGGTCGCGGCGTTTGCCCTGCTGGCGGCCGGGACCCTGCTGGTCGACTGGCCCGCCCGCCGGGGCGTTCCCGCGGATGATGTCACCGCCGCGCTCGGTGAGGCCCTGATGGGCCCGCAGATGTTGGTGATGATCGTCATCAGCCCGATCATGGTGGCCACCATCGTCGCCGGCGTGGTGCTGGCCGCCCACCGCACCCGCTACGACCGGTTCGGCGACAACTTGGACCAAAAGCCAAGCCACGACCCACAACCCGGCGGAGTCGGCCGATGACCCTGCAGACCGTGCTGATCGTTGCGGCGGCGATCTTCGCCGTCGGTCTGTACGGGGCGCTGTCGCAGCAAGTCGTGGTGATGGTGATGATGGGCCTGGAACTGATGATCAACGCGGTCATCCTCGCCGCCGCCGCGTTCTGGTGGTTCCTGGCGTCCCACCCGACCGGACAGGTGCTCCTGCTGGTCGTCATCGCGGCGATGACGGTCGAGATGGCAATGGGATTCGCCGTCGCCACGCTGTTGCACCGCGACCGGCAGACTGACATGACCGACATGGCCACCGACCTGTCCGGGTGATGGCGACCATGACATCAGCGACGCACCTGGCGCTCTGGGCGCTCATCGGAATGCCGGCGATCGTTGGCGCCGGGTTGCTGCTGAGTCCGCTGTGTGGCCGCGACCTCGGTCGCGCCGCCGCGGCGATCTCGGTCACCGTTTCGGCGGCCGTGCTGGCGTTGGCCGTCTGGGTTGCGGTGGCGCGGCCCGCGGTCGGCACACCATTCGTCGCCGGCGCCGAATTCAGTTTGCGGATCGACGGACTGGCTGCCGCGGTCGTACCCGCGGTCGCGGCGGTGACGTTGCTGGTGCTGGTGTTCGCCGGTGCCGACAGCGCCCTGGCGGGCGGCCGGTTCCACGGGTTGATGCTGGTGTTCGCATCGGCGGCGGTGCTGACGGCGACGGCGTCCTCGATGCCGGCGCTGCTGCTGGCCTGGGAGGTGATGGGCGCGGCGTCCTACGCGCTGATCGGATTTCACTGGCGCGACGAGCAGCGGGTGTCGGCGGGTCTGACCGCGTTCGTCACCACACGCAGCGCCGATCTGGGGTTGTATCTGGCCGCCGGCGCGGCATTGGCCGGAGGCGCCGGCCTGGCGTTGGCCGACTTGCCCGCCGCTGATGCCCGTTGGCGGCACGTGATCGCGCTGGGGGTGCTGATCGCCGCGCTGGGAAAGGCCGCCCAGGTGCCGTTCTCGTTCTGGCTGTCGCGGGCGATGCAGGGCCCCAGCCCGGTCAGTGCGCTGCTGCACTCGGCGGCGATGGTGGCGATGGGCGCCTACCTGCTGCTGCGCACCGCACCGCTGCTGGCCGCCACCGGTTGGGCCGCCACCGCCGCGGTATGGGCGGGTGCGGCGACCGCCGTGCTCCTCGGCGTCGTCGCGGTGGCCCAACGCGACCTCAAGCAACTGCTGGCCGCATCGACGTCGGCCCAGCTGGGGTTCGTGGTGATGGCCGCCGGCCTCGCCACGGTCAGTGGCGGTGCGGCCCAACTGATTGCGCACGCCTCGACCAAGGCCGGGCTCTTCCTGGCCGCCGGGGCCTGGCTGTCGCTGCTGGGCAGTCAACGGTTCGGCGCGCTGCCCGGCGCGGCGCGACGCTGGCCGCTGCTGCGCGCGACAGCCACCGTGTCGGCGCTCGCACTGGCCGGCATCGCGCCCCTGTCGATGTGGGCCACCAAGGACGCGGTGCTTGCCGCCGCACTCGAGCGCTCACCGTGGCTCTACGGAGCGGGCATGATGGCGGCGGCCTTGTCAGCTGCCTACGCCGCCAAGTTGGTCATGGTGCTGTGGCGCAACGACTCCGCACCGGACGAGCCCGTACTGGTTGAAGAGGTCCCGCGAAACCCGGCCCGCCTCAGCGTCTTCGAGCAGGTACCGCTGGTGGTCTTGGCGATGGGTGCGGTGGTCGCGGGGGCATTGGCGCTGCCCCCGATCGGCACCTGGCTGGCCCGAGATCTCGACGGCGCCGAGACTCCGCACGCCGCCATCGTGGAGTTGACGGCGTCGGCGGTGCTGGCCGTGGTCGTCGTGCTGGCGGTGCTGCGCTGGGGTGTCCCCGAATCACGTTGGGCGGCGGGGTGGTTGGGCCTGGAGCGCGCGGCGGATGTGGTGCTGGTGCGTCCCACGCTGGCGCTGTCCGCCACGCTGGCACGCTTCGACGACCATGTGCTCGACCGTGCCATCGACGCCGCAGCGACCGGCACGGTGCAGGTGGCCCACTTTGCCGGCCGGGTCGATACCCGCGGGGTCGACGCCGTGGTCGAGACGGTGGCGTCGCGGATGCGTCGCCTCGGTGCGCTGGCCCGAAAACCGCAGAGCGGGCAGTTGCACCAGTACTACGCCGTGGCCGTGATCGTCCTGGTGCTCGGTGTCCTGCTCCTCGTGGTGGTGAGGTGAACCGTGCTCAGTCTGATGGTCTTTCTGCCGCTGCTCGCCGCTGCTGTGCTTGTTGCCGTGCCCCGGATCGGCGACGGGGCCGCGCGCTGGCTGTGGGTGGCGGTCGCCGCGGTGGAGGTGGCGTTGACGCTCGTGGTGTGGGCGGGTTACCAGACACCGCCGCCCAACGCGCTGGCCTTCGAGGAGCGGGTGCCGTGGATTCCCGGCGTCAACAGCAGTTATCACATCGGTGTCGATGGGCTGTCGCTGCCGTTGGTGGTCATGACCGCGATCATCTTCCTGGCGTGCGCCACCTATGCGCTGCGCAGCACCGACCGGACCCGCGCGCAGGCGGCGTTGTTCCTGTTCCTGCAGTGCGTGAGCCTGGGCCTGTTCGTCTCGGCCGACCTGATCCTCTTCTTCGTCTTCTTCGACCTGTCAATTGTGGCAATGTATTTCGTGATCGCCGGCTGGGGGCACGGCAACGCCGCCCGCTCGGCGTTGAAGTTCTTCCTATACACCTTCCTCGGCTCGCTGGCGCTGCTCGTCGGGTTCATCGGCCTCTACATCGCCGCCGATCCGCACACCTTCGACATGCTGGAACTGACCGCCGCCATGCCCCTGGCCGGCAGCCCGCTGGCCGGCGGGCTGGTGCTGGGCGCGATCATGTTGGGGCTGGCGGTCAAGACACCGACGTTCCCGTTTCACACCTGGCTACCGCCCGCCCACACCGACGCGCCCGCAATCGGATCCGCGGTGCTGGCCGGAGTACTACTGAAGATGGGCACCTACGGGTTCGTGCGGATCGCGATGCCGATGCTGCCGCAGGCCTGGCGGAACTGGGCATGGGTCATCGTCGCCGTCGGCGTGGTGTCCGTACTGTACGGAGCGCTGGTGGCGTTGGCGCAGAACAACATCAAACGCATGATCGCCTACACCTCGGTCAACCACATGGGCTACATCGTGATGGCCGTCGGCGCCGCCGGACTGATCGCCGGAAACACCGCGCATGCCCGTTCGGTGGCGATTACCGGCGCGGTGACCCAGATGGTCAGCCACGGACTGATCACCGCCGCACTGTTCCTGCTCGCCGGGGTGCTCTACGACCGGGCCGGCAGCTACGACCTCGACGGCTACCGCGGACTGGCCGGGCCGGCGCCCAAACTGGCCGCGTTGTTCGCCGTCGGCGCCTTCGCGTCGTTGGGCCTGCCCGGATTCTCCGGCTTCATCGCCGAATTCCAGATCTTCACCGGCAGCATCGCCGCCGCGCCGGTCACCGCCGTGGCGCTGCCCGGCATCCTGATCACGGCGGCGCTGTTCCTGCGCGCCTTCCAACGGGTGTTCACCGGCCCCACCCGCGGCCACTCAGCAGGGTTCGCTGATCTGCGTCCCAGCGAAATAGTCTCGGTGGCAACGCTTCTCGCGCTGACGGTTGCCATCGGTCTGTTCCCGCGGCCGCTGCTGGCGCTCATCGAGCCGGGAGCCGGGGCGCTGATTGGGCTACTCGGGCGGTGACCGGTGCACCCTGACGCCCAGATGCAGCCGCTGCTGATGCTGCCGGAGATCCTGGTGTTCGGCGGTGCGCTGGTGGTGTTGATCGGCGGCTCGTTCCTGCCCCGACGACGGCTGTGGTGGACCCGCGTCATCGCCGGCGCCGCGCTGGCCGGCGCGGCCATTGTGGCTGTCGTGCAGCTGAGCGGTCCGGACTCGGCCGCGTTCGACGCAACATTCAGCGTCGACACCGCCACCGGGGTGGCCAGGATCATCGCGGCGGTCGGCACATTGCTGGTGGTGATCGTGGCCGGTGAGGAGATCGGCGGCAGCGCCCGGGAGAGCGAAACCTACGCCCTGCTGCTGTGTTCGGCCGCCGGCGTGCTGGTGCTGGCAGGCGCCGATGACCTTCTCGTGTTGGCCACCGGGTACCTGCTCGCCGGCATCCCCGTGTACGCACTGATCGGGATGGTGCGCTCACCGCGGGGTGCCGAAGCGGCGATGAAGGCCTACCTGCTCGGTGCGTTGTCGGGAATCCTGCTGCTGCTCGGTATCACCATCCTCTACGGCCTCACCGGCGCCACCCGCTACGAAGAGCTCGCGACCCGGCTCCCCGACGGCCCGACCGCCGTCATCGCGGCCGGACTGGTCGGTGTGCTGGCGGGCCTGATGTTCGAAGCCGGCGGGGTGCCGGCGCACTTCTGGATTCCCGACGCGGCCCAGGGCTCCAACGGGTCCACCGCGATGTTCCTGACCACAATCCCCAAGATCGGCGCCCTGATCGCGCTCTACCGACTGGCGACGGTGCTGCCCGATGACGTGGCTTGGCCACTGCTGGTCGCGATATTCGCCGTCGCCAGCATGACATTGGGCAACCTCGCGGCGTTCTGGCAGCACGACCCGCGCCGGCTGCTGGGCTGGTCCACCGTCAGCCAAGTCGGTTACCTGCTCGTGCCGGTCGCCGTGATCGGCCGCAGCGACCTCGCGCTGCCGTCGCTGCTGTTCTACCTGGCCGGCTACACCATCACCAACATCGCGGCGTTCGCCGTGACCACCGCACTGCCCGGACGGCGCGCACTCGACGACTACCGGGGGACGGCGCAAACCCACCCATGGCTGGCCGGTGCACTGGTCGTCGCCCTCCTCGGGCTGCTCGGTACTCCCCCGGCGGCAGTGTTCGTTGGCAAGCTGACCACCGCGAGCGCAGCATGGGACGGTGGCGCGGCGTGGCTGGCGGTAGCCGTCTTTATCAACACATTGATCAGCCTGTTCTACTACCTGCGCTGGATCGTCCCGATCGTCACCCCTGCCCCCGCTGGCTTTCCGAGCACCGCTGCGCCCAGCGCCAGACGGTGGTCGACCGGCGTCGCCGTCGTTACGGCCGGCGTAAGCGTGGCGTTTGGCATCGCGGCGGGCATTGTCTGGAATTAGTCAGGCAGCGAGCCCAAGTCTGCCGGCCTGCTCACAAGAGTCATCGACGAAGACCACCGCACCGGGTCCGTCTGTGACGAGCGATGTGCTCATGCGATGCGCGCAAGCCCATCGCCGCACGCGACCGATTCGAACGCCTGGGAAATTTGGTGGTCGGTGTGCTGCGGCTAATGCCCATGGTTATCGGGCGGCTCTTTTTGATTGCTGGTAGCCGGTTGCGGCAACGTCAATGTCGTGGTTGTGGACACGCCCGAGGCGTCCTACAGGTGTTGAGCCTCGCAGATCGCGCCCCCCATACTCGGCCGCTGCTCTTGTTGCCGGCGCTTCGACGGCCGGGCGCCTGGGATACTCCACCGCATAAAGACGTTTGAGGCCGGCCGGTGATGGTAGGTGTGCCCCGCGGACTGCAGAGATAGAGGCCTTGCGAATGATGTCCTTCTGCAAGGGTCGTACTGGGGATACCGTTGAGGCTGCGCACCTCGCAAAGCGACGGATACCGGACGCCGGAACGCGATACGGCCTGAAAATTAGGGATGATCGGTGTGACCGCTCCATTCATGGCGCTCACGACACGCCTGCCTCCCACAGCTTGCCGGGTGCCGAATATCCAGGCCGGAGGCCGGCGCTTCGCTGCAGATCGGTGGCTGTCCGCCCTTGGGCCACCGCGCCACCGGCGTCAGCCACTCGCTGTTGGGAGCCAAACATGTGCGGACAGTTGGCCGCTGCAAAGGGGGCTGGTATGCCGGCGCCCGCCAGCAGCACCATCGCTTGCGCCTGCCGCCATCACCTTCACCACGTTTCGCACTGCCCGTCCCTTCTTTACACCGCCAGCAGGCATACGCAGCTACTACGTACTTTCACAACCATGCTTACCAGATGCGGCACCGCACGTGGAAGGCGTCCGGGAATCGGTTGCATGGACTTCGAGGCGAGGCGACTCGCACTGCGGCACCCGAGCAGTTTGGTAATTCGTAGGCCTGGTGCCGTGTCGTTAACCAACACAATACTTCTCACGGACTCGACGGCCTTCGTTGCAACGCCGGTTTGCATCGAAGGAACGACTGAGGCGCCACCCGAGCTAGGGGTCGGACCGGCGCCCCAGCCGTCCCGGCATATACTATCTGAAATAGTAGATACCGGAAGTACGCGTATGGCCGTGTCCTTCTGGGCGTGGCAGACTGCCGTGCCTGCAGGCACCGAGGCGGCTTTCGAAGGGGCTGGAAAGCGCCGGGAGCGTCATTCACGCCCGACGCGAGTCGAGCAGTTGCAGCCTGCGCGAACCGACATGAGGAGCGTGCCGGAGAGCTGTCCGCTGGCTGCGTTCGGCCTGAACCCTCAGCGGTACTGCGCTTCGCCGTCGCGGCAGCGGGAATAGAGCACGACCGGCAAGGCTCTAAAACCATAAGGCGGCACAAACTTCCCGAGTCGGTAACTGGGCTTGTTCCGGCTGCGTGTAGTTTGGCGTCGAGGCATCCGTGGTGTGCCACCTGTGCCACCGCTGTGGACCCCACCTCGGCGGTACTCATGTCATCCGCACGGCGGTGTATCCGGCCTCGTCTACGGCCCCCATTACGGCCGCATCGGCGATGGGCTCCTCACTGGTCACAACCAGTTTGCCGGTGGCAGCGCTCACCTCCACATGCTCGACACCGCCCAGGGAACTGACTTCCTCGAGGACCGACATTTCGCAGTGCCCGCACGTCATCCCGGAGACCCGGTACTCCGCTGTGGCCATGGTGCATTCCTCCTTCTCCTGAGGACGATCGGCCGGCTCGCTCTGTCTAGGAAACCGGGAGGTCCTCGCTTGGGCGAACGGCGTACTCTGCTCAGATACTCCAATACTGTGGAGAGAGTACCCCCTACCCCTATGCCGTATTCCGCCCATTTCGTGGTCCGACAATCAGCGACATTTTGCGGTGAATCGTGCAGCCGCTTCCGCCACAAAGGTGCGATTACGACCGCAACGGTCACGGCTTTGCCGCCGGCCTCGGCGATGAAAAGCGGTGCAACGGGCACCGCGCAGCGTTGGCTGCTGCAGCGCCGAAGATGTTGCTACTCAATGGCTTTCGTCATGCGGCGCAGCGCCCCCGCAGGCGCCTAGCCGCGAAGGTATGCGGCGTGCAGGGAAATGTCGATGACGAGCAATACTGCGTCGATATCTCGACCTCGAGTCCTGTAACCCGACCTTGCAGCACGTCGCACACGATCTACTCGACGGTCAGCTCAGGCTCTGCGTGGTCACGCCGCAGAAGCGAGCGGGCCCATACTGAATCACAGAAGCCAACGATGCCATCGGCGGGCCGGTGCCCGGGAGACTTCGCAGCGATCAACCCAGCGTTGCGAGCAGCTGATCGCACGCCTGCCCGCAACGCCGACACACCTCGGCGCAGATTCGGCAGTGTTCGTGGTGCTCGGCATGCCTAGCGCATTCATCACCACAGGACTGACAGGCCGTGGCGCACGCCTGCAACACCGAACGGGTCAGCTTGGCATCGTAGCCGGTGTGGCGCGAAAGCACCCGACCCGTCGTCTCACACAGATCTGCACAATCGAGGTTGGTGCGAACGCAGGTGGTCAGCTCTTGGACCGACTGTTCACTCAGACATGCATCAGCGCATGCAGTACATGCCTGTGCGCACTCGATGCACGCCTCGATACACGCCGTCAGTGCCGCACGGTCGACGCCGCCTAGATCCTGCGGGTAGGTTCCCAGCATTTCAGCTGCGGTGCTCATTTGTGTCACTCCATCACTGTTGTCAGGTGTTGCGCCGCGAGGTTCGCGGCGATCCGCGTGATTGCGGCCAGCCGAACCGCACAGCCACAACCCATTGGACAAAAGGCGCGTACCCCACACATCTACGGTCAAACCCCGTAGGGCAAGGTCGTGCAGTCGACAAGTACCCGAAGGGCCGCATCCGCCTGCAGCGAACGCCGCCGCATGGGATACGTCGCGCGATACGCCAGTTACCCCGTACAACAAGCATTCAGGGGTCAGACTAGTTCAGTAGACATTCAGGTCGCAGCGGCGGGTAGGCACGGGGGAAGAACACGACACCAGTCGTATCGCACCAGACGGCAACCAGCGAAGGATTAAGTTATCCGTACCAGAGCAGTAAGATGAAAAGCCTCATCGTGATGTCACCACTGCACTCGCGCTACACCTAGGTCGCGGCAAACCAAACCGGCACATTGTGACCAAAGGAGAAGCCATGTCCACAGAACCGGAGTCGTTTTCGCCTACCCGAACAGCCAAGCGGCTCGTGAGAAGCCCCGCTGTCAGAGCAGTGGCCCGTTGCGCGATGATGTGCGCGATCCGTGCGGCGCACCGCGGCGGCCCGCGCATCGAGCACGGGTGTGATGCCGCGCCGCGGTGATCAGGCGCGCTAGGGATGCGGGATCGAGGTCCAGGCGGCGTAATAGTTGCGCGTTGAGCGCTACAACGATCGTCGAGATCGAGATGAGCACGGCGGTGGCCGCCGACGGCAATGGGACGCGATGACGTTGTATCCGGTTGCCCACATCAAGTTCTGCCACATCTTGCGGTAGCTGGCGTGGAAAAGTTCGATGATCGACAACACCGCTCGCGGTCGCTGGCCGCGAGTATCATCCCGGCGGACTCGATCGCAAGATCGGTACGAGCACCGATCGGGACACCTACCTCGCCCCCGGCCAGGGCGCGTGCGCTGGTTGACGCCGTCACCGACCATCGTGACCCGCTGCCCGTGACTCTGCAAGTCAGCGACTTTCGCGTCGTTGTGCTCGGGCAGGACCTTGCCGAAGACTTCGTCGATACGCAAATCTGCGGCGTCCGCGTCGGCGGCCTGTAGAGCGTGGCCGTGATCAAGGCCATCTTGATATCTCGGGCGCCATGAAAGCGATGGACGCGACGCTGATCGGTGTCCGAGCGGTTCCGGGTGTGGGTCAGCTGTCGGTGCTCCGGACGAGGCATCACATTCCTGACATCTGTGGGCCAACTGTGGGAGGTCGCGCTGTCGCAGCCCGTCCGCGGTCGCACATCGGGGCGGTCGAATCGGGTACCGTGATTTCTACTGACCGCCATAGTAGGGCAACATCGGGTTCCGTAGAGTTCTGCCCTTGTCTGCATCCGAGTTCGCGCTCACGTCGGCCGAACAACGCTTCATAGAGCTGAAATCGGTTGCCGTCTAGCGTCGGACGGCCCGCACATATTCGCCGGAGCAGCCACCGGTGTGCGGTTTGTGTACCACAATTGCGCGGTCGGCGGCCACATCGATCCTCTGGTCTCATGCTTC
>NZ_QMEW01000042.1 GCF_003284965.1 Mycolicibacterium sp. GF69
TCACCGCCGCTGCGGCTCCACAAATCGCTAGTTTTTTGGCTTCTTCCCGCCTGCGACATCTTCGGGGTACTCGTCGTAGAACTCGACGTAGCCCTCGTCGCGGCCGGCGAGCACGTAGATCGGGTCGTCGACCTGCTCGACGTTGTAGCCCTCCTTGCGGAGCTCGACCTTCTGGCTCTTGAATGTCGACGTGTACGCCAGTTCCTCGACAACCCGCGCGAACAAGGGCACCGCATAGCCGGGCAACTTGTCGTAGGCGGCTTTGGCCAGTGCTTTGCCGTCGAACTCCTGGCCGTCCTTCAGCTGGATCGCGGTCATGCCCGCGCGCCCGCCGGTGCCCTCGACTTCCACGCCGTACACCGTGCACTCCTCGACCTGCGGGTCGGCGGAGATCGCCGCCTCCACCTCGGTGGTGGCGACGTTCTCGCCCTTCCACCGGAAGGTGTCGCCGAGCCGGTCGGTGAACGACGCATGCCCGAACCCCTGCGAGCGCATCAGGTCGCCGGTGTTGAACCAGGCATCACCTTCCCGAAAAGCGTTGCGCACCAACTTCTTTTCTGTCTCTTCCTCATCCGTGTAGCCGTCGAACGGCTGGAAGTTGCTGACCTTGGACAGCAGCAGTCCCGTTTCGCCGTCGGGCACCTTCGTGACACGGCCCTTGTCGTCACGCAAAGGATCGCCGGTCTCGGGGTCGTACTCGACGAACGCCACCGGCGACGGGCAGATGCCGGTGGACTTCGGCACGTTGAACACGTTGACGAACGCGGTGTTGCCCTCGCTGGCCCCGTAGAACTCACACACCCGCTCGATGCCGAACCGTTCGGTGAACTCGTCCCAGATCGAAGGACGCAGCCCGTTGCCACAGATCACCCGGACCTTGTGCTTGCGGTCGGTGTCCTTGGGCGGTTGGGCCAGCAGGTAGGAGCAGATCTCGCCGATGTAGACGAACGCGCTCGCGTCGTAGCGGATCACCTCGTCCCAGAACTTCGACGCCGAGAAGGACTTGCCCAGGGCCAGCGCCGAACCCGAGTTCAGCACGGACGACAGCGCGACCGTCAGCGCGTTGTTGTGGTACAGCGGCAGGCAGCAGTACAGGGTGTCCTTGCTGGTCAGACGCATGCCGAGACCGCCGAACCCGGCCAGGGCCCGCAGCCAGCGGTAGTGCGTCATCACGCTGGCCTTGGGCATGCCGGTGGTACCCGAGGTGAAGATGTAGAACGCCTTGTCCTTGGCGAGCACCGCCGCGGTGGTCGCCGGATTCCCGATCGGTGCCGTGGCGGCCAGACGCTTCATCTCGTCGACGGTGATCAGGCCCTCGGTGTCCGCGCCGGAGTCGGTGATCGGCTCGACGAAGTCGGTGTCGGCGACGACGGCCTTGGCATCCAGCAACCCGAAGCTGTGCTTGAGCACATCGCCGTGCTGGTGGTAGTTCAGCATGCCGGCGATCGCCCCGCACTTGACCGACGCCAGCATCAGCAGCACCGATTCCGGCGAGTTCCGCAGCATGATGCCGACGACGTCACCGTGCCCGACGCCGCGGGCGGCCAGTACGGCGGCGTAGCGGTTGACGGTCTCGTTGGCCTCGCGATAGGTGATCTGCTCGTCGCCGAACTTGAGGAACACGTTGTCGCCGTAGCGGGCGGCGCGGTCCTGGAACACCTTGCCGATCGAGGTCTTGGCCGAGGGCCGCGCGCCGAAACCGGTGACCACGCCGCGCACGATCGTCGGCGCGTCCGCGATCAGACCCGGTAGCCGGGCGGCGATGTCCAGCAACCCGACGCTGCTGTGGGTCCCCGACTTCTCGGTCATTTGCGTTCGTCCCTCCCGGTTCGTTTGTCCATCACCCTAGTGACCTGCTGGTGAGGCTCGGCATTCCGCGGCGCGCACGCCGCCATCGCCGACTCGACGTCGGTTACGACGACCAAGCGGTCCAGCGCTCCCTGGGCGACGTACCCGCTGTCGAGCAATCCGTGCAACCAGGCCAACAGGCCGTCGTAGTGCCCGATGGGGTCGAGCATCACGACCGGTTTGTCATGCATACCCAAATAGCCCGCTGTCCAGGCTTCGAAGAACTCTTCGAGGGTTCCGATGCCCCCCGGCAGTGCGATGAACGCGTCCGCGCGGTCCTCCATGACCTCTTTGCGTTGACGCATCGTGTCGGTGACGACGAGTTCGTCGGCGTCGACGTCGGCGACCTCCCGATGAACGAGCGCTTTCGGAATGACACCCACGGTGTGGCCCCCGCGCGACCTGGCGGCGTTGGCGAGCGCACCCATCGCCGAGACGTTGCCGCCGCCGGAGACCAGGCTCCAATTGCGCTCGGCGATGGCGACTCCGACGTCTTCGGCCAGGGCGATGAGATCGGGGTGTATCGGCCCCGAGGCACAGTAGACGCATACCGCCCACGGGCGGCGGGGCTCGGTTCGCTTCTCGCGTGCGCAGTGTTCGCCGGACACGAGCACAACCTAGCGGCACGACGATCAAGCGGCCCCCGGCCGCGTTGCGGGAGTGCGGCGGTGGATTTAGCCATAGACTCCGGCGGTGCCGATTGAGTGGGTCACCTCGCCTCCCGGACCGGCATTCGACTCGATCGAAGCCGGTTTGCAGAAGCGGTCCGGCGCCGTTCTGATCGGGCCCGCCGGCGTGGGTAAGACGACGCTGGCGCGTGCTGCCGCCGAACGGCTCAAAGCTGCGTACCCCCGCGTCGACTGGGTCACCGCGACCGCACCGATGTCGACGGTTCCGTTCGCGGCGTTCAGCAACCTCATCGACATCCCGGAAACCGGCAAAACCGCAGACGTGTTGCGCAGCGCCCGTGAGTCTCTCGGTGACGGCCGGCTGCTGGTGATCGATGACGCGCATCTTCTGGACCCGTTGTCGGCCGCGCTGGTGTACCAGCTCGCGGTCAGTGGGGCCGCGGCGCTGATCGTCACCGTGGCGCCGAACGGGGTGATGGCAGACGGGGTCTCGGCGCTCTGGGAGGACCATCTGCTCGAGCGCATCGGACTCGAACCGCCCGGCCACGACGACCACCGGCTGGCCGCGTCGGTCAGTGACTTCATCGCCGGCCTGCCTCCGGACGCGCATCGGGTGCTCGAGTACTTCGCCGTCGACGACCCGCTGGCACTCGACGAGCTCGAAGCCCTGACCAGCCGCCAGGCCGTCGAGACTGCGCTGGCTTCGGGTGCGGTCGTGGTCGACGGCGGGTGGGCGCACCCGGCGCACCCGTTGTTCGCCGACGCGGTGGGCAGCGCGCTGGGGGGTCCGGAGCTGCGTCGGTTGCGGGGCGAGCTCGTCGACCGGCTCGCCGCGCGCCCCGGTCACGGCGCTGTCGACCGGTTGCGCCGCGCGGTGCTGGCACTCGACAGCGACAGTCCGCAGGAGCCGGCCGAGGTGGCCGCGGCGGCCGGCGAGGCACTGCGGCTCGGCGACCTCCTGCTCAGCGAACGACTCGCCCGCGCCGCGCTGCGCAGCGCGCCCGATCTGGCGACCCGGTTGACGCTGGCGTACGCGTTGGCCTGGCAGGGCCGAGGCCGCGACGCGGACGCGGTACTCGACGAGGTGGACGCCGCCGCGCTGTCGGAAACCGAGTTGATGGCGTGGGCCCTGCCGCGAGCGGCGAACCAGTTTTGGATGCTGTCCGAACCGGAACGCGCAACCGCATTCCTGCGCGCGACGCGGAATCGGGTGTCGTCACCGGCGGCCCGCACCACGCTCGACGCATTGTCGGCGACGTTCGCGATGAACGCCGGAAGCGTGTTGCGAGCGATGGATGTCGCAGCCGAGGTGCTGGCATCGCCGGCGGCCGACGACACCGCGATCGGCTGGGCCGCCGCGGCGGCGGCGTTGAGTTCGGCGCGCACGGGCCACTTCGCCGACGTCGACGCGTTGGCCGAGCGTGCGATGGCCGCCGGACACCCAGGACTGCTGCGATTCACCAGCGGGTTCGGTCAAACGACTGCTTTGGTGATGGCGGGTGAGCTGGACCGGGCCCAGCAGCTCGCGCAGCGGCTCACCGACTTCGCACAGTTGCAGCAACCCGGCCGGGCGATCGGCGAGGTTTTGGTGGCCGACGTGCTGATCGCCAAGGGTGAGCTCGACGAGGCGGCGCGTCTGCTACGTCGGGCCGCCGCGGCCCTGTCGCCGACCGGCTACTCGTGGGGCCCGTTGGCGTGGATGCTGCTGGCGCAGGCGCTCGGACAGCTCGGCGCGGGCGTCGAAGCCGGAAAAGCCTTGGCGCGGGCCGAGGCTCGACACGGGTTGAAGTCGATGCTGTTCGCCCCGGAGTTGGCGCTCGCGCGGGCGTGGACGATGTCGGCGCGACGCGACGAACACGGTGCGGTCGCCGCGGCCCGCGAAGCGGTGCGCAACGCGGAGCGCGGCGGTCAGACCGCCGTCGCGTTGCGCACGCTGGTGGACGCGGCGCGGCTGGGCGACATGCGGGCCGTCGACACGACCAAGCGGATCGGCGCCGAATGCGACTGCGCAACGGGCCGGTTGGCGCTTGCGCACGGCCGGGCGCTCGCGGCGCGCGATGCGGCCGCGCTCGTCGAGGTGTCGCAGAACTATGCCGAAGGTGGTTGGCGCGGTGCCGCGGCCGATGCCGCCGCACAGGGCGAAACCCACCGCTGAATTGGTGTCGGGAGGGCCTCTGGCGCGCTTCTAGACTTTGACTGCGACGGAGGTGTTCATGGACCAGTTGTATGTGCAGACCGACGGGGTGCGCTCCTACGCCCAGATTCACGGCCAGGTCGCGACGGGTCTGTCGCGGGCGGTCGGCGGCGGCGCCCCGGACGCGGCCGGTGTACAGAACAGTCATGGCGCGATCGCTGCCGCGGTGAGCTCAGCTCTTTCGACTGCTCTGAATGTCCGGCACGGCACCATGCAGACCACGGCGACCTCTGGTGCGACGATCTCCGACTTGCTGCAGAAGGCCGCTCAGATGTATGAGCAGGGCGACCGTGCGGGCGCCGAGAAGTTGCGCGCCGCGGCCGAAGCGCTGGACGGCCGACACGATGAACAGGGCGGTTCCGACATCTCGGGCAGTTCCGGCATTCCGGGCAGTTCCGGTGGCGCCGGAGCGGGCAATCCAGCCGCCGGTGCGGGTAACCCAGCCGCCGGTGCGAGCAACCCGGCCGGCGGTCAAATGGTCGGTCAGATACTGGGCCAGGTCGGACAGCAGGTGGGCCAGCTCGCCGGCTCGCTCACGGCCCCATTGATGGGGCTGGCACAGGGGCTGCAACAGGTCCCGCAACAGGCCATGCAAGCCGTCCAGGGCGCCGCGGGGTCGGCTCGCGACCCGGAGACCGCGCGGGCCGAAAAGGACGAGGACGAGCACACCGGCGAGCCGTCCGACCGAGACTCCGCGGAACGGCCGGTGGCGGCGGAGCGCGCCGAACCGACTGCCGGCGGTGCTTCGCCAGGCGAAGCGACGGGCGCCGGCCGAGCCCCGGAAGCACCGGTCGCGGAGCGACCCCGGCCCGCGCCGACGCGTCCACAGGGCGACTGAGACCGCCGAATATTGCGCTGAGGGCTGTTCGCCGGGAGCAACGACGGGCCCTGGACGCAGAATCGCCGCTACAGGTTGCGAGCGATCCCCTCGTCGGCGCGCGTCGGCTCCGGCGGGGTCACCGGCACCGGATCGGCACCCGATCCGCGGTGCTCGGGACCGGATGCGCCGGCCCACGGGTTTTCGTCGGCGCGGTGCAGCGGCTGGCGGCCATCGCGGTCGTCACGATCGTCACGGTCATCGCGCGGTTCGGAATCGCGGCCCTCGCCCGATGGTTCGGTCGGCAGCTGGGCGTCGCCGCGTGACTGCGGTCCGGCCGCACCGACCGCACCGGCGGCGCCACCCCCGGGCGCTCCGCCGCCCTGACCGGCGGTGGACTGACCACCCGCCGACTGGGCCCCCTGCATGGCTTGCTGCATCAGCGACCCGAACATCCCGGCCTGTCCGCCGAGTGCCTGCGCGGGCGCCCCGGCCATCTGCCCCATCTGACCGGCCTGCTGACCGACTTGGCCGAGCATTCCGACGATCTGTCCGACCGACTGCGAGCCAGCGTCATCGGAGTTCTGATAGGCGACCTGCGCGGCGCCCACCTTGCCGGAGAACGTGTTCTCCTTGGCCGACAGCGCGGCGACATTGGCGGTCAGCTGGGCGGCCAGCGTCGGCAGCACCGCCGAGATGGTCGCGCTCATCGCATCCTGCCCGGCGGGAATCATCGGGATCTCGGGCAATTCGACGGCCGCGGCATTCCAGCTGATGCCCTCGGGCTTTCTCAGCGGACTAGTCATTCGCGCTCCTCGTCACCAGTCATCGTCACCAGTCGTCATCGTCGTCATCGTCTAAGTCGTGCTCGAGCGGCGCGGGTACGGCCAGCCCTGCCACGGTGCCGCCACTTGCACCGCGTTGACCCATCATCGGAGCCATCCCGCCCATGCCCCCACCGGCAGCCATCGGCGCGGCCCCGCCGACCGCGGCGGTGCCGGCCATCGCACCCTCGGGGGCGGGCGCGGTGCTGACGGGCTTGCTGCCGACCAGGTTGGCCATCTGCGGCGTCTGCAACGGCGCGCCGCCGGAGCCGGGTAGCGAAGCCGCCCGCACCATGCCTGAACCGCCGCCCGCACCGGAACCTCCGGCCAGCGGATGGTTGGAGAACGACGAGAACGGCATCCCCGCGGCGCCCAGGGAGTCGGCCTTACCGCCCTGCCCGAACATCGACGTCAGCTGCTGCAGGGGCTGGGTGAGCTGCTGGAGTTGCTGGCCCATCTGCTGAGGCAGCTGCATCAGCGACTGCCCGATCTGCATGGGCAGCTGCGCGGCCATCGACGCCATCTGGCTCATCATCTGCATCGCCTGCTGTGAACCGTCTTGCGCCTGTTTCGCGGCTTCCTCCCCACCGTCCTGCGCTTCTTCACTTCCCGGCACGGGCGGGGCGCCGAGGAACGGAATGCTCGGCGGTACGCCGAGGGTGTTGGCGAGTTCGGTGGTGTTCGTCGTCACGTTCGCGATGTTCTGCGACAAGCCCATCTTGATGCGGCTCTGCACCAGCTCCTGGGTGTTGCTGAACGGCATGGCCGAAAGCGCTTCGCACTCGTGCTGGACTTCCTGCGCGATGGTGTTCGCCAGCATCTTCGTCTTGACGACGGTGGCCTCCATCGCGCGCAGTTTTGCCGCGATCGCGGCGGCCTGGGCTCCGTTGGCCTCGTGGCCGCCGATGATGGAGGTGGCCTCGCCGGCCGCGGCGAGCGAACCGATGCCCTCCCACGAATCCGTCAGCCGCATCAGCTGACCGTGCTGCTGGGGGACCACGTTGCCGCTGATCTTCGCGGCCAGCGCCTCATACGAGGCCGCGGCCGCGGCCAACGCCTCCTCGTCGACGTTCGGCCAGCCGGGACCGGTCACCGTCTGCGACCCGTATGGGCTGGAATCGGGTGTGATCCCCATGACTCGACCCCCTCTCGTGACACGCTACGGGTCTCAAATTTACCGTGCCCCCGATAGCTGTCCGTGCGCTGATTTGAACCCGCATGACGCCCGATCAGGGCATCGAGTCCTCCTCGAGACGGCCGCCGGATAGCCGGAGCCGACGGCGCACCCCGATATCGGCGAGAAACCGCTCGTCGTGGCTGACGACGATAAACGCGCCGCGATACGCGTTGAGCGCCGACTGGAGTTGTTCGACGCTGACCAGGTCGAGGTTGTTGGTGGGCTCGTCGAGCAGCAGTAGCTGCGGCGCCGGCTCGGCGTAGAGCACGCACGCAAGCGTCGCGCGCAACCGCTCGCCACCGGACAGCGCGCCGATCGGCAGATGGATCCTCTCGCCATGGAACAGGAATTGCGCCAACAGGTGCATGCGACGGGTATGGGAAAGACCGGACGCATACGCGGCCAGGCTCTCGGCGACCGTGTGGCGTGGCTCGAGCAGGTCGAGACGCTGGGACAGATATGCCACCCGGCCGTCGGCGCGTTGCACGGTGCCGGCGTCGGGATCCAGGTCACCGCGCAGGATGCGCAGCAGTGTCGACTTGCCGCTCCCGTTGGGCCCGCTCAGCGCGATGCGTTCGGGCCCGCGCACGGACAGCTCGACATCGGCGCAGAACAGGTCGCGGACACGTAACCCACTGGCGGTGAGCACATCCCGGCCGGCGGGCACGTCCGGGTCAGGCAGGTCGAGGACGAGGGCGTCTTCGTTGCGCACCGCCCGCTCGGCGTCGGCCAGCCGGGCCCTGGCGTCGCCGACCCGTGCAGCGTTGACCCCGTCCACTCGGCCGGCCGACTCCTGCGCTCGCCGCTTCCTGGACCCTGCAACGATTTTCGGCAGTCCGGCGTCGCTGAGGTTTCTGGCCGCGGTGCCGGCCCGCCGGGCCGCCCGCTCCCTTGCCTGCTGCATATCGCGCTTCTCGCGCTTGAGGTGTTGTTCGGCGTTGCGCACATTGCCCTCTGCGATGCGCTTCTCTTCGTTCACCGCCTCGCTGTACAGCGTGAAATTGCCACCGTATGAGCGGATCTCGCCACGATGCAGTTCGGCGATCCGGTCCATTCGGTCGAGCAGCGCCCGGTCGTGGCTGACCAGCAGGAGGCAACCGGTGAAGTCGTCGAGCGCATCATAGAGCCGGTGTCGCGCGTCGAGGTCGAGGTTGTTGGTCGGCTCGTCGAGCAGCAACACGTCGGGCCGGGTCAACAGTTGGCCGGCGAGCCCGATGGTGACGATCTCACCGCCGGACAGCGTGCTGAGCCTGCGGTCGAGCGCGACGTGCCCCAAACCGAGCCGGTCCAGTTGGGCCCGCGCACGTTCCTCGACATCCCAGTCGTCCCCGATCGCGGTGAAGACGTCGGCGTCGGCGGTCCCGTCGGCCAGCGCGTCGAGCGCGTCGATGACGGAGGCGACACCGAGCACTTGGGCGACGGTCCGACCCGCGACGTAGGGCAGCGACTGCGCCAGGTAGCCCAGCGTGCCGTCGACCGCGACGGTGCCCGCGGTCGGCGCCAGTTCGCCGGCAATGAGCCTCAGCAGCGCGCTTTTGCCCGCACCGTTGGGAGCGACCAGACCGGTGCGGCCCTCCCCGGCACTGAAGGACAGGTCGTCGAACAGCGACGTGTCATCGGGCCACGCGAACGACAAGTGGGAACAGACGATGGAAGACATGCGAGAGATCTCTCGTACGTAGACGACTGGGGACACCGGAGCCGTCGTCTCACCGCATGAGTCCAGGGTAGGCGCGAGGTCAAGCGGTTAAATATCGGCGCAGCATGTCCGTCGCGGCGGTGATCTTCTCGACCTCGACGCGTTCGTCGACGCGGTGCGCGAGGTTGGGGTCGCCGGGCCCGTAGTTCACCGCCGGGATGCCGAGCGCGGCGAACCGGGACACGTCGGTCCACCCGTACTTGGCCCGCACCTGTCCGCCGGCGGCCTCGACGAGCGCAGCGGCCGCAGGTTTGGTCAACCCGGGCAGGGCGCCGGCCGCGGCGTCGGTCAATTCGATCTCCACGTCAAGGCCGTCGAGCACATCGCGCACATGCTGCAACGCGTCGTCGACGCTGCGGTCCGGGGCGAACCGGAAGTTGACCGTCGTCGACGCCGCATCGGGGATGACGTTGCCTGCGATGCCGCCGTCGATACGAACCGCCGACAGGCCCTCCCGGTAGGTGCAGCCGTCGATCTCCACGCTGCGCGCCCGGTACGACGAGAGCCGGTCCAGTACCGCGCCCAGCTTGTGAATCGCGTTGTCGCCCAGCCAGGATCGCGCGGAGTGCGCGCGAGTGCCCGTCGCGCTCACCACGACGCGCAGGGTGCCCTGGCAGCCGGCCTCGATGTAGCCCCCGGACGGCTCGCCGAGGATTGCGACGTCGGCTGCCAGCCACTCGGGCAGTTCCTTTTCAATGCGATTGAGACCGTTGGCGGACGCCTCGATCTCCTCGCAGTCGTACATCACCAGCGTGATGTCGTGTGTGGGCTCGGTGATGGTGGCCGCCAGGTGCAGGAATACCGCGTCGCCGGATTTCATGTCCGACGTGCCGCAGCCGTGCAGTTCACCGTCGACCAGCCGACTTGGCAGGTTGTCGGCGGCGGGCACCGTGTCGAGGTGACCGGCGAGCAACACCCGCGACGGCAGGCCGAGGTTGGTGCGGGCCAGCACGGCGTCGGCGTTGCGGATCACCTCGAGGGCGGTCTGCTCGCGCAGCGCGGCCTCGACCGCGTCGGCGATGCGCTTCTCGCGGCGCGACTCGCTGGGGATGTCCACCAGCGCGGCGGTCAGCGCGATCGGATCACCGTGCAAATCCAGGGCCACGCGGCTGAGGTTAGTCTTACCCGCGTGACTTCTGCTGCAGGTATTGGGCTGGCGACGATCGCCGCCGACGGATCGGTCCTCGACACGTGGTTCCCCGCACCCGAACTCGGCGGGGACGGCCCGTCGGGCACGGTCCGGCTGTCGGTGGCCGAGGTGCCCGAGGAGTTGGGCGCGCTGACCGGGCGCGACGAGGACCGCGGCGTCGACATTGTGGCGGTGCGGACGGTCATTTCGGCGCTGGACGACAAGGCGTCCGACGCCTACGACGCCTATCTGCGGTTGCATCTGCTGTCCCATCGGCTGGTGGCGCCGCACGGTCTGAACGCCGACGGCCTCTTCGGGGTGCTGACCAACGTCGTCTGGACCAACCACGGACCATGTGCGGTCGCCGGTTTCGAGACGGTGCGGGCGCGACTGCGACGGCGCGGGCCGGTGGCGGTCTACGGCGTCGACAAGTTCCCCCGGATGGTCGACTATGTGCTGCCCACCGGGGTGCGGATCGCCGACGCCGACCGGGTCCGTCTCGGAGCGCACCTGGCCGAGGGGACGACGGTCATGCACGAGGGCTTCGTCAACTTCAACGCGGGCACGTTGGGCAGCTCGATGGTCGAGGGCCGGATCTCGGCGGGTGTGGTCGTCGACGACGGAACCGATCTCGGTGGCGGCGCATCGGTCATGGGCACGCTGTCGGGCGGCGGCAAGGAAGTAATCTCGGTGGGTAAACGCTGCCTGCTGGGTGCCAATGCGGGGCTGGGTATTTCGCTGGGCGACGACTGCGTCGTCGAAGCCGGCCTCTATGTGACGGCAGGGACCAAGGTGCAGACCGCCGACGGTCAGACGGTCAAGGCCCGGGAGTTGTCGGGCGCCGACAACCTGTTGTTCCGGCGCAATTCGCTGTCCGGCGCCGTCGAGGTGGTCAAGCGTGACGGCACTGGCATCACGCTCAACGAGGCCCTACACCAGAACTGACGCGCTCTGGAGCGCCCTGACCTGGTTGCCGCGAGCGTGCTCAGTCGGCCGCCGCGTTCGGTTTCAACGGCGGGCAGCGCCCGTCGACCGCGGCCAGTTCGAAGTGCCAGATCTCGTTGGCGTAGACCTGGCACAGCCCGAACTCGCGACCGTTGGCGATGAGCCATTTGTCCGCTTCGACGGGACCGATGTCGACAGCCTGACCGGTGACGTGCTTCGACTTTTCCGGCGAAGCCACGAATTCCCTTGCGGCTTCGGGGCTTCCGTACCTGATGACACCATCGGCGAAGAGCCTCTCCTGGAAGCCCTTCGATCGCCACCCAGACGAGATGCGCACCTCGACGCCGTCACTCTCGGCGCTGCGGGCCGCCTTCTGAACCGCCTCACGCAGCGCCGGGTCGAGCCACCCCACGATCGGATCGTGGGTGTCGAACGGGCTGAGCATGCGACCGTCGGGCAGCCAACCGCCGACGGTGTCCTGTGCCGCCGGTCCGATGCTCAACGGCTCCTGGCCGACAGCGGGTGGTGGTGTCCGGGCCGGCGGATGCGGTGCGCCGCATGCGGCGATCGCGCACACTGACGCCGCCGCGAGCGTGCGCAAAATGCTGAATTTCCGCGGCGTTTCGTGTGCAAACACGCACGCTCGCGCCAACCGGGGGGTCGCTCGCGCCAACAACGAGGCGGTCAATCTTCGGCAGCCAGGATGCAGAATTCGTTGCCCTCCGGATCGGCCAGCACAACCCAGGTTTGTTCACCCTGGCCGATGTCGACATGCCGTGCACCGAGACCGACAACCCGCTCTACCTCGACCTGCTGGTCGTCGGGCCGAAAGTCGAAGTGGATGCGATTCTTGACCACTTTGCCATCGGGCACCGCGAGAAACAGCCAGTTCGGGCCTGCGCCCGGCGGCGCGTGCAGGACCACGTCGCCGTCGGAGTCGACGTCGTGCGGCCAGCCGAGCACCTGCGACCAAAACCGGCCCAACGCGGTGGCGTCATGCGAATCGATGCAGATCTCGTCGAATGTGAGACTCATCGAGTCAACTCCTTCTTGAGTACCTTCCCCATCGCGTTGCGCGGCAACGAGTCGACCAACCGCACCTCGCGCGGCCGCTTGTGTACCGAAAGCTGTTGAGCCACATATTCGATGAGTTCGTCCGGCGAAGCGTCGCCCACCACGAACGCGACGATGCGCTGCCCGAGGTCGTCGTCGGGAACACCGACAACGGCCACTTCCCGCACCCCGGGGTGACCGAGCAGCGCGGTCTCGACCTCACCCGCCCCCACCCGGAAGCCTCCGGTCTTGATCAGGTCGACGGATTCGCGACCGACGATGCGGTGCATCCCGTCGCCGTCGATCACCGCGACATCGCCGGTGCGATACCAGCCGTCGGCGTCGAGCACCTCGGCGGTGGCGTCGGGTCGGTTGAGGTAGCCGTCGAAGAGCGTGGCACCCCGAACGTGCAGCTGCCCAATGGTTTCCCCATCATGCGGAGCCTCGCCGCCGTGGTCGTGGAGCAACCGCGTCTCGATACCGGTCAGCGGAACGCCCACCGACCCGGGCCTGCGTTCACCGTCGGCGCGGGTGCTGATCGTGATCAGCGACTCCGTCGAGCCGTAGCGCTCGATGGGCCGGTGCCCGGTCGTCTGGGCCAACTTGTCGAACACCGGCACCGGCAGCGGCGCGCTGCCCGAAACGAGCAACCGCGCCGACGCCAGCGCGGCGGCCGACTCGCGGTCGTCGGCCACCCGCGACCACACCGTCGGGACGCCGAAGTACAACGAGCCACCGGCCGCCGCGTAGTTCTGCGGCGTCGGTTTCCCGGTGTGCACGAACCGGTTTCCCACGCGCAACGACCCGAGCAGTCCGAGTATCAACCCGTGCACGTGGTACAGCGGCAGGCCGTGGACCAGGACGTCCTCGGGCGTCCAGCGCCAGGCCTCGGCGAGACCGTCGATGTCGGCGGCGATCGCACGGCGGCTGATCACGACACCTTTGGGCGGCCCGGTCGTGCCGGAGGTGTAGATGATCAGCGCCGGCGAGTCGGCGGGCGGTTCGGCATAGCGGTGCCAGGACCGGGCGTGCAGCCGCACCGGCACATGTTGCAGGCCGTTGGCATCCGCCGGCTTCTCCCCGAGCCACGCCTGCGCGCCGGAGTCGGTCAGGATGTGTCCACGTTCGGCGGCGCCGACGTCGGCGGGCACCGGTACGACGGGCACCCCGGCGATCAGACAACCCGTTACCGCCAGCACCGTGGCCACGGTCGGGGTGGCCAACACCGCGACCCGGTGCGCACCCGCGATGCGCTCGGCGACCGACGTCGCGGCGCCCACCAGATCGCTACGCGACAACACCGCCCCGTCGATGCGAACCGCGTCCCCGATGTCGGCGCCGCCCGTGACCGCGGCGGGGTTCAACGAAGCCAGCAGCATAACCAGCGAGGTTACCCACTTCGGCTCGGCGATACTGAGCGCGTGATGCACATTCAACGGTTGACGTCGCGCGAGGTCTACCGGAACAACTGGATGACGCTGCGTGAAGACGACATCCGACGACCGGACGGCAGCGACGGTGTCTACGCGGTCGTCGACAAGCCGAACTATGCGTTGGTGATCGCTCGGGACGGTGACCGCTACCGGCTGGTCGAGCAGTTCCGGTACCCGTTGGGGCTGCGGCGCTGGGAGTTCCCGCAGGGCACCGCCCCCGGCCAACTAACGCCGGCCGACCTCGCGACCCGCGAACTACGCGAGGAGACGGGCCTGCGCGCATCTGAGATGGTGTCGCTCGGACAGCTCGACGTGGCGCCCGGAATGAGCAGCCAGCGCGGCTGGATTTTCCTCGCGACGAGCATCACCGAGGGTGAGCATGACCGCGAGCACGAGGAGCAGGACATGCGCAGCGAGTGGTTCACCCGCGACGAGGTCGAGCAGATGATGCGCGACGGCGTGATCACCGACGCCCAGTCGATCGCGGCGTGGACGCTAATGCTGCTGGCCGAACGCTAGGCCGGCAAGCGCTTCGAACCGCACGGCGGTCCGTTTCGTGTAAGGGGTAGAGCGGTACAGAAAAGGGGTGACACGATGACCGCGCTGTACGGAATGATGGCGATGATGCCGCTGCTGTTCGCCGGCGCCGGTTATTTTCTCGTGTCGTCTGCC
Organism: Mycolicibacterium sp. GF69; assembly: GCF_003284965.1. GTDB lineage: Bacteria > Actinomycetota > Actinomycetes > Mycobacteriales > Mycobacteriaceae > Mycobacterium. Next base: position 14,421 of record NZ_QMEW01000042.1, read on the forward strand.
GGCTGCCGCGAGAATCGCACGACCCTCGCCGACGGTACCGGCACAGCCGATACCAATCCGTGATGCTCTCGTAGCCTTGGGCAGACCGTGTCATGCGGCTTGTCGACGGCCGCGCTCACTACTGTTGACTTCATGTCTGCCCGCACCGTGACCAGCGCGCTCTTCGGTGCGACTTGTGTTGTGACCACGGGACTTTCGATGCTGCCAGCCGCTGCTGCAGCGAACCCCGCATGGGACGGGCGGTATGAGATCGTCACCTACGCCTCGGACAAGATGGGCAGCAGTATCGCCGCCGCGCAGCCCGAGCCGGACTTCAGCGCGCAGTACGTCCTGGCGACCGACTGCTCGGCCGGGCTGTGCGTGGCCACGGTCGTATCGGGACCGGCACCGAGCAATCCCACCATCCCCCAGCCGGTCCGCTACACCTGGGACGGAGCGCGGTGGCAGTACTCCTACAACTGGCAGTGGGAGTGCTTCCGCGGTGACGGCGTGCCCAGCCAATACGCACCCGCCAGGTCACGGGTGTTCTACGCCCCCGACATCGACGGGCAGCTGTTCGGGACATGGCAGACCGAGATCCTGTCCGGGGCATGCCGCGGCACGGTCGTGATGCCCGTCGCCGCCCGCCCCGTCAGTTCGCCCGGGACCCTGGTCGGCCTGGCCCTCTAGCCCGCCAGCGCACGTAGGAAGAACGCGAGGTTGGCGGGCCGTTCTGCGAGCCTGCGCACGAAGTAGCCGTACCACTGCGCGCCGAACGGAACGTACACCCGCACGTGCTGGCCCGCGTCGGCCAGCCTGAGCTGTTCGGACTCGCGGATGCCGTACAGCATCTGGTACTCGAAATCGTCACGGCTCCGGCGGCTCTCACGGACCAGAGTCGGTACAGCGGCGATGACCGCAGGATCGTGCGAGGCGACCATGGGATAGCCGCGACCTGCCATCAGCACTCGCAGGCATCGCAGGTAGGAGTCGGTGACCTCGTCGCGGTCGCGGTAGGCCACCGACGCCGGTTCGTCGTAAGCTCCTTTGCACAACCGGATCCGGGCATCGGAGAACTCCTCGCAGTCGGCGTAGGTGCGCTTCAGGTACGCCTGCAGAGCCGTTCCCAGCCAATCGAATTCGGTCCGCAGATCACGCACGATCGACAAAGTCGAATCCGTGGTGGAGTGATCCTCGGCATCCACCGTCACCCACGCCCCGATCCGCTGCGCCCCCGCGCAGATGGTGTGGGCGTTCTCCAGCGCGATCTTCTCGCCGTCGCGCGCCAACGCCTGTCCCAGGGCCGACAGCTTCACCGACACCTCAAGCGGCCGGACGGCCGCGGCACTGTCCTCCTCGCGTCGCGCGAGACCGTCGAGGAGGCTGAGGTATGCGGCGACGTTCTGGTTTGCGACGTCAGCGTCGCTCACGTCCTCACCGAGGTGGTCGATCGATACGAGGCGGTGCGAGTCGCGAAGCTGTGCAACCGAATCGAGCGCATCGTCCACCGTTTCTCCCGGCACGAAGCGGTGCACGACTTTCCGCGTCAGCGGCAACCGCTCCGCAGTCCTGCGCAGCCCATCTCGTCGAGCGGCGGCCAATATCGTGGGCCGAGCCACGCGTTCGAACACCCCCATCATGGGCCCATATGCGGGTAGTTGTGATCGGTGGGCGCCACGAGCGTCTCCTTGATCGAACGCGCCGATGTCCATCGCAACAAATTCAGCGCCGAACCCGCCTTGTCGTTGGTCCCCGAGGCGCGCGATCCACCGAAGGGCTGTTGGCCCACCACCGCACCGGTGGGCTTGTCGTTGACGTAGAAGTTGCCCGCGGCATGGCGCAACCGCCGTTGGGCTTTCAGCACGGCCGCGCGGTCATCGGCGATCACCGCGCCCGTCAGCGCGTACTTCGCACCAGTGTCAACGAGGTCGAGGACGCGGTCGTAATCGTCGTCCGGATAGATATGGACGGCGAGGATCGGTCCGAAGTACTCGGTGCAGAACGCCTCGTCGGCGGGATCATCGGACAGCAGTACGGTGGGCCGGACGAAATAGCCTTCGGTGTCGTCGTATTCGCCGCCGACGGCGATCGTCACGTTGGCGTTCTTCGCTCTCTCGATGGCCCTGACGTTCTTGGCGAATGCCCGCTCGTCGATGAGCGCGCCGCCGAAGTTCGTCAGATCGGCGACATCGCCGTAGCGCAGCGCTTCGGTCGCCGACAGGAAGCCCTCACCCATCTGTCGCCACACCGATCGGGCTATGAACGCCCGCGAGGCCGCCGAGCACTTCTGGCCCTGATAGTCGAACGCGCCGCGGATCAATGCGGTGCGCAGTACGTCGGGTTGCGCGCTGGCATGTGCGACGACGAAGTCCTTTCCGCCCGTCTCGCCGACCAGTCGCGGATAGCCGTGATAGCGGTCGATGTTGCTGCCGACCTCACGCCACAGATGTTGGAACGTCGCCGTCGACCCGGTGAAGTGAATGCCCGCCAGCCGCGGATCCACCAGCGCCACATCTGAAACCGCGACTCCATCGCCGGTGAGCAGGTTGATCACCCCGGGTGGCAGACCAGCTCGTTCCAGCAGCTGCATGGTCAGGTATGCGGCGAACGTCTGCGTGGGCGAAGGCTTCCACACCACGGTGTTGCCCATCAGCGCGGGCGCCGTCGGCAGGTTGCCCGCGATCGCAGTGAAGTTGAACGGGGTGATCGCGTATACGAATCCGTCCAGCGGGCGATAGTCGGTCCGGTTCCAGACACCGCGCACGCTGATCGGCTGTTGGGCGAGGATCTGACGCGCGAACGCAACGTTAAACCGCCAGAAGTCGATCAGCTCGCACGCCGCGTCGATCTCGGCCTGATACGCCGACTTGGACTGGCCGAGCATGGTGACCGCGCAGAGTTTTTCGCGCCACGGCCCGGCGAGCAGTTCAGCCGCGCGCAAGAACACCGCGGCGCGCTCGTCGAACGGGGTGGCCTCCCACGACGGCTTCGCCGCGATCGCGGCGTCGATGGCGGCGATGGCGTCGGCGTGCGTGGCGTTGGTCGCGGTGCCCAACCTCGCCGAGTGGCGGTGCGGTTGCACCACGTCGATGCGGTCGCCGTCACCCATGCGGTGCCGTCCGCCGATGACTTGCGGGAGATCCACCGGATCGGCCGCGACGGATTTCAGCGCTGCGACGAGTCGGGTGCGCTCACCCGAGCCCGGCGCGTAGTCGTGGACTGGCTCGTTGGCCGGAAGGGGCACGTCGGTGCTGGCGTCCATGTCGAAATGATGCTCGGGAACGACACCCGTGCCGATGGTTGATCCGACAATGGTGCGGCCGTTCTATAGTCGGATCAGACAAAGGATTGGTGCGATGGAACCACGACCGGCCGGTCTCGGCCTAGGCCAGCTGCTGCTGGCGTTGGACCGCACGACGGTGACGTTGGTCGAAGCGCCGCGCGGTCTGGACATGCCCGTGGCATCGGTTGCCCTGGTCGACGCCGACGACGTCAAGTTGGGGCTGGCCGACGGACCCGGTTCGGCGGACCTGTTCTTTCTTCTCGGCGTTTCCGACGCGGAGGCGGCGCGCTGGCTCGAGCAGCAGTTCGCCGGCACCGATCGAGCGCCGGTGGCGGCCTTCGTCAAAGAGCCGTCCCGGGCCACGGTCGAACGGGCGGTCGCGCTGGGCACCGCGGTGGTGGCCGTCGAACCGCGGGCCCGCTGGGAATCGTTGTACAAGTTGGTGAACCACGCCTTCGACCACCACGGCGACCGCGGCGACCCGCACCACGACCCGGGGACCGACTTGTTCGGGCTGGCGCAGTCCATGGCCGACCGCACCCGCGGCATGATCAGCATCGAAGACGAGGACTCCCACGTGCTGGCTTATTCGGCGTCCAGCGACGAGGCCGACGAGTTGCGGCGCTCGACGATCCTCGGCCGCGCCGGGCCGCCCGAGCACCTGTCCTGGATCGCCCACTGGGGCATCTTCGATGCGCTGCGTTCGGGTTCCGATGTCGTGCGCATCGCGGAACGACCCGAGCTCGGCCTGCGGCCACGGCTTGCGGTCGGCATCCATCTGCCCGACAAGACGGGTCCCCGGTTCGCGGGAACCATCTGGTTGCAACAGGGTTCGGCTCCGTTGGCCGACGATGCCGAGGACGTCCTGCGCGGCGGCGCGGTGCTGGCGGCCAGGATAATGTCGACGCTGTCTGCGGCACCGTCCACCCACACCAGACAGGTACACGAACTACTCGGCTTGTCCGGCGACGATGTCGACGTCACCGCGATCGCGCGGGAACTGGGTATCACGTCCGACGGCCGTGCGGCGGTGATCGGCTTCGTCGACCCCGAAGGTACGGCGCCATCCGGTGTGATCGCGCTGAGCGCCAGTGCTTTCCGCTTCGACGCCCAGATCGCATCAACCGACGGCCGCGTCTACGTGCTGCTGCCGAAGGTCGGCGCGCCGTCGTCGGTGATGTCCTGGGTGCGCGGTGTGGTGTCGACGCTGCACCGCGAACTCGGGCTGTCGCTGCGTGCGGTGGTCGCCGCCCCGCTACGCGGTTTGGCGGCGGCCGCGAACGCCCGTGCGGAGGTGGACCGGGTCTTCGACAGCGCCGCGCGACACCCCGGTGCGATCGAGAACGTCACATCGCTCGACGACGCGCGCTCCACCGTGCTTCTCGACGAGATCGTGTCCCGGGTGGCGGCGCAGCCGCGACTGGTCGACCCTCGGATAATTCAACTGCGCCAACAGGACCCGATGCTCGCCGAGACGCTCGGGGCGTACCTCGACGGGTTCGGCGACATCGCTGCGGTCGCGCAGCGTTTGCACGTGCATCCGAACACGGTGCGCTACCGCATCCGTCGCATCGAGAAGCTGTTGCCGGCGTCGCTGGCCGACCCCGACGACCGGCTGGTGCTGGCGCTTGGTTTACGGGCGACCCAACGCTAGGGTGTAAGGCGTTGCGCTGCAGCAGAAATACGCTCGTCGGTTGCTGTCAGCGCCACCCGCACGTGTTTCGTGCCGCGGGCACCGTAGAACTCGCCGGGGGCGACGAGGATGCCGAACTGCGCGAGCCACGCGGCGGTGTCGCGGCACGGCTCACCGCGGGTCGCCCACAGATACAACCCCGCCTCGGAGTCTTCGACGGTCAAGCCCGCCGAACGCAGTGCGGGAAGCAGGATCTCACGCCGCCGCGCATAACGCGCCCGCTGTTCGCGTTCGTGTTCGTCGTCGTCGAGCGCAGCCACCATCGCGGCCTGCACCGGCGTCGGCACCATCATGCCCGCATGCTTGCGGACGGCCAGCAACTCGGCAACCACATCCGGATCGCCTGCGACGAAGCCGGCCCGGTAACCCGCCAGCGATGACGTCTTCGACAACGAATGTACGGCCAGCAACCCGGTGTGATCGCCTTCGCTGACCGACGGGTGCAGCACCGACAACGGTTCGGCGTCCCAGCTCAGGCCGAGGTAGCACTCGTCGGAGGCGACCAGGACTCCGCGCTCGCGCGCCCAGCCGACAACCTTGCGCAGGTGCTCGACGCCGAGCACCTTCCCGGTCGGATTGCTCGGCGAGTTCAGGTACACCAGCGCGGGGGTCCGCGGTCCGAGTTGCGTCAGCGAGTCCGCCCGGATGATCTGCGCTCCGGCCAGCCGCGCGCCCACTTCATATGTCGGGTAGGCCAGCTCGGGGACGACGACCGCGTCGTCGGAGCCCAGGCCCAGCAACGTCGGCAACCACGCGATGAGCTCTTTGGTGCCGATCACCGGCAGCACCGCATCGGCCGCAAGCCCCGAGACGCCGTAGCGGCGCGTCAGCGCGGTGGCTGCGGCCTCACGCAATGCCGAGGTACCCGCCGTGGTCGGATAACCGGGTGACGAACTGGCCGCGGCTAACGCGTCGCGGATCACAGGGGCTACGTCATCCACGGGTGTGCCGACGGACAGGTCGACGATGCCGTCCGGATGCGCCCGGGCGAGCGCGGTCACGTCGGCCAGGGTGTCCCAGGGAAATGCCGGCAGCGACGCGCTACGCGGCAGTCGACGCCCTGCGCGAACCGTTATCAGTCCTCACCTTGCGGTGGCAGATCCTTGACCACCTGCGGGTCGTTGTCGGTCTGGCCCACCTTCGAGGCGCCGCCCGGCGAGCCGAGTTCGTCGAAGAAGTCGGCATTGATCTGGGTGTAGCTGCTCCACTGGTCGGGCACATCGTCCTCGTAGTAGATGGCCTCGACCGGGCACACGGGTTCGCAGGCACCGCAGTCCACGCACTCATCCGGATGGATGTAGAGCATTCGAGCGCCCTCGTAGATGCAGTCGACAGGGCATTCCTCGATACACGCCTTGTCTTTAACGTCGACACAGGGTTCGGCAATGACGTACGTCACGAAGGTCTCCTCGATCTCCTGTCCGGTGGGCTGCCGTCCGGGGTAGGGCGGCTGTGCTCGGCTGCAAGTATCCGTGGTCGATACTTGGACGGTCGTCTCAGTGTGCCCTAACTTCACACGCAACCCGGTTAGGGGTTGCTTGTGGTTACTGATACTAAACGTTGCACATACAGTTGCCTAGCAGACACCCCTGACTTCGTACGTCACGCTTGCTATACCTGCGTCATGGAACGTTGCGTCCCACCCGTCGAGAAGACGGCCGTCCTGCATGTCCGCCAACTGACCGCCGCCGAACTCAAAGACGTGCGCACCGCGAAGCGGTTCTTCAAGGAAAGCGCGTGGGACGAGTGGCGAACGACTCAGCCTCTGGAATTCGACGGACCGAACCGCCAATTCGAAGTACCCACCGATTTCGCGACCGACCTGGTTTCGGTGCCCGGCGCAGTCGCCTGGTTCGTCCCCCGCGCGGGACGCTACGCGCGTGCGGCAGTTCTTCACGACTACCTCTGGCGCTTCCCCGACCGCACGGGTTGTGACCGCCGGTCCGCAGACCACCGCTTCCGCCTGCAGATGCAGCGCGACGGCGTGAGCCTGCTGCGGCGCTGGATCATCTGGGCGACGGTGCGGTTGTCGGCGATGATCCAGGCCAAAGGCGGCGCCGGGTGGTGGAAGGATCTGCCGGGGGCGGCGCTGCTGGTGCTGCTCGTCGCACCGATCGTCGTGCTGCCCGCCCTCGCGATCCTGGTCTCGACGGTGGTGTTCTGGATTCTGGAGTCGGCCATCGCGGTGGTGGTGCCCGACGAGGCGCCACCACCGCTGCAGCTGAAGACCTGACGGTCAGGCCTGCTTGAGCGCCTCGATCTCGAGGCTGACGGTCACCTTGTCGCCGACCACGGCGCCGCCGGTCTCGAGCGGCATCTCGATGTCGATGCCGAAGTCCTTTCGGTTCAGCACCACTGACGCTTCGAAGCCGGCGACCTCGCCCTGGCCCATGCCGGGGCTGACGCCGTTGAACTCGAGCTCGAGGGTGACCGGCTTGGTGACGCCCTTCAGTGTGAAGTCGCCGTCGACGAGGTAGGTGTCGCCGTTGGGCCGAATGCCGGTCGAGGCGAAGGTCGCGACCGGGTGCGCCGCGGCGTCGAAGAAGTCGGCGGACTTGAGGTGCGCGTCGCGCTGCCCGTTGCGGGTGTTGATCGAGTCGACCGTGATCTGGGCGGTGACGGTCGGGGTGCCGTCGTCGGCGACCGTGATCGAGCCGCTGAAGGTGTCGAACGTTCCGCGCACCTTGCTCACCATGAGGTGGCGTACGGAGAACCCGATCGTCGAGTGCACGGAGTCGATGGTCCAGGTGCCGGCGCTCAGGCCACTGGCAACAGCTGCAGTCATGGTTACTACTCCCTTCGGTCTTCGGTTACGTATTGCGAGTGCCGCGTCGATCGCCGGCACTACTCGGGTAAACGGACTATGGTCCGTATATTTTCCCGATGGTGGAGCCCCTTCAGGGCAGTCGCGGCAGAGGGCGGTCGCGGCGCAGGGCGCGCGGCAGAAGTCAGGCGGCCAACGGGGCGTACGTCGTGGAGCGCTGACGAGCCGGGCGGCCGATGCCATCGGCGATCGCGACGAGTTCCTCGACCGTCTTGTACGAGCCGAACTCCGAACCGGCCATCCGCGAGATGGTCTCCTCCATCAGCGTGCCGCCGAGGTCGTTGGCGCCGCCGTTGAGCATCACCCGCGTGCGCTCGACACCCAACTTCACCCAGCTGGTCTGGATGTTGGAGATTCTGCCGTGCAACATGATCCGCGCCAACGCGTGCACGGCGCGGTTGTCGCGATGGGTCGGTCCCGGCCGCGCGCCGCCGGCAAGGTACAGCGGCGAGCTCTGATGGACGAACGGCAGCGGCACAAATTCGGTGAAACCGCCTGTGCGGTCCTGGATCTCGCGCAACACCCGCAGATGGCCGACCCAGTGCCGCGGCTGATCGACATGGCCGTACATCATCGTCGAGCTCGACCGCAGCCCGACCTCGTGCGCGGTCGTCACGACCTCGATCCACATCGACGTCGGCAGCTTGCCCTTGGTCAACACCCAGCGCACCTCGTCGTCGAGGATCTCGGCGGCCGTACCCGGAATGCTTCCCAACCCCGCCTCGCGCAACGACGTCAGCCACTCGCGGATCGACAACCCGCTGCGAGTGACACCGTTGGCGATCTCCATCGGAGAGAACGCATGTACGTGCATCGACGGCACCCGCTGTCTGACCGCCCGCACCAGATCCGCGTAACCGGTGACGGGGAGTTCGGGGTCGATGCCGCCCTGCATGCACACCTCGGTCGCGCCCGCGACGTGCGCCTCCCACGCCCGGTCGGCCACCTCGTCGACCGACAGCGAGTACGCGTCGGCGTCGCCCTTGCGTTGTGCGAACGCGCAGAACCGGCAGCCGGTGTAGCAGATGTTGGTGAAGTTGATGTTGCGGTTGACGACGAAGGTCACGTCGTCGCCGACAGCGTCGCGGCGTAGCGAATCGGCCAGCGCGGCAACGGCATCCATCGCGGGCCCGTCGGCAGTCGCGAGCGCGAGGTATTCGTCGTCGGAGAGCCCGGCCGGATCTTGTTCGGCGGCGCGCAGCGCGGCCAGCACGTCGGTGTCGATGCGTTCGGGCGCTCGGGCCGCGAGTTCGGAGACCTTCTCGCGGATCGACTCCCAGTCGCCGAACGCGCTGTCGAGGTCGCTGCGGGTCTCGGCCAGCCGGCCGGTGTCGTCGATCGCCGCGTGCAGGTCGACCCGGCCCAACGACTCGGAGGCCTCGTCGGGCTCCTGCCACGGCCGGCCCATCGGGTTGACGTCCAACGCGAACCCGGTGTCCGGATCGGCCAGCGCGTCGACGTGGCCCCGCACCCGCGGATCGATCCACGCCGCGCCCGCCTGCACGTACTGCGGTTGCGCGGTGAGCCGCTGTACCAGGTCGTACCCCGCGTCGGCGGTCACCGCCGCCAGTTCGTCGAGCGCCGGCCACGGCCGTTCCGGGTTGACGTGATCCGGAGTCAGCGGCGAGACACCGCCCCAGTCGTCGACCCCAGCGCCGACCAGCGCCAGACACTCGGTGCGTGACACGAGGTTGGGCGGTGCCTGGATGCGCATCTTGGGCCCCATGACCAGCCGCGTGACCGCCACCGTCGCCAGGAAGTCCTCGAATGCCGCGTCGGGCGCCGAGGCCATCGCCGTGTGATCCTTGGCGCGGAAGTTCTGCACGATCACTTCCTGCACATGCCCGAACTCCTTGTGCGACCGGCGAATCGCATGGATGGTCTCGGCGCGCTCGTGCAGCGTCTCACCGATCCCGACAAGTAGGCCCGTGGTGAACGGGATCGACAGCCGGCCCGCGTCGGCCAACGTGCGCAGCCGGACCGCGGGGTCCTTGTCCGGGCTGCCGTAATGCGCGGCACCCCGTGTCTCGAACAACCGCCGCGACGTGGTCTCGAGCATCATGCCCATCGACGGCGCGACCGGCTTGAGCCTCGACAGCTCGGACCAACTCATCACGCCGGGGTTCAGATGCGGCAGCAGGCCGGTCTCCTCGAGCACGCGGATCGACATCGCGCGCACATAGTCCAGTGTCGAGTCGTAGCCGCGCTCGTCGAGCCACTGCCTGGCCTCGTCCCAACGTTCCTCGGGCCGATCGCCCAGCGTGAACAACGCTTCCTTGCAACCGAGTTCGGCTCCGCGACGGGCCACGTCGAGAATCTCGTCGGGCTCCATGTACATGCCGAGGCCCTGCGCCCGCAATCGACCGGGGACGGTGACAAACGTGCAGTAGTGGCAGGTGTCGCGGCACAGATGCGTGACCGGGAGGAACACCTTGCGCGAGTAGCTGACCGGAAGCCGCCCGGCAGGTCCGCGCCGCCCGGACGCCGCGAGGCCCGCATCGCGCACCCGCGAAGCACTGGCACACAGCTCGGCCAACTGCTCGCCGCGCGCGGTCATCGCTATCGCGGCTTCCTCGACGTTGAGCGCCACCCCGTCGCGGGCGCGCCGCAGCACCCGCCGCACAGCGGCGGGACTGGGCTGATCGGATTTCGGTGGGATCACCGGGCTGGGCAGATCGGCGCCGCGCTGAGGGTTCAGAGCCACTCCCCTGTAACCCCGGCGTCGACGATTTTCATCCCCGGCGACCCGGCTGCGGTCTCCCATGCTGAAACCAGTTGCGTCTGCCCTACGCCTGACATACCGGTCACCCTAGTCCTCGCTTCACGTGTCTCCGCAGCACCGCGGCCGGCGGCAGGCAACCGAGCATGATCAGCAGCAGCACGGCGTACGCCATCAACCCGCTACCGCCGAAAATGATGTCGTCACCCGGTCCGCCGAGCGTCATCAGGAACACCGTGAGCAGGAATGTCCACATCGGCAGGGCCGCCACGCTCGGGGACGAGGTCCAGTGCAGCGCTGCCCACACCAGGGCGGCATTCACGACGCCCGCGATCAACGCGCTGACGGGAAACGGCACCGATCCCACCCGCAGCGGAAGGAACAGCGCCGCGGCGACCGCGCACAGGACCCCATCGATGCCCAGCAGTGTCAGGACCACCACGCGCCGACGGTCGGTGGTGGAGGTAGGCGAGCTCAGGTCGGGATGCTGTCCAGCATGCCGGTGAGCGAGCCGATCACCCACTGCAGGCTGTCGAACCGGTCCTGCCAGTGCTGCAGATTGGGATCGAGATCTGGATCCATGTGCCGTCCCTTCCTCGCGCCGCCGACTGCGGAGGAGCTTACTCCTTCACAACGCCGCTATTGAAGGTCCAGCCCGGCGAGTAGGTCGGTTTCCCAGCCACGGGTGTCGCGCTCGCCCGCCGTCCCGGCCGCCAGGATGTAGTGCTCGACGGCGGCGATCGGCAACGCGATGTTGTTGGACAGCGCGAACGAGCGACCGTCCGGCGCGACGCTGATCTGGGTGGCGTGTGCACGCATCGCCGCCACCTTGGCGCTGCGCTGTTCGGGTGCGTCGATCACCGCGTCGATCTCCTCGTCGGGGTAGCCGAACGGCAGCTCGTCGGCCGTCACCCGGATCCATTCCGGCGGCGCGTCGTCGATCCCCGCGAGCCCCTCGGCCATCGCGCTCTTCGCCGTCACCGCCCAGTAGACCTTCGGCACGGCCCACGGGTCGCCCGCGACCTCCGACTCGCCCGCGGCCCGGACGGCAGCCATCGTCACCTCGTGAGAGTGGATGTGGTCCGGGTGGCCGTACCCGCCCTGCGGGTCGTAGGTGACGACGACGTGCGGGCGCAGCTCACGAATGACCGCGACCAGCGCACCGATCGCCTCAGCCGGATCGGCGTCGACGAACTTCGGGTGGTGGCGAGCCGGCGTGCCCGCCATCCCGGAGTCACGCCACCGCCCCGCGCCGCCCAGGAACTCCGGTCCCTCGATCCCCAGCGCATTCAGCGCGGCTGTCAACTCGCCGATGCGGTACCCGCCGAGTTGATCGGCGACGTCGACGGCCAGACCCGCCCACCGCTCGCCGATCACCTCCCCCTCCTCGCCCAGCGTGCACGTCACGACGCGCACCTGCGCGCCGCGGGCCACATAGTGGGCGATCGTGGCGCCCGTCGTCAGCGTCTCGTCGTCGGGGTGGGCGTGCACGAACAACAGCCGCGCACCAACAGCATCGCGTTCCATTCCCACCAGCTTGCCTGTCGGCTGGCATGGATTCACGAGGTGTCCCGCCGCACGGGACCGCCGGGGCGCCGCCGACGGCATATCCGCTACTGCTTGGTCTTCACCCAGTTACCGGCGTCTCCGACGATGCCGACCGGCACGGCGCCGGACAGGCTGACGTTCTCGACGCTGGGACCGGCCGCCACGATCGTGGTGTCCTGCAGGATCGGCAACACGGTCGCCATGTTCCACAGGCGGGGTTCGACGGCGGTGATCACGTCGGCTATGTCTTCGCTGCCATCGAGCGCGGCGTCGATCTTGGGTTGGATGCTGCGGTCGCAGATGCCGGTGATGTTGCTCGGCGCCTGCACGAGCTCGTCCGAATCGGGGTCCGGACTGGGCGCCGGGCTGGGCGCAGTGGCGGTGGGTGTGGGCCGCGTCGTGGTCGGAGCGGGGACGGTGGTCGTCGTCGGCTCACCCGGTTGCGCCGTCGCCACCGGCGTCGCCTCCAGTGCCCGGCACCCGTAGCGCGAGGCAAGCGCGGTGGCAAGGTCGCCGCCCGCGTGATGCCAGCCCACCACCGCGTCAACCCGGTTGTTGGCCAACGCCTCGCCGTAGAGCACCACGGGATCGAGCGCCGAGACCGACGCCGCGATGCCGACGTTGCGCAGTTGGTCGGCTGCGGTGTTGGCGACGGCCACCGAGGTGGGGTCGTTGGCCGCGACACCGATCACCAGCGACAGCGGCTCACCGTCCTTGGCGATGTACCCACGGCCGCCGTCCGGCGGCGGAGCACCCGGTGTGGGCGGTGGGCTGGTGACGACGGGTTCGGGCTCGTAACCGGCGTCGGCGAGCAGCCCGAGCGCATTCTCCTTGGCCATCGCCGGCGGTGCGGTGGGCACGTAACCAGGGTCCGACGGGGAGCGCACCTGCGCCTGGGCCAATGTCACCGTGTTGTCGTCACCGGCGCCGACCGCGGCCAGCAGGTCGACGTCGAGCAGGCCCAGAATCGCCTTGCGGACCGAAGAATCCGCCAACGCGGGCTGCTGGGCGCGCAGGCTCAAGCGCATCACGCGCGGTGTCACGATCCGCGCGGTGCGCACATCGGGGATCGCGGACAGTTGGGCGAATGCGGCCGCCCCGCCGTGCACCTGGGCGAGTTGGGTATCGCCGTTGCGGATCGAGTCGGCGAGCGCCGCCGAGTCGCCGCCGCGCCGGAACAGGATCTGATCCGGCTTCGCCGGCACGGCCCAATACCGGTCGTTGCGGGCCAGCAGGATCTCGTCGCGCTGCGGGTCGATGTTCTCGACGCGGAACTGACCACCCGTCACCGGCAGCGCCCGCGCCAGGCCCGCGGCGAAACCGCCCGGCACGTCCTTGACGATGTGGGCCGGAAGGATGTCGTTGAACAGTTCACGCCACGCCGGATACGGCTGCGAGAACGTCACGACCGCGGTCTTGCCGCCCTCGACCGACTGCACGCCGGTGATCAGGTCGTAGCCGGCGGGGTCGACGACCCCGGGCTGGCTGACCATCTGCTGCCACAGGTACCAGAAGTCGTCGGCCGCGATCGGCGCGTTGTCCGTCCAGGACGCCTCGGGGCGGATCTTGTAGGTGACGGTGAACGGATCCTCGCTCGTCACCTCCGCAGATTCCAGCAAGGTTTTGTCGAGTTCCCAGCGCGACCCGGTCGGGGTCTTCGGATCGGCGATGGGCCGAAAGGAACTGGGCAGCACCAGCGAGCTGATCGCCGCGTTGACCGGCGACTGGTCGGACAGCAGATGCGGGTTGAAACCGGGACCGATCCAGTCGATGGCCATGATGATCTGCGTCGCCTTGAGCGGAGGCGGTAGCGGCGACTCGGTGGTGTCGGTGCTCTGCGGCGCCGGCGGGGGGCTGACGGTGCAGCCGGCCACCAACGTCACCATCGCGAATATCGCGGCGATGACGCGTTGGGGGGCCGACACGTCAAACAGGGTATCGGCAGACCTATCCGCGGGCCTTCGCGCGCGCCTTGGCGCGGGCCCGCAGGCTCGCCGTGAGCTCCACCTTGCGGACGCGCACGACCTCCGGCGTCACCTCTACGCATTCGTCCTCCGCGCAGAACTCCATGGCTTGTTCCAGCGTGAGCTCCAGCGGCCGGGCGAGCGTCTCCATCACGTCGGCCGTCGAGCTGCGCATGTTGGTCAGCTTTTTCTCCCGGGTGACGTTGACGTCGAGATCCTCGGCGCGCGGGTTGATTCCGACGACTTGACCTTCGTAGGTGTCCTGGCCGGGCTCGACGAAGAACTGGCCGCGGTCGGCGAGTTGGATCATCGCGAACGGCGTGATGCTGCCGCTGCGGTCCGACACCAGCGACCCACTGTGCCGGGCGCGGATCTCCCCCGCCCACGGCCGGTAACCGTCGAACACGGCGTTGGCGATCCCGGTGCCACGTGTCAGCGTCAAAAAGTCGGTGCGAAAGCCGATGAGCCCGCGGCTCGGCACGACGAAGTCCATCCGCACCCAGCCCGCGGCATGGTTGGTCATCTCCTCCATGCGGCCCTTGCGCGCGGCCATCAGCTGCGTGATGGCGCCGACGAACTCCTCCGGGCAGTCGATGGTCATCGCCTCGAACGGTTCGTGCAGCTTGCCGTCGATGGTGCGGGTGACCACCTGCGGTTTGCCGACGGTCAGCTCGAAGCCCTCGCGGCGCATCTGCTCGACGAGCACGGCCAGCGCGAGCTCGCCGCGGCCCTGTACCTCCCAGGCGTCCGGCCTGCCGATGTCGACGACCTTGATCGACACGTTGCCCACCAGTTCCTGGTCGAGCCGGTTGCGCACCATCCGCGCGGTGAGCTTGTGACCGGACACCTTGCCCGCAAGCGGGGAGGTGTTGGTGCCGATGGTGACCGAGATGGCCGGCTCGTCGACAGTGATCCGCGGCAAGGCGTGCGCGTGCTCGGGGTCGGCCAGCGTGTCACCGATCATGATCTCGGGCAGGCCGGCCAACGCGACGATGTCACCGGCCGTCGCCACCTCGGTGGGATTGCGTTCGACGCCGACGGTGGCCAGCAGCTCGGTGATTTTGGCTCCCGTGATGACGGGCACGCCGTCCACCTCGCGCATCCACGCGACCTGCTGGCCTTTGCGCAGCTTGCCGTTGTAGATCCGGACCAGCGCTAGGCGACCCAGGAACGCCGAGGCGTCGAGGTTGGTGACCAGAGCTTGTAGTGGGGCCTCGGGATCGCCGCTGGGCGGCGGGATGTGCTCCATGAGCACGTCGAACAGCGGATCGAGGTTGGTGCCCTCGGGGTTCTCGCCGTTGGCCGGCTGCGTGGTGCTGGCAATACCCGCCCGACCCGACGCGTACAGCGTCGGCAGCCCGAGCGCTTCCTCGGCAGCCGTCTGGGCGTCCTCGTCGAGGTCGGACGCGACATCGAGCAACAGGTCATGGCTGTCGGACACGACCTCGGCGATCCGGGCGTCTGGGCGGTCGGTCTTGTTGACCACGAGGATGACCGGAAGGTGGGCGGCCAGCGCCTTGCGCAGTACGAAGCGGGTCTGCGGTAGCGGCCCCTCGGACGCGTCGACCAGCAACAGCACGCCGTCGACCATGGACAGGCCGCGCTCGACCTCGCCGCCGAAGTCGGCGTGCCCGGGCGTGTCGATCACGTTGATGACTGTCACGCTGCCGTCCGCGTGATGGCGGTGCACCGCGGTGTTTTTGGCCAGGATCGTGATGCCCTTTTCGCGCTCCAGATCACCGGAGTCCATGATGCGTTCGGTGGCGTCGTCACCACGGTGTGTCAGGGCGCCGGACTGGCGCAGCATGGCGTCGACCAGGGTGGTCTTCCCGTGGTCGACGTGTGCCACGATGGCGACGTTTCTAAAATCCACTTCGAGATCATCCCAGTACGGTCGGCCGATCACGAAAACGAGAGATGCCCGTCACTTGAAGCCCAGCAAGCTCGCCGACCTCAAGCCGAAAAAGAAGTGCTGCCGCAGCGAACCGCGGTGTAAGCGTTGTCCGGTCGTCGTGCACAAGGTGCGCAAGGCCGAACGCAACGGCATCCGCGGTAAGGCCCTGGCGAAAGTTCACAAGCGAGCCCGCCGCAGTAAATAGCTCGTCGATCCTGCGTCCAGGGCGCGATCCCCCGCTGAATCGACGCCCTCACCGCAGAGTCGATCTCTATGGGTTGCACCGTCTTTTCTCACAGCGCCTGCGCAGGTTGACCGTTTAGCGTCGGTGGCACGCCATGAGAGAGGAGAGATGACGACGGCGATTTACGAGGTCGCCACGATCGCTGTGATCGCGCTGCTGGCGGCGGCCGCGACGGCGGCGATCTACCTGGGATTGCTCAATTGGGTGGGCGTGTTCCACGTCGTGCGGTGCACCCACTGTCATCATCTGACGTTCTCGTCGACCGACCGATCGCGGGAATCCTGTGTGCACTGCCGCCACCCCGCGCTGATGCACCCGATCTACGCGGCGCACCATCAGCCGTCGGTTCGGGTGGTCGACGACCGATTGCGGTACTGAGCGAACACCACGAGCGGAGCTAGCCGCCGAGCGCGCGTCGCAACGCGGCCAGCCAGGTCCGGTCGGCGGGCACCCAGGCGAGGTCGTCGAGGTCGGCGATGGTGATCCAGCGCAGGGCGCGATGGTCGTTGGGGTGCAGGGTTCCATCGGTCTGCGTGACGAGATAGGCGCGCAAGATCATCGTCGGGCTGAGCGCGACGTCTTCGCCGAGTCGCTCCCCGACCGTGACCACGACGCCGAGTTCTTCGTACAGTTCGCGCGCCAGCGCGGCTTCGTCGGTCTCGCCGATCGCCGCCTTGCCGCCGGGCAGTTCCCACAGCCCGGCGAGTTCGGGCGGTCGGTCGCGCTGAGCGACGAGCAGCGCGGCTTCAGAGATCAGGGCACCGGCGACGACGATCTGGTGCGACAGCTGGTTCGACACTGCGGCTGACGGTATACGGTCGAAGACATGGCTGTGTTAACGGACGAACAAGTCGACGCCGCACTGCCCGATCTGCCCGGCTGGGAGCGCGCCGACGGGGCCCTGCGGCGCTCGATCAAGTTTCCGGCGTTCCTCGACGGCATCGACGCGGTGCGCCGGGTCGGCGAGCACGCCGAGGCCAACGATCACCATCCCGATATCGATATCCGCTGGCGGACAGTGACTTTCGCGTTGGTGACCCACTCCGAGGGTGGTATCACCGACAAGGATGTCGAGATGGCCAAGCAGATCAACGCGATCGTCGGCCAGTAACGGCGATCCACGTCAAGGTTGCCAGCGTCGCGACGATGTAGATCAGCCCGGCCCACGCCAGATACCAAGGCCGGGAGATCTCCCAGATCGTCGGCTGCGCGAAACTCAGCAGCCAGGGCACCCCGACCAGGGTCAGCGCGAACCACCCCCACCCCAAAATTCGCGCGCCCAGTCGAGCGCTCAGCGGCCCGTGCAAAAGCCAGATCATCAACGGGATCAGCCAGACCCAGTGATGGGTCCACGAGATCGGCGACAGCAGCAGGCCGAACAACTGCACGATCACGATCGCACCCAGCCGGTCGGAAGCGCCGCCGATGGCCCGCCATGCCAGCACGGCCAGCACCGCCGTCACCGCGATGCCGGCCAGTACTACGGGTCCGTAGCCGGCGTCGTGTCCGAGAATCCGGGAGATCCCCCCGCGCCACGACTGGTTGAACGACGTGCCGACCGGGCCGACGCGGTCGGCGTCACCGAGCAGTTCGGTGAAGTAGCGACGGGTCTGGTCGCCGACCACCAGTGCCGAAACCCCCACGGTGGCAAAGAAAACGACTGCCGAGAACGCCGCGGCGCCCCATCGGCGCGCCCCCAGGAAGTACAGCCCGGAGATCGCCGGCGTCAGCTTCAAACCCGCCGCGAGCCCGACCGACGAACCCGAGAGCCACCATCGCGTGCTGTACACCGCGTACAGGACGGCCAGCACCAGCACGACGTTGATCTGGCCGTAGTCGAAGGTGCTGCGCAAGGGCTCGATCCAGATGCCGACCGCCGTCCACAGCATCGCGATCCGGCGGTCGCCGGAACCCAGAAGACGCTGGCACAGCCGCACGACCCCGTACAGCGCGGCAATGATCCCGAGTTGCCAACCCAGCGCGACCAATCCGAACGGCAGCAGGTGCAGCGGATAGAACACCACGGCGGCGAACGGTGGATACGTGAACGGCAGCGGGAAGTCCGGCGTCTGGTCGGCGTAGACGTAGTCGTAGAGCGCGCCGGGTTCGTCGAGCGTGCCGGCACCTCCGACATAGACGTGCAAGTCGACGAAGTTCGCGCCGTTGGGCACCAGATAGGTCCACGCCAGTCGCGCCGCGATGCTGATCACCAGCAGTACCGGCGCCGCAGCTGCCAATCGGACGGGCATCCGCGGCGCTGTCTTTGCGGCGCTTGTCGAGGTGTCTATCCGCCCGACTCTATCGGCCGGTCACCAAAACTCCTCGCTTGAGTAACGGTTGAGTCAACGCCACACGTGTCACTTGAGCCACAGCAGTAACTCCGTAGCTTCGGGCGAAGGCGTGCCGACACAACCGATTGGGAGAACCATGCAACGCACCGGAAAACTGTTCGCGACCACCATGATCGCCGCCGCGGGAGCGGTTTCGGCCGCGCTGGCGATGAGCGCCACCGCGACCGCTCAGCCGGCGGCTCCGGCACCCGCGCCGAGCGTGCCCGGTCTGCCCTTCATCCAGCAGTTGGCGTCGAACCCGGCCGCTGCGACGCAGTTGATGCAGGGTGTCACCTCGCTGCTCGGCAACGCGCAGGCTCCGGCCGCACCGGCCCCGACGCCGCCGTCGGCGACCGCGACGGTCACGCTGCCGCAGCCACCGTCGACGCTGCCCGGGATGCCCGCGACGCCGGCCACCCCGGCAGCCGCGCCGGCGAACCCGGCCGGCGACCTGCTGTCGAACCTGCCGACCGGTCTGGCCTCGTTGCTTCCTGAGGGAACGCCGTTGACCGGACTCCTGCCAGCTGCGGCGACGGCGGCCACGCCGGCGGCTCCGGCGGCGGCGGCTCCTGCTGCCGCGGCAGCCGTGCCCGCTGCCCCCGGCGCGGGTATGGCGCCGCTGCTGATGCCGCTGTCTGCGCTTCCGTGATCATCGCGGCGACGAGTGCCGAAACAACCACCACGACCACGTCTGAGGGAGTCATGTCAGCTCGAAGGATGTTCGCCACCGTCGCCGTCGCGATCGGCTCATCGGTCACGCTGCTCATCAGCGGCGTGACCGGTGTGGCCGGCGCGGAACCCGCACCCCCATCGCCGATCGACGGGCTGCAAGCGCCCGGCCTGTCGGCGGTGCAGAGCATCAGCCCCGCGATTCAGCAGGCCGCGGCCGATCCGACGAATGCCGCATCGACGCTGATGGCGGCGGCCGCGGTATTCGCCGGTGATGCGGTCGTACCTGCCGACTCGCGAAACGTCGCGACCGCGGTCAACCAATTCGTCGCGCACACACCCGCACCCGGCGCGGTGCCGGGCGAGCAGGCGCACCTACCAGCGGGCATCGATCCGGCGCATGCCGTCGGACCCGTCCCAGAAGCGCTGCCCGCACCCGCTCCGGAAGCTGCGGCTGCACCGGTCCCCGCACCCGGTCCCG
>NZ_QMEW01000043.1 GCF_003284965.1 Mycolicibacterium sp. GF69
GCGCGCGCCGACAATGGGGGTGTGGGCGAGGAACTGAAGGGAACCGGGTACGGCGGCGCGCACCGCCGCGAGTACCGCCGCAAGGTGCAACAGTGCCTCGACGTCTTCGAGACCATGCTCACCCAGTCGAGCTTCGACTTCGAACGCCCGCTGACCGGCATGGAGATCGAGTGCAATCTGGTCGATTCGGCCTATCAGCCCGCGATGAGCAACTCCGAGGTCCTGCAGGCGATCGCCGATCCGGCATACCAAACCGAATTGGGCGCGTACAACATCGAATTCAACGTGCCGCCGCGTCGGCTGCCCGGGCGGGCGGCGCTCGAACTCGAAACCGAGGTGCGCGAAAGCCTGAACGCGGCCGAGAAGAAAGCCAACCGTCACGATGCGCACATCGTGATGATCGGCATTCTGCCGACGTTGCTGCCCGAGCACCTGACGGGCCGCTGGATGAGCGAGTCGACGCGGTATCAGGCCCTCAACGACTCGATCTTCACCGCCCGCGGCGAAGACATCCTGATCGACATCGTCGGACCTGAGCGGCTGAGCCTGCAGACGGCCTCGATTGCGCCGGAATCCGCGTGCACCAGCATGCAGTTGCACCTGCAGGTGTCGCCGGCCGACTTCGCGCAGAACTGGAACGCCGCCCAGATACTCGCGGGTCCGCAACTCGCGCTCGGCGCCAACTCCCCGTACTTCTTCGGCCACGAACTGTGGGCCGAGACCCGCGTCGAACTGTTCGCCCAGGCCACCGACACCCGTCCCGAAGAACTCAAGACCCAGGGCGTGCGACCGCGCGTCTGGTTCGGCGAACGCTGGATCACGTCGATCTTCGACCTGTTCGAGGAGAACGTGCGCTATTTCCCGTCGCTGCTGCCCGAATTGTCCGACGAAGACCCCGTCCGCGAGCTCGCCGAGGGCCGCACACCGAAACTGTCCGAGTTGCGGCTGCACAACGGCACCATCTATCGGTGGAACCGCCCGGTGTACGACGTCGTCGAACAGGATGGGGTGGGCCGTCCGCACCTGCGGGTGGAAAACCGCGTGCTGCCCGCCGGGCCGACCGTCGTCGACATGATGGCCAACGCCGCGTTCTACTACGGCACGCTGCGGGTGCTGTCGGAAGAGGATCGTCCGTTGTGGACGAAGATGAGTTTCGCTGCCGCACAGCATAATTTCGTCGAAGCGGCTCAGCACGGCATGGACGCCCGGCTGTACTGGCCGGGCATGGGCGAGGTGACCGCCGACGAGTTGGTGCTACGCCAATTGTTGCCGATGGCCGACGAGGGCCTGCGGCGATGGGAGGTCGCCGCCGAGGTGCGCGACCGGTATCTCGGCGTGATCGAGGGCCGCGCCAAGACCGGCCGCAACGGCGCCACCTGGCAGGTGGCGACGGTGCGCGCGCTGCAGGAGCGCGGCCTGGCCCGGCCCGCCGCGCTCGCCGAGATGCTGCGCCGCTACGGGGCACGGATGCACAGCAACGAACCGGTACACACCTGGGACGAGGGCTTCGACGACTAGATCTTCCGGGTCGCGGTCGCCAAAGCCTCGGCGAACTGCGCGAGATCGTCGGCGGTGACGTCGACGTGCGGCGACGCCCGAAGCACCGGCGTCGTCATCTCGAACGGGGCACGTTCGGTGGCCGCGTAGGTCGTGACGATCCGACGCTCGGCGATCAGCCATTCGCGAACTTTCTGCGGGTCCGCGCCGTCGGTCGGGGCCAGCGTCGTGATCGCGGTCGGCTCGTCGCGCGCCTCGACGACCCGCCATCCCGCCACGTCGGCCACCGCGTCGCGGGTCAGCCGGCCCACCTCCGCCAGCTCGGCCCGCACCCGTGCCGGGCCGGCGGCCAGGTGCTCTCCCAGTGCGACCGAAAAGCCCACGCGGGCAGCGATATTCGCTTCGCCCAGCTCGAGGCGCTGCAGGACGGTCAAGGGTAGGTTCCAGTCCGCGGGTGGCAGCCGGGGACGCAGCCGCCGGGCCAGCTCGGGTTGAATGCCCAGAAACCCCACGCCGCGTGGGCCCGCGATCCATTTCCGGGACGCACCGTAGATCGCCGCCGGTGTGACCGCGCAGTCGAGATGTCCGAGCGCCTGCGCGGCGTCGATGACGAGCGGAACTCCGAGGTCTGTGCAGGTGACGGCCAGGTCCGACACCGGTTGCGCCAGCCCGCGGTGGCTGGCCAGCGCCGTCAGATGCACCAGCGCAGGCGGATCGGCGGCCAGTTGCCGGGCGGCGGCCGGCACGTCGAGGCGGCCGTCGCCGTCGACGGGCAGCGCGCGGACGGCGAACCCGTTTGCTGCCATGATCGCCAGGTTCGGTCCGTACTCACCAGGCAGACATGCCACTGTGCGGTCACCGGGCCAGGCGGAAAACAGCAGGTCCAGCGCGTTGTTGGCCCCGGTGGTGAACACGACGTCCGTCCCGGCCAAGCCCGTCAACGCCGCGATCGCAGCGCGCCCGGCGTCGAGCACGGTCGCGGCGGCTTCGGCGGCGACGTAGCCGCCGACCTCGGCCTCGTGGCGGGCATGCCGGCCGGCGGCGTCGAGCACTGCGGTGCTCTGGCGGGAACAGGCCGCGCTGTCCAAGTGCACGCCCGCGACTTCCGGCCGGGCGGAGCGCCACCGCTGTGCGAGCGTCATTTCGTCGACAGGGACAGACCGAAGTCGCCGACGGAGTCGGTCCACCAGTGGGTGAGCCGTAACCCCGCAGCGGCGAGTTCGGCACCGACGCCGTCGGGCCGGAACTTGCACGACACCTCGGTCAACATCTGCTCGCCGGCCGCGAACTCGACGGTTAGGTCCAGGTCGCGCACGTGCACTCGCTGCGATTCGGTCGCGCGCAGCCACATCTCGATACGCTCTTCGCCGGCATTCCATTTCGCGACATGCTCGAATGCGTGAAGGTCGAAATCGGCGTGCAGTTCTCGGTTGACGACCGCCAGCACGTTGCGGTTGAACGCCGCGGTGACGCCCGCGCTGTCGTCGTAGGCGCGCACCAGGCGTCCCGTGTCCTTCACCAGGTCGGTGCCCAGCAGCAGGGTGTCGCCCGGTTCCAACGTGTCCGAAAGGGCGGCAAGGAATTCGGCGCGGGGCCCCGGGGTGAGGTTCCCGATCGTCGAACCCAGGAACGCGACCAGGCGGCGGCCGACCTTGGGGATCTTGCCCAGGTGCTCCTCGAAATCACCGCATACCGCCTCGATATCGATGCCGGGATACTCGCTCTGGATGGCCGATCCGGCGGCAACGAGTACGCTCGCGTCGACATCGAACGGGATGAATCGGCGCAGCGATCCACGATCGCGTAACGCGTCGAGCAGCATGCGCGTCTTCTCCGACGTTCCGCTGCCCAGTTCGACCAGAGTGTCCGCCCCCGAAGCTTCGGCGATTTCGGCCGACCGGTCCTTGAGAATCTGGGCCTCGGTGCGGGTCGGATAATACTCGGGCAGTCGGGTGATCTGATCGAACAGGTCGCTGCCGACCGAGTCGTAGAACCATTTGGGTGGCAACGACTTCGGTGAGGTCGTCAGGCCGGCGAGCACATCGGCGCGCAGCGCGCACGCGGCCGAGTCGGCGGACAAATGGTTGGACAGCGACAGCGTGCCCGCTTCGGGCTGGCCTGTCATCAAATTCCTTTCAGTGCTACCAGTTGCACACGCGAACGCGTGGCATCGACGAGGTGTCGGTCCGGGATTTCCTCCCACCCCGGATGGTCGTCGTAGGGTTCGCTGGCCAACACCACCCCGTCCGGGCGGTGCAGCACCGACAACGTGTCTCCCCAGGTGGTGGCGAGCAGACGAGAACCGTTGCCCGCCAGTATGTTCAGCCTCGCATCGGGATCGGCGGCAGCGACTTCGGCGATGGTGTGGCCGAGCGAGTCGAGGCCGCGGTCGAAGATCAGCGCCGCGAGCAGGGCGCTGTCGTTGGTCGACTCGGCGGTGGCCGAAAGCGGGAGCACAGCGCGATCGACCAGGCCGTTGTGCGAGAGCAGCCAGTCTCCGTCGGTGAACGGCGCCGCCGCCGTCGCCTCGATCGGCATCCCGATGCTCGCCGAGCGCACCGCGGCGACTATGCAACCGCTACGCAATGCGGGCGCCACCGACGCGAGCGAGGCGTCCCCCCACATCGGCGTGGCGCTGCGCCACCTCCTGGCGACCCCGCCGTCGAAGAAGCCGACCCCCCAACCGTCGGCGTTCATCAAACCGTGCTTCTGCCGACGCGGCGAATACGACTGCACCACCAGACTATTGGCGGGTTCGAGCACCAGCGATGCCACCGAAACCGGCTCGCCGAGCCATCCCAGATGTCTACACATCAGACATCCCAGGCCAGCCGCACACCGGAGAATATCTGGCGTCGGACCGGATGGTCCCAGTTGCGGAAGCTGGGCCGCAGCACGCTCGGCGCCACCGCCCAGGACCCGCCCCGCAGCACCTTGTAGTCGCCGGCCCCTGCGCCTTCGAAGAACGGTTGCGAGTAGCGGTCGTAGATCATCGGCGTGAACCCCGGCCACGGCCGCAGCGGCGACGTCGTCCACTCCCAGACGTCGCCCAGCATCTGCTCGACACCGTAAGCGGACGCACCGGCGGGGTAGGCGCCGACCGACGCCGGACGCATCGCGTCGCCACCGAGGTTGGCCAGAGCCGGGGTGGGTTCCGTTGTGCCCCAAGGATAGCGGCGACGCGCGCCGACCGCGGGATCCCACGCGCAGGCCTTCTCCCACTCTTGTTCCGTGGGCAGCCGGGCACCCGCCCACGCGGCGTAAGCCTCGGCCTCGAAGAACGTGACATGCTGAACCGGCTCGTCGGCGGGGATGTCCTCGACGTGGCCGAACCGGCTGCGGGTGCCGTCGCTGTTCCAGAACTGCGGCGCGCAGAGACCCGCATCGGTCCGGTGCGCCCAGCCGCGTTCGGACCACCACCGCGCATCGTCATAGCCGCCGTCGTCGACGAACCGGCGCCATTCGCCGTTGGTGACCGGGACGCGCCCGATGCGGAAAGCGGGCACGTCGATCACGTGTGCGGGACGCTCATTGTCCAGCGAATGAGGTTCGGCGACCGCGTCGACGCCCAGTACGAACTCGCCCCCCGGTACCAGTACCGAGGTCCCGGCCAGGTCGGGGCGCCCGGACGGCAGGGGTGCGCCGGCATCGAGCAGCGGTGCCCCCGATCGCAGGTTCAGCGCCTGCAGCATGGTTTCGTCGTGCTGGTTCTCGTGGCTGATCACCAGCGCGAAGTTGAATCCGGGGTCTTCGTCGGGCAGCGCGTCGAGGGTGTCGAGCACCCGGTTCCGCACAGTGCCGCAGTATGCCCTGGCGTCCGAGGGCGGGAGCAGCGGCAGGTTGACGCGGCTGGCGCGGGAGTTGACGAACGCATCGTAGAGTTGCTCGACGTCGGGGCTCAGCATGCCCGGTTGCCGGGGATCGCCGTCGCGCAGCAGCCATAGCTCCTCTTGTTGCCCGATGTGGGCGAGATCCCACGCCAGCGGGCTCATCAGCGGGCTGTACTGGCGGCCCAGCTCCGCGTCGTCGAAGTCGACGAGTCGCAGCGTGCGTTCGCGGGCCTTGGTGAGTTCGTGCGCGATCGTTTCGCGTGACGTCACAACTCTCCTTGCGCCAGTTGGCTAACCGCGAGCGCGATCCCGTGGTCGATGACCCGGTCGCTGAAGTCGTCGGCCGGGCATCGTCCTTCTTCGACCGAACGCACCAACTGTCGCATCGATTCCTCGAGTTCGGCCGGCGCGCGCTCCGCCGCGGTCAGCACGCATCGGTGCGCCGCCGATCGCAGATGCCGGTCGCCGAGCCCCAGCTGGGCGGCCCGGTCCCATGCGGTCGCGACGGGTGCGGTGGCTTCGGTGGCGACGGCTGCGGCGCCCGGGTCGTCGAGCAGGGTGGTGAGCGTGAACACCACCGCGGGCCAGATGGTGTCCGGCACGCTGTCGAGGTAGCGAATCTCGAGCCACCGGCGCGGCCGGACCGGGGGAAACAGGGTGGTCAGGTGATAGTCGAGATCGGCCTCGGTGGGTCGGCGCCCGCCGAGCAGTACCCGGCCGTCGGCCCAATCCGCGAACGGCACCCATTCGGTGACCGGCTCGGCGTCGGCCTCGCAGTGATTGACGAGCATCACCGGCGCCTTGAGCGCATACCGTGCCCATTCGCTGACCGGGTCATCGCCGCTCGCGCCGAGGATTGGGCCGCAGCGGGCCGAATCCAGTTGACTCCACACGCGTTGCCGAGCGGACTGCCAGCCGCAGAACTGTCCGTTCAGCAGCGGGGAATTCGCCGCGATCGCGATCATCGTCGGTCCGAGCGCGTGAGCGAGCCGGACCCGCCCCGCCCAGCCGTCTGACGGCCCGGCGTCGAGATTGACCTGCACCGACGCCGTCGAGGTCATCATCGCCGCACCCGCGGCACCGGTATCGGAGGCCTCGAAAAACGCTTCCATCGCGCCGTAGCGGGCGCCTGGATTGACCCGTTGGGGTGGCCGCAGCGGGTCTGCGCCCAGTAGCAGCAAGCCGAACCCCGCGTCGGCGAATGCCGTGCGTAGCACGGCGCGGTCGGCGGCCATCGCGTCGATCGCGGCGAGCGGGCCGGGCAGCGGCGGGCCGGACAGTTCGACGGCTCCGCCGGGTTCGACCGTCACCCTGCTCCCACCGGGCAGCGGGGGGAGACCGGCGATGGTCGCGGTGAGTTCATCCCAGCTCGGCCGGCGCCCGGGGTCGGCCAGGTCGATGCAGTGGGCCTCGATCTCGAGGCCCACCCGGCCCACCGAGCCGTCCTGCAGACAACCGGCCGCGACGTGGCGTGCGGCGGTATCGGCGCTGGTCAGCTCCGCTGAAGCGGTCGGCGGCGGGTGCGCGTTGTCCACCTCGGACGTGATGATGAAGGTCATCCCAACCGTCCCCTTCCGGGTATGGACCGATCGCTCCCCTTCGACCATCTTCCAGACGAGACCGACAAAGTCGCGCGATTTTCGGATGACGTATGCGTGACGAGCCGCGCAATCCGCCCCCGGCTACTGGCCGAGAGTGTTCTGCATCGCGCCGGCCAGCACGTTCACCGCCGGTCCGCCGTTTCCGGCCTGACAGACCTTGGCCTGCAGCAGAACGTTCTCGCGCTTGCGGGTGGTCGTGAAACAGCGCCGGTCGGTACCCGCCTCTTGTTTGACCCAGTCGGCGTCGGTCGCCGACGTCGGGCCGCCGGTGAACGTCCACACCTGGGTGGTGAAGTTGTCCAGGTGCATCGCGGAGGTCTGCCCGTTGCAGCCGGTAGTGCGGTCTACGACGCGATGAAACGCCCGGTCGGCAGCGTCGGTCGTCGCGAACACCCCCACCGCCTGTTTGACCAGGTGTGTCGCGTCGCTGGGTGACTCCTGGGTCACCGCACCGTTGAACGACGCGAGGTCGGGATCGGCGTACACGTCGGGCAGGCCGATGTCGGCCCAGTTGTTGCACGCCGGATTTTCAACCGAGAACGCCTGCACCGGATCGGTGAACAGCGACTCGAATCGCATTGTGGCGCCGACGATGTTGCCCACCGAACCCTTCGGGAGCACGGCGTAGTTCACCACGCCGGGATCCGAGGGGCGCGCGGATGCGACGTCAGCCGGCGCCACCAACGCCAGACCGATGACCGCGCCGACGCCCGCTGCGGCGGCGGCCCGCACCGGTCAGACCTTCGCCGACAGCTTGACGTCGATGTTGCCGCGGGTGGCCTTCGAGTACGGGCAGAAATCGTGCGCCTTCTCCATCAGGTCGTCCGCGGCGCTCTGCTCGAGGCCCGGAAGGTACCCGATGAGGTGGGCGGTGAGCCCGAAGCCGCCGTCGGAGTCCGGTCCGAAACCGACCTGCGCGGTGATCGAGGTCGCGTCGTCGATCTCGATCTTGTTGTTGCGCGCCTGCAGGCGCAGCGCACCGAGGAAGCACGCCGCGTATCCCGACGAGAACAGCAGTTCGGGGTTCACGCCCTCGCCGCTGCCGCCGAGCTCCTTGGGCGGACGGGTGTCGAGATCGATCTTGCCGTCGGAGGAACGGACGTGGCCGTCACGGCCGCCTCCGGACGCGGTGGACTCTGCGGTGTACTTGACTTCAATGCTCATGGGCTCGATCATGCCAGCCTGCGCGCAGACGGCAAGACGCCCCGTCACATTCCGTCGCCGCCGCCCTTGGCCCGCACCCCCTCCTCGACCTTCTTGCCGAGATCGGCGTCGACGTTTCGCCAGTACTCGAAGACCCGTGACAGCACCGGCTCCTGCACACCGTCGGAGACATGGCCGATAATATTGTTGGCCAGGCGGTTTCGCGCGGCATCGTCGAGAACCTCACGGACCAATGTGCCGGCCTGACCCCAGTCGTCGTCGTCCGGACGCAGTGTGTAGGCGTGGCGGACCATGTCGCCGTCGGACATCCAGCGCACCTCGGCTGCCCGCGCCTCGTCGGCTTGCGGACCACCGTAGGAGTTCGGCGCATACACCGGGTCGGTGACGTTCTGCACCCGCATCACACCGTCCTTGGAGTAACTGTTCACCTCCACGTGCGGCGAGTTCACCGGGATCTGTTTGTAATTGACCCCGAGGCGGGCGCGGTGCGCATCGGAGTAGGAGAACCCGCGGGCCAGCAGCATCTTGTCCGGGCTCAGGCCGGTGCCGGGAACGATGTTGTTCGGCTCGAACGCCGCCTGCTCCATCTCGGTGTGGAAGTCGGTGACGTTGCGGTTGAGCACCATCTTGCCGACGTCGATCAATGGATAGTCGCCGTGCGGCCAGACCTTGGTCAGATCGAAGGGGTTGAACCGGTAGGTCTTGGCGTCGTCGAACGGCATGATCTGCACCTTGAGCGACCAACTCGGGTGGTCGCCGCCCTCGATCGCCTCATACAGGTCCCTGGTGTGGTAATCGGTGTCTTCACCTACCAGCCGGTCGGCATCCTCCTGGGTCAGGAATTCGACGCCCTGGTCGGTCTTGAAGTGGTACTTCACCCAGAAGATCTCGCCGTCGGCGTTGATCCAGCTGTACGTGTGGCTGCTGTAGCCGTTCATCTGCCGCCAGTTTTTCGGAATGCCGCGGTCACCCATCAGCCAGGTGACCTGATGCGCCGATTCCGGTGAGAGGCTCCAGAAGTCCCACTGCATGTGATTGCTGCGCAGGTTGTTCTTCTGCTGGCGCTTCTGGGATCGGATGAAGTGCTGGAACTTCAACGGGTCGCGCATGAAGAAGACAGGTGTGTTGTTGCAGACCAGGTCGAGGTTGCCCTCGGAGGTGTAGAACTTCAGCGCAAACCCGCGCGGGTCGCGCCACGTGTCGGGGCTTCCGCGTTCGCCTGCCACGGTGGAGAACCGGGCGACCATCTCGGTCTTCGCGCCCGGCTGGAACACCGCCGCCCGGGTGTACCTGCTGACGTCGTTGGTCACCTCGAAGTAGCCGAACGCGCCCGCCCCCTTCGCGTGCGGCTGGCGCTCCGGAATGCGCTCGCGGTTGAAGTTGGCCATCTGCTCGATCAAGTAGTGATCCTGGAGCAGGATCGGACCGTCCGGCCCGACGGTCAGCGAGTTGTCATCGCTCGGTGCGGGGTTGCCTGCGTCGTTGGTCGTGTACTTGTCGGTCATCGGACGTCACTCCTCGAATCAGACGGCGTTGGGCTGCGTCGCCACATTCAAGTGGTGGTCCCCTGCGGGCATCGTTCCCAAACATTGCGTGACGCCGCGCGATCGACTTCGGCTGTGGTTACGGTCGCGCGGGCGCGGTTGTGGTCGGCGCCTCGGGTGACTGCGGCGCCGAAGGCGACTGAGGCGGCCCGAAGCGCGGACCCGCGGGCCCGCCGGGTCCGCCGAACGGCGGGCGTTCGAACTCCCCGCGCGGACCCATCGGGAACCCGGGCGGCGGCCCACGATGGAAGATCCCGGCATCGCGGTCACCACCGCCGTGATGGCCACCGCGGTGGTGGTGACCGGTATGTGCGCCGAGGATGAATCCGGAGAAGAAGATCACCGCGACGATGAACACCACGCCGGCGACGATGCCGACCCAGGCGGCGGCGGCGCCGAGCCTGGACCGGCGCGGTTCCCCGCGCACGGGTGTGACGTCGTGCCGGGGCGGATCGGTGACGGGGGCGGTCACGGGTTCGGACGGTGTTTCGCTCATACCTGTCATCTTGCGGGTCGTTTCGATGAGCGGGTCATGCGCAACCTATGAGCAGGCTGTGAATACGCCGATTGACATCTGTCGAGCGCGCGGCCTACTTTCGACTACACGCGTTGTCACACTGGTTTGAAGGGAACCGAGACGATGGAGCGCCCTATCCCAAGGCGTCATCCGGAACGACCCCGTCCGGTGCCGGCAAGCATCCGCGCCATGGCCAAGGCGATGGGCATCGCCGCACCGACACCACAGCAGTGGAGTCGGCTGGGCGAACGGCTGATCGTCGGGGACGAACCGATGGACCGTCTGGTCGAGTGGATGGCCGGTGCCGGGATCAACCAGACGCGGCCGTTGTTCGACCGGGCTCTCACCCACGGCATCGACGCGGTGCCCGAGGCGCCGGAACCGTTGCGCGAGTTCTTCTCGCATGTGGAAGCCCTGCCCGCATGGGTCGATCCGGCGAAGCTGCGCCGCGGGCAGCGGGCGCTGCGCCGCGGCGGTGCCGACGGCATGTACGTCGCGCGGGACGTGTCCCTGCTCGGCGGATACCAGTTTTCGGGGTTCAACAAAACGTTGTTGCGCACCGGCGCCTTGGAGAAGGGTTCGAACAAGCGCTTCGCCGAGACGATGCAATGGGCGATGGACGTCATCTCGGAAGGTGGTCTCGAGCGGTTGGGCGCCGGTTATCGATCCACTCTGCGGGTTCGGCTGATTCACGGGCTGGTGCGTCGACATGTCGCAGCGATGCCGGATTGGCGCACCGACGAGTGGGGCGTCCCGATCAACCAGACCGATATGGCCGCGACGTTGATCGGCGCGCTCGTCGCGCCCGCCGTCGGCGTGGTCGGAATGGGAATCGTGTTGCGGCCAAAGGACTATGACGCCGTCGCTCACCTGACCCGCTACGTCGGATGGCTGATGGGCGTGGAGGACGAGTGGCTGCCGCGCGGCTTCCGCGACAGCATCCGGGTGCTCTACCACACGCTCGGAGCGCTCGCCGAACCCGACGAGTCGTCGCGGCAGTTGGCTGCCCCGATGGCCGACGATCCCCTGATCTGGCACTACGACACCGCTCCCGCGATACGGCGTCGCATTGCACGAGCCCAACACCTTTCTGTCACCAGCGGGTTCCTCGGGCCCCGGACGATGCGGGCGCTTGGATTCCGGCCGCAGGTGCCGTGGTATCCGGTGCTGCGACTGCCGGTGAACCTGACCCGAAGTCTCGCGGCCGTGGCCCTGCCGGGTGGTATCGCCCGGGCCACCGCCCGCGGCGACCGCGAGCACCAGGTGTTGATGCGGACGATAGTCGGGGACAGCGGCGCGACGATCGGTGAATCGGCGGCGCACGTCGGCCATGTCGCGTGACTACGGCTTGAACGGATTCACCGCGAACTGGATCACCCGGTACGGCGACCCGCCCCGCGGCCCGGTGTTCCACTGGCTGACGAATACCCGCACCTCGTCCAGCGTCGACCCCGGCGAGATGTAACCGCCGTACGGCTGGGCGAGGCGGTTGTTCTCCGGCGGGCCCAGGTGCTCGGCCGGATCGGGCCATTCGGTGGCGACGACGACGGTCGTCACCGGCGCGGTGCCTAGCATCGTCGGGTCGTCGGCCACCCGCATCTCCATGTTGCCGGTGGTCGCGTTGAAGTACGACAGCACCGTCTTGCCGTCGAGCTGGCGAATGCTCATCTCGCCCACGGCATCCGGCCACAACGGCGTCGGCGGATCCCCCCAACCCGAGACGGCCGACCACCCTTGCCAACTGGAGCGATCGGTGAACTCCTCGGGTGTCGCTCGGTACAGCACCAGCGGAGCGCTGCGGTCGAAGTTGTTGGCCACGACGTACACCCACCCGCTCTGCGAGTCGGGCCGCGGGATCGGGTCGTAGTAGCCGCTGATCTGCGACTGCCGTCCGTCGGCATAGTCGGCCGCACGCTCGGACCCGACCACCGTCGGCCAATTGTCCTGCGCGGGATCCGGTTTGACGAGTCTGGACGATTCCGGCTGCAACTCGCGCACCGTCGTGACCATCATGTAGTTGACCCGGTTGATCTGGACGATGCCCGCCGGCAGTTGTGACATGCCCGGCGGAGTCGGGTCGGCCAGCAGCGGCTTGTCGGTCCCCGTCACCCCGTCGTAGCGCACACCGCTCGGGTCGTCGATCGACTCCGTCTCGACGCGCAACGCGATCGGCGAGAACCAGCCGCCGTATCCGACGCCCTGTCCGGCGAAGCTGTCGCCGCACACCTGCAGGATGCCGCTCGGAAACTCCATGAACTCACAGAGATCGGTGGCGCCCACACCGTAATCGCGCGTCGGCGTTCCGGTTCCGGCTGTCGGACCGATCCGCATGACCTGGCCGGGTGCCAGCGGCGGTAGCACCGGGTCGGGGATGGGTGCCGGCTGGGCGTGCGCTGTCGGTGCAGCGACCGCCAGCATCACCGAGATTGCGCTCAGGCAGACGGTTACTCGCACTTTGTCTGCGTGGTTGCAATCAATGGCCGCAACGTCAGAGTTCGGCGCAAATCAGCCTCGGGCCAGTAGCTCGGCGATCTGGATAGTGTTGAGCGCTGCGCCTTTTCGAAGGTTGTCTCCGGACACGAACACCGCGAGCCCACGCCCGTCCGGCACGCCGGGGTCCTGCCGGATGCGGCCGACGAGTGAGTCGTCCGCCCCGGCGGCCGCCAGCGGCGTCGGGACGTCGACGAGCTTGACGCCCGGCGCCGAACCCAGCAACTCCGACGCCCGGGCTACCGAAAGCGGTTGCGAGAACTCGAGGTTCAACGACAGCGAGTGGCCCGTGTACACCGGAACGCGCACGCACGTCCCGCTCACCGCCAAATCCGGGATACCCAGGATCTTGCGGCTCTCGTTGCGCAGCTTCTGATCTTCGTCGGTCTCGCCGGAATCGTCGTCGACGTAGGAACCTGCCAACGGGACGACGTTGAACGCGATCGGCGCCACGTACTTCGAGGGTGCCGGAAAGTCCAGGGCGGCCCCGTCGGCCACGAGCTCGCGGCTGTTTCCGACGACCGCGCTGGCCTGTCCGAAAAGCTCCTCCACGCCGGCGACGCCGCTGCCCGACACCGCCTGGTAGGTCGACGCGATCATCCGCACCAGGCCCGCCTCGTCGTGCAACGGCTTGAGCACCGGCATCGCGGCCATCGTGGTGCAGTTCGGGTTCGCGATGATGCCCTTCTTCAGCGACACGCCCTGCACGTCGCGCGCGAAGTTGACCTCACTGACCACCAACGGCACGTCGGGGTCCTTACGCCAGGCCGACGAGTTGTCGACCACGATCGCGCCCGCCTCGGCGAACCGCGGCGCCTGCACGCGCGACATCGTCGCGCCCGCGGAGAACAACGCGATGTCCAGGCCGGCCGGATCGGCGGTCGCGGCATCCTCGACCTCGATCTCCTGCCCGCGGAACGGAAGCTTCTTGCCCTGCGACCGCGCCGAGGCGAAGAACCGGACGCTGGTCGCCGGAAATTCGCGCTGTTCCAGCAGCGTCCGCATCACCTGGCCGACCTGACCGGTCGCGCCCACCACACCGAGATTCACCATTTAGCGTCCCGTTCCCGCGTAGACGATCGCGTTCTCGTCGCCGCCCAGGCCGAACGCCTCATGCAGCGCCGCGACGGCCTTGTCCAGATCGGTGTCCTTGACCAGCACCGAGATCCGGATCTCGGAGGTCGAGATCAGGTCGATGTTGACGCCCACCGCGGCCAACGTCTCACAGAACGTGGCGGTCACCCCGGGGTGGCTCTTCATTCCGGCCCCCACCAGCGAGACCTTGCCGATGAGGTCGTCGTAGAGCACGCTGGTGAAACCGATCTCACCCTGCAGCGAGGTCAACTTCTGCACCGCGGACGGACCGTTGTCGCGGGGGCAGGTGAACGTGATGTCGGTCTTGCCGTCCTCGACCTTCGAGATGTTCTGCAGCACCATGTCGATGTTGATGTCAGCGTCGGCGACGGCGCGGAACACCTTGGCGGCATAGCCGGGCACGTCGGGGATGCCGACCACGGTCACTTTGGCTTCACTGCGGTCGTGTGCGACTCCGGTCAGAATGGCGTCTTCCACGGGAATGTCCTCCATCGATCCGGTCACCAGCGTGCCGGGGTTGTCCGAATATGACGAGCGGACGCGGATCGGCACGTTGTACCGGCGGGCGTACTCCACGCAGCGCAGCATCAGCACCTTGGCGCCGCACGCGGCCATTTCCAGCATCTCCTCGAAGCTGATCTGGTCGAGGTGATGCGCGTTGGGCACGATCCGCGGGTCCGCGGTGAAAATGCCGTCGACGTCGGTGTAGATCTCGCACACGTCGGCGCCCAGCGCCGCGGCCACCGCGACTGCGGTGGTGTCCGATCCGCCCCGGCCGAGCGTGGTGACGTCCTTGCTGTCCTGGCTGACCCCCTGGAAACCGGCGACCAGCACGATCACACCTTCGTCGAGCGCATCGCGCAGCCGGCCGGGGGTGACGTCGATGATCTTGGCGTTGCCATGGATGCCGGTGGTGATGACACCGGCCTGCGATCCGGTGAACGACCGCGCCTGCGCACCCAGCGAGTGGATGGCCATCGCCACCAGCGCGTTGGAGATCCGTTCGCCGGCGGTCAACAGCATGTCCATCTCGCGCGGCGGTGGTACCGGACATACCTGGTTGGCGAGATCGAGCAGGTCGTCGGTGGTGTCGCCCATCGCCGAGACGACCACGACGACGTCGTTGCCCTGCTTGCGCGTCTCGACGATCCGCTCGGCGACGCGGCGGATCCGCTCGGCGTCGGCGACCGAGGATCCGCCGTACTTCTGCACGACGAGCGCCACTGAACAAGCCTTTCAAGTGCTGGGAAGGATTCCAACAAGGATAAGGGCTGCGCGCACGCGATTTCTTCCGCCCGTCGCCGCCGGGCCGGAACCCCCGGCTATCAGGGCACTCCGAGGAAGGGGAACGGGTCGGCCCGCTCGAAGCCCGAGCTGGCGTCCCCGGCGTAGATCGTCTTCTCCCCCTCGCCCAGTTTCAGCCGCAGCGTCGGGGCGCCCGGCGAGAAGTCGATTTGGCGCAGTTCCACCCAGAAGGTGTTCGGCGAGAGCGCCGACTCGAAGAAGTAACGCAGCGCCTTGTGGTCGACGACCGTACGCCAACGCGTGCTCGAGATGTTCGGCTCCTCCGACGTGGCGATCCCGTACGGCACCGACGCGTTGCGCACCACACTGAACACCGTCGCGGCGGCCAGCAGCGGATCGTCGGTCTTGGGCACCGCATCGATGTAGAACGAGGCCCGCACAAACCGGTCCGCGGCGCGGTTGGTGCCCGGCAACATCACCGTGCCGCCGATCTGCTTCCAGTACTCGGTGATCGCGAGCTGCTGGTCGAAGGTCGGCGAATTGGTCATCACCTGGTACTGCCTGCCGTGGTGGATGACCTGCTGGCCGTCGATGTACTCCACGATCGCGCTGTCCCCGCTCGCATCCGACATCGCCAGGTGCAGCGTCGCCATCCGGCCCTCACCCGGGACCTCTGCCGTCGCAACGCGCAGCGGAGTGGCGGTGAGCGCCTGCACCGCCTCGGCGACCGTCGCGAAGTTGTCGAGCACGTACTGGCCCCACAGCGCGAGCGAGACCGCGGGACCGTCGGCGGTTTCGGCGGGGTACTGCGATTCGGCCAGCCAGAGCAGGTTGACCGCGAGACCGGCCTCGTTCACCCCGTCGGTGGTGCTGATGTCGTAACCGGTGGCGATGACGCTGCCGTACGCCGATGTCCACTCGGCCGAGTTGGCGCCGGCCTGGCCGGTTCGGTTGACACCGCGCGGCAGCGCCCACAGATTCGTCCCGATCTCCGACTTCCAGTCCATGGAGCGGCCCGTGACGTTGCGGTCATTTGTCCCGAGGTAAACCACGCGTGTGCACACGGTAAGTCACCTTATGAGGTGCTCAGGCCGAGCAGGCATCCGACAGCTCCGCGAGTTTGCGCCGGATCTGCGCGTCGAGCGCCGACATCTCGTAATAAATCTGGGGCGCAGGGGCGCCGGGTGCGCGGGTCTCCGTCGCCGCGCGCGCCTGCGGCATCTTCTGGACGAACAATCCGGCGAGGTCGCCGACTTCGACCGCGGTGAACCGCAGCTCCGGGGCGTCGATCTTGCGGGCCCGTTCGGCCAGCCCGTCGGCCCAATCGCGGTAAGCGATCTCCTCGGCCACGGTGGGCGCGCCCTCGGCGCCCTCGCTCTTTGCGCTGATCAGCTCGTTCTGCGACTTGTTGTACTCGAGCAGATCGAGCACCGGCCGGCATTCCTCCGGCGGTTTCTGCAGCTGGCTGTACGCCAGGGCCACGATCACGATCACGACGACGCCGATCGCCACCCACCACCGCCGATCAAGTGTCCTCACTGCACGAACTCTAGCCAGCTGCGCGCATGACACGGCGAACGCTCACCCAGGTACATCAGCGAGGCCCCGAAACCGTACCCAGCTGCGCGCTCACGCCTGGAAATCGAGTTTTGTGACGCGCACGGGTGCGGAGTACAGTTGGCCACGATGTTTTCGGTGCAGCGGGCGCTCCTTCTCGGCAGCCGCGACGGGGTCTGATCCAGACCGGCCTCCCGTCGCGGGTGTTCGCGATCCGCCGGTCGAGTCCCCCTTATCACTCCCGGAGCGATCACCGTGACCACCTTCTCGAAACCCTCACCCGATTCGCCTGACGCGTTCTCGTCAGTTCGACAGATCACCAAACCCGCCGGCCCGCCCAACCCAGGCCAGCCGGGGTGGAACACCCAGCGCGCCTCCGCGATGCCGGTCAGCCGCTACCGCAGCTTCGCCGACGAGGTGCCCGGCGGCAGCCCGGCGCTGGGCGTGCCCCTCCCGTTCGACCGCACCTGGCCCGACAAGGTCATCGACCGCGCCCCGGCGTGGTGCGCGGTGGACCTGCGCGATGGTAACCAGGCCCTGATCGACCCGATGAGCCCGGCGCGCAAGCGCCGCATGTTCGACCTGCTGGTTCGGATGGGCTACAAGGAGATCGAGGTCGGCTTCCCGTCGGCCAGCCAGACCGACTTCGAGTTCGTCCGCGAGATCATCACCCAGGGTGCGATCCCGGACGACGTCACGATCCAGGTGCTGACGCAGTGCCGCCCGGAACTGATCGAGCGGACGTTCGAGGCGTGCGAGGGCGCTCCCCGCGCGATCGTGCACTTCTACAACTCGACGTCGATCCTGCAGCGGCGGGTGGTGTTCCGCGCCGACCGGGACGCGGTCAAAGCGATCGCCACCGAGGGCGCACGGTTGTGCGTCGAGGAGGCCAAGAAGTACCCCGGCACGCAGTGGCGGTTCGAGTACTCGCCGGAGTCCTACACGGGAACCGAATTGGAGTACGCGGTCGATGTGTGCAACGCCGTCGCCGAAGTCGTCGAGCCGACGCCGGACGCACCGCTGATCGTCAACCTGCCCGCGACCGTCGAGATGGCCACCCCCAATGTGTACGCCGACTCGATCGAATGGATGCACCGGCACCTGAATCCGCGCGAGGCCATCATCCTGAGCCTGCATCCGCACAACGATCGCGGAACCGCCGTCGCGGCAGCCGAATTGGGTTACCAGGCCGGTGCCGACCGGATCGAGGGCTGCCTGTTCGGCAACGGTGAGCGCACCGGGAACGTCTGCCTGGTGACGCTGGGGATGAACATGTTCTCCCGCGGCGTCGACCCGCAGATCGACTTCTCGAACATCGATGAGATCCGGCGCACCGTCGAGTACTGCAATCAGTTGCCGGTGCACGAACGCCACCCTTACGGCGGCGACTTGGTGTACACCGCGTTCTCCGGAAGCCACCAGGACGCGATCAACAAGGGTCTCGACGCGATGAAGCTCGATGCCGATGCCGCCGACAAAGATGTCGACGACATGCTGTGGCAGGTCCCGTATCTGCCCATCGACCCCAGGGATGTCGGGCGCACCTACGAGGCTGTGATCCGAGTCAACTCGCAGTCCGGCAAGGGCGGCGTGGCCTACATCATGAAAGCCGATCACGGTCTGGCGCTGCCACGGCGGCTGCAGATCGAGTTCAGCCAGGCGATCCAGCAGATCACCGACGGCGAAGGCGGTGAGGTCTCGCCGAAGGAGATGTGGGACGTCTTCGCCGATGAGTACCTGGTGCCCGTGCTGCCGCTCGAGCGGATCCGGCAGCGGGTCATCGCCTCCGAGGTGGACGGCGGCACCGACACCATCGAGGCCGTGGTGAAGGTCGACGGTGTCGAGCGCGAGATCGTCGGCGCGGGTAACGGTCCGCTGGCGGCGTTCGTCGACGCATTGGGTGCCATCGGGTTCGACGTGTCGGTGCTCGACTACTCAGAGCACGCGCTGTCGGCCGGCGAGGAGGCGCAGGCCGCGGCCTACGTCGAGGCGTCGATCGGCGGGACGACGGTGTGGGGCGTCGGGATTGCGACCTCGATCACCACCGCATCGCTGCGCGCGGTGGTGTCGGCGGTCAACCGCGCGGCGCGCTGACCGGTCGAGTCGTCTAGAACAGCGCGAACTGATCACCGGCGAGCGTGGTGTCGGTGAACTCCTCGATACCGGTGCCGCCGACGACATGGTCGAGATGGCCCATGAAGTCGGTGTCGCTGACCCGCGGAACGCCCAACTCGCCGGCTTGATAACCCTTGCCCTGCGTCGGGCAGGCGTCGTTGCAGATGATCAGCGAGGTCTCGGGGTCGACGGTGTCGGTGTACGCCAGCCCCGCGTGCAGCATCCGCTCGATGAGCTCTTCGTGGGTTCGCTCGACTTCGGCCGACAGCGCGACCCGCATGCCCTGCACCAGCGGCCGACCTGCCACGAAACGGCCCGGGTTGAGGTACGCGCATCCCAGGCGTGACGCGACCGCTTTCAGGGGGCGAAGCTCGTCGTGGGTGACCAGGCCGTTCGGCCAGCGCCGCCGGGACACCGGGTGCACCGGCAGCCAGACTTTGCGTTCCCGCGCGCGCACCAGTACCGGCTTGAGGATCTGTGCGAGCACCAGCGCGTCGTCGAGCGCGTCGTGCGGCCGCATCTGGCTGATACCCCAGTGCGCGGCCAGCGTCTCCAGCCGTAGGTTCTCCGTGCCCAGATCGAGCCTGCGGGCGAGCTCGACGGTGCACATGACGGCGTCGGTGGGCAGTTCCCGGTTCACCAGCTCGGCCTCGGCCGCCAGAAACGAGTAGTCGAAGCCGACATTGTGCGCGACGAGCGTGCGCCCGTCGAGGAGTTCGATGAGGTGGTCGACGATGTCACCGAAGGACGGCTGGCCTTCCAGCATTTCGGCCGTCAACCCGTGCACATGAGTGGGACCGGGATCGACACCCGGATTGAGCAGGCTGTAGAGGCTGTGCTCGACGTTGCCGTCGTCGCCGAGGGCCAGCGCAGCGATGCTGACCACGCGCGCCTGCCCGGGTCGGAAGCCCGACGTCTCCACGTCGACGACCGCCCAACCTGAGCCGGTGTCTTCTGCCGGCCGGCCCCAGGAGCTCACTTCGCCAGGATGGCACGGTGCTGTGACAAAGCCGGGACCTCGCCGAATCGCCGCCAGCGTGTCGGCTCCCTAAACTGCCGGGATGGTCACCACTCGTGGACGGGTCGCGCTGGCGGCCGGCGCAGGCGCGCGCTGGGCCTCGCGGGTAACCGGCCGCGGGGCGGGCGCGATGATCGGCGGGCTGGTCGCGTTGGCGCTCGACAAGTCCCTGCTGCGCCAGCTCGGCGGTGGCCGTCGCACCGTGGTGGTCACCGGAACCAACGGCAAGTCGACGACCACGAGGATGATTGCGGCGGCGCTGCGCGCGGTCGGACCCGTCGCCACCAACGACACCGGCGCGAACATGGACGCCGGACTGGTGGCCGCGCTGGCCGGTGCCCGTACGGCGCCGCTGGCCGCCCTGGAGGTCGACGAGATGCACGTCCCACACGTTTTGGACGCGGTAGAGGCGGACGTCGTCGTCTTGCTCAACCTGTCGCGTGACCAGTTGGACCGCGTCGGCGAGATCAATCACATCGAGCGCACGCTTCGCGCTGGGCTGGCTCGCCACCCGTCGGCCGTCGTGGTCGCCAACTGCGACGACGTGCTGATGACCTCGGCCGCATACGACAGGCCCCACGTGGTGTGGGTGGCCGCGGGCGGAAGCTGGGCCAACGACTCGGTCAGCTGCCCGCGTTCGGGTGAGATCATCGCGCGCGACGGCCACCAATGGCGTTCCACGGGAACCGATTTCAGCCGACCGAAGCCGGACTGGTGGTTTGACGACGCCAATATCTACGGGCCAGAAGGGCTTTCACTACCGATGACGTTGGCGCTGCCGGGTGCCGTCAATCGCGGCAACGCCACACAGGCGGTGGCGGCGGCGGTCGCGATGGGCGCTGAGCCGGCAGCCGCGGTGGCCGCGGTTTCGGGTGTCGACGAGGTTGCCGGTCGCTACCGCACCGTGCGCCTCGGCGAGCACACCGCACGGGTGCTGCTGGCCAAGAACCCGGCCGGCTGGCAGGAGGCGTTGTCGATGGTCGACAAACACGGTGCCGGCGTTGTGATTTCGGTCAACGGTCAAGTTCCCGACGGGGAAGACCTGTCATGGCTGTGGGATGTGCGGTTCGAACACTTCGAGGACACCCATGTCGTGGCCGCCGGAGAGCGCGGCACCGACCTCGCGGTGCGGTTGGGCTACGCGGGCGTCGAGCACACACTCGTCCACGACACCCTCGCGGCGATCGAGTCGTGCCCGCCGGGGCACGTCGAGGTCATCGCGAACTACACCGCGTTTCTGCAGCTGAACAGGCGGCTGCCCGATGGTTCCAGGGGGCAGGAGCGATGGGCCCAAGCCCGCAGGGTAGGGGACGACCGGGGGAAAAGTGTCTGAGTCGACGGTGCGCATCGGGTTGGTGCTGCCCGATGTGATGGGGACCTACGGCGACGGCGGCAATGCGGTGGTGCTGCGACAACGCCTGCGACTGCGTGGCTTTGCCGCCGAGATCGTCGAGATCACGCTGGACGACCCGGTGCCCGCCGAACTGGACCTGTACACACTCGGCGGGGCGGAGGACTATGCCCAACGCCTGGCCACCAAGCACCTGCTGCGCCATCCCGGCCTACAGCAGGCCGCCGCCCGGGGCGCTCCGGTGCTGGCGATCTGCGCGGCCATCCAAGTGCTGGGGCACTGGTATGAGACCTCGTCGGGTGAACGGGTCGAGGGCGTCGGGCTGCTCGACGTCACGACCTCGCCGCAGGACCAGCGCACGATCGGCGAAGTGGTGTCCCAGCCGCTGGTGGCCGGGCTGACGCAGCGATTGACTGGCTTCGAGAACCACCGCGGTGGAACGGTTCTCGGTGCGGACGCACGTCCGCTTGCCCGCGTCGAGAAGGGAGCCGGCAACCGCGCCGGCGACGGCTTCGACGGCGCGGTGCAGGGCAGCGTCGTCGCCACCTATCTGCACGGGCCGTGCCTGGCCCGCAATCCGGAGTTGGCCGACCAGCTGCTGACCCAGGTGGTCGGGGAGCTGGCTCCACTGGAGCTGTCCGAGGTCGACCAGCTGCGCCGCGAACGGCTGGCCGCACCGCGGCGGGTGTGACCGTTACGCAACCAAACTGCGCTTGAAGCCCTGCAACTTGTCGAGATCGAGGTTGCAGCCGCGACTGAGCAGCGCCGCCTCGACTCGGGCGACGACGTCTCGCGGTTTGTCCTCCGCGATCACCCGGACGACGATCCACCCCAGCGATTCCAGCATCCGCAACCTGGCGATGTCCTTGACGTACTGGCGCCGATTCTTGCGGTGGTGATCCCCGTCGTACTCGACCGCGACGTGAAACTCCTGCCATCCCATGTCCAGCCACGCTTGCGGACGGTGTCCAATGATGACCGGGATCTGTGTCTCCGGGCGTGGCAGGCCGGCATCGTGCAACCACAGTCGAACTCGCGATTCCGGAATGGACGCGGCTCCACCGTCGACAAGGGGAAGCAACTCGGACAACCGGGCCAGGCCGGTCACGTGCGAATGGCGTCGGCCGAGCTGGGCGACCTTGTCGATGTCGTAGTGCTGGTTCCACATGAGCGCGTCGAGACGGGCCAGCGCCTCCGTCCGGTGAAGCCGCCGGCCGATGTCGAAGGCGGTTCGGACTCTTGATGTGACGGGAAGACCGCCGATCATCGTGACCTCGTCGTCGGCGATGATGTCCGCCCTGGGGATCAGGCCCGGTTGTGGACGAATCCGCACGGCGGACAGTTCGATCGGCTGCGACGGGTCCACCCACGGAGCGCCGTGCAGGGCGGATGCCGCCACTCCCGCGATCACACCTCTGCGACGCGATGCCAACCATGCCGCGATCGCCCGGTCACGAATCGACAATTCGACGCCATTGGGCGCGTAGACGCCCCGGAACACGGGCCGAAACCACCGCTTCAGTTCATGGCGGCTCACCCGTCCCGTCGCGACAGCCTCACTACCGATGAAGATCTCCGTCATGAGGGCATGGTGCACCGCGCGACCGACAAGTCACACCGGTCGACGTTTCGCAGCGAAACCGCGAGAGGGCGGGTGCCAAACGTCGATCGCTGTGACATCTGCGCCCAGGGCGACAAGCCCCGCGAAGCTACAGTCCGAGGTCGCGCAGGAACTCCGGCTTGTACGCCTCGAGAATCACGTAGCTCGGGTCCGGCGCGGGCGACTCCTCCGCGTCGTCAGGCACCTCCCGCCCGCTGACCGGGTCCACCCACTCCTTGTTCGTCACGTCCCACCGGCTCACGGTGTACTGCGCGGAGATGTTGTCGTCGGCCACCAATGCCCGCACCGTGCGTTCGGCCTCTTGCGCGTCGGCCAGGCTGGCGGTGTACAGCTGGATGCGGTCGCCGTCGCGGGTCACCGTCACCCGCGATCCGAGCCGCTTGCGTGCGTCGTCGTCCAGGTCCAGGGTTCGCAGCTTGTCCCAGAACGACAAGTGGTGTTCGGCGCTGCCGAGTTCGACCTCGACCTTGAACTCCTCGTCCGGCATGTATGTCCCTTCCTCGGCTATGCCATGGCACGTCGGCCGGCCAGCGCACGGCCCAGTGTCAGCTCGTCGGCGAACTCCAGGTCACCGCCCATCGGCAGGCCGGACGCGATCCGCGTCACGGTCAGCCCCGGGATGTCGCGCAACATGCGCACCAGGTACGTCGCGGTGGCCTCGCCCTCGGTGTTGGGGTCGGTCGCGATGATCACCTCGGTGACGTCCACGCCGTCCACCCGTTCGCCAATCCTGTTGAGCAGCTCGCGGATTCGCAGCTGTTCGGGCCCGACACCCGACAGCGGGTCCAGGGCCCCGCCCAGCACGTGGTAGCGACCCCGGAACTCGCGTGTGCGCTCGACGGCCTGCACGTCCTTGGGCTCCTCGACCACACAGACCAGTGCACCGTCGCG
Source organism: Mycolicibacterium sp. GF69 (assembly GCF_003284965.1). Lineage (GTDB taxonomy): Bacteria > Actinomycetota > Actinomycetes > Mycobacteriales > Mycobacteriaceae > Mycobacterium. Next base: position 23,537 of record NZ_QMEW01000043.1, read on the forward strand.
CCGGGGGTCGCTGCAGATGCGACAGCGGTCGTCATCGGAGACGTTGCCGCACACCGCGCAGAACTTGACGCCGTCGCGCACCTTGTTGAGCACGGACGTCAACCGGTCGATATCGGGTGGCTCCACCGACAGCAGGTGAAACGCGATCCGCTGCGCGCTCTTGGGTCCGATACCGGGCAGCTTGCCGAGCTCGTCGATCAGATCCTGAACGGGCCCCTCAAACATGGGAGGACAATTACATTCCCGGCAGACCGATGTCGCCCATCCCGCCCGCCAACGGCCCGAGCCGGTCGTGGGCGAGGATGGTCACTTGTTTGGAGGCGTCGGCGATGGCGCCGACGACGAGATCCTGCAGCGTCTCCGGGTCCGCGGGATCGATCACCTTGGGATCGATCGACACGGCCACCACCTCGCCGCTGCCCTTCATCGTGACCTGTACCAATCCCCCGCCGGCCTGGCCGTGCACCTCGGCGTTGGCCAGCGCCTCCTGCGCCTCCATCAGCTGCTGCTGAACCTGCTGCGCCTGGGCGAGCAGTGCCGACATATCGGGTTGGCCTCCGGGTTGCATGGCTGATCCCCTCGCGTCTTGGTTGCGGTCCGGTCTCGACTTGGCTGCGTCGGGCCGTTGAGGTTTAACAGTAGTCGGATCAGCAGCTACGGTGACGCCCGTGCCTGCCCGCCTGCGTGTCGGGGCTATCGTCGCCGCCGGACTGCTCGTCGCCGCGTCGACGCTCATCAGCCCTGCTATCGAAGCCGACGCCGCCCCCAGCATCGCGGGCAAGATCGTATTCCTCGACCCGGGGCACAACGGCGCCAACGACGCGTCGATCGGCAAACAGGTGCCCACCGGCCGCGGCGGCACCAAGGACTGCCAGGCCAGCGGCACCTCCACCGAAGACGGCTACGCCGAGCACACCTTCGCTTGGGACACCACGCTGCGGATCCGGCAGGCTCTGACGGCGCTGGGGGTCCGCACCGCGATGTCGCGCGGCGACGACACCGGGCTCGGGCCCTGCGTCGACGAACGCGCCGCGCTGGCCAACTCGCTCAAACCGAACGCGATCGTGAGCATCCACGCCGACGGCGGCCCGCCGACCGGTCGCGGCTTTCACGTCCTGTACTCGTCCCCGCCGCTCAACGAGGCGCAGGCGGGGCCGTCCCCGCGCTTCGCGGCGATCATGCGCGACCAGTTGCAGGCCTCGGGGTTCGTGCCGTCGACCTATATCGGCTCCGGTGGTCTGAACCCGCGCTCCGACATCGCCGGCCTGAATCTCGCCCAGTTCCCGTCCATCCTCGTCGAGCTCGGCAACATGAAAAGCCCCGTCGACTCGGCGCTGATGAAAACACCGGAAGGCCGGCAGAAATACGCCGACGCCGTCGTTCGCGGCATCGCGGGATTCCTCGGCTCCAGTTAGCGGCGTCCTCGAACGGCGTCAGCCCTCGACGTGATTCTTGAGGTTGTCCAGCACCTCGGCCTGAATCTTGCGCAGGCCCAGCGGCGCGAACGTCCTCTCGAAGAAGCCGCCGACACCTCCCGCGCCCTGCCACGACGTCTTGACGGTCACCGAGGAACCGGACCCGGCGGGCGCGACCGTCCAATTGGTGATCATCGACGAGTTGGCGTCCTTCTCGATCACCGTGTGACCTGCCACGTCGACGTCGGCCTTGACGTCGCGCACCCGCGACTTCGTCGCCTGCAGCTTCCAACTCGCCACCGTGCCGGCGCCCTGCCCGCCCTCGAGCACCCGGTACTCGCTGTAGTGCGGCGACAGAATCGCCGGGCGCACGGTCGTGTAATCCGCTACGGCAGCCAAGACCGTCTCCGGCGCCGCGTCGATCGAAACGGTGCTGGACGCGCTGACCTGTCCCATAGCTGCAAGCTCCTTGATAGAAGGTTTCATGCGGTCGCATCGGCCGCGACCGCGGACTAGCGTATATGCGTGTCTGTTGCCCGAACCGACGCACATGCTGTCCATGCCGCGGGCGTGCAGCGGCTGCTGAGCAGCTACCGTGCGATTCCGCCCGAGGCCAGCGTGCGCCTCGCCAAGCCCACCTCGAACCTGTTTCGCGCGCGAACCAAAGCCACCGCGAAGGGACTCGACGTCGCGGGCCTGACCGGGGTCATCGCCGTCGACCCCGACGCGCGGACCGCCGATGTGGCGGGTATGTGCACCTACGAGGACCTGGTCGCCGCCACGTTGCCATTCGGCTTGTCCCCGTTGGTCGTACCGCAACTGAAGACCATCACACTCGGAGGAGCGGTCACCGGTCTCGGCATCGAGTCCGCGTCCTTCCGCAACGGGCTGCCACACGAGTCGGTACTGGAGATGGACATACTGACCGGAACCGGTGAGGTGCTCACCGCGTCGCCCGACCATCACGCCGACCTGTTTCGGGCGTTCCCGAATTCCTATGGCACCCTCGGTTATTCGGTCCGGTTGAAAATCGAGCTCGAGACGGTGCACCCGTTCGTCGCGGTGCGCCACGTGCGGTTCAACAGCATCGAGGCTCTCGTCGCCGCCATGGACCGCATCGTCGAGACCGGCGGCTACGACAACACCCCGGTCGACTACCTCGACGGGGTGGTGTTCTCCGCCGACGAGGCCTACCTGACGCTGGGTTATCAAACGACGACGCCCGGGCCGGTCAGCGATTACACCGGGAGCCAGATCTACTACCGCTCTTTGCAGCATGCCGGCGAAAACGGCGCCGAGAAACACGACCGGTTGACGATCCACGACTACCTGTGGCGGTGGGACACCGACTGGTTCTGGTGCTCACGGGCGTTCGGCGCCCAGAATCCACGGATCCGCCGGTGGTGGCCGCGCCGATACCGACGGAGCAGCTTCTACTGGAAGCTCATCGGCTACGACCAGCGGTTCGACATCGCCGACCGGATCGAGAAGCGCAACGGACGCCCGCCCCGCGAACGCGTCGTGCAGGACGTCGAAGTGCCGATCGGACGGCTCGGCGAGTTCCTGCACTGGTTCCTCGACAAGGTACCAATCGAACCGATCTGGTTGTGCCCGTTGCGGCTTCGCGACGACAACAGGTGGCCTCTGTACCCGATCAACGCAGGCCACACATATGTCAACGTCGGGTTCTGGTCGTCGGTGCCGGTCGGCCCGAACTGGCCTGCCGAGCAGGGCCACGCCAACAAGCTGATCGAGCACAAGGTCAGCGAACTCGACGGCCACAAGTCGCTGTACTCGGATTCCTACTACGGCCGCGAAGAATTCGACGACCTGTACGGCGGCGAAACGTACAAGATCGTCAAGAAGGCATACGATCCAGATTCACGGCTTCTCGACCTGTATGCGAAGGCGGTGCAAAGACGATGACGACTTTTAAAGAACACACGGCACAAACGCCGGCCGGCAAGCTCACGCTCGCGGAGATTCTGGAGATCTTCGCCGGAGGAAACCTGCCGCTGCGCTTCACGGCCTACGACGGCAGTTCGGCCGGACCCGAGGACGCCGCGCTGGGCCTCGAACTGCTGACACCACGGGGCACCACGTATTTGGCGACCGCGTTCGGGGATCTGGGGTTGGCGCGGGCTTACGTGTCCGGCGATCTGCAAGCGCACGGTGTGCACCCGGGCGATCCATACGAGCTACTCAGGGCACTCGCCGACAAGATGGACTTCAAACGGCCGCCCGCCCGGGTGCTCGCCAACATCGTGCGGTCCATCGGCATCGAGCACCTCAAGCCGATCGCGCCGCCGCCCCAGGAAGCGCTACCGCGGTGGCGCCGGATCGTAGAAGGAATGCGACACAGCAAGACTCGTGACGCCGAGGCGATCCACCACCACTACGACGTGTCCAACGCGTTCTACGAATGGGTCCTGGGCCGGTCGATGACCTACACCTGCGCCTGCTATCCGCACGCCGAGGCCACGCTCGAGGAGGCTCAGGAATACAAGTACCGGCTGGTGTTCGAGAAGCTGCGCCTGCAGCCGGGCGACCGCCTGCTCGATGTCGGCTGCGGTTGGGGCGGCATGGTGCGTTATGCCGCCCGGCGCGGGGTCAACGCAATCGGCGTCACGTTGTCGAAGGAACAGGCGTCCTGGGCGCAGAACGCGATCGACCGGGACGGCCTCGGAGGCCTCGCCGAAGTGCGGCACGGCGACTACCGCGACGTGCACGAGTCCGGCTTCGACGCGGTGTCTTCGATCGGGCTGACCGAACACATTGGCGTGCAAAACTACCCGGCCTACTTCGGGTTTCTGCGGTCGAAGATGCGGCCCGGCGCACTGCTGCTCAACCACTGCATCACGCGCCCGGACAACAGCACGCGGGCGGATGCCGGGGGTTTCATCGACCGCTACGTCTTCCCGGACGGTGAGCTCACCGGTTCGGGCCGCATCATCAGCGAGGTTCAGGACGTCGGGCTGGAGGTGGTGCACGAAGAGAACCTGCGCAACCACTACGCCCTGACGCTTCGCGACTGGTGCCGCAACCTGGTGGAGCGCTGGGACGAGGCCGTCGCCGACGTCGGCCTGGCGACCGCGAAGGTGTGGGGCCTGTACATGGCCGGGTCGCGTCTGGGCTTCGAGACGAATGTCGTTCAGCTACACCAGGTTCTGGCGGTCAAACTGGATCGCGACGGCAGCGACTGCGGGCTGCCGCTGCGGCCGTGGTGGACACCCTGAGACGCTGATCGCCTTCCGTTCAGCCGTCGATGCGGCGGGCGCCGAGTTCGGTCTGCAGTAGTTCCAACGCGACTTCCTCGGGATCGCGGCGCGAGACCTCGGAGGTGTCGCTGCTGGCCTCGGCCAGCATGCTCTCTTCGTCGTCGTCTTCCGGTGGCTGCGGCGGCGGTGGCGGGTCGGGGATGGTGCGACCGGGCCGCTGGCGTTTCGGCGCGGCTGCGGCGTTCGGCTCCGTCGGTGCAGTGGGGGCCGCTTCGTCCGTCTCGCAACGAATATTCCAGTCCACCCCGAGGGCGTCTTTCAACGCTTCGCGGATGACGTCGGCATTGCGCTGCTCTGTCAACCGTTTCGCCAGCGGTGCCGAATCGTGGCTGAGCACCAGCGTGCCGCCGTCGACCGCGCGGACGATCGCGCCCGACAACATCACCTCGGTGGTACGGCTGCGCTCCCGGACCTTCTCGCGCACCGTCGACCACATGCTGCGTACCGCCGCCGCGTTCGGTTCCCCGGTGACCGCCGACGTGGGAGGCGCCTCCACCACCGGATCCGAAGGGGGCCGCACCGTCGGCGGGGACGGCGGCGTGCTTTCCGGCGGCGTGCTTTCCGGCGCGGGTGCAGGCGCGGGTGCAGGTGAGGCCGCCGGTGCAGCTGAGGCCGACGGCGTGTTTTCCTGCGGCGTGCTTTCAGGCGCGGGTGCAGGCTTGGGGGACGGCTGCTCCGCACTCTGTGCTTCGGCGGTCCTGCTCTTGCGGGCGTACTGCCTGGGCGGCGCGCCTGCCTGCGACGTTGCGCTCTCACCGGCCGGAATCGACATGTCGAGCCGCGTTTCGATGCGCTCGACGCGCTGCAACAGCGCCGACTCGGTATCGCTGGGCGACGGCAACAGCAGCCGCGCGCACACCACCTCGAGCAGCAACCGGGGTGCGGTCGCGCCGCGCATCTCGCCGAGTCCGGCGTGCACGGCCTCGGCGTAGCGGGTCAGCGTCGCGGTCCCAATGCGCGTCGCCTGCTCACGCATCCGCTCGAGCACGTCCTCGGGGCCGTCGACCACCCCGCGCGCCGCGGCGTCGGGCACCGACTGCAGCACGATCAGGTCCCGGAACCGCTCCAGCAGATCGGTTGCGAACCGGCGGGGGTCGTGGCCGGCGTCGATCACCGCCTCGACGACACCGAAGAGGGCCGCTGCGTCGCCGGCGGCCAACGCATCGATCGCATCGTCGATCAGCGCGACGTCCGTCGCGCCGAGCAGCGCCAGGGCGCGCGCGTAGGGCACGTGATTTCCCTCGGCGCCCGCCAGCAGTTGATCGAGCACCGAGAGAGTGTCCCGGGGCGACCCACCGCCGGCGCGGATCACCAGCGGGTACACCGCGTCGTCGACGGTGACGTTCTCCTGTGTACAGATGCCTTCGAGCAGCGTGCGCATGGTGCGCGGGGCCAGCAGCCGGAACGGATAGTGATGCGTGCGCGAGCGGATGGTCGGCAGCACCTTCTCCGGTTCGGTGGTCGCGAACACGAAGATCAGATGTTCGGGTGGCTCCTCGACGATCTTCAGCAGCGCATTGAAGCCCGCCGTGGTGACCATGTGCGCTTCGTCGACGATGAAGATGCGGTACCGCGACTGCGCCGGCGCGTAGAACGCCCGGTCGCGAAGCTCACGCGTGTCGTCCACGCCGCCGTGGCTGGCGGCGTCGAGTTCGACGACATCGACACTGCCCGGGCCGTTCGGCGCGAGCGCCTCGCACGAGTCGCACTCCCCGCACGGGGTGGCCGTCGGACCCTGCGCACAGTTCAGCGAGCGGGCCAGGATGCGCGCCGAGGAGGTCTTGCCACACCCGCGCGGACCGGAGAACAGATACGCGTGGTTGATCCGGCCCGAGGTGAGCGCCGTCGACAGTGGCTCGGTGACATGTTCCTGACCGACGACTTCGGCGAAGGTCGCGGGCCGGTACTTGCGGTAGAGCGCCACGCTCAGCAGGCTACCGGCGATGTGTGACGACCCGACGGGCCACCAGGGTGTCGCTGGATTGTGCACCTGGCGACGGTTCAGCGGTCATGAGCGTCGTCAGATTCACAGATGCGGGCCGGCCCGGGTCTAAGAGTCCGCGAGCAGCAACTCGGTGGCCGACAGCAGCGCGCACGTGGCCAGGCCGTCGATGGCCGCGCGCAACTCGGGCTCGGCAGGCATGGTGGGCGCGATCCGGATGTTCTTGTCCTCCGGGTCTTTTCGATACGGGAAGGTGGCGCCGGCCTCGGTCACCGCGATGCCGGCGTCCTTGGCGAGTGCCACGGTGCGCTTGGCTGTGCCGGGCAGCACGTCGAGGCTGATGAAGTATCCGCCCTTGGGTTCGGTCCACGACGCGATCTTCGACTCGCCGAGCCGGTCTTCGAGTATTTCCAGCACCGCCGCGAACTTCGGCGCCAACAACTCCTGGTGACGCTGCATCTGCAAACGCACGCCGTCGGCGTCGCCGAAGAATCGCAAATGGCGCAGTTGGTTCACCTTGTCGGGACCGATCGACTTCTTGCCCGCATGCTGCAGGTACCAGGCGATGTTGCCCAGTGACCCGCCGAGGAAGCTCACCCCGGCACCGGCGAACGTGATCTTCGACGTCGACGCGAACACCAGCGGCCGGTTCGCGTTGCCCGCCTTCTCGCCCAGGCCGAGCACGTCGATGTTGCGGACGAAGTCGCGGGTCAGCGTGTGCACCGCGTACGCGTTGTCCCACATGATGCGGAAATCCGGTGCTGCCGTTCGCATTTGCACGAGCCGACGCACGGTCTCCCAGGAGAAGGTCACGCCGGTGGGGTTCGAGTACACCGGGACGCACCAGATGCCCTTGATGGCCGGGTCGGCGGCGACGAGTTCCTCGATGAGGTCGACGTCCGGGCCGTCCTCGTGCATCGGCACGGTGATCATCTCGATGCCGAGGCTCTCGGTGATCGCGAAGTGCCTGTCGTAGCCAGGCGCGGGACACAGGAACTTCAGCGTCGGCTCCTGGCTCCAGGGCCGCGCCGAGTCGGCGGTCCCGTGCAGCATCGAGAACACCACGACGTCGTGCATCAGCTCCAGGCTGGCGTTGTTGCCGGCGATCAGGTTCTGCACCGGGATGCCCAGCAGTTCGCCGAAGATCGCGCGCAGTTCCGGCAACCCGTGCACACCGCCGTAATTGCGGGTGTCGGTGCCGTCGCCGTCTTTGAAGTCGTCCTTGCCCGGCAGGTCCAGCAGCGCGTTGGACAGGTCCAGTTGCGCCGACGACGGCTTACCGCGGGTCAGATCGAGCTTGAGTCCCTTGGTCTGCAGCTCGGCGTACGCGCGCTTCTGCTGCTCATGCAGTGCGGAGAGATCATCTCGGCCGAGCGACAGAAAAGACACCGGACGCCTTTCGACTGGAGAAGCGGGAAAGAAAGGGGACCCCGCGCACCCGCCAGAGCCCATTGACCCTTGCTGCCTTCCGGCCCTGGGGGAGTTCACAGGATGGACGCCGCGCGGGGTCCACGGCGAGTCTAATACTCCAGCCCCGTGCATCCCGATGGGCTCATGGGTGAGGTCGGCTACCATGGCCGCGGAGGATTCGCCTAGTGGCCTATGGCGCTCGCCTGGAACGCGGGTTGGGTTAACAGCCCTCGCGGGTTCAAATCCCGCATCCTCCGCACTCGGCCCGGGGTGCGGTCTGACGGCCTGATCTGGAAGGCCAAGCCCGGTCGCACCCCGGGTCAACCAAGCGTCTAGGAGGAGTATGAGCCGCACCGTTGCGGTGATCTGGCACGCGTCGTTCTGCATCGTCGCCGGTGTTCTGTACTTCTTCTTCGTGCTGCCCCGCTGGCCCGAGCTGATGGGCGAAACCCCCCACACGCTCGGCACCGTGCTGCGCATCGTGGCAGGGGCGTTGATCGGACTGGCCGCGCTGCCGGTCGTCTTCACGCTGCTGCGCACGCGCAGGCCGGAATTCGGCACACCGCGGATGGCGCTGGCGCTGCGCGCCTGGTCCATCGCCCTGCACGTACTGGCCGGGGTGTTGATCATCGGCGCTGCGATCAGCGAGATCTGGCTGTCGCTCGACGATGCGGGCAGGTGGCTGTTCGGCATCTACGGCGCCGCCGCGGCGATCGCGCTGCTCGGCGTGTTCGCGTTCTACCTGGCCTCGGTCGCGGAGATGCCGCCACCGCCGCCGAAGCCGCTCAAGGTCAAGGCGCCCAAGCAGCGTGGCCGTCGGGGCAAGGGCGCGAAAGAGGCCGAGGCGGCCGACGAAACGCAGGACGCCGTCGAAACGCAGGACGCCGCCGAAGACGCGACCGAGGACGTATCGGACGCGGCCGCCGACGACGCGACCGAGAACGTATCGGACGAGGCCACCGACGACGCAGCTGACGCCGGCAAGAGCGAGGCGCCAGAGTCCGAGGCCGAAGAACCTACCGAAGAGCCCGACTCCAGCGCTGACGAAGCCGCATCGACGGCAACCGAAGAAGCCGAGGCGAGCGAGGGCAAACTGCGCAATCGCAGACCCGAACCGGCGCGCCGCCGTCGCAGGCGACTGCGCGGTGGGATCGCGGTCGACGATTAGCAGTCCGCGCATCGGGCACTATGGGCCTATGGGCAAATTCCCCGTTCGGCGTCCGTTCGCGGCGCTGCTGATCGCCTTGGCGACGGCGCTGGCCCTGGTCACGCCGGTATTTCCCGCCATGGCCGCACCCGGCGACCCGATCGCCGCGGCAGCTCAAGTCGAACCCGCCGTCGTCCGCATCAACACCGAGATCGACTACCAGGGCGCGTACGGCAACGGCGCCGGATTCGTGCTCGACCCCAACGGTCAGGTGCTGACGAACTTCCACGTCGTCTCGGGTGCCGACCGGATCACCGCCAGCGTCGGTGGCCGGTCCTACCCGGCTGAGCTGGTGGGATACAACCGCAGGCGCGACATCGCCGTGTTGCAGCTGATCGGCGCGTACGGCCTGCCCGTGGCGCCGATCGGGAACTCGGCACAGCTGACGGCCGGCGAACCCGTCGTCGCGCTGGGCAATGCCAACGGGACGAACGGACCGCTGACCCGCGAAATCGGCACGATCACCGCGTTCGGTCGCACCGTGAACGCCGAGGACTCGCTCACCGGAAGCAAGGACCAGCTCGAGGGACTCCTCGAGTTCGCCGCCCCGGTGGTCGCAGGCGACTCGGGCGGTCCCCTGGTCAACGGCGCCGGGCAGGTGGTCGGCATCACCACCGCGGCGTCGGTGAACTTCCGGTTCGGTCCCGGTGGTGAGGGCTTCGCGATCCCGATCGACGACGCGATGCCGATCGCCAACCAGATTCGGGCCCGCACCCCGTCGGCCGAGGTACACGTCGGTCCGCCGGTGCTGCTCGGCGTCGGCGTGCGCTCGGCTCAGCGGGGACCCGGCGTGCAGATCGCCGATGTCCTGCGCGGCGGGCCCGCCGACCGCGCGGGGTTGTCCCCTGGCGACGTGCTGACCGTGCTCGACGGCACGCCGCTCGATACGGCAACGACGCTGACGTACGTGCTGGACCGGCACTACCCCGGCGACGTGATCGACCTGACGTGGATCGACCGCGGCGGCCTCGAACGGACCGGCAAGGCCACCCTGACGCCG
>NZ_QMEW01000044.1 GCF_003284965.1 Mycolicibacterium sp. GF69
CCGCGCGCCGGCCACCGCGGCACGCCCGCGGTCGGCAACCGGCAGCCACCGGCCCCCGCCGCCGCGACGCACGTTCTCCTCGGGGCAGCGCGCACTGCTGTGGGCGGCGGGGGTGTTGGGCGCGCTGGCCATCATCATCGCGATCCTGATCGTGCTCAATGCGCAGGACCGCCAGGACAAGCAGACTCCACCGCCCACGATCACCAACACCATCACCGAAACCACCCCGTTCGAGTCACCCGCAGCACTCCCGGACCGGCCCGTCGATGGGGTTGACCATGGTGGTAGGGGACAATCAGGGGTAACCACACCGCAAGCGATCGCGTCACCGGCAATGCCGCTGGTGCCGCGGTCGACCCCGGCACAGGAGCCCTACCAGCGATTCTCGGCTCCAGAACAGACATTGCAATGACGACCCCGCAACACCTGTCCGATCGCTACGAGCTCGGCGAGATCCTCGGCTTCGGCGGCATGTCCGAAGTTCATCTCGCACGCGACACGCGCCTGCACCGCGACGTCGCGATCAAAGTGCTGCGTGCCGACCTGGCCCGCGATCCGAGCTTCTATCTGAGGTTCCGCCGCGAGGCGCAGAACGCAGCCGCGCTCAACCACCCCGCGATCGTCGCGGTCTACGACACCGGCGAGGCCGAGACGCCGACCGGCCCGCTGCCCTACATCGTGATGGAGTACGTCGACGGGGTGACGCTGCGCGACATCGTCCACAGCGACGGGCCGATGGAACCGCGCCGCGCCATCGAGGTGATCTCCGACGCCTGCCAGGCGTTGAACTTCAGCCATCAGCACGGGATCATCCACCGCGACGTCAAACCCGCCAACATCATGATCAGCAAGACCGGCGCCGTGAAGGTGATGGACTTCGGCATCGCCCGCGCGCTGGCCGACGCCAACAGCGTCACCCAGACCGCCGCGGTGATCGGCACCGCGCAGTACCTGTCACCCGAGCAGGCGCGCGGCGAGAAGGTCGACGCCCGCTCCGACGTCTACTCCCTGGGCTGCGTACTGTACGAAATCCTCACCGGTGAACCACCTTTCATCGGTGACTCACCCGTCGCGGTGGCCTATCAGCATGTGCGCGAGGATCCGGTGCCGCCGTCGCAGCGCAATCCGGCGATCAGCCCGGAGCTGGACGCGGTGGTGCTCAAGTCGTTGGCCAAGAATCCGGACAACCGCTACCAGACCGCCGCTGAGATGCGCGCCGATCTGGTTCGCGTGCACAGCGGGCAGCAGCCCGACGCGCCGAAGGTGTTCACCGACGCCGAACGCAGCTCGCTGCTGTCCGCGCCGGCGAGCCACGAGCGCACCGAGCCGATCGACCCGATGCCCGCGCCGGCGCCGCCCGAGTACGCCGACCGCGAGCGCCGCGGTTCGGTCGGCAGGTGGCTAGCCGCCGTCGCAGTCCTGGCCATCCTCACGGTCGTGGTCACGATCGCGATCAACATGTTCGGCGGGAACACGCGCGACGTGGAAGTGCCCGACGTCAGTGGCCAGCCGTCGGCGGACGCGATCGCCGAGTTGCAGAACCGGGGATTCAAGACGCGCACCCAGCAGCGGCCGGACTCGACCGTCCCGCCCGACCACGTCATCAGCACCGACCCGCGTGCCGACACCGCGGTCGAGGCGGGCGAGGAGATCACCCTCAATGTCTCCACCGGTCCCGAGCAACGCGAGATTCCCGACGTCAAGAACCTGACCTACGCTGACGCGACGAAGAAGCTGGCCGAGGCGGGTTTCGAGAAGTTCAAACAGTCGTCGTCGCCGTCGACGCCGGAACTGAAGGACAGGGTGCTCGGCACCAATCCGCCGGCGAACCAGACGTCGGCAATCACCAACGAGATCACCGTCATCGTGGGTTCGGGACCGCAGAGTCGGTCGGTGCCCAACGTCCGAGACCAGCCGGAGGCCTCGGCGCGGCAGATCCTGACCGCTGCCGGGTTCACCAACGTGGTGTCGGTGCAGGTGGACAGCTCTGAGCCCTGCGGACAGGTCATCGGCACGTTGCCCGCCGCCGGCCAGGAGACGCCGATCGACAGCCCGATTCAGCTGCAGCTGTCGTCGTGCAACCAGTTCGTGATGCCCGATCTGCGCGGCATGTTCTGGACGGACGCGGAACCGCGCTTGCGGGCGCTGGGGTGGACGGGATTCCTCGACAAGGGTGCCGATGTACAGAACAGCGGCCAGCGCACCAATGCCGTGGTGACCCAGAGCCCGGCGGCGGGCAGCGGGGTGAACTACGGCGCGACGATCACGCTGAGTTTCGCGTCGTAGCCGCCTCGCGGCCGACCTGGACGGTGCCGGCCACCTCGTTCTCGAGTTGCCGCACCAGCGACTCGGCGGGTGCTGCGCCGCAGTAGCCGAGCCAGTTTGCCAGCATGCGATGACCGCCCTCGGTGAGGATCGATTCGGGGTGGAACTGCACGCCATGAATCGGCAACTCGATGTGCCGCACCCCCATGATGACCCCGCCCTCGGTGCGTGCGATCACCTCGAGTTCGGCGGGCACCGTTTCGGGCAGAATGGTCAGCGAGTGATATCTGGTCGCGGTGAAGGGGTCTGGAAGTCCCTGCAGCACACCGGAATTGGCGTGGTGAACGATGCTGGTCTTACCGTGCAGGAGTTCGGGCGCACGGTCTACTGTGCCGCCGAAGGCCACTCCGATCGCCTGGTGGCCGAGGCACACGCCCAACAGCGGGGTCTGGGCCGCCGCACACGCTTTGACCAGAGGGATCGACGCACCGGCACGTTCGGGCGTGCCCGGACCGGGGCTGAGCAGTACACCGTCGAAGTCGTCAGCCACTGTCGCGACGTCAGCATCGGTGGCCAAGCGGTCGTCGTCGTTGCGCCAGACCTGCGCGTGCACCCCGAGCTGACCCAGGTACTGGACCAGGTTGAACACGAAGCTGTCGTAGTTGTCGACGACCAAGACCTGCATCCGCCCAGGTTACTGCCTGTGATTTCGGTGTCCCAACCGTCGCTGGCGACCGGTTGGGAGACGAGATCACCAGCCGATCGGCCGTGCCGGCTTGGCGTACTGCATCCGGACCGGTTCTTTGTGCCCGACGAGGTCCACCGCGGCGCGCGGTTCTTCGGAGTAGCCCAACCCGAAGCGCACCACGTACTGGCGGTAGAGATTCACCAGGGGAGCGGCCGCCAGCGCCGCCTGCATGGCCGAGGCGTCGCCGATCGCGGTGATCACATAGGGCGGGCTGTAGGTGCGTCCGTTGAGCAGCAGGGTGTTCCCTACACATCTCGGAGCGGAGGTTCCGATGATCCGCTGATCCTGCATCTGGATTCCTTCGGCGCCGGCGCTCCACAGCGCGTTGAGCACGGCGTCGATGTCCTGCTGGTGCACCACCAGGTCGTCGGGCGAGGCGTCGCGGGGGAACCGCCCCTCGGCGTCGCGCTGGGCGTCGTTGAGCGTCACGACCAGGCCGGGCCCGCGCAGCGGATCCAGACCCGCCTGGTCGGCCAACCGCGTCGCGCGCCCGGTGATCGCGGCCAGGGCGGCGTCCGCACCCGGGCTGCCGCCATGGTGGGTGTCGACGGTGGTAGCGAGGGCGTCACGTTCGGCGCTGAGCCGGTCCACCGACTGCTGGGTCTCCCGGACGAGGTCGACCAACCGCGGGGCGTCGCTGCGGCGGATCTCGTCGCCACCGGAGACGCCGTGGGTGGCCGCGAGCAACAGCCCGGCGAGCAGGCAGACCACCGGCACCCCGTAGCGCCACGCGGTAGAGCGCCCGGTGGCGCCCTGCGTCCGAGACGCCGCACGACCAATCCGCTGCATATGCCGTACCTGGCTTTCCCTGCCTGCTTGCCTGTCCCTGCCCGCTGGCGGCCTACGTTAGGCTCGTACGTACATCGTCGCACTGCGATGTCCAATGTCGATGTCCAACGTTGATGTCCAACGTTGCACTGAGTTGTCTCGAAGGTACCCATGCCCAAGTCAAAGGTCCGCAAGAAGAACGACTTCACCATCAACCCGGTGAGCCGGACGCCGGTCAAGGTCAAAGCCGGACCGTCCAGCACGTGGTTCGTGGCGCTGTTCGTCGGGCTGATGCTGATCGGCCTGGTTTGGCTACTGGTCTTCCAGTTGGCATCCTCGGCGATTCCGTTCCTCGCCGAACTCGGTCCGTGGAATTACGCGATCGCCTTTGCCTTCATGATTACGGGTCTTTTGCTGACCATGCGCTGGCGCTGAGACCTCACCCCGCCGGATGCATTCAACTTCGTCGCAGCGCGTTACCCTGCCAGCAACCTCGCGGTAATCAGATCACACGGTTGTGATTCATCCCCATTGGGGATAGCACTTGTGGATAACCGCATTCCAGGCGGTGGAAGGGTGTGGAAAACCGATGCAGCAAACTGAATGGAGCCCTCCCCCCGCCGGCATTGCAGCGTGTGGCATAGGCGGAATCATCTTGGCTACCATCGCTGTGACCCTGATCACAGACCCGCCGGGCCGCCTCTTGGCTGGCATTGCCGGGGCGGGACTGGTCCTGTTTGCAATCTTCTCGTGGCGTGCGCGACCGAAGCTGGCAATCAAAAATGACGTCCTCGTCAGCCGCGGCTGGTTCAGTACCGCGAGCTTGACGCGCGCTGACGTCAAACTGGTCCGGATCACCGAGTTCCGTCGGTTGGCCCGCAAAGTACGGCTACTTGAAATCGACACAGCCGACGGGGGACTACTGGTGTTTTCCCGATGGGATCTGGGCACCGACCCGTTGCACGTACTCGACGCGCTGACCGAGGCGGGCTATGCCGGCTCCGGTGCCGGCCCCGGCTGAGGCCGGCCCCGGTTCCTGACCGCGTCAGGCGATCGTGATCGAGTCGACCACGACCGGATCGGTCGGCCGGTCGCTGCGATCGGTTGCCGTCGTCGCGATCGCGTCGACGACCTTCTGGGACTCGGCGTCCACGACCTCGCCGAAGATCGTGTGCTTGCGGTTCAGGTGCGGAGTCTTGGTGACCGTGATGAAGAACTGCGATCCGTTGGTGCCCGGGCCGGCGTTGGCCATCGCCAGCAGGTAGGGCTTGTCGAACTGCAGCTCGGGATGGAATTCGTCCTCGAACTTGTACCCCGGTCCACCGCGGCCGGTGCCGGTCGGGTCCCCGCCCTGGATCATGAAGCCGTCGATGATGCGGTGGAAGACAACGCCGTCGTAGAAGGGTCCGGACGTGCCGCCCGATGCGTTCTCACCGCTGTAGTCCTTGGTTCCCTGCGCCAGGCCGACGAAGTTGGCCACGGTCTTGGGCGCGTGGTTTCCGAAGAGTGCGATCTTGATGTCGCCGCGGTTCGTGTGCAGGGTCGCGGTCGCTGTCTGAATGGGGCTCGTCACGGGATGTCAGTGTGCCACGCCGCGTTCGACGCCCAACCGGCACCGTTGCGTTCCGGTAGATGGCAGGCTGGTGTCGTCGTCATCCCGGCTGCGAGAGAGGTACGCCATGAGCCCCAAGACGGAGACCCGGTTGACCCCCGGACAGCGGTTGAGCCGCGGCCTGAAGTACACGGCGGTCGGCCCGGTCGACGTCACCCGGGGCGCCCTAGCGCTCGGGCTCACGGGCGCGCAGTCCTCAGCAGCGTGGGTGGGTGATCGATACCGCCAAGCGGGCATCAAAGAGCGGCTGAGTGCGGATCTGGCCACCGCTCAACAGGCCATCGCACAGGAGCTCACCGCCGCGCAGGAGAGGGTTACGCAGGCGCTGCAAGGCACACCGCCGACTCGTGCAGAGCGGTCCCGATTGCGCAGGCGCAGGCTGATTTTGGTCGGTGTCGGCGTCGTAGCGGTGGCCGGAGGAGCGGTGGCGTTCTCGATCGTTCGGCGCTCGACGCAGCCCGAGCCGTCGCCCTTGCCGCCCAGTGTCGAGGTGTCGCCTCGCCCGTAGCGTCGCGCGTGAATTGAAGTGGAGCCTAGGAGAATCGAACTCCTGACATCTACCTTGCAAAGGTAGCGCTCTACCAACTGAGCTAAGGCCCCTGGTTCGCCGGCGGCACGTCGGGCGCCGCATGCCACACCTCGATGCCGTGTCGTGACCGCCAGACGACGATGGTCACTGCGGCGGCGACTGCCGTGGCGATCAGCAGGACCCGCCTCATGGTGTGAACCTTTCCGTGGGGCTAGGAGGACTCGAACCTCCGACCTCTTCGTTATCAGCGAAGCGCTCTAACCGCCTGAGCTATAGCCCCGTACCGCCGCTATGGCCGAGCGACGAGATTACCGCAACCGTGGGCTCCCGCCCAAACCGCGATGCGCGCGTCAGTCCCGTCGGCGGGCCGACAATCAATCCCGTCGGCGGGCCGACAATCAGTCCCGGTCGGCGAGCGTCACTTCCACGCCGCCCACCAAGTCCGTGGTCAGGTTGTAGACGAACGCGCCGATGGTGGCCATCGCCGTCAACAACACGATGTTGACCAAGCCGATCAACGTGGCGCCGCCGAAGATCGTGCCCGCGGACACCAGTTCACCACCCGATCCGCCGCCGGCGCTGGTGAGCAGGTCGCCGACGTTGCTGTTGAGCTTGCTCCACACGCCCATCCCGCCGAGCACCAGGTAGAGGAACGCGACCGCGATCATCCACACGAAGAACAGCGCGACCGATAGCACCGCCGAGACCTTCAACGTGCTCCACGGGTCGATCCGACGAATCTGCATGCTGGCCCGGACCGGGCCCTTGTGCCGGGCGCCGACCTGGATGCGCGAGCCGGACCCGGGCCGAGTCCCGGACTCGGTGTTCGGCCGCTCGGCGGGCTTGCGCGGTTGCTGCTGCGGCGGCCGCGGCATCGGCCCCGACAGATCGGGTAGCTCGCTGGCATAGGTCTCCGGGCGCGCGGTCTCCGGGCGCGCGGTCTCCGGGCGCTCACCACGCGTGGGCACCTCTTCGGTCGGCGTGACCCCACCCGCTCCGAACCGGTTGGCGCGGGCTCCGACGGTGGGGGAGCTGTTCGGACCGCCGCGCGAGTCGTCGGCGGCCCGCTCCGGTGGGTGAGCGTCGTCGCCGGGACCTTCGGCGCGAGGGCCGGGCCCGGGGGAGCGTCGCGGGGGTTCCGGCGGACGCTGGCCGAGGTGCGCCGCCCGCGCCGCGGGCCCCCGCTGCCACGGCGGCGCTTCGGCGCGCTCCGACACCTCGGGTCTGCCCGCGCCGGGCGCGTCATTGGCCGCGGAGCCATCGGCGCCGCCTGGACCGTCGCCCGCGCGGGGGCGTCCCGGCTCGTTCGGTGAGCTCACCTACGGCTCCTCACTCGTCCCGTCACTGGGTCAGGCACCCGGATCGGTGTTGACCTCGTCGGTGCTGTCGCCTTCCTCCGCGTTGCGCGCGATGGCTATCAGTGTCATGCCCTCACCCAGGTTCATCAACCGAACGCCCTTGGTTTGTCGCCCGGCCTTGCGAACCTGGCGAGCCGCCGTCCGGATGACGCCGCCACCGGAGGTGATTGCGTACAACTCTGTGTCGTCATCGACGATCAACGCACCCACAAGATTGCCACGGCGTTTGTCGAATTGGATCGTCAGGACCCCTTTGCCGCCGCGGCCCTGGACCGGGTACTCGTCGATCGCCGTGCGCTTCGCATACCCGCCGGAGGTCGCGACCAGCAGATACGTTTCCGGTCGCACCACGTTCAGCGACAGCAGCGCGTCCTCGGCGTTGAATCGCATGCCCTGCACGCCGGAGGTGGCGCGACCCATCGGCCGCAGCGCCTCGTCGGTTGCCGAGAAGCGGATCGACTGGCCCTTGGCCGACACCAGCAGCAGGTCGTCGTCGGCCGAGCACAACACCGCCCCGACGAGTTCGTCACCGTCGCGCAGGTTGACCGCGACGATGCCGCCGGACCGGTTGGAGTCGAAGTCGACCAGCCGCGACTTCTTCACCAGACCGTTGCGGGTGGCTAGCACCAGATAGGGCGCATCCTCGTAGCTCTGGATCTGGATGACCTGCGCGATCCGCTCTTCGGGCTGGAATGCCAGCAGGTTCGCGACGTGCTGGCCGCGCGCGGTGCGCGACGCCTCGGGCAGGTCGTATGCCTTGGCGCGGTAGACCCGGCCCTGGGTGGTGAAGAACAGGATCCAGTCGTGGGTCGAGCACACGAAGAAGTGGTTGACGATGTCGTCCTGTTTGAGCCCGGCGCCCTGCACACCCTTGCCGCCGCGCTTCTGGCTGCGGTACAGGTCGGTCTTGGTGCGCTTGGCGTAGCCGGTCTCGGTGATCGTGACAACGACGTCCTCGCGGGCGATCAGGTCCTCGTCGGCGACCTCGCCGTCGGCGGCGACGATGCGGGTGCGACGGTCGTCGCCGTACTTGTCGGCGATCTCCTTGAGTTCGTCGCGGACGATCGCACGCTGCCGCTCGGGGTTGGCCAGAATGTCCTCGAGGTCGGCGATCTCGGCCTCGATCTTGGCCAGATCGTCGACGATGCGCTGCCGTTCCAGGGCGGCCAGGCGGCGCAGCTGCATATCCAGGATCGCCTGGGCCTGGATGTCGTCGATGTCGAGCAGCTCGATCAGGCCCTGCCGTGCGACGTCGACGGTCTCCGACGCCCGGATCAGCGCGATGACCTCGTCGAGGGCGTCGAGCGCCTTGACCAGACCGCGCAGGATGTGGGCCCGCTCGTTGGCCTTGCGCAAGCGGTAGCGGGTGCGCCGGACGATCACGTCGAGTTGGTGGTTGACGTAGTGGCGGATCATCTGGTCGAGCCGCAGCGTGCGCGGCACACCGTCGACGATGGACAACATGTTGGCCCCGAAGCTGGTCTGCAGCTGGGTGTGCTTATAGAGGTTGTTCAGCACCACCTTGGCCACGGCGTCACGCTTGATCTCGATGACGATGCGCAGACCGACGCGGTCGCTTGACTGGTCCTCGATGTTGGAGATGCCGGCCAGCTTGCCGTCGCGGACCTGCTCGGCCACCGAAGTGATGAAGTTGTCGTGGTTGACCTGATACGGCAACTCGGTGATGACGAGGCCGGTGCGACCGCGGTTGTCCTCCTCGATCTCCACCACGCCACGCATCCGAATGGACCCGCGGCCCGTGGTGTAGGCATCCGAGATGCCCTGGGAGCCAACGATCAGACCCGAAGTCGGGAAGTCCGGGCCCTTGACGCGTTCGGTAACCGCGGCAAGCGTGGCCTCCTCGTCGGCGTCGTGATTCTCCAGGCACCAGTACACCGCGTCGGCCAGTTCCCGCAGGTTGTGCGGCGGGATGTTGGTGGCCATACCGACGGCAATGCCGCCCGAACCGTTGGCCAGCAGGTTGGGGAACCGGCTCGGCAGGACGGTCGGCTCCTGCACGCGGCCGTCGTAGTTTGGGACGAAATCGACTGTCTCCTCGTCGATTTCACGCAGCATCTCCATCGCCAGCGGCGTGAGCCGCGCTTCGGTGTTGTGGCTGACGAAGCCGTTGGTGATGAACGCGTGGTCGTCGGTATCGATGCGCAGGCTGTAGACGGGTTGCACGCCTGCGTCGGTAACCGAGGCCACCCGGGCATAGGAATAGTCGCCGAGACTGCGGTTTATGAGGGATTCTGGCTGATTCTCGTCATATTCCGCAGTCTCGGCGAGCATCGCGACGCGATCGCCCGGCCGGATGTCCTCGATCAGCTTCCACTCGAGCGTCGGCAAGCCCCCCACCTTGTCCAGGCAAAGCAGCGGATGGTTGGCCGTGCCCGTCAGCGACTGGCCGTCGGTGGTGCGGACCGTGTAGGTGTCGTGATCGCCCGAGTGAAACAGCCGGTCGGCGACGACGGGTTCGCCGTGGCGGCCGAGGACTTTCATGTCGATGATGTTGTCCGAATTCGGTTTCGCGTCCGGTACGACCGCGTCGATGCGGATACTTCTGCCCTCGGGCAGACGCACCAACGCATCTCCGGTGATGCAGTAGCGCATCGCGGCCGGCGGGTCGTTGCCTGGCGAACCGAAGTTGCCCTGACCGTCGACCAACGGGTAACGCAATGACCACGGCTGCGCCATCCGGACCAAGGTGTCGTAGATCGACGCGTCACCGTGCGGGTGGTAGTTACCCATCGTCTCGGCAACGGAGCGTGCGGATTTCGCGTGGCTGCGGTCCGGCCGGAACCCGGAGTCGAACATCGCGTAGAGCACGCGGCGATGCACCGGCTTGAGGCCGTCGCGAACCTCGGGCAGCGCGCGCCCGACGATCACGCTCATCGCGTAGTCGATGTAGCTGCGCTGCATCTCCTGCTGGATGTCGACGGGCTCGATGCGGTCGCCCGCTTCATCGCCAGGCGGCAACGTGGTATCAGTCATTCAATGAGTCCTAGCTGATTGAGTTAAACGTCAAGGAAGCGGACGTCTTTGGCATTGCGGGTGATGAAGCTGCGGCGGGCCTCGACGTCTTCGCCCATCAGAATCGAGAACAACTCGTCGGCTGCCGCTGCGTCGTCGAGGGTGACCTGGCGCAACACTCGAACCGACGGGTCCATCGTCGTCTCCCACAATTCCTTGGCGTCCATCTCGCCCAGACCCTTGTAACGCTGGATGCCGTCGTCGGTGTTGATCTTCTTGCCCGCCTTGCGGCCCGCCTCGAGCAAGCCGTCGCGTTCCCGGTCGGAGTACGCGAACTCGGGCTCGCTGCGCTGCCACTTGAGCTTGTACAGCGGCGGTTGCGCCAGGAACACGTGACCGTTCTCGATGAGCGGCTTCATGAACCGGAACAACAACGTGAGCAGCAGTGTCGAGATGTGCTGACCGTCCACGTCCGCGTCGGCCATCAGTACGATCTTGTGGTAACGCAGCTTCGCGATGTCGAACTCGTCGTGAATGCCGGTGCCGAGCGCGGTGATGATCGCCTGGACTTCGGTGTTTTTCAGCACCCGGTCGATGCGGGCCTTCTCGACGTTGATGATTTTGCCGCGCAACGGCAAGATCGCCTGGAACATCGAGTCGCGACCACTCTTGGCCGAGCCGCCGGCCGAATCACCCTCCACCACATACAGTTCCGACTTTCGCGGATCGGTGGAACGGCAATCGGCCAGCTTGCCGGGCAGGCCCCCGATGTCGGTGGCGCTCTTGCGGCGCACCAACTCGCGGGCCTTTCGCGCCGCGATACGGGCCTGCGCCGACGAGACGGCCTTGTTCACAACGGTCTTGGCCTCGGCGGGGTTGGCGTCGAACCAGTGTGTGAGTTCCTCGTTGCAGATCTTCTGCACGAACGACTTCACCTCGGTGTTACCGAGTTTCGTCTTGGTCTGCCCCTCGAACTGCGGTTCGCCGACCTTCACCGAGATCACCGCGGCCAAGCCCTCGCGGATGTCGTCGCCGGTGAGGTTGGGGTCCTTGTCCTTGAGGAGCTTCTTGTCCTTGGCGTACTTGTTGACCACCGACGTCAGCGCGGCGCGGAACCCTTCCTCGTGGGTACCGCCCTCGTGGGTGTTGATGGTGTTGGCGAACGTGTGCACAGACTCGGAGTAGCCCGCGTTCCACTGCATCGCGATCTCGACTTCGTGACCCGGACCCTTGCCGTCGAAACCGATGATGCTCTGCTGAATCGGCGTCTTGGTCCGGTTGATGTGCTTGACGAAGTCGACCAGGCCACCGGGGTAGTGGAAGGTGCGGTGTTTGACCTTGTGCGGCGCCGAGTCGGCGGCCGCCTTTTCGTCGGCGGTTTTGGGCGCCTCGGCGGTGTCGCTGACCACCTCGTCGGTGACCTCTTCGGCGCTCACCCGCTCGTCGAGCAACTCGATGGTCAGGCCCTTGTTGAGGAACGCCTGCTCCTGCAGGCGGCGCGCGACGGTCTCGAAGTCGTACTCCGTCGTCTCGAAGATGTCCGGGTCGGCCCAGAACCGCACCGTCGTCCCCGTGTCCTTGGTCTTGCCGCCCTGCTTGAGCTCTCCGGGCACCGAGCGGTCGTAGTACTGAAACCACTCGGAGCCATCACGCATGATCGTGACCTCGAGGCGGCTGGAAAGCGCGTTGACGACCGAGACACCGACGCCGTGTAGACCGCCCGATACCGCATAGCCGCTGTTCTCGCCGCCGAACTTGCCGCCGGCGTGCAGCTGTGTCATCACGACGTCGACGGTCGGGATGCCCGCCTGCTTGTGCTTCTCGACGGGAATGCCGCGGCCGTCATCGGTGACGCTGACGCTGCCGTCGCCGAGGAGCTTCACATCCACGCGCGTGGCGTAGCCGGCCATGGCCTCGTCGATCGCGTTGTCGACGACCTCCCAGATCAGATGGTGCAGTCCGCGTTCACCCGTGGACCCGATGTACATGCCCGGCCGTTTGCGGACAGCCTCGAGACCTTCGAGAATGGTGATTGCATCGGCGCCGTACTCCTTGGGAGCACTCTTCTTCTGGGCAGCCACGTTGGGCGGGTCTCCTTGGTCTCTTGCCGGCGAAGGCCAGCTAGGCGGCAAACCGCCGCCCGCGGATCTGCTCCCATCCTACCGGCAGAGCGTGACAGGACCGACTCTGAGGCGGCGTTTCTGCACACCTATTCGCGCCGCCTGGGGAATTTCTCGATCGAAGGTGCCTGAAGACGCTTGAGAACTAGGATTGCGCCGTCCTCGCGGCTTTCAGGCAACAGCGGCCGATCGCTATCCGTACGTGTCGCGCGGGCCGCGGCCGGCGATGTGGTACCGGCCTTTGCGCCAGGACGGGGCGACGGGGCCGGTGATCTTCAGTGATTTCACGACACCGTCACCCACCGCGTCCGCGATCTTGGCCAGCACCTGGGCCTGCACCATGCGCAGTTGTGTCGCCCACGCCGTCGATTCCGCCGCTATGGTCAGCACGCCGTCGTTGAGCGCCGTCGGCGTCGCGTGCGCCGCGATCCCGTCGCCGACGACGCCGGCCCACCGGCCGAAGACCGTCCCCTCGGCGACCCGGCCCGACCAGCCTCGGTTGCGTGCCAGCTCACTGGCCGCCGACCCGATCGGCTGCGGGTCACGCGAATCCGGGCCGGGGCCCGACCACCGCCGCCGGCTGTTCCCGGCGATCCGG
Source organism: Mycolicibacterium sp. GF69 (assembly GCF_003284965.1). Classification (GTDB taxonomy): domain Bacteria; phylum Actinomycetota; class Actinomycetes; order Mycobacteriales; family Mycobacteriaceae; genus Mycobacterium. Next base: position 12,972 of record NZ_QMEW01000044.1, read on the forward strand.
CGCGGCGCCGCCCCGCGGCCACGGCCGACATTCTTGCCTTGACTGCGTGCCGCGCCGCGCGCTTCCTCGAGCGTGCGTCGAACCAGATCCATTCCGCGCAGGTCGGCCAGGTGCCGGGGTGGACCCGATTCCCCGTCTGCCGACGTCATGACTGCACCACCGAAATCCGCCCCGCATCCTCGTCCTGCATCGTCACCCCGATCTTGCGTGCATCCCAGTCTCCGGGAACGTCTTCTGATACCGCCGCGGTCACCAGCACCTGCTCGGCCGACGCCGCCACCGAAGCCAGCGCCTGGCGGCGCGCCTTGTCCAGTTCGGCGAACACATCGTCGAGCAACAGCACCGGTTCACCACCCTCGGCGCGCAACAGCTCATAGGCGGCCAGCTTCAACGACAACGCCATCGACCACGATTCGCCGTGGCTGGCATAGCCTTTCGCAACTTGATCGCCGAGCCGCAGTTCCAGGTCATCGCGGTGCGGGCCCACCAGGCAGACGCCGCGTTCAAGCTCGGCGTCGCGCCGTCGAGCCAACGCGTCCAGCAGCGCGGTCTCGAACATCTCCACGTCCGCGCTTCCTGCCGCCGCCTCGGCCTCCACCGCTTCGACACCGCTGCGGTACCGGATCGCCGCCGGCCGCGACGAAGGTGCCAGCAGCTGGTAGGCCTTCTCAACCTCGGGCGCCAACAGGTCCACGAGGCCCACCCGGGCGGCGATCAACCGTGCGCCCTTCTCGGCGAGGTGGCCGTCCCAGACGTCGAGCGTCTCGAAAACACTGCGGTCACCCCGGAATCGCGCGCCGGCGGCGGTTTTCAACAGCGCGGTGCGCTGGCGCAGCACCTTGTCGTAGTCGGCGCGGATCGCAGCGACCTGCGGCCGACGGGTGGTGGCGAGTTCGTCCAGAAAGCGGCGTCGGTCACCCGGGTCGCCGCGGACCAGCGTCAGATCCTCGGGGGCGAACAGCACTGCCCGCAGCACCCCGAGAATCTCGCGTGCGGTGCGCACAGGGGAGCGGTTCAGCCGTGCCTTGTTGGCCCGTCCCGCGGTGATCTCCAGGTCCACGGCGAGCTCGCGGCCGTCGTTGACGACGATGGTCGACACCACCGCCCGTTCGGCACCGGTCCTGATCAGCGGCGCGTCAGCGGCGACCCGATGCGAGCCGAGCGTCGACGAATACCACAGGGCCTCAAGAATATTCGTCTTACCGAAACCGTTCGGTCCGACGAACACGGTGCGGCCGGGCTCGAGGTCCAACTCGACGCGGGGCCACGACCGGAAATCGGTCAGCCCGAGACGACGGACATACACTGCGTGCCCACCTACCCGGACTCGCTGACCCGTTTGACCGCGTGGCCACCGAACTGGTTGCGCAGCGCGGAGACCGCTTTCATCGCCGGCGAATCCTCCTGCCGCGACGCGAACCGGGCGAACAGCGAGGCGGCGATCACCGGCATCGGAACCCGGTGGCTGATCGCCTCCTCGACGGTCCACCGGCCTTCGCCCGAATCCTCGGTGTAGCCGCTGATTTCGACGAACTTCGGGTCTTCTTTCAACGCCTTGGCCAGTAGCTGCTGCAGCCAGGATCGCACCACTGTGCCGTTGGTCCACGCCTGGATCACGGCCTGGGTGTCGGAGATGAGCTCCTCGGCCGCCAACAGTTCATAACCTTCGGCGTACGCCATCATCAGGCCGTACTCGATGCCGTTGTGGACCATCTTCGCGTAGTGTCCCGCACCCACCGGCCCGGCGTGTACGAAACCGTCTTCACGCGGCCCCGGCGGCCGTAACGAGTCGAAGATCGGCATCGCCCGCGCGATGTCGGCATCACTGCCGCCGACCATCAAGCCATAGCCTTCGGAAAGCCCCCAGACACCGCCCGATACGCCCGCATCGATGAACGCAATTCCCTTGTCACCCAACAGTTTCGCGTGCGGACCATCTTCTGTGTAGCGGGAGTTACCACCGTCGATGACCAGATCGCCCTCGCTGAGTTCGTCGGCAAGGGCGGCGATCGTCTCGCGGGTGATCGCTCCGGACGGCACCATCACCCACACCACCCGCGGAGCGTCGAGCGCATCAGCCAATGCCGAAAGCGTCGGGACATCGGTCACTTCCGGCCTCGGGTCGTAACCCACGACTTCATGCCCGCCCTCGCGTAGGCGCTCACGCATGTTGAAGCCCATTTTTCCCAGACCGACCAGACCGAGTTGCATACGCGCCCCTTCTCCGCCGTTTCTGGCGTTCAGCCGGTTAGCCCGGCAGCCGCACCGGCATCAGCAGGTAGACATAATCGGTCTGCTGGGCGGGGAACGGCCCCGCCGCACCGGCATCACCATCGTCGTCACTGGCCGGGCGCAACACCGCGGGCCGACTGGGTGTCGTGAAACCGAACGTCACGCGCTCGGAATGCAGCGAACTCAGGCCGTCGGTCAGGTACGTCGGATTGAACGCGATGGTCAGCGGTTCGCCCGCGAATTGCACCGCCAAGTCCTCTTCGGCGCGACCCACGTCGTCAGCCCCTGCCGAGAGGCGCAGCGAATCCTCGGAGAACTCCATGCGCACCTGGGCACCGCGGTCGGCGACCAGAGCCACCCGCTTGATCGCCTCGCTGAGTTCGCCGACACCGATCGTGGCCATCGCGGTGTGCTCGGTGGGCAGCAACTGCCGGAACTTCGGGAACTCGGCGTCGAGCAACCGGGTGGTACTGCGCTTGCCGCCGCTGCTGATCCCGAGCAGGCCCTCCTTGCCGACGGCCGCTCCGGCGCCGAGCGACAGATGCACGTCACCCCCGTCGGCGCCGGCCTTGGCGGCCTCCGAGAGCGTCTTGGCCGGTACCAGGACCGCGGCGTCGATATCCGCCGCCGCCGTCGACCAGGTCAGCTCGCGCACCGCCAGCCGGAACCGGTCGGTAGCCGCCAAAACGACCTTCTCTCCGGCGATTTCGACGCGGATACCGGTGAGCATCGGCAGCGTGTCGTCCCGGCCGGCGGCGATCGCGACCTGACCGATCGCTTCGGAGAACAGGTCAGCGGAGACGACGCCCGTCTCGTCGGGCAGCGCGGGCAGGGTGGGGTAGTCCTCGACCGCCATCGTTGGCAGCGAGAAGCGCGAGCTGCCGCATGTCAACGAGACGCGGGTGCCCTCGACGCTCACGTCGATCGGTTTGGCGGGTAGCGCCCGGGTGATGTCGGACAGCAACCGCCCGGACACCAAAACGCTGCCGGGCGAGGCGATCTCGGCGGGCACCCGCACCTCGGCTGAAACCTCGTAGTCGAATCCCGAGATCGACAACCCGTCGTCGGAACCGGTCAGCAGGACACCTGCGAGCACCGGGACCGTCGGCCGAGTGGGCAAATTACGCGCCACCCACGCCACCGCGTCGGCGAAATCCTCTCGTACCAGGCGGAACTTCAGATCGGTGACACCAACCGTTGTCGTCGCCACGTCCATAGGGTCCCTTCGATCACTACCACGACAAGCATTAAGCAGCGGTTTCCCGGTGTCTCACCACACGTCCGACCGATGCGTCCCCGACGACCGTAACGGCTGTCGATGAATCACCGTAGAGCTTTCCGCCCCAACTTGAAAGCTAATCGATCGGGCTGACATCGACGGTTTCAGGCTGGGTCGGCCCTGGCCGGTGAGGCGCTTCCCCAGGCGCCTTCTTCGAAGAAGATTCTTTGGAGATATACAAGCAACAGTATTAGGGCCTGTGGATCCTGGGGATGAAGACATGTCGGTCCTGCTTACAGGCACACGGCGTTGTGTGACAGCTGTGGATGAGGGCCCTTTTGGATGGGACAGGCTGTGGAGACGCTGCCGGTTGTGTAGGGATCGGCTAGTAGTTCGTCGATTGGTCCCAAGTTCTCCACATCGATGTGCACAACCCTTCGGTGTGACAGATGGTGCCGGCGGTACGGAAGATTTTTGAAAGTTTCTGGTCGAGAACGCATGACAGGGCGCCGTCGTGGGCGTGTTGAAGCCTCAGTCGGGGGAGCGGCGGGGGTCGAATCAGCGCTTGGAGCGCTGACGGATCCGCGTAGTGAGTTCTTTGACGTGATCGAAGACCTCACGCCGCTCGGCCATTTCGCCGCGAATCTTCTTCTCCGCGTACATCACTGTGGTGTGGTCGCGACCGAACGCCTGGCCGATCTTGGGCAGCGACAGGTCGGTCAGCTCGCGGCACAGGTACATGGCGATCTGCCGGGATTGCGCGAGCGCGCGGGTCTTGCCCGGGCCGCGCAGTTCCTCGACCGTGGTCTCGAAGTACTCGGCGGTGGCCGCCATGATCGCCGCGGTGCTGATCTGCATGGTGCTGGCGTCGGAGATCAAATCGCGCAGCACGATCTCGGCCAGCGATTTGTCGATCGTCGTCTTGTTCAGCGACGCGAACGCCGTGACCCGGATGAGCGCCCCCTCGAGCTCGCGGATATTGCGCTCGATGCTGCTGGCGATGAGTTCGAGCACGTCGTTGGGCACATCGAGTCGGTCCATCTGCGCCTTCTTGCGCAGGATCGCGATCCGTGTCTCCAACTCGGGCGGCTGAACGTCGGTGATCAGGCCCCACTCGAAACGGGTACGCAGCCGGTCCTCGAGGGTGGCCAGCTGTTTGGGTGGCCGGTCCGAGGAGATGACGATCTGCTTGTTGGCGTTGTGCAGCGTGTTGAAGGTGTGGAAGAACTCTTCCTGGATACCTTCCTTGCCCTCGATGAACTGAATGTCGTCGACCAGCAGGACATCGATGTCGCGGTAGCTGCGCTTGAAGGACGCCTTGCGGTCGTCGCGTAGCGAGTTGATGAAGTCGTTGGTGAATTCCTCGGTCGAGACGTACTTGACGCGCATGCCGGGAAACAGGCGTTGGGCGTAGTTGCCCGCCGCGTGGAGGAGGTGAGTTTTTCCGAGGCCGGACTCACCCCAGATGAACAGGGGGTTGTACGCGCGTGCCGGTGCCTCTGCGATCGCCAGCGTCGCGGCGTGGGCGAACCGGTTCGACGCGCCGATGACGAATGTGTCGAACGTGTAGCGACGGTTGAGGTTGACCGCGGCCGAGTCGTCGGTCAGCGTGCTCGGCGGCCGGCTGGTGAAGTACGTCGGCCAGCTCTCCTCGGCGCTGGCACGCGCCTCGAAGTCCTCGTCGACCTCGTCGGGTTCCGTGACCGCCGACGATCCGTTGTGCGGGGCTTCGGTGTCGTCGGGACCGGGGTCGGCGATGCGCACACCGAGCTCGACGCGTTGGCCGAGCTGACGGGACAGCGCGCTGATGATCGGCTCTCGCAGGTGACGCTCGATCTCGTTCTGGACGAACGGCGTGGGCACCGACAGCAGGGCAAAGCCCTCCGTGATGACAAGCGGTTTGACCAGCTTTAACCAGGCCCTTTGTTGCGGGGTGAGGATCGGGCCGGTGACACCGTCGGCCGCCGCGGAAGAGTTGCCGTTGAGTTCGGCGACCACCGTGTTCCAGACGGCGACAAACGGAGGATCGGGGTCAGCTGTCAACGACCACTACCCCCTTGCGGCCGACTCAGAGACGACCAAATGAACGATGACGATCTGTCCACAAAGTTATCCACAGGTTGTGGAAACAGGACAAACGTCGTCGTTCTGTTGTCTACCGGCGGGGAGGCCGCGGGCCGGGGCACATCACGGTTGTGAGGCATCCTGTGGGCTCACGGCTAGTCGGGCATCCTCGCTTCGTTGTCCGTCGCCGTTTCGTTATCGAACGGCCTTGGCAGAAGCTAACAGGTTTCTTCGCGGGTGCCAACCGTTCGGCAACATTGTGTGGACGGATATTTTTCGGCCGAGCGCGGCGGTGACGGGTGTTGCAAATGTGGCTGTTCGCACGGGCATTCGGCAAGGTTTGACCCAGCGAAATCTCGTCAGTACCCTCGAACAGTCGCCCGTACGAGGCGATACGGCTGCGACCCAGCACCGACTGGGGACCGCGCCGGCTAGCAAGACGGACGAGAGCTTACCAACGGCAACCGCGTCCACACCGATTCGTACGTAGTCGGTGGGGTGCGGATGCCAGACGCAACAAGGAGAGACAGCCGTGGCCAAGGGCAAGCGGACCTTCCAGCCGAACAACCGGCGCCGGGCGCGCGTGCACGGCTTCCGGCTGCGGATGCGGACCCGGGCCGGCCGGGCGATCGTCGCGAACCGACGCGGCAAAGGCCGGCGCAAGCTGACTGCGTGATTCCCACGTGACTCCAAGCGGGAATTGACGCCGGTGCTTCCGGCGCGGTACCGGATGACGCGTTCGGCCGAGTTCGGGACCACGGTCAGCCGAGGGGTGCGAGCGGTGCAGCCCGATCTCGTCGTGCACGCCATGCGGGTCGATACCGGCGCAGGCTCGGGCCCACGAATCGGGCTGGTGGTGTCCAAAGCCGTCGGGAACGCCGTGCAGCGGCATCGAGTGGCCCGACGACTGCGCCACGTCGCGCACACGCTGATCGACGAGCTGGATCCCGCCGATCGGGTGGTCATCCGCGCCCTGCCCAGCAGCCGGCACGCGATATCGGCCCGCCTCGAACAGGAGTTGCGGACGGCCCTGCGGCGGACCCGTCCGACGACCGGGGTATCGCGATGAGGCGCTCGATGGCATCGGCGGGAGCTCGGGCGGCCCGCGCGGTGATCTATGTGATCCAGCTGTACCGGCACACGATCTCGCCGCTGCGGTTACCGACCTGCCGGTTCACTCCGACCTGCAGCCAGTACGCGGTGGATGCGCTGAGCGAGTTCGGTCTCCTGCACGGGGGATGGCTCGCGACGGTACGGCTGCTGAAATGCGGGCCGTGGCATAGGGGAGGATGGGACCCGATTCCGGAACGCTCGACACCGGAACGGCAACGCGACGCGCATGCGTCGTGTGCGCCCGCAGACCATTCCTTAAAGGATCGGGACACAGCCGCCGGCGTCAGTGGCGGCGCCCCAGCATTGCGATCAGGAAGCGAGACGCGTGTTTAACTGGTTCAGCCTGGACATCATCTACTACCCGGTGTCGGCGATCATGTGGGTCTGGTACAAGCTGTTCGCCTTCCTGCTCGGCCCGTCCAACTTCTTCGCCTGGGCGCTGTCCGTGATGTTCCTGGTGTTCACCCTGCGAGCGATCCTCTACAAGCCGTTCGTCAAGCAGATCCGTACGACGCGACAGATGCAGGAGCTGCAGCCGCAGATCAAGGCGCTGCAGAAGAAGTACGGCAAGGATCGCCAGCGGATGGCGCTGGAGATGCAGAAGCTGCAACGCGAGCACGGGTTCAACCCGATCCTGGGCTGCCTTCCGATGCTCGCCCAGGTGCCGGTGTTCCTCGGGCTGTTCCACGTGCTGCGGTCGTTCAACCGGACGCAGGGCGGCTTCGGTCAGATCCAGCTCTCCGTCGAGCAGAACCGGGCTACCGGCAACTACGTTTTCAGCCCGGCCGACGTGGCCAACTTCCTGGACGCCCATCTGTTCGGTGCGCCGTTGGGCGCGACCATGATTCAAACCTCCGGTCTGGACGCCTTCACCGTGTTCAACCGGGGAGCGGTCATCGGGGTCGGCGTGCCGATCATGATCCTGGCCGGCATCGCGACCTACTTCAACAGCCGGGCATCGGTGGCGCGGCAGAGCCCAGAAGCCGCTGCCAATCCGCAGACCGCGATGATGAACAAACTGGCGCTGTATGTGTTCCCGCTGGGCGTCGTGGTCGGCGGGCCGTTCCTCCCGCTGGCGATCATCATGTACTGGCTCGCCAACAACATTTGGACCTTCGGTCAGCAGCACTACGTGTTCGGCAAGATCGAAAAAGAAGAAGAGGCCAAGAAGGTCGAGGCGCAGGAGCGGCAGGCCAAGAACGCACCGCCGCCGGGGGCGAAGCCGAACCGCAACCGCAAGGCTCAGACCGCTCAGACAACGGAAGCGGTGGCCGGGTCGGATGCGCAGAGCCCCGACGCCGCCGAGAGCGCGGCGGCGGACAACGGCGCCGCTGACAAGAAGTCGACGGGCGGCAGTCCCGGTAAGACGGCAACCGGGGCGGGCAATCGCGCGCCGCGCCCCGGGGCCAGCCCGCGCCCCGGCGCGCGGCCGAAGAAACGTAAACGGTGACCGGGCCAGACCGGTGGGATGAGGAGAGACGACATGGCAGACGCCGACACGACTGAACGCGACGATGTGATCGAAGACGAGAGGAATGCGGCCACTCCGGCTGCGGGGGACGACCTCGAGGAGAGGTTGGTCGCCGAGGGCGAGATCGCCGGCGATTACCTCGAGGAGTTGCTCGACCTGCTCGACTTCGACGGCGACATCGACCTTGACGTCGAGGGGGACCGCGCGGTGGTCAGCATCGACGGCGGCGGCGACCTGACCAAGCTGGTCGGCCGCAAAGGCGAGGTGCTTGACGCGCTGCAGGAGCTGACGCGGCTGGCCGTTCATCAGAAGACGGGTGAGCGCAGCCGGCTGATGCTCGACATCGCGCGTTGGCGTCGCCGGCGGCGCGAGGAGCTGGCCGCGCTCGGCGACAAGGTGGCCAGGCGCGTGCTGGAGACCGGCGAGCGCGAAGAGCTCGCTCCGATGACACCGTTCGAGCGCAAAATCGTGCACGACGCCGTGGCCGCCGTCGACGGGGTCCACAGCGAGAGCGAGGGCGTCGAGCCGTCGCGCCGTGTGGTCGTGCTTGCCGACTGAGGCAGAGTTACACGTATGTAGTTCAGACGGCGTCGAGCGTCCGACGCGACGATCCGGAGGATGTTTCACGTGAAACATGGCGAGGTGTCGGCGCCCCCGGAGGCGGTCGGCACCTTGTTCGCAGAGCGCCTCGAGCGGGCCGAACTCTACGCCGCGATCCTCGCGGGGGCCGGCGTGGAGCGCGGCCTCCTGGGGCCGCGGGAGGTGGATCGGCTGTGGGACCGCCACATTCTCAACAGCGCGGCAGTGTCCGAACTCATCGATCCAGGCCGTCGAGTCGCCGACATTGGCAGTGGCGCGGGGCTGCCCGGGATACCGTTGGCATTGGCCCGGCCGGATCTGCACCTCACGCTGATCGAGCCGCTCCTGCGCCGCAGCGACTTTCTCCGCGAAGTGGTCGAGGAGCTCGAGATCGACGTGACCGTCGTGCGTGGCCGCGCCGAGGAGCCTGGGGTGAGAAAGCAAGTGGGGGAGATGGACGTGGTGGTGTCGAGGGCGGTGGCCTCCCTGGACAAGCTGACCCGATGGAGCATGCCGCTGCTTCGCAGCGATGGCCACATGTTCGCCCTGAAGGGCGAGCGTGCCGAAGAGGAGATCCGTGACCACCGGCGTGTGATGACGTCGCTCGGTGCGGCCGATGTAAGGGTAATGAGGTGTGGCGCGAACTACTTGGATCCACCCGCGACCGTCGTCGTGGCACGGCGGGAGAAGGCGGTAGCTCACCGACCAACGGGCAGGAGACGAGGATGACAGCGTCGCACAACGGCGCCGGAACCGACGCCGCACACGATGCGCCCGGCAACGTTTCACGTGAAACCAGAACGCCGGATGTTTCACGTGAAACATGGGCCGACAAGACGGACGCCGCGGCATGGGACGCGCCAGTCGGTATCGACACCCCCATCGGAGCCGAAGCCGAGCGGGCGGTGCGGTTGCTGCACGCTGCGTCCAAGGGCAACCTGCCTCGACCCGAGCGGCAGCGCGTCTTCACCATTGCCAATCAGAAGGGCGGTGTCGGCAAGACGACGACGGCCGTCAACGTCGCGGCAGCGCTCGCGTTGCAGGGGCTGCAGACGCTCGTCATCGATCTCGATCCGCAGGGCAACGCCAGCACCGCACTGGGCATCGAGCACCGGCCCGGGACGCCGTCGTCGTACGAGGTGCTGATCGGTGAGATCCCGCTGCGCGACGCCATGCAGCGCAGCCCCCACAGTGAGCGGCTCTATTGCGTGCCCGCGACCATCGACCTCGCCGGCGCCGAGATCGAGTTGGTGAGCATGGTGGCCCGCGAGGGTCGGCTGCGCAGCGCGCTTGCCTCGCTCACCGATTACAGCTTCGACTACGTCTTTATCGACTGCCCGCCGTCGCTGGGCCTGTTGACCATCAACGCATTCGTCGCCGCGCCCGAGGTGCTCATCCCGATCCAGTGCGAGTACTACGCGCTCGAGGGCGTCGGCCAATTGATGCGCACGATCGAGATGGTCAAGGCGCACCTGAATCCGCAACTCGATGTGACGACGGTGATCCTGACGATGTACGACGGGCGCACCAAACTCGCGGACCAGGTGGCTTCCGATGTCCGGAGTCACTTCGGGGACAAGGTCCTGCGGACCGTCATCCCGCGCAGCGTCAAGGTGTCGGAAGCACCCGGTTACGGGATGACGATCCTCGATTACGACGCCGGCTCGCGCGGTGCGATGAGCTATCTCGATGCCAGCCGGGAGATTGCGGAACGCGGCTTGACCAGGAACCAACACCGATGAGCGCTTGCGCGAAGAGGAGAAAAGAATGACCCAACCAACCCGCAAGCGCAGCGGCCTGGGCCGAGGCCTGGCGTCCCTCATCCCGACCGGACCGGGGGAGGGCGAGCAGTCCGGCCTCAGCCCTCGGATGGGCGACGCGGCCGCTGATGTGGTGATCGGCGGACCGTCCAACGGCAAAGCCGCCGGCGACGTCGGTGCCGTGTACCGCGAGATCGATCCGTCGTCGATCGAGCCGAACCCGCGGCAGCCGCGCCAGGTCTTCGACGAGGAGGCGCTCGGCGAACTCGTGCACTCGATCCGCGAGTTCGGGCTCATGCAACCGATCGTCGTGCGGGCGTTGCCTGCCGGCGAACCGGGCGCCGCCCGCTTCCAACTGGTGATGGGGGAGCGGCGCTGGCGAGCCGCCCAGCAGGCCGGCCTCGCGGCCATCCCGGCGATCGTGCGGGAGACCACCGATGACGGCATGTTGCGCGACGCGCTGCTGGAGAACATCCACCGTGTGCAGCTGAACCCCTTGGAGGAGGCCGCCGCGTATCAGCAGTTGCTCGACGAGTTCGAAGTGACCCACGATGAACTCGCCGCGCGGATCGGCCGGTCGCGGCCGGTGATCACGAACATGATCCGGTTGTTGCGCTTGCCCATTGCGGTACAGCGCCGGGTGGCCGCCGGGGTGCTGTCGGCCGGCCATGCGCGCGCCCTGCTGTCGCTCGAAGGCGGGCCCGAGAAGCAGGAGGAGTTGGCCGCGCGCATCGTCGCCGAGGGTCTGTCGGTGCGGGCGACCGAGGAGGCCGTCACGCTGGCCAACAGTGCGGGTCCGACGGCGCCGCCGACGCCGAAGCGCAAGCCGATCAACATGCCGGGACTCCAGGATGTTGCCGAGCGGCTGTCGACTGCGTTCGATACTCGGGTCACGGTCAGCCTCGGCAAACGGAAGGGCAAGATTGTGGTCGAGTTCGGGTCGGTGGACGATTTGCAGCGGATAGTCGAACTGATGAGCGCGTCCGACCGCTGACCCACCACACCGGGTAATTACGTCACTGTGACACAACCCCGGTCGCCGGCGACGCAGCCCCGTCCTTCAAAGGAAAATACCTGTGAGACAACGCGTTTCGTGCCTGCACGCGGCGGCACCGCAAAAGGGAGGACCGACCCGGCCGGACCCTTCTATCCTGGAGTGGCGGTGCACATCCGCACCGCGTAGGACCCGGGGAGTCTAGTGTCGGCCCGCATCACGCCTCTACGGCTCGAAGCGTTCGAGCAGTTGCCGAAGCATGCCCGCCGGTGCGTCTACTGGGAGGTCGATCCGATGACCCTCGGCCGGGGGGCCGCCGGGGCCGCGGTGCCCGGGGTCGACGACCACCTGTCCGATCCCGAGTTCGAGAAGGAAGCGTGGCTGTCGATGGTCATGCTCGAGTGGGGATCGTGCGGGCAGGTCGCGGTGCAGTGCAGCGACCGGCACACCGACGACGAGCCGGCACTGTTGCGCGGCGACGAGGCTTGCCTGGGCTATGCGTTCTACGCGCCGCCCGGCGCGGTCCCGCGCGCACAGAGCTTTCCGACCGCACCTGTCAGTGCCGACGCAGTGCTGCTCACTTCGCTGGGCATCGAGTCCGGCGAGGATGCCGAGGGGTTGTCGCGCATGCTGATCGCTGCGGTGGTCGGTGATCTGGTGCGCCGGGGCGCGCGGGCACTCGAAGCGTTCGCCCACACCGCCGAAGTCAAGGAACTGTTCGAACCGGGGGTGCTGACGCCCGCATTGCGACCCGTGGTCGAGGTGCTCGGCGACTGTTCGGTGGATCAGTGTGTACTCGACGCGGACCTACTGCTGGACGCGGGTTTCGTTGTCGTCGCCCAGCACCGCTACTTCCCGCGGTTGCGCCTGGAGTTGGAGCAGGGATTGGGCTGGAAGGCCGATGTCGAAGCGGCGTTGGAGCGGCTGTTCGAGTTCGCCCAGATGCAGGAGCCGGTCGGCGCGGGTGTGGGCTCGTCGGGGCCGAGCGCGGTCGGCGGCTAGGACGGGCTGACGCGGCCGGCCTGTTCGACCGAGAGTTCGTGCGCCAGCAGTTCGGCGAACGTGAATGTGCCTGTGGGACGGTCGTTCTTGCCGAGCAGGTAAAGCCTCTTGACCGCGGCCAGCATCCCCTCGGCGATCGAATCGCGGGCCTGCGTCGACACCAGCATCGCGCGGTCGTGCGGGTTGGTGATGTAGCCGACGTCGACCTGTACGGTGGGCATCCGCGTCAGACGCAGCAGGTCCCAGGTCCGACCGTGAGTACGGCAGTCACGTAATCCGGTGCGCGCGACCACTTCTCGCTGGATGAAATCGGCCAAGTTGCGCCCGATGGTCGACACCGATCCGTGAGAGTTGCCGAAGTGAAACGATGCGACACCGTTGGCGGCCGGACTCGGCTGGGTGGCGCAGCGCAGGCTGATCATCAGGTCGGCGCCGACGGCGTTGGCGGTCGCGGCACGTTCGGCGTCCGACGGCGCTCGGCCTGAGGGACGCGACAGAAATGTCTCCATACCGATCGCGGTCATCCGGCCTTCGAGACGACTAGCCAAGTCCCACAGGATGTCTGACTCACTGATCGGGCCGCTCGGGCCCTGCATGATCTGGCCGTGGTCGTCACCCCCGCGACCCGGATCGATGATGATCCGCTTACCGGACAGCCGGGGACCGGAGCTGCGGACCAACTCCTCCTCGCGAATCGCATGCGGCGAGCCGCCGGTGACGCGGGAACCCAGAAAGTACAAGGAGCGCAACGTCTCCGGGCCACAGATGCCGTCGGGGTACAGGCCGTACTCGCGCTGATACGACATCAACGCGTTGTGCGTGGTGAGACCGAAATGTCCATCCACCAGGCCGGTGTAGAAGCCGAGATCTTGTAGCCGGGCCTGCAGTGTCGCGACATCGTCGCCGAACATCGGGGCGCCGAACTGGTGGCTGAGCGTGCGGGCGCCGAGGCGGTACGAGGCCTCTTTCAGCGCACGGTAAGTCGCTTCGCCGACGATTCCGTCCACCAGCAGGCCCCGATGCTGTTGGAAGGCGCGTACCGCATGGTCGAGTTCCCCGTCGAACATGTCCAATGCCACATGCCTGCCGGTCGTGATCTCCTCGTCGGCGTTGTCGAGCATGCCCAACGCCGTCAACGCAGCCCGGATCTCGGTGACCGCGGCCCCGCGGTCACCGCGACGCAGACTGGACATATGCGGCCTTTCGATCACGGTCGTCAGCGGCACGACAGTGCTGACAAAGTTGACGGGCTAGGCACGATTGTCGCAGACGCTCCGCCGATTCAAGAAAACCCCAGGCGGGTGTCCGCGCTGCGGATTGCGCCGCTGAACGGCCGTTAGACCACGTTGAGAGGACGGTTACAGGACTTCGTTGAGCTCGCGCAGCAGCGCAGCCTTACCTTTTGCGCCGACGATCCGCTTCACCGGCGCACCGTCCTTGAACACGATCAGCGTCGGGATCGAGACCACCTGAAAATCGCGGGCGGTAGCCGGGTTCGCGTCGACGTCGAGCTTGGCGACCGTCAGTTCACCGGCCTTCTCGCCGGCGATCTCTTCGAGCACCGGTGCGACCATCTTGCAGGGGCCGCACCAGGTCGCCCAAAAGTCCACCAGCACCGGGGTGCTGCTGGACAACACGTCTTGGGAGAACGAGTCGTCGGTCACGGCCACCGTAGAAGATCCAGACGATGCAGAGGTCATGGGAATGCTCCTATCAAACTGGGGTAGATGTGGTCTCATCGCTTGGGCCGGAAATGTTTTCGGCGAGCCAGCGTTCGGCATCGATGGACGAAGAACAGCCCGTGCCCGCGGCGGTGATGGCCTGACGGTACGTACGGTCGACGAGATCGCCTGCGGCGAAGACACCTTCGATGGAAGTGCTCGTCGAACCGGCCTGGGTCAAAACGTAACCGTCCTCGTCGAGCAGTACCTGACCGCGAACCAGCTCCGAGCGCGGGTCGTGGCCGATCGCGACGAACACACCGGTCACGGCGAGCTTGGACTCCTCACCGGTGACCGCGTTGCGTAACCGGACGCCGCTGACCTTCGGGCTGCCCTCGATCTCGAGGACCTCGGTGTTGGTGAGGAACGTGATCTTCTCGTTCGCGCGGGCGCGGTCCAGCATGATCCGCGAGGCGCGGAACTCGTCGCGGCGGTGCACCAGGGTGACGCTGCGGGCGAACTTCGTCAGGAAGAGGGCCTCCTCCATCGCGGAGTCGCCCCCACCGACCACGATGATGTCCTCTTCGCGGAAGAAGAACCCGTCGCACGTCGCGCAGGTGCTGACGCCCATGCCCAGCAGCGCCTCCTCACCCGGCACGCCGAGGTGTCGGGCGGCCGCGCCCATCGCGAGGATGACGGCGCGGGCCCGGTAGGTCTCGTCGCCGACGGTGACCGTCTTGACCGGTCCGTCCAGCGAGACCGCGTCGACGTCTTCCATCCGCAGGTCCGCGCCGAAGCGCAGCGCTTGTTCGCGCATCTCGTCCATGAGTTCGGGGCCGGTGATGCCGTTGCGGAAACCGGGGTAGTTCTCCACCTCGGTGGTGGTCATCAACGCGCCGCCGAACTGGACGCCTTCGAACACCAGTGGCTTCAGTTGTGCGCGCGCGGCGTAGATCGCGGCGGTATAGCCCGCCGGGCCGGATCCGATGACGATCAGATCGTGAACCGTGGATGCGGTGGTCATGTGCGCCTTTCTGCCGTCCCCTAGCTTCGCTGTGGGCCCAGTCGGCACCGGTAGCAACACCAGGGTAGGCGGTGGTGTTCCCCCGGAACTTCCGGACAACCTCGCCGGACAGCCTACGGTCGCCTGACGACCGTTTCGGCGAGCAGTCCACTGTGTGCGGCGTGGCACCCGGCGTCGACCACCACGGCGAGGGCTTCGGATTCGGCGTCGGCCGGGAGGATCAGCAGCACAGCGGCGCGGCCGCCCATGTCGACGGGTCGCGCGCCGAGGACCGGGGTCGCCGCCGGGTGGCCCAGTCCCGCCAGGCAGGCGGCGCGGCGCTCCGGGTCGGCGAGCGGGCCGTAGTCGGGGGGCACGGAAAGCAGGCCGATGAGTTGTGGTCCGGACAGCGGGACCGTCGGCGACGGCCGGGACACTGTGATGCGGTCGGCCGTCGGCCCGGTATCGGAAAAACGGGGTGCGGGGTCGCTGGACAGCATCGACGTCCCGATGACGACGCCGGCGACCGCCGCGGCGAGCCCGACCGCCAGCGCGACGAGGTGTAACCGCCGCAGTCGGGGCCGCTCGACGGCGTGGGCCGGTTCACCGGCGGCCCGCAAAGCCGCGGTGATCCGCGCGGTGACCTCCGCCGGCACGTCCGGCGCGGACGCCTCGTCATGCCGCAGCCGGTCCAGCCCGCGGCGCACCCGCTCGTTGGCCGGGTCCGAGGGGTCGTCCGTACCGGTCTGCATCGCTAGCCAGTCTCCACCACGAGAGGTAAGACGACGCGAAGCGTGCCGCGGTTCCACTCAATCGGTGCGGGCGGCAGCTTCTGCGTCCAGGTGCTCGAGCGCCTCGGCGAGCTTGGCTCTGGCCCGCGCGCAGCGACTCTTGACCGTGCCTTCTGGCACCCCGAGCATGCGCGCGGTCTCGGCCACCGAGTAGCCCTGCATGTCGACGGCGACCACCGCGGCGCGCTGCTCGACGGGCAACCGCATCAGCGCGCGTTCGACGACGATCGCGGTGTCCACCTGCGTCGCCGGGTCGCCGATGTGCCCGAGCTCGTCGGACAAGGCTTCAGCAGCACGGGTTTTGTTGCGTCGCAACCGATCCAGGCACGCATTGACCACGATGCGGTGCAGCCAGCTGCTGACCGCGGCGTCGTAACGGAAGGACGGCGCCCTGCGGTGCGCCTTGAGCATCGCGTCCTGCAGCGCGTCGGCCGCGTCGTCGGGGTTGCGGCTGGTGATCCGCGCAATCCGGTACAGCCGTCGGTGGTAGCGGTAGAACAACTCCTCGAACGCGTAGCGGTCACCGGCGACGTGCGCGGCGAGCAGCTCCGCGTCGCTGCGTTCCCGATCGGCCTGCCCCGCGAAGCTCCCCACAGGCGAACACTAAACGGCCGCACGGGTGCCGCCCGACACATCTTTGCCGGCCTGGGGATAGAACGGCTCAGGAGGCCGACTTCACCGTGATCTCGGCGATGTCGGAGCGGCTTTCGCCGTTGACCTGGCCGAGCGTGGACACCCACACCAGCAGGTTGGAGGTGGGTGAGGCATTCTCCACCTTGATCGTGTTGGAGCCCGGCTTGAGCTGGGTGGCCGGCGTCAACACCGTGGTATCGGCCAGCGACGACGGTGACGACGTCTGCGCCGAGCGGATTTCCACGGCGGTGCCGGTGCTGTTGAGGTCGATGTCGACCTCGCCGACCGTCGTGGACTGCGGCAGCTGCAGCATCAACCCGACACCGTTCTTGAAATTCGGGAACGGCACCGCGTCGGTGTACGTGTCGATCGGCCAGACCGTGGACTTGTCACCGTCGATCGCCAACGCCGCCGACGAGGGCGCGTCGGCCTCGCCCTCCGGCGAAAAGACCGTCACCGCAGTGGGTTTGACGACGTTGCCGTCACCGCTGCCACTTCCGTCGGCCGACTCCGAGGTCGTCGGGTCGTTGAGACCGAGCCGGTCGCCGCCGAGGCCGTCCCCGACGTCGCCGAAGATCGACGTCAGCACGGTGCCCAGCACCACCAGCGCCACCACGACGATGGCGCCGCCGACGCCGAGCCCGATCATCAGCGCTTTGCGGCGGCGCGCCTGGGTCTCGGGATCCTCGGCGATGGGTTCGCGGGTGCGCGACGCGGGGTGGGCCGGGTCGTCGACGGGGGAGATCAACTCGGTCCGGTCGGCGATCGCCGTCGCCTGCTGCAACAGGTTCAGCAAGGTTGGGGCACTGCGGATGCCGCCGCCTTCCTGAACGGCGCGCGCCGCCGCGGCCGAGATCTGGAACGGGATCTGGCGGTCGATGGCGCGCGGTTCGATAGGCTGCCCGCCCGGGTCGAGGTCCGCGGGTGCCAAGCCGCTGCGCACCCCGTGCTCGGGCAGCGGCCACCGGTTGACCAGCAGCGCGTACAGCGCCGCACCGATGCCACGAATATCGTCCTCGGGTGTGGCGTCGGCCAGCGTCGCCGGGAAGGCCAGCGCGACATCGCCCTCGATGCTGACCCGCACGCGGCCGGGGTGGTCGATCGACAGCGCCACGCCTGCACGGTGCGCGGCCTCGGCGGCCGCGGCCAGCGACTGCATGGCTCTGGCCCCGCCGACCGGGGACGGCGAGGTGTCGGCGACCTCGGTCAGCGACCCGCCGCGGATCCACTCGGCGACGACCAGCCCACCGGACCCGGTGTTGACCACGTCGAGCACCCGGGCGATACCGGGCATGTCGATGCTGCTGAGCTTGCGGGTCCGGGTCAGGATCCCGCGCAGCGCCTCGTCGGACAGCGTGTTGTCCGGGTCGACGAAGGTGAGCGCGACCTGCCGGTCCAGCGCGGTGTCCAGCGCTTGCCAGAACTGCAGGGTGGGGGGACCGCCGTGGAACACCAGCAGCCGATAACGGCCCCCAGCGATCACGGCGCCGGGGATGAGGTGGACGTCCTCGTCGGAGGTGGCCGCTTCGATGGCCGGTTCGCGCGGCGGGTCGAACGCGAGGGGTTCGCGGGTGGGGTCGCCGCCGTAGTCAGCGGGTGGACGTCCCGACATCGGCATCCGCGCGGTGCCGTTCTCGACGGTGAACTCGGTGGTCTCGCCGGAGTCAGGCACATCGGGCTGCAGGTCGTCGGCGACGACCTCGGACGACCCGCCCGACGGCCGCGGAACCTTCGCGGTGGCGGTGGCGTCGGCGCTGGGGGCGGAGTCACCTGCGGATTCGTCGCTCACCGCTGGTCCTTTCGGCATCCGGTCCCAGGCATCTGGGGGAGGTGGTCCACGCCGGACGGTCTGCGGGTGGTGACCCCGGCCCGACGCGGACGAATTCCTGCGATCAGGGTACGTGAGCGGGGTGCGCGTTCGTGGCCGGTCGGCGGGGGAGACGGCTCTCGCGGCTACCGCGGCGGTAGCTCCGGCACGACCGCCGAGGCGGCGGCGCACAGCGGCCAGCGCGGCCTGGGCGTCGGGTACGCGTGCGGCCAGCAGGACGGCGACGATCACCGGCGCCATGATCACGCCGAGCACCGCGAGGCGCAGGAGGGAACCGCCCCCACCCCAGCGCTCCGTCAACGACTCGAGCCCCAGTAACTGGTCGACGGTGTGACCGAGCATGGCTGCGAGCAGAGAAGCGGAGATGGTGACCAGGATCGTGCGCACCACCTGCAGGTCGATCAGCCGTCCACCGGGCGGATCGAGGTTGGCGCGCAGGAGGAAGTAGCCGACGACTGCGCCGGCGAGGAAGCCCAGACCGTTGGCCGTGCCCAGGTATCCGGCGACCAGATCGGGGTCGTCGGTGAGATGCGGCGCGATGAGCGAACCGATGATCTTCACGGTTGTGATCACCAGGATCAGCAGGATCGGCGTCCACGGTTGCTGGCGCGCGTAGAAGACCCGAAGCTGCAACAGCACCAGCGCGTAGGGCACCAACGTGAACGCCGACAGCGTGATCGCCATGCCGAGGTAGCCCGCGTCGACTTCACCGAAGTTGCCGTAGGCGAACAGCGCGCTGCCGATCGCCGGGCCCCCGACCGTCATCACCGCGACGATCGGGATGAGTATGACCATCGTGAGCCGCGTCGCCAGCGACAGGTCCGCCAGCACCGCACGCTTGTCGTTGGCTGCGGCGTTGCGACTCAACCGGGGCATGACGACCGTCAGCACCGTCACGCCGATCATGCCGAACGGCAACTGCAGCACCAGCCAGGTGTAGTTGTAGATCGCGGGGCCGGAAGCCGCAGCGCCACTGGCGATCCGGTTGCCGACGATCAATCCGATCTGGCTGACCAGCACGTACAACACCATCGCGGCGGCCATCGCGCCGAATTTCTTCATCCGCTCGTCGATGCCCCACAGCGGACGCAGGCTGATCCGCTCGCGGCGGATCGCCACGAACAGCACCAGAACCTGCGTTACGGTGCCCAGCGTCATGCCGATGCCGAGCACCAGAAGCTTCGCGTTGCCCATCCGTACGGGGTCCACCGAGAGTTCGCCCGGCACAATGAGATACAGGACAAGTGTCGCCAGGGCGACGAGGTTGTTGCACACCGGCGCCCAGGCGGGCGGTCCGAACACGTTGCGGGTGTTGAGGATTGCCATGAACACCGAGGACAACCCGTAGAACAGCACCTGGGGCAGCAACAGGTATGCGAACGCGGTGGTGAGGTCGCGGTTGACCTCCGGTTCGCTGCCGAGCATGAGTCCGACGAGCCACGGCGCCGACGCGACCGACAGCGCCGTGATGATCAGCAGCAAAGTCGTCGCCAGCGTGACCAGGCGGCGGACGAACGCGGTGCCGTTGTCGGGGTCGTCGCGCTCGGCGCGCGCCAGGACCGGCACGAAGATCGCGGTGAACGTCGCCTCGAGAACCAGGGCCGCGATCAGGTTCGGCAACTGGTAGGCGACCGAGAACGCGCTGGTGAGCGCCGCGCCGAGAATGGTGGCGAGCAGCACGATGCGGGCGAACCCGGTGAGCCGGCTGACCAGCGTCGCCACCGCCATGCCCCACGACCGGGACACCACGGCCGCGTCGGACAGCTCCGGGCGGCC
>NZ_QMEW01000045.1 GCF_003284965.1 Mycolicibacterium sp. GF69
AGCCAGTGTGCGAATCGTGACCTCTCAACCGCCCGATCACGTCGGGCGAGCAGCACGTGGCCGACACCGCTCGGCTCGGCTGTAGCTCCTGCCGCTCCCAGCCCGCATGTCGTACGCGCGCTGACCAACGAACGACGCCGCGAATGGGTGCAGCGCGCCGGGGCCTGCGCCCCACGCGCGCCGATGTGGACCAGTCGCGCCGGCTGGCTCGACGGTCTGCGCCAGTGGGCGCAGTCACCAGCACTGGGCCAGCTGTGCGCCGAGGAGCGCGTGTCGATCACAGCGGCGACGCTGTTGTCGATCGCCACGGTGATGGCCGAGCACGCCGACCACGCCACCGGCCGCCACGTCGCCGTCACACGCGCGACAATCGCTTCCCGAGTGGGTTGTGACGTGCGCACGGTGACTGCCGCATGGCGTGTCCTGCGGGTGTCTCAGTGGGCCGTCGAGGCGCAGCGTGGCCACGGCTCGACAAACACCCCCAGCATCGGCCGGCGACCCTCGGTGTACCACCTGGTGCCGCGCCGCGAAGCCCGTCCCGTGACCCGCCCCGTTGTGCATGATTTCCACCTACCGCCGTCAGGCGGCGTTGGTCTTTCTTCTCCCGTAGGGAATTACTCACCAAGCGAGCGCGCAAGCGCGCCCGCCAAACGAATCTGCGACAAGACGCGACAAACACGGCCATGGCGACGCACCGCGCGTCCACTGGCCGTCCAACGGCTTGCCGCTGGACTCGTCGCGATCACGCACGGCCTAGACCGCGCCCACATCGGCGCCATCTGCGACGCACTCACCGCCACCGGCATTGACCCCGACGTGTGGTCAGCACGCGCGGTCAACGACAAGCTCAACGCCGACATGCGCGCCCGAGGGCTGACCTGGCCCGACCACATCGCCAACCCTGGCGCGTTCCTGCACAGCCGGTTACGACGGCTGTCCTGGTCCCCCCCCGAGGCCCCGACAAAGGCTGGCGGCTCCGCCGCCGTCAGCATCGACCAGACGCCGCGACCAGTGGTGCTCACCGAGGCGTCGCGGGCGCGGATCGCCGCGGCCCGAGAAGAGATCCGCCGCGTGCTCACCGACAGCGCTCAACGCACCCGTAGTGGGCACATCAGCCGCACGCTCAACGCACCTTCAGCGACACCGCGACGGCATGCCGCTGGAGGCATGGCACGGCGGCGCGACGAGTGCACCGTTGGCCGCCTGGTCGACGACGCACCTAGTGGTTGCGAAACGGTGCACTGACGTTCGAGCGAGACGCCACGTTCAGCATCTCTCAACCAGCCCCATCTTCGTCCCGCATTTCCCCGCCGCAGCTTCCCTTACGCCGTTCTCCCCGCGCTTCCATCTTCACCCACCCGCCTCGCTTCCGCTGTCCACTCCCGCCTGCTCGCCGCCCACCAGCATTCCTACCACCACAACAATATGGCACATTTGCACAATGTATGCGAGGCTGGTCGGTAGCGCGCCGGGGCGCGCTACCGCGAGAGCGGCGGTGGTCCAGTGGGCGGGAGGTGTGCGGCGCGGTGTTGACGATCGCCAAGCTCGGCCATTGGTCGGTGTCGTACTACGTCGACACCGCGCGTCAGGCGTCGTCGGCGGCGCTGGATGGTCGTGCGGCCGGTGGGGGTTTGGGCGAGTACTACAGCGAGTCTGAGACGCGGCTTCCGGTGTGGCTTTCCGCCGGCCGGGACGTGGCCGCGGCGATGGGTTTGACGGGCGTCGGCGGTAACGGTGAGAACGCCGATTTGGATGAGGTGACGCGCTGGCTGGATGACGGAATATCGCCGTGCGAAGCGAGTGGCCGCGCGTTCAATAAACGCGACGGGGTGCACGGTTATGACTTGACGTTTTGCGCACCCAAGAGCGTGTCACTGCTGCGCGGTCTCGGTGACGATGTGATGGGCAAGGCGGTCGCCGAAGCTCACGCCTACGCCGTCGCCGAAGCGATGGAGTATCTGGCCGAACACGGGGGCTACACCCGGGTCCATAACCCCATCACCGGACAGAAGGATTTGGTTCGGTTGCCGGGAATTGTGGCGGCCACTTTTCAGCACGAAACCTCCCGCGCCGGGGACCCGCATCTGCACACGCACGCAGTCGTTCCGAACCGTCAGGCGCGCGCTGACGGCAAGCTGGTGTCGTTGGATGGAACGAGCCTTTATCACGAAGCGCGGGCCGCCGGAATCGTCTACCAAGCCACCTTGCGTCGCGAGTTGACGCGCTTGATAGGCATCGAGTGGGGCGAGGTTGATCCGCGCACTGGGATGGCCGAAATCGCGGGGGCACACCGCGGCGATATGACGTCGTGGTCGCAGCGTGCGACGCAGCTGCGCGAGTGGGCCAGCGGGCATCTCAGAATCGAGTGCGATGAGCTTTCCGCAGCACAGTTGGCGACCGCGCAGAAGGCCACCCGGCCGCGGAAGCCCGAGGGTGTCGCATGGGCGGCGCTGCGTGTCGCCTGGGCCGCTGATGACCGCGGTTTCCGCATCAGTCGGCCAGCTCAGCAGGCCGCGCGGGAGGCCCGTCAACAGGCCGGTGTCGACTACGCCGACGTGGTGCGTCGCGCGGTTGCGCACGGCCTCAAACAGGCCGCGTTCACCCGCGCCGATCTGGTCGAGGCGATCGGTGCGCGGATGCCCATCGACGACGCCGACGGACCGTCCCCACGAGAGGTCATTGAGCGCCTGGCGCATGGTGTCGCACTGCGCATCGGAGACGAGCGGGCCGCGCATCAACGCGAAGGGTCGATCCGCTATACGGCAGCCGATTTGGTCGCCGAAGAACACACCATTGTCGAGCTGATGGGCCACCGCGATGCGCGCGCCGCCGTGCCCTCTGTGGACACCGTTGGACTGTCGCCGGATCAGGCCCGGGCCATCACCGCCATCGCCGCCTCAGAGCGGCTCGTGCAGCCTCTCAGCGCCCCCGCAGGGGCTGGCAAAACCCACTCGCTGCGAGCGTTGCGGCGCGCGGCGAATGAGGCCGGGAAACGCGTTCTGGTGGTCGCGCCGACCGGGCGCGCAGTCGACGTGGCGGTGCGCGAGAGGGCCGGGGATCGCGGCGCCACCCTCGATGCGTTGTTGGGTCAGCTCGAGCGCGGTACCGAGGTCCTCGACAGTGGCACCCTGGTCATCGTCGATGAGGCCGGCATGGTCGGTACCCAACACCTGCGCACGTTGCTGGACGCGGCCACCGCCGCCGGGACGAAAGTGGTGGCGGTCGGGGATGAGCACCAGCTTGCACCGGTCGCTCAACGCGGTGGCACCTTCGCCCAACTGGTCACCGATCTGCCCTGGGCGCAACGACTGTCCGAGGTGTGGCGGATGCACGACCACGACGAGCGTGACGCCTCGCTGGCCGTACGGGAGGGAGGTCCGGCCGCGCTGCGGCGCGCCGTGGGCTGGTATCGCCGCGCTGACCGCCTTCACACCGGGGATGCAGTCACCATGGCCGATGACGCGCGGACGGCGTGGCAGGCCGACATCGCGGCCGGCCGAGACGCATTGCTTATTGCCGATCGGTGGGAGATGGCCGATGCGATCAACATTCGGATTCATTCCGAGCGGGTCAGTGAGGACGCGCCCACGGTGCGTGCGGCTCGTGGGCACCGCCTCGCGGCCGGCGATGTGGTGATCACCCGGGAGAACACCATCGACATCGACACCTACACCGATCACACACTGGTCACCGCGGCCGATCCGATCCGCAACGGGCAACGCTGGGAAGTCCTCGCCGTCGACACCGACGAGGGACGGATCGCGGCCCGGCGTCTCGACGACGGCGCGTTGGCCACCTTGGCGGGCGACTATCTACGCCAGCAGGTTCATTTGGGCTACGCGGTCACCGTGCACGCCGCTCAGGGCGTCACCGCCGACACCTGCCACGCCTTGCTCTCCGCGGACAGCGCCACCCGCGCCTACGCCTACGTCGGCCTGACCCGTGGCCGGCACGTCAACACCGTCCACTTGTACGACACCCGCGCCGGGGAAGGCGACCACGAACACGCAGAAGCCATCTCCGGTCAGCACACCGCACGACGGGGTACCCCCGGCGACGCCGCCGCCGCACTGCGTCGGGTCCTGGGCCGCAACGACCACGCTGCCACCATTACCGCCGCCGCCCGCGAGGCCGACGAAGACCAGCTCCCCCAGCAGGTCGCCGAACTACGGCGCTTCCACCGCACCGTCACCAACCGGCTGCGCCGCGAGTACCGCATCGAGCGCCACACCGCCCAGGATCGCAGCATGCACGCACGCATGCATGCATCTGATCGCGCGCTCGTCGAGGTCCTAGGCGCGGCCACCCGCCACGCCGACCCGCTCCCTCTCCAGCTGCCCACCGATGCGCCGCCGGTCGCGCTCACCGCGCCCTACGTGGTGGCCACCGTGGCCGCCGAGCACTACACCCCCGAACTCGCCGAAGCGATCAACGCCGCGGCCGCCGACACCGGCCGAAACCTGGCCCGCATCAGCGCGACACCGCAGCCCGGTCAAGTCAGCCTCGCCCAGCTCGCCAAAGGCATCCGCGAGCACCCAGCGCCCGCGGGAACCATCGTCGTCGTCGAGGACGCCGCGGTCGCCAACCCCGCGCATCTCGCGGCCGTGGCCACCGCCCTGGTCCCCGCTCACGGCAGGCTCCTGCTCGTGGACAGGGGCGAGCCCGGGAACGCCCGGCGATTCCTCGATGGGCTTGGCCTGCCATGGAATGAAAACCCGTTCACTGCACCGGATATCGATGATCCGGTGTTGGCGGCCAGCGCCGACCGTCACCGTGCCGTGGCCGCCCGCAGCTGGCGGATCCGCACCAATTCCCCCACACGCGACCGAAGCCGAGACCGGGACCGCGGACACGGCCTCGACATCGACTGACGCGGGGCAGATGTTTACTGGTTGGCGATGCTGGTCGGTTGCCACTTATTTTGTCTGGCACGACATTTCGCCACGGATACAGGGAAAGTAGTTTCGAGTCTGCTGAGCACCGATTCGCAATGGGAATCGTCGAACCCTGCGCGGGTCAGCTCTTGCATGCAGGAGATGAGAACGCTGGACATACCAGGGCCGGCCAGGGCGGCGAACATGCTGCCGTAGGTTGCCGCCACCGCATCGGCGTAGGCGTCCCGCACGGTTGCGAACGCCTCATCGAGGAGTTCTTGCACCGCAACGGCGTACCAGCTCAGCTCGACGGTGGACGTCTGTGCCGAGGCCAAGAATGCTCGCGCGTATCCGATTGATTCGCGCCAAAGAGCGTGATGGGTAACCCGATAACGGCTGTGCGGCTCCAGTCCCACAACGAAGTCGACGCCATCGAAATACGTTACCGGCGAGCCCAGCGCACGCGTGTGAGATCCCACCGCCGGAGCTTGCATCCGAATATCGGGGCACGGAGCCATCGAGGTCACCAACTCCGCCATCGCTGCTGCAAGCCGCGCGTGCAGCCCCTCCAGGACAACAGCATGCGACATCAACGGGTAGTCGAAGTCGAAATCGGCATCGTGTCCGCTGTGATCGGAGATGGGAGTGCAAAACGCTCGGGCCCACTGCGCTGCCTGAGCAACAAAGACCGCCAGATCGGCATGACGCGTGCCAAGCTCCACGCCCTGATATTCCGCGTCGATCAGAAAATCATCATTGGTCGTCATCGTTCGCCCAAGTCTTCCTCGACACTGGTCAGCTCTTTCACGATGGCCAGGCGAAGATGGACGTCGCCGGCAGCGGCCGCGGCGTAGCACATATCGGGCAGAGGCAGCGGCCGTGTGGCCCACCCGCCGATCAGCTCAGCGGTACGCGCCACCATCCAGTGCGCCCGGTAGCGCGCCAGCTCCTCAATGGTGTCGCTCGGATCAGACTGACCCACAAATCCCGGCCGGAAAATCGAGGTAACCGTGTTGAAATCCTTAGCCGCAGCGTCATACTCAGCCCACTGCTGAGGGCTGGGATCACGGTCCCCGCCGCGGGTCAGCCAGATCGCGCGCACCGCATTCGGAATGCCCCCATCGACGGCCTGAGCCTGGGTGGTCGCTGAGTTGACCAACGATGCGCTGACCCGCGAAACGATTCTGTCTTGGAACATCGGGTCGGCATCGGTGACGCGCAGCAGCCGCGGATACACCTCCGGCCAAAGCGCCGCCAGACGGTGTACGTGCAACCCGTCCAGGACCGGGGCGGGGGCCTGAACGCCAGGTTGCAGTAACGGGTTGGTCTGACGCGTGCACGACGGTGGGTGCTCGACCCCGGCATCGCGCAGCGCGCTCACTCCGACCGTGGACGCTGCGGCCACTAGTCGCCAGCCCAGCTCGGCGCGCAGCTGCGCATACTCGACGAGGACCCGCGCCGGATCGGACCAGCCGAACCACAGCTGCCGAAAGTGGTCGTCCACCAAAGGATCTGTCGCCAGCACGCGAACCGATCGAGGAACGAACACACCCGCAGGGATGTAGCTAGCCCCGTCATTGGAGGTGATGACGGTTTCCGTGCCGCTCGGGGAACGGAAGACCCCCACCGCCCACTCGATCGGATAGTTGACCGCCTGAGCTGCGTGCTGGAGCTTCCAGGCCAACTCCTTGGCGGCCGCGGCGTCGGCCGACTCGCGTCGCTCGCGCGCCGCCGCCGTCTGCCCGGCGGCCACCACACTCGCCGGAATCAGCGTCGCGCCGCCCGCACCCGCACTCGACGGAGCCGGCGAGGCTGCTGGAGCATTACTGGCAGCGCCGACCGTCCCGGCAGGCATAGTCGCCGCGGGCGGAACAGCACCCGCTGGCGGCCCCATCGAGCCGGGAGGAAGCATCATCGGCGCACCCCCGCCGGTACTCATTCCCGCCCCGGCAGGAGTCGCGGCCGGTGCGGACGGTGAAACCATGCCTGGCTGTGCCGCGGCCGGGGTCACACCGCCGCCGGGGGCAGCCGCGGCCGGCGCCGCATGGCCACCCGCAGATAAGGCCGGTGACGGGCTCGCCGGCGGCGGCGCCGAGGGCACCCCACCACCCATGCCCGCCGTCGTCGCGACCCCCTGATTGAACGCAGACGACAAAGGCGACCCGGCCCCAGCGCCCGAAGCTGAGCCCGGAACCCCACCAGCACTCGTCAAACCGCTTCCCGCACCAGGCATTTGGCCTACACCACTACCCAGAGGATTAGAGCCCGCCGCCGGCATACCGCCGCTTCCTAGGCCACCGGGCATCTTCGGAAGTCCACCACCGGAACCCATCCCTCCACCACCACTGCCCAACCCACCCATCGACGGCGCACCGCCGCCCAATGGGGAGACTGCTGGCCGTGGCGAGGTAGCCCCCGGCGCTGGCTGAGTCACCGGCCCAGTCGCCGTCGTAATCCCTTCGTCACCACCAGTAGCGGCCGTGATTCCAGGCTGAGTGGTAGACGACGTTCCCGGCGATTCTGTTGGCGCCTCTGCTGGCTGAGGTTGGTTACTTCCCTCTTGAAGCGGTGTCTTTTTTGGATTGTCTTCTTCCTGAAGAGGTGTCTTTTTAGGGGGGTTGTCGTCCTCCTGGGCGATGCCCGGTGAGGTGTGGTCGACGGGTTGTACGGGAGGTGCGGAGGGGACATCGCCCCATTTCGTCAAAAGGTCTAAGGCTCTTGTGTTTTCGGTGCTTGCCTTGAAGGCGGTGTGAGAGGCCATCGCGGCTACCACGCCCGCCTCGGTCTGATACCTGGCTATGCCGTGGTACTCAGTCACCAGGGCTTCTGCTTCACCCGGAAGCTTCGCGTTCGCGATCTTGACGTCCGCGTCACGGACAAGCTGCTCTTGACCTGCACGCGTATCGCGCAGCACCGTGGCGATATCGGCGCACTTGTCGGCCACCTTGGCGTGCCACTCGGCAATCGTCTTGGCTTCCTCGGCCAACGCGGCGTTCACCCGGTGAACCTCGTCGAAACCCCGGGAATCGGCGGCATCGCGAAATCTCGCGCTGTCAGTGACGATCTGCTGGTGGATTCCATTCCACGACGTCGCACCAGCTCGGTAGGTCTGCTCTTGGGCATCCCAATGCCCAGCGTCCGGTGGCTCCATGTCCGGCGTAACAATCAGCCGCCCATACGATCCAGCAGACCCTCCGACAGCAGGCATCAGCTGAACCCACACTTCGCATCAATCACGTCGACCAAATCATTGCCCTGCGTGATGGCATCATTCGACGCGCTCCAGTCGCGGACGTTGACCCCATGCATGCTGTCGATTTGAGTCCCGATCCAATCCGTGATCAGTGCCCTGACTTCTGTGGGCGTCGCCGGACCTATCTGCGTCCGTAAGAACGCGACTTGCGAAGTCATCGTGCGCTTTTCCGCGGTTCGCGCTTCGGCGGTTTCAACGCTAGACCTGCCGGTTGTTGCGGCGATCGACGCACGCTGTTTGCCAACTGAAGTGATTGATCGCGCCGCCTGATCCCACGCCGCGCAGGCTGCCGACTTAGAGGCCTGGGTGTCGCCGCTGCTGTACGTCGGTGGCGGCGACGGAACTACGTTCACCGTGTGTCGGGCCGGTTCGATTGGATGGGCGAGAGCCAGGCCGCTGGTTACCACGGCACCTACTGCGACCACGAACGCCGCCGAGGCGGCGGTGATCCCGGTGCGGTGAGGCCGCCGGTACCTCATGGTCATGGCACGACGGTATCGCGGGTGAGTGACACCGGGCCACCGCCGCGGGCACATTCGGAAGGGCGACTTTCCGCAGGTCTGTTGCCTATAGATAACACCCGGCAAATCAGCGCAGGTGACCGCGGGTGTGCCTAAATGACGGTTTTAGACGCACTCGAAGCGTGGTGATCACCGATTGCGGCTGAGCAGCTCGCGCAGTCGCCTGGCTCCGCGATCGGACACCGACTGCGACGACAAGGCATACGCAGCGGCCTGATCGGGAGTCAGTCGGCCGCCGCCGATGTGATCGCTTAGAAACCGCCGCACTTGCGCCTTTTCATCTGCCCCTGTCCAGCCATTACGACCGCCGTAGAAGATGACGGAATCAAGGTCTTTGCGGACATCATCGTCGACTTGGGACGTAGTGACCTGCCCGGTCAGCAGGTTGATCGCGGCCGCGCCAGCAGCCCATTCGGCTAAGGGCGTGGAGCCTTCGACGACAGCAAGCGAATAGCCCCGAGCCAACCCCATCGCGAAGTGCAACGACCGTTCGTCTGGCACGAACGCCAGAACCGGACCGCGATCGGGTCGGCTACGGCTCTGTGGTGTGGCGTGACCCCCCGCTCGGATGATCTCGTCGAGGTCGGCATAACCAAAGCTCGCCGCGTTTTGCGCGTTGCTCACCAGCAGCGGCGCTAGATCCTCCTCGCGACTGCGTTCCCAAATCCAGTCGGCGGCCAGGGCGACGGCTTCCTCCCACGGCCGATCTTCGACGTCATCGGGGACCCACGCTGCGGCCCGCAGGTGAGTGGAGGGATGCAAATCCTCGGCGGCCATCACGCGACTCCTCACTGAGAACTGAGTTTGGCCAGGTAGCGGTAGGCCGTCGCCCGGCTCACCCCGAACGCTTGGGCAAGTTCGTGTACGGGTTCGCCCGTCCCGGCGAGGCGGCGCAGCTGTTCTTGTCGTTCGGGGGTCAGTTTGGCCGGCTTGGTAGCCGGCAGTTGGCGGGCTCGCCGGGCGTCGCGCGAGGCAGCGCGACGCTCACGGCCGAGTTCGAGTTCAAGCTCGGCCAGCGTCGCCATGATGGTGGCCACCGCACGGCCTGTTGGTGTGCCGGTGTCCACACCTTCACGTAGGGCGCGCAACAGAATTCGGCGCTCACTCAGATCCGCGATGGTGCGGGTTACTTCCGCGACGGATCGGCCCAGTCGATCGATGGCGGTGACCACCACAGTGTCGCCCTCGCGGGCGTAATGCAGCAGGGCCGCCAGGCCCGGCCGAACGGTGTTCACCGCACCCGACAGTTTGTCGGTAAAGATTTGGCCGGATTCGACGCCCTGGGCGGCAAGCGCGGCGAGCTGTGCATCGAGGTCCTGGCCCAAGGTGCTGACTCGCGCATATCCGAGAATCGCTGTCACACCGCTACTGTCTCATTGTCCTCTGACATCGAGGATCTGAGACACGCAGTGTGAGACAAGAAATGAGACACCGCGACCTGGCGCGTTGTGACCACAACGCGGGCCATGTGGGGTCGTCTCACTTCTTTAGAAGTGAGACAGTCGGCGGGACACCCGCGTAGGGCTGCAAATGAACCAACACCACCACATCATCTACTATCTCGGTACAGAGATAGTAGATGGATGCTTAGGGGGCCCTGGGCTGCTACGCAGTCGAGCGGTTGTTGCGGCAAGGTTAAGGAGCAGGTGTGCGGAAATTTGGATTGATGACGGTGCTGGCGGCGGTCATGATGATGATGGTGGGCTTCGGCTTTCCAGGAGTCGCGGCGGCGGCAGACCCTTGTATGCACCGCTTTGGGTCTCACCAGCAGGTCGGCGATGGCGGCGGCGTGCTGGACTGGTCGGTAACCGACCTCAAGAAGAGCGGAGACACCGCGCCTGGCTATCCGTTGACCGGGCAACTGTGGGAGGCCACCGCGACGGTCACGGCGATCTCCGGGACCGCTACACCCATCATTCCTAACTTCAACGCAACCAATGACGGGGGCAGCTACCCGGTGCTCTGGCAAGTGGCAAGCGCGCAGGGCATTTCCGGCGCAACGCTGGCACGAGGCCAGACCGCCACAGGCAAGATCTACTTCGATGTCACCGGCGGCGACCCCATGGCGGTCACCTACACCGCTGGCGGCGCGAAGCCGTTGATGTGGTGTTGCGACGAGGCCATGATGGCGATGCCGATGGACAACTGCACGTGTTGCGCCGACATGGACATGAAGGAACCGTGCCCGTGTTGCACCGGGGAGATGTAACCGGTGTCCCTTTGCGGCGAGCGGTGACAGGGAAAGCGCACCGTTCTTCCGCCACCCGCTTCAAGGGGATGTCTCAGTCGCAGTAGGCAATTAGGTAGGTGATGGTGTGCGGGTGTTCGGCGAACTCGAGACCGTGGTGATGGCGCGGTTGTGGTCGGTGGGCGGGCAGGGCACGGTCAGGGAGGTTTTCGAACTGTTACGCACCGACCGTGCGATCGTGTACACCACGGTGCTGTCGACGATGGAGAATCTTCACCGCAAGGGTCATTTGCATCGCGAGCGTGAGGGCAAGGCGTTTCGCTACCGCACCGTATTGAGCCACGCCGAACACATCGCCGGGCTGATGCGCGAAGCCCTCAGTGACGGTGAACACGAAACAGCAGCTGTTTTGACGCACTTCGTGGGGGAGATGAGCCCGGAGGAATTGGCGGGGCTCGAAGACGTCCTTCGTCGTCGCAGCGGCCGGGGTGCGACGACGACGTGAACATTGCCGTGTGTCTGCTCGTTTACGCCGTGTCCCTGACGGTGCTGGGACCGGGACTGCTGTCGCGCGCTACTTGCAACGGTGCCGCACCCCGCCTTGGTGTGTGCGCTTGGCTCGCGGTGATGGCCACTGTCGTGGCGGCCTGGGTGGGCGCTTTGGCGTTGTTCTTCTATCAGATCGTCGTTTCTTGGGGTCAGATCGGTTCCGTGCTGACGGGCTGCGTGGCCGGTCTTGGATTGATTGCCCGCGGCGGGTACGGCGATCTGCTGCAGGTCACATTTGTGGTCTTGGCGGTGATGGGCTCTGTCGCGGTGCTGGTGCTCGCCGCTCGCGCCGTGAACATTCTGCACCGGGCCCATCGGGGCGGCGCCGACCACGTCCGGGCCGTCAGAATCGCTGCCGGGGACACTGCACCCGGGCCCGGCGGGGCGCTGGTCATCGATAGCGACCGGCGCGGGGTGTACTGCCTGGCCGGTCGCCCCCACATCATCGTCATGACCCGGGCAGCCCTCGACGTCCTCGATGACGCCCAGCAAGCCGCGGTGATCTCCCATGAACGCGCCCATTTGATCGGACATCATCACCTGGTTCTGGCTCTGACCGGGGCGTTGAGCAAGGTCTTGTCCCGCGTGCGGCTGTTCACCGCTGGCGCGGCCGAGGTCGCCCGTCTCCTGGAAATGTGCGCCGACGACGCAGCCGCTCGCCGCCACAGTGCCGGCACCGTGGTCGATGCTCTGCTCGCCCTGATCCTGCCGTCCCCGACCTCGTCACCTCCCCATGGGCCCCTAGCCACTCCCGTTGCAGCGCTGGGCGCCGCCGGGCTGGCCGTGACGCAGCGGATCGAGCGGCTCCTCTTCCCGCCCGACCAGTCATCCGCCGCCCGCACGGGTCTGGCCCTGGTGATGGGTGCGGTCCTTCTCGGGCCAGCCCTCACGGCCGGGCTGATGATTGCTCCGCCCGCACTCTGCCTGTGAAAGCGGTCTCTTGGCCCGATGCCCGGGCGGCGTTGATGCTGCTGTTCCTGCTGGGCGCTGGCGGCGATAACGGGCGCACTGTGGGCCCCGGTTCAATGCATGCGGCTCACATGCGCCGTCAGCGTGGGGTCGGGTTGGGGACGATTCGCAGGTAGGGGCGCGGGGCGTCCCATCCGTCCGGATAGATCTGGCGGGCCTCGTCGTCGGTGACGGATCCGGAGATGATGACGTCTTCGCCTGGGCGCCATTGCGCAGGGGTGGCCACCTTGTGCTCGGCGGTGAGCTGCAGCGAGTCGATGACACGCAGGATCTCGTCGAAATTGCGTCCGGTCGTCATCGGGTAGACCAGAACGAGTTTGATCTTCTTGTCCGGTCCGATGACGAAGACGTTGCGCAAGGTCGCCATCTCGGCGGGGCTGTGCTCGGTCGGATCCCCGGTGATTCCAGCTGGGAGCATCCCGTAGGCCTTGGAGATGGTGTAGTCGCTGTCGGAGATCATCGGGAAGTTGGGCGCGGTTCCTTGCGTCTCGGCGATGTCGCTCGCCCATGCGGTGTGGTTGTCCAACGGGTCGACCGACAGGCCGACGATCTTGACGTTGCGGCGGTCGAACTCGGGTTTGATCCGTGCCATGTATCCCAGTTCTGTCGTGCACACCGGGGTGAAGTCGCGTGGGTGTGAGAACAGCACTGCCCAGCTGTTGCCGATCCACTCGTGGAAGTTGATCGGGCCGTCGGTGGTCTGGGCGTGGAAATCAGGGGCGGTGTGCCCGATTGTCAGAGTCATGGGAGGTTCCGTTCGTTTCGGGCCGCCGGGGTGGTGGCACCACGGCAGCAAATCTGGGAAAGGGCGTGAAGCTGGTCGAGGTCATGGCTCGATAGCTCCTCGTATCGTGGTGGGGTCGAGCAGCGTGCGGCGGCAAAGAAGGCAAGCTGATTGTCACGACCCCGGTTACCTAGGGGGCCCGCGGGTTGGTGATGGGTGGTTCACGTGGTGGTGAGGTGGAGTTGGTCTGCGGTGCTGTAGTCGTCGTCGATGAGCACGACGCTGCGACTGGCCCGGTCGAGGAGCGAGGCGGCGATCGAGGACCGGTAGCCCGAGGCGCAGTGCACCCAGACGTGCCCGTCGGGCAGTTCGTCGATGCGGTCGGGCAGTTCGTGCAGCGGGATGTTGACCGCGCCGGGGATGCGGCTGGCCGCGAATTCTTGGCGTTGCCGCACATCGAGCACGACGACGTCGTCGTGGTTGCCGAGGATGTCAGCGAGGTCGGTGAAGTCGGCGACCCGGTAGCGGCGCAATTGGGTGCCGGCGCGCAGGTCGGCGATCTTGCCGGTGGCTGCGCCGTGGAGGTCGTCGATGCCGATGCGGACCAGTTCCCGTCGTGCGTCGGCGATCTGCTCGACGGTGTCGCCGATCAGCGTCAGTGGTTCACCCCATCGGTGGAGCCAGCCCAGGTAGGTGACGAAGCTGCCGGAGAGTTCGAATCCGAATGTTCCATCGAGGTGCCCGGCGGCGAACGCGGTGCGGTGGCGCAGGTCGACCACCCACTGCCCGGCGTCGATGCGCCGCCGCAGCTCGGTTGGGTCGACCGGTTCGGGTAGTGACAGATTAACGGGGGCGGGCCCGGCCTGATTGATCACTCCCATGTGGGCGTAGTAGGCGGGGTAGGCCGAGAGCCCTTCGAGAAGTTTCGTGACGTAGGCCTGTTCGTCGTGAGTCAGCGCCGGGTTGGTGGTGCGCTGCTCGGCGATCGTGGATGCATCACCGGTGGCGGGAGTGGCTGAGCAGAAACTGCCGAACCCGTGGGTGGGATAGACCCGCGTGGAGTCGGGCAGCGTCTCGGCCAGACGACGCACCGAGCGGTATTGAGCGTGGGTCAACTCCTGGGTGTGTTGGGGGCCGAGTAGATCGGTGCGTCCGGTGGTGCCGTGCAGCATCGACCCTCCGGTGAACACGCCCACGACGTCGCCGGTGGCGTCGCGCAGCACGTAGCTGACGTGGTGGTGTGTGTGGCCGGGTGTGTGCATCACCTGCAGCTGCATGCGGCCCGCGGTGATCAGGTCCCCGTCGCGAGCGGGGCGGCGCTCGTAGTCGACGTCGTCGCCGGCGGGCACCACGTACTCCGCCCCCACGCTGCGCGACAATTCGAGGCCGCCGGTCACGTAGTCGTTGTGGATGTGGGTTTCCAGCACGTGGGTGATGTGCACGCCGCGCCGCCTGGCCGCATCGAGGACCCGGTCGATGTCTCGTTGCGGATCGATCACCACCGCAGTGTCGCCAGCGCTGATCAGGTAACTGCGGTCCCCGAGGCTCGAGGTGTCGATGACGTCGACCTCGACGTCGACGGTGTCGTTGTCTTCCATGGGTTCTTCTCCTTCACATGCGTTCCGATACCCAGGGAGGGTATTTGGGTAATCGTGCTGGGACGACGGCTCGGGAAAAGTCGACGAGCCGGATGCTTGGCGGGTCAACGAATCACGATGGTGTCCAGTAGGACGTAGGCCGCGACGGCGAACACGAGGAAGGCGAACCAGCGTGTCAGCCGGGCAGTGTGCAACCTGGTGCCGAAATGCCCAGCGATGAGCGATGCGCCGATCGCCGTGGCCACGAAGGCGCCCGTGATCGACCAATCGATGTCGGCCCCATCGAGATGAGACAGCACTCCGGCCGCGGAGTTGGCGACGATGATCAGCAGCGAGGTGCCGATCGCGATCGGCACCTCTACACCGAGGAGCAGCACCAGGGCGGGGATGATGACGAAGCCTCCACCGACGCCGAACAACCCGGTGAGCAAACCGACCAGGAAGCCAGCGGGGATCGACCGCGATGCGCAGCGCCGCCAGTTGATGCCCGAATCTTCTACAGCGCAGGCGGTCCCAGTGCTCGCCGAATCGGCCAGCATCCGCGCTCCGGCGACGACCATCAGCACCGCAAAGCCAATCATGAGAACCGGCGGCGGCAGGTGTTCACCGATCGCGCTGCCGATCAGCGTGGCGGGGATGCCGGCCGCGGCGAAGATGCCAGCCAGCCGCCACTGCACCTGCCCGGCGCGCACCTTGGGCAGCGCCCCGACCGCTGAGGCCGCCGCGATCACGATCAGCGACATCGGAATGCCCTGCTCGATCCCTAGTCCAAGCCCATAGACCAACGCGGGAACGGCCAGGATGGATCCGCCACCGCCGAGCACGCCGAGAAGCGCCCCGATCACCACGCCCAGCGCCAGAGCGATGAGTACGCTCACCCCGCCCCCCACCACGGAATCGGCCAGCCACGCGCCTGGACGACAGATGCCGCCAACAGGCTGCCGGACTGCGTGAACGTGAACCCATCGACGGCGCGCAGCATCGTCAGGCCAACGCCAAGAACAACTTCTCGAGTTCGGCCTCGGTCATCAGCGGAGCCGCACCACGTTCCTGTTCAGTCAGGCATTGACGCAGACCCGTCGCCACGATCTTGAATCCGGCCTTGTCCAACGCGCGCGACACCGCCGCCAGCTGGATGACCACGTCCTTGCAATCGCGGCCCTGCTCGATCATCGAGATGACCCCCGCCAGCTGCCCGTGCGCGCGTCGCAGCCGGTTGAGCACCACCGCAAGACTTTCCTCATCGCCGACCATCGCCGACTCCTTTCGTCCTTAGCGCCCATCACTATACCCTAGGGGGTATATAAGTGGCCATCGCGGAGACCGAGCCAAGCCCGAAACGACAAGAAAACATGCCCTCGACGGGTATACCGGAAGGGGTATATACGGAACGTGGATAAGCCTGCGCCACAGGGCTGCCGTCCTGCGAGTTTGTTAGCGCTCGGTGGTCAGCCGATCTAGTAGTGGCCGCAGGTCCTCGGCTAGGAGTGCCATGAGGTACACCGCGGCCACTCTGTGTTGGCGGTCGAGGACCATCGTGGTGGGCACCACGCTGGTCGGATAGGTGCGTCCCAGAGTGATGAGGCTGCGCATCGCTGGGTCGAAGATGGAGGGATATTGCACGTTGCGGTCGGTGACGAAATCGCGTGCAGTGTCTCTGTTGTCGCGGACGTCGATACCGAGGAACTGCACACCGCGGTCGCGGTATTCGGCGTAGACCGTCTCCAGCTCCGGGGTCTCGGTGCGGCATGGCGCACACCACGAGCCCCACACGTTGATCAGGACCACCTTCCCGGTGAAATCCGACAGCCGGATCGGTTCGTCGGTGAACAAGTCGGGGCCGCTGAGATCGCCGATCGTGCCCCGTGTCGAGGGAGGGTCGTAGAAGATCGCGGTCTTGCCGCCGGGGGAGACGAAGTCGAACGTACCGCCTTGCGCGACGGCACCCTCGCCAGTAGTGCAGCCGGTGACCTGGGCTGCCGCGATGACAAGGGCTGCCACGACCGCGAGAGATTGCTTCGCGCTACGCATGAAACCTCCTTCATTACAAGTAGTTTGGCGTTCAGCTAGTGTGCGGGCGAGGGGCGCAGCCTAGCTCTTAGAAGGCGAGGCCGCTGACCAGGATGAAGACGCCGAGGGCGATCAAGACGATCGGGAACAGCACGTGTTCCCAGCGTTCGAGGACCTCGGCGATCGGCTGGCGGGTGGCGACGAATCTGGCGGCGACGACGAGGACCGCGACGAGCACGAGGAAGACGACACAGTAGGCCACCACAGCTGCGGGCCCCACGCTGAGGAAGACGGGGACGTAGACGCCGATGTTGTCCCCGCCGTTGGCGAAGGTGACTCCTGCGACGGTCCAGACGCCGACGTTCTTGCCCGCGACCTTTGCGTCATCGTCGTCGCGTCCGTTGCCGCGCCAGGTTTCCCATGCCGCCCACAGGCCCAGGGCCAGGGGTATGAGTCCGAAGTACGGGATGATTTCGCGCGGAAGGAACGCTCCCGCACCCAACGTCACGAGCACAGCCGCGCCCAGGATCCCCGCAAACCCCAGATACTGGCCCGCGGTGATCCGAGCCGTTGTCCCGCGCTGCCCAGCGCCGCGGGCGAAGAACAGCGACAGCACGATGATGTCGTCGATGTTGGTGACGATGAACAGGCCGATCGCGGGCAGAACCGACGACAGGATCATGCGGCTGGCCCTACCTCTGCGGTGTCGCTTGCGCGCCAGCTAGCCACAACGAGGACGGCGGCGCCGCCGACGACGAAGACGTCAGCGAGGTTGAAGGTGGGAAACCAGCCCGTGTGCAGGTAGTCGGTGACGACCCCGTCGGCGGCGCGGTCACCCAGGTTGGCCACCGCGCCACCCAGCATCGCGGCCAGTGCGAGCACGACGGGCAGCGCGGCGGTGCGCGTGACGCGGACCGCGAACACCGCGAGTGCGACCACGATCACGCCGGTGATGCCGAGCAGGACCGCTGGGGGCAGGGTGTCGCCGAGACTGAATGCCACCCCGGGGTTGAACGCCAGCCGCAGGTGTAGCAGCCCGAGATCTGTTGAGCTGCCGTCGTTCAACGCGTCGGCAGCCCACGCCTTCAGTCCCAGATCGAGTCCCGCGACGATGACCGCCGTGGCGGTCAGGGTGATCCGCGCCCGAATCACCCTGGCCCCGGCATTGGTGCGGCCGGCGGTCACGACGGCGCGCCGACCGCCGCCGCGCGAGTTTGATTGGCTGGCCGTGCCACCGGCGCGGTGACCAACGGTGTGGCGCGCCCGGCGCGCACACCGTTGGCGATGACCACGATCTCGGCGAGTTCGTGGATCAGCACGACGGCGGCCAGGCCCAGCACACCGAACAAGGCCAGCGGCATCAACGCGATGATCAGGCCCAGGGACAGGCCGACGTTCTGCAGCATGATCCGCCGCGCTCGGCGTGCGTGGCTGAACGTCTGCGGCAGGTGGCGCAGGTCTTCGCCCATCAGCGCCACGTCGGCGGTTTCGATGGCCACGTCGGTGCCCATCGCGCCCATCGCGATGCCCAGGTCGGCGGTGGCCAGCGCGGGAGCGTCGTTGACGCCATCGCCGACCATCGCGGTGGGGCGCTGGGCCCGGAGCTGCTCGATCAGTCGCGCCTTGTCCTCGGGGCGCAGCTCGGCGTGCACGGCCTCGATCCCGACGTCGCGGGCCAACGCGGCGGCGGTGGCGTGGTTGTCGCCGGTGAGCATCGCCACGTGATAGCCGTCGCGGCGCAGTTGGGCGACCACCTCGGCGGCCTCGGGGCGCAGTTCGTCGCGCACGGCGATCGCACCGATGACCTGTCCGTTGTCTTCGACGAGGACGGCGGTGGCGCCTGCCTGCTGCATCCGTGCGACGTCATTGGCGAGCGGGCCGGGGTCGAGCCAGCCGGGGCGCCCCAGGCGGATGGTCCGCCCGTCGCGGCGCCCGGTGAGCCCGGCACCGGTGACGGCCTCCACGTCGGTGGCAGCGGTGACGTCATCGACGGCGGCGGTCAGGATCGCCGCGGCCAGCGGGTGCTCGCTGCGCGCTTCCAGGGCCGCCGCCACAGCGAGGACCTGCTCGCGGGTGGGGCCGCCGGTGGTGACCACGTCGATGACGGCGGGCCGGTTCGCGGTGAGCGTGCCGGTCTTGTCCAGGGCGACGCCGCGGATCTTGCCCAGCCCTTCCAGTGCCGCGCCGCCCTTGACCAGGGCACCGAGCTTGCTGGCGGCGCCGATGGCGGCCACGACGGTGACGGGCACCGAGATCGCCAGGGCGCACGGTGAGGCGGCGACCAGTACCACCAGGGCGCGTTCGATCCACGTCGCCGGGTCCCCGAGCAGGCTACCTACCAGCGCGATCAGTGCCGCGGCGATCATGACCGCAGGCACGAGGGGTTTGGCGATGCGGTCGGCCAGGCGTTGGGAGGCGCCCTTGCGGGACTGCTCGGCTTCCACGATGCGCACGATGCGGGCCAGCGAGTTGTCCTCGGCGGTGGTGGTGACCTCCACCTCGAGGACGCCGGTGCCGTTGATCGACCCGGCGAACACCTCATCGCCTGGGCCGGCTTCGACGGGAACCGACTCGCCGGTGATGGCTGAGACATCAAGGGCGGTGCGGCCGTGGCCGATGATGCCGTCGGTCGCC
The DNA here is from genome assembly GCF_003284965.1 of Mycolicibacterium sp. GF69. Classification (GTDB taxonomy): domain Bacteria; phylum Actinomycetota; class Actinomycetes; order Mycobacteriales; family Mycobacteriaceae; genus Mycobacterium. The sequence continues at coordinate 19,321 of NZ_QMEW01000045.1, forward strand.
ACACGCTCACCCGGCTTGACCAGCATCCGGTCGCCGATCCGCAACTCAGTTGGGGCGACGACGATTTCGGTGCCGTCACGCAGGACGGTCGCCTTGTCGGGCACCAGCGACAACAGCGCGCGCAGTCCGCGTCGGGTGCGCGCCAGCGAGTACTCCTCCAGCCCCTCGCTGATCGAGAACAGGAAGGCCAGCATGGCGGCCTCACCCACCTCGCCGAGGATCACCGCGCCCACGGCGGCGATGGTCATCAGCGTGCCTACCCCGATCTTGCCCTTGACCAGCCGTTTGAGGGTGGACGGCACGAAGGTATAGGCACCGGCCAGCAGCGCCACCGCTTCCAGCGTGCGGACGACCGGCTCGGCGACGTCGAGGAACCCGGCGATGAGGGCTGCCAGCAGGAACACCCCCGAAATGGCGGCGAACTGCAGCTCCTTGATCTGCCAGAGCCGCTCGGGTTCACGCTCCTGTTCGTCGGCGCCGCGGGGTTCGTCGTTGCCGCAGCCGCATGCCTCGCTCATCGGCCGGTCTCCTCCGTATCGATCGTCGCGTCGGGGCGGGAGCCGGTGCCGTAGGTGGGGCACAACGCGACGGCGTTACCGGTGGCGGCCAGCAGCGTCTCAGCCGAGGCGAGCAGGTCGATAAGTTCCGGGCGGGTCAGCGAATAGAACATCTGCCGACCTTCGGGCCGCCCGACGACGAGCCCGCAGTCACGCAGGCACGCCAAATGCGCCGACACGGTGGACTGCGCCATCCTAAGCAGCCCCGTCAAATCCACCACCCGGGCTTCACCGTCAGCCAACCGCTGCAGGATCGCCAGCCGAGTCGGATCCGCCAAACCGTGAAACAGCGCCGCCGCCGGAGACAGATTCTGGGACGGTCGCGCCGAGCCGCAACGCTTAGTTGTCATCGCCATACGACGATGATAGCGTAAAGGTCGCCGTAATCGCCAAACGGCGGTGGCGGCAGGAGTCCGTTGATTGGTGGCGGGTCGGCTCAAACCGTCAACCACCACCTGCATGGCATGACCCCGACGCTGCCCGACCTCCGTGACCATGCCCTTGTTCAGTGCCGTGGTCACTTGCGGCACGCAATACCCGGCCCGAGGCCCGTCGCAGCTGAATCGAGCTGACTGCAACCAGTCCACCGGCTGCCCCCCCGATGCCACCACCTCTGGAGAGGATCGATCGTGTTGATGAACATGGCGGAGACCGCGCTGATCAATTCTGCGCCGCGGCGGTGGCTCCAACCTTCCGGTCGTGACCTAGGCGCCAACAGATGAGCGGCCCGAGCGTCGAAGCGACGTTCGCGTTCGTCGACCTGTCCGGGTTCAGCGCTTTGACCGAGATGTGCGGAGACCAACAGGCGGCCAGTCTCGCGGGCCGTCTGGCCGACCTCGCCTCGGATTCGCTGAAACCCGGTGTCACCCTTGTCAAGACGATTGGCGATGCGGTCATGCTCGGCGCGGCAGAGCCGCAGCACATGGTGGCAACCATCCTGACACTGGCCGACCGCGTCGCCAACGAGGAGGGCTTCCTCGCCCTACGCGCCGGCATCCACCACGGCAGCGCGGTGCACCGCGACAGCGACTATTTCGGTCACGACGTGAATATCACGGCACGCATCACCGCGCTGGCTGGTGCGGGACAGGCGGTCGTGACCGAACCCGTCCGAGATAGCTGCGCACGACTCGGGTTATCGCCGATCCCGCTGGGCCGCAGGCTTTTACGCAACATCACCACACCGGTGCAGGTGTACGCCCTGGCACTGACGGCCGCCCAAAACCCGACCGACCCGGTGTGCCGAGCTGCCGTGGACCCGCGATCTGCGGCGAGCCACCTCCGTCATGACGACCGCGACTGGTGGTTTTGTTCGCTCAACTGCGCGCAACGATTCGCCGCGACACCCTGGCGCTACACATGACAGGACGCATCCGCCCGGCGGCGCGGGAACCACGCGTCACCACGTACGCAGCTGAACTACGGGAACCGCGGGGTTCATCGACGTTAGAGTGCGCACGGCGGCCTCGAATCAAGCATGCCCTGCTCCCGTTCCCCCGAGCGTGTGACCTTGGGAAATCCCAAAACCGTACTACTACTATGCGTAGTACCAAGTCTTTGGGATGCGGTTGGCGTGTCCCGGCGTAGCGCGCGTGAGTGACGGGCAGGTCCACCCATGAGCAGTTTCACCGAGATCGCAATGTCGGGTCATGTCGTGCTGGCGCTGCTCGTCTCGATGCTGGCTGGGCTTGTGTCGTTTGCGTCGCCGTGCGTGGTGCCACTCGTACCGGGTTACCTTTCCTACCTGGCCGCTGTCGTCGGGGTCGACGAGGAGGGTGCCGACGCGTCGGGGCGAGGTGCTCGGCTGCGGGTGGCCGGCGCGGCGGCGTTGTTCATCGCCGGTTTCACTGCCGTGTTCTTGATGGGGACCGTGGCAATCCTTGGCTTGACTACCACGGTCATCGGCAATCAAACCTTGCTGCAGAGGGTCGGCGGGGTGATCACGATCGTCATGGGCTTGGTGTTCATGGGGTTCATCCCCGGGTTGCAGCGCCAGGCCAGGTTCACGCCACGGTTGCTGACGACGATGGCAGGGGCCCCGCTGCTCGGCGCGGTCTTCGGGCTGGGGTGGACACCGTGTCTAGGTCCTACACTGACCGGGGTGATCGCGGTGGCCTCCGCCACGGAAGGCGCGAGCATCGTCCGCGGCGCGGTGCTCGTCACCGCGTACTGTCTAGGGCTTGGCATCCCCTTCATTATCTTGGCGTTGGGGTCCGCACGGGCGGTGCACGCGATGGGGTGGCTTCGCCGAAATACCAGGACAATTCAGATCTTCGGCGGCATCCTGCTAGTCGGGGTGGGGTTCGCGTTGGTGACCGGCTTGTGGAGCGACCTGGTCTCCTGGGTGCGCGACGCCTTCGTCACCAACACGACGCTGCCGATATGACACGCACAGCGGCCTGCGTGGGGCGACACTTCGCGTTCCCCACCACGATGAACGGTTCCATTCCAGACATCATCACCGCCCGACAAGGGGCTCAACACCTGCCGCCGCAGGTTATCGCGCATCCAACTCGTCATCGTTTCGTGCGATGAAGGTTAGTTAGCGGCGGTACTTGGGCCCAGGGTTGGAATCCCGGCGCCTGCGCCTGCATAAGCCGGGGATGGTGTGAGGGTGCAGCCGCCGTTGCGGGTGAACGGGTAGATCAACTGGCGCAGGTAGCCGGTGGGGTAGTCGGGTTTGGCGGCCATGCCGAGCTGGGTGGAGTCGAATCGTCGGGCGGGGTCGTAGGAGTAGGTGCGCAGCAGGTGATCCCACACCAGGGTGAACAGCCCGAAGTTGACGTCGCCGATGCCGGCCCATTTGAGGTGGTGGAAGCGGTGGCCTTCGTTGAGGGCCAGGACCAACTTGGCGGCACCGATGCGGTAGTCGGCGTTGGAGTGTTGCAGCAGCAGTTGGATCGCGACGGCCAGCGCCAACGCGGAGGCGACGTCGACCGGGAGGCCGACGAGGATCAGAGGTGCCACGCCGGCGGCCATCTCCACGGTTTGGTGCAGGGGGTGTTTCATCAGGCCGTTGAGGCCGTAGAAGCGGGTGATGCTGTGGTGCACCGCGTGGAACCGCCACAACACGCCGATCTTGTGGCTGGCCAGGTGCACGACGGTGATGCCGAGGTCGGCAACCAGGATCGCGGCCAGCACCTGCAGGACGAACGGCCAGCTGTGCGGCCACAGCTGCGGTGCGGGAACGATCGCGGCCAGCAGCGGGATGGCTGCGACGCTGGCCAGGATGAGGGTTTCGTTGACCGCGACGTGGATGCGGTCGCGGGTGCCGTCGGCACGGTCGTGGTTCCACTCGGGGTCATACGGAATGACCCGTTCGACCAGAAACGCCGTCGCGATCGCGACGACCAAAATGGCCAGCAGCCAATACTTCGGTGCGCCGGCTGCGGTTAGTGCAATGGCGACGCCGTTGAGGCCGATCAGCATGAACGGCACGTAGCCGTAGCGGGCCGCCACCTGGACCGCGCTGGTGGCCATCGATGTCGTGGAAGTCGAACTCATGCCTTGATCGTCGCGGCCACCGCCGCGGCAGGGCTTGAACGATTCGGCTAACCGGTGCTGTCGAGGTCCCAGGACACGTGCCGGCTCAGCACCGAGGGCGCCAAGCCGAACATCTCGCGGGTCGTGCGAGTCAGGTGCGCGCTGTCGGCGAACCCCGCACCGTGCGCCGCCCCGGTCAGGTCATCCCCGGCCTGGACGCGGGTGATCGCGATCCGCAGCCGCGACCACAACACGTAGCGGCGCAGCGGAATGCCGACCTGTTCGGTGAACAGATGCGTCAGCCGACTCGCCGAGATCCCCACCCGTGCAGCCAATTCCGTACCGCTGACCGGGCCCGCCGCCACCAGGTCGGGCAACAGCCGCAGCGCGTCAACGACGGCGGGATGCCGCGCCGCCGGGCCGTATTCGGCAGCGGCGGGCGTCAGGTGCGCGATCAGCTCGTCGACCACCGCGGCCAGCGCTCGCCGACGGGTGAAAGCCAGCACTGGGGCAACAGTCCACCCCGACTGGACCGCACGCAGCTGCGCGGCCCGTCCTGGCGCGGACTCCGGCTCCAGGAACACCACCGTGCCCTCTTGGGCGCCGACCTCGACCCGGTGTGGCGCGTCGGCGGGCACCACCACCTTCGTGGCGCGGTGCCGCGCGCCGTGCTCGTCGAGCACCGTGAAAGGCGTTGTCGCGGTGATGACCTGCACGGCGTGGTGAGCGTGGGTATCGGTGGAGCCGATCGACCCGGTGAAAGCCAACACTCCCGGCCGCAGCAGCGCCGCACCGCCCCAGCGCGGTTCAACGCGGAGATCAACGCCGGGCCTATTCATCGCCACAAAACGATGATAGCGTCTTGTTATTCATCATTAATGGGCGATGCCACCTATGGAACCCGATGGATCGGGGCAACTGGGGCCATCGCCCGCTGAGGGGAAAGGGGTCTGCAGTGTTGATGAATCGGGCGGAGACGGCTCTGATCAACTCGCCGCCTCGGCGCTGGCTGCAACGGTTCTACGAGGTGCCGGTACTGCTGCGCTTCGGCGGCCGGCTCCTGCCGGGCAGCAGAGCCCTCGAAATCGGCTGCGGGTCGGGCTACGGTTCGCAGCTGGTGTTGCAGCGGTTCGGCGCCACCCGGATCGACGCGATCGACCTGGACCCGGCGATGATCCACCGGGCCAGCGCCCGGCTCGCCTCCTACGGTGACCGGGTAACCCTGGTCCAGGGCAGCGCCACTGACCTTCGGGCTGCGCTGAACGCCGATGACGACAGCTACGACGCGGTGTTCGACTTCGGGATCATTCATCACATCCCGGATTGGCGCGCCGCGGTGGCCGAAGCCGCCAGGGTGCTCACCCCCGGTGGACGGTTCTACTTCGAAGAGGTCACCGCTCACGCCCTCAACCGCCCCACCTACCGGCGGTTGTTCGACCACCCCACCGACGACCGGTTCACCGCCGAACAGTTCCTCGACGAGTTGGGCCGGCATGGTCTGGTCATTCTCGGGTCAGCGACCCGCATCCAGGGCGATTACCTGCTCGGCGTTGCCGCCAAGCCACTCGCTGCGGGTGGTGGGCGATGATGGCCGCCGCCGCGCTGGCCCTGTTCGTGGTCATGATGCTGCTCGCGGGGGCGCTGCGCACCCTCATCCAGCGTCACCGCACCGGTGACAGTGGTAACCGGCGCACGCTGTCACCGCGCGGCTCGCTGGGTTGGTCGGCACTGACCGCCACCGACATCGGCTACCTCATGGTGGGTGTCGGGGGTCCGCTGGCGCACTGGCTGGGCCTACCGCCCCTGAGCGTGCTGGAGCACTCTCCCGTTCACGTGCTCGGCGTGGTCCTTGCGGTGATAGGCATCCTGGCCGCCTTCGGTGCGCAGATGGCGCTGGGCGCGTCCTGGCGGATCGGGGTCGACCAAAGTGAACGCACCGCGCTGGTCACCAGCGGCCCGTTCCGGTGGGTGCGCAACCCCATCTTCACCGCCGTACTCGTCGCGTTACTCGGGCTGACCCTCATGGTCCCCAACCTCGTCGCGCTCCTCGGCTGGGTTCTCGCCCTAGCCGGCATCGAAACGCAAGTACGTCGCATCGAGGAGCCCCACCTACACCGCCTTCACGGCGAGCCCTACACCCGCTACGCCGCCAAGGTCGGCCGCCTCCTACCCGGAGTGGGACGCCTCCGTACCGACCGTCACGCTGCCACATTGAAGGGAGATGGCCAGGCGAGGTGAAAAAAGCCTGGGATGTGCTGGCGCTAACCGGATTTTGGGCGCACTAACGGCACCTCATTCAGGGTACTCGCAGATAGACGCGCCAGAATGGAAGCAAGCACCTGGGCGTGTCGCCCCTGCTGGAAGGGCGGGCCCAGTTCCGGCGCCGGGCCGCCCCGACTTCCCTATCCTGGAGGCGTGACAAGCGGGTGCGGTGACACCGGGTCGACGCTGCCTCCGTCCCCGACTCCCCCGCGCCCTTTCGGTCAACTGCCCGACCTTGCGGTCCCAGATGACTTCGACGACCCACTCCCCGAGACGGAGCTGGCCACGTGGGAGGGACGCGCCTCCGAGGAGGGTTGAGCGTGCCCGCGAGGACGAGCCGCTGCATTTAGATCAGGCGGGGGTCGCCGTCTTCGTCGAGCACGATGTGCCGATCGCCGCGCTGGAGAGCGTCGAGCGCAAGATCAATTTCGTGGACGGCGAGATCGGCTATGCGGCTGGGTCCGAGGACGACGATCTGCTCAGCCTGATCAGCGCCGCCGCCGGCCACCAGGCCGACGAACTCGGGGTTGCCCGCGACGACGAACTGCAAATCCCAGCCAATGTGGCGTCCGACCTCACGGGCTCGTCGGTCCAGTGTCAGCACGTCGTCGTCGGTCAGCACGCGATGCCCTCCCCTTGTCAGGTGTCGTTAGAGCTGTTGGCGCGCAGCGAGTTCAGCTCGTCGAGCAGCTGCTGATAGCGCTGGATGGACATGACGACGGCCGCGGGCGTACCCGTTGTGTCGGCCAAGACGACGTTGCCGCTGGTGGCCACCTGATTGATCAGGTGCTGGTGAAGTTCGCGGGCCGGGATCAGCTCACTGGGGACGGCTTGCGCGCCGCCGAGGGCTTCAACGGTGGTACGGATCATCGGATTGCCTTTCAGAAGTTGGCGGTCTGGTGTCCCCTCAGCCCGCTTGTCAGGCCGCGGGGACACCGCCGAATTCGGTTGATGCTCAACCGCGTTCGGTGACCGTGGTGTTGGGGTGACGTGCGGCTGTGGAGCCCTTCACGAACTTGCCGGTGATGGCGCTGCGGTGATGGGTTCCGCTGCTGTGGTTGGAGCCCCGTTCGGTGACCGTGGTCTTGGGGTTTCGCGCCGCGGTGGACGCCTTGACGTAGCGACCGGTGGCCGCGCTGCGGTGATGTCCCTTGGCCATTGTTTTGTCCTTTCGTGTTTTCCGGCCCGGTGTTGAGCCGGATACCGGTCTATAAGTGCGCCTGTCGGCTCGACCCCTGAATTCCTGCGAGTCGTCTTGCCCGTGGCCGCCCTCAGCTGCGCGCCGGGCCAGTGCGTCGCCTTCAGCGGCGGTCACCGACGTGCGTGCTGCCCGCGCGGTGCGGGTGCCCAGCGAGCTGGCGTCGATGAGTGCGGTGAGGTGCTTGATGGTGGTCACGACGTCCTCTTTCGGAGTTGGCGGAGTTGATAGCCGATGAGGTTTTCCACGCTCTTGGCGTCGGGCAGGCCCAGTTCGTCGGCGATCTCGCGCTGGGTGAAGCCGTGCTCCTGCATGAACAGCGCTCGGCGCGCCCGGTCGGTGCTTAGCAGCGCCATCGCCTCGGCAACCGTGTCGTTGGCGACGATGGTCTCTTCGATGCCCTTGATGATGTCGAACCGGTCTTCAGGGAGCTCGGCCATCGGCGTGGTGGCCTCCTGGATTCGCTCTTTCTCGGCCCGCAGGGCGCTGCGGTAGATGTTGGCGAACTGGTAAAGGCACTGGCCAATGAAGAAGGTGCCCAGCGACGCGCCTCCCGAGGATTGCCAGCGGTGGGTCATCAGCACCTTGTCGCGGAAGTAGATCAGCGCGGCAACTACGGTGTCGGTGGCGATGTCATCGATGGTCTGATCGTCGGGCCAGCCCTCGATGCGGCCCAGCCCGTAGCAGGTCAGCGTTTTGGCCTTGCCGTAGATGGTGCCGTGGCGGATCCAGGCCCGCAGCACACCGAGGCCGTAACGGGACAGCTCGCGGGAGAACCGCTCCCACAGCCGACCAGTGAACCGCTCCAGCTGCAAGGCCAACAGCAGCTCCTCGTCGGCTTGAAGACGCCGGAGTCGTTCCAGTTCGTCAGCGAGTTCAGCGGCCAGACCAGGGTCGTCGAGCCAGGCACCGACCAACCCTTCGTCGACGTCCTGGATGTCGGCCTGGTTGTCCGGTTGTAAGCGCGCGGCATCAACGGGCGGGCCGGGGCGGCGTGCCGGTCGATCCATGGCTACATCTCCAGGAGGCGAGAAAGAGACAACCGATCCCTACGGTTGTCGCTTCCTCTTAAGTCCGCGCGTACCGCCAACCCCTGAAACCTGGAAAAAGTTTTTTCCAGGCAAACGGTGCCGGGCCGTGCTGCCATCATTATCCCAGGTCGAGCCGACAAGGCCGGGCATAGAGAGGAGGGCTGCTGGCGGCCCAGAATCGTCGTGCACGGCTTCTTTGGTCGCGGTCGCTCGTCGTCGACGACGACGTGTGCAGCTGCCAAGAAGGAAGGTGGGTTTTCAGCCGCGGGCAACGCTGTTCAAAGCAAAGAGCCCGGGTCGGTCGCAAGGACCGAATACCGGGCTCTTCCTGGCTTCAACCGGGCACGCGCTACACGTCACACCGGCCTGTATGCACTCAATCATACGTGGAGCCCTGATAGAACTCAACGGTGACGGCACCCGGCCCCTGGGTTGAACAATGGTTGAGCCCCCAGCGATTCCACACATACATGCTCCTGGCCGGCGGTGACCGCACCCGCGCTCTCGACCTGCACGAATGGAACACCCAGCTCAACGCCGCACTGCTGCACGACTTTGCCCACCTCGAAGTCGGTCTCCGCAACTTCTACGACCGGGCACTCATGAGTGCCGTCCAGCCAGGCGATTCCCACTGGACCGACCAAGCTTCGTTCAGCGCGCTGTTCCCCGCGGTACCGGGCAACGACGCCCGCACCCACGCCGACCTGGCCTCCGCGCGCACCAAGGCCGGCGGCCCGGCCGCATCTCCCGGAAAGATCCTCGCCGAGCTGACCTTCGGGTTCTGGGTCTTGCTGACCAGCGCGCGGCACACGACGCTTCTCTGGACCCCGCACTTGGAAGCCCTCTACCCGGCCGGTTCGCAGCGACACAAAATCCACTTCGGCCTCGATGACATGCGGAAGGCGCGCAACCGGGTAGCTCACCACGAGCCTGTCCGCGTCGCCGACGTCAACAACCTGATCCGCCGAATGCGCCGCTACGCCGGTTACATCTCTCCCGATCTCCGGCGCTACATCCGACAGACCAGCACAGTCGACGCGCTGCTGAACTCACGTCCATGACGTGACGGTGAAAGCCGAGAGGTCTACCGCGAGTCTGCGAGTTTCTGCACTCGCGCATCAACGGGACGCCCGGTCTTCTTGCTGGCGGTGACGGCCGCGCGGGCAGCGGCCTGACGGACAGCCAAGCTACGACCCGTCTTCGGGTTTGGCTTCGGGGGGTTGTTGCCGTTGGCGTTCGTCGTGGCCATCGAAACTCCCCTCTTCCACCTCGCCGCCCAGGTCTTCCACCTCGTCCAGGGCGGTGTGCTCACCGATCACCTGGACGATATCGGAGTCTCCGCGTGTAGCCAGCTTAGATTGCAGCAGCGTATCGAGCATCTTCCAACCCAGCGCCGCCTCCGTGTCATCAGCGCTGAAGGTCCGCTCGAATGCCCACGTCACGCGACGCCACCACTCACTACGGCGATCGGCGGTGTTCTTCTGCCACCACGTGATCAGCACCCCACCGATCGCGACCAACCCAACGATCAACGTCACCCACGCTTGTGCAGGCATCCGCCCGTTTCCTCACTGTCCGCACCGACTGAACCCGTCGCACCGGACAGTAGAGATCGACCGTGCAGAACCACGACTGATGACCGCCGTTTGCGACTTCCACCCTGGAAGTACCGGCCAGATCAGCAGGTTCCGTCACCGTGCAGGCGACTTATTTGGCGTCGCCGTCCGCTGG
>NZ_QMEW01000046.1 GCF_003284965.1 Mycolicibacterium sp. GF69
CGCGCGTCGCCGGTCGCGTTTCCGACCGCTTCCTTGGCCTTGCCGCCGAGATTCTCGATTTTGTTCTTTGCTTTGTCCGTTGCGCTCACGGTGTTCCTCCTCAGTCTGGATCTGCCGTTCGGGTACCTCGGCAGTCCCGCACGGAAACATTGCCGATCACATGCGCGAGTAGCGCGCCAGGGCGAAGCTGTACAGGCCGTAGGCGGCGAAACCCGCTGCCGCAGCGATCAAGATCGCCGAACCGAACTCTGCGCGACCCAGCGCCTCGACCGCCCCGTCGAGGCCCGTCGATTTGGCCGGATCGCTCAGGTAGGTCGCCACGATAACCAACAGGCCGGCCGCGAACAGCACCAAACCCTCGGCGACGTGTCCAAAAATGCCCAACACAGTGATCAGACGCCCACCCGGGACTGTCAGGTCCTGGAGGAACTTCCTGGAAGCACCCTTGTGGAAGAAGTAGGCTCCGATCACGGCGATCGCCAAGCCCGCAATGACCAAGATCGCGCTGCCGCCGTCGGACTGCATCAGCCGTGCGCTCAGGCCCGCGGTCTGCTCGGTTCCCCGCCGCCTGGCGCCCAGCGCGAACTGCACCGCCGTAAAGGCGAGGGCGCAGTAAACCAACGCCAATCCAAAAGCCTTGAGCCTATTGATAAGTGGCGATTCGCGTTTGTGGGCCTCGGTGCTCTCACCAGGATGGAGGCCCAGCACCGTCTCGGCGAGTCTCCACATCGCCAACGCGATGAGCCCGCCGGCGACAATCCACAGCGACAGCGTTCCTCCGCCCTCGGTGGCCAGCGTCGCCAGCGCACCTGTCTGGTCGGCCTGGCCGCCGAAACCCAGGGCGATCCGCGCGATCGTGTAGGCGATGAGCAGATGCAGTGTCCCGCTGATCGGATACCCGGCACGCGCCATGAACTGGACCGCGCGGCGTTCGGTGGCCTCGTTGACGGCGCCTTTGAAACTCATGCTGTTGCCGGACCCCCTGACATTTGGCTTTTTACCCCAGGCGTTTGTCGGCAAAACGGTCCGACACCGGCCTACGGACTGCGGCGCCGGGGTAGCCTCCCCACGTCAGGGTGGAGGTGTTCGATGCGGTTCCGGTCCAGCGGTCTATCAGTGTTGGCGGCGGCAGCCGTCGTCTCCGGATGCGGTCTGACCGGTCCGACGCCCTCCGAAGAGCCCGCGCAATCGGGCAAGATCAGCATCGACGGCACCGCGCTGAGAACCGAGGCCGTCGACTGCACTCAGCACGAATGGTCCATGACGATCGACGCGAAGGCCAAACAGGGCAGCGCCCAGGTGTTCCTGGAACTCGGCGGTGAGAAGCCGATCGTCCGGACCGTCGACATCCAGGGCGTCAACGACATCAACGGCTCCGCCGGCGGTGACACCGGGGAAGCCGAGGCGAGGATCGACGGCAACGTGTACACCATCTCGGGCACGGTCGTCGGCGCCGATGGCCGCAACCCTGCCCAGATGCGGACCATGCCGTTCGAGATCAAGGCGCCGTGCTGACTCGCCGGACGTAAACAGCTTCGCCGACCGCGACGCTGCCCCTACGTTGAGGCCATGTCCCTCATCGACCTGGCGCTGCTGCCCGTCCGAATCGGGATGCGCGCAGCCTCCTCCGCTCTGAAGGCCGTCACACCGCAAGCGCCCGCTCCGCCGTCGGAGTTGAGAGTCGTCAACGGGATGCCCGAAGGCGTACCGCCTGCCGCGCTGCGGCCCGAGCCCGAACTGCCCGCGCCGAAAGCCTGGCCGTTCGGGGAGCACTTCCCCCGCACCTGCGGCACGGACCGCTACGCAGACGGCGCATTGTTCTGGACCGACTTCCTCTACGACGATCACGGCGCCACCGGCCTGCTCGTCGACATACCGACCGGCGGACTCGCCCCACCCAGGGGCACCTATGTCTATCCCGACGGGCCCGCCGCCCGTAACGGCGCGGACATCTTCCGCGTCGCCGTCGGGCTCACCGACACCGACACGTGGTGGCGCATCGACTGGAACACCCTGCTCGACCCGTCAATCCCCGTCGCGCTGTTCGCGTTCGACACCGGAGCCGCTCCGACGGCGACATCAGACACCGATCGCGGTGCCGCACCCCCCAACGAGTGGCCTGCCAACGCCGGCGTCACCTCCGCCGGCATCGACATGGCCCTGCTCATCTCCGCAAGCGGCGCGTGGCTGATCGACCTCGCCACCGACGCGTCGACCCCCGTCACCCACGAAGTCGACATGCCGTCCCGGTCCTTCCTGGCGGCCGTGCCCCGCACGCTCGTCGAGCCGCAGGGCACCTGGACCGTGCGCCTGGTCGCCGGATTGGCCAACGACGCGGGCGACGGGTTCGCCGACGTGCCGGTCAGCCGCGGTGCGCGCCCCGGTCAGCCGAACGTCTACAACGTCGCCTTCCGCAGTCATCTCCAGGAGAAGGCGCGCCTCAACTTCTGGTCCGATGAGGCCCAGGCCGCCGCGCTCTCCGACGGTGACATCACCGAGTTCTCCGTGTCGGTCGCGTGGGCCCGACTCGCGCGGCGCGTCACGACGGACGAGCCGGTGGTGCGCGGCACGTCCACCCGGTGGTGCGTGTCGTCGATCGAACTGGGCCAAGGCGTCGCCGAGACCAGCATCCTGAGCACCGATCCGCAGTTCCTGGGCCGCGTGCAGCCGTACTCGGTGTGCCTGCCGTCGACCTACACGCCCGGCCGCACGCTGCCGTTGACCCTGTTGCTGCACTCACTTGCGTTGGGGCAGAACCAGTTCGCGGCGATCGACCCGCGTCTGCTGCATCAGATCTGCGAGGACCGCGAGTCCGTGGTGGTCACGCCGTTGGCCCGCGGACCGTCGTGCTGGTATTTCGACGAAGGCGAACTCGACGTCTGGGAGGTGTGGGCGCGGGTGGCCGAACAGCTCGGCACCGATCGCGACCGCACGGTGGTCGCCGGCTACTCGATGGGCGGGTACGGGGCGTACAAATTCGGGCTGACGTACCCGCAGGTGTTCGCGCAAGCCGTCGTGCTGGCCGGGCCGCCCGTCTGCGGGGTCCGGTTGTTGCCCAACGTCGACATCCCCGGCGATTTCGACCTGAACTCACACTGTGCCCGTGCGGGCGACACCTGGGAGTTGCTGGCCAACGCGCGGTGGCTTCCGTTCGTGATCGCCCACGGCGTTCTCGACCAGTTGGTGCCGATCACCTCGGTGCTGTCTCAGGTACTCGAACTGGACCGACTGGGCTACCGCTACCGATTCACCGTCTATCCGTTCGACGATCACATCACATGGATGCTCGACGACGAGTTCGACGATCCGATCGCGCACATGGGCACCGGCCTTCGCCAGGGCGACCCCGGCCACATCACGTTCTCGTGGTATCCGGAGCTGGTGCGACCCGATCTCGGCATTGGGCCGCACCGAGTTTGGTGGTTGTCGGGCTTGACTGCCGACCCGGCCGTCGCGCAACGGCGCGGTGCGGTCGCGACGGTCGACGCCCGCTCATACGCGCGGCCGAATCCGACCCGCACGATCCGGCGCCGCCGCGGCGTCGAACCCGACCTCGACCTGACTCCCGGCCTGTACACCGAACTCCTTTGGCGCACAGGGGCAGCCGTCGAACCGATACCGTTCTTGACGCTGAAGCTCACCGGTGTCGCGGGTGTCACCGTAGACGTCGCCCGTGCGGGCCTCGCCGCGCTGGACACCTCCACCATCGACGTTTCGACCGATACGGTCGCGCGAGTCGAACTTGCCGAGCTGCCGCCAGATGTGGCGGTGCTGCTCGACGGCGAGCCCGCCGGTTCGGTCGTGCAGGTGCCCGTGGGACGGCACACCATCGCGTTGACCACCGCAGCCGTACCGTCGAAAGAGGTTATGACAGCGCTCTTCCGGAAGTGACGTCCCGCTGTGCAACGTCGGCTCGATGCAAGCGCGCCGAACGCTCAGGTACTACTCAGAAGTTCGGCCAGCTCGGCCTTGAAGCGATCGGCCAGATCCCAGAGATCGTTGACCAGTGTGCGGCACGAGACGATCCCGACGTTCAGCTTGCCGCCCAACGACAGCACCGTGATGTTCAGCCCGGAGCCGTGGAAGATCGGGCCGAGCGGATAAAGCGATTTCACCTCGGCGCCCATTGCGTAGAGCTTGGCCGACGGCCCCGCAACATTCGAGATGACGACGTTGTGGATCGGAGTTCGCTTGAGCGGGGTGTGCGACATCACCTCCAAGGCCACACCGAACAGCGGCGGGGGCAACGCCTGGGTCACGTCGGCCAACAGCGTCGGAGCGATCGCCGCGCTGTGTTCCTTTGCGCGCGAGCCAGATTCGGCAATGACGTGCAGCCGCTCGACGGGGTCTTCGATGTGGGTCTGCAGGTTGCAGAAGAAGCCAGAGAGCTGATTGCGGCCCGGCCGGTCGGATTTGTCGTGCACGGACGACGGGACCACCGCGACCAGCGGTTTGTCCGGTAGCTCGCCGCGGTTGCGCAGGTACTCGCGCAGGGCGCCGGCGCACAACGCCATCACCACGTCGTTGACCTTGACGCCGAACGCATCCTTGACCCGTTTGACGTCGTCCAACTCGAGCTGTGCCAGCGCGATGGCCCGGTCGGCGGTGATCTCGGCGTTGAACACCGTCGCCGGGGCCTTGAACGGTGCGGCCATGGTCTTGCCGCTGCGCGCGCGGCTGAGCGTGCTGGCGATCGTCGACATCGTCGCGGGCACCGCCCGCGCCAGCTGCATCGGCCGGGTGAATGCCCGCACGAAGCCGTCGACGGTGATCTCGAACGGCTTCGCGCGGCCGGGCCCCTCGACGGGGTCGGGTGGCGGTGCGTCGGGTTCGGTGTCACACAGCTTGCCGATGAGGTTGGCCGCCGCAACGCCGTCGACTGCGGCGTGATGCACCTTGATCATCAGCGCGACCGGACCGCCTTCGGCGGGCTCCGTGCCGCCGAGGTTCTCGATCAGCCACATCTCCCACAGCGGCTTGCTGCGATCCAGCGGCGTCGATGCGATGCGCCCGCACACCTCGACGAGTTCGTCGCGGCCACCCGGGGACGGGATCGCGGTGCGGCGAAGGTGGTAGGTCAGGTCGAGGTCGTCGTCCTCCACCCATACCGGATGGTCCAGGTTCAGCTGGCTGTTGGCGAGCTTCGCACGCAGTTCGGGCAGGGCTCGCAGCCGCGACGCCAGATG
Source organism: Mycolicibacterium sp. GF69 (assembly GCF_003284965.1). Lineage (GTDB taxonomy): Bacteria > Actinomycetota > Actinomycetes > Mycobacteriales > Mycobacteriaceae > Mycobacterium. Next base: position 5,187 of record NZ_QMEW01000046.1, read on the forward strand.
GTCGCGGGCGCGATCGAAGCTGTAGCCGCCGGGCATCTTCGAGGTGTCCAACTCAGCGATCGAACACACATGCAATGGCACGCTGGATGATTCGCTGTAGAGCAAACTGGCATCGAACGCGCTGAGCCGTTCCATGCACCCGACGTACCCGGGTTGACACTGGCGTCAAACCATCAGCCGGGTTACGTGCAGATCAGCCGGGTTCTGCGGTGGCCTGCGGGGCGTGGCGGGCGACCGTCGCGTCCATCGCCTCGCGCAGCGCCGGCATCTGGGTGAGCAGTCGGTCGAGATCGTCCCGGTCGAGGTGCAGGACCTCGGCACGGCCGGTCGTCGTGACGGTCGCATTGCGCAGCGTGCCGCGGCGCAGTACCGACTCCCCGATCACCTCACCCGGACCGACCACGGCGATACGGTCGTGGCCCACATACACGCCCACCTCGCCGGTGAGCAGGATGTAGCAGGCGTCCGACGGGGTCTGCTCACGGATCAGCGGCCATGGCCCCGAGGTCGAGGTGCGATGCGCCGCTTCGACCAGACGCTTGAGGTCGCTGTCGGAGAATTTCGCAAACGTATCGAATTCACGCAGCCGGGCCGCGTCCTGAGCGATTTCCTGTGCGCGAGCCTCCTGGCTCTCGCGGGCGTACTTGCGGTTGTCCATGAGGGTCCCCGATCTGCGAATCCGCTGATCTTGAGGAGCCTAGCGAACGCGGGTTGCCCAGAGACGAAAACGGACGTCGCCCTCTTAACACGGGATGAGGTAGCTCGGTGGTGTCGTGTAATCCAACCACTTCCCGTACGCGTCACCTCCGGCAGCGCGGACTCCAGAGCAGACCTCGCTTTGTGTTCTACCTGCATAGCGGAAGACCGCATAGATGGGGTCACCTTCGTCATCCGCTTGGCGCAGCGACGGGCACGACTGGTCGGTGCGGAGATAGGAAGCACCGGGATGCTGGTTCAATAATCGTTGAATTCCACCCGCATACATCCCCGGCGTCGTCACGTTCCCGAGAATCACGATGCCTTGGCCGTTGCAGACCGGAGCAGTGATTCGGGTATTGAGCCCAAGATCGCCGGATGGCGCAGGGGAGGGCCTCGGTACAGGGGGCGGCACCGGCCGCGGAACCGGCGGCGCTGGAGACGGCGTGACGGTGGCGGTCTCGGTCACGGTTTCCGTCGGAGGCGGCCGGGTCCGAGTCGGTTCCCTTTCATCCCACGTCGACGTCGGTAGGGGTGGCTCTGCAGAGGGAGGAGGCGGCGACGAATCCCCGCCGATGATCGCCGCAACCAGGACGACGATCACAACCGCCAATGCCGCGGCGACCCCCATCGCAATCAGTGCGGTGCGATTGGACGATGCCTCCGCCGTCCTCGACGAAGACACAGGAACAGAATCCGTCCGCTCGGGCGGCGGAGGCAGCGGCGTCGGCGCGACGTTGAAAGCGAATTGTGTTTCAGCGGTGGAACCGGCCCATTTCGCGTCGCCATGGCTCAAAGCACGTGCGAACTCGCGGCACGTCTCGAAGCGCTGATACGGCTCCGTTGCCATACCCTTCGCCAATACATCATCCATCGAGGGGAGATCCGGCCGCACGCTGGACAGCCGTGGGCGTGGTGCCGCCAAGTGGCTGCCGATCACGGCAGCCGGATTTGAGTTTGCGAACGGCTGGTGGCCGCTCAAAAGATGGAATGCCGTACATGCCAGCGCGTACTGGTCTGCACGCCCGTCGAGCTTCTTTCCCGTGAGTTGTTCGGGCGCGGCATAAGCAACAGAGCCCACGGTCATGTTCGTCGACGTGATCCCGTGTGTTTCGTTCGCTGCCTTGGCGATTCCGAAGTCAGCCAGCAAAATTCGTCGATCTCCTGACCGGGGATCGGTCAGAAGTATGTTGGCCGGCTTCACGTCGCGGTGCAGCAGGTACCGCTCGTGAGCGTAGTCGAGCGCATCGGCGACCGCAGACACGATCTCCACCGCGTCCTTCGGCGGCAATCCGCGTGGATAGCGGTCCCGGACCAATCGTGCGGCGTCGGTGCCCTCCACGTAGTCCATCGCGATCCATAGTTGGCCGTCGTACTCACCGCGGTCATGCACAGCGACTATGTGCGGATGCCACAGCGCAGCTGCAATATCGGCTTCACGCGCGAAACGCTCGCGAAATTCGGGATCCGCGCTCACATCCTCCGGAAGGATCTTCAAAGCTTCCCGACGGGGCAGCCGAGGGTGTCGGGCGAGATAGACCTCGCCCATCCCCCCGGCCCCCAGCAGGCGGATGATGGTGTATCCAGCAAATTCCGCCCCATCAGCAATGGGCATGCACGAATCTTACAAAACGGAAGCGATCGTTCAGGGTTGACTCAGCACCAGCTTCGGTAACTGGATAGCGGGAAGCTCGACGCTCCGCTGTGCAATTTTCGTATCGTGACCGTGTGGAAAACACTCCGCACGGCCGGCCCGCCCCAATGAATATGACTCGCCGCCGGCTCCTGAGGATGGCAGGAACGGCCGGGCTGGCTGCTGCGGCTATCGCAGCTTGCGAGGCGCCACCCGCATATCGCGGAACGTCGGCTCAGACTGCACCACCCGCGCCTGCCAGCCCTGTACCAGCCGTTCCGGCGGCTCCACCGCCGATCGCTTCACCTACCGCCGCAACACCCATGACGCAGGTCGCCCGGCCTTTGCTGTGTAGAGAGGCTTGGGGGGCCAAGCCGGCACGTCCGGGTGGCACACCCCAAATCCCTTTCCGGATGACGATCCACCACACGGCAGTAACGCTCGGAGACAACAGCAACGCCCCTGCACGACTTCGCCAACACCAGCGCTATCACCAAGACACTCAGGGCTGGATCGATATCGCCTACCACGTCAGCGTCGATCGAAACGGCAACATCTATCAGCTGCGGGATCCGTTGATCGTTGGCAACACCGCTACGAGCTACGATCCGACGGGCCACTTCCTCGTCGTCTGCGAAGGAAACTTCGACGAGGAAGAGGTGACACAGGAACAGCTGGACGGAGCTGCCTTCGCCTTCGCATGGGCCGCCTCGAAGTGGCAGATTCCCACGGAGACGCTGCACGGCCATCGAGACGCGAGCGGGGACACGGCGTGCCCCGGCGCCAGCCTCTATGGGTATGTCACGTCGGGTGACCTTCGAAACCGCGTCGACGCATACTTAGCAGCCGAGCCAGTGGAACTCACTCCGTTATGTGGAGCGGAGGGTCGGCAGGCTGTAGCTGACATCGAGGCCGGAATGTAGGCGATCAGCCTCCGATCACTCGTAAGAGGGCCGGCCGCAGGCGATCCCACACGGCACGTGGGTCCGACCCTTTGAGGACCTCGATGGTCAGGACGGCAATCCCTCGATCGCGGCCGAAGTAAGAACCTAGGGATCCCGGCGTCGGGGCGAACGAACTCGACTCCTCGACTAGTAGACCACTGGCTTCTGAAAACCGTTCCGCGATCTCTCGGGCTGGGCCGTCGAAATTGATGAACTGGCGTCCGGCCCACGAGTGCGCCACAAGAATGAGAGCTGGCCCAATGCGGTCAACGGTCTGGATGATCGCGCGGGCCTCTGGTTCGCTCGCCGGCTGTCCGCCGCTCGACGGGTCCGCTGTGTCGAAGTTCTTGGCCGGAAAGTTCCGGTTGACGTCAACCCCTTTGGCGTTACCGCGAGCACCAACGGCGCGTCCATCCGGATTCGCATCCTCCAGAATTGTCAAAGTTACGGACTCCGCGAGGCCTGCTGCCTCGAACGCCGCAGGCAGCTCAGTAGTAGTCACTGAGCCCTCTGGCTCGTCACCGTGAATACCGCCGATAAACAGCACCTTTCGTGCGCCACGGCCGACGGTGAGCGCGCGGATCGGCCTACCCTGCACCGAAGTTCCGACGGTCTCCCAGCCGGTTGCGCTCGGTGCAGCCGGCGGGTGCTTGGGTTCGGACACAGTGGGTATAGGGGTCGCCGGCGCCACCGATTGTCGAACCGACGCCGTATCTGATGGTGACGCCTCCGCCGTCTCATGCTCTTCGAAATTGCATCCCTGCACTCCCAGGCAGACGGCTGACAGCGCGGTAGCGGCTGCGAGCCGCATCGTCGACGCAGATGTCAGCACGACGGCATCCCTATCGGCGACCTCAAGTCGGTGTATATCGCATTGACGTAGGAGCCGTTAACCAGTTGATACCAAATGTAACTCGGGCTTCCACCGCTAACCTGGGTGTCGCCCGTCGTGTGGCAGACTGCTCTGACGGTCATACCGTCTTTGAGGTCGTTCGAATACAGCCGGTCGGCATCGATGTAAGGCCCGACGTTGCTTGACACCGCATGAGCCCCCTTCGTCGCATGTGCCGACGATGATCGCGGTCCAGTAAGGCACGCTCGTTGGGCTCGGCGGAGCGCCGGTTCGCGGCGCCACGGTCACCGTCTCGGTGTGCGTCGTGGCTTCGCGAGTGGGCGGCGTCGTCACCGCTGTGCGTCTCGGCGGACGCTCTGTCGGGTACGTGGGCTCTGTGAAAGGTGGCGTCGTGAGTGCAGATGGTTCGGACGTGTTGGAATCGTCTTTTCCCACCGCCACCAACGCGACGGTGACTATGGCTGCCGCGGCGGCGATGCCGACAACCAGGAGCCATATCCCCGAACGGTTCCGGCCTGGGGCTCCGACAGCACCACCATCTCGCTTGTCGGCTTTCGGCAGCGGCGCCGTGAGCCATCCACGACCGTCCCAGTACAGAGTTCCACCGCCACCGCCCGGGTCTGGATACCAGCCGGGCGGAAGCGGCCCCGGGGGTCGCGGACGCTCAGACTCCTTGTCCGGCCGTTTGATCGGCGCATGCGCGGTCGCCGCAGCCAGTGTCGAGGAGGCACCGCTTCCCGAGACCTGCTCGCTTAGAGCATTCGCAAAGTCGGTACATGTCGAGAAGCGACGCTCCCGGTCCTTCGCGAGCGCAGCCGCCAGAACATGATCAAGCGATTCCAGTTCGGGCCGCACCAGAGTCAGAGTCGGTGGATCCGAATTGAGATGGCGGCCAATAACCACCGCGGCATTCGAATCCCGGAAAGGTGGCGCACCTGTGAGCAGATGAAAAGCAGTAGCTGCGAGCGAGTACTGATCTGCGCGGCCATCTATGTCCTCACCCATCAACTGCTCGGGTGCGGCGTAGTCAACGGTCCCGACCGTCATATTTGTATCCGTCAACCCGCTGTTGTCATCGACGGTTCGAGCTATCCCAAAGTCGGTCAACAGTATTCGTTGCTCTCCTTGGCTATCGCTGGGGGTGATCAAGATGTTGGACGGCTTCACGTCGCGATGCAGTAGGCCCTTGTGGTGCGCATAGTCCAATGCTGAAGCGACAGCAGAGACGATTGCTGCGGCCGTTTCAGCTGGCATACCGGCGGGGTATCTCCGAGCGAGCAGGCTGGCCGCATCCTCCCCATCGACGAAATCCATGGAAATCCACAACTGACCTTCGTGCTCACCGCGGTCATGCACGCCGACGATGTGCGGATGCCACAACGTCGAGGCCAGGTCAGCTTCGCGCAGGAACCGCTCGCGGAAGTTCGAGTCGGCAGTGATGTCACCCGTCAACAACTTCAAGGCGTCGTGTCGGGGCAGCCGGGGATGTTGCACGAGATAAACCTCGCCCATCCCGCCAGCACCAAGTCGGCGAACGACCATATAGCCGGCGAACTTCTGCCCCTCCCCCAGTGACATGTCCGGATGGTACCCAAACCGTCACAGCAAACGCACGAAGTCGATTGACCGCGTACCCGGAGGTATCCCGGCTATCGCGGCCCGTCGACCTCATACGTACCTGCGTCATCGCGAAAGACAACCAGGACTTGTCGAGCAGCACCATTGACAGTCACGTCGCACACAAAACTGTTGCCTTCTTCGACCTTAGGATCCTCGCCGTCGTTGCACCGGACCGCGGTCACATCGTTGGCGCCATAGCCGTTGATCGGATCGCTGAGGATCTGTACGACACCGCTTTCGGCCTGTCGGACATCCAAGACCGTGCCGCCATTGAAGTATCCGAAGTACGAGAGCGCGATGATCAACACCAAAGCTTCGAAGGCGACAACCCCGGACCCCGCCCAGAGCCACGTTCGACGTCGAGAGCGCTTCGAAGCGGAAGAGATTGGCGTCTCGGACGGCGGCATCGGCGGAGTCTGCTGCCTCAGGGGCGGCATCGGGACGCGCGGTCGCTCGGCGGGTGATGGTCGACTCTGGGGGTGACCTCGAAGCGGTGCGCCGCCGGGGCGCGCCCACCACGGCTGGCCCGGGGGGCCGGTCATGAAACGACTTTCGACATCTCAGCCCTATGCGAATCGCTGGAAGCACTCATCGACGTCACTCGAGAGCCCGAGCCGGTAAGCGAGGATGCGGGTAAACCCGGAGCGAGCCGGTTGCCCGTTCACATCACTTGCAACGAGCGGGTTCGTCAGAAGGCCTGACACCGCTTCATCGGCGTCACCAGGCGACAGAACGAAATCAAAGCCAGCGTCTTCGGTCATGTGTCCCTGCGCGACCCCGGTCAGGCATGCCGTACGCAATGCCGCGACAGGGGTGTCAAGCTTGACTCCGCGCTCCTGTTGGACCGCCAATGCGTAGCGGGACGTCACCATCGACAGTGCCGTATTGTCACCTTGGATCAGAACCTCGTCTTCTTCCTCGCTTTTCGGCTCACCCACTTCGCGCAACGCCGGAAGATCAGCGTGAATCACATTGGTGGCGGGGCAATATGACGTCGGTGTAGTCGTCTGAGCAGACCCACAATCAGGCGGATCCGTGGTGAGCGCCGGCTCGTCAGCAGGTTGAAAGATTTCCGCCAGCACCCCCATGAGCTGGTTGAGAGTGTCCTCGTCGATCGGGCTGTCCAGCACTGGTTCTCCGTACGAGTCATAAGTGAGTTGCTGGGGCAGGTCGCCGCGTCGTTTCTCGATCTCGGCTAGATCGATGGCGGCGCACTGGTCGGCGCCCCCGGTGAATCCCAACTGGAAGGCACTGACGCGGTCCAATGCGGATCCGTGCGCATCACCCGACGAATCGGACGAAACCGGATCCCGAAGGTAAATCAGACCAGCCAGCACACGGTTGAGCCCGTCGCCGGTGCTCAGCGCGAATCGGCGCGAATCTCCCGCAGCCACCGAATGCATATATACGCCAGCCAGGCAGTCGGCCTGTTGTTCCTTAACCAGCACGTCGGTGTCCTTGTCGGCCAAACCGCTCATGTATTGCAGCGCATGCCCGTACTCATGGGCAAGCACCCCGACAACGCCCATCTCACCGAAGTACTTGATCGCAACGGGTACGAGTACGCCGCGATCCCAGGCGATCAAGTCCCTAGGAATGCAGTACATAGCATTCACCAGGCCGTAGGTGTCGCTGAGGCACACGGTCGGACTATCTGGATCCTCGGAGTCGTAGGAGACCAGAGTGTCTACTGGTTTGAAATCGCCCGGCAGATACTTGGCGTAGTGCGCATGCCAAAAGTCCTCGATGTCGTTCAATGCCAATAGCGCCAGGCGATCCGCTGACCCACCGTCGGTGTTCTCGACGGTTCCTACCGGCTGTGGGGCGCCCGGGTTGGGGCCGCTCGGTCCCTCCGTGACGGGCAGGCCGCCCGCTCGTTCGGGATTGAACAGCATCGAGGTCGCACGGCCGTCCACCTTGGTAGGCGTACACGCCACTAGAAGAAATAGCGCGAGTACGGCGGGGATCAATCGAGCGGGCATGGTTACCGCGTCTGATTACCATCGCCGCAACTCGGACGATGTCTGCCAACCAACGCGTCTCTCGGTTGGCCGCAATGTTGCCTTTTCGGGCCGTTCACCCCTATCCCTTCGTAACCTTTTCTTCTAATCACTTTGCCGGGAGATTCGCCCGGAAGCGCGGGAATCTCACAACTCACGGCCTACACCTTTGCTACACCTTGCATGGGTACATGCAGCGCGCGGCCCCAAGGCAGTCTGGCCCGCCCGCAACCACGTGATGTGCGTTCTGGAGAGGAGAAGGGTGCGGTGGCAGGAGGCGGTCCGCGCGTCGGCCAGATGTTCGGGCATTACAGGATCACCGACCTACTCGGACAAGGAGGAATGGGACGGGTCTATCGAGCCGAGGACACTAAAAAGAGGCGAACCGTCGCACTGAAGATCCTCGCCGAGCAGTATTGGCAGGACGAGAGGTTTCGTACCCGCTTTCAGCGCGAGTCGCACGCGGCCGCGATTCTCCAAGAACCCCATGTCATCCCCATCCACGATTGGGGCGAGATCGATGGCCATCCCTACATCGACATGCGCCTGGTCGACGGCCAGACGTTGCAGCAGCTACTTCGCTATGGACCGCTTCACCCGGCGCGCGCAGCGTTTCTGGTCAGCGGGGTAGCCGCAGCACTCGATGCTGCTCACGCCGCCGGCCTGGTTCATCGAGACGTCAAACCCCAGAACATCATCGTCACTCCGTCGGATTTTCCGTACCTCGTCGACTTCGGCATAGCCGAAGCCAAGGGCGAGAGCGGTTTGACCACCACCGGAATGCAGATCGGAACATTCGACTACATGGCTCCAGAACGGTTCCGCGACGAGGAGGTCACACCTGCGGCAGACGTGTACTCGCTCGCATGCGTGCTGTACGAATGTTTGACCGGTGACGCGCCGTTTCCAAAAAGCAGCCTCGAGCAAATGATGTCGGCACACCTGATGTCGCCGCCGCCAAGGCCGAGCGCCGTCAATCGGGCTGTACCCACCGCGTTCGACGAGGTGGTGGCCCGAGGAATGGCGAAGGAACCGGATGACCGCTACGGCAGCTGCGGCGCACTCGGTCGAGCTGCGCAACGAGCGGTGGGCTCGGACAACGTAATCAGTCCTGCATCGGCCGACACGATGCATGCGTCGGTATTCCGCGCCGGCGGCGGTGGAGCTTCTGATCGTCCAACCGATGTGGCGCCACCCGTGGCCGCGACGACATCCAGCACATCCTCTCGTCAGTGGCTTCTGCCCGCAGCCCTAGCCGTTGTCGGAGCTCTGCTGCTCGGCGGTATCGGCGTCGTGATCGGACTCCTTGCAAGCCGTGATTCGGATCCACCGACTGCCTCAGATCCGGACACACCTGCCCCGACTGCGCGGCAGACCATCACGCAGACGGTGCACCCGAGCACGTCGGTGCGATCTCCTCGACCCGCTGAGAATCCGCTCGGCGTCGGGGCACCGCCGCCACCGGTGGTGGCTGGGCTCGACAAGAGCAGGAACCCGCAGAGTTGCGAGGATGATTTCTTCCTGATCGACCGCTCCGGTGTCGGCACCCGTTCCCGACGCGGGTCTCCGGAGACATCCTGCTTGTTCACCCAAAGCGTGCTGCGTGCATATTGGTCGACCTACGACGAGGCGAACCGGGAGTTACGTGAGGTATCAGCTCCAGGCGCCGTCGACTGCCGAACCGTTCTGGGCGCCGGATCCGGCTGCGCAGGAACGAATTTCGTGATGCGGTGCGTCGCCCGACCAGGAGACGCATACATCACGTGCACCGGCGGACGGGACGCCGTCGTTTACCTGTACTAGGGGCAATTGCCTGCAGGCAACAGCTCCACATGCTGATTCAGCCATTCAGCGATGCGAGTCAAGACCATCGTGCCGTCGTCCAAGGAGCCGGAATCCGGTTCTGCTGCCACGGCCACTACTGCCGAACCGCCCTGAAGTGGAATGATGCCCATCTGTCGGACTAGATAGGCGCCCGCCTCCGACGGACCCCAGCCGCCTTTGTATCGGGCTCCTGGAATGGCGCCGAGTCCCCAGCTCTGGCTCGGCTCGACTTGGCTCATCAGTGACAGGATTGGTTCGTCGCGGGCGTCGCAGACCGCGGACGACAGGAACGTGGCCTGATCGGTAAGCGACCATCTGGTCTGCCCGAAAGCGGTGAACTCGGGCCTCACCTTCTGCGATTCGACGACAGTGGCATCACCGGTCTCGGCAAGGACATCCTGCACCTTCTGCGCGGCAGTCACCGGGTCGCCAAGACTCTGCCAAATCGATTCTGCTGCGGCGTTGTCCGACTGTGTGATCGCGGCACGCATCTCCTCCGTCACGGTCGGCGGATCGGTCGTCCGCAGCCCGGCAATCGCGAGTGGCACCTTGATGGTTGACCACGCCGGACCAATGCTCCACTCACCAGCAGTCACGGATTCCGCTTCGGCCCCTGCGGGGCGCACGACGATACCCACCTCTGCATTCAGTTCACCTGCGAAGGCTTCGAACGCAGCCGCAAACTGATCGCTGGCGTTGCCTGTGGGAGCGTCGGGCGGCGGAACGGGGGAAGGCGCGGTCAGCTGAACAGGCGTCGGCTTAGCCACCGCGGTGGCACTGCGGGCCACGGACGGAGAGCCGATGGACAGCTGCCGTCCCACAGCCACGCCACCGGCCACGATGGCGAGCGCCGCCACGAGGATCAACACGATCCGAAGTGAGGACCTGGTCGAGCGACGGGCCGTCATTCGCGCATGGCGCGAATGTGCAAGACGCTCGACGTTCGACTTTCCAGCCATCTCCTTCAGTATTGCGTCGTGTTGACCGGAGTCGCTGCAGCAACGCTGCGGGCTGTTAATAAATCCGGAAAGCGCGGTGGGCTTGGGACCCGGTCAGCGATCGGCTGTGCCGTACTCCAGCGCCGGTTCCGCCGAGTCGACGCTGCCGTTGCTCGAGATCGTCAGCATGCCGGGCTGCACGTCGTAGCGCGCCCCGTCGGCGGGGTTGGTGGCGACGAACCCGTTGCCCAGGGGCCGCGCGTTGTTGAGTTGCACATTGGCGCCGTCGCGGAGCCGCTCCCCGCGGTACTGATAGTTACCCGGACTCATCTCGCAGATCACCGCGAGTGACTGCGCCGTCCTGATCGCTGCGGCCGGCGTGCTGCCTTCGGTGCAGCGCGCCGTGTGCCCGACGAACCCCTGCGCGTCGGTCCCCGACACCCCTGCGATCGGCGGCCCGCTGGGGGTCGTCGTCGGACTGGTCGTCGTCGGTGCCGTGGTGGTCGTCGTGGTCTCGCTTGCCGACGGCGCCGTCGTCTCGGTCGTCGTGGACGGCGGCAGCGCCAGCGGCGGCTGCGGTGCCGAACCGCCGCCGTTGTCGCCGAACGCCAACACCAGTGCGAGCACCACCGCCGCGGTGAACAAGACGATCGTCGTCACAACCAGACCCACCTGCGCCGGACCGAACCGCGGCTTGCGATTCGCCGGCGGTGGTGGCAGCGGCGCGTAAGCCGGTTGATAACCCGTGCGCGCCGGGTTCGGGTCGACCGCCGAGAACTGCCGCGTCGACGGCGCTGTTGGCGGGGTCATGGGCGGGGTCGCGACCTGCTCGGTTGCCGCGGCAGCCGCCTTGGCCAACTCGCCGGCGGTGGCGAACCTGTCAGACGGTCTTTTGGCCATCCCCCGCGCGACGACCTCGTCGAACGCGCGGCTGATCCCCCGGCGCATGATGCTCGGCCGCGGCGGCGGCGAGAACAGCTGCGCGCCCATCACTTCTCGCAGGTCACCGGAGTCATACGGTGCCCGGCCCGTCAGGCATTCATAGAGCAGGCAGGTCAGCGAGTAGATGTCGGATGCCGGGCCGCCGCGCTCGCCGCTGATGCGTTCCGGCGCCATGTATGCGCACGAGCCGATCACCAGCCCCGTCTTGGTGACCGTCGCCTCGCCGCCACCGTGCGCGATGCCGAAGTCGACGAGATACGCGAAGTCGTCGTGGTTGAGCAGGACGTTCTCGGGCTTGATGTCGCGGTGCACCAGCCCGTTGGAATGCGCCGCATCCAGTGCGGCCGCCACCTGCGTGATGATCGACACAGCGCGTGTCGGCGGTAGCGGGCCGTCCGTCCGGAGCAGTTCTTTGAGGCTGGCCCCCTCGACGAGGCGCATGTCGATGTAGAGCACTCCGTCGATGTCGCCGAAGTCGTGCACCGGGATGACGTGCGGTTCCTGCAACCGCGCAGCGACACGCGATTCGCGTCGAAAGCGTTCCTGAAAGTTGGGATCGGCGGCCATATCCGGACGTAGCAGCTTGATCGCCACCGTCCGTTCCTTTGCGGTGTCGTATGCGCGGTACACCTCGCCCATGCCGCCGACGCCGATCAGAGACTCCAGCTCATACGGCCCGAATCGCGTGCCCAGTCGGGTACCGCCCTTCGGGGAGCTCACATGTGATCCTTTCTCTTCTCGACATCGGCGCAGCAACCAATGGTGTTCCCGCAAGCCCGTATTACGTAACCCACTCCCCGCAGCAGGTATCGCGGCGGCTCCGATATCGCAGCAGCACAGGCGATTTCCTCAGTGAGCCAGGCTACCGTCTGTTTCGTTTCGCGGTAAACGACACCGTCACTGCGTCGGCGACCTTCATCGCCCCCATCAGCATCGAATACGGTTTGAGGTCGAAATCGGAGTGCCGCACTTCGACTTCGCATGAGATACGCCACACGTCATCGACATCCTGGACGCTCACGTCGATGACCTGTTCTCGTGCTTCGCCGTGAATCTGCAGCATGCCGATGAGACGGTATCCGCCGGTGGTCTTTTCGATACTGCTCGTTTCGAAGGTGATTCGCCCAAACCGCTTCGCATCCAGCACTTTCAGGGCGTTCGACCGTACGAGTCCCTTCTCGGGCCCCGTCAACGGCGTCACACCGCCCTGACCGCGCAGGACCTCGAGCGAATCCACCTCGGCGCGCAGTGTCACCTCGGTCGGGTCCCCGCCGGTCCACTCGACGGTGGCGTCCCAGGTGTTCATCGCGATCGCCAGGCGGTGGCCCATCTTCGCGGCCCGCCCCTCGACGCCGGTGTGAATCGTCAGTTCACCGTCCGACTGGTCCAGATTCCACGTCTGCGCGCTCATACCGTCCATTGTCCGGACCGTGTCGTGCCTACCTTGTGACTGTCGGACGCCCGGGCAAGGTCTTTCGTCCCTATTCGCCGGTAATCGAGGGCGCGCAACATGAAGTTGATTGCGAGCAAACCCGAGGGGTGGCGTGACGAATGGACGCGGTTGAATGCCCGGATTGTGGCGAATGCTTCGGTGAACGAGAGATGCACTGGGTCACGAACGCCGAAGGCGGGGTGATGTATCGCCTCCCGTGTGACCATATGGCCGTCGGCACCTGGACCGACGGCGAAGTGACCTACGGGCCGGAACATGTGTGGGCCGGACGGGTCGCGACCGAGCATCACCATCGCTTCTTCGGCGACCGTCACCACAGCCTCAGCGACGAGCTCGACAGACTCCTCGCGGAGAAATTGCACGAGTAATACACGAGTAGTAGTGGTGCCGGTGTCTTGTCGATCGCTTGTCGCTCGAAGGTGGGCAGATAGCCGAGCGGTTCGCGCGCTCCTCGACCCGCCGCGCGCGGTTTCGCCGGGCACGACGCGGGTATTTGCCAACGATGGAGTCAGCCCACTTCTCCGATATCAACGTGTCCGTCGACGGCACCCAACACTGCCTGACCGTCGACAACCGCACGACTTTGCTCGACCTGCTGCGCGAGCACCTCGGCGTCACCGCACCCAAGAAGGGCTGTGACCACGGGCAGTGCGGGTCGTGCACCGTTCTGCTCGACGGCCGCCGCGTCACGTCGTGCCTGGCGTTCGCCGTTGCTCACGACGGTGCCGAGGTCGTCACCGCAGCAGGTCTCGGTGACGCCGACGCGCTGCACCCGGTCGCGCAGGCGTTCCTCGACCACGACGGCTTCCAGTGCGGTTATTGCACGCCCGGTCAGATCTGCTCGGCCGTCGGCATGCTCGACGAGGTCAAGTCCGGCGCGCCCAGCCACGTCACCGAGGACCTCGAGCAGCCACCGGAACTCTCCGACGCCGAGATCCGCGAGCGCATGAGCGGCAACCTCTGCCGCTGCGCCGCCTATCCGAACATCGTCGCCGCCATCGCCGAGGCCGCCCGATGATCCCGTTCGACTACCACCGCGCCACCAGCGTCGCCGACGCGGTCACCGCCGTGGCCGACCGACCCGACGCCGTGTTCCTGGCCGGCGGCACCAACCTCGTCGACCACATGAAGCTGGGCATCCTCGAGCCGTCGCTGGTCGTCGACGTCGGCCATCTGCCCCTCACCGACGTCGACCAACTGCCCGACGGCTCCCTGTGTATCGGCGCCGATGTCCGCAACAGCGATCTGGCCGCCAACCCCGTCGTCCGCAGCCGCTACCCGGTGCTGGCCCGCGCGCTGCTGTCGGCGGCGTCGGGTCAGCTCCGCAACCTCGCCACCACCGCGGGAAACCTGTTGCAGCGCACCAGATGCGTCTACTTTCAAGACGTCACCACCCCGTGCAACAAGCGAACCCCCGGCGAAGGGTGTTCGGCGATCGGCGGATACGTCCGCTACCACGCGATCCTCGGCGCCTCCGAACACTGCGTCGCCGTGCATCCGTCGGACATGGCCGTCGCGATGGCAGCCCTCGACGCCCAGGTGATCTTCGTGGATGCCGACGGTGAACATCGCCTGCCGTTGAACGACTTTCACCGGCTGCCGGGCGACCGTCCCGACCGCGACACCGTGTTGCCGCCCGGCGCACTCATCACCGCGGTCGAGATTCCCGCGCCGCCGGACGGCGCCCGCTCGACGTACCGCAAGGTGCGAGACCGCGCCTCCTACGCGTTCGCGCTGACGTCGGTTGCGGCCGAACTCGTCGTCGACGCCGGCGCTGTCACCAGCGCCCGTATCGCACTCGGCGGCGTCGCCCACAAACCGTGGCGCGCCCACCGCGCCGAGCAGTACCTCACCGGCGTGCCGGCCACCGAAGACTCTTTCCGGCAAGCAGCGAACGTCGAGTTGGAAGATGCACGACCGTTGCCCGGCAACGAGTTCAAGGTGGAGCTCACCCGCCGCGCCATCGTCGCCACTTTGACCGAACTGAGCGAGCAGCGATGACCGCCCTCGAACCTCGCGTCATCGGCACGACCGTCGTCCGCCTCGACGGGCCCGCCAAGGTCACCGGCACGGCGAACTACGCCTTCGAGCACGCCGTCGACGACGCCGCCTACCTGCACCCGGTCCAGGCGACCGTCGCCAGTGGCCGGATCACGACGATGGACACGTCCGCCGCCGAGGCGCTCGACGGCGTTGTTGCCGTGCTCACCGTCTTCGATGCGCCCCGTCTGGCCGACACGTCCAACGGCGACCTCACCGTCCTGCAGGACGCCTACGTGCACTATCGCGGCCAGCTGATCGGCGGTGTGATCGCCGAGAGCAGCGAAACCGCCCGCCAGGCAGCGGCTCTCGTACGCGTCGAGTACATCGCCGGATCACACGACGTCGAGCTGACGGCCGACCACCCGCAGCTGTACGCGCCCGAGAAGGTCAACGCCGGTTTTCCCACCGACACCTCTGAGGGCGACGTGGACACCGCGCTGCGGGAGGCGGCCGTCGTTGTCGACCAGACCTACACCACCCCGCACGAGCACAACAACCCGATGGAGCCGCATACCTGTATCGCACTGTGGGACAACGACACCCTGACGCTGTGGGACTCCACGCAGGGCGTCCATGCGGTGCGCAAAGAGATCGCGACGACGTTCGGGCTCGAACCCGAGCAGGTTCGCGTGATCGCAAAGAACGTCGGTGGCGGCTTCGGCTCCAAAGGAGCGCCGCACTCGCACAACACACTCGCGGCGATGGCCGCACAACAGGTTCCAGGACGGCCGGTGAAGCTGGCAGTGACGCGCCAGCAGATGTTCGACTTTGTCGGCTATCGCACGCCGACGATCCAGCATCTTCGCCTCGGCGCCGAATGCGACGGGACTTTGACGGCGATCAGCCACGAGGTCGTCGAGCAGACCGCGACCGTCAAAGAGTTCGCCGAGCAGAGCGCTGTGCCGGCACGGATGATGTACGCCGGTGCGAATCGCAAGACCTCACACCGCTTGGCGGCGCTCGACGTGCCGGTCCCGTTCTGGATGCGAGCCCCGGGCGAGTGTCCGGGCATGTTCGCGCTCGAGGTGGCGATGGACGAGCTGGCCGTGGCATGTGGCGTCGATCCGATCGAATTGCGCATTCGCAACGAACCCGACGTCGACCCGGAGACCGGCAACCCGTGGTCGGACCGCCGCCTCGTCGAGTGCCTGCAAACCGGCGCGCAGCGGTTCGGCTGGGCCTCGCGCGATCCGGAGCCTGGAACCCGATGCGACGGTGAATGGTTGGTCGGCACCGGAGTGGCGTCGGCGGTGTATCCGGCGATGGTCATGCCCGGCAACGGCGCCCGCATCGAGTGCGTCGCCTCGCGTCGCTATTCGGTGGAGATCGGGGCGGTCGACATCGGTACAGGTACCTGGACGGCGCTGTCGCAGATTGCCGCCGACGCGCTCGGCTGCGACCTGTCCGCGGTCGACCTGCAGATCGGCGACACCGACCTGCCCAGCGCCTCGGTGGAGGGCGGCTCGTCGGGCATCAGCTCGTGGGGCCGCGCGATCGTCGCTGCGGCACAACAGTTCCGCCATGACCACGGCGACGATCCGGAGGTCGGCGTCGCCACGGTCGCCGAGGCGCCCGACAACGAGGATGCCTCGAGCTTCGGGATGTACTCGTTCGGCGCGCATTTCGTCGAAGCGAGGGTGAACCGCTTCACCGGTGAGATCCGAGTACCGCGGATGCTGGGGGTGTTCTCGATCGGGCGGGTGATCAACCCGGCGACACTGCGGTCTCAGCTGATCGGCGGTATGACGATGGGGTTGTCGATGGCACTGCACGAGGAGAGCGTGCGCGACCCGCGCTTCGGCCACATCGTCACCCGGGACTTTGCGACGTACCACATCAGTTCGCACGCCGATGTTCCCGCCGTCGAGGCGATGTGGCTCGACAGCGTCGATGAGCACTCGAACCCGATGGGGTCACGCGGTGCGGGTGAGATCGGCATCGTCGGGTCGGCCGCCGCGGTCGTCAACGCGGTCTACCACGCCACCGGCATCCGGGTGCGCGACCTTCCGGTCATGTGCGACGCGCTGCTGGGCGCGGGGCCTTAGCCGGCCGGACGTAACACGAGGCTGCCGACGGTGTCCCGTTCGACGAGGGCGCGGTGGGCCGCAACGACGTCATCGAGGCGGTACTCGCTGACGCTCACGTGTAGTCGACCGTCGGCGGCGAACGCGATGAGCTGTTCGAGGGCCTGCCGGACGGCGTCCGGGCGACTGCGCCAGCCCATCAGTGAGTAGCCGGTGACGGTGACATTCTTTGACATCAGCGACATCCCGGAGTACGTCGGCGCGGATCCGCTCGCCGCCCCGAAGCTCACGATCCGGCCGAACGCGGCGAGGCAGTCGATGGTGTCCAGGGACGTTTGTCCGCCGACCGAGTCGAGGGCCAGGTCGACGCCGCGCCCACCAGTTTTATCGAGCACGGCGCGGGCCCAGTCGGGTTCGGAGTAGTCGATAGCGATGTCGGCGCCGTGCGATCGAACGTGCTCCAGTTTCTGCGGGGTGCCCGCCGTCCCGATGACGACGGCAGCGCCGAGCAGCTTGGCCAACTGGATCGCCAGCGTTCCCACACCGCCCGCGGCGGCGTGTACCAGCACGGTGTCGCCGGGCTCGATGTTCCCCGCATCCCGCAGCGTCTGGTAGGCGGTCAGCCCGTGCACCCACAGGATGGCCGCGGTGCGGCTGTCCACGGAGTCAGGAAGCATCACGATGGAATCGACTGATGCGACGGCGAATTCGGCATAGCCGTGCTCGACCATCGCCGCTACGCGTGAGCCGACGGCCGGCCCATCGGGGCAGGAGCGCCGGACCGTGCCCGCGACCTGTTGACCCATTCCCGCCGGCAGCTCGAAGGTGCCGAAGTTGCCCTGCCGTTTCATCACGTCTCCGTAGGTGACGCCCGCGGCATCCACCTCGATCAGCACCTCGGCGGGTCCGGGTACCGGTACCGCGGTGTCGTCGACGCGCAACACTTCGGGGCCGCCGAAGTCGGTCATCCAGACCGCCTTCATCGTCGCTCCAACAAAGGTTCGGAGAGTGCGCGTTGCACGTCCACAGACAAGGACTGCGGGTTCTTCGCATTGCTGACATACGCGATGTAGCCGTCCGGGCGGATGAGCACCACCCCACCGTCGGGTAGGCCGTAGGTGTCGGCGACTGCCGGGTCGGCGATCTGCGCGACGCTCACCTGAGCATCCAACGCAAGTGGCGGCGTGGCGCCGCCGAGCACCAGCAGGGTGTGCCGACCGCGGTCCAGCAGATCGAAGAGCCGAGCCGCTCTGCCGTCCGAACCGGTGTACACCACGTCGGGTGCTCGGTCACCGACCGCGGTGCGGCCCGGTGGCGCGGAACCGGAGCCGTCGTGATAGGACACGTCGATCTGGGAGATCGCGCGGATGAGCGTGCGTTGCACCGTCGGGCGGCCGAGGACGCGCGGGGCGATGTTGCGGCGCATCGCGGTGCTGACGGGGTTGCGCAGCAGGGTCATTCGGGTGACCCGACGAGTCCCCCTGACCAGCCGGCGGGCCACCGGCGCCCGCTCGACGGCATAGCTTTTCAGCAGCGTCGGGTCGGCTTCACCCCGCACCACCGCCGCGAGTTTCCAACCGAGATTGAAGGCGTCCTGGATTCCGGTGTTCATCCCTTGGGCGCCCACCACCGAGTGGATGTGGGCGGCGTCGCCGGCAAGGAACACCCGTCCCGCGGAGTTGGATTCGACCCTGCGCTGGTTGATTCGGAACCGGCCCGCCTGCCTGATCTCGGCTATCTTTGCCCCCGGCGGTGCGCAGACATCGACGGCGCGCTGCAGTTCGGCCAGTGTCACGTCACCGGACGGAGTGGGGCGTTCGGGCTGTGCGACCGCGATGCGATGCCATCCGTGCAGCATCGGAAAGTACGCCACGAACCTGCCCCGGTTGAGGAAGGCGAAGAATTCGTCACCGGGGAGTCCCCAGTCGATCCGCAGATCGGCCACTGCGAAATTCTCCTCGAAAGCGGTGCCCAGGAAGCGCAGACCCAGCTGTCGTCGCACGGTGCTGTGGGCGCCGTCGGCACCGACGACCCAACTCGCGCTGGCGGTTTCGGTGCCGCCGTCGGCATGTCGCAGTTCGACGTCGACGTGGTCGGCGTGCTGGGTGAGGTCGAGCACCTCGACCCGTCTTTCGACGTGGGCGCCGAGCACGCCCAGCTTGGCAGTGAGCACCTCTTGCACCTCGTTCTGCGGGATCATCAACAGAAACGGATAGGGCGAAGTCAGGCCGGCGAAGTCGGCCCGCAGAATCTGCCGATTCTCACTAAACACGTTGAAGACTCGCGCCTTCAGTCCGCGTGTGAGCAACTCGTCGGTGATCCCTTGTCTCTCGAACAGTTCCAGGCTGCGGGCCTGCATTCCCAACGCGCGTGTCTCGGTGTTGGGGGCGGCCGCAGCGTCGACGACGCGGGCCTGGATTCCCCGGCGGGCCAGTTCATTGGCCATCGTCAAACCGGTGGGGCCCGCCCCAACGACCAACACATCAGTTCGGTCGGATTTCACGATTTCTCCTCCGCAGGAAACTCGGCGTCCAGGAGTCGCTCGAACAGCTCAACGAGCTTGCGCCGGTGCGCAACCGGGTCCAGGCCTCCCACCCCGGGGTAGGCTTCGTGCAGGCCTTGGAGTGCGCCTAGCAGGGCGACCGCAGTGAACCGTGCGTCAGCGACGTCGAATTGGCCCGCCTGCACGCCCTCGTCGATCAGCGCGGTCAGTGCAGGCAGCACTGCAGCGGCGACTTGCGCCGTGACGCGGCGGTGCATATCGGTGAACGCTCGCGAGTACAAATCGGCTATGAGTCCCGAGGTGGTCGCGTTCGTGAGTTCGCGGTAGGTGTCGTGGAAGTCCATCAGGCGGGCGGCCGGGGATCGCGAGCGGTCCTGCAGCCCGGTCAGCCACGTTTCGGCGATCTGCTGCGACACCGACAGCACACACGCTTCGAACACTTCGTCCTTGGACCGGAAGTGGTGGTAGAAGCAGCCTTTGGCGACGCCCAGTTCTCCGATGATCGCTGCGACGGTGGTGCGCTCGTAACCGTTCTCGGTGAACAGCTTCAGTGCGGCGCCGACGATTTCGCTCTTGCGCACTTCCGGTTGCTTTATCTCCCGCACCTCGGCTACTCTACAGACCGACGGTCGGTCTGTCTAGGAGGAAGCGATGCCGAAGCACTTCGCGCAACCGGTTGGTTCGATCGCACGCCAGGTCGAATCACGCCAGGTCGAATTGAGCGCAGGCGTCATCGACTATTTCGACACCGGCGGCGAGGGGCCCGTCCTCGTGCTGCTGCACGGGGTCAACATGGATGCGTCGTTGTGGGACAACGTGGTAGCGCGGTTGCAACCGGGGTACCGGTGCATCTGCCCGACGCTGCCGCTGGGCAGCCACCGACAACCGATGCGGCGTCGGGAGTTGGTGACCCACACCGGTGTTGCGGAACTCGTCGGAGAGCTCTTGGACAGCTTGGATCTCCGCGACGTGACCTTGGTGCTGAACGACTGGGGTGGTGCGCAGTTCCTGGTCGCGAACGGCGCTGACCGGATTGCCGCGCTGGTGCTGGTTGCCTGCGAGGCGTTCGACAACTTCCCGCCAGGGATTCCGGGCAAGCTCATCGCGGCGACCGCCAGGATCCCGGGCGCACTCTGGTTGGCGATGCAGCTGCAACGGTTCGACCGGTTCCGTCGGGCCCGCGGTGGCTGGGGTTGGATGGCCAAGCGGCCGATACCCCGGGCGACGATGGATCGATGGTTCCGACCGGCATTGGTCGACGCCGACGTTCGTCGCGACCTGCGCACCTTCGCGTGCTCGACGCCGAGTCGGCAGGAACTGGCGCGACTTTCTGAGCGGCTGAGAAGCTTCGACCGGCCGGTACTCGTCGTGTGGGCCACCGAAGACAAGGTGATGCCCGCCGACCACGGCCGGCGGTTGGCGACGTTGTTCCCGCATGGCCGCTTGGTCGAGATCGACGACAGCTACACGCTGATACCGCTGGACCAGCCCGCCCGCCTTGCCGACGAGCTGCGAAAGTTCGTCCCGGCCGCGGTCAGATCGGCGGGTACGGCAGGCCGAACTCGTCGGCGAACAAACTCTGCACGATGATCATCGCCGCCTTCGAGCCGGCGGCGATCGCGCCCGCGACGTAGGGCTGTTCACTGCAGAGGTCACCCGCGGCGAAAACGCCGCTCGTCTCGGTGCGGTGGATCTGGTCGATATCGATGGTGTCGACGGCCAACGGGCCGGGTGTACACGCGGCGCCCAATTGCTCTGCGAGCTCTGAGCGTTGCCGCAGCGGTGCCTCGACGAGCAATCCGTCCCGGGCCAGTCGGTCACCGTCGGCGAACGCGATCGCCGTCAACCGCCCGTCCGCACTGAGCAATTCGACGACGCGGCGGTCGTCGATGGTGACCTTGGCATTCGTCAGCACCTCCTTGTCGGTGGCCGAAAGACCGGTACGTCCGTCGGTCAGCAACACGACGTCGTCGCTCCAGCCGCGCAACATCAACGCGGAGTGCAGGGCCTCCTCGCCCGCCGCCATCGTCGCGAGGCGTTTGTCGCGCATCTCCCATCCGTGGCAGAACGGGCACTGGAACACCGAGGTGCCCCACAACTGCGCGAGGCCGGGCAGGTCCGGTGGGCAATACTGCATCCCGGTGGCGAGCAGCACGCGCTTGGCCAGGATCGGGTCGCCGTGCACGGGTTCGAGGACGAAGCCGTCATCGACTCGGCGGCCGCTGACGATACGGCCATGCCGGTACTCGACGCTGGGATACGCCGCCAGCTCGCGGCGGCCGGCAGCGTAGAGCTCGCCGGGCGGGCGCTGGTCGTAGCCGAGCAGGCCGCCGATGACGGCCGAGGCGCGATTGCTCTGCTCGTCGGCGTCGATCACGACCGTGCGCCGTCGCGCCCGGCCGAGGACCAGGGCGGCGCTCAGCCCCGCGGCCCCACCCCCGATGACGGCACATTCCCACTGCATAGCACCATCGATTCCCCGCGCGCCGATCACGAAACCTCCGCGGAGCCACATCAGTGGTCCGAGAAGTGATAGCGCATGCGATATCACTTTCCGGACGGCAACATGGTCGTCCTCTTGTTACGGGTGTGACGACGCAACTTGGTGTCTCGCGGCCTCCGTCGGCCGCGATACGGTTTCGCCATGGAGCACCACTACACGTATCGCGTGGAGTGGTCCGACGAACGCTACGAATACACGGCGCGGTGTCTGGAGATCCGTGGTCTGTGGGTAGCGGCGCCGACGGCTCAGCAGGCGTTGGCGATGATCGAAGCCGAAGTCGAGCAGAATCTCCGCAGCAACGAGGAACTCGGCTTGCCGCTGCCGACGCCGCTGACCGAACAGAACTTCAGCGGCCGGTTCATGGTGCGGACGTCGCCGTCACTGCATGCGCGGCTCATGGTGGAGGCGACAGAGCAGGGCGTGTCGTTGAACCAGTGGGTGGTACAGAAGTTAGTCGATCGTCGGCCGTCGTTGGATTGGTGATGCCGGGTACGGCTGCCCGTCGCGGTCGGGCGCCAGCGGAACGGCCACGAGCCCGATGACGAACGCCGTCAAGTGGCCCACTTCGGTGAAGGTGGGCCGTGCAGCGGCGTTACCGGCGAGCGCCAGCACCGCCGCGGCCTGAGCTCGCGATCGCCATGGGCTGCGGAGGTATCCCGACAACGCGCCGGCCACGCCGAGGACGAAGTAGCTCACTCCGACGTCGCGGGCGTTCTCCAGCCGCTGCGGCGCCCGGCCCGTCCGGATCAGCAGCCGCAGGTAGCTCTGGCCGACGTAGGTGCCGATGATGTGTGCGCAGATCCCGACGAGAAGCCAACGCCACCAACGCAATCGCCGCTCCGCGGGTGCGACGACGCCGACGAACACCGGGACATAGGGCCACCACCGGTGGTCGTCGAGCCAGAACAGGCTGGTGGCGATGACGCGCGTCGGCTCCGAGCGCAGTCGGCGCAGGTTGGTGGAGTTCCTACGCTGCAGCCGCCGCGACCCCTTGTGTCCGGCCGAGCGCTGCACGCGGGTCGTGATGAGCAGCACGACAAGCCACGCGAGCGTGAGCGGGGCGCCGGCGATGCCGCGAAGAAGCCGCACCCGTCGACACTAGCGGGGTAGGCGGGCCGTCACACCCGACCTTCCTGTTACGCGAGTGAGTCGGGTGCCGATCACGCTTTGACGAACGCCAGGCCCCGCTCGCGATCGAGGTATGTCTCGGACTTGTTCCTCAGGAAGAACAGATACACCACGAGGGACACCGCGATGCACACGGTGACGTACCCGATGAACAGCGGAACCTGATCGCGTTCCCTGAGCGCCTGGTAGATCAACGGAGCGGTGCCGCCGAACATCGAGTTCGCCAGCGCGTAGCCCACGCCCACGCCGAGCGCCCGCACGTGCGCCGGGAACAGCTCCGACTTGACCAGCGCGTTGATCGAGGTATAACCAGTGAGGATCACGTACCCGACCGCGACCAACACGAAAGACGTCACCGGCGAACGGGTTTCGGGCAGATACGTGATCAACACATAGGTGTAGACCAACCCGCCGAAGCCGAACCACAGCAGCAGCGGCTTGCGTCCCACCTTGTCGCTGATCATTCCGCCGATCGGCTGCAGCAGCATCAAGAAGATCAACCCGATCAGGTTGATCCAGGTGCCCGTCATGCCCTCGCCCTTGTACGCGGTCTTCACGATCGCCGGTGCGTTGACGCTGTAGGTGTAGAACGCGACCGTGCCGCCCATCGTGATCAAGAAGCACAGCAGCGACGGCTTCCAGTAGCGGGTGAACAGTTCCCGAATGGAACCGGCGCCCTTGTCTTCGCCGGCCTTCGTCGCCTCGATGACCTCCTCGCTGAGCGACTCGTCCATGGTGCGCCGCAGCCAGAACACCACCACCGCGGCGACCCCACCGATCGCGAAGCCGATGCGCCAGCCGAAGTCGCGCAACTGGTCTTCGGTGAGGAGTGCGTCGAGCACCAGAAGCGTGAACTGCGCCAGCACGTGACCGCCGACCAGCGTGACGTACTGAAACGACGAGAAGAATCCGCGGCGCTCGCGGGTGGCCGCCTCCGACATGTAGGTCGCCGACGTCCCGTACTCGCCGCCGGTCGCGAAACCCTGCACCAACCGGGCGAGCACCAGGACGATCGGCGCGGCGACACCGATCGTCGCCTGCGACGGCACCAGCGCAATCACCATGGAACACAGGGCCATCAGCGACACGCTGACCGTCAGCGCCGCGCGCCGGCCCCGGCGGTCGGCGAACCGT
>NZ_QMEW01000047.1 GCF_003284965.1 Mycolicibacterium sp. GF69
CTCACGTCAGGTTCACTTCAGATTTGCTTTGCATCCACATCAGATGATCACGGCACGATCCGTCACTGTGACAGATCGGAGCCGTTCACGCTTCATATGAGAATTACGCAGGCTCGGCGATTGCTTCACAGAAATCTGATGCCGGGCATCAATGAGCCGTGCGCCGATTCATTGCACGGCACGCTCACAATCGGTGCACAGTTCATGTGTGCTGTAGAAGGACCGTTAACCGCCATGAACTGTGCAGATTGCTCCACGGCGAGTTAGCTCGCTGGATTGCGCAGGCCCGTAATGCCGCCTTGCGAGGCCGCTGTGGGGCGCCAAGGCAGTAGGGGGTGTCGTTACATGCGGATGGCCGTTTTAGGGCCGCTACGGGCTTCTCAGGGCCATTTTTCCCGGGGCGTCGAAGGTTGTTGTCCCGAGCCTCTGGGCTTCGCTGCGGCTATGTCCGGACTCTGGGAGCGACCGTTAAAAGGCCGTCTAGCAGGAAGAATGTCGAGAGTCAGGCTCTGGCGTTGCGCCGCAACGCGCGTGCCAGCGTCTCCCGGATACTGCGTTGTGCTTCCAAGCGTGCAGGGGAGGGCTCCAGCGGCGGTCGCGGTGCGGGGGAGTGGCAGGGATCGCCGCCCTCGGCGGTAGCAGTCACCGGGCGGGGCCGATCGGTCGGCGGCCGTGCGGGGAGATGGCGAAGACGTTGCGCGAGGAACGGGCCGGGACGTGTGATCTGATCCGGCCAAGTGAACCCGCGTTGCCGCATGTCCTCGTTGAGAGCCTGGACGAGCTGAGGCCCGGTCCATGCAGGCAGATCCAGGTGGCTGGCGTGCAGTGCGTCGCAGAGTTGTCCTACGACGTGGTGCCCATTGCGTGCTCCAAGGCCGGTCGCGGTCGATGCAAGCCACCCGGCGAGCCGCTGAGTGTGCAGCGGCCGCGGCGCTCGGCGCTGTCGGTGCTGCTTTTTGGGAGATTGATTTCGCCGCGGGGCGCTGTGCGCCTCGCTTGGAGTCGTCGAACCCACAGGACTAGACCCCGTAACCCTCCGGGAACGGGGTAGGTCGCAAAATCCTGGTTTATCCACAGGCTGCCGGCGCGAGGTGAGGTGCCATACCGAGGGCCTCCGCTGGTGAACCGGGGTGCTGGCCGATCCGGTGCCGCGCCGCACCTCGACGGCGAAGTCCGCGGCGGCGAGCACGCCCCGCACAGTGGTCACGGTGCGCGGGCTGCAGCCGGCCGCTCGCGCGACGCGAGCGTTGGTGACGGCACAGTGACGGCCGCTAGTGCCGTCGGCGAAGCGCGCCAAGGCTGCGGTGACGCGGCTGAACAGCCGCTGAGTGAGGTGAACGTGGCGCAACATCTGGCGCCCAGCAGCACTGGCGGCCCAGGCAGCGACTTCGCAGGTCCATGTGGTTCGAGAGGTCCACATCGGGGTGGTGGGGGAGACGGCGCCCGCGGCCCGAATCCACTCGCGGCGCCGGATCCGGTAACTGGCCTGTTCAAGGCGGGCGCTGCGGGCCTCAGGAGACTGCGTGGCGAAGCTCGATCCGTGACGGTCCTGTGACCTCGCGGACGCAGATTCGTCGCATCCAACGTTTGCCAAACGTGCTGGTAGCACGCTAAAATGGCGGTGTCGCCAAGACATCCGCTTCCCTTCGGGGGAGCCCGCCGGTTGGTAGTGCCAGCTACCAACCGGTTTTTGGTTTTCTGGGTTAGGTATTCAGTTGTCCGAGCGCTGCCAGGCGCCCGATGAACGCAAATCGTGCCATGACTTACCACCAGCGGCAATGTTCGTTCACGCAACGCCCGCCCACTCAGGGCACCTCTCCGCGCAAATCTGATATGCCTGACCAGCACTTTTGGCTGCATGTGACAGGAGTGAAATTCACCCGTGTCGGCGTGTTGCGCCGTCTCGGTACCTGTGCCGGGAACATTGCGGCGGTTATAGTCAACGTGCCAGTAAGAGATCGTCGGGTGAGGGAAGGGAGACGCGCTTATGCGTTCCACGCCGGCAGCCATGCCCGGGGTCTTCAAGTACCGCAAAATGCAGGACCTGGCCAAGAAGCAGGGACTGACCAATCGCGCGCTCGCGGCCGCGGTTGATGTCAACCAGGGCACAGTTACTCGGTGGGTCAAGGGGGAAGCGGCCCCTTCGCCGAAGTACATCGCACGGCTCGCGGAGCTCCTCGGCGTTGAGGCCAGCGAGCTGTACGTCGTCACCGAAACCGCCCGCAACCTGGCCTACTACCGAATCCTAGCTGGTTACAGCCTCGCCCAACTGGCACCGCTGATCGGTACCAGCCCGGTACACCTGGGGCGGATGGAAGCCGGCCGCAGCTCGATTCCCCCACAGGTGCGCGACAAACTCAAAGAGCATCTGAACATCGACGAGGACCGTCTAGCAAAGGCGATTCGTCGATCGCAGACCCGCCGACGCGCACCGGTCGCCCGACCCCTGGAGCCGTACGAGTTCGTGCCGGCCGTTCAGCCGACCCGGCGCGAACTAATCGGCGCCTAACGCCACTTCCGTCTCATGCGCGGAGCCTGTCGGGCTCCGCGCAACTTTGTCGCGCCCCCGACCGACACCTTGTCGAGGCATGAGGGACAGGCCTTTTCACTTCCCAAGTTTCCCGCCACGGGGAAACCTCGCCGGCGATGGAATCCGCAACGGCGCAGTCGACAGCTTCTGGCAGCAGCTGACCCGCTCCGGTTTCAGATCAGACCGTCAGCCTGATCCCTCAACGGGGTGAGTGCGTGCGGTTCCACCCACAACTGCATGCGCAGACGAGATTGACCGTTGGCGCTCACCGGCCAGCAAACGCAATTCGCTAACCATCCACCGTCTGCTCGCCGAATCCAGGCGAGCTGACGGCCGGGGATCTGCAACTCCAGACGCAGACCGCACGCCCGCACCCACAGCGGCAGCTCGTCCTGGCGCCGCGTGACATCTCCCAGGCCGGGGAACGCTCGGGTGAGGTCGACGTACACCTGTCGGTCCACCTTGAACAGGGTCGGATACGACGTCGAGGACACCCACTGATCAAAGGTCGGGTCCATCATGCTCCCGGATCGCGGCGCCCGGCGGCTGCTCCATCGGACGCTGATCCATCTCGCGCAATTCGCACCGCCTACCTAGCGGCGGGAGATAGGCCACGAAATCGCACGAGCAGCACGTGTGGGTGCGGTGCATGCGCCCGCAAACACAGTGAGCCACCCCCACAAGAACCTGATAGGGGCCCAAGCGGTGACCGCATCGCCGGCATGAAGTCGGCCGCGGCTCGGCCCAACCTCGACGTGTGCGGCGCAGCTTCACAGTCCACGATCGTACAGGTGTTCGAATGAACTGAACCCCTTCGCAGGACTGCCTGCGAACCGGTGCTAGGTGGTCTCCGCGCTGGGCTTGGACTTGTGCAGCGATGTGTGGTCGGCCAGGGGGAGTACGTCTGTCTCGCCGCGCCGCTGAAGTAGCCCGTCCAGCTCGTCGAGGTCGCAGCCCACCGCGTGCGCCAGAGCTGCGCGGGGGGTCGGTGTCAGTGGGCCGACCAGTGCGGCCAAACGGTCCTGAAGAAGGGCGGTCTCGGCGATCCTTTGCACGGCCACGGTGGAGTCATGCACGTTGAAGGCGACCACCAGAGTGTCGCCGAGCTTGGCGTCCAGGGCGGTGCCGATCGCGCGCAGCGACCCCATGCCGGCACCTGTGACGGAAAACAGCCTCCAGTACACGGTGACGTCGCAGGGTGTGCCGGTGAACGTCCGCTCGCTGCCAGGATGCACTCCGAGGGCGGTCGCGGGGGCGGCGTGCAGCCTCTGCCCTGAGCCGCGCAGGAGGTCTGCGGTCACCGGGAACGCGATGCGAAACTCATCCGGGCGGGGATGGAAAACACCACGAACCGAGTTCAGCGCCGGCACCGCGGGCCACCCGTCGGCGGAGGCCCGCCGCCGCACCGTGCCCTTGTCGACGACGAAGGCCGGGGCGCCCATGTAGCTCCGGATGGAGCTTTCACTGACGTCCGGCACGGTGGCCAAAATGTCAGCGATGACGTCCGACGTGGCGATGGAGCCGCCGGCCGCGTCGATCCGCGCCGCGATCTCGGTGAACAAGCCGCCGTACTCGTCGAGGCCCCACCTCCTCAAACCCCAGGTGGTGCGGGTAGCGCGACTGAACCGGGAGTTGTCGTGCAGCACCTGGCGTATCGAACCCTCCGCGTGCAGTGCCCCAGTGAACGCAGCGATCGCCGCCGGTGACATCGGCTCCCCACAGACGTGCAGTGCCGCCTCAGCTAGCTCGCCGGCGGTGGAACCCCACCTGACCCACCGCTCGCCGAAGCGGCGCAGGCCGGGTCGGCTCTCGACAAACTCGAGTGCTGTTTCCGCCGAAATGCCCAGACTGCCCAATTTCGTGGTCAGCGTTGTGGCGCTGGGCGCACCCCAGCGAGTAAGCGCATCGTCGATCACCGCGATCGCCGGGCCCACGACGTCGGTCGTGGCCACCGCCAGCCACCCATCATTGCGCTCGGCGTACGGGCCCGCGAGATGCAGCAAGATCTGCCCGGCGTCATCGGCCAGGTCCACACCGAACTCCTGCAGAGCGGCCTCGGCATCGGCCCGCCGAGTCACACTGCCAAGTCGCAGGCCCACCTGGCCGGCGCCCTCGGTGATGACCGCGTGCGCCGGCTCAGAGAGCAGGCTCTTGAACCGGGCGTACGCCCGCGGGAGGTTGCGACTCACGTTTATCGGTCTCACACCGAGCTGCTCGGCGGTCTCTGGGACCGTCGTAGGGTGCAGTGCCCAACCCCGCGCTGCCAGCAGCTGATAGTCGTAGTCGGGAAGCCGAGCGATCAGCAACGACACTGCGGTGGAGACATCCGTGACGGCGCCCGCGGCCGGGGCCGTTCGTTCGCGGGCAACTGCTTCCCACCCTGCAGTCAGGATGGCTCGGACGGTTCCAATGCCCCCTTTAGGGCGGTTGACCAACGACTCGATGGTCTCCTCGGCGAGATCTGACCACACCTGGAAACGGTCGCCGTAGAACGTTTCCGCGCGGCCGGGCAGCCAGTCGTACGGCACGAGCAAGTGTGCGATCAGATCGAAGTCGTCGAGCAGCTCACACACCGGGGTCTGCGTCGAATCGCATATGGACTGCCACCATCGGGCTGAATCCACGGGGCCGCTGCCGGCGGTGTTCACCACCTCGCCAGGCCGATCTGCAGCAGCCGGACGCGGGCGTTCATCGTGGCAATTCTTCCAGCCTGGAGTGCCGGTACTCCGCCGCCACGGGGCCGCTTGGCCTTCAGTCCTTGGCGGCGGCCCACTCTTCAAGTCGCTCCGGGCGCAGCCGACGCTTGTCGAACTGCAGCTGCTTGCCCTTGTTCAGGTCAATCGCGATCTGACGCAGCTCCTCGGGCCCGGCTCCGCCCCATTCGTTGCGCAACGCCTCCACCATCAACGCATCAGGATCGAGCTCAACACCGCGGCTGCGCAAGAAGGTCAGCGCGTGGATGACTTCCGATCGCTCGCGCCTGTCGATCAGGCCTTGGTTGCCCACCGCGAGCCCGGTGAGATCACGGATGGCCGCCCGCAGGGCTGCCGGCGCCGACGCAACAGGCGCGATCTCTCGCCCACCGAGGTGTTCGGCGTTGAAAGCAGTCACCCACGGGCCGTGGTGCGGCACCCCAGGAAAACGGGACGGTCCGCTCGCGTGAACGACGACCAGGCCCTCGATTCCGCCGCGGCGCTCAACCTCCAGGACCTCGGAAAGGTTCAACAGCGTCGCAACGACTGTGCCTTCCGGGCGGCCATAAAACCGCGACTTCGATGACGGCGACGTCACCGCGATCCCCAGCCCATCGAGGCGGTTCTCCTCGATGCTGCGTGTGTCGGGCGCGTGGATGGTGGCCCTGTCGCCGGCCCATTGCAAAGCCAATGCGAGGGCTCGGGGGAACGGCTCGTGGGATTCGACGTACGCGCGGCGCATCCCTTGACCCTAGAACCGGCCGCCGACACGGCCCGTGACGGCTACGCGGCGCGGTGGCCGATGATGCTGATCGACGACACGGCGAAGTCATTCAGGTCGCCGGTCTTGGGGGTGTCGGAGGCGATGACTCCGCCTTGTCCGGGAATGGTCGTGGTGTCGGCAACCGGACCGGTGGGTGTGCCGAACTCGGTGATCGTGATGGTCATCGCGGACGCAAGGACGGGCGGCTGCACCGGCGTGACCACTTCATCGCGCAAGTTGTTGGTCTGCTGCGTCAGCCGCGTCTCGTCGGGATCGTTGAACTGGTACTCGACGGTCGCGGCGGTCTTGTGCTTCAACCACTCATCGGAGCCGTCCGGATTGACCCGGTTCCAGCCGGGCACGATGGAGACACCGGTGACGACATACCAGTTGTCGAACTCCACGCGCAGCACCGTGCCGGGCACTCCGTAGGCCGGCACGCACATCCACGCGGTGTTCACGTCGGTGTCGAAGGCCTGCATCGGATCGGTCGACCCGGCAGTGCACCGACTCGCGGCGGACTTGATCCCGATCGGCCCGTCAGCAGCGGCCGCGCCGGGGTCTGTCGGTGCCGGTGACGCGGGTGGCGGTGCAGTCATTGTCGGCACCGAGTAGGCCGGCGTCGTCGATGCGGTGGTCGACGATTGCTGCTCTCCACCACTCGGTAGGACCAAGACAACCACGACCAGAACAACCACCACCACGGCGGCGATCGCACCGAGCCGATGCGAACGCCGGCCTCCGTCGAACCACCCGAACTTCCACCACGGCTTGTCGCCACCGCCATCGGAGCCCACGAGCCCGCCATCAACGGCAGGCACCGCGAGGTCGTCATCATCGCGGTGCACATAGGCACCCCGCCCCGTTCCCGCCAACAAACCGTGATCGGCAGGACCCGTCATCACACGGCCCAGCTCGGCCAGATCGGACTGCTCTTCATCGGTGAGATCGCGATCGCGGCGATCATCACCGTCGTACGCCGGATAGGCCGCGTCGTACTCCCCGGCGTCGGCACCAAGATCGGCATCGTCGGTGTTCGGCATCCACTCGCCGTAACCCTCATCGGAGTTCGACGCGAACTCGGCGCTCACGTCCTCGAACAGTTCCGGGTCTGCGAGCAAGTCATCGGCGATCTGGTCTGCATGACGGTGATACAGATCGGACATATCGACATCACTTTCGGGGCCTGGAGCCGCACGCCACTCCGAGTCGAGAGCGTTACCAGCGTCGGGAAATTTTATCCCGTCCGGCCCAGAGAACCCGGTCACGCGGCCGCACCAGTTCCGGCGAGGGAATCGGCGTCGACGCCGCCCCACCGCGCTGCAACGCAGGCCCGATCCAGATCATCGCGATCTGACTCCACCGCCTCGCGCAGTCGAGCCATTGCGCGCCGCAGACGCGACTCCAACTTGTTCTCCGTGACACCCAAGACCGCCGCCACTTCACGCACCGGCAGCGCGGAGTCACCGCCGAATCGGATCTTCAGCGCACGGTGATCCTGCTCGGCCAGAACACCGCGAGACAGCGCCCAATCCAAGAGAACGTCGGCGGTCAGGTAGGTGTCGACTTCGGCGTGTACATCCTCGCCGGCGACATCTTCGAAGGACGGCTCAGCGGAGCACACCGGCGCCTCATGCATCTTCGTGACGGTGCGCAGAGTGATCCAGTACAGCTGCGCATCGGCGTGCTTGTGGGTTGGCTTCACTGCGGGCAGGGCGCGGGACAGGAACGCATCAACGGTGACCTGGAAGCGCTCCTCCGGGGTATCGCCGGGAGCGTGTCGCGCGACCGAGGACAGCATCACTGCTTTGGA
Source organism: Mycolicibacterium sp. GF69 (assembly GCF_003284965.1). Lineage (GTDB taxonomy): Bacteria > Actinomycetota > Actinomycetes > Mycobacteriales > Mycobacteriaceae > Mycobacterium. Next base: position 7,800 of record NZ_QMEW01000047.1, read on the forward strand.
GCCGAGGAGCACGGTCGCGGCCAGGCCGACGCCGCGGCGATGCTCGGCAAGAAGCAGAGCCGTCGAGGTGGTGTCCCGGCCGCCGAGTGCGTCGAAGAGTTGCTCGACGCTCACGACATCCACGGCGCGCAGCCACGCGGTGACGTGCGCGCGGTGGGAGCGCAGGCCGGCAGTGCGGAGCGCATGCTCGCGAAGCGCGGCGGCCGGGCGGGGGAGGGCAAGAGGTTGAGTGGTCATCGCCAGTCTCCTGAAGGAGTCGTGGTGCGCCAGTGCGGCGCAGCTGATGACCTCAGCCTCGGAACGAGTTGTGAGCTAACCGTCAGCTACGACGTGAGCCGCGGCGTGACAAGCTCCTTGCGGCAGTCCTCACGGCTATGATCTACGTCACAAAACGACCCGTCACACGTCGCTGATCAGCGCGCATAGGATGCCTGAGGGGTGCGCGACCGTAATTCCCAGTTCTCACGCGACGGAAAATATCGGGCCCGATTTTCACGCTCACAGCACACTGATAACGGGCGTGCGCCCAGCGTGCGCGTCGATGAGCGGGCAGCGTGCACCCGGTCGTGCGCGTCATGTGCGCGGAACGTGCGCGGCTCTGCTGATAGCTGGTCACGCGCCCCGTGCGCGGCTCGTGAGCGGCTGCGCACAATTCATGTGCGCGACCTGCGGGGAAGTTATCGACAACGGTTGTGAGGTCACATTCACACGGTTGACCTGCAAAAATAGCGCCAGCAACGTTCCCTCCGGTGGGTCACGCTGTCCTTATCGCTTCGCTGCACGGCCAGCGTACCCCCCCTGTCAAGGGAGGCACAGCAAATCTGATATTCAACGACATGCCGAGCCAGGGGACGCGCTATTGGCGATAGCGCGTTAGCTGCTCGCGCCCGGAACGAAACTCGACCCCCCGGCGCGCGACGGAAACCGCCCCCGCGGTCGGTACTTCACGGATAGAGGCGGCACCCAGACCCGCTCCCGTTTCCGAGAAGGACACCCACCATGGCGACCTCCGCATCAGCTCGCTCACACAGCATCGACATCAGCCCCGCGATCGCCGCAGTGCGCACCTACTCCCGCGACGTCAAGATCGCCTGCGACGAGCTACACGACGACCCGTTCGACATGAACGCACGCGCTGCTCTGCTCAAACTGATCGTCGACGACAGCCCCGAAGCGGACGCCGCATTCACCCGTGCGCTCGCCGAGAATGGCGCCGGGACTGTGGGAGACTGATTTACCGTGACAGGTAAACTTCCCGCCCAAAGGAAGCGTTTCGACGAGCTGGTCAAGCCCCTCGATCGAGGCCTACTCCTCAACCGCGCCGCCAACATTCTCGGCGTCATCGGCGGACTTTTCGCAGTCATCACCCTGCTCGCTTCGCTGTGGCCAGACACCGATCAAAGTGACCCCACACCGGGTAACGCATCCGTACCGGCGTCCACACTTGTGACCGGATTCGCACGCGACTACGTGACCACTTACCTCACGGCCAAGGCCGGAGACGAACAGAAACTCGCCCACTACGTCACGCTCAAAGACGTCAAGCTGCCGCCAATCGCCGGTCAATTCACCGATACCGACGTGGCCTTCGCCAAGCAGATCACCACGACCGACGACGGCGTGGCCCTGTGGACAGTGACGGTCTCCGGACTGGTCAACGGAGCCACCACCACAGCACCGCAGCGGACCTACTACCGCGTGCCCATCACCGTGCTGGACGGTGCTCCCCGCGCCACCGCGCTGCCGATGCAAGTAGCCGGTCCAGGGGTCGGTGTCGACTTCCGTTTGGGCTACCGATACACCGTCGCGGGGGACTCACCCCTGGCGATGACCGCCACTGGATTCGTCCGCTCCTACCTGACCGGCGGAGCCGACTTCGCCCGCTACATCACCGCTGATGCCACCGACAAACCGATCCAGCCAGCCCCCTACGCCAAGGTCGACACCGTGTCCATCGACGCAAACGTCAGCGGCAACGGCAGCGGCGCCGACACAGCCGAGGTCTACATCACCGTGGCCGCGCGCACCAAGAACTACACCCTCACCCAGCTCGCCTATCCGCTGACGCTCAGGTCGGTCGAGGGTCAGTGGCAGGTGGTCTCGATCACCTCCGCGCCGCTGCTGCAGACACGACCCGAGACACCGCAGGAAGACAACGCCACCACCGCCACATCGACGACACCGCCGCCACCACCGACGCGCGGCTGAACCCTCATCCGAGATCGAAAGGAACACTCCAATGACCGACCTCCAGGTCCTCCTTGAGAACATCCGCGTCGTCGCAGTGGGCTGCGCCGGCACGCTGCTGCTGCTCTGGGGAATCTTCTACTTCTTCCGGAACCTGTTCGGCGAAGCTGGCCGCAACCCGGTCAAGATCGCCGTCTCTGCGCTGGCGATCACCGGCGCCGCCGGCGTCTTCGCCATGATCCCGTCACTGATCAGCGCCGGCAGCAACACCGGTGAACAGATCGGCGGCGGTGGCGGCTACTCGATGCCCGCACCGACCGCGCTGCTTCCCGCCCAGACCGACACGACCGGTGACCTGGCGGCAGCCGCATGACGTGGGTGCGCTGGGTGCGCGTCGCCACCTCGGGACGACGCTTCCGAACCTACGTCGGACGCCTTCCCGGGGGACGCCGACTTCCCGGCGGCGCCCGCCCCATCGAGCAAATCGTGGGGTTCACCGCAACGCTCGTCGCGACCATTTTCGCGACCCGGTTGCTGCCCTACAACGCGATCGCCGTCTTCGGAACAGGGCTCCTGCTCGCCTTCGCAGTCACCGCCGCCCTGAGCCTGATCAAGTACGACGGAGTGCCCGTCCTAGGGAAAGCCGCCCGCCTGGTGAGCCTGATCGTCGACCGCAAGCCGACCGTCCTGGCCCGCGAAGAGCTAGACCGGCAGGCCTCGGCCAACCCGCACGCGTTCGTCATCGACGACACCCCCATCAACGCCACCTGACCGCCGCACCGCCACACCTGCATACGAAGGACCCGAGCGCACCGTGAAGCTCCGCCAGCCGACCGCAGCCCGCCGCCACCATCTGCAATGGACCCATCACGGCGGCGTCTTCGCGACCTACTTCGTGGAGGCAATCGACTACGGCCTGCGCCAGCCCGAAGACAAAGCCGGCGTCGCGGACGCGCACGAATCGCTCATCCTCAACTGCCCCGACAACACGCTGCTGCTGAGCCTGCAGGCCCCACTGGATCTCGTCGACGTCATGAACCGCTCACTCGATCGCGTCGACCTCCACCGCACCCCGGACTACATCAAGGAAACCCTCGCCGGCTACAAGCGCATCGCTGAGATCGCCCCGCTCACCCGCATCTACACGATCACCTTCCCGATCGGGAAGAGCACGGTCACCGGAGAGCCCTCCGCCCGCGACGTCGCCGAGCAACTCGCCGCCGCCGAGGAGCTACTCACCGTCGTCGACCCCGAATCAAACTTCCGGCTGCAACCCGTCCCCGAGGGGCTGCTTCCCTTCATCTGGAACCACAACCTCATGCGGGGATCGGCACTCGAACACGCCCCACACGACCCCGCCAACGCCTCACCCAGCACGGCGCCGCCAGCCACCCCGTTCTTCCACCCCGGCATCCTGGACGAAGGCGCCCGCACCGAGAAGCCGTTCCGCCGCAGCTTCGACCCCATCCTCAAAGCCATGGTCCGACTCGACGACGGACACGTCATCAACAGCTACCAAGCCATGTTGACCCCGATGTCGTTCCCGGCCGCCATGGGCTTCCCCGGCCATTCCGAGTTCCTGTCCGTGCTCGACGGGATCCCCGATGTCAGCGTCGACTGGGCCATGCGCGTACGCCGCCGCGACCGCGAATCAGCGATGCACCTCAACGAGAAAGTGCTCGGCAAGCTCGGCGTCCAGCTCGGCGAACGCGACACCGACGTCGGCTTCCACACCCAGGAGCTGCGACGCAAAGTCGACACCCTCGCCGCCTACAACGACAGCCTCGCCACCAACGAGAACGCCGAAGAGGTCGAGTTCACCACCGTCCTGGCCGTCGGAGCCCCCACCCAAGCCGACCTGACCCGCAGCCTCGGAACCCTCAAAGCCAAGTTCCGCCGCCTCGGCATCCGCGTCGACGCCCCCCGCGGAGCACAGCGCAAGCTCTGGATGATGCTCAACCCCGGCGCGCCGGCCGACAGCGTGTACACCGACTACCAACACGTCACCGCCACCCCCGACTGGGCCGGGTTCGTCCCCTTCACCACCGCGCGCCTGCTCGACGACACCGGCCCGATCATCGGCGTCAACCTCCTGTCGGGGCTCTTCGAACCGCTGCACTTCAACTTCCTGAACAAGGTGCTCTCCGACATCAGCCCAGCCATCGCCATCGCCGGCGAACTGGGCTCCGGCAAGAGCTACTTCACCAAGACACTGATCAGCATCATCGCCGACCTGCTCGGACAGTTCCTCGTCATCGACCGATCCCAGCAAGGCGAGTACATCCCACTGCTGCAGTCGATCCCAGGCTCGGTCCTGATCACCCTCGACGACCCCAAGTTCACCCTCGATCCACTGCGCCTGTTCAACGACCCACACAAAGCCCGACGCATCACCCTCGACACCATCCTTCCGCTGCTCAACATCCCAGTGGTCTCGGCGCCAGGCACGATGCTCGCCGAGACACTGCAACCCGAACACCGCGCCGCCCACCAGCTGCGCTCCCTGGCCGACGTCCGCGACTACCTGGCCCACCAAGCCGACCGCTCCACCGGCCGCGACGCCGACGACCAACACGCACTCGTGCGCGCCATGGACGCCGTGGAAGCCCCAGTTCTCTTCGACCGAGCGCTGCCACCCATGCCCCTGACAGCCACCGCGACCGTGGTGCGGACCCACACCCTGGCGCTGCCCACCGTCGACGAGCTGACACTGACCCACGCCTACGCGAACCTGCCCTGGCGCAAGCGACTGGGACACACGCTCTACGAACTGGTCGGGCTCTTGGCGCGCGATCAGTTCCTCAAGCCGGGCCGCTTCGGCGCCCTGGTCGTCGACGAGGCTTACCACTTCACCGCCACCACCGTCGGCAAGCAGATCGTCGAAGAATTCGTTCGAGACGGCCGCAAACACGCGGCCGGCATCATCTTGTCTTCGCAGGATCCCAAGGCCGACTACGCCTCCACCGCACACAACCTCATCCCCAACCGCTTCGCCTTCCGGCAACGCCACACCACCTTGGCGACCAACAGCCTGGAGTGGCTCGGCGTCGACATCGAACGCGACGCCTACCTCATCAAGCAGCTCCGCGAGAACACCTCACCGCCGGTGGGACGCGGCGAGACCGTTGCCCCCAATCGTCGCGGCGAATGCTTCATCGCCGACGGCCGCGGCCGCATCGGCCGAGGAAAGATCTTCGGCCCTGCCCGCGAAGACCGGGCCCGCGCGGTGTCCACCACACCCGAGCAGGTGACGATCTAATGCTCGCCGCCGCCTTCCTCCGGCCCGGGTGGGACCCCACCCTGCCAACCCTCGGCCAACTGTTCGCCCGCGGCTGGGCGCTGTCGAATGCCACCCGCCTGCGCCGGTTCACCATGCTGCCGATCTACCTGCAGCTGTGCCTATGCCTGGTCGCGCTGGCCTTCCCGGCCGAAGCGCACGCCGCCATCGGACCCCAAAGCCCCCTGCTCTTCGTCCTCGGGGTCACCGACTCCTACGGCGTCCCGCTGTCGCGCTACGCCATCTCCACCGACTACGGATCCGTCCTCGACGGCGGATCTCAAGCCGTCCTGGCCACCCTGCTCGAAGCAGAAGCCGGGCTGTTCGTCGTCATCGGCGGAGTCGCCATCTGGTTCCTCATGTACGTCATCAGCTTCGGGTTCCTGCCCGACCTCGTGCAGCCCGTAGCATCCGTCGTCCAGGACTATGCCGGCCAGATACTGCCCGGCGTCGCCGCGATCGCCGCGATCGTCGCCGCCACCTTCGTCGCGGTGAACATCCTGCGCGGAAACCTGCCCCGCGCGGCCTCCCAAGGCGCGGCCGCCGTGCTCATCGCCCTCATCGGCGGAGCCCTGGTCTACTCACCCATCAGCTGGGTCATCTCCGACTCCGGGCCCCTGGCCCAAGGACGCGACGTAGCGGTCAGTCTGGGCTCGAACTCCGTGGCAGGTCTCGACAACACCTCCGACACCCTCAACCGCCTCGAAGGGACGCTGGCCACCTCGTTCGTCCGCCGGCCACTGCAAACCTGGAACTTCGCCGGCCAGCCCGACAGCACCCCGAGCTGCGCGGCGGCCTGGAGCGAAGGAGTGAGATCCGGGGACCCCGACAACATCAAAGACGGCATCCGGGCGTGCGGCGCCTCCGACTCGGCCGCGATGAAAGCGACCGCCGACAACCCCAGCCCCGGACAGCTGGGCACCGGCGTCCTGATGCTGATGTTCATCGGCATCTTCGCGCTGTTCTGCGCCGTGCTCGGATTCCACATCGTCCTCGAGTTCTTCCGCGCGGTGGCCAACGCCTTCAAGCTGTTGTGGGGCTTCGCTGTCGGCGTCATCCCCGGGGGACCCCAGGCGTCACTGGTGAACACGTTCGTGGCCATGCTGTTCTCCGGCGTGGCGATGTTCGGCTACATCACCATGACGATCTTCATCGGCGAGATCGTGACCGTCGTCTTCCGCCAACAAGGCAACGGCGTCGTCGCGATGATGTCGGCCCTCATCCTGATGATGGTCGCCATCCGGCTGGTCTTCGCGATGTCCAAGAGCCTCAAGAAATCCAGCGCCAACGCCGCCTCAGGGGTCATCAACAGCGTCGGCGCCGCACCGCCCCCGCCGCCGACGACGAACATCCTGCAGGAGAAGGCCGGAGGATTCCTGCGCGACAGCAGCGTGGTCGCCATGGGCCTCGGCGCCACCTTGGCCGGCGGCGCGCTCGCCGCCCGCTCACCGTCGGCCTCGCACGCACTGCACGTCGTCGCGCCGTTCGTCCGCGGGGGACGCAGCTCGATGGTCCGCCACCTCGACCGCGGCGCCGACATCTACGAGAACAAGAAGGCCGCCGAAGCTGCAGCAGCCGAGAAGGCCGCCAAGAAGGCGGAGAAGGAGCAGAACGAAGCGGCCAAGCAGGGCAGCGCCCCACCCACCGCGTCCACGGCAACAGCGCCGCCGGCACCCGCACCTACACCCGGCAACGGGGCACCCGCGGCGACCGGCAACGGTGCGGGACCGGCGCCTGCGCAGCAGGGCGGATCGGCGCCGGCGACCACGCACTTCAGCGCCGCACCCGACAGTGGGGACGTGGCATCGTCGCAGGCCACGCCGCTAACGGCCAATGATCTCCAGCCCCCGGCGTCGTCAGCGCCGCCGTCGGCACCCAGCCCTGGGTACGGTCTGCCGACGACAGGAAGCAGCCCCAACGCCGGTTCCCAGGACGGACCACCACCAGCGCCCCGAACGGGATCCGCGGCACCGCTTCCCGACTGGAACAACGGCTCTACCAGCAGCGATGACACGTCCCCGCCGTCGGGGCCCGCGGCCGGGCCCGCCGGCGCCGACGCGGCGCCGCCCTCACCGTTCGAGCACCCAGCGGACTCCACACCGCTGCCCCCGCCGGCCGCACCGCCGACCACCGGATCCACCCGGCCCCTGCCACCACCCCGAGGGCCCCGACACAGCGATGAAGGAGACGCCCCGTGACCTCACCGGACAACGAACCGCCTCGCCAGTCGGCTCTACGCGCGCTGCTCGGCGCCGCCGCCGTGCAGGGGACCCGCAAGGTCGCTGTCTCCGCGGGATCGGCCGTCGTCGGCGCCGTCGGATGGCCCGTGATCCTCGCGGTCGTCGCAGTCCTGCTCCTGCTGGCCCTAGTCCTGGTCATCACCGCGATCGTCGCGCTCAGCCGCATGTCCGACCAGCAGCAAAACTTCGCCTACCAGTGCGAATCCCGGCTCGGGTACTCCGTCGGCAACACCGCGGCACTGGCCGTCGTCCCCCGCCTGGCCACCTCGGTGCCCTTCGACCAGGCGCCGGCCACAGCCTGGGAGACCACGGCGCTGCAGCCGTCGACGACCACCGCCACCACCACTGCGCCGCCAACCCCCACCACAGCTACTAGCAGCGCAGATAGCACGTCCCCGGCCAATCCGTACGCAACCCTGACACCACCACCCACCGCCGACGCCAACACCACCGCATGCGCAAACGCCGTGCGTAACGGCGATGTCATCGGACCCCCGCTGACCACACCAGGCGATGAGATCGGCCGACAAGCGGCCACCCTGGCCAACAACCAGGTGGGCCTACTGGCAACCGACGCCGACGGAAGTACCGCTGGCCCCACGAATGAGGCCTTTTCGGCAGCTAACTTGGTCAGATACGCCTACTACCAGGCCACCGGGGGAGAGGTCAGCTTGCCCAAGGACGTCGCACAACAGATCGACAGTGGCGATCGCGTCGACCCCAGCGCGATCAGCCCCGGCGATCTCGTGTTCTTCAACTTCACCCCCACCCGGGGACCGACCGCCGTCATGATCGCCATCACGCCCACCCTCGGCATCGACGCCACCACTGTGAACCAGCCGATCGCCGTGGGAGTCCTGCCGACCGGCAACGTCATCATCAAACGACCTCGCACCCAAGCCAATCAGGAGGTGCCGACCCCGTGAGCGAAGAGCAGCTCGCTGAGACCTCCGCACCCCCGCTGCCTCCCGGCATCGGCACATCCCCTGACACCGGCTCCCGCGACAACCGGCGGACGCCGATCCTGCCGATTACGCCGCGGCTCCCCGGCAGCCCGGCCGCACCATCGGCGCAGCAGCAGCCGACAACTACGCCCACCGCCCCCGCGGCCGCGCAACCGGCAGCCACGAGTACGCCGGCACCAGGACAAGCAGCGCCGGCCCCGCCGCCGGGCACCCCGGGCGCCGTCCCCCCGCCGGCAGCTGGTGACCCCGCCGCCGCGGCCGATCCCGCCGGCGGCGCCGACGATCACGGCCACGATCACTCAGAAGGCGCCGACGACGCAGCGTCCGCCCCTGACGACGCGGCGGCCGAGGCCGCCAAGCCCCCGATCAGCGCGCAGGACGCCGCCGGAATGCTTTCCGGCCTCGCTGAGCCGCTGGCTGGCCTGCCGTCGGCACTGATGGGCATCGGCTCGGGCCTGCTCGCGCCGTTCGGTCAGATCCTCAACCAGTTCGGCCAAGGCAACCCGGCCATGCCGAACTCCAGCGGCTTCCCCCAAGGAGTCCTCGATCGACTCGGCTCCACCGATGCCAGCACCGGCATGCAGGGGCAAGCCGGAGACGCCTACCAGTCCGACGTCGACAAGCAAGCCAACCAGGCCCGCGCCATGGACAACCTGGAACGCAAATTGCGTTCCTCCCTTGAGGATTCGGCGTCGAACTCCACCCTCGGCCGCGACAAGATTGAACAGATCATCAACCAGGTCAAGTCTGCGCTGCAGGCGATGGGGCCCATTGCCAACACCCCGATGGGCCAGTTCGGAGTCCTGACCACCATTGCCCAAGGGCTCCAGCAAGCGGGCGCGGTCCTCACCGATGCGATCGGCAAGGACTCACTCAACGCCGGCACCATCAAGTCGATGTCCGCCGACTACCTCAAGGACCTCAACGCCAGCGGGCCCGACGACCAGGAACAGCGGCAGCTGCTTGCCGCCGGCGGCCCCAAAGCCTGGGCGATCAAGGCTCTCGCCGCCAACGGCATCACCGACCCCCGCGCGGTCGCCAACTGGTTGCCCGGCCTGATGACCATGGGACAGCGTGAGTCGGGCAACAATCCCCGCGCCGTCAACGGCTGGGACTCCAACGCCGCCAAGGGAACCCCGTCCATGGGGTGGATGCAAACCATCCGACCAACCTTCGAAGCGCACTGGCGCCCCGGCACCTCGCAAGACATCTTCGATCCCGTCTCCAACGCCGCGGCCGCCATCCACTACATGATGAGCAGGTACTCGGTATCCGCCGACGGATCAGACCTGATGTCCAAGGTGCAGCAAGCCAACCCCTACGCATCGCCGAAGGGCTACTGACATGCCTAAAACGAAAACGGAAACAGCGCAACGAAACCCGGGACTTGCCGCCATCGTCGCGGTCCCGGTGGTGCTCGGCGCATTGTGGTTCAGTGGCGCTGCCACTGCGACGTCGTGGGCACTGCGCAACGGATACTTCAGCACCACCAACCCGCTACTGGCCCTGCCCGGAGCCAACCCCCGCGGAGCCGGCCCCACCGTGCTCACCGTCGCGGCACTGGCTGCCATCGCCATCGGCATCGTCGCCGCGGTGATGATCGGGATCCGGATGGCCGCACCGGTTCAGCACGACCCCGACGACCGCCGTCCCGTCCCATCCGTGGCCGCCCCCGTCCTGGCCGCCACCGCCCTCACCGGCGGCGTCCTCATCCTCGCGCTGATCCCGTTCATTCCCGATCTGATCGCCGCAGCGATCGGCGTCATCGCGGCCTACGGCCTGGCCGACCTGCTCACCGAGAAGCTGCGCGAGCGCCGCGAACGCGCCCGCTACCTCAACGAAATCGAGTGGGCGCTCTACCCGTATCTCGGCTACGACGAACTGCCGCGCCGCCGCCTGGTCGCCATCACCGAATGGGACGAGGAAGTCGAAGGACAACCAGAGAAACCCAAGACAATCCTGCTGGCCTACCGCGGCCGCCGCGAAGAACTCAAGCCCGAACTGAGCCGCCGACTCGACGATGCGGTCGGCTCTCACTACACGCTGTCCTACGCGACCACCGACCAACTCATCACCGCCAGCCTGGCCAGCGTCAACACTGAGTCCCCCACCGTGCGCGGACTTCGCGAGCAGATCGCCAGCACAGAGTTGTTCGCCTCCGGCGCCACGGTCACCGATCTGCAGTACAGCGAAAGCGGCGACCTCGTACAGTTCACCGTCCATCACCAAATCGGCGCGAAACTATCTGGCACGGACCGCATTCGGTCCATCGCCCGCAAGATCAGCGACCTGCTTCCCGGCCGGTGGCGCGCCACCCGCTGCGACCACCTCGCCGGTACCGCCGTCTTCGAGCTGCGCCCCGAGCTGCCCACCAAGGTCTACCCGCCCGTCCAGGCGCCGGTGTCGACCGTGGAGCAAGCGTGCGCCACCTACGACCACGCCGCCATCCCGCTGGCCGTCGACGAAGAGGGCACCGTCATCGAATGGAACCTCAAGGTCAATCCCCACATGCTGCTGATGGGACCCACCGGCACCGGCAAGACCGCCACCATCCACAACGCGATCGTGCAGGCCGCGCGCCTCGGTGTCCGCATCTTCATCATCGACTTCAAAGGCGGCGAGTTCACCAGCTACCGCACCTATCCCAACGTCGTGGCCGTCCTCACAGAACCGCACGAAGCGATCGCCTTGGTCAACACCATCTACAAGGAGATGCAGCAGCGCTACAACCTGTACAAACGCAACCGCCGGGCCCTGTCCACCAAAGAGCCCTTCATGATCGTGTTCGACGAGTACACCGAATTCCAGGAAGCCATCAAAACCTTCTACGCCAACACCAAGGAGAAGGGCGCACCCCGGGACTGCCCGACGCTGCGACAGTTCTCCTCACTCCTGCGCCTAGGCCGCACCAGCCGCTTCCACTGTGTGGCCGCCCTACAGCGAGCCGACGCAGACTTTCTCAAAGGTGAGGCCAAAGACAACTTCACTCAACGACTTTCGCTGGGCAAGTTGTCCACCCAGGCCGCGATGATGATCCACAACGACGCCAACGCCGGACGCACCGTCCCGATCGGCGTCCGCGGCCGCGGCACCGCCCTCAACCGCGCCGGCTGGCCCACCGAGGTGCAGGCCTTCTACGTCCCCGACCCCGCAGATCCCGCCGACGAGGACGAGAAGCAGATCGTCGACGAGCTGCGCCCACCGGTCGCGCTTTACGAACGCGGCATCGTCATGCCGCCGGAGACCGACCCCACCACCGAACCCGAGGGCTTCGGCACCTACCAGAACCTGCCCCTACTCAAGGCCGCCGACTATCCCCACTTCGACCCGCACGCCGCCGGCTACGCACCGCCAGGATGGCTGGACTTCCAGGACCGCGGCGTGGAATCCATCTTCGGCAACGCCCCCGGCGGCCCCCGACCGGCGTCCGCGGCGGAGCTGGCCGAAAGCTACGTCGACCTCGACGTGGAAAGCCGGCGCGTCGACGTCAGCGAGCTGGAGATCGGCGACTACCTCTGCCACCCCGAGACCGGGGACTGGGCCATCCTCGACGAGGAACCGAGCCCAGGGGAGGACCCGGACACCACCGTGCTCATCCTGCGCGACGCCTTCTCCGGCGAGCGGGAGGAAACCGAGGTCGCCAGCGACGCGACGATCGAGGTCAAAGACCTCGCCGAAACCCATCTGGCGGCCGTATGAGCACCCCCGACCGACTCGGCAAATCGAACCATCAAGAAAACACGCGTTGACGTGCAGAAAATTGCCGGGTATCGCCAATAATGGAAACATCAGGGTTAACGAAAGGACCTCCACCGGTGGCTAGGAAGAACGACTTCACCAAACGCGCCAACGAACTGCTGACGGCGCGGCTGGATCCGGTGAAGCGCCTCGGCGAGCTGCTCGACGCCAAGGCCGAGAAGGAAGCCGAACTCAAGAGCCTGGACTCCGACATCGAGAAGGCCGCCCAGTCGTGCATCGGGGCGGGGTGGAAGCCCGCCGAGCTGGTCGACCTCGGTGTCCCTCGGGCGGCCCTCCCACGCCGCCAGACCCGTACGGCGGCCCTAGAGCCGCGCACCGACAGCAAGGACCAGCCCAGCGGCGGTGAGGGCGCCGCCGCGGGCGGCGTCGCACCGAACCCCACCCCGTAAATGACGTCAGGCGGCGCAACTCGTGACGAGATCACAGCCATCCTCAACCAACTCCGAGGCCTCCTCGGGGAGGGGACACCTGTGACTGCGCCGCTGCCGTCGACCATCCCCGATGACGTTGGCCAACGCCTGGAGGCGCTGCCCAACGGCCTCGGCGACTTCATAGAGAACTTGGTGCTCTCGCGGAAAAGCCAGGCCCAGATCAGTGCGGCACTCGCCGAGGTCGACCCGTCCTTGGTTCCGGTCGTCGACGAGTCGGGTGCCCATGTGACCGCCGGCCGCGAGGACATCGAGAACACCACCAACCAGTACGTCAGCCGCGACGACGCACTCACACCCGTGGAGAACACCCCGATGGGGGCCATGGCATCACTGCAGAACAAGGCCGACGCCGTAGCCAACGGCTCCAATGCCGTACGCACCCAGATGCCGCCGGCCGAGATGCGCCGTGTCCTCGTCGACGCCCTGGCCCAGAAGTACTACCAGCAGGCCAAGTCCGCCGGCTCCGGCATGCCGGGCATGGGCGGTGGCTCCGGTGGCGGTATGGGCGGCGGACCCGGTGGCGGCATGGGCGGCGGCTCTGGGGGCCGCGGCGGCAACCCGCTCAGTGCGCTGTCCGGGCTGTCCTCGGCGCCGGCCAGCATGTTGTCATCGCTGTCATCGGGCAAGGGTGGATCCGAGGGAACTCGCCTGGCCGCCCGGGCCACCCCCGACGGTGCGCTACCGCAAGGCGTGGCGCCCGAGAAAGGCCTGCAGCGCAACACAATCCTGCTGGCTCGTGCGATCAGCGCCGCCTTCCCCGAGATTTCCGACATCGGGGGCTACCGCCAAGACGCACTCAAGTGGCACCCCAACGGCCTCGCGATCGACGTCATGATCCCGAACTACTCCAGCGCCGAGGGCAAAGCGCTCGGGGACCGCGTACTGGCCTTCGCGATGCAGCACGCATCCAGATACGGCCTGGATCATGCGATTTGGAGGCAGACGATGTACACGCAGGCATCGGCGCCGCGGGGGATGGACAGCCGCGGGGGAGACACCGCGAACCACTTCGACCACGTGCACATCGCCACAGAAGGCGGCGGCTACCCCACCGGAGGGGAAACCTATGCCCTCTAACCGCTTCGCACTCCCCAGCTCCCGCGCTCACCGCTTCACCGCACCTGGAGGTACGACGACACCATGACTGGCAATAAGTTCGACGGGCAGACGACGTGGGAGCCAACCGATGGGCTGCGCTGGACGTGGAACGGCGGTTGGGAGGTCCCCGGGCAGGACTTCGTGATCGACAGGGAAGACCTCTACTGGACCAGCAACCTGGCCGACGCGCAGGAAGCCTACGGCGACCCCAATATCCGGTACAACACCGATGACAACAACGCCGAGCGATACCTGGTCTTCGGTGACGGCACCAGGTTGCCCGCCGACGGCACCCTGGCCTACCGGGACAGCGCGAACAATCAGAACTGGATCAACAACGGTGACGGCACGTTCACCAAGGCCGATCAGAACTTCCAGCCGGTGGGGCAACCGTTCCCGCCCGCCGGCTACCGCAGGATGGCCGACGGCAAGTACGCCCCGATCGACGCGCGCGGCAACCAGGTCGGCCCGCTGAACACTCAGCCGGCCAACTTCCCCGCCAGTCCCGGCTGGCACGAGGCCGGCGGCGTGGCGACCCCGTTGAACACCAACGGTGACTACTACGAAATCGACCCCGCCACAGGGCAACACAAGTACTTCGACAAGAACGGCGCCCCGATCAGCAAGGAGAAGTACTTCGCCGGGACGCCGTTCCCCCAGCAGGCGCCAAACGGGCAGCCCGCACCCACGCCCGGCGCCAAGCCGCCGTTGCAGAGCACTCAGGTCAGCGTGCCCGAGGGCATGAGCACCCCGGAGTACCCCGCCTGGGCAACAGACGTCGATCCCGACATCCCCAACCAGATGACCGGCGTTGTCGTGCGCCTCTACGAACTGTTCGGCAGCGGGACACCGGCCACCAGCGAGCTGCCCGAGTTCCCGTTCAGCACCGACACCGGCGAACAGTCCGGCATCGACGCCTACGACAACGTCAAACCCGACTTCAAGCGCATCGAGTCTGAATTCGACGCCGCAGCACAAGCATTCAAGACCGCAGTCCAGAACTCGGCCAACGTCACCCAGGCCGGCCGCGACGCCATCAACAACGCCATTGGCACATTCAACTCCACCGCCAAGGCCCTCGACGAGGGTGACTGGGATGGCCTGCTGCAGGCCGAATCCACCCTGCTGGACACCGTGAAGACCGCAGTGGAGAACGCCGCCAACACCCAGCAGAACGTGCCGTCCAACCCGGCCGGCGGCCCTCCCACACCGATGGGTCCGGGGGGCGCCCCGGCGTCGGGGATGCCACCCGCGGCGGGAGACTCCTCACTGAGCGCACCGCCCGCCGATGACAAGAGCCTGGAGGATCTCCTCAAGGGAGGCATGGGCGCACCGTTCGGCGGCGGAATGCCGATGGGCGGCAACCCCTTAGGCGGTCTGGGCGGCATGAACCCGCTGGGCGGGCTCGGCGGCAGCAACCCGATGGGCGGCGGCGGCAACCCGCTCTCAGCGCTGTCGGATGCGGCCAAGCCGCTGAGCAAGCTCTCCGAGACCGACACCGCCAAGCCCGACGACAAGAAGTCCCCGATCACCCCGCTCAACGCCGGGCCCCACAACGCTCCGCCGCCGCCAGCTGCACCGGGTGCAACACCGGCCGAGCCGGCCGCGGTGGCCGGTGCCACCCCGGGACCGGCCGGCGCAGGTAGCCAGCCGGCCGCCGCCACACCCGCAAGCAATCCCAGCGGCACGAAGCCCACCGTGACCCTGCCCGACGGCAAGGTCATCGAGGCGCCAAATAAGCAGGCCGCCGACGCGGCGCAGAACGCCATCGACAAGGCCTCGCCGGGCGGGGACGCCGCGCAGAAGGCGTACAGCCCCACCGGCCTGGAACTGCCCGGGGATGGCAAGAACCTCGGCGCCAAGGTCGACCCCTCTGACATGCAGCCGGGGGACGTGCTGAAGTGGCAGGACAAGACCATGGTGGCGGTCGCTCCGGGTCTGGTCGCCGACCCGAGCGAAGCCGGCAAGATCCACACGCTGGAGGAAGTGTTCAAGGACCAGAAGGGCTTCGAAGGCGTGTTCCGGCCCACCGAAACCGACCCCACGCTGTCCACGCACACCTCAGCCCCACCGCTGACCGATCCGCAGGCTCCACCGCAGCAGCTGGGTCAAACTCCTCCGGGGCCCGCGGCACCGCCATCGGACGAGGCGCCGCCGCGGGAGCCGCAGACCCCACCGCCTACCTCGGTGCCGGCCGAGCCGCCACCGGATAGCGTCCCGCTGTCCGGGCCCGGCCCGGGCGGCGCCCCCGCACCCCAGCAGCCCGCGCCGCAGCCCAGTTCAACGGTGCCCCAGGCCGCGCCACCGTCGCCGTTCGAGGACGACGCCCCGCCGCCGGCCACACGCACGACCAAGCACGAACGCATCGCAGCAGGACTGGAGTAGTCAGCCCATGAGCGCCATCAAAGATCGGAGAGAACTATGACCACCTTCGACATCGCGGACATCGTTGAGCTCGATCCCAGCGAGCTTGGCCCGACCAACTCCATGGAGCTGATGCCGGGCCTGTGGATCCCCGACCCCGGCGTCAACCAGATGAAGCCGGGTGTGGTCTCCGACGAGAACGTCCGGATGCCGCTCTACGCCAGCGACATTTACGTCACCACCCCGGGGTCGCTCGGCCCCTACGGCATGCAGGAACTCGGCGAAGGCACTGGTGTCTGGATTCCCCACCCGCGCTCCAATGAGTTCCGGCCCGGCTCCTACACCCCACCCCAGGGGGAGAAGCCCATCCAGATCGAGGACATCAAGTTCCTCCCGCCGGGCGCGCTGGGCCCTCGCGGCTACATCCCCCTCGGTGACAGTGGGGCGTGGATCCCCGGACCCGACACCGTGAAGAAGGGTGTCCGCCCGGCCAGCAACACGACCGAAGACGGCGAAAACGCACAGTCCGACAAGGACGTCTTCGCGGTGAACTACAACCAGCTGGAAGGGTTCGCCCAGAACCACGACCAGCAGGCAGAGCAGGTTGCCCAATGGGCGAATACCGACACCGACTTCGCTGAACGGCTGCTCGCCACCCACGGCAAAGTCGCCTACGCCACGTACCTGAATGTCAAGGGCTACAACGATAGTCGCGTAACCGAGGCAGGTGCCTACGCCCAGCGCAACTCCGACACCGCTGTCGGTCTGCGCGGCGCGATCGACTCGACGAAAGCCACCGACGAGAACTCGGCCAGCGCCTTCCGCGCGCCGACCATCAACACCTAGACAACCGAGGGATGTGAGACACGATGTCCGACAACGACTGGTTCGACTCGCCCAACTGGCATGACGCCAACGAAGCGGTGGACCCCGGAGGGGCGGCCGCGGGCCCCGGTGCGATCGGCCCCGTCCCGGCGCAGCTGATCAGCAACACCGGCACCGGTGACTGGCACTGGGAAATCGGTGACGACGGCCTGATGAACTACGTGCAGGACATCGATCCCGTCGACCCGGGCGGCGCCGGCCCTGGTCCTGGCGCGGGAATCGGCGGCCTGGCCCCGATCAGCAACACCACCACCGAAGGCGCCCCGGCCGGCACCCCGGCCGGCGCGTCCGGAGCGCCGTTTCAGGTCAGCTACTCGGAGTTGGAGAAGTTCGCCCAGGAACACGACCTCAACGCTGAAGAGCTGGCGCAGTGGGCATCTGGGGACCCGGACTTCGCCGAGCGGTACCTTGCCACGCACGGCAAGGTGAACTTCGGCACCTACCTCAAGATCAAAGAGTTCATGGCCAGCAAGCAGATCGCCGGCACCGCCTTCGCCGAACACAACGCGCAGACCTCCAACGCGCTGCGCTTGGCCGTCGCCTCGACCAAAGCACAAGAAGAAGCCAACGCGGCAGCCATCGACGCGACGAGGATGGTGTAGGAAACAACCATGGCCGTCATCCACCCTGATGTGAAAAACACGCTGGCGTACGCAGATACGGTCTATGACCACCTCCTCCGGCACATCGAGAAGATGAAAGGCATCGCCTCCGAACGCCTTTCGGAGGACAAGGACATCGCCGTCAAGGTTGACATGAACGGGCAGCTGCAAGACCTGTGGCTCAAGCCCGGAATTCTCGACCGCAAAACTGCCGCCGAGATCGCCAAGGAGATCACCCGACTCGTCACCACGGCAGGGCAGGAGACCGCCGAGCAGATCGCCGCGATCTTCCAGGCAGCGCACGACCTCCCCGACTTCGACGAGGTGGTCGCCCAGCAGGAAAACGACCCCGGCGCGGAGCCCGAAACAGCCCGTCAACCTCGATAGACTCACCTGCGTGAACGAGCAAGCAGCCAAGCTGACACGGTGGCTGCTTGCTGGGAACGGAGCGCTGAAGAACGTCGCCCAGCTACTGACCGAGGCGTTCGGGCCCGTCGGCGCGGTCGCGGCCTCCATCGACGCATCGACCATCACCGCCTACCCGGTCGACCCGGCCACCGAGCCTGACGGGCCGGACTGGACCCGGACCGAGCAGGGGTGGACCCATCCGCTGCGCTCGCAGCTGCTGCCACGAAGCATCTCGGCCTCACATCACGTCGTCGCCGGCATCACCTCCCGCAACGAAGTCCTGGTGATCAACCTGGCCGCGGCGGCCTACATCGGCATCGAGGGCGGCAACCCCACCTTGATCATGCGGTCATGGCTCATGCAGGCACTGTCGAAGACACCTGCAGCGGTCGTCGCAGTCACCGACCCGGCGCTCGCTCTGCCCGGCGCCGAGCGGCTGCACCTCGTCGACGACCCGCAGCTGATCCCAGACGGGACGTCGCTGCTCCTGAGCACGGAGCACACCAGCGCCCCCACCCCCGGGGAGCCCCACCCGATCATCGTATCCTCGCAGGCCGTCGAACCCGCCAACGTCATGCTCTGCAACGAGGCAGTCGCCAGCATCTACCTGGCCAATCGCTACTGGCCCATCTGGCGGCGGATGGAAATCGCCGACCAACAGTGGCAGCACCTCAAGGGCGTCCTGACCCCCACCGCGGCGGCGGCGCCCGAGGACCTCGACGCGACGCCGGCCGTGCAGGCCGCCGCCTCTGCCGGCACCGCCGAGGGGCTCCTCGAGGACAGCCCGTCCACGCAACCGCCGGCTACCGCTTTGACCAGCGACGATGACACGTCCCCCGCGCCGGTCACCGCCCCGCTGTCGCCATCGGCCGATCAGCATCGCGCCCCTCTGATCAGCCAAAACGACACGTCCCTGGCCCCGGTTCCCGACGAGGATCCCGCCCCCACCTTCACTGCCCTCGCGGCGGAGCCAGGCCGCGCGGAGCCACACGAAGCAGGCCCTGCAGATCTCGAACCTCCGCGGCCGGAGCCCACGCACGAAACAGCGCCCACCAGCACAAATGACACGTCCCCAGGCGTGGACGACCCCGCCGGACCCGCGGCGACCAATCCGCCCGCGGTGCCGGCCCCCGGCGCGCCGCTGCTCGTCCCCGACGTCCCGACACCGTTCGCCGACTTCACCGACGACGCCGACGACTTCACCGACGACGCCGACGACAGCCGCGTCGACGCGATCGCGGCGCTGCCCGGCCGGCCCGCCGAGGAACCCACCGAACCCGGCCTCTACGTCCTGGGCCCGGTGTACGCCCTCGGCCGCGACCCAGAGACCAACGAAGCGGTCAAGCACTCCGCGGTGACCCGACAAGGCGTACGCAAACCCGTCAAAGCCCTGATGGCACTGGCCACCTCCAACGGTGTCACTTCCACGGAGTGGGAAGAGAAGATCCTTCAGGTCACCCCGTCCAACCGCCGGCAGCTGCGCACCCAGATCCGCAAGATGATGGGCGGAACCGACCCCATCCGCAACGACACCCGCGGCCTGCTCATCGTCGACATGTTCTGCGACTGGAAGGAATTCAACCGCCTCGTCGGCCAGACCCCCGAAAACGCCACGACCGAAGCCCTCACTGCCGCAGTGCACCTCATCCGCGGCGCCCCGTTCGAAGATGTCCCCGACGAGGACTACGCCTGGCGATCCGTGCAGCTCCTCAAAGACGAACTCATCGACCGCTGCAGCACCGCCGCCACCGAACTTGCCCAACGCCAACTCGCAGCCGGCGCCCATGCCGCGGCCTACCAGACAGCCCGCCTCGGCCTGCGGGTCTACGCCAAGCGCGAAGACCTCTGGCTCGTGGCCGCCGGCTCGGTCACCGACACCGAACGCAAGGCGCTGATCTGGGACCTCAAGCAAGCCGTCCCCGTGCCCACCCACCCCGAACTGAAGCAGCTGCTCGCCGCTTCCCGCGCATCGTGACCCCCAGCCGCCAGGAGACACCATGACCTCACCCAAGGATCAGACCCCGCAGCAGCAGGACCGCTACGAGATCTTCAACCGCAACCGCACCATCGGCGTCTCCACCGTCCCCGGCGGCGCCGTCAACGGCGTCTTCCTGCACGAGAGCGTCCGACAGATGAACGAACGCAACCTGACCCGAGAGATCCTCTCCGTCGCCAGCGTCGCCTCCATGCGCGGCCGCCTGGGCGTGCGCGAACGCATGGAAGCCGCCGCGGCCGCCAACGGAACCACCGTCCCCGCCTCAGCATTCGAGGTCCTTCCCGACGCCCCGACCGCCGAGCAGTACGAGCAGTACAAGCGAGAAACGTTGCGGTACTGACCATGCGCCGAATACTGACCGCCCTGGCCGCCGCCCTGATGGCCACCATCACCGCGCTGGCCACCGCCACGCCGGCCAACGCACTGGCCATCACCGCCGGCTTCATGATCACCAGCGGCGGCCGGTGGTGCACGGTCAGCTTCCCCGACCCCCAGAACCCCACCATCGTCTACACCGCAGGCCACTGCTACAAAGACGGCATCACCGAAGTCAGCCTCGGGAACATCAAAATCGGACAGTTCATCCCCGAGATCCACGACCCCGCAACCGATCTGATTGCCATCCGGCTCTACTCCAACATCCCCAGCGAGTACAGCCTCATGTCACGCGAACCACTGCTGGACCCCTGGGTGCCCAACGAAGGCTCCACGGTCTGCAAATACGGGGCCACTACGCAGGAGACCTGCGGAACCGTGCTCTCGGTCGACGACACCAAGTTCGCCGTTCAGATGCCGGCCGACCACGGCGACAGCGGAGCCCCCATCTACGAACGACTCAAGCCAGGCAGCAAGGGTGTCCACGTGGTGGGCACCGTCATCTCTGAAGACCCCCGCCGGCCGGGCGTCATCTACTGCTCCACCATCGGCGCCATCAACAACTTCCTGTCCCAGACCTGGGGCACCGACTGGGATATGGACTGACCAGCGCCGATAGCACGTCCCCAACCGCTCAGTACGCCGGCGGACAACCCTCTGGCATCGGAAGCGGCAGCGGCACAACGGTTCCCCCGCTTTCCTCCGCGAAACTGCGGGCCTCGGCTTCTTCATCTTCAGTGAACGC
>NZ_QMEW01000048.1 GCF_003284965.1 Mycolicibacterium sp. GF69
GTGCGGTGCTGGCATGGGTGAAACCTTTCCATTGGCGATGTGATTCTGAATCAGGACACGCCGGTTGTCGGTGATGTTTCTGTGACTGGTGTGGTTCTTCCTGCAACGGACTGGACTGGACCGAGGCCACGCCCGGGGCCCGGGGCCCCGAAAGCAACTCGACTGGTGAAAGTCGAGGCCCCGACGGCCGAATGTTGGGTCGGGTGTGCGCGCTCCGTCCGGCCAGAACTTTCTGACCTGCACGTTTATAGCCGTGGGCGGTTTAGCGGCCCAGTTGTCTGCACGGTGCCCCTGTAGAACATCGCCTGCCGTCCCTTTAAGGGGTGAAGGCATGTTTCTACGAGCAATAGGGGCAACTGTGGCATCACAAAAGAAGGACCCACCGCCGCTGCTGACGCTGCGCAGCACCGTGGTGTTCTCGGCGGCCGCGATGGCTGCGGCAGCTAGCGGGATCGGAACCTACGCAGGAACACGTGAACCCCTCACCGCGGCCGTAGCGGGTGGCGGGGTGTTCTTCGCGGCTGCCGCCTGGCTGGACAAGCACGTCGGCATCTAGCGATGGTCTGCCGTCAACATGCTTCAGTTCACTATTATGACGTAATAACGTAATGACGTTGTTGCGTTTTAGCGCAGTTATGTTGTTACGTCATGACGTAAGATCGCTGGTATGCCGATTATTTCCCTGGTGCACACCAAGGGTGGCGTCGCCAAGACCACCAGCGCGATGTACCTCGCAGCCGCGGGCATCTCGCGCGGCTTGGACGTGGTGCTCGTCGATGCCGATCCCCAAGGCTCTGCACTCGAATGGGCCGCCGACGCCACAGCCGACGGTCCGATGCCGTTCCCTGTAGTGCCGGCCAGCCGACCCCTGACCGCAGAGCGCGATTGCGACTTGACGATCATCGACACCCCACCTGGAACGGCGCAGGTGATCCAGGAGGCCATCGACATCGCGGATCTGGTCGTCGTGCCTACCGGGACGTCCCCGCTGGACGTTCGACGGGTCTGGCCGACGCTGGAGATCACCGCTCACCGTCCGACCGCCGTCTTGCTGACGAGCGTGGATCTACGCACCCGTCTTGCGGATGAAGTCCGCGGACTATTGGAGGCCGAAGGCGTACCCGTGATCGGGACCCCAATCCTGCGCCGCGAAGACGTGCGCCGTGCCTACGGCGCCACCCCCACCCGTCTGCATGGCTACGACGATGTTCTGACCGAACTCCTGGAAGCGATGGCCCATGTCTGATCTGACCTCGAAGATGGCCGCCCGTGTGCGCACCGAGCCCTCCAAGCGGGCCGCCGAAGCGTTCCGGTCCCCCGCAGATGACATGCAGAGGGCCACGGTCTACCTGCCCCGTTCCACTGTTCGGGGCCTCAAGCAGGCCGCCCTTGACGGCGACACCAGCATGAGCAAGATCCTCACCGATTTGGCCGATCGGTGGTTGGCCGACAACGCTAAGACGTAATTACGTCTTTACGTTGTTACGTCTTGACGCCTAGCCGGAATGCTTGAAACTGGTGTTCATTGGTGTGCCAAATTTGTGTATAGTGGTTTACAGATGCGGTCGGCTCGTCCGGCTGTTCGTGAAGAAGCCTCCCTCTCTGAGGGGGGCTTCCTTGTTTGTCTGGCACAGTGACCGGTTGTGTCAGTGAACCCAGCGGAGATCTTCAAGAGCCTGCACCCTTCGCGACTGGCGCATTATCGGTCTCTCTCTGGCGGGCAAGACGCCGATGCATTGGCGCTCTACGAGTGGAACATCGAGGTCGCCGCCGCTCTACAGGACCCGTTGGGAATCGCCGAGGTTGCGGTGCGGCATGCGATCGACACGCAGCTGTGCGGGTGGTCGCAGCAACATGTGGGTGCGCCTGAATGGATCGATCATCGTGCCGGCATTCCCTACCTGTCGGCACCGAACGTGTTCACAGCGACCCGCCACAACCTCTACAAGGCAGCTGACCAGTCTCGCCGGGCCCGGCCGGCCAACCACCCCCGTCACGGCGGGGCGATCACCCATGACGACCTGGTTGCGCACGTCATGTTCGGCACCTGGGCCAACCTGCTACCCGAGAAGTTCGATGCGGGATGGTTGGACCCGAACGGGCAACCGGTGCAGAACCCGGTGAACCTTCAGGCCCGTCGGGACCTGTGGCGCAACTGTCTGCACGGGGGATTCCCCCATGTCCAGCACGATCCGCGCGGGTACGGCACAGGCAACAAGGTTCGTGATCTGCGGAAGCTACGAAACCGCGTGTCTCATATGGACTCACTGCTCTATGTCGACGTTCGACACCAGCACGACCGGGTTCTCCTACCGCTGCTGAACTCCATCAGTCACGAATTGCGCGACTGGGTCGTGGGACGAAGCAAGGTACAGACCGTGCTGACGCAGCGACCCACGACGTCATGACGTATAGACGTACTTACGTTGAGACGCAATTACGTCTATACGTCATGACGTAACTAGCCATAGTGCCCCGATAGCGCCGGGTCTGCCTTAGGACTGTCGCTGCAAGCGTTTTGCCCAGGCTGGGTAACTGCCGAGGCTTCGAAGCAGCGGAGCAGTGAGGTCCGCGGCGACCTGGCCCGGGTCGTCGTCGAGGTCGTCTAGCGAAGCTTCAGTGGCTCGCTCATAGATGTTCTCGGTGTAGATCGGCCCCCTGTCGCCGAAATGCTGGTCGGCGAGGGTCCATGAGACCGAGTCGGTGAGGCCATTCATCGAGAGTGCGAACCGCCAACTGCCGGTGTATCCCCACTGATGGGAGACCGCCGCAGCGAGTCGGGCAAGCATGCTGATGTGACCGACGATCAACGCCTCGAATATGACGGTGACGTCGGGTTGCGCAGGGAACACGTTTTGGAATGATCGTGTGGTCACGGCTCGCTCAGATGCCAGAACGAGCCGCCCGGATTCGGTGAAGACGATCTCGGCGGCGTGGTCGTTGCCCGAGAAACGTTGCCCGTCGTACATGCCAGTGGTGAGTGCGACGCCGCCAGGACGTCGGGCGAAACCGCTGGCCTGGGCCAAAGTTGGTGCATACGTTTGGTTTTGAGCGTCCGTGGCTGAGTGCACTAGTTGAAGCACTGTTTCTTGCCACGTTGATGATTCAGACAAGGCAACGAGCATGTCCTCGCGGGCCCCGACCGGATCGGCCACCAGCACTAACAGTCGTTGGTCATCGCCGACGAGGTCTGTACGTATCGCGCGCGCATCCGCTCGGAGGTCACTACGGTCAGCCAGTCGCCTGTCGAGTAGCCGCACTACCTCGGCGTTGGGGAGCATTCGGTTGGTTTTGTCGCCGCGGCCGTAGTAGCGGCCATCGACCATGTGCGGGGCTCGAACTGACTGCGGCACGTGCACAACGACGTAACCAAGGGTGGGATCGCTGGTGGAGTTGATGACGGTGGTGCGGATCTGTACCGCCTCGTCGACTCTCATTCGCGCAATCTGCTCGATGCGTTCGGCGAGTCCGTCGACAGGGACGGGCCACAGACCAGGCGGTGAGGTGTCCTCGTCGACGCCGATCAGGATCGTTCCTCCGTCAAGCGCGAAAGCAGCGATGTCTTTGGCTAGGTCCTTGTTGGCGGCGTTACCGGATCCCAGCTCGCGCTTGAGATCCAACCAGTGGGTTTCTTCAAGCAACCCATTCAGCGCTAACCGCTGGAGTTCGTCTTCTGTACGGACTTGGATCGCATCCATGGGGCTCCTCAACGGGACATACGCGCGGACTAGCGGCTGAGCAGTTCGCGTAGCCGCTTCGCCCCGCGGTCAGACACCGACTGCGACGAAAGGACGTAGGCGGCGGCCTGATCGGGAGTGAGCCGGGCCGCCGCTGATGTGGCCGCCGAGGAAACGCCGCGCTTGGGCCTTGTCATCTGCTCCGGTCCAGCCGTTACGGCCGCCGTAGAAGATGACGGAATCGAGGTCTTTGCGCACGTCATCGTCCATCTCGGACGGTGTGACCTCTCCCGTCAGCAGGTTGATCGCGGCCGCGCCAGCAGCCCACTCGGCCAAGGGGTGTGGAGCCCTCGACGACAGCGAGTGAATGACCGCGAGCGAGGCCCATCGCGAAATGCAACGACCGTTCATCTGGCACGAAGGCTAGGACCGGCCCGCGGTCGGGCCGGCTACGGCTTTGCGGCGTGGCGTGCCCACCAGCTCGGATGATCTCGTCAAGGTCGGCATAACCGAAGCTCGCGGCATTTTGCGCGTTGCTCACAAGCAAGGGCGCTAGATCCTCCTCCTGGCTGCGTTCCCAAATCCATTCGGCGGCAAGGGCGATGGCGTCCTCCCACGGCCGATCTTCGACGTCGTCGGGGACCCACGCCGCGGCTAATAGATGTGTCGACGGGTGCAGATCGGTGCTGATCATCACGCGGCTCCTGATGGTGAGCTGAGTTTGGCCAGGTAGCGGTATGCCGTGGCCCGGCTGACGCCGAATGCTTGAGCAAGTTCGGGTACCGGTTCGCCCGTTGCGGCGAGCCGGCGCAGCTGTTCTTGGCGTTCCGGGGTCAGCTTGGCCGGCTTGGTGGCCGGCAGTTGGCGAACTCGGCGGGAGTCGCGTGAGGCAGCGCGCCGCTCGCGGCCGAGCTCGAGCTCGAGTTCGGCCAGCGTCGCCATAATGGTGGCCACCGCACGCCCTGTCGGCGTACCGGTGTCTACGCCTTCACGTAACGCGCGCAACAGGATTCGGCGCTGGCCAAGATCTGCAATGGTGCGAGTTACTTCTACGACAGATCGGCCCAACCGATCGATGGCGGTGACCACTACGGTGTCATTCTCGCGGGCGTAGTGCAGCAAGGCCGTCAGACCTGGCCGATCGGTGTTCACCGCACCGGAGAGTTTGTCGGTGAAGACATGACCGGATTCGACCCCCTCGGCGGCGAGCGCGGCGAGCTGCGCATCAAGGTCCTGGCCCAGAGTGCTTACCCGCGCGTACCCGAGAATCGCTGCCACAGCCCCACTGTCTCATTGCGCACCGACAACGAGGATCTGAGACACGCGGCGTGAGACGAGAAATGAGACAGCGCCACCTGGGGCGATGCGACGGGCGAGTGTTCCCCGCTCGCCTGTCTCATTTCTCTAGAAGCGAGACGCGCTGGAACTGCACCCGGGGAAACCTCGATCTTCTTCGTGGTGGGGGCGCAGCAGCTCGGCCCCGTACCTTTGAACAGAGGTTTTGCGCACATCCGGCGGGGCACTCCCACACAATGTGGGCGCAATCCTGAACGCGTCTGGCGGCGCTATCGCATAGATTCAGCGATGGAGGGAGGCGACGAAGTGTCTGAGCGCGATGCGGCCACGTCTCCAGAAACTGCGACGTGGTCCACCCACGCGGTCGACGCTGTCCGCGGCGCGACCTCATCCTGTCGACGGTTGATCGTGACCGCGAGCTACCGTCCCAGCGACTGCCCGCCAGAGGTTCCCCCGACGACTGGAGAATGCGGCGGACGAGGACGACCCCGCAAACGCCCAAGCCAGCCAGGACCACTGTGTTCACAACTCATGTCATGTGCTACCTGCATTTAGACGGGTGACGACCCGGGGCAAGAGTCACGGAAGCCGCAGCCCCGAAGACGAATACGGGAACTCAGGGTCATGGTGCTGCTACAGCGAGGCGGTAGGCTTCTAGCCTGGCGTCTGCGCACGCATGGCGAGCGCCAAGTCCTGTGGCCGCCGCGGGCGGCCGCTTTCTCTATGCGGGCTGCTTCTCCCCGACGACATCGAGCTGCTCGATCACGGGCTCCTCGAAGAGCTCACCCGTTTTCTCACCGAGCGCTTTCGCGACCTCACCCGACAGGTGCGCCTGGCGCCCGTCGTCGTCGGGAAATGCGTCAAAGATCCCGAACGACGAGGGTCCGAATTGTATCGCGAACCACCGGACGGTCTTGGGCTCACCCTCTACGATTGACAGCCCCTGGTTCAAGAAGTCGCGGACTTCGTCCTCCCTGCCGGGCAGTGCTTCGAGGCGCACCAGAAGCGCTTTGCTGACCTTTGTTGTTGCCATCTTGGATCTATCCTTTGCTCGGTTTTGCGTTCTCTGGGATGGATTAGAACGCCGCTACAGCTGCCTCGGCGACCGTCTGATCCTGCTCGCCGCTACCCCCGCTCACTCCTACCGCCCCGACGACCAGGCCGTCGCGGCGCAGCGGGATGCCGCCAGCGAAGACCATGACCCTGCCATGGTTCGAGCCCTGGATGCCGTAGAACTGCTCGCCGGGCTGAGCATTTTCGGCTAGCTAACTTAGTTTCCCACATTCGCATGGACAACGCGTGGGTGGGCAGCGTCGACATCTCGATCAACAAGGCCTTTACGGCGCGCGCCTTCGACATCGCCACCAAGGACCTGCGTGGTCAGGCAGTAATTCGTGAGACCGCGCTCGCAGTTCTTGCAGAACCCGCACGAGATGTTGAAGGGCAGCACGACCCGGTCGCCCACCTTGACCTTCTCCACGCCCTGACCGACCTCCACCACCTCCCCCATGTTCTCGTGGCCGAACGTGCGGCCCTGCTCGAAGGAGGTCCGGCCCTCATACATGTGCAGGTCCGAGCCGCAGATATTGGTCGTTGTCACCTTGACCAACACATCGGTGGGACGTTCGATCTTCGCGTCCGGAACATCCGTGACCGCGACATCTCTGGGCCCCTGATAGACGACAGCCTTCATGGCGAGTCTCCAATGGTTGTGCTTGGCAAACCTCTGACTTCCTCACACTCACACTGGGACGACGCCGCGTCAAGTGAATGGAGGCCATCAGGCTACGCCTCACGCCGCCCAACAATCGCCACCACCGCAACCGCCCCCGACCAGCTAAACCAACCGACTCCAGAACCGGGTGGACTCAGTATCGGGGACTCGCCAGAAGCCCCGGGGTGTCTCGCTTCTCTAGAAGCGAGACGCGCTGGAACTGCACCCGGGGAAACCTCGATCTTCTTCGTGGTGGGGGCGCAGCAGCTACGGCCCCGCACCTTTGAACAGAGGTTTTGCGCACATCCGGCGGGGCACTCCCACACAATGTGGGCGCAATCCTGAACGCGTCTGGCGGCGCTATCGCATAGATTCAGCGATGGAGGGAGGCGACGAAGTGTCTGAGCGCGATGCGGCCACGTCTCCAGAAACTGCGACGTGGTCCACCCACGCGGTCGACGCTGACGCCGCCGTCGACTATTGGCGCTCGGTGCGACGCCAGGCTTACGTCGATGTTGCGCCGAGCCCCTATGATCGGAGTTTCTCCGGCGAGATTAGCTATGCCGACTACGGTGACTTTGCGCTGTCCGTCAAGCGGGCCAGCGGCGAGAAGGTCAGTCGAAGCAGCACTCTGATATCCCGGGGGGCCGAAGCGGAGTACCTATACGCGTTGTTTCAGAGCCGTGGCACGGGAGTCGTCACGCAGGCTGGCCACAGCGCGGAAGTCCGACCTGGCCGGGTGGTGATCTATGCCAGCGCGCGGCCGTTTTCGTTGGACTACCGCGATCCGTACGAGCAGGTCGTGGTTCATCTACCGGCCGAGCGTGCATTCGCTGACGCCGGCTTGCGGCCTAGTACTGATCTGCTCGCGGTGGAGATCCCCGTGGACGGGGCGCTCTCGTCGGTGTCCGCGTTCTTCCAAAGTTTGGCTGCTACGCAAACCACCGACCCGGAGGGAGCCGGCCTGCTGGCCCCGTACGGGGCGAACCTGGCCAGTTCCTTGCTCGCCTACGCAGCGAGAACTCGAGGTGTACAAGACCTTCCGCTCCTGCTGCAGCGCGAGCGGGCCCTTGCTTACCTGCGCCACCACCTCGGCGACCCAGACCTCGATGTGGACCGGATCGCCGTCGGCTGCCACGTGTCCCGCCGCACTCTGCACCGATTGTTCGAGGGCACCGGACAAACCGTGACCGCGCATCTGCGCACCATGCGGGTCGCCGCCGCTCAGCGGCTACTGACAAACCGGACCGACCTGCCCATTGAGGCGATCGCCCGAGAGGTGGGGTTTTCCAACGACACCAACTTCTACCGCTCGTTTCGGGCGATCACCGGGATCACTCCCGGAGACTACCGGCACCTGGCCCGGCAGGACACCGCGAACCTGCAGGACCGGCTCGATCCGTCGCCGTAACTTCGTCAGATCAGCACCACCGAGCGCAGCACCTCGCCGGGCGTGCATCTTGTGGAGGGGCCCGCAGCATCCTTCAAAAGGAATGCGCAGCCCGGCCATCCTCTGCGGGCCAAGCTGGCACGGGACGTCAGGGTTGTGGCACGCATCGACAGTGGGATGTCCCGCCGCCATGGCTAGCCTCGTCGGACGAGGAGATGAGTAGTGGAGCCAGATAATAGAGTTCGGGTGCGCGGTGCCCGCGAGCACAATCTGCGCGGCGTCGACCTGGAGGTGCCGCGTGATGCCCTCGTCGCATTCACCGGCGTGTCGGGTTCGGGCAAGTCATCGCTGGCCTTCGGCACGCTCTTCGCCGAGTCCCAGCGGCGGTACTTGGAATCGGTGGCGCCGTACGCGCGGCGTCTGATTGATCAGGTGGGTGTCCCGGATGTCGATTCGATCGAAGGGATGCCACCTGCGGTCGCGTTGCGGCAGCAGCGCGGTGGAACCAGTACCCGTTCGTCGGTGGGCAGCGTCACCACGCTGTCGAGTCTGGTCCGGATGCTGTATTCGCGTGCGGGCACCTACCCTGCGGACCAGCCGATGCTCTACGCAGAGGACTTCTCGCCCAACACCCCGCAGGGCGCCTGCCCAACGTGCCACGGTATGGGCTGGGTGTATGAGGTGACCGAAGCACTCATGGTGCCCGACCCGTCGTTGTCGATCCGTGAGCGTGCCATCGCCTCGTGGCCGCCGGCCTGGTACGGGCAGAATCTGCGCGACATCCTTACCACGCTCGGCTACGACATCGACGCCCCTTGGAAGACGCTGTCACGCAAGGACCGCGAGTGGATTCTGTTCACCGAGGAGCGTCCGACGGTGCCGGTGTACGCGGGCTTCACCCCGGCGGAAACTCGACGCGCCGTGAAAGCCGATATGGAGCCCAGCTATCAGGGCACCTTTATCGGTGCCCGCCGCTACGTCCTCGACACGTTCGCCAACACCAAGAGCGCTGCGGTCAAGAAACGGGTCTCTCAATTCGTCGGAAGCGGCCCATGCCCGGCGTGCCACGGAAAGCGGCTCAAACCCGAAGCGCTGTCGGTGACATTCGAAGGTCTGGACATCGCCGAGCTGTCGCGGCTCACCCTCGACCAGCTCGCCGCGCTGTGCGCCAGGGTGCTCAGCCCGCGGTGGAAGCCGGCCACCTCCGGTGCGGCCCTGAACCAGAAGACACGAAAGTCGGCGGTCAACGCGCGGGTCGTGGCCGGGGGTTCCGCGCATGCCGCGGCACCAGATGTCCGGCAAACACCCAACATGTCAGACGAAAAGCGCGCCGCTGCACAGCGATTGGTCGCAGAGCTGCAGGAGCGGCTGCAACCGCTCATCGATCTGGGACTGGGATACCTCTCCCTGGCCCGCAGCACGCCGACGCTATCGGGCGGGGAACTGCAGCGCGTGCGGCTCGCGACGCAACTCTCGTCACAACTGTTCGGCGTCGTCTACGTCCTCGACGAGCCGTCGGCCGGTCTGCACCCCCGCGACCGGGACGCCTTGCTGGACATCTTGGCCGGCCTCAAACGCAGCGGCAACAGCGTCTTCGTCGTCGAGCACTCGCTGGATGTCATCGCCGCGGCGGACTGGCTGGTTGATATCGGGCCCGGCGCCGGGCTGGACGGCGGCCAGATCCTCTACAGCGGTCCCCCGGCCGGGCTGGCCGATGTCACCGACTCGGTCACCCGCCGCTATCTGTTCGGCGACGAGACCCGCGTCGCCTCGCGCACACCGCGGGAGCGCAGTGACTGGCTGCAACTCGCCGGTGTGCAACGCAACAATTTGCATGATCTGTCGGTATCGGTGCCGTTGCGCTGCCTCACCGCGGTCACCGGGGTGTCCGGGTCGGGCAAGTCGAGCCTCGTCGCCCAGGCCCTACCCGAGATCGTCGGTGAGCACCTCGGCCGTCCGGTGCGGTTCGACGACGCCCGCGACGACGACCTGCTCGCTGAGGCCACGCAGGTCACCGCCTCGGGCGAGGTGCTCGGCGACCCCCACGGTGTGCGGCGGGTGGTGTGCATCGATCAGAAGCCGATCGGCCGCACACCGCGATCCAACATCGCCACCTACACCGGGCTGTTCGACCACGTTCGCCGGCTCTTCGCTGACACCCCCGGGGCCAAGAAGCGCGGCTACAAACCCGGACGGTTCTCGTTCAACGTCAGCGGCGGACGATGCCCGACCTGCGAAGGGGAGGGTTGGGTGATGGTGGAGTTGCTGTTCCTGCCCAGCGTCTATAGCCCGTGCCCCGACTGCCACGGAACCCGTTACAACCCCGCGACTCTCGCGATCCGCTGGCGGCACAAGAACATCGCTGAGGTACTCGAACTCAGTGTGTCGGCGGCCCGGGAGTTTTTTGACGGCGAACCCGCCGTGCTGCAAGCTCTGGAGGCGCTGTGCGATGTCGGGCTAAGCTACCTGCGGCTCGGGCAGCCGGCCACTGAACTGTCCGGCGGCGAGGCGCAGCGCGTCAAGCTCGCCGGTGAACTGCAGCGTGCCCACCGCGGTGACACGCTCTACCTGCTCGACGAGCCCACCGCCGGACTGCATCCCGCCGACACCGACCGGCTGCTGGCACACCTGCACCGGCTCGTCGACGCCGGCAACACCGTGGTCGCCGCCGAACTGGATATGCGGGTGGTCGCCCAGGCTGATCACGTCATCGACATGGGACCCGGCGCAGGGGGCGCCGGTGGCCGCATCGTCGTCGCCGGTACCCCGCGGGAGGTCGCGGCATACCGGGACAGCGCCACCGCCGCGTATCTTGCCGCTGAACTCGCCGACTGACGCCTTGGCACGGATTGTCATAACGGTGGCGCGCGCGGTCACCGACACGATGCATGGTCCTGCATACGCTGACAGGACAGTTCGCCACCAGGCCGACTGACCGTCACATCAGCACATCAATTGTGCTGCAAGGAGGTTCACAACCATGGCTGAAGGTAATCGCGCAGTCGTCTTCCACAATCCGGGGGACATGCGGGTCGATTCGCTGGAGTATCCGAAACTGGTCATGCCCAACGGCAAGAAGGCTCCCCATGGCGCGATCCTGAAAATGGTCGCCACCAACATCTGCGGCAGCGACCTGCACATCTTCCGAGGCTCTTTTCCTGTGCCCGAGGGGATGGTCATGGGCCACGAGATGACCGGTGAGGTCGTCGAAGTGGGCCCCGACGTCGAGTTCCTCACCGAGGGTGATCTCGTCTCGGTCCCGTTCAACGTTGCCTGCGGGCGGTGTCGCAACTGTAAGGCGCGCCGTACCGATGTCTGCGAGACCACGAATGCCGACGTCGCGTGCGGCGCGTACGGGTTCAACCTCGGCGACTGGCAGGGTGGTCAGGCCGAGTACCTGTTCGTCCCGTACGCCGACTTCCAATTGTTGCGGTTCCCGGACAAAGACCAGGCGATGGAGAAGATCCTTGATCTCGCCCTGCTTTCGGACATTTTGCCCACGGCCTTTCATGGCCTGATGGAGGCGGGCGCCAAGCCTGGCTCGACGGTGTATATCGCCGGTGCCGGTCCGGTCGGCCGCTGTGGTGCGGCGGCGGCGCGGCTGCTGGGTGCGTCCTGCATCATCGTCGGCGACTACTACCAGGACAGGCTTGATCTGGTGAAGAACAACGGGTGCGAGACGATCGATCTGAATAAGGACGTTCCGTTGCCCGACCAGATCGAGGCCATCCTGGGCGAGCGTGAAGTCGATTGTGCCGTGGACTATGTCGGTTCCGAAGCGCACGGCATCGGTAAGGAGGCGGAGGACCTTCAGCCGCAGGCTGCCATCAACCAGGTGCTGGAGGCCACTCGCGCCGGCGGCGCCACGGGCGTCATCGGCGTCTACGGACCTGACCCCCTGGCGCCGACAGAGGCCGGGCAAGAAGGCACTTTCCCGCTCGACTTCGGCAAGGCGTGGATCAAGTCGCCGCGCGTGTCGGCGGGGCAGGCGCCGATCATGCACTATCACCGCGAACTGATGATGGCGATCCTGTGGGACCGCATGCCCTACCTGAGCCCCATGCTCAACAACAAGGTCATCAGCCTCGACGAGGCGCCGGACGCCTACGCGATCTTCGACCAGGGCTCGTCCAACAAGTTCATCATCGACCCGCACGGAATGATCTCGGCGTAGGCGAGCATGCCGGGTGCCACCGCTTCCTCAGGGTTGAGGTGGCACCCGGTAAGCACTCCGCCCACCGGTAGGAGGCACGCATGATCGACTCGTCGTCGGCCGCTCGCTTGGAGAACGCGGACTTCGGCTGGATTACCACCGTCCGTCGCGATGGGCAACCGCAAAGCTCCTACGTGTGGTTCCATTTCGACGGCGACGACGTGTTTGTGATCAGTGAGCCCACCTCGGGCAAAGTCCGAAATATTGCTGGAAACAAACGGGTTTCGTTCCACCTCGACGGAGACGGAACACTCGGAAACGGGGTCTTGACCATCGACGGTGTAGCCGCGCTGTCGACCGGGTCGGACGACCCGCAGCGGCTGGCGCATTACCTGTCCAAATACGAACACCGAATTCGTGAGGGTCTGGAGTCGACCCCAGAACGATACGCAGCGAACTTCTCCGCTGCGATAAAGATCGGCTTCGACACGATCCGCGCTTGGTAAGCCGCCCTTCAAGTAATCAAACAGCGGGAATCACTGGACAGCCCGGGCAACACAAGATAATGCGTCATAACGCGCATCTTCGCGCATGAGTTATCGCAAGGGACATCTGCGCTGAGGTAGTGCTCGTTGATGCGGTTCGGCGTTCACACCCCTCGTCTAACACGAGGATGCCGCCGACGAACGAGACAGGATCTGAGCCGTCCAGAATCTTTAGAAACGAGACAGAGCCGCGTGGTGGTGGTGCGGCTTGTCAATCACAACGAAGTCGTCGCCTCTGACCTGGTAGGTCAGGTCTCCGGGGTGGACGACACCGTGAGCGGCGTGCCGGTGTACGGCTGGCAAATCACTGTGCACCGCCCCGGGACCGGCCTCCCCAGCAGCAGCACTGGTGGCCCGAACCGGAAATCGAGTCCACAACCGAACAAGAACCCGGCAAAGCTCCACACGACCTGTGGCCGAACCTGCCTGCACCCCGGGCTTCCCGAATGTCACACACGGCCCGCGTGGTTGCAGCAGCGGCAGTAGGTCAGGCTAGAGCCAACCGAGAGCGCAAATGCGCACCCGTGGCCCTCGATCATGCGATGGGATGTCAGGCTCGACGGTGATGTTCGTCTTGTCACTGGAGTTTCCCGAGGTCACCGAGGAGGTAGCCGCGCGGTTGTGCGTGGTGGCGCTGCGGGAGGTGATCGAGGTACTGGGGGACTGCGGCTATTACCTCGATACGGTCGTTGGCTTCGAGGATATCGGCACCGACCCACACGGTCAGCGCTATGGGCTGCACCCCGGTCCGGCCGGTTGACGATGATCCGCGACGTGGGCAGTGGCGGCATCGAGTTCGGTGTGCAGGGCGAGCGGTTCAGCATCAGCAACCGGACCGGGCTGATGGACCTGGTGTTATGGACGCGCCTGGAGACCTTAGGAGCTCGCATGAACCGGATGTACGGGATGATCCCCACCCTGGGCGATCCCGACCACTGAGACCGCTCAACGCCTGGTGCCCAGGCCACGACACCGGGCCCATCCCGTGGTCAGTCTGTGTGTTGTTCGGGTCTAGGGAGCCAGGCGCTGTTGGGTCACGGTGCGTTGCACGAGGTGACCTCCCTCGATCCAGCCGAGCGAGCGTTCGGCGACCGCAAGCTCGGTGCTCAGTACTAACACTTCGGTGGTGTTGGGTGTCTGCACACCGTATTGAATGACCGAATTCGCCGCTGCGCCAAGGTCATTCGGATCGTCACGGTGTGTGTCCGCGTGACGGCGATCAAAAGAAGCTGTCATCATCTAGGTATCCGGGTCGTCGAGGTGCCGGCCACAGTCCCGGTGACGGCGTCGGTGCCGCTGACGCTGTGCCGGTCCGGGTGAGCATCGCGATCACCCGGGCGCCCACTGCGGTGGTGGTGGCCACCGTAAATCCTGCCGCGGCGAGGGCGATCGCGGGCAGGCGGTCGACGCGCCACCACGGCATCCACGGACCGATGTGGCGGGGGTTTCCCAACGGATCTGCTCGGCCCCCGCCCACACGCGGTGCGGCGGGCGGGTCGATGTCGACGATCACCCGGCCGGTGGTGGCGGTGCGTCTCCTGCGAAGAAAGTCTGCGCCGGGCCGACCCTAATCGGCCAATTAGAGAAGTGCGATCACATCCCAGCACTCTTCGTATCCGTTTGTAATACACTGAGCCGGGTGACGGAGCTGTTTGATCTGGAGTCACTCAACGACGAGGACCCCTTTGAAATCGACGCTCAGGCAGCGCACCTGTTTAAACACCCCTATCGCAGCATCGACGACATCCGGGAGGCCTGGGCTTCTGATCCACTGTTCTATCCCGCCAAACCACCCGCGCACTGGCTGATGGTCGCCGAGGTCGACGGCACGGTGCTGATGGTGCCCTTGGCCCCGGCACGCGACGGCGATCCGACGCGCTGCCGCCCAATTGGTTGCTACGAGGCTTCCAAACACCTTGCCGCTCAATACCGGAGAGACAGATGACCCACCACATGACTCCTGATGAGGAATACCAGTTCTACGCCCGCCCGGAAAGCCAGCAGCCGCAAGGACCCGGTCGGCGCCGACTTGACGCCACCGTGCCCGTTCGGTTCACTACCGAACTACTAGAACAAGTCCGTTCCGCCGCGGCCGCCGAAGACCGCTCGGTCTCGTCCTGGATCCGCCGCGCCGTCGAACACGAACTCCGACACCCCGCCTGACTACCGAAAAGGGATCTGATCACTCCCGGATGTCTAGAACTGAGACTCGGGCGAAGTCGCGTCGGGGCGGTAGATAGCGCCTTGTGCGTGGACCCTGCTATTGCTCTTGGTCGAGCTCGGCGTGGCGGCGGTCCCTTGCAGCACTCGATATGTCGGCGTCTGCGGCTCGTCGGTGTCGTTCGGCGGCGGCTTGGTGGCGTGCAGAATCATCGGTATTTCTAGCGGCGGAGGCGGCGTCGTCATGGAGGTCTGCGGCGTGTTCGTGCACTCGGGCCGACTGGTCGTGGCGATCGGCAGCTCTGCGGTGCGCGGCCGCGGCGCGGTCGTGAGCTTCCCTGAGACGATGTGCCGCTAAGCGCACGTCGTCCTCGGTGGTGCGCTGACCCTGTTCCAGTGCAGCGCGGCGGTCGGCTAATTCTCTGGCACGATCGGCGGCCCGCTTGCCGGCTTCTTCGGACACACCCATCACCGTAGAGGCGTTCGGCCCGCTCCGCCGGGTCCATGTCGCTAAGACCGTCCGCTGTTGGCAGGCTGTCAGACTTGTTTCTAGGGAGCTGCGTGAAAGCGAGTCGCCTGTTGGTCAGTCTGCTAGCAGCGTCGACTATGGCGTTGTTGGGATGGTGTCGTGAGCGAGGACAGCGGATTGAAATCGGGGCGCCCGCGGGATGCCTCGATCGATGAGCGGGTCTTGTTGGTCGCCCGCGAGCTGTTGACCAAAAACGGTTGGCATGGGCTGTCTCTGCGGTTGGTGGCGCAGCAGGCCGGGGTGGGACGCGCCAGCTTGGCGAGGCGGTGGCCGTCCAAGGCGGCGCTGGTATTGGACGCGATTCTTGGTGTGACGCCGGACTTGGCGCCGTTTGAGGGAACTGATGTCGACGGCTGGATCGAGTGGGTGGTCCGCGGCAGCCACGAGTTGTACAGCCGCCCCGAGGTCAAGGTCGCCCTGCCTTGGTTGCTGCTGGCGCTGGCGGAGAACGGCGACCTGCGCCAGGCACTGTGGTCGAACTTCACTGGCCCCGCGGTGGAACTGTTCAGTGAGGACGTGGGCGCTGCGTCCGTGGCCGAACAGCAGAAGTCCGAACTGGTGGCGCGAGCCGTGCTGGCGATGGCTGCCGGCGCGGCGCTGCTTATGACGACCGTGGCCTCCGACGACGATTCCGCCGCGCTGCGCGAACAGATCACCGAGTTATTGACCGCCGGAGTTGCCGCTGTCAGCGCGGATCGAGTCGATGATGGATTGCCGGGGTGAACGCCAGGTCAGCCCGAGGTCGGCCAGGGTGGGTGAGTCGTCGGTCGGCGTGGCCGCGGTGAGGAGGAGCGCAGCTTCGTAACTGAGACCGTCGCCGAGCGGCACGAACTCGCCGATCACATCGCAGGCCCAACCAACGGCACGAAAGATTCTGGGCGATAGAGGGACTCGACGCATGTGGCGCCCGGTTCCGGTTTCGAGGGCGTCGATCATCTCGTCGAATGTCAGCGTGACGCCGCCGCAGAGGTAACGGTGTGGCCCCCGTCCTGGGCGCATCAGCCGGTTGTGCACCTCGGCGATGTCGCGTACGTCGACCATCGACATCCCGCCGCGCAGCCGCGGCGCGATCCCACTGCGAAGGATCGGCTCCCAGCCGCGTTCGGTGACTCCGGGCGCGGTGCAGAAGGGGGCTCCGACCACGCTCGAGGGGTAGGTGATGACCACGGGCGCGCCGTCGTCCTGCAATCGTCGGGCTGCGCGTTCGGCGTAGGCCTTGGTCTGGGCATAGGGGCTGCGCCCGTCAGCGGTCGGGGTGTCCGGGCCGATCGCTTGTCCCCGCGGTGCGGGTGAAGAGCGCGCTGTAGCTGCTGACCAGCACGACAGGGTCCAAGGACAGCGCAACCGCACGACTGAGGATGGCCTCGCTGGCATGGGCGTTGATGGCCCACATCAGCTCGGTTCGGCGCTTGTCGGTCCCGACGACGCCGGCGGCGTGCACCAAGGCCTCGCTGCCGTCGAGGAGTTGATCCACCACAGCGGCATCGCGAATGTCACCGGCGATGACACTCACGGAACCGAGCCGGTCGAATGCCTCGATCACCGGCATCCCTACATCAGCAGGCGTCACCAAAAGTCGCACACTGTGACCGGCGTCCAGCAGGGTCCGCACGGTGTGCGCACCCAGATAGCCGGTGCCACCGGTCACTGCGACCCGCATTCCAGTCACCTCACCTTCGTCGCAGACTATTATGGTGCCAATGGTATCGAAAGTAGCCCCGGTGACGGCATTCAGCCCGATG
This sequence comes from Mycolicibacterium sp. GF69, assembly GCF_003284965.1. Lineage (GTDB taxonomy): Bacteria > Actinomycetota > Actinomycetes > Mycobacteriales > Mycobacteriaceae > Mycobacterium. The sequence goes on from NZ_QMEW01000048.1 coordinate 17,207, forward strand.
CCGTTGGGCCCGCTGACGCTGAAGAATCGGTTCATCAAGGCCGCCACGTTCGAAGGCGTGATGCCCCGCGGCCAGGTCAGCGATGCGCTCATCGACTTCCACGCCGATGTCGCGCGGGGCGGTGCGGCGATGACCACCGTCGCCTACTGCGCGGTCTCCCCGGGAGGCCGGGTACACCGAGACACCATCGTGTTGGACCGCGACACCGTGCCGCAGTTGCGCCGGCTCACCGATACCGTGCACACCGAGGGCGCGTTGGTCTGCGCGCAGATCGGCCACGCCGGACTAGTGGCGAACATGCGCTCCAACCGCACCCCAACATTGGCGCCGTCCACCAGGGTCAGCGCACCGGCCATGGGACTGGTCAAAGGTGCCACCGAGAGCCAACTAGCCGCCGTCATCGATGATTTCGGTGCCGCCGCCCGCAACGCTGTCGACGCCGGCTTTGATGCCGTCGAGATCCACATGGGCCACGGGTATCTCTTGTCGTCGTTCTTCAGCCCCAACCTGAACAAGCGCACCGACCAGTTCGGTGGGGACCTACACCGGCGCGCCGAACTGGCCCGCCGTGTTGCTGAGCGGGTGCGCACCGTGGTCGGCGACTCGATCGCCGTCACCGCGAAATTCAACATGGACGACGGCGTGAAGGGCGGACTCTGGTTGTCCGACAGTCTGCCGACCGCGGCACTGTTGCAGACCGACGGCCATCTCGACGCCTTGCAGCTCACCGGCGGCAGCTCGCTGCTCAACCCGATGTACTACTTCCGCGGCGAGCCGCCCATCGATGACTTCATCGCCGTACAACCTGCGCTCGTCGGGGTAGGGCTACGGGTGATCGGTCGTCGACTCTTCCGCAGTTACCCCTTCGAGGAAGCCTTCTTCTTGCCGCTGGCGCGCCAATTCCGCCGGGCTCTGCACATGCCTTTGATCCTGCTCGGGGGGATCAACACCATGGCCACTACCGAGTCCGCGCTCGGAGAAGGTTTCGAGTTTGTGGCCATGGCACGGGCTCTGCTGCGAGACCCCGGCCTGATCAACAGCTTCCAGACCGGGCAGGTCAGCGAGGGCTCTTGCATCCACTGCATGAAATGCATGCCCACCGTCTACACCGGCACCCACTGCGTGGTGCGCGACACCGAAACTCAGCTCACGAAGGTCCGCGGATGCGAACGTACGCGGTAACCGGCTCGACGTCAGGTATGGGATACCAAGCAGCACAACGACTCTGCAACCAGGATTCACACGGTGATCGGCGCGGACATACGACATGCGATGTCATGGCAGACCTGTCGATACCCTGCGGCCGCCACACGGCGGCCCAGACGGTACTGACCGCTTCCGCGCGGGAACACTCGATGGTGTCGCCCTGGCCGCTGGCCGCTGCCATGCATGCCAAAGTGGTTGTGATCGGGAGCAACTCAGCAACTACTCCTCTGGTGCCGCGCCGCGCGGAGCGGTGCTGCTAAACCGGCGACACCGAAAAGGCTGTGCGCTGGCGTGCGCTTGCTCAGCAACAGCGCCCCGGCCTTGATCTACGCCGCGTCGAAGATTTGCGGTCACCCGGTGGGGCGGAACCACGCGGTGCAGCCGGAATGGGCCGGAAACAGGCATCCGGCTCAACGTGCTGGCGCCGGGCGCAATCCTCACGCCGCTGTTTGCAAGAGCAACTTGCGACACAGCAACAAGCCAAGGCCGTACGGGCGTTTCCCGCCCCTACCGGAGGCCTCGGCGATCCCGGCCAGCTCGCGGACTGGAGGTGCTTCATGGTCTCGGGTAAGGCCGACTACCTCTGCGGTAGCGTCATATTCGTTGACGGCGGGTCTGATGCCTATTTCCGCCTACAAACGAGAACAGCACGACAGCCGCTCGTTAGCGTGGTGGCAACACTATGCAGCTGAGAGTCACAGCGCCTACGCAGGATGATGGAGGGGATCGGCATGGGAGATACATCAGATGACCCCGTTGATCATGAGCGCACCTATCTACCGCATGCCGGCGAGGCGATGAAGAACACTGCAGCTAGGCCTGGGCTTTTTCTCATCGGTGTGGGTGTTTTTGCCGTGCTGATTTCCATCGCCTCGTTTGGCACCGATCGCCTGTCACTCGGCATTGCTGCCGCGGTGGTTGCAGCTATCGGCTTTGTGGTCGGGTTCGCCTGGGTGGCCATCCAGCGCAAGCGCGTGTTGCGTCTGGAACGGCGTTGGCTCGACGCGCACCCTGATACGACCGATGGGCAACCGCCCAGTTAGTCACCTTGTGGACATGGTCAGCCTGTTGTGCAAAGCCAGCTTGGTGGGTAGCTGACTGTCGAGACCCACCCGAGGCGCGCGGCCAGAGCATCAACACACCCGTCGTCGACGCCGCCATTTCACATGGTGGTAGGGGTCAAGGATCGGTAAGGGATTGCCGCAGAACGTCTTTGCGGCCGTCCTGGTTTGAGCACGGGTGTCCCGGGCCCGTTTTTTACATGTCTGATCCGGTCGAGGCCGCCTACTGTCAGCTGTGGCATGAGTTGTTCGGCTGGCACGGTCACCGACGTGGCTGTTTCCCGTCGCCACAACCACTGCTTATCAGCGATTCACCGCCTGGACACGAGCCCCTCTCGCCGCCGACTACCGAGCCTGGTACGGCTAGGTGTCGGGAAGGTCGAGGTCGGTGAGGGAGTCGTAGACGTCGAACAGCTCCAGCAATCCCAGGGCGGCCAATGAGGTGTGCACCGGTTCATGGCGGCTGCGGATAAGACACAGCGCGATGGTGTTCGTACTGGCTGCGGTGGCGGCCAAGGCCAGCACATCGGCGCCAGCGGCGTCGATGCGCTGCAGTTCCGAAAGGTCCAGCGCCAGCGGGGCTGGCCGGTGGGTGAGTTCGTCGGCGATGAGTTCCGACAACCCCGCCACGGCGTCGCTGAGCAGCTCACCGGACACGCCGATGACGTGCTGGCGTCCCGGGTAGCGGTGCACGCTGACCGCGATCGACCCAAAACGAAACTGCGCACAGGGCTCGTCGATGGGTGTGCCCCTCCTCACTGTGACGTGCCGCGATGGGGTAACGCCAGTATTGACCTCTGTGCTTGTCGGGTCGTGCTTTGCGTTTCACAGAGTGGTTTTCCCGGGTGCGGGGTACCCCAACACCGCCTAAGTTCCCGGCCCCGCTGATGGATGTCTGCCTCGCCCGTTGAGTAGCACCCGGTATGACCGACGCCGCCCGGGAGTGGCCGCACGGCAGCGGGAACGTGTGACCTGCGACGACGAGGAATAATCCCATGCCTACCACGGCAACAGCCCCGCGCAATGATCAGGGCCTGTCCACGAAATCCGCGAAGGCCCCCGCGACCGCAGTCAGGATCCCTGACTCCGGCGATGACGACGAGTACGGCGACGTTTTCGCCATGTGCGTCATCATGGCCAGCCTGCCGCAGGGATCGGCCGAGTTCGAGCGGCAGCGCGAGCGCATCATCGTGCGGTGCCTGCCCCTTGCTGATCACATCGCGTACCGCTTCGCCCGACGCGGAGAAAGCGTCGACGATCTCGTGCAGGTGGCCCGAGTCGGGTTGGTCAACGCGGTCAACCGCTTCGACCCGGCCAAAGCCAGCAGCTTCCTGGCGTTCGCGGTACCCACCATGCTCGGCGAGGTCAAACGACATTTCCGCGACCACGGCTGGACCATGCACGTCCCGCGCCGCCTCAAAGACCTCACCGTCGCGATCAACAGAGCGATCCCCGAACTGACCCACACCCTGCACCGAGCGCCGACCCCCAGCGAACTGGCCGGCCACCTCCACGTCAGCCGCGAAGACATCATCGAAACCCTCACCGCCAACAACGCCTACAACGTTCGCTCGCTGGACACCCCGCTGGCCGGCGACGAACCTGCATCACAAACCTGGGGCGATCGACTCGGCGCCGAGGATCACCACTTCGACTACATCACCGACCTCGAATCACTACGACCCCTACTGGCGCAGTTATCCCCACGCGACCGCACCATCGTGGAGCTGCGCTTCGGGCGTTCACTGACCCAAACCCAAATCGCCGACCACATCGGCGTCTCCCAAATGCACGTCTCCCGGATGCTGCACCGCATCCTGGGCGAACTGCGCGAGGGCCTCCACGCCGACTAACCCCGCACGCCCCTCAACGCGACCAGTGCACGATGTTCAACCCTGCTGTCCTGCAAGGGAATCCATCAGGTACTTCGCTCACCTCACACTCAACCGCACGGCGACCAGGCGATCAGCTGTATAGCGAGCGACAAGTCCAGACGCTGCCTGCCGCTACTCGCCGTGCGGGCGGGAGGGCTGTTGCTGGGCGGCCTGTTGATCCATGCGCACCTGGTGGGCGGCCTGGCGATGGCGGTCGGCGGTCTGCTCATGCATGTCAGCTTTTCCCCCGGGTATCGCGTGGGCGGCCCGTTCATGGCTGCGCGCGATCTCCTCGTGCAGGCGCGCCCGCTCCTCACGACGCTCACCAGCGTCGTCGGCAGAGGATTCGCGGTCGCAGTGCTCATCAGGCAATCCCACCCACACCACGCTAAACCAAAAGCAACACCCCCACAGCCGCCGCCGGCGGGTATCGGCGATCCAACGCTCGGCGAGCCCGAGCCGCGGCTACGGTTTCGCCGAAAACCGCTGCGGGTAGGCGCACGTCATGCCAGGCGCCGACACCGATCTCGTACACCGCGATGCCCATGCCACCCGGGCAAGCACCGTGCTGAACTGGGCTGCGACGCTGGCCACGATCCCCGGCGCGGCAACGCTCATCCTGCTCGCCTACGGAAAAGTCATGAGTTCCGCGGCCTGCACCAACACCTGTGGGGTGCCCTCCGAAGGCCTGTTCACCGCCTTACTGTATACACCGCCGCTGGTCTCGGCCGCCGCCCTCACCGCTCACCGCTCACCGCCACCCGACCCAAAGGCCTGCTCGTCCCCGTGGCGGTGCATGGCTGGTGCTGGCCCTTGACCTAGCGATTCTCCTGGCGGCTTTCCACAGCTCATAACCGCATAGCCCATCCAGCGCGCGGATTACCATAAGAAGGTTATGGCCACCGCCGACCGCGTCCCCGACCTCAATCAGCTCGATTGCCGGGCTGCTGATCTCCGTGAACGTGAAAAGCTGTTGACATGCGCGGGGCTGAATTAGCACGTCGCGAAGCTTTCGCTGATCAAAGGGATCGGATCGCTGATAAGCGCGATGAAATCGCTGACGAACGCGAGTACATAGCAGACGAGCGCGAGCGCCTCGCCGACGAACGAAAGGTATTGACGAGGAACGTGAACGGCAGCGACTGCGACGCAGCGATGAACGCGCCGCGCGTCTACGAGCCGGGGCTCAACGACCCCCACCGCACGCTTTACCCCTATCACCGTCGACGCCCCCGCCTACGACGCCGCCACCCACATGTGGGCCGCCCTACAACTCGACAATCATCCCCCGTGACCATGCCCGCCAATAGTCGTCATCCATCGCACGACGGCGAATCGGGCACGACTCGCGCAATGACGGGGCCTCGCAGTGCGAGCGGGAACGTGTCCGCCCGAGAGTAAACCTGTCACCACGTGCTTACCGTCACGGATGTCGGCGGCCTCGACGCCGCGGGAGCCGCACCCCGATGGTGGCGGCCCGTTGCCGGGGGCCGCAGGCGGTCATGCTGCCCTCCCCGCGACCAGGGTCCAGGACGGTGTGGTCGGCGATGAGTTCTGGTAGTTGCTCGGTGAGCTGCCAGGCGAGGTGGTCCTGGGCCAGCAGTCCCAACTCGACAATGACATCGTCGCCACCAAGAGACGACGATCGGGACGTCGTGTCGGCGAGGGTGTCGAGGTAGTTGTCGAGCAGCGTGGTCAAGATGCTGGCCGTGGCGTCTGCAGTATCAGCGACGAACGCCTCCCGGCGGTGCTCGGGCCACGCCGCCGGGAAGGCGATCAGTCCGCGGTAGAGCCGGGTGATGGCCGCGGTCAAAGCGGTGTGATGCTGATCTCGGCCCCAGCCGGCGGCGATACGCGCGGCGAGCTCGGCCACCCGCCCATCACGGGCAACGCTATCCGATTCCACCAATCCGCAGAAGCCTGCTCTAAAGGCTCAGGTCATAGCCGGAGACTTGTTCTCGACCTTGATTGCGGCTGCGGTCGAGGCCGAGGTGTCGGTCTAGCGTCCGATCCTGTTGTGCGCGTTGAGTTTTCTGGTGAGCGCTGCGACGCCGGGTAACGGCGTGTCGGTGCTCGGTGACGAGTGAGGCGACCCGTTCGGGCAGGAGGTGGGTGGGGGTGTCGGCGGCGATCTGGTGGGCAGTCTGGGCGGGTTCGTCGCGGCCGATGATCTGTCGGAGCGCGCGGCCGGCTTGGGTGGGGGTGCCGCGGCGGGCCAGGTGCAGCCCCTCAACAGCGGCGGCGTCGAGGTCGTGGCCGTGGGTGTGGTCGGCTTCGGCCTGGTCGCGCTGGTAGAGGTAGGCGTGGTTGGATTCGCGGCCGCGGGTCAGCGCCACGTAGGCCAAGTTGCGGCTGGCGGTCTCGGCCAGCACGGTGTGGGTGGTCTCGGCGGTGACACCCTGGGCGGCGTGCACGGTGACGGCGTGCCCGAGCTGCACCTGCTCGCGCAGGTAGTCGCCGTTGAAGACGGCCCACGCGCCGTCACTGAGCCGGCGGGCGGCGATGCGGGGGTGCTCGGCGCTGTCGTCGACTTTGACCACGCGCCAGCGTTGCCCGTTACGCACCGGCGCCTCAGCCAGCTTCTGGGTGCGATCCTGCGGCTCGTAGACGGTGATGGTGGGGTCGTTACGCCGGGTGATCACCACATCCCCGGTGCTGATGTGGTGGCCCCGGGCTGCGATGACTGTCGTGGTGTCGCGCCCAGCGGCGGTGCGCTGGGCAACAGTGTGGTCGTGGACCCGGCGGTTGAGCGCGTCACACATCTCGACGGTGTCGGCGAGCAGCAACGCGTCTTTGTCGGCGTCGAGATCTTTCTGGTGGGCGGCTAGGGCGTCGGCGGCCATGGTGACCTGGTCCCCACATGCGAGCCGCTGGTGGTCGCGGTACCAATTGATGGCGCGGCGCACCGGGGCCGGGCCGCCATCACGGAGGGCGAGTGAGGCGGCCCGCTCGGCCGGATCGTGCTGGCGCCACACCTCGGAGAGGTGTTGTGTCCAGGGCAGCTCGTCGCAGAGTTGGGCGAACATGCCGCCGCGGGCTTTGACCGGCTCGAGCTGGTGGGCATCACCGACCATCACGGTTTTCGTCCCGGACTGCGTGGTGGCGGACAGGAGTTGGCGCCAGTGGTCGGTGCCGACCATGCCGGCTTCATCCACCACGACGACGTCGAACGGGCCGAGTTGCAGCCGGCCATCAGCCAAGCGGGTTAGGGCGCTGTGCATCGTGTAGCCCTCGCTGGCAGCGCCTTCCGCTACGGCGACGTCGACGGCTTTGCCGGTGGGGGCGAGCACGATCATTCGTGCTGTGTGACGGCGTTCGACGATGGCACGCAAGGCCCGCATGGAGGTGGTCTTGCCCGCGCCGGCCGGCGCCGACAGCGGCACCACCAACTGCGGGGTGGCGGCGATCGCGGTCACCACCTGATGCTGCTGGGCGGACAGCCCTAACGCGGCGGCGGTGTGCTCGGAGCGCACCCAGGCCATGGCCCGCAGGTTGGTGGTGTCGACGAGATCGAACACGCGGCGTTCCTCGGCCACAATCACGTCCACGGTGTAGCGCTCGGAGCCTTCGCGGTGATGCGCTAGCCGCGGCGCGCTCACGCGCATCCCCACCGCGTCCACAGCGGCTTCGATGAGCTGGCGCGGCAGCACCGCATCCGCGCCGCCAGCACTGTCGGACTCTGTGATGCTGGTGTCGATGAGGGGTAGTTGGGCGCCGATGACTTCAACCAGATCCGCCCGCGTTAACGCCGCCTTATCCGCGCGGGCCGCCATGGCCGCCACCGCGCGCCGATCCACCGCCACCCCGGTCCGCGTCGCCCGCGCCGCAGCATCGCGCGCCGCCTGCTCGCGCCCGGCGCGAGCTTCGCGTTGCGCGGCGCGCGACACCCGCAAACCGCGCGCGTCGGCGCGCCACCCCGCGCGCAATTCCGTCCACGACAGCGATTCGGGTTTGCGCGGTCGGGTGGCTTTCTGGGCGGCCGCCAACTGCGCCTGCGACAACCCCTTGGCGGTGTCGACGACGGTCAAATTGTTGGCCGCCCACTGCCGCAACTGCGTGCTTCGCTGCGACCAGGCGGCGAGGTTTTTCGGGTCGATTCCGGCGATCTCGGCCATCCCCGTGGACGGGTCGACCGGCCCCCACTCGATCCCGGCCAGCCGGTGCAGTTCATGGCGCAGGGTGGCCTGATACACGATGCCCGCCGCCCTGGCTTCATGGAACAGTGATGTGCCGTCGATCGACACCAACCGCCCATCCGCGCGGGCTTGGCGATTCGGCACCAGCACGTGTGTGTGTAGGTGCGGATCCCCCGCCCGGGAGGTCTCATGCTGGTAAGCCGCGGCCACCAAACCCGGCAATTTTTGTAGATCTTTTTCACCCGTCACAGGGTTGTGCACGCGGGTGTAGCCAGCATGCTGGGCGAGGTATTCGAGCGCTTCGGCGATCGCTGTTTGGTGCGCAGCGGACACCGCTTTATCGAGCACATCATCGCCGAACACCCGCACCAACGACACACTCTTGGGCGCGCAAAACGTCAAATCAAAACCATGCACCCCACCCTTACCGTGCGCACGCCCACACTCCCCAGACGGGGCCACACCCTCATCGAGCCAACGCGCCACCACCTCCGGATCAGCATCCCCACCCGCACGCTCGCCGTCGCTCAAACCCACCAAGTTCGCGACCGCGTGGGCATCCCCGGCACAGGCCCACACCGGGGTGCGGGTGTCACGTTCGGCGTAATACTCCGCCAACCCACCACCAGCAGCCTGCGCATCACGAGCAGCCGCACCCACCGTCCGCGCGGTGTCGTTGTAATAGTTCACCGACCACAACGACAACTTCGCCACCGTCAACACCCGCTCACCACCTCTGCCCACCCGGGGCCGCCCGCCAGGCATCCGCAGCTAGGGAAACAGCAACACCCGGCGGACGGCACCACCAGCCTCGCACACCTTGTGCAAATGTGCCGTAGTTTTTAGAAGGTGACCACAAGGATAACTGGAGAGTGACATAGTGACAGCAGGGGGGAGATAGCAGCCGAAGGCTGCTAGAGACAGCAGCGAAGCTGCTGAAGAACAAGGGACGAACCAAAGGGTGAGGACAAAAAGTGGGGGAAGACGGGAAAGAAGATACGGGTGAGTTGAAGGGCCGTTCACGGCCCGAGCCCTGGGCCAAACGGCGGCGGGTCCCGACGTGAATAGTCGAGCTAATTAATGTCGCGTTTTCGCTTGCAGGCCGAACGTCTTTAGGTCAGCTAACCGTTGTCGTGGGGCGTCGCGGTGCGTGGTGAGTGAGAAAGCGGTTGATGTGTCGCGCCGTGGCGCGGTTGTCGCGTTCGGGTGGGGGCGGCGACGTACGCGCGGGAGCGGGTGGTGGCGCTGTGTTGGGCGCGGTCGCGGAGTACTCGGCGGATCTCTTGTTGGGCGGCGGCGATCCGAGCGCGTGAGGCGTCGGTGAGCACCACCGGGGGTGGCGCCTGGTCGCTGCTGGCGGCGGCGGAGCCGCCGGCGGCTGTGGTCGGTTGTGGTGGTGTCGGCTGTGGTGCGGCCCAGGACAGTCGTCGTAGTCGACTGTGCAGGAACGCGCCGGGGTTGGCGATGTGGTCGGGCCAGGTTCCTCCTCGGGTGCGCATGTCGGCCTCCAGGGCGTCGGTGACGGCGCGGGCGGTCCACACGGTGGGGTCGATGCCGGCGGTGGTCAGTGCGTCGCAGATGGCGCCGATGTGGGCGCGGTCGAGGCCGAGTGTCCGAGCGACCAGTTCGGCGGCGAGGCGCTGCACGGCCAAGGGGCGGGCGGTGGTGCGCCACCGGCGTACGCGTTTTGGGGCGTGTTGGTCGGGGATTTTGTTGGCGGGCGCGCTCGCGCGCCCGCTTGGTGAGTAACTCCCTACGGGAGAAGAAAGACTAAGACCGCCTGACGGCGGTAGGTGGAAATCATGCACAACCGGGCGCGGTACGGGACGGGGATCGCGGCGCGGCACCAGGTGGTACACCGAGGGTCGGCGGCCGACGCTGGGGGTGCCTGGGGAGCCGTGGCCGCGTTGCGCCTCGACGGCCCAACGAGACATGCGTAGGACTCGCCAGGCGGCGGTGATCGTGCGTACGTCACAACCCACCCGCGACGCGATCGTGGCGCGGGTGACGGCGACGTGGCGGCCGGTGGCGTGGTCGGCGTACTCGGCCATCACCGCGGCGATCGACAACAGCGTGGTCGAGGTGATCGACACCCGTTCCTCGGCGCACAGCTGGCCCAAGGCAGGTGACTGCGCCCACTGACGCAGACCGTCGAGCCAGCCGGCGCGACTGGTCCACATCGGCGCTCGAGGCGCACACGCCCCGGCACGCTGCACCCACTCGCGGCGACGCTCATTGGCCAGCGCGCGCACGACGTGCGGGCTCGGAGCAATAGAAGCTACAGAGCCGAGCGGCGTCGGCCCCGTGCTCGCCCGATGTGTTCGGGCGATGGAGAGGTCACGATTTACGCACCGATC
>NZ_QMEW01000049.1 GCF_003284965.1 Mycolicibacterium sp. GF69
CTACCTGGCATCGCCAGCGGCGAGACGATCATCGCGGTCGCGATGACCGAACCCGGCGCGGGTAGCGACCTGGCCGGCATCCGCACCTCCGCGGTGCGCGACGGTGACGACTGGATCATCAACGGCTCCAAGACCTTCATCTCCTCGGGCATCAACTGCGACCTGTGTGTGGTCGTGGCGCGCACCGATCCCGAGGCCGGGCACAAGGGCTACTCGCTGTTCGTGGTGGAGCGCGACATGGAGGGCTTCACCCGCGGCCGCAAGCTCGACAAGATGGGCCTGCACAGCCAGGACACCTCCGAGTTGAACTTCGAGAACGTACGGGTGCCGAACGCGAACCTGCTCGGCAAGGAGGGCCGCGGCTTCTATCACCTGATGACGAACCTGCCCTCGGAGCGGTTGTCGATCGCGATCTCGGCGATCGCGGGCGCGCGGGCGGTGTTCGACGAGACGCTGCAATATGCCAAGGACCGCAAGGCATTCGGGCAGCCGATCGGCAGCTTCCAGCACAACCGCTTCCTGCTCGCCGAGATGGAGACCGAACTGGAGGTCACCGAGAACTACCTCGACCGCTGCCTGCAAGGTGTGGTCGACGATGAACTGACCGCGGTCGAGGCGGCCAAGGCCAAGTGGTGGGCCACCGAGGTCGCCAAGAAGGTGGTCGACCAGTGCGTGCAGCTGCACGGCGGCTACGGCTACATGATGGAGTACCGCGTCGCGCGCGCCTACGTCGACGGGCGCATCCAGACGATCTTCGGTGGCACCACCGAGATCATGAAGGAGATCATCGGCCGCGACTTGGGCGTCTAGCCGGTCCGCCGGCGTGGCGTCTAGCCGACCCCGCCGGCGTGGCGTCTAACTTCTCGAGGCCGACGTTTTGGCGGATTCCACGCGCACTTTTCCGCCAAAACGTCGGTTTGGGCGAACGAGATCAGGCCGGGGCAGGCTCGGTGGTCTCGGTCGTGGTCTCGGTGGTCGTCTCAGTGGTTGTGGTCGTCTCGGTGCTCGACGTCGTGGACGCCGAGACCGCGGCCGGCGGGTTGGCCGGATCGAGCACCGCGTCGATCAAGTAGATCCGCGCGTTGGCCGCCTGGATACCACCGCAGACCACCTTGGCGGTGTCGTTGACCGTGACATCGGCGTTCTCGCCGGTCACCTTGATGTCGGCACCCTGTTGGGTAGGCCGCTGACCCTTGACGTCCTTGGGGCCGAGAATGCCGAGGAACACGTGGTAGTAGTCGAAGTCCGTCAGCGCCGCCGGATTGGCCTTCAGCGCGTCGAGCTGCGCGGGCGGCATCGCGTCGAACGCCTCGTTCGTCGGCGCGAACACCACGTAGGGACCGTTCTCCAGCACCGGCACCACGTTGACGGCGGGGTTGAACCCACCCGAGATCGCCGAGTAGAAGGTGCTGGCGTCCGGGATGGCCTGCAGCGCCTGGCCGACCGGCAGGTCGTTCAGCGACTTCCAGTTCGGCACGGCCTCCTTGAACGCGTCACATCCCGACCCCTCCGGGTTCGGGATCTCGACGGTCGCGGTCGAGGTGGGCTCGGCAGGCTGTTCGGGCGCGGCCGGGTCGGCATACGCGGTGACGGCCAGCGGCACCGAAAAGGCGATCGCGGCCATTCCGGCGGTGGCACCAAGGGCTTTGCTGGTGCGAGTCTTCACTTACGGCTCCTCAGCTAGACAGGTCGGTTGGCATGTTAGAGGCAGTGCTGCGTCCATGCCAAAGTCGTCACCTCGCCGGACCGTCGCTGCGGGGCTCTGACCTGCGCATTGCGAACCTGCCCACACGGCGCCTCGGACAGCCGCCGAAACGGCGATTACGCAGTGCATACGATGGCCCGCATGCCTGAGCCGCTCATCGTCCCCATCCGTGGCCGCACCCCGGCGCTGCACGCCGAAGCGTGGGCGGCGCCCAACGCCAGCCTGATCGGCCACGTGACGCTCGCCGCGCGGGCCAGCGTCTGGTACGGCGCGACACTGCGGGCAGAGGTCGAACCCATCGAGATCGGGTTCGGCACCAACGTTCAGGACGGTGTGACCATCCACGTCGACCCGGAATTTCCGGTCAGCATCGGCGCGGAGGTGAGCGTCGGCCACAACGCCGTCCTGCACGGCTGCGTCATCGAGGATGGCGCGCTCATCGGCATGGGGGCGGTCGTGCTCAACGGCGCGACCGTCGGCGCGGGATCGCTGATCGCCGCGGGCGCGGTGGTGCCGCAGGGCTTCGCGGTCCCGCCGCGGACGTTGGTCGCCGGTGTACCCGGCAAGGTCCGCCGCGACCTGAGCGACGCCGAGGTCAACCACAATCGGTACAACGCGCAGGTGTACCAGCACCTGATAGATCTGCACCGCGACGCGACGGCCTAGATTCTGGCGGGTCCGATCCGGGTACAGGCCTTACCGTGAAACGTGTTCGCATCCTGGTGACCGGCGCGACCGGTTATGTCGGCTCCCGCCTCGTCACTGCTCTGCTCGCCGAGGGCCACGACGTCGTTGCCGCCAGCCGAAACCCCGACCGGCTGGGCGATTTCGGCTGGCAGGATCGCATCACCGCCGTCGCGTTGGACGCCCACGACGAGTCCTCGGCGCGGGCGGCCTTCGCCGATGCCGGTCGGATCGACGTCGTCTACTACCTCGTGCACGGCATCGGGCAGCCCGACTTCCGCGAAGCGGACAACCGCGCGGCGGCCAACGTGGCGCGGGCGGCCAAGGACGCGGGCGTGCGACGGATCGTGTACCTGGGCGGGTTCGTGCCCGACGGCGACGAGCTCTCCGAGCACCTGACCAGCCGCGCCGAGGTCGCCGAGGCGTTGCACGTCGACGGGGGAGCCGACGTCGTGTGGTTGGGTGCGGCCATCATCATCGGGGCCGGGTCGACGTCGTTCGAGATGCTGCGCTACGTCGGGGACCGGTTCTTGGTCATCCCGATGCCGTCGTGGTCGGCGAACCCGATCGACCCGATCTCGATCTGCGATGTCCTGCACTACCTCGTCGCCGCCGCCGACAGCGAACGCGTGCCCGCGGGCGCATACGACATCACCGGCGCGGAGACCACGACGTACGGCGATCTGCTGCGAACCTATGCGCGAATCGCCGGCAAGTGGCGCGCCGAACTGCCCGTCAATGGCGTCGACACCGGCTTGGTGTCGTGGGTGACGGCGGCGGTGCTGCCGGTGCCCGGCGGGCTGGCAGCCGATCTGGTGCAGTCACTGGACCATCCGATGACGGCGTCCGAAACCCGGTTGCGCGAGCTCGTGCCGGACCCGCCCGGCGGGCTGATCGGTGTCGAGGAGGCGATCACCCGGTCGCTGGGAAGCCGTCGACGCAGACCCGTCGACGAGCTGACCGACGCTCACCACCTCGCCGAAACCGACCCCGACTGGGCCGGCGGCGATACGCTGCGCATCCAGCAGGTCGCCGGTGCGGTGACGCCGGGCATCGTCCATCCGGCGCTCGGGCTCATCGGCGGCGTGCCAGGTCCGGTTGCCGGGGCCGTGCGCACCGGACTGGACACCGTGCTCCATCTGGTGCCGAAGACAGGTCTGACATGACGGAACCGACGCAGACGCGCCCGGGACTGCTCCACGAGATACGCGAGATCGCCACCACCGTCGCGGTTCCCCACCACGAACCCCCCGCGGTCATCAGGCGCAGGCGGATCGTTGTGGCTGTCGTTCTGGTGATCGGGGCTGCGCTGCTTGGCTATTCGCTGACACGCCCACCCGGTGACGACTCGTTCTACTGGCTGACGCTGGCGCTGGCGGGCGTCTGGGCCATCGGTGCCCTGCTGTCGGGGCCGCTTCACCTGGGTTGCGTGAAGTTCCGCGGCCGTAACCAGCGACCCGTGATCACCGGCACCGGTATCGGGTTAGCAGTGGGCGCGGCGTTCGTCGTCGGCGCTCTGATCGCGCGGGAGATCCCCGGTGTGCGTGAATACATCACGCGGGTACTGGAATTCGCTGACTACGGACCCTTGGCGCTGGTGGTTTTCATCACCGTGATCAACGGTTTGGCCGAAGAGATGTTCTTCCGCGGTTCGATGTACACCGCGTTGGCACGGTTCCACCCCGTGCTGATCTCGACCGTCCTGTACGTCGTCGCGACGTCGGCGACCACCGGCAACCCGATGCTCGGCTTCGCGGCGGTCATCCTCGGCACGATCTGCGCCCTGGAGCGCCGAGCGACCGGCGGCATCCTCGCACCGATGCTGACCCACTTCTTCTGGGGTCTGGTCCTGGTGCTCGCCCTGCCGCCGATCTTCGGCGTCTAGTCACCGCAACGGGTGGGCCACTTCCTCGCGGCGCATCCCCGCGGCCCACATCGCGACCGCCGCCAACAGCGCCGGGGCGATGCCTGCGACGAGGAAAATCGTCTGCATCGAAACAACTTTCGACAGCGGTCCGACGATCGCGAACGACACGGGCAGGAACGCCAGCGAGACGAAGAAGTCCAGGCTGGACACGCGGCCCAGCATCGCCGTCGGCACCCGGCGCTGTAGCAGCGTGCCCCAGATGACCATGCCCGCACCGTCGGTGAAGCCGATGACGAACGTCGCGACCGCCATCACCGCGAACGACGAGGTGAAGCCATAGACGATCAGCGGGACGGCGCCGAGACCCCACATCGCCATCATCACCGACAGGTAGCGACGCGGCATCAGGCGCGACGACACCGTCAGCGCGCCGAGGGCGCTGCCCACCCCGAAGAACGCCAGGATGAACCCGTACGTCCGGGCGCCGTCGGGGAAGCGGTCCTTGGCGATGAACGGCAGCAACACCTCGATCGGTCCGATTACGACCAGCACGAAGACGCTTGCGAACAGCAGCGTCCACAACAGCCACGGCGTTGCGAGCACGAACATGAAGCCGTCGCGCAGATCACGTAACACATGCGAATGTTGCCGTGCGGTAGGCGGTGTCAGCGAAGACCTGGTCGCCACGAGCAACGTCAAACCGATGGCGAACAGTACGGCCACCGTGACGGCGCCCAGCGCCGGGAACGTCGCGCCGATGACGATGCCCGCGACGGCGGGTCCCACCGCGCGCTGGAAAACCGGGCGCACCACGCCTTCGACGCCGTTGGCCGCCAGCAACTGCTGCGGAGGCAGGATCCGCGGCAGGATCGCGCTGTAGGCAGGAAAGAAGAACGCGGCGGCGGTGCCCAGCGCGGCCGCACCGACTGCCAGGTGCCAGATCTGCAGGGCGCCAAGCAGTCCCAGTACCGCGATCGCCGTCGAGGCGAGCACATTGACCGTCTCGACCGCGATGATGATCGAGCGCTGCCGGAAGCGGTCGGCCGCGATCCCGCCGACCAATACGAACGCGACGAGCGCGGCACCGAAGCAGGTTGTCACGATCGACAGCGAGACGGGATCGTTGTCGAGTTCGATGACCTGCATCGCCAGCACGACCGCGAACATGCCGTCGGCGAAGATCGACAATGTGACCGCCGCGATCAGCAGGCGGTACTCGCGGCACCGGAAGGGTTCGAATACGCGCCACCCGCCGGCGTTGTGCACCGGCTGTTGGGTCTCGAATTGCGTACTCACTCGGAGATGGTCGCCGACGTGCGACCGCCGAGTCCACCGATTTTCTCGTGGTCGAACGTGGGTTACCCGCACGCATTCTGCGCGCCGAGTGTGCGAAAACCCCACACTCGGCGCGGCTGGGAAGTCAGAAGTCGGAGAAGTTGGCCTGGCGCCGCTGCTGGAAAGCCTTGGTGCCCTCGCGGAAATCGTGCGAGTCCAACAGTGCCAACTGGCCCTGCTTCTCGCGCTCGAGTGCAGCTTCGAGTTCGGTGAGGGTGGCGGCGTTGATCGCGTGCTTCGTCTTACGCAGTGCCACTGCCGGACCCGACACCAGCGTGGCGATCGACTTGTCCACCTCGGCGTCGAACTCGTCGGCGGGATACACCGCGGTCACCAGGCCCCAGTCGTAGGCCTGCTCGGCCGGGATGCGTTCGGCCAGCAGCGCCATGCGGGTCGCGCGGATGCGGCCGATCGCCGCGGCGATGAGCGCCGAGGCGCCGCCGTCGGGCATCAGCCCGATCTTGGTGAACGCGAGCATGAAAAACGACTTCTCCGAGGCCAATACGACGTCGCAGGCCAGTGCCAGCGACACCCCCACCCCGGCCGCCGGACCTTGCACCACGGCCACCGCCGGCTGGGGCAGCGCCACGATGGAGCGGACTGCGCGGTTGGCCGCGTCGAGCACATCGGCCGGCGTCCCGTTCGCGCCGGGGTTCGCATGATCTTCCTCGCTGATGCCCGCGCCCGAGCAGAAGCCGCGACCGGCACCACCCAACCGCACCACCTTGACGCGCTGATCGGTCGCCGCGGTCTCGAGCGCATCGGCGATGCCGGCGAGCATCGGCTGGGTGAGCGAGTTGAGGCTGTCGGGCCGATTCAGCGTCACCGAAAGCACGCCGTCGGTGAGGTCAACCGCTAAGGCGTCGATACCGGTGTAGGTGGGTGCGCCCGAATCGAGGGTTGTCATGGCTGCACCCTAGAACCGGACGACTTGGTTATACAAGTAAGCTATGTCGGCGATCCGGGAGTTAGTCCAACGAAGGGCGGTAACCATGGCGGGACCTCTGCACGGGCTGCGGGTGATCGAGCTCGCGAGCATCGGACCGGGACCGCACGCCGCGATGATTCTCGGTGATCTCGGTGCGGACGTCGTCCGCATCGAGCGGCCCGGCAAGCTCGGCGGCGTCCCGACCAGCAAGCGCGAGGCCGCGCTGCGCAACCGACGCTCCGTGGCCGCCGACCTCAAGAGCGACGACGGCCGCGAGCTCGTGCTGCGGCTCGTCGCGAAGGCAGATGTGCTGATCGAGGGACTGCGCCCCGGCGTCACCGAGCGCCTCGGCCTCGGGCCGGAGGACTGCGCGAAGGTCAACGAGCGGCTGATCTACGGGCGCATGACCGGTTGGGGCCAGACCGGGCCCCGGCGCCTGCAGGCCGGCCACGACATCAACTACATCTCGCTCAACGGCGTGCTGCACTCGATCGGGCGTGCGGGCGAGCGGCCGGTTCCCCCGCTGAACCTGACCGGTGACTTCGGCGGAGGCTCGATGTTCCTGCTCGTCGGGATTCTGTCCGCGCTGTTCGAACGGCAGACCTCGGGTAAGGGTCAGGTGGTCGACGCCGCCATGATCGACGGCTCCAGCGTGCTGGCGCAGATGATCTGGGGCTTTCTGCAGGATGGACTGTGGACCGATGTGCGCGGCGTGAACATCCTCGACGGCGGCGCACCGTATTACGACACCTACACCTGTGCCGATGGTCGCCACATCGCCGTCGGTTGCATCGAACCGCAGTTCTACGCCGAGTTTCTCAAGGGTCTCGGTATCGACGGCGAAGAGCTGCCCGACCAGAACGACGCGAGCCGGTGGCCCGAGCTGCGTGCCCGGCTGACAGAGGTCATCGCGTCCAAGGACCGCGATCACTGGGCGAAGGTGTTCGCCGGCACCGATGCGTGCGTGACGCCGGTGCTGTCGTTCTCCGAGGTGGAATCCGAACCGCACGTCACCGAGCGCAACACCTTCTATCGCGACGGCGACCATCTGCAGCCGATGCCCGCGCCCCGGTTCTCGCGAAGCGTTCCGTCCGCACCGACACCGCCCGGCCAAGCCGGGGCCGACACCGAAGCCGTCTTACGAGACTGGGCCTAGAGAAAGGAACACCTTCAAGTGGAGATCAAGGACGCCGTAGCCGTCGTCACCGGCGGGGCATCGGGCCTCGGCCTGGCCACCACCAAGCGGCTGCTCGACAGGGGCGCCTCGGTGGTCGTCATCGACCTCAAAGGCGCCGACGCCGTCGCAGAACTCGGCGATCGCGCCCAGTTCGTCGAGACCAACGTGACCGATCCCGACGCCGTCAGCGCGGCGCTGGATGCGGCCGAGAAGATGGGCCCGCTGCGCATCAACGTCAACTGCGCGGGCATCGGCAACGCCATCAAGACGCTGGGCAAGGACGGCCCGTTCCCACTCGACGGGTTCAAGAAGGTCATCGAGGTCAACCTCATCGGCACCTTCAACGTGCTGCGGTTGGCCGCCGAGCGGATCGCCCAGCAAGAGCCCCTCGCCGGAAAAAACGGGAGTGAGCGTGGCGTGATCATCAACACCGCGTCCGTGGCGGCGTTCGAGGGTCAGATCGGCCAGGCCGCGTACTCGGCGTCCAAGGGTGGCGTAGTCGGAATGACGCTGCCGATCGCGCGTGACCTGTCGCGTGAGTTCATCCGCGTGTGCACCATCGCCCCGGGTCTGTTCAAGACCCCGCTGCTGGGTTCGCTGCCCGAGGAGGCCCAGGCCTCGCTGGGCAAGCAGGTGCCGCACCCGGCGCGTCTGGGCGACCCCGACGAGTACGGCGCGCTGGCCGTGCACATCGTGGAGAACCCGATGCTCAACGGCGAGGTGATCCGGTTGGATGGCGCGATCCGGATGGCGCCGAGGTAGCGGCTGATGAGTATCACGACGAAGTTCACCGAGACGTTCGGGATCGAGCATCCCGTGGTGCAGGGCGGGATGCAGTGGGTCGGTCGCGCGGAGTTGGTCGCCGCCGTGGCCAATGCCGGGGCGCTCGGTTTCATCACCGCGCTGACCCAGCCGACGCCCGCCGACCTGGCTAAGGAGATCGCCAAGTGCCGCGATCTGACCGACAAGCCGTTCGGCGTCAACCTGACGATCCTGCCGACGATCAACCCGCCGCCCTACGACGAGTACCGCCAGGTGATCGTCGACTCCGGCATCAAGATCGTCGAGACCGCGGGCTCGAACCCGGCGCCGCATCTGCCGATGTTCCATGAGAACGGCATCAAGGTGCTGCACAAGTGCACCTCGGTGCGCCACGCGGTTAAGGCCCAGAGCCTCGGCGTCGACGGCATCAGTATCGACGGCTTCGAGTGTGCCGGGCATCCGGGCGAGGACGACATCCCGGGCCTGGTGCTGATCCCGGCCGCGGCGACCAAGATCGACATCCCGATGATCGCCTCGGGCGGCTTCGCCGACGCGCGCGGCCTGGTGGCCGCGCTGGCGCTCGGTGCCGACGGCATCAACATGGGCTCACGGTTCATGTGCACCGTGGAGTCGGCGATCCACCAGAACGTCAAGGAAGCGATCGTCGCGGGTAGCGAGCTCGACACGGAGCTGATCTTCCGTCCGCTGCGCAACACCGCCCGGGTGGCCAGCAATGCGGTCTCGCGGGAGGTCGTGGAGATCCTCAATCGCGGCGGTCAGTTCGAGGACGTCAAGGACTTGGTTGCTGGGAAACGCGGCGTGAAGGTCTACGAGGTCGGCGACCTCGACGCCGGCATCTGGAGCGTGGGTACCGCGATGGGCCTGATCAACGACATCCCGACGTGCGGGGATCTGGTGGCACGGATCGTCGACGAGGCCGAGGAGATCATCAGCGGCCGGCTCGGCGGCATGATCGCCGACGATCCACAAGAGGACCCAGAAGAGGATGTGGCGTAGGGATCGGGGTTAGCGGGGCGATTGCGCAAAGAGCAGCGCCCGGCGCCCCATCGAGGCCTCATGCCTGACCGTCGGATCGGACGCGCAACCCCTCGGCGCGCGTTCGATCAGACGGCGGTGCGCAGAGGCTGCTCGTCGTCGAGCTGTTCCGAGGTATCGCCTTCTACCAGGACGTCGCCGTGGTAGAGCGCCTCGAAGTCAACCTTGATGACATCAGCACTTGTGTCGTCGATCCACATGTACTCGACAGTAGGGGTCACCTCTAAGGAATCATTGAGTCACGATTCGGAATATCGTGGCAATTCTTACTGCCGGGTAGGGTCCGTTTCGATACTCGCCAGTAGGGATTTGCTGGCCGGTTAGCTCGGCGCGGTGAAGTGGATCGGGTTCGTCCCGAGCAGCGCCACCCAGGTCAGGATGGCCGCGGCGAACGCCGCGACCAGCAGGCCGGCGGCTATGCGGGTTCCCCACCTGGTTCGGCCCATCACCTTCGCGTCGAGCGAGTACGCGCCGGCGCCGGTGAACAACAGCGCGGTCGCTCCGACACCGATCAAAAACGGCGCGTTGAACGGTTCGGACCAGAAAGCCGAACCCGCCACGTTGACCGCCCACGCGTCGACCATCGCGGCAATCACCGCGCACGCCGCCAACGGCGTCAGCGCACCGAAGATCAGGCCCAGCCCGCCGAGGGTCTCGGCCGTGGTCACCATGAACGCGGCCAGCCCCGGCAGCCGCCACCCGGCGGACTCCATGAAGCCGACCGTGGTGCCGAAGTCGAGGGCTTTGATCAGACCGGCCTGAAGGATCGCCGCACCGACGCCGATTCGCAGAATGAGCAGGCCGATGTCCACCGCGGCGTCGCGCGCGGTGGCGGTGGTGGCCACTTCCGTCGTTGTCATGGCGATTACGACTACCAGAGAACCCACAATTCATCGCGGCGATTCGCGGCGATTCGCGGCGATTCGCGGTGAACGCTGCGGGCGTGCGAATCGTGTCCGGAGGAGCACATTGACGCTACTGACTTACCGCTGTTAAGTTACCGCGGTTAGTTCGTTGGACCGAGAGGGTGGGACGTGCTGCAACGAATCGCTCATTTGGCCATCGCCGCGCCCCGGCGCATCATCGCGGTGGCGGTCCTGGTGATGGTGGCGTGCGCGATCTTCGGGATCCCGGTCACCAAGCATCTATCCGCCGGTGGCTTCCAGGACCCCACATCGGAGTCGGCGAAAGCCAACCAACTGTTGGTGGACATGTTCGGCCAGGGCGATATGGAACTGATCGTCAGCGTGCACTCCGACGCCGGTGCGCAGA
Organism: Mycolicibacterium sp. GF69; assembly: GCF_003284965.1. GTDB lineage: Bacteria > Actinomycetota > Actinomycetes > Mycobacteriales > Mycobacteriaceae > Mycobacterium. The sequence continues at coordinate 10,787 of NZ_QMEW01000049.1, forward strand.
GCACCCAAGCGCGGGCCGTGGGCGAGGAACTGGCCGCCGAACTGCGGGCTGCACCGTCCGTCGTCGCGGTCACCTCGTTGTGGAGCGCGCCACCGACGGCGGCCCCCGCGTTGATCAGTGCGGACGGGAAGACGGGGTTGATCGTCGCCGGCATCACCGGCGGCGAGAGTGGCGCGCAGAAGCACGCGAAAGAACTTGCCGAGCGACTCGTGCACGACCGCGATGGTGTCACCGTGCGCGCCGGCGGCGAGGCGATGATCTACGTGCAGATCAACGGGCAGAGCGAAAAAGACCTGCTGAGGATGGAAGCGATCGCGATCCCGTTGTGTTTCCTGGCACTGGTGTGGGTTTTCGGGGGGATGCTCGCCGCCGCGCTGCCGCTTGCCATCGGCGGCTTTGCGATCCTCGGTTCGATGGCGGTACTGCGGGCGGTCACCTACCTCACCGACGTATCGATCTTCGCGTTGAACCTCTCTGTCGCAATGGGTTTGGCGCTCGCGATCGATTACACCCTGTTGATCATCAGTAGGTACCGCGACGAGATCGCCGACGGCGCAGACCGCGAACGTGCGCTTGTGCGCACCATGGTGACGGCTGGGCGCACAGTGTTGTTCTCGGCGATGACGGTCGCGCTGTCCATGGTCGCGATGGTGCTGTTCCCGATGTACTTCCTCAAGTCGTTCGCCTACGCGGGTATTGCGGTGGTGACGTTCGCGGCGGTGGCCGCGGTCGTTGTCGCACCGGCGGCGATCGTGCTGCTCGGCGACCGGTTGGACTCGCTCGACGTACGACGGTTCTTCCGCCGCCTTTTCGGCAGGCCGGAACCGGTGCGAAAGCCCATCGAGCAGACGTTCTGGTACCGCTGCACGAAAGCCGTGATGCGACGGTCGGTTCCGGTCGCGCTGGTGATCGTTGGGCTGCTGCTGGTGCTGGGCGCGCCGTTCCTCAGTGCACGGTGGGGTTTCCCGGACGACCGGGTGCTGCCGACGTCGGCGTCGGCGCGACAGGTCGGCGACGAGCTTCGGACCGACTTCGCCGTCGACTCCGCGCGCAATGTCACGGTCGTCATACCGGAAACCCGCGGGATCACACCGGCGATGATCGACCGCTACGCCGCGGATCTGTCGCGGGTGGCCGATGTGTCATCGGTGTCCGCGCCGGGCGGGACGTTCGTCGACGGCAGAGCCGTCGGCCCGCCGTCGGCGGCGACCGGTCTCAAGGACGGCCGGGCGTTCCTCACCGTGGCCAGCGATGCGCCATTGTTCAGCGACGCCTCCGAGGCGCAACTCGACCGCTTGCGCGAGGTGAGCGCCCCCGCCGATGTTCCGGTCCTGTTGACCGGCGTTGCACAGGTCAACCGGGACAGCGCCGCAGCGATCACCTCGCGGCTTCCGCTGGTGCTCGGGGTGATCGCGGCGATCACCTTCGTGCTGTTGTTCCTGCTCACCGGAAGCGTGGTGCTGCCACTGAAGGCATTGGTGCTCAACGTCTTATCGCTGACCGCGGCTTTCGGGGCGCTGGTGTGGATCTTTCAGGAGGGTCACCTCGGTGCACTGGGCACCACAGCGACCGGCACACTGGTCGCGAATATGCCGGTGCTGCTGTTCTGCATCGCGTTCGGGTTGTCGATGGACTACGAGGTCTTTCTGGTGTCGCGGATCCGCGAGTTCTGGCTGCAGTCGGGTAACGACCCGCAGACCTCCGTAGGTGCCCGCAACGACGAAAGCGTGGCGCTCGGTTTGGCCAGGACGGGTCGCGTCGTCACGGCCGCGGCGCTGCTGATGTCGATTTCGTTCGCGGCGCTGATCGCTGCCGAGGTCTCGTTCATGCGGATGTTCGGCGTGGGCTTGACGCTCGCGGTGCTCGCCGATGCCACGCTGGTTCGCATGGGTTTGGTGCCGGCGTTCATGCATCTGCTCGGCCGATGGAACTGGTGGGCGCCCAAGCCGTTGGCCGAACTGCATGCCCGGATCGGCTTGCGCGAGTCGGCCGAAACCGCGCAGGTGGTCGAGGGTTCGAGCGAACCGGCAGGAACGCGATGAAACGGCGGCGCGCACCGCGGGGAGCCGGCGAGCAGTTGCGCGAGGAGATTTTCGACGCGACCACCGACCTGCTGCTCGAGACCGGCCACGTCAAAGATGTGTCGATCCGGTCGGTGGCACAACGCGTCGGGGTCACGCCGCCGTCGATCTATCTGCACTTCGCGGACAAGGACGCCCTGCTCGACGCGGTGTGCGCGCGGTACTTCGAGAAACTCGACGAACAGATGCAAAGCGTCGCGGCACGACAGCCGTCGACCATCGAGGTATTGCGCGCTCAGGGGCTGGCATATGTCCGGTTCGCGATGAAAACCCCTCAGCTGTACCGCATTGCCGCGATGGGGGAAAGCCGGCCCGGCAGTGATGTGGATGTGGCGTTGAACAGTTCGGCGTTCGTGCATCTGCGGGTGACGGTCGAGAAGCTGATGGCGGAGGGGATCTATCCACCGGGCGATTCGACGGCCACCGCACTAGAGTTGATGACCGTTGCGCACGGGGTGGCCGCGATGCTGATCTCGAAGCCGCACTTGCCGTGGGGCGATGTCGAAGACTTCGCCGACCGCGTCCTGAAAGCGGTGTGCCTGGGTCATATCACGATGGGCGCGGTCAGCCCGGGTGCACCGCCGAAGGAGACCGTCGCTCAACTGAAGGGACTGCTCGATGGGGAACACAGTCGATAACCCGTTTTTCGCGAGGCTGTGGACGGTGATGTCCACGCACGAGACCGACGCCATCCGGCAGTTGCGCCGCGAGAACCTCGCCGATCTGTCCGGGCGGGTACTGGAAGTCGGTGCGGGCACCGGAACGAATTTCGAGTTTTATCCCGACACCGTCACCGAAGTGGTGGCCGTCGAACCGGAGCGGCGCCTCGCAGAACAGGCGCAGCGGGCCGCCGCCGACGCACGTATGCCGGTCACCGTCAGCACCGACACGGTGGAAGATTTCCTGGCTGCCGGCAACGAGCCGTTCGACGCCGTGGTCTGCTCGCTGGTGCTGTGTTCGATCGATGATCCGGATGTCGTTCTGCGACAGCTGTATTCGTCGCTACGGCCTGGCGGTGAACTGCGCTACCTCGAGCACATCGCCAGTACCGGCGGTCGCGCGCGGCTGCAGAAGATCGCCGACGCGACGGTGTGGCCGCGGCTGTTCGGCAACTGTCATACGCACCGGCACACCGAGGAGGCGGTGCTCGGCGCGGGTTTCGCGGTGGCCGACGCTCGGCGGGAGTGGACGATTCCGCGATGGTTACCGCTGCCGGTCGCCGAGATCGCGATCGGGCGGGCGGTCAAGCCTTCATGATGCGTACCGAGGCGGGACCGGCGGCGGCTGAGGCGATCAACGCCGCCGGCCGGGTACGCCGCTGCCCATCCCGAACGGCAGCTGAGGCTGATTCGCGGGCGGCGCCACCGTCCCCGGCCTCGTCTTGATCGACACGCTGCCGTTCGTCTGGCAGATCGACTTGGTGTCCGTGCTTTGGCAGGTCGGCCGGGCATCGGCGGTCGGCGCTGAAATGCCCGTAGCCACAACCAATCCCACCATCAGCAGTACTGGGTAGACGCGACGCATACTATGCCCTTTCCTTGGCGGCTGTTACCGCGGAAGCGGAATGGTCATGCGCGGCACGACCTGACATGCGGTCACCCATCAGGGGCAGGCCGATATCACGACAGAAGCGGACGGATCCATCGGCGAATTGTTGGCCGCCGCCCGGTTGAATGCATCGGCACGGGCAGCCTCGACAGTCGTTCCGGCACCGCCGGCCACTACATCGTTGACGTCGTCAGCGACGGACACGATGCAGAGATTGTCGTTGGTCACCTCGTCGCTGGTGCACTCAACGCCACCGGCGTTCTGGCATTGCGCGATCACGGCGGCCGCCGCCTCGTCGTTGGTGTCGCCGGTGGCGGTGAAACCCACCAAGGCACCGTCGAACAGTCCGGTACCGACAGCTGCGGAGATGTCCTCGGGGTCCTCGACAACGCCGCCTTGACCACCCGCCCAAGCGGTGCCTGCCGAAAGTCCCGCCCCGATAATGCCCGCGGCCGCGATGGCCGAAACCAAACGGGTATTGACCATTTCGGTCCCTCTCATCGACAAAAGTTAGGAGGAGCATATACAGCGCTGACCTCGACAGCTCAAGAACGCGGTATTTGCTCTGTCCACCAATCGCTTTCTCGGCCGCACGGCCGCCTCGCCGAGAATTGTCGCTCAGCCGAGCAGGGTGGGCAACCGCTGCAGCAAGTTGGGCAGTGCGGCAGTCGCGGTCTCCCGCAGGGAAACCGTGGCGGCGTCGGACAGCGGCGTGCGTTCCGGGTTGACCTCGATGACGACGGTGCCGTTGGCCAATGCGATCTCGGGTAGCCCCGCCGCCGGGTAGACGATCGACGACGTGCCGACCACGATCACGAGGTCGGCGCCGCTGACCGCCTCGACCGACCGTTGCCACGCGTCCTCGGGCAGTCCCTCGCCGAACCAGACCACGTTGGGCCGGATGAGCCCGCCGCATACGCATCGCGGCGGGTCGATGGTCTCCACCGGTTCCGGCATCGCCGGTAGCTCACCGGCGTAGGCCGCCTGACAGCGATCGCAGCGGAATTCGAACAAGCTGCCGTGCAGGTGGTAAACGTTCCTGCTGCCGGCGCGCTCATGCAAGTCGTCGACGTTCTGGGTGACGACGTGCACGTCGGCGTGCTCCTGCCAGGCCGCCACGGCGCGGTGGCCGGCGTTGGGCTGCACCGAATCCATCATGTGGTGGCGCCACAGATACCACGCCCAAACCTTCTCAGGGTTTGCTTGCCAGCCCTCCGAGCTGGAGATCTCGTACGGATCGACCTTCGCCCACAGCCCGGTTTCGGCGTCGCGGAACGTCGGCACCCCGCTTTCGGCCGAGATGCCCGCACCGCTGAGGACCGCCACCTGCACATGACCAAACTAGCCCGTGTGGGCAATACTGGGCACGTGGCCAACCTGGGGGAGTGGGTACGAGTCGACCAGCGTGCGTCTGGAGCACTGTTCGACCAGCTCAGGACGCAGATCATCGACGGTGTGCGCGACGGTCGGCTGGCGCCGGGGACGCGGTTGCCGACGGTGCGCGAGCTGGCCGGCCAGCTCGGTCTGGCGGTGAACACCGTCGCTCGCGCCTACCGTGAGTTGGAGGCCGCGGGGATTCTCGAAACCCGCGGCCGCTTCGGCACATTCGTGGCTCGCGCGGATCCTGCGGACGCGGCGATGGCTACGGCCGCGAACACGTTCGTGTCGGCGGCCAAGGCGCTCGGCGTCGACAAGGATGACGCGCTGAGGTATGTGGAGTCGGCGTTCGGTTAGGTCTAGCCGAACGACGATCAAGCGGCGAGGCACGAGCCGCGTTGAGGAGTTCGGCGATTGTGGCTAGCCGAATTCGAGCACCGTGAAGATGGGTCGCACGGAGTCGAACAACGGAAGCCGTTGGGCGCCCCAGATCACGGTGTTCAGCACCTTGCCGCGCCCGGGCGGCATCGCCACGTCGTGCACCGCGCGTATCCCGGGGATCTCGTTCACCAGGTCGGCGACCTGCGATGGCGTGCGGTGGAACGGCATCGGTGGAACCCGATAACTCAACGACGGGCGCAGCAAGCCGCGACTGATGAGTTGGGCGAACCAGGCGGGTGCCAGGTCGAACATCATCTGCCCGCCGGGGAAGCGCGCCGCGCACTCGGCGATCAGCCCGAGCGCGTCGGCCGGCTGCAGATACATCAGCAGTCCCTCGGCGGTGATGAAGACGCCGTGCTCGGTGTCGACCTGATCCATCCAGCTGGAGTTGAGCGCCGACTGCGCGAGCAACCGCACGCGGTCCGATGCCGGCAGCAACGTGCGCCGCAGTTCGATGATCGGTGGCAGATCGACTGTGAGCCAATGGAATTGATGCCCCACGTCGGCGTTGTCGAGACGGTAGAAGCTGGTCTGCAGTCCCTCGGCGAGCGCCACCACCGTGGCGCGGGGATGATCGCTGAGGTACCGGTGTGCCTCGCGGTCGAAGGCCAGCGTCCGCACCGCCATGTCCTGGCGCCGCGACGGCCCGAACTTGGCGAAGTCGAAGTCGATGGAGTCTGCGAGTTGTATCGCCATCGGATCTTCGATGAGCGAATCCGGGCGACGGGCCTCCGTCGCGCGCACCATCAGCGTCATCAATGCGGTCTCGGAGACACCGGTCAGCACGGTGCCGTCGGCCTTGAGAGGAGGGTCGGTCGGTTCGGGGCTCACCCGTCCGAATCTACCTAGCGCAGGATCTTGTCGAGGGTGCGTAGGTTGCGGGTGGTGGTCGAGGACTTGTAGCGCTTCTTGCTCATCGTCTTACCGATCGTGCTGTCCAGCGTTGCGCTCTTGGGCACCTGCCAGTAGATCACCCCGTCGCCGCGTTCGATCCGCTCCTCGGCCCGGGCATCTTCGGCCAGGGTGGCCAGTTCGTCGAGCACCTGTTCGTCGGTCACGAACGTCACGTACGAGTGGTGGCCTGCGACCTCACGCTCGAAGGGGTAGGCACGGGAGATGGCTGCCACCGCGTCGACGGGGTAGGCCAGCACCCACGCGTCGTATCCGAAGGTGTCGCGCAGCGTCCTTTCCGACTTCCTGCGCACCGCGTCGGTTCCGGAGTTGCTCTCGAACAGGACGTTGCCGCTGGCGAGAATTGTTCGCACAGAACTGAATCCCGCGTCTTCGAAGGCTCTCGCGACGTCGGCCATCTTGAGGTTGACGCCGCCTACGTTGACCCCCCGCAGGAATGCGACATAGCGCGTCATCAGCCGAACTCCAGCAGCGTAAAGCTCGGGCGGCCCCGGCGCAGGACTCCTATTCGATCCCAGACGGGCGAGGCGAGCACCTTGAACAGTGCGCGTCCCGGCGGCGTGGCGATGTCGCGGGCGGCCCGCACGCCCGGGATCCGCCCGGCCAGTTCGACGGCCTCGTCCGGGGACATCCCGAAAGGCATCGGCGGAGTGACGTAGCGGTCCGAGAGTTTGAGTTTTCCGTCGACCGTGCGTTTGCTGAACCACGGCGGCGCCGAGTCGAACATCAGCCGGCCGCCGGGGAAGCGGGCCGCGCAGTCGCGGATCAGGCTCAGCGCGTCATCGGGATCCAGATACATCAGCAGGCCTTCAGCTGTGATGAACACACCGTCGGATGCGTCGACGCGATCCATCCAGCTGCGGTCGAGCGCCGACTGCGCCAGCGGCACGATGCGGTCGTCGTGCGGGAGCAGCTTCTCGCGAAGCGCCATGACAGGTGGGAGATCTACTGAGTACCAGGTCAATTCGTCTGTGACGCCGTTTCGCTGCAGGCGCCAGAAGCTGGTCTGCAATCCTTCGGCCAGCGCGACCACCGACGCCCTCCGGTGCTCGGTCAGATACTCGGTCGCGGCGGCGTCGAAAGCCACCGCGCGCAATGCGTGTGACTGATTGGGCTTGCCGAACTTGCGGTAGTCGTAGTCGATCGCGTCGAACAGCACCACTGCCCACGGGTCGCGGATGACACCGTCGGACCGCTTGGCCTCGCTGGCGCGGTTGTGCAGCGTCCACAGCGTGGTTGCTGATACGCCTTCGAGAACATTGCCGTCGACTCGGGGTGCAGGACCGGTCACATGTCGATGGTAGAGACGTAGGCTCGGGGAATGGGACGTCACGTGTTCGACGACAAGCTGCTCGCACTGATCGGCGGGAACTCGCTGGGTGTACTCGCGACGATCAAGCGCGATGGCCGGCCCCAGTTGTCGAATGTGTCGTACTACTTCGACGCACGTGCGCTGAGCATCCAGGTGTCGATCACCGAGCCGCGGGCCAAGACCCGCAACCTGCGCCGGGATCCTCGTGCCTCCATCCACGTCAGTTCGGACGACGGCTGGTCGTACGCGGTCGCCGAGGGCGACGCTGTTCTCACGCCGCCGGCGGCCTCGCCGGACGACGACACCGTGTCGGCGTTGATCGCGTTGTACCGCAACATCGCCGGTGAGCATCCCGACTGGGACGACTACCGGCGCGCGATGGTCGACGACCGCCGGGTGGTGATGACGCTGCCGATCTCGCACTTATATGGGATGCCGCCGGGCAAGCGGTAGGGCTACGCTGCGGTCATGGCATCGGAGGGCAGTAGCGACGGGGGTACCTCTCGCGCGGAGCGTAGGGGGACGACCGGGGAATCGGCTGAGACACCGGAAGAAGACGACACCAAACGCAAGTTCCGGGAAGCGCTGGAGCGCAAGAAGGCCAGCGCGGGAGGCGGCGCCGCCCATAAGGACGGCGGGGCTAGGCAGCCGCGGGCGCACGGACCGGTTGAGCACCGGCGGGAGTTTCGTCGCAAGAGCGGCTAGCCAGCCGTCGCGCCGTGAGCAGTGATGCGAGCATGACCGCGACGCACAGCAGACCCTGATCCTTGAGGCCCCAGCCGACCGAGACCAGGGTCGCGGCGCCCGCCACACAGAGCAGACCACCGACCGCAGCGCTGCGCCGACCCGGTCCGGCGACGAATCCGCCGTCCCACAACACAAGCGGGTTGTTCTCGAGCGGTCGGAGGATGACGAACAACAAGGCGACGACTGCTGCCATGATCAGCGTCTGCACGATCGTCAGCACGACGAATCCCGGTGCCGACGGGTCGAAGCGCGGGTAGCCGAGGTAGTCGAACGCCAGGTGCATCATCAACAGTGGCGGGATGTGCCACAGATACAGGGTCATCGCGCCGGTGTTGCCGATTGCTGCCAGCCACCACACGCGCGGTCGCTGAGCCCAGCGCGCGATCGCGGGAGCCGCGGCAATAGCCAAAGCGCACATCATGATTGCGTGTCCGGCTAACAGAAGAGACGGCGGCGTCATGTTTTTCAGCTGCTGAGTCTCGATGCCGACGAGGCTCAACTCGTACGGTCCGAACGCCAACAGCGTGAGGTTGACTGCCAGCATCGCAATGCCCAGAGCCAGTCCGGCGCGCGGGCTGAGCAGGGCGCGGCGGTACGCCACGGCCAGCATCCCGGGGATCAGCCACGCGGCCAGGTTGAGGTAGCCCAGCGCCGACCAACCGTCGAGGTTGATGCGGACAGCGTCGACGATGGCCACGATCCCGTACGTGCCGATGACCGCGATCGTCAGCCGGGTCGCGGTCGTGATCCTCGCCAGCAGCGGCACCGCGGCGAGCACCAGCACGTAAGCCCCGAGGAACCACAACAACTGGATCGAGATTCCCGCTATCGGTTCGTAGACGTGCTCGGGCAGCACAAGGCGCAGGACCAGAAGTGCGACGGCCCAGAAAGCCAGGTAGTAGAAGACCGGGCGGTACAACCGCGTGCATCGCCGCAACAGCCAGTTGCCCCAGCTGCTTCCGGGTCGCCACGACTCGAGGCAGGCGGCCACGCCGGCGAAGAAGAACAGCGGCATGATCTGGAACACCCAGGTCAGTGCTTGAAAGAGCGGTGATGCGGTGAGCAGGTTGCTCCAGATGAAGACGTCGTCGCGCAGGGTGCTGGTGGCCATCACGGTGTGGCCGACTACCACGCCCAACAACGACACGATGCGGATGACATCAATGGCCCGGTCACGGTTCGCTGGTGTGCTTGCCTCGACCTCGGCAGGAGTGGGGAACATTGCCATGCCAGCGATCGTCGCGGGCCGGACGGGGCCGCGCATGAGTAGAAGCACTCAAAATGGATCCGGCGCTGCGGTCTAGTGCGCGACGGCTTTCTCCGCGCCGACGCCGGTCAGCGACCGGACCTCGAACTCGGCGTTGGTGTCCGGGTCGCCGCGATCCGACGAAGCCAGCGTGCCGATGACACCGAGCAGGAACGCCAGCGGGATCGACACAATGCCGGGATTGGCCAGCGGGAACCAGGCAAAGTCGAGATCGGGCAGCATCGCGGTCGTCGAGCCGGAGACGGCGGGGGAGAAGATGATCAGCACGATCGTGGAGATCAGACCGCCGTACATGCTCCACAGCGCGCCGCGGGTGTTGAACCGCGGCCAGTACAGCGAGTACAGGATCGTCGGCAGGTTGGCCGCGGCGGCCACCGCGAACGCCAACGCGACCAGGAACGCAATGTTCTGCTCGGCGGCCAGGACGCCGAGGCCGATCGCGAAGACGCCGAGCACCACGACCGTGATACGCGAGACCCGCACCTGTTCGCTCTCGGTCACTTGGTCACTCTTGAGCACGCTGGCGTAGATGTCGTGGGCGAACGACGTCGCCGCCGTGATCGTCAGGCCCGCGACCACCGCGAGGATCGTCGCGAACGCGACCGCCGAAATGATGCCCAGCAGAACCACACCGCCGAGTTCGAACGCCAGCAGCGGCGCCGCCGAGTTCTGCCCGCCGGGCGCGGCCAGGATCGTGTCGGGACCGACGAGCGCGGCGGCACCGTACCCAAGCGCGAGCGTGAAGAGGTAGAACGCGCCGATCAGGGCGATTGCCCAGACGACCGACCGGCGCGCTTCTTTGGCCGTCGGCACCGTGTAAAAGCGCATCAGCACGTGCGGCAGGCCCGCAGTGCCCAGCACCAACGCCAGCGCCAACGAGATGAAGTTGATCTGCGACGTCAGCGAGGCACCGTACTGCGCACCGGGCGCCAGCACATCGCGGCCGGCGACGGCCTCGCTGGCCGACCCGGAGACCGCGGACTGCGCGGCACCGAGGATTTCGGAGAAGTTGGCGCCGAACTTGGCCAGCACCCACACCGTCATCACCGCGGCGCCGCCGACGAGCAACACGGCCTTGATGATCTGCACCCAGGTCGTGCCCTTCATCCCACCGATCAGCACGTAGACGATCATCAGCAGCCCGACCACCGCGATGACGACGGCCTGGCCGGCGTCGCTGGTGACATCGAGCAACAGCGCGACCAACCCGCCGGCGCCGGCCATCTGCGCCAGCAGGTAGAACAGGCAGACGACCAGCGTGGTGGTGGCCGCGGCGAGCCGCACCGGTCGCTGTCTGAGGCGGAAGCTCAGCACGTCGGCCATCGTGAACTTGCCTGCGTTGCGCAGCAGTTCGGCAACCAGCAGTAGCGCGACCAGCCACGCCACCAGAAAGCCGATGGAGTAGAGGAAGCCGTCGTAGCCGTACACCGCGATGGCGCCGGCGATGCCGAGAAAGCTGGCGGCCGACAGGTAGTCGCCGGAGATCGCGATGCCGTTCTGTGGGCCGGTGAAAGACCGTCCGGCGGTGAAGAACTCGGTTGCGGTGGCATTCTTCTTGCTCGCTCGGATCACGATGTAGAGCGTCACCGCGACGAACAACCCGAAGATCCCGATGTTGGCGACCGGGTTGCCGACGCTCGAGTCGACGGCCAGCAGCGTCGTCACGCCGCACCGCCTTCCAGCTCGGCACGGATGGCCTCGGCACGCGGGTCCAACTCGCGGTTCGCGAAACGTACGTACAGGCCGGTGATGGCGAATGTGGAGACGAACTGGCCGAGACCGATCAACAGACCGACGTTGATGTCGCCCCACACCTTGATCGCCATGAAGTCATGGGCGAAGGCTCCCAGCATCACGTACGCGGAGTACCAGATCAGGAACAGCGCGCTCATCGGGAAGACGAAGCGGCGCAGCCTGCTTCGCAATTCCTGGAACTCGGGGCTGGCCTGCATCGCTCGATACTCGGCGCCGCTGACTCTGGTGTTCGAGGGCGGCACATCTGTGGGGGGCATTGCGTACTCTCCTGGACTCCGATGGCGAGCCGGCTCAGAAACCTTTACGAGACTTTCCTGTGTGGACAGGCGCGAGCTGTCCCGACACGCCGACAACAAGGCTCACTTTGTGAATGCTCGCCTCAGGGCGACGCGAACGACGCTCGCGGTGGCGGGTCGCCGGCCATCGCCTTCGGTATGAGGGCGCGGTCAGCGGGCAAGCGGCGTCGCGAGGGATTGCGTCCTTATGCCGTCACTCGTTCTGCTTCGCGGGCGGCACGCTTCTCTTCGTAGTGCGTTGCCTTGGCGTCGAGCATCGCGAGGAAGAAGGACAGCTCTTCGCGGGCGCGCTCGCCGGCCGGGCCAAAATCGGTTCGCTCGAAGATCCGCCAGAACCGCAGCACAGGCAGGATCACCGCGTCGTGGTGCAGGCGTAGATCGTAGATCCCGGCCTTGGCAATCGTTATGGCGTTCTTGGCATAGTCCGTCATGCCCTGGCCCGGCATCTCGAAGCCCACCACTTCGTCCCGGATCGTCTGCATCGCCTCGTCGGGCACGAGGTCGAGCGCCGCGGCCATCAGGTTGCGGTAGAAGATCATGTGCAGGTTCTCGTCTGTCGAGATGCGAGCGAGCAACTGCTCGGCTATCGGGCAGCCAGTCGCGCGCCCGGTGTTACGGTGCGCGATTCTGGTGGCGAGTTCCTGGAAGGAGACGTAGGCCAGCGCCTGAAGCACGGTCTTGTCGCCGCTGTCGTACCCCGCCGACGTGTGCTCCATGCGCAGCGCTTCTAACCGGACTGGATCGACGGAACGTGTGACGATGAGGTAATCGCGCATCGCGATCGCGTGCCGGCCCTCTTCGGCCGTCCAGCGACCGACCCACTGCCCCCAGGCACCGTCCCGCCCGAAGCGAGTGGCGATCTCGCGGTGATATGAGGGCAGATTGTCCTCGGTGAGCAGGTTGACGATCATCGCCGTCTGCGCGACGGGGTCGAGCGGCGAGTCCTGCGGATGCCAGTCGCTGCCGCCGAGGAAGGAGAAATCACGTCCGCGCGACCAGGGCACATATTCGTGCGGCTGCCAATCCTTCGCTGCGCTGAGGTGGCGGTCGAGGTTCGCTGCCACGACAGGCTCGAGTTCGGACAGCACACAGATCTGCAAATCCGTCACGTTTCGCTACGCTAGCGTAACCTACGCACCCGTAGCTGGGGTTTTCGTGATATGAGGAAATCCGGGCGCACGGATTGCGCCATGCGCGGTGGCGCACCTACTCAACCGGGCAGGCGTACTTTCTGGCCACGTCCATCACGCGCTGCTGTGCTCCGGGGCCGACAACCCCTTGAGCAGCCAGTTCCAAACCGATGTATCCGGGAATGCCGCCTACGCACGCCTGGTGGGCAACGCGCCACGCAGTATCTGGATTCAGGTGATAGCCGTTGCGTTCCAGGCCTTGCAGATACTCGTCGAATGCCGGTGAGCCCTGGTCTGGCACCGCTTGAGCCGTGCCCGCCACGGCGACAGCCATAGCGAACGCCGCGACAAGGGCGGCAAGCACCCGTTTCATGTTCGTCTCCTTGGGATGTCCACCCGTGATCTCCACGATCGCACACCCCAGCGACGTAGCTGCCCCGAACCGACCGCCGGAAATGGCGATCAGCTCCGGCGTCGACGAAAACCGCTCGTCCTACACTGGCCCCGTGGCGAAACTGCAGCTGGTCCAGGATCCGAAAGCCGACGCGCTGTTGGAATCCAATCCCTTCGCGTTGTTGACGGGGATGCTGCTCGATCAGCAGTACCCGATGGAGGCTGCGTTCGCCGGGCCGCGGAAGATCGCCGACCGGATGGGCGGATTCGACGTCCGTGAGATCGCCGACTACGACCCTGAGAAGTTCGTCGAGCTGTGTTCGACAACCCCTGCCATTCACCGCTTTCCGGGTTCGATGGCCAAGCGCGTACAGGCACTGGCGCAGCTGATCGTCGATCGCTACGACGGTGACGCCGCCGCGTTGTGGACCGCCGGCGACCCGGACGGTGCGGAGGTGTTGCGTCGGCTAAAAGCCCTGCCCGGGTTCGGCGAACAGAAGGCGAAGATCTTCGTGGCACTGTTGGGCAAGCAGTACGGAGTGACCCCGCAAGGCTGGCGCAAGGCCGCCGGGGATTACGGCAAGGCGGGCTCATTCCTGTCGGTGGCCGACGTCGTCGACGCCGGCTCGTTGGAGAAGGTGCGCTCGTACAAGAAGCAGGCCAAGGCAGCCGCGAAAGCCGCTAAGGGTTAACGACCGCTGCGTCCTCGGAGTCCAGACGAGCCAGCGACTTGATGACGGTGGCGACCACGCGTCCGGTCGAAGATCCGGTGTCGAGGCCCTCTTTGAGGGAGCGCAGTCGCAGGCCGCGCTCGCAGAGTTCGGCGATGGTACGGGTGACGTCGCTGCCCGTGCGGCCGAGTCGGTCGAGTGCGACGACGATGACGGTGTCGCCGGAGCGGGCGTAGCTGAGCATGGCGTGCAGTCCCGCTCCGATGCGGTCGGCCGAGTCGGACAGCCGGTCGGTGAATACTCGCCGGGGGTCGACGCCGGCAGCGTTGAGCGCCGCGAGTTGACCGTCGAGCCCCTGCTCGGCGGTGCTTGCTGTGGCGTAGCCCAGCATGCAGGTCACCTATCCAAGGTCGCACGACATGCGCTGCCTCGAAAGAGACTGCGTCAGGTGAGCGTCGAACCGTTACCGGATTTCGACATCCCGGAAATGAAGTAGCGCGTTACGCATGGCAGCCGTGCCGTCGGGGAGCACACTGCTCGTCATGACAGACGGACTCCTGGATCCGGTCCGCGACCTGGAGGTCCTCGACACGGGGACGACGACGCCTCAGCATCCCGCGCCTCTGCTCTTCGTCCACGGTGCTTGGCACGCCGCCTGGTGCTGGGAGAACTTCCTCGACTTCTTCGCGCAGAAGGGTTACCGCGCACTGGCGGTCAGCCTGCGCGGGCACGGCGGCAGCGCCGCACCGAAGCGACTGAGGTTCTGCTCACTGCGCAACTACATCGACGACGTGAAGTCTGTGGCCGCGCAGCTACCCGGTCCGCCGGTGCTCGTCGGCCATTCGATGGGCGGTTTCATCGTGCAGAGCTACCTGCAGGACAGTGACGCGCCCGCCGCGGTGTTGTTGGCGTCCGCGTCGGTTCAGGGCAGCCGCGGGTTCGCGCAACGGCTGACGCGACGATATCCCTGGCTCGTATTCAAGAGCATGGTCACCGGAACCCAAGGATTCAACACCCCGACCGTCGCCCGCGCGATGTTCTTCTCGCAGACAACAGCCGAGGCCGACGTGGCTCGCTACGCCGCGCTGCTGGGCAACGAAAGCATGCGGGTCGGGTTCGACACCTTCCGGCCGATCGCCGCGCCCGAACGGATCACCACACCGGTCCTCGTCCTCGGCGCGCAACTCGACGGAGCCATCACGGCAGCGGAGATCGAGGCGACCGCGAAGGCTTACGGCTCGGCGGCCGAGTTCTTTCCGGACATGGGGCACAACATGATGCTCGAACCGGGCTGGACCGAAGTAGCCGGCCGGATCGACTCGTGGCTCACTTCGCGCGGCCTGTGAGCGGCTCCCCGTCGAAGCGTTCCCTGGTGGCGATCTCGGTGACCGGTCTGCGGGTCAGCTTGGTCAGTTGGCGGACCGGTTTGCCGAGCGGCAGCAGGGCGGCTACCGCGTAGTTGTCGGGGATCCCGAGCAGTTCCCGGACGCGGGGTTCCTCGGCGACCGCGGCCGTCGTCAGCACGCCGCCATAGCCCTCGTTGCGGGCGGCCAGCAGGATATTCCAGACGAACGGGTAGACCGACGCGCCCGCGATCAGCCCGACCCGATCGAGGTACTGGTCGAACGCGGCCACCACGCCGAGGTCCACGCAGACCACCAGCACCACCTGCGCCGAGCGCAGCGGGGACTGGTTCGGGACGTCGACCGCCGCGATGGTCTTCTCGTCAACCCTGCACGGGTACAAGGGATTCCACGGGTTCTCACCGTCGCGCAGTTGTGCGATGTAACGCTTGGTCCCGGGCACCGCGCAATCGATCAGCGCCTCGCGCATCTGTCGATCGCGGACCACGACGACGCGGTTGCCCTGACGGTTGCCGCCGCTGGGCGCAAAGCGGGCGTTGTCGAGGATGCGTTCGAGGACGTCGTCTGGAATGGGGTCGCCGGTGTACTCGCGCACGGCGAACGTCGTGCGCATGACGTCGTAGAGATCCATGGCTACATCTTGGCCGCTATATCTTGGGGCCGGCGGTGGCTACCTATGCGAAGGTGGGGATATGAAGACGCACCTGAACTGCCCGTGTGGCGAAGCGATCGTCGGTAAGGACGAGGAGGACCTGGTCGAGAAGGCGCAGGCGCACCTCTCCGAGGCGCATCCCGGCCGTGACTACGACCGGGACGCGATCCTGTTCATGGCCTACTGAGGGCGAGGCGCCGAGTGCACGCCCGGTACACAAATCACGCGTAGCGGTACCTGGACCGTGCACTCGGCGAGAAAACCTACGGAACGACCGTCGAGCCGATCGTCGGCATGAACTGACACTGCCGTTCGGTGGTCGTGACCTGTCCGAAGATCGTCGAGATGATGCTGCCCGATCCGGTGTCGGCGATCGCCGTCAACGTGGTCGGCCCCTCCGGGTTGATGTCGGAGCGCGGCTTGAGCGTGGCGCTGCCCGACTTGCCGGTGGTCAGGTTGACCCACGTGACGTTGAGCGGCAGCTTCTGCTCGGCCGCAGGTCCGGGTGTGCCGACGGCGGTGAACACGTAAGCGGTCTGGCCGGGCCCCGGACCCGGTGTCGGGATCTTCGCGGGGCCGGCGACCGAGATCGCCGTCGCGAGAACGTTTCCGCCGTCCGCGAGGCAACTGTTGCTGATCGACGGATACATGAAGTCCTGCGTGGGCGGGGCATCCGGACCGAAGGCCGGACCGGGTGCGGCGGC